>NZ_JBQFUM010000001.1:0-1509137 GCF_056539185.1 Ruegeria sp. BC6
GAACTCAACGAAAGACCCAGAAAGACCTTGAATTACTTCTCACCCGCAGAGAAGTTCCAAGAGTGTGTTGCGGCGATCAGTTGAATCGGCACCGCAATGCAGTCATTGAGCGTAGGTGAGCGAACGTCTGCCTTGAGCCCATTTTGACCAACGCTGCGTAATGTTCGAATGGCAGGAATTCGAATGAAGCGGACATGGTGCAATTTCTGAGCATTCGGTCTCAATGCCGTTGAGAGAAACTCAAGCGGTCGCAATGCGAAATCACACTCCTAATTTGGTGGAATCCAATTGGCTTGTCTCATGGCGTCACCGAGGTCTTGCCCATATTTCGGATTTGCAAAAAGTTTCTTAAACAGTGCATCCACGCGACTGTCCGGCCACTCGCGTGACAGTTGTTCTGATAGAGACTGAGCTTGAGCCTTATTCCCCAACATCTGATGTGACGCCATTAGGTAAGCAACGGAGACAGGTCCGACAGGGCCGCCTTTCTCCGTTACTTGTTCAAAGGCTGACACAGCACCTTCATAGTCCTTCAGATGGAATTTTGCTGACCCCATCGCATTCTGAAACACATAAGCCCGTTCTAGCTCAATTTTTGAGAGTGCGTCCTCGCTAATTGCTATGACTTGTTCGAATGAACCAGAATAAAGCAGGACCAGCGACACGAACTCCAACACATGTACGTCGTGTGGTGCCAAACGTTGCGCTCTTTGTGCAAATTCTATTGCCTCAGGCCAGTTTCCCTTGGCAAAGTTGACCCAGGCCATTGCGGATTGGCTCCAACCCGTTTCCGGAGCCAACTCGATGGCCCGTTTGGCTTGAGCATCGGCATAGTTCAACATGTCCTGAGCCAAGTCGGTATCGGATGTAAGTACAGCAATTGTCGCAGCGACCTGAGCAGTACCTGCATAGCCGCCGAAATAGCTGTCGTCGTTTTCAATTGCCCCCTTGAATATGGTCAGGGCCGCTTCAAGACGCGCAGGTTCCAAAGCCGGAAAGATCAGGTCTCGACCAGTATTGGCTAGATTTACAGCCTGTAGACGCATTGGGGATGCGCCAAAAATTGCGCTGCGCTCGTCACGGCTCAGGCCATCTACGGATAAATCAGTCGGAAGATCCTGCTTTGTCGAGCTCATCCAAAAAGCAACAGCAACATAGCCTAAAATGATAATCCCGATAATCCCAACACCTGGCCGAGCCCATGCGCGCGCACTGGTTTCCAGCTCTGAGAATTCGGGCTGTGCCGGTTCGAAGCCGCTTCTCAAAATCCGAGGTGCGTAACCACCCTTTGGGAGTTCAAACACCGTTTTCTCGTCCTGCCCGTCGGCAGCGTAATATTCAGCAAGCTTTCGGCGCAGGCGACCAGCATCGACCCGAACCACGTTTTCACGGCGCGACATCTCTGACAGGGTCCCACCATAAACATCCATTGCGATGGTCTTGGCACGAATATCATCGGCCCGACCATTGAGCGACTCTTCAACCACATACACCAGAAAGTCCTGCAAGCGCTGCGAGCCCGTGAAAGTCGAAGACCTGATAAGCCGCTGAAGTGCCGCCCGAACATCTTTTGCAGCAGGTGAACCGCTTTCATTCAGTGGAGAAGATGTGTTTTTGGTTAAACCCATATTTTCAGTAAGTTACGCATCTGATTACACCGTATTATGCCCCGATATACCTATTGTTAAAAGTGAATTCGTCCAACACTCCCCTAAACCAGTTGATCCATTGAACGAGCTCCGAAATGAAAGGCATCGCCCTTGATATCCTGTTTCCCAACCATCGGGCCGCGATTGCGGACCTAAGGCGGGCGGACACCGTTTTCGATGAAATCTGCCGAGACTATCAGCTTCTAAGTGACGAGTACCTCTCCGTGAACACTGAGCCGAGAAGTCGGTCGTACACGATTGCCCGCGACATCCGCGAGTCTTTGGATGGTCTTCGGGATGAAATTGCTGAATCGCTGCGGCGTGCAGGGAAGATATAATTCAAATAGGGGAAGGGAAACCGATGAGATCAAAATTGAAACATGCCACAGCCATGGTGCTGATTTCTGGCGCGGGTTTTGCCCAAGAAGCGCCTATCATACACGACGGCGAGTTCGAGTTTCTCCGCGCGCAGTTTGGCGAGCAATGGGATGCTCAGGATGCGGAGGTAGAAGTTAAGCTTGCCGAGATCCGTGGCGCGAATGGAGGACAACCACCCAACATTCTCTACATTCTGATTGACGATGTGAGTTTCGGTCAAATGGGCAACCGGACGATGAACTATGTCACCGGTTTCGATACGCCCAACATCAATGACTTTGCCACAGAAGGCATGTCTTTGATGCGAATGTACACGGAGCCATCCTGCACACCGACTCGAACGGCGATGTTGACCGGTCGACATCCGGTGCGCGCGGGCGTGGAAGAGGTCAAGGTCGCCCTGGTCGGCGAAGGTCTTGCGTCCGAGGAAGTCACCATCGCCGAAATCCTCAAGGAAGTAGGGTACAACACCGCGCACGTCGGGAAATGGCACCAAGGCGATATTGAACAGGCCTATCCGCACAATCAGGGCTTCGACTGGGCGGCTTTTCCCTTGCATCAGCAGGTTCAGCTGAGCTTGATGACACGTGATGCGATGGTCGCCAACAATATGCTTGGTTACCATTGGTCAGGGCAGTCCAACCAATTTCAATTGGACGAGCGGTTCAAACCCTATGGCCTTGTGACCGGCGTAGAAGGTGAAGCGGGTAGTCTGGCTCGCGAAGTCGAAATGGAGCCCGGCGAAGAATGGACCCAGGCGAAATACGAGGAAATGAACTTGCGCTATCAGCTTCAAGCATTGGAGCAGCTGGAGCGGCTGGCTTCGCAGGACGCGCCATTCTTTATGCAATACTGGCCACTCTATCCGCTGAACTTTGCTTATCCTGAGCAGGCCGTATCTCGCAACGGCGGCTTCCATGCGGACAAATTGCAGGTTCTAGACGGTTGGATCGGCGAGGTTTTGGCCAAGCTGGATGAAACCGGCAAGGCGGATAACACCGTCGTCATGATCATGGCTGACAATGGCTTGATGTATCATTATGAGGGGACTTCCGGCCTAAACCAACTGATCTATCGCGGCGGAAAGACACAGCACCTTGAAGGCGGTGTGAGAACTGATGCGTTCATCCGGTGGCCCGGTGCAATCGAAGCGGGCAGTGCGGCAGGTGACATCGTTCATGTCTCGGATTTGTTTTCTACATTTGCCCGGATCGCGGGCGCGACAGACCACATTCCACGCGACCGGGTGATTGATGGCATCGATCAGACGGCATTGTTGCTCGAGGGAGAAGGCAATTCGCGCCGCGATTACGTCTATGTGTACGAAGGGCCAGTATTGCGTTCGGTGGTGAAGCAAGAGTTCAAGATGCATCTGCCAGCCCCCGGTCAGCCAGGCGCGGCGGCCCCTGTCTTCAATGTCTATCGCGATCCCCGTGAAGAACATCCGCTTGTCGGGTATTCACTGTGGTCCGGGGCGTCTTTCCAAGACATGGTAAAGCGCCATCAGAAAACCATCGTGAAGCACCCTCACAAACCGCTCGGCAAGGGTGTCCCTTATGAAGGAATTGAAAATCTCAGGCCCGAAAGCGAATTGGCCCGAGAAGTCTTTTCAAGCTGGCAATGACGAACTTGAGACGGCGGTGCCTAAGCGCCGCCGTCTGACTGGTCGCATGAATTTTTCCAAGGTGTGCGATGACCCGCATCTCCTTTCATCTGGCAGTCTTAACTTCAACGTTTCTCGTGATGGCTTCTGCCACCAATGCCGAGGAAAACGCGTCAAATCCACTGGCCGCGGTTAACAACACAGACATTCGCTATCAGTACTTCGATCTGGAAGGTGGCGCAGACCGTCAAGACTTGTTCATCGATGGTGCATACAGGCACTGTCAAAGCAAACTGACTTGAGGCGGGAAGGGCGGTTTTGTAGCGTCGCACCATGACCCAACGATCGCCGTTTCGCTATTTCAAAACCAGTCCAGAAATCATCCGTCTGGCGATGATGCTGTATGTTCGGTTCCCACTGTCGCTTCGGAATGTGGAAGATCTGCTGTATGAGCGCGGCATCGACGTGAGCCATGAAGCCGTTCGGTTTTGGTGGCACAGGTTTGGGCCTATGTTTGCCAACGAGATCAGAAAACGACGGGTCGAGGGGATGAAGTCGAGCCAGTGGCGAAGGCATCTGGACGCGATGTTCGTGAAGATCAACGGCGAAAAACACTATCTGTGGCGGGCTGTGAATCACGACGGCGAGGTGCTCGAAAGCATTGTCACCAAGACCAGAGATTAGAAAGCGGCATTGAAATTCCTAAGAAAAGCAATGCGGAAGCGTGGCCGACCTGACGTAATCGTGACCGACCGGCTCCGGTCATACGGACTTGCCTTGAAAGATATCGGTGCCGACCATCGCCAGGAAACGGGGCGCTGGCTCAACGATCGCGCTGAGAATTCACATCTGCCGTTCCGACGACGAGAGCGGGCGATGCTTCGCTTCCGGCGGATGCGAAGTTTACAAAAATTCGTCGCCGTCCGTGCCTCGATCTATAACCTGTTCAATTCGGAGCGCGCGCTTTCCTCCAGACCAAACTTCAAGTCGAACCGGGCCGCCGCACTTGCCGAGTGGCGGGGTCTCTGTGCCGATTAAGGGACAGCCATTCTGTCCATGTGGAGACTGGTTTGCATTCGGCTGGCAGCACCGCCACTCACTCCCGCCTTTCGCCACTGTTTTTTGCCACGGGTTTCTGTGGGTGGTACCGTGGGCTGTGCCGCTCCACCTTGATCAGAGAAAGCGCGATATGCAGACTGAGGCCGCTTTTCCGAAGCGTGCAAAGTTTACCTAAATCCGCTGCGGTCCATTCATCGCTCTGCTTCCACGATGTTGACTGAAAGATAGGATCGTCCATCTGGGCGCTGGCCAGACAGGAAACCTTTCGCGATCTCTACTCAGACAACACTGCGCCATTCAGGTCAAAGTGCATTGGGAACAATGCGCGCAGAAACCGGAAAACAATTCTCATTGCTTCGTCGCGGTCAAATGAATCCGGGTGGAGTAGGTAATCAGTCCACATGCCTTCGAGCATTGCGAGTGTGCCGTGCGTGGCGTCCCTGGCAACTTGATTAGGGTGTTCCGTGCCAGTTTCTTTTGCAATTCGAGCGAAAGCGTTGAAAACCAAGTTCCGAAGCTTGGCGTCGCGGGTATCTGAAAACGCAGCGATTGCTGCTCTGTTTCGGGCCTCGCCTCGAAATGCGTACCAAATGGAGACGTTTTTCTTGTTGAGAATGGTTTCACTCAAGTCACCCCGAACAATCATCTCAATATGTTCCTGTCCGGTTTGCCCGGTCGCTTCCAACAAGTCATAAATGCCATTGTAGTATTGTTCGGATGAATAGCGGGCGGCTTCGTCGACCAAGTTGTCCTTACCACCAAAATGAAGATGAATCATACCGCGGGACAGATTGGCGCGTTGGATGATTTCGCTGACTGAGGTCTCGGAAATCCCTTTCTCTGCCACCGAGTCGAGTACGGCCTCGATCAGAGAAAGGCGATTTCGTTCGCGTATTTCTTGTCGTCTTCCGGTCATATGATTAGGCGGCTCTATTTGTTTTCAGTCTCTTGCGGTGGCGTCTAGTGGCCGATGCGAAGTTGGCCAGCCTCTATGTCGAAATAATCAGTTGACACAACTAGTGCAAAAATCCCAGATTTAAATGGACGATTGTCCATTTTGTGATCGACTGTTGTCACAGCATCGAAAACGACGTTCAGCAGGGAAGCATGGCAGGAGTACTACGAAGTGAGACGGGCAAGGGCCTGGCACTTAGCGCGCCTGCGACGCTCTACGTGGGGCTGCTTGTAGCCGTACCGCTCTGTATTCTTGTCGCCTACAGTTTTTGGACCCAGACATATGTTCAGATTGACCGGACATTGACTTGGTCGAACTACCAAGAGGCGTTTACCGACCCCTTGGTTCGACACCTAATGATCCGTTCGGTTGCAATTGCGGGTGCGGTGACCTTAACAACGGTTTGTCTGGCCTATCCGATTGCCTACTTCATTGCTTTTCGTACGCAAAAGAAGACCCTCTGGCTTTTGCTGATCACTATTCCTTTTTGGAGCAGCTACCTTCTGCGCGTGTTCAGTTGGAAACTCATTCTTGGTTTCAACGGGGTGTTGAACTCGGCGTTGATTTCACTGGGTTTGATACAAGAACCGCTGACATTCCTGCTCTACAATGAGTTTGCTGTGGTCCTTACGCTCGCCCACGCCTGGGCACCGTTTGCCATCCTGCCGATCTATGTATCGCTGCAAAAGATTGACCGCAGCCTTTTGGAGGCCGCAACGGACCTTGGCTGCAGTAAGTTGGAGCGCTTTGTACGTGTGACACTGCCTCTGACTGTGCCGGGGATCATCGCGGCCTGCCTGATCATTTTCATCCCAACTGTCGGCGATTACGTCACTCCGGCCTTGGTCGGTGGATCTCAGGGAAAAATGGTCGCGAACTTGATCCAGGTGCAGTTTGGCGCCGCCAATAATTGGCCGTTGGGTGCAACTCTGTCTCTTCTCGCCATGCTTTCGGTCGGCTGCGTTGCGATCCTGTTCGTGGTGGTCGTCACCGCATTGGGTCGGAGGATCAGATGACCGGGACATTTCGCATCTCATGGTTGCTGGTTTATGCGATTGCCTACCTGGTGTTTCTCTATCTGCCGGTTTTGCTGTTGCCGCTGTTTTCGTTCAATGACGGAACCATCGTGGCGTTCCCGCTCAAAGGTTTCACGTTGAAATGGTACGCGCAGTTGGGTCAGCAAGACACGCTGTTGCAAGCCATGGTGAATTCGCTGATCGTCGGCAGCGTGACCGCCGTGATGGCAACTTCTCTGGGTCTCTTTGCAGCTCGCGCCTATGTCCGTTATCGCTTCACGGGGCGTGAGTTGTCCGAGGGATTGGTCATGCTTCCACTGGTCATTCCCGGCATCATCGTTGCCAGTTCAATGCTGGTTCTGTTCATCAGCATCGGGCTGAAACCATCGCTGACCACTGTGATCCTTGGGCATGTGTTTGTGGCGCTGCCCTTTTCCGTGTCGATCATGAAGTCTGCGTTCGACGATTTCGACCAGTCCCTGGAGGAGGCCGCGTTCGATCTTGGCGAAAGCGTTGTTGGAACGTTTCGACGTGTTACCCTGCCAATCGTCGCGCCGGGTATCATTGCCAGCCTATTGGTCACCTTTACAGTGTCGTTTGACGAGTTCGTCTTGGCCTTTTTCCTATCCGGAAACAGCCCAACACTGCCGGTTTATATCTGGAGCCAGATCCGCTTCCCGGCAAAACTGCCCAACACGTTGGCGCTTGGGTCGCTGCTTTTGCTGTCGTCTGTTCTGCTGCTGTTGATTGCTGAATATTTCCGCCGCCGATCCATCCAGTCCTCAGATTGAAACCAAAGGAAACAAGTAAGATGAGCGAACAGAACATCATCGAAATTCGGGGCGTAGAAAAACGCTTTGGTTCCTTTGTGGCTGTGTCTGATCTGAACCTGACCTTGAAAGAAGGTGAGTTCTTTTCGCTGCTTGGTCCTTCGGGCTGCGGCAAGACAACGGCATTGCGCATCATCGCGGGTTTTCAGGATCACGAAGAAGGCGAGATCCGGATCGATGGTCGAACAATGGGAGAGGTGCCTGCCAACAAGCGTCCCACCAATATGGTGTTCCAAAGCTATGCGATCTTTCCGCACCTGAACGTCGGCGACAATGTTGGCTTCGGATTGCGCAAAACAAAGCTGTCTCGGAGGGAAATCAAAGAGCGCGTTGCCGAGGCGCTTGAGATGGTCGAGCTTGGCGGCCTGCAGGACCGAAAAGCCAACGAATTGTCAGGAGGTCAGCGGCAACGTGTGGCACTCGCCCGGGCACTCGTTATGCGGCCCAAGGTATTGCTCTTGGATGAACCGTTATCTGCGTTGGACAAAAACCTGCGCGAAGCGATGCAGTTGGAAATGCGACGCCTTCAACAGAAGCTTGGAATTACTTTCGTCATGGTCACGCATGACCAGTACGAGGCGATGACCATGTCCGACCGCATCGGCGTCATGTTCGCCGGGCAGCTCAAGCAGGTGGATAAGCCAGAGGTCCTGTATTCCCAACCCTGCAACCGGGAAGTGGCTTCTTTCATCGGTGGAATGAACTTTCTGGATGCCGAAGTGACTTCGGAGAATTCTGAAACGCTCGAAGTCAACGTCAAGGGCTTTGGGAAGATGGAAATCGGGGTGAACCCCAACGTCCAGGTGCATGACAAGGAACTCCTTGTCGGGGTTCGACCTGAGCAACTTGAAATCAGCTCGGAAAAACCGGATGGCTACGATGCTCTTGTTAAGGGCGAGGTTTCGGACGTCGCCTTTTATGGTGAGAGTGTCCACTATTATGTGCGCGTCGACGGTCTGAAAGACAGCATCGCCGTCGCAGTACCAAACTACTTTCACACGGTCGACCACACGCGCGGCGATACCGTCTGGCTTGGCGTTCAAAGCGCCTCGGTGATTGACTTGGGTAAGCGTGAATCTTTGGGAGGAGAACAATGATTAAAACAGCATCACTTACGGCAGCAGTAGTTACCACCTTTACCGCGAGCCAGGCTCTGGCGAACGCCGCTGACCTGACCGTTTTTGACTGGTCCGGTTATGAGGATCAGGGTTTCTACGGCGATTATGTCGAAAAGTACGGTGGGGCGCCCAGCTACACCTATTTTGGCAGCGTGGAAGAAGCGTTCACCAAGCTTCAGTCCGGGTTTGAAGCCGATTTGGCTCACCCCTGCACAGATGCTCTGAGGAAATGGGTGGCAGCAGATTTGATCAAGCCTATCGACACCAGCAAGCTGGAGAATTGGGACAAGTTGATGCCCAAGATCAAAGAGGTCGATGGCATTACGATCGATGGGCAGACCTACATGGTGCCGTTTGAGTGGGGCAACACTGGCCTGATCTATCGCACCGATATGATTTCGGCGGATGATGTTTCGCTGCAATTGCTTGCAGATCCCGCCTATCAGGGCAAAGTCGCCATTCCGGACGCCGCTTCCAGTGCCTTTGCAATGGCAGCCTTGGCGACTGGAGCGTCCAGCTATACCAATATGAGTGACGAGGAATTCCAAAAAGCGGCGGACTATCTGCGCGCGGTTCATCCGAACGTGCGGTTTTATTGGTCTGATGCCGGCCAACTGGATCAGGCAATTGCCAGCGGTGAGGTCACGCTGGGTTGGGGATGGAACCAATCGGAACTGAACCTGATCTGGAACGAAACCCCAGCGGTCATGATGCGTGATGTGGACAAAGGCATCGCGACCTGGGTCTGCGGTTATGTACATCTGAAATCCGCGAAGCAGTCGGATGAGCAGGTCTATGACATGCTGAACGCGCTCAGCTCCGCGGCAAGTGGGAAGTACATCATTGAAAGCTGGGGGTACGCCCACGCCAATGAAGACGCTTTTGCACAGGCAGACCCGGAGTTGATCGAAACTTACGGGTTCTCGGATGTGGACAGTTTCTTTGAAGGCAGCTTGTTCTTCGACGCCGTTAACCCCGAGTTGGAGGCCAAGATGTTGAAGGAATTCGAGCGCATAAAAGCGGGCTTCTAAGGGCGCTCTTACAACGCAGCCGGGAATGGTGGGGATGTAGAAACCCTTCCATTCCCACGAAACTATTTCCGATTTTCTTGGAGGAAGCGCGGCAATGTCAGGCGCTGACGGATATTCTGTACTCTTTGAACCGGTTCAAATTGGGCCAGTGACGGCTCGAAACCGGTTCTATCAAGTGCCCCATTGCAACGGCATGGGGCACTTGCGACCGCAGGCCGAGGCCGCGATGCGGGCAATGAAGGCCGAGGGTGGTTGGGCCGTCGTCTCCAATCAGGAGACGGAAATTCACCCGACTTCTGACCTGTCCCCGTTTGCCGAAAACCGACTTTGGGATGAGCGGGATATCCCGGCGCTGCGCCTGATGACCGAGGCGGTGCATGGAAAGGGGTCTTTGGCGGCTATTGAATTGGCGCATAACGGTCACCATGCGCAAAATCATCTGAGCCGCGCCCCTTTGCTGGCGCCTTCAGAACTTGCCTTGCAAACTGCTTATCCCAAGCAAGCCAGGGCGATGGATAAGGCGGACATTCGCGAATTTCGCAAGTGGCATCGCGCAGCGGCTCGCCGCTCGCGCGAAGCCGGGTTCGACATCGTGTATGTATATGCCGGGCATCACATGACATTGCCTCATCATTTCCTGCTGCCACAGTTCAATGATCGAACGGATGAATATGGAGGTTCATTGGAGAACCGGGTGCGGCTAACCCGCGAGGTTCTTGAAGAAACCAAGGAGGAGGTTGGAGATGATTGCGCCATTGCCCTGCGATTTGCGGTTGACGAAATGCTCGGGGTAGACGGCATGCAAGCGCAGGAAGAAGGCCGTGCTGTAGTCGAATTGCTGGCCGAGCTTCCAGACCTTTGGGATGTTAACGTGGCAGATTGGAGCAACGACTCTGCGACGACCCGGTTCGAGCCCCGCGACGGCTTTCAAACCTCATATATCGAATTCGTGAAACAGGTGACTTCCAAACCTGTTGTTGGCGTCGGGCGTCTTACGTCGCCGGACTTGATGGCGTCACTGGTCAGGAAAGGCATCCTCGATTTTATCGGCGCGGCGCGGCCATCCATCGCTGATCCGTTTCTGCCCAACAAAATCAAGGAAGGTCGCATCGAAGAAATCCGTGAGTGCATCGGATGCAATATCTGTGTTTCATCCGACTCTCTCGGTGTCCCCATACGCTGCACACAAAACCCGACCATGGGCGAAGAGTGGCGGCGGAAATGGCATCCAGAGTTCATTGAGCGTCGGGGGAAAGAGAAAACTGCGCTCGTTGTGGGCAGCGGACCAGCCGGACTTGAATGCGCCATGCAATTGGCGCGGCGGGGATACGAGGTAACTCTGGCGGAAGCCAAGCAAGAGCTTGGCGGCCGTGTCTTGCAGGAGTCTGGTCTGACCGGGCTATCCGCTTGGAAACGCGTCACCGATCACAGGATTTATGACCTTAGGCAAAGAGGGAACGTTCAACTGTTCACCGACAGCCTGTTGTCAGCGACCGAGGTTGTCGAGCTGGGTATTCCGAACGTCTTTGTTGCAACTGGCGCAAAATGGCGACGAGACGGGCGCGGGAAATCTGGATTTCACGGCGTATCAATAAGCGCCGGAGCTCAGGTATTTACGCCGGATGACATCATGTCAGGGACAATGCCGGGGAGCGGTCCGGTTTTGGTCTACGATGATGAACAGGCATATCTCGGTGGTGTGTTGGCGGATCATCTGGCTCGGGCTGGACATGAGGTCGTCTTTGTAACCCCGGCTTCAATGGTTTCGCCGTTTACTGAACTGACGTTGGAACAAACACGAGTACAACGCAGTCTTCTGGAAGGCGGCGTTCAACTGGTCCTGTCTCATACATTGGACAACGTGGCGCCGGGGCAGGCGACCGTGCGATGTGCGTACACGGGGCGAGAACAGACCAAAGAATGTGGTTCAGTTGTGTTGGTGACGCAGCGCGCGCGCGAAACCAGCCTCTACGATGAGCTGCGCAGCTTGGCCAACAACTCGCTGACTACGTTGGAATTGATCGGGGATGCAGCAAACCCCGGCTTGATCGCGGACGCAGTATATTCGGGCCACATGGCTGCTCGGAATTTCGAGCGCGAGGCGGGCGAAATTGACCGCGAATTTTTCCGTCGGGAACTCGTTTCCCTTGAACTTGTTTGAGGTGCGCCATGCCAAAAGATGACTTGCAAGTAATGCGCGACTTGATGGGCTCGCAATGTGAAGGGTTCGCCTTGCCTCGTCATTTCTACACGTCTCAAGCCGTATACGAGAACGATATCAGTGCGTTCTGGAACCGAAACTGGATCTGGGTCGGCCATGTTAGCCAAGTCCCTGAACCGGGTGATTATTTCCTGTTCGACTATGGACCCGAGTCCATCATTATCGTTCGGGATCGTGAGGGCGAAGTGCGCGGGCATCTGAACGTATGCCGCCATCGTGGATCGCGGGTTTGCATCGAACGGAAAGGCAAAGCCCGCAACTTCATATGTCCGTATCACGCGTGGACTTTCGACTTGAACGGAAAACTGCGGAACGGTCGATCAATGGGATCGGATTTTAATCCGAGCCAGTATGGGCTGTTCCCGGTTCAGGTGAAGATTTACCAAGGTCTGATATTCGTCTGTGCAGCCGCGAATGCACCACCTCTGGATGCCGCGTTGGAGCGACTCGCCCCACTTTCAAAGCCGTTTGACTTTGAAAATCTGAAGGTCGCTCATGAAGCCTCGTATCCGGTTCCCGCGAACTGGAAACTGGCCTTGGAAAACTATCTGGAGTGCTATCACTGCGCCCCGTCTCATCAGGACTATTCGCGCAGTCACTCGTTGAAAGATCCTGCTCAAGTTCTTGAGTTCAGCGGCGCTCTTCGCGAGCGGATGGACGAAGTCGGAGTTCCCTTGGAGGAATTGGACCTCACCGGAGAAAACGCGCTCGCGCCGGGTGCAGATGTATATTGGCGGCGCTACCCGCTGTTTCCCGGGTATTTGACGGGCAGCAAGGATGGTACGCCTTTGGCTCCCCCTCTGGGAAAGCTAAAGGGTCACGACGGCGGTGCCACCGATCTGGGGATCGGGACTTTGAACTACTTCCTCGTTTATGCAGATCACATGGTTGGCTACCGGTTCGTTCCGCGCGCCCTGCAGGAAACGGATATTCAGATCGTCTGGTATGTGCGCGGCGATGCTCGAGAGGGTCGTGACTACGATAAGGACGCGTTGACATGGCTCTGGCATGTCACGTCGCTCGATGATGAGCGGATCATCCGTCACAATCAGGAAGGCGTGAACTCCCACCATTTCGTGCCGGGACCGCTGTCCGAGATGGAGTGGAGCATTCCTGGCTTCTATCGCAACTACTTCAGCATGATCTGATACGCTCAGATTTCGGAGAAACACCATGACAGAGTTAACGAAGCGCAGATCAAGACGGCGCGGTGGCGGGCGTGAGGCGCGCGCGGCCGTGCGATCCAGCAACGTCGCTTCGCAGGCAATCTGGCCGGGCATTACCGGAGGAAGATACAAGCCCCTCTCGGACGCTGACATGGCGCGTATTCATGAAGCCGCCCTGAGTATTCTGGAGCGTACGGGTGTAGGTGATCCAACGCAGGAAGTTCTTGATCTAGTGCTGCCCAAAGGGGCGACGGTGAACGAGCACGGCAGGCTTTGCTTTCCTCGGGCCTTGATGGAAGACCTGTTGGCCAAGGCCGCCAGCGAATTCTATGTCCATGCACGCGGATCTCGGGCCGGAAAGGACGACATGCACTGCACCAAGGACAAGGTTTATTACGCAAATTCCGGTACGGCGGTGACAACGTTTGACGCGGAAACGCGCAGTTACCGACCATCGACGCTCAAGGATATCTACGATTTCACCCGTCTTGTAGACCGGCTCGACAACATTCACATGACCGGTGATACGGTTCTGGCAACGGATGTACCGCAGGACTACGAGCATGACATGAGCATGCTATACGCCATTCTGGCTGGAAGCGAGAAACCGTCCTGCCTGACATTCCGCACGCGCGAACACATAAAAGACGCCATTCATATGTTCGATCTGGCATCGGGCGGGGAGGGAAAGTTCCTTGAAAAGCCCTCAGTGATTTTTGGAGGCTGTCCCATCGTCTCACCGCTTCGGTTCGGGCGGGAAAACCTGGAAATCCTGATTGATACTGCGAAAATGGGCCTTGTCTGCGACCTTGCCGTTCCGCCACAAGCCGGAGCCACGTCACCAGCGCCATTGGCCGGCACGCTGGCGCAGGCGGTAGCCGAGACCCTTTCATGCGTGGCCGTGGCCAACCTGATCAATCCAGGAACGCCTGTCGTCTTTGCGGCATGGCCGTTCATTACTGATCTGCGCACTGGATCGTTTACCGGCGGAAGTGGCGAGCAGGCTTTGATTTCAGCCGCTGCTATTCAGATGGGCAACTTCTACAACCTACCAACCAGCGTCGGATGTGGAATGACGGATTCCAAAATCCCCGATGCGCAATATGGGCTGGAAAAAGCGCTTACATTCGCACTGGCGGCCCATGCGGGAGCAAACCGGTTGTGCGAGTTTGGCGGGATGCTCGGCAGCCTGATGGGCTGCAGCTTTGAATCGATGGTCATCGACAACGAGGCGGCGGGTATGATCTCTCGAACACTGCGCGGGATCGAGGTGAGTGACGATACGCTTTCGGTCAACGTCATCCACGAATGCGCAATAGATCCCGGTCATTTCCTTGGTAATGCGCAGACCTTGCAATACATGGAGACCGAGTATGTCTATCCAACCTTGATGGATCGGGAGCTTACCGACACTTGGGAGAAGGCAGGCCGTCAGGATATGTTCGAGCGGAGTAGGTCGGTTGTGAACGATATCCTATCCAATCACTACCCGAACTACTTTGGCAGAAAGGCTGATGAAGAGGTTCGATCCAGGTTTCCGATCAAGTTGCCGCCTGAAGTAATGCAGGCTGGGTGAGCGTAGCAGGTCGCGGTAGGGGGCCGCCATTTGCAAGGTTGCGAGGCCACCCCGAAGCCATTCCTAAGTTCTCAACGCATTCTGGCGCGTCAGGTCCTCGGTCGCCAGCCGGATGCCCTTTTCAAGGATGTCGAACATCTGGTTCAACTCGTCTTCCGAAATGATCAACGGCGGAGAAAACACACACATATTGATGATTGGCCGCAGGATCAGTCCGTTCTCCTGACAATGATGATCGATCAATGCGCCAACTGATTTATCAAGATCCAGCAAGTTATCGGCTTTGGCGTCCGCAACACACTCAACGCATCCAACCAGCCCCATACCGCGGGCATCACCGACGAGCGGCAATTCAGCTAGGGCCTGAAGGCGTTCTGCAAACAGCGGCGTGATCGCGCGGACATGCTCAAGAACGCCGTCACGCTCCATGATTTCGATCGTCTTCAAACCGGCCGCTGCGCTTACTGGGTGGCCCGAATAGGTGAAGCCATTAGAAAAGGTAGCGTCCTGGGCGTGTTCGCCGCTTATTTCTGCTATCAGCCGATCAGAAATGATGCAGGCCCCCATCGGCACATACCCTGAAGTCATTCCCTTCGCGCAGGTGATGATATCCGGCTGAATACCGAAGACGGCTTCGGACGCAAACCAATGCCCAAGCCGTCCGAACCCAGTCACAACCTCGTCCGAGATATACAGGACATCGTACTTTCGGCAGATTTCCAGACAGCGCAGATGATATCCCGGTGGAGGTACGATGACACCTCCAGAGCACAAGATCGGTTCAGCGATGAAAGCTGCGACCTTGTCTGCTCCGGTCTGCAGGATCATGTTTTCCAGATCCGCTATTTTTTCGTCCAGAAAGTCGTCGACTGTCTGCTCGGGGCGACGCGTATAAGGATTCACATTCGGCAGGAAGCGCGTCAGGTGACTTGCCTGGTCCAGCCAACCTTTGTCTCGCTCTTTTCCGGACACTGAGGCCGCCAGGTAGGTCGATCCGTGATAGGCTTTCTGCCGCGATATCACGATCTTCTTTTCAGGCTTGCCCAGAAGGTTGTTGCGAAACTGCACAAACCGAAGAGCGGAATCCACGGCGGTTGAGCCACCTGTCGTGAAGAACACATGGTTCAGGTCGCCCGGCGTCCTCTTGGCGATCTCATGCGCCAACCGGGCGGGGGCTGAGTTGGCATTGTTGAAGGGCGAAAAATACGCCATCTCTTTCGCCTGCTGGGCCATGGCATCGGCAATTTCAGTGTTTCCATAGCCCAATTGCATACACCACATGCCGGCAGGCCCGTCTATCAGGCGCTTTCCGTCCTCAGTGAAGACGTGAACGCCCAGACCGCTTTCTGCAAAGGTGCGTTCGTTTTGGCCCAGGCATGACATACCTTCCCACGGGTGCAGGAAATGTTCGTTGTCCCACTCGCGAATGGACCGAAAGTCAGAGTTGGAAAGGGTCATGCAGCGTCTCGATGAAATGGAAATCACAAAATGAACAAACATTTATTCAATGTCAATTCTTGAACTTTCGCTCTACTAAATGCGAGAAGACAAAGGGCGACCACCCA
The DNA here is from genome assembly GCF_056539185.1 of Ruegeria sp. BC6. Classification (NCBI taxonomy): domain Bacteria; kingdom Pseudomonadati; phylum Pseudomonadota; class Alphaproteobacteria; order Rhodobacterales; family Roseobacteraceae; genus Ruegeria; species Ruegeria sp. BC6. The sequence goes on from NZ_JBQFUM010000001.1 coordinate 16,168, forward strand.
GCGGAGGACAAACAAGATTACTCTCGAGCCTGATATCCCAACCAATGCCCGTGATCTGGGTAAGCTGCAGAACCGAAAGCAGTTGATCCAAGCGGCTGCAGAGGCCATCTATAAGTACGGAATTCGCGGCACAACCTCGGCGAGAATCCAAGAGTTGTCGGGACTGTCGCAAGGGATGGTAAACCTACACTTTGGCTCCAAAGAAAAGCTTCTGCTTGCGGTGGCTGAGGAATTGTCAGTCCGCTACGCGGAGCAGTGGAAGGTCATCGCAGCCAATCCCGAGTTGGACCCGGCAGACAAGTTAATCTCTTTCATTAAGGCAGACTTCGATCCCTTGGTCCTAAATGCACGGGACGTCGCAATTTGGTTTTCCTTCCGGGCCGAAGCGCTCTCGAACCTGAAGGTATTTCCTTTCATCGACTCGCGAGACAAAGGTTTCAGGGCGGCGATACTGGAGCTGTTGGAGCAAATAAAGGTTGAAGGCCAGTACGATGACGTAGACGCCAATCTTGCAACAGACGCATTGGTTGCTTTGCTGGAAGGGCTCTGGACCGACTACCACTTGCACTCAGAGATCTTCAAACCTTCGGAGGCTTTGAGGATCTGCCTGTTTGTACTGCAATCGATGTTTCCAAAACACTTTAGCAACCAAAAGATCTAAGGATGAAGGTGGCTTTGGAAAATAGGAACCTACCAAGGTCAATCCCTAATCCGTCCGTGTCTCGTGAATGAATCGCCGCAAGTCATTAGTCATTGGTTGGGCCCATAAGCCGCACATGAGCAATGCAAAACACCAAATAGCAGCGCGCCGATGATCAGCGAACTAGCCGAAGCTTCCAACCCGCGGCCGCGCGCGATCAGCAAGATTCCAATAACAAAGTCAGTAGAAAACCCCAGATGATAGTATGAGCTGCGCCGGCATCTTCAATCCCACCGGACATGACCGTTTGCGCAACAAGGACATCAGCGTCGGCATATGTAGCAAGAAGTCTCATGGTTGGGGGCAGGACCGCCAAACTGGCACCAACCGCATTGGCTGCTCCTAACGGTGTCGGACGTTCTTCAGAACTGCCGCTATGACCGGGTCACGGACAGAGTCATCTAGGATTCTTCAAACAGATCGGTCATCCGTAGGATTACACTACACGGCCGTGGAGAGTGGGAAGGAGTACTATTCTTCTCTTCCAATAGTGTAGTGACGCAATTCAAGCTCTCCTTGCATGCTGAGAAGGCCGTTACGGCTCACAGGTGTCCAGAAACCCTCCGGTTGAGCCTTTCTGTGTGTCCGACGGTATCGTTCCTAAGACTACGCTGCTGGATGCTCGGGTGCGTCACCCAAAGCCAGTAGTAAAAGGATGGCCAAAAGCGGTGATCCAACCAGACCGATCAGGAACCAGATCAAACCGGATCGGTTGCGCCGCCCCGCCATCGTGATCGGCAGGATATAAAGCCAGATCACGCCAACTAGAAAAGCTAGCATAAATATCAGTTGGATAACTGGTGCGTCCATCAAATTTCGCCTTTCATATCTTGACGCCATGTATAACACGGCTGATCCGGTTTGACAGACGAAGGCCCGAATGTGCTCTTGGGCAAAAAAAACTCCCGACATTGGTCCCGGGCGTCCTGGCACTCTCCCGGTGGCTTACTTGGCGATTAAAAGGTGTAGTCCCAATGGTTAGAGCGTTCCGGAGCGCTCAGTGGCAAGGTCGGGAATGCGGACAAACTTTCTGTGCGTTGAGGGAACCCTCTAAGTCTAGCCAATATCGGCAGATTGGCCATATATCAGTAGTTTTCTACCAAGACGTTTTTCTGTTGGTCACTTGACTAAAGAAAAGACCGCTTTCCGATCTGAACTGCCAATCTCGCTCAAAGCTTCACCCGCAGCACTGCTGGGCTGGGTGATAGCTAGAATAGTGTGCGGCGTGACAACGGACTCCTTGACTTTCCCACTCTACTCAAAATCCTTGCAGTCAATGAGGGGGAGAGGTTGTGCAAGCTGAGGGATTTGTCAAAGGGCGGCCGATTGACCTGGCAGTATTGGACTACGGGCTGTTCAAGGTTCATTCCACGGGTCGCATCATTGGGATCTGCGGCTTTCTGATCCGGACGGATCTGGGAGAAGCCATACTCATCGACACCGGGTTTCCCGAAAAATATGCGAGCGATACCGAAGCCGCGGTAAAAGAAGATCTTTTGTATGAGTTTGGCGAAGTCCTGAAATGTGAACCGGAAAACCTGCCACGCGCGCAACTGGCAAAGCTCGGTCTCATTCCATCAGACATTACGTTGCAGATTTGTACCCACACTCATATCGACCATATCGGGGCATTGGGCGACTTTCCTGGCATTCCGATACTAATATCTTCCGTCGAGCGGGCTCTGCCTCGTCCATTGTATTGGGGCGATGTGCAGCCTTTGGAGTGGCCCGATCGAGATTACCTCTTGGTTGATGGCGACGGAGAGGTTGGACCAGGTATCCTGGTATTGGCGGCACCTGGTCATGCACCAGGCCAGATCGCCCTGATGGTCGATCTTCCCTCGGGTCCGGTTTTGCTCACCAGTGACGCGATATCCCGACCGTCAGAAATCGATGAGAAATTTGCAGGGTCATGGGATGAAGATGCTGCGATTGCCAGCGCAGACAGGTTGATGCGCCTAGCATCCGAGCGAAACGCCTTTGTGATCTATGGGCATTGTCCAAATCAATGGCCAGTTCTGAAGAAAGCACCAGGGGTCTACCGTTGACCCCAACCGGTGGTCCACCTTTCCCGAAATCGATTGATCTTCCTGAAAACTACCTGACGTCCCGCCCTTGATTCAGAATGATTACATTTCCGCTGGAAACGTCACCGGCCGGTGAAATGAGAAAACTGACCCAAGAGGCGACTTGCTCGGGCTGCATCGCATGACCATGCGGCATGGCGCCAACGGCTTTCTTTAAGACTTCCTCAGACAAGACATTGAACAAGGGCGTCTCGGTCATGGCTGGCGCCAGCGAGTTCACACAGATTTTTTCCTTTGCGTATCGACGGGCTAGGTCTTTCGTAAGGGTATCCATCGCCGCCTTTGATGCCCGGTAGTGCGGAGGGTCAAATACATCGAAATTGTAAGCTCCGTTTGATGAGATATTCACAATTTTTTTGACGCCCTCGCGTTCCAACATCAATCGGACAGCCTGCTGACAACAATGGAACGCAGAGTTGAAATTGATTGCCATCTGCCTTTCCAGTTCCTCGGGCGGTATATGCGGGAAGTCGGACATGAAGCAGGTGCCAGCGTTGTTTACCAAAGCATCGAGGCCGCCATAAGCTGACTTTATGCCATCAAACGTCTGCGCGATTGCAACTGGATCCGTCAAGTCAACGCAGAATTGTGTGAAATTTGAACCTAACTCTGCCGCCAGTTCATCCAAGCCCTCCTCGTTGAGGTCCAGTCCAAGGACGTGGAACTCACATGTCCGCAATTGGCGGCAGATAGCCTGTCCCATCCCTCCCGCGGCACCAGTCACAACGGCTGTTTTCATAGTAACTCCTCGAACCCTGGCGAAACAGTGGATATCTTGAACTACAGAAGGAAACCCGCAACGCAGGTTTCTGCAAGTATGGATAGTCAATCTCTAAAAAAATTCGGTGAGCGTCTGGTTTGGGCTCGGAGTTAGACCTTGCGATGTCATTCCACCGCGCTTTGGCGCCGGATGTGCCTTTCGACGTTGCAACTGAAGCAAACGGCAGCATGGTCCGCAAAGCAGACGTTCAAACAAGTTGCAGCGAATGACCGGTTTGAGCCCATACCTACCCGGTGTGCTCCCCGCAGCGAATGTCAGCTTGTCCGGGCTGCTCCATGCTCGTGCGCGGCGTCCTCGCGCCGTTCCTCAAGTGCCTGTCGGACAATTTGGTACGAAGATGACAAGAATAGGCTCGCCATGATCGCAGCGACAATGAGGTCAGGCCAGCCCGTTGCGGTGCCCCAGACACCCAAAGCGGCAATCATCACGGCCACATTGCCGATGGCGTCGTTCCGCGAGCATAGCCAAACCGACCGCACGTTGGCGTCTCCATCCTTGTAGCTGACAAGCAAGAGTACGCTCGCAAGGTTTGTTGCGAGAGCCAGCGCACCGATGATCCCCATGATTTCGGCCTCTGGAACACCCACGTAGAACACCCGATAGACGGTCGAACCAAACACCCACGCGCCCATCAGGAAGAGGCTGATCCCCTTCGCCAAGGCTGCGTTCGTTCGAGCGCGAACAGAAGCACCGATCACGGCGAGGGAAATACCATAGGTGAGCGCGTCCCCAAGGAAGTCTAACGCGTCTGCTTGAAGTGCCTGAGACTTTGCATAGTGTCCGGCGGTCATCTCGACCACGAACATTGTCGCATTCAGCGCGATGACGATCCATAACCGGCGTTTGTATTCGTTCGACATCCCGTCAAACTTCACGTCGCTACCGCAGCATCCTGCCATTTTTGAAACCTCTTCAGAATCGCCTCGGTTCTAATGTAGTCTCTCTAGTGACTAGAGGTTCAAGAGGGTTTTCGCATGTTCTCAATTGGAGAGCTTTCGAAGCGGACGAAGGTCAAAGTGCCTACCATCCGCTACTATGAAGAAATGGGTCTCCTGGCTCCACCGGAACGTACAGCAGGCAACCAGAGGCGTTACACAAACGATGGTCTGGAACGCCTGAGCTTCATCCGTCATGCGCGTGATCTTGGCTTCTCCATCGACGCGATCTCATCTCTGATCGAGTTGCAAAACCATCCAGACCGATCATGCGAAGCCGCCACCGAGATCGCCGAAGGTCAGTTGTCCGAAGTGCGAGCCAAGATCAAACGACTCAAAGCGCTTGAGAACGAACTGAAGCGTATTGCTCAAGGATGTGATGGTCGCGGCGTGGCAGAGGACTGTTATGTCTTGGCCTCGCTCGCAGACCATGACCTATGTGGCCGGGATCACTGACCCTCGAAAGCTGACATCTATTCGGTAACTCCGAACGGCAGCTTTGTCCGCACAGCAGACGTACGTCGCAAGTCTTTTCAATGTCTACCGTGCGGACCTAATATTTCGGTGGTGTGATCTGCTCAAACGACCGCTTTGTGCGCATTGCAAATGAGCGAAAGCACCTCGGGATGATTGGAAATCTGGCGGCGGGTCCAAAACAGCGTGGCAATCGCTTTAAGAAGCGGATAATTATCCAGTGTGTGAGCAACGCAGTTCCCGTCAACGCTATCTGGATTTACTTACCGGACTATGAAGCTTGATTATTGCGGTTTGTGTTCGTCTCGTCTGAGAAATAGACACTTGATGCGGTGTTCTTTGGGAGAGTGGCTGTCCTCCTGAAGACCCCTGTCGCTTGTGTTTGGCAAATCAATACCAGGTTGAACGATTGACATGCATTCGCAGTTGGTATGCTATCCGCAACCATAACGTTAACAGAAATTTGCGACACGGTATCGTGAATTCAATGCGGTTAAACGGCTGCAACATGGGAGAAAATAATGAAAAATCCAATACTCGTACTGACGCTTTTGATGACGACGACGTCTTTGGCCAGTGCCGAAACTCTGCGTTGGGCGCGCTCGGGGGATGCGCTGACGCTCGACCCGCATTCGCAGAACGAAGGGCCGACGCATACCGTGCGCCACCAGATGTATGAACCTCTGATCATTCGCGATACGAGCGGTGCGTTTGAGCCTGCGCTGGCGACCGATTGGGCCCCCAGCGAGGGTGATCCGAATGTCTGGGTATTCAACCTGCGTCAGGGCGTGAAATTCCATGACGGCGCCGATTTCACAGCAGAAGACGTGGTGTTCAGCATCAACCGGGCGAAGCAGCCGAACTCGGACATGAAAGAACTGATCAATTCGATTGTCGAGGTACGCGCTGTCGACGACCACACGATCGAGATCGAGACGGACGGTCCGAACCCCATTCTGCCTGCGAACCTCACCGACCTGTTCATCATGGACAAGGGCTGGACCGAGGCGAATAACGCGGTCAACGTTCAGGACTTTGAAGGCGGCGAGATCACCTTTGCGACCGTCAATGTGAATGGAACCGGCCCCTACAAACTGGTCAGCCGCGAACCGGACGTCAAAACGGTGATGGAGCGGAACGAGGATTATTGGGGGCGCGATCAGTTCCCGATGGCGATCAGCGAAATCATCTATACCCCGATCCAGAATGACGCGACCCGCGTTGCGGCGATGCTGTCGGGCGAGGTGAACTTCCTTCAGGATATGCCGGTGCAGGACCTGGACCGGGTGAATGCCGTCGACGGTTTGGTCGTCAAACAAGCGCCGCAAAACCGGGTGATCTTCTTTGGCATGAACCAGGGCGCGGATGACATCGAGGCGGATAACATCGATGGCAAGAACCCCCTTGCCGACGTCCGCGTTCGTCGGGCCATGTCCAAAGCGATCAATCGAGATGCCATCCAACAGGTGGTCATGCGCGGTCAGTCGCAACCTGCCGGGATGATCGCCCCGCCGTTCGTGAACGGCTGGACTGCCGAGATGGACAGTGAAAGCAGCACGGATGTTGAAGGTGCAAAGGCGCTTTTGGCCGAAGCGGGTTATCCGGACGGATTCTCGATCCGGCTGGATTGTCCCAACGACCGGTACATCAATGACGAAGGTATCTGTCAGGCCGCTGTCGGGATGCTGGGTCAGATTGGCATCACTGTAAATCTGGATGCCAAACCGAAAGCACAACATTTCCCGCTGATCACGGACGGAAAGACCGATTTCTACATGCTGGGTTGGGGCGTTCCGACGTATGACTCGGAATACATCTTCAACTTCCTGGTCCATGGTCGTGAAAGCGACATCGGGACGTGGAACGGCACCGGGTATGACAATGATGAGTTGGATGCCAAGATCAAGTCGCTGGCCTCGAACACGGATCTCGTCGCGCGAGATCAAGCGATCGCCGAGATCTGGCGCGTGGTGCAGGATGAACAGCTGTATATTCCGATCCACCATCAAGTGTTGAACTGGGGTATGGCTGAAAACCTGGACATCAACGTTGATCCCGAAGATCAGCCTATGGTCAAGCATTTTGGCCTGAAGTAAGAAACGTGGCCGGGCCTCGGGATGCGAGGCCCGCCACCAAAGAGTGGGAGCTATCATGAAACGTCTGACCACTGCCGCGCTATTCTGCGCGCTTGCCTTGCCCGTCGCAGGCGAAGAGTTCACGTTTGCCGTTACAACGGACCCGCAAACAATGGATCCTCATGCTGTCAACTCTGCCCCGGTTCTAGGTTTCTTGAATAACGTCTACGAAGGGCTTGTGCGCAGGGGCAAGGACATGACCATTGAACCGGCGCTGGCCACGAGTTGGGAGACCATCGGGGATGGAGCCGGATGGCGGTTCAAACTGCGCGAGGGCGTAACGTTTCATGATGGTTCTGAATTCAATGCGGATGACGTGATCTTCTCGTACCAGCGGGCGTCTGACGAAAATTCGGACACCCGCAGCTGGTTCGCGCCCGTCAGCGAGGTGGTGAAAGTTGACGACTATACCGTCGATGTCATGACCACTGCGCCGAACCCGATTTTCCCGGACAGCATTGCCAACTGGATGATCATGGATAGCGGCTGGGCCGAGGCAAACGACGCAGCACTCCCTGACAAAGAATCGGGCAACTATGCGACCCTGAACGCCAATGGCACCGGTGCTTTCCGAGTCACCGCGCGAGAGCCGGGCCTGCGCACTGTTCTGGAGCCGTTCGACGGCTGGTGGGACACAGCAGAACACAACCTGACCCGCGCTGAATTGGTGCCAATCCAAAACCCGGCAACCGCTCTGGCGGCTTTGTTGTCCGGAGATGTCGACTTCATCAACCCGGTCCCAATTCAGGATGTGGCTCGGTTGCAAGGCAGTCCGGATGTGAAGGTCATTCAGGGCGTCGAAGCGCGCGTGATCATGCTGGGGTTTGATCAGCAGGAAGGCTCGAGCGAAGCCGGGCAGGGTGGCTCGGACCTTTTCCAGGATGTGCGCGTCCGCGAGGCGGTGGCAAAGGCAGTCAACGTTCCAGCCATCCTGCAAACCATCATGCGCGGCAATGCTGAGGTGGCGAGCCAGTTGGTCAGTCCCGCGATGCGTGGCTATTCGGCTGCGAATGCGGACCCCTATGGCTACGATCCCGAGGGCGCCAAAGCTTTGCTGGCTGAGGCTGGCGCTGAGGGGGCTGAGATCAGCTTTAAATGCCCCAACAATCGCTACCTGAACGACGAAGCCGTTTGCCAGGCGATCACCGCCATGCTGTCTCAGGCCGGGCTGAACGTGACGCTCGATGCGATGCCGGTTCAGAACTACTGGCCTGAACTGCGGGCCGACAACTTTGATATGTATCTGTTGGGTTGGTCACCCGGTACGTTCGATGCCGAGCATCCCGTGCGTTTCCTCGCTTCGACCCCAAATGAGGAAAAGAAGTTGGGGTCGTGGAACTTTGGCGGTTATTCGAACGCTCGCGTGGATGAATTGCTGCCGCTGATCCAGTCCGAGATTGACGAACCCACACGTCAGGCAATGCTGGACGAGGTGGCAGGTATCCTGCACGATGAGGTGGCCTATGTACCGCTTTACGTTCAACCGCTGGTCTGGGGCGCGCGCAGCAATATCGAGCTGACACAACGGCCCGACAACTTCTTCCTTCTGCGCTGGGTAACGGTCAACTAAATGCTGTCATACATTATCAGGCGTGTGGCTCAGTCGGCGCTGGTTCTGTTCGTCGTGGGCCTGGTCGCCTTTTCAATGTTCCGCTTTGTCGGAGATCCGATCGACAACATGCTGGGGCAAGAGCGGACCATGGAAGATGTGGAACGTTTGCGGTCGCAGTTGGGGCTCGATCAGCCGTTTCCGGTGCAATATGTGAAGTTTCTGCAGGAAGCGGTACAGGGCAACTTCGGCGTCAGCTTCCGTCAAGGGCGTCCGGTCGCGGAAATCCTGGCCGAACGCGCTCCGGCAACGTTGGAACTGGCGCTGGTCTCAGCCGTATTTGCCATAGTCTTGGGCATCGCGCTGGGTGTGTTCACCGCAATCCGGCGAGACGGCTTTGCAGCGAATTTCATCATGTCAGCCTCTCTGATCGGGGTGTCCCTGCCGACGTTCCTGATCGGGATCCTGTTGATTTACATCTTCTCAGTTGAACTTGGCTGGCTGCCCAGTTTTGGACGCGGAGAAGTCGTGGATCTGGGCTGGTGGAACACCGGCTTGCTGACAAGCAGCGGACTCAAGGCGCTGATCCTGCCCGCGATTACACTGGGTCTATACCAGATGACCCTCATCATGCGGCTGGTGCGCTCCGAGATGTTGGAAGTACTCCGGCAAGACTATATCCGCTTTGCCCGCGCCCGTGGGCTGAGTGACCGGACCATCAATTTCCGCCATGCGCTGAAGAATACCATGGTCCCGGTCATCACGATTATCGGCCTGCAACTGGGGGCCATCATCGCCTTTGCCATCATCACCGAGACAGTGTTTCAGTGGCCGGGCCTGGGCCTTTTGTTCATCAATGCAATCCAATTCGTGGATATCCCTGTCATGGCAGCATACCTGATGATGATCTCGGTCATCTTTGTCACCATCAACCTTGCGGTCGATATCCTTTACGCCTTCATCGACCCGCGCCTGAGGGTCAGCGCATGAGCCGTGTGAAACGCATTCTGGACAGCGACCAGTTCTACGCCTTCCGCCGCTCGCCCGTCGCCATGGTGTCGGCGACGGTGGCATTGATCCTGATCCTGGCCACGATCCTCGCACCACTGATTGCGCCGACAAACCCGTTTGATCCGGCCAGCCTGAACCTGATGAACGGCTTCACCCCGCCAATGGAACCCAATGCCTTTACAGGCGAAACCTTCCTGATGGGCACAGACGATCAGGGGCGTGATGTGTTCTCGACCATCCTCTACGGAATGCGGATCTCGCTATTCGTTGGGGTGGCAGCCGTTCTGTTCGCGATGGTTCTGGGGATCATTCTGGGCCTGTTATCAGGGTATTTCGGCGGCTGGACCGAAACCATCATCATGCGCACGGCGGATGTGCAGCTGACTTTCCCATCGATCCTTCTGGCCATGCTGATCTTTGGGATCGCCAAAGGCATTACCCCGGTGGAGTATCGCGACCAGATGGCGATCTGGGTGCTGATCCTGGCCATTGGCCTGTCCGATTGGGTGCAGTTTGCTCGGGTGGTCCGGGGCGCAACGCTGGTTGAGAAGAACAAAGATTACGTCGCCGCCGCGCGCATCATCGGGCAAAGCCCGCTGACCATCATGCTGCGCCATATCCTGCCCAATGTACTGTCACCGGTGCTGGTGATCGCGACGATCTCATTGGCGCTGGCGATCATTGCAGAGGCGACGCTCAGTTTTCTTGGCGTTGGCGCGCCGCCGACACAGCCTTCGCTGGGGACGCTGATCCGCATCGGGCAGGGATTCCTGTTCTCGGGTGAGTGGTGGATCCTGTTCTTCCCGGCTTGCACCCTGCTGGCACTGGCGCTGAGTGTGAACCTGTTGGGCGACTGGTTGCGTGACGTTCTGAACCCGAGGCTGAAATGACCGATCCCGTTCTTTCGATCCGCAACCTGACAGTGGAAATCCCCACACGCCACGGCATCTTCAAGCCGGTCGAGCATGTGACCTACGACCTGCATCCTGGCGAGATCCGGGGCGTTGTCGGCGAAAGCGGTGCTGGCAAGTCCATGACCGGCAACGCCGTGATCGGCCTTCTGGATCCCCCGGCCCATGTCTCCGAAGGCGAAGTCTGGCTGAACGGTCGTCGGATTGACGAACTGGACGCCGAGGACAAACGCCGAATCCGGGGCAAAGAGATCGGGATGATCTTTCAGGACCCGCTAACCTCGCTGAACCCGTTGTTCACCGTGGGTGAGCAATTGGTCGAGACGATCCAGCTTCACCTCGGCCTTTCCGCTTCCGAGGCCAAAAAACGCGCTATTGCGCTGCTGGATCGCGTGTCCATCCCCGACCCGGCGGACCGTTTCAACCAGTATCCGCACCAGTTCTCCGGAGGGATGCGTCAGCGGGTGGTAATCGCGCTCGCACTCTGTACCGAGCCCAGTGTTCTGATCGCTGACGAACCCACAACGGCCTTGGATGTTTCTGTCCAAGCGCAGGTGCTGGATCTGATCAAGGAACTGGCGAAGGAGCGTCAGGTCGGCGTGATCCTCGTTACCCACGACATGGGCGTTATCGCCGACACCACCGACTCGGTAACCGTGATGTATTCCGGTCATGTGGTTGAAAGCGGAACGACCGATCAGATCCTCGGCGCACCGAAACATGAGTATACCAAATCTCTGATTGCCGCCGTGCCGCGCCCGCACACCAAAGTCGAGCGTTTCCCAGTGGTCAATTATGGCGAGCGGGAAAGAACCTTCAAGATCGACGATCTGGCGGCCCATTGGGAAAAGACCGATCTGTCCAAATCCGGCAAACTGCTGGAAATCGAAAGCATTACTAAAACGTTCCTCCAAAAGGGCGGGCTGCTGCCCTCGCAACGCAAGTACTTCACTGCCGTCGATCAGGTGAGTTTCGACATTCGCGACGGTGAGGTTTTTGGCCTTGTCGGCGAAAGTGGCTCTGGCAAGTCTACAGTCGCCCGGATGATTGGAACACTCTATCCTGTGGACGGTGGTCGGGTGATCTTTGATGGCGAAGACGTCACAGTGATGGAGGCAGAGGCCCTGCAAGCCTACCGCCGCCAGATCCAGATGATCTTTCAAGACCCGTTCTCCAGCCTAAATCCCCGCATGAGGGTCGGGGACCTCGTTGCCGAGCCCATCCATCATCACAAAATCCTGCCCAAGCCCGCAATTGAACCGCGCGTGCGCGAACTGCTTGACTGGGTTGGCCTGGCCAAGGAAGCGTGGCGCAAGTATCCACACGAGTTTTCCGGTGGGCAGCGTCAGCGCATTTGTATTGCTCGCGCCCTCGCAACTCAGCCCCGTTTTCTGATCTGCGATGAGCCGACCAGCGCCCTGGACGTATCCATTCAGGCGCAAATCCTGAACATTCTCAAAGACCTGCAGGAGCATCTGGGCCTGACTATGCTCTTTATCAGCCATGATCTTCCTGTCGTACGTCAGATGTGTGACCGGGTGGGCGTGATGCGGCATGGGAAGCTGCTTGAAGTTCAGGAGACGGACGCGTTGTTCGAAGCTCCAGAACATCCGTATACACGGGAACTTTTGGACTTGATGCCACGGCTGAAGCAATTGGCGTAACCTTAACGGTTTGGTCTTTCATAGGCTTTTTCAGAAGAAGTTGTTTGAGAGGTACATGCGCAAGCGATCAACGGTAGTTTGAACTCAAACACCGACTTGAATTGGCTCCATCGCAAAGCGTCTGGTACTTGTTGTCGACCCATTTTCGGACCCAGACGAAGCCGAATGAAATGCAATCTCGGTCAATGAGGTCTGCGTCGAGGTCAAAGCCGACGGCAGCAATGGGGTTTTGCGACTTCAGAATTCAGAATACCCCTTGAAAGACAGCTTTCCGCGCCTCACCAAACATCTCGACACGGCAGTACGCGAGACTTGTAGGGGACTAGGTGTCGGTCATTGGTTTCAAACCGAGCGGCTACGGCACACACCCCCTATGCCGGACCAAAGCATCGGAGAACTGACCTCAGAAACAAGTCTGCGGCTGGATTCCAACCAATACACTGTCCACTAGCGCGCATAAGCGCTGAGTTCCGGACCTTGCAGCGCGGAAAATATCCGCTCTGCAGTTCCTGAATAGAATCTGCAGGTGGCTAGAAAGGGTTTGCCTGCTTGCCGCCGAACGCAAACGGCACTCCGTCCGGATCACACAGGATGGGGATTTGAGCTTGAACGGATTCGCTTAAGTTCAAGGAGGCCGGATGCGCCCCTTTGGTTTCAGCGGCACGGAAGGCGTCAGGGACTGAAGCAACTTTTAGGCTCGGGACCCAAGATGCGTTTGAGGCGGTTGCCCAAGTCGCCGCATGCTGGATTGCAACAAGACGGCCCCGAGGCCCGAGGAGAGTGGCGCAATCCTGGTCCTTATCGGGAGACACCTGCCATCCGAAGAGTTCGATGTAGAACGCTTGCGGAAAGTCATCACCGTTGCCGATATACACTTCAGGGCCAAACTGCCGTCTCGGCACGGGGAAACTGTGCCGAGACAGCGAAATCCCCACCAACGCGCCGAGCGGATCGCGAACGAGTGCGTTGCGCCCGACGCCCGGCACCTCGAATGGCTCCCGAACGATTTTGCCTCCGAGCGTGTCGACGCGCTTGGCCGCCAGGTCCACGTCGGGGACCTCGATGTAGGCGACCCAGCCCTTCGCTTGCTCCGGAGGCGTCTCGATTAACCCCGCGCCCGCTTCGTCACCGGAGAGGGCGAGGACGAAATCCTGCTCGCCGCCACCCCATGCAAAATCCGATGCCCGCTCGACTTCATAAGTCCAGTCGGCGACGTGCTGGTAGAATGCCATTGAACGCGCCCTGTCCGGTGTGAACAGGTCATGCCATACGATTTGACCGGCTTTCGACTGTGTCATCGCCTTACTTCCTGACATCTTTGAGTTTTTTGACTCCGCGGACCATCTTCCCGAACGCCTTGTCGCGCGACCTGCGTTCCGCAAGACTCGCCGAGTTAAACGCATCTTCGGCCATGAGCTTGCGCCATCTGCGAAGCCGATCGCCATCAAGAACACCCTCATCGAAAGCCTTCAAAACAGCGCATTCCGGCTCAGAATCGTGCTGACAGTTCTTGAATCGACACTGTGCGGCCAACTCCTGAATGTCGGCGAAAAGATCATTGATGCCTTCCGCTGCGTCGGTGAGCTGCAGTTCCCGCATGCCCGGAGTGTCCAGGACCAGACAGCCATTGGGCATCGCATGAAGCTCGCGCCGCGTTGTCGTATGCCGCCCCTTTGCGTCGTCCTCTCGAATGGTTTGGGTTTCAATGGACTGGCTCTCGAGCAGCGCATTGGCCAACGTCGACTTCCCGACACCAGATGAGCCGAGAAACGCCACCGTCTTGCCGGGCTTGCACCAGGGAAGCAGTTTTGTCCGTGGCGCATCTCCGCGGGCGTCAAGGGCGACCACATCGATCATGTCCGATACCGCGCGAGCCGCGTCGACATAGTTCTGCGGGTCTGTCACGAGGTCGGTCTTTGTGACGACGATGACGGGTGTCATCCGTGCCTCAAAAGCCAGAGCTGCATAGCGTTCCAGCCGGGCCACCTTGAAGTCCAGATTGCAAGACGTGACGATAAAGGCCGTATCAATATTCGCCGCGATCAGTTGTTCCTGCCGGTCGGTTCCGGGCGCACGCCGCTTGATGAGGCTTGTGCGCTCAAGAACCCGACTGGATCGCGGACGTGTGGAGTCCAGCATCAGCCAGTCTCCGACAGTTGCGTCGGCTCCAGGCGGAAGTACCGTATCGATGCCGTCACCGACGACATGCAGCCCATTGCGATGCACTTCGACAACGCGAACGGGAGGTGTCGCCGACAAGTCTTCAACGCTGATCTGTTGGGCGAAAAACGGTTGCCATCCCAATGCCTGAAGAGGGCTGAGATTGGCGTGCGATCCGGCGTCGCTTGCGCGAAGCGGAAGGAAGTCGGAGTAATCCCTTGTCATAGGGTGTTCACTTTCATGTCTCTGGCCCAGGTCAGATTTGGGCGCTGATGGTAGGAAAGAGTGCGCACATCAAAGCACTCCGTCGGCAACAAAGCGACGGCGGTGCTTCAGATCTTGAATATGCTCCGGGAGGCGCGCTGCCTCCCTTCCTTACCGGGACATAAAATCTCCATTTCCGATGAAGTGCACATAGGAAGACCGCGGGCAGAACACAACAGTTGACCGGTGATTTAGCGCACTTCGTCACTTCTCTGTAGCAACCGTTCAACACGAAGAAGAGTGTGTGAGCTTTGCCCGCGTAGCAGCCTTTTGTGCTAGAAACAGCAGTTGACGGCACCGGGTCAAAATTTCCCCAAGGTCCTCCTTGGGCCGTTATCACACACCGCAACAAGCTGAATATTAGGTGGCTTCGTCCGCAATGCGCCTGTCGAATTGGACTATAAGCGACTGCTCCGAGCCATAATCTGACACTCGGTATCGAGTACGCTAAGCTGGATCGTGCGAGGCACACATACATTCAGAAACCGCACCTTTGGGAGGACGGATGTATGATCATGCGAATTTTTCAGGTGACGACGCGGTCAGGTAAAGAAGACGAGTTTGGCCGCTTTTTTCGCGACACTGCGATCCCGTTGATGAAAAGCACCCCTGGAATCGTGCACCTTCTTCCGGGCGCGCCGAGAGAGGATACGCCACGAGAGTTCAGTTTCGTTATAGTTTGGGAGAGCCTGGAGGCACTGAAGTCGTTTGTGGGAGAAAACTACCAAAGCCCGCACATCGATCCGATAGAAGCTGACCTCGTCGAGTCTCGATCCATCAAGCATTATGACCTGGTCGACGGTTAATCACGAACGGGAGGATCAGGATGCCGAAGGGTAGGGGAAAATCGCTGCCAGAACGCGTCCTTGATCTGAACGAACCGACGGCTGAGGACTTGGCGGCCTTGGAACTCCGGTTGCGGGAGGCGCTGGATCGGCAAAAGGCGACCGCTAAAATCCTGGAGGTCGTCAACAGCTCTATTAAAGACCCTCAGCCTGTCTTCAACTCGATTGTTGAAGCGGGTCAAGCGCTTTTCCCAAAGTCGACAATCAGCATTGGATTACAGGACGGCGACAAACTGATTTTGGGAGCAATTTCTGGTCCCGAACCGGCTGGCGCCGAGGCTTGGCGGCGTCGCTTTCCGGCGCCACTTCATCCAGAAACAATCCATGGTCAAGTCATTTTGAACGGCGAGGCGATTGATCTGCTGGACGTCGCCGCATCGAAAGACAGGTTCCGTATCGGGGCTGGAAACTTCCTCGCCTCGGGGTTTCAGGTATTCACCATGGTGCCAATTTCACAAGGAGGACAAACAGTTGGAGCTCTCGCCGTGTTGAGGCATTCAACCGGAAAACTTCAAAAAGAGCAGTTCGATATTCTCACAACATTTGCGGCACAAGCGAACATCGCCTTAGACAACTTACACTTGCTGAGCCAGATGCGTGAGGCGAATGACACTTTGACACACGTGTCCAAACAGCTTGCCAAATACATGCCACCCCAACTCTACAAGTCAATCATTGCCGGCGACCAACAAGCGGCCATCGAAAGCCGCCGCCGAAAGCTCACGATCTTCTTCTCAGACATCGTCGACTTCTCCGAAATCACAGATCATCTCGAAGCCGAGGAGCTGACTACTTTGTTGAATGAGTATCTTTCAGCAATGTCCGAAATCGCCCTGAAGCACGGCGCATATTTCGACAAGTTTATCGGTGAAGCCATGATGCTGTACTTTGGCGAACCCGAAAGCCTCGGGGTAGAAGAAGATGCCGCTGCATGTGTGCGAATGGCAATAGATATGCAATGCAAGCTTGGCAACTTGCAAACGGAATGGCAGCGCAAAGGATTGATCGATCGACCATTTCGCGCTCGCATGGGCATAAACACTGGTTACTGCACTATTGGAAACTTCGGCTCGGAAGACCGGATGGACTACACGGCTATCGGACGCGAAGTGAACCTTGCTGCGAGACTTGAGGCCGAGTGTGATCCAGGAGGTCTCTTACTCGCTGCAGAAACCTATTCTTTGGTAAAAGACTGGCTTCCGGTTGAGGAACGAGAGCCTGTTCGAGTGAAGGGATTTCAAAACCCCATTCGCACGTATGCTGCGACCGCTATTTATGAAAGTGCCGACCGCGATAGCCGCATTATTCACGAGGAAGATGAAGGATTCTCTCTTACAGTTGATCGGGCTCGCATAAGCAAGGGGGCAATCCTCCGACTAAAGTCCCTTGTTTCAGGTCTGGACGAATAGTCAAATTTTCGGTCACGGCAGCTCAGTCCAAAACCTTTGACCTCACATCTCAAAAAATGGCTGCACGACAATCGAAAGGCCAGTTTCCCGCCACGTTGCGACGCCAGGACTTGCTTCATTGAGAAATCGCGTGTGCAAAAGACCGCTTTCACGCGTGCAAGTGGGAACCAATGGCAAAGCCAACCACATTTCACAAGATGGTGAGTAGCAGGCTTGGCAGTCCAGAGCGATGAGTTGCACTAATCGCACCGTGTACTGTGCTAAAAAAGGGCGAACTCGTATCACTTACAGCATCGGGGCATTCGTCATGAGCTTTTCTCTCACCGTCGCAACACTCGTTGTCTTGGCCACTCAGTCTTTTGCGCAAGACTCCGTTCTTATCGGGGACGCCCCGCTTCCTGCCGACATTGCAATTGATGTAACGCCAGATTCTCCTTTTCTTGGAATTTGGACCGGGAGATGGGACTCTCGGAGAAGTCATATCCTCGTCGTCGAAAGCCGAGATGAGGATGGGTTGTTCAATGTTGTTTACTCGGTCGGACGTGGCCAGCATGGCCGCGGAAACTGGTTTCGAAGCAAAGCGCGTTTAGATGGGAACACTTTGATATTCACAGACAGTGACTTCGCGGCGCGCTATTCAATTTCGGGTACCGGGCGACTGCGGGGCATCTATCCAACCGAGGATCGCGTCGCAATACTCGAGCGACAAACCCTCTCAGAAGTCCTCGCGTCGGCGACCCGCCAGTGGTTTGAGGTTGGAACGCGAGACTTCCTTGCGACGGAACTCCGAGAAGACGGCGCAACGGTCGAGCTTGCTGTGGCTATCTATAGACCTCCCGGTGATGGGCCTTTCCCGTTGGCTCTCGTTCATCACGGATCAACCGGCTCTGGAACCGATCCGCAGGCCTTTGATCGGTTCTTTTCCAACGATTGGCTTGCGGACGTTCTGAACTCACACGGTTGGATCGCTGCGTTCCCACAGCGCCGCGGTCGGGGTGGGTCTGACGGATTGTATGATGAGGGCTTTGCTGAAGATCGGACCGAAGGCTATTCGACGGAGGCCCGGCTATCTTTGGCAGGGGCGGAACGTGCGCTGATGGATGCAAAAGCAGCGCTACATGCGTTGCAGGAACGACCGGATGTGGGTGATGGATCGGTTCTACTGATTGGTTTCTCGCGCGGGGGCATTGTTGCCCTTATGCAGGCCGGCGACGATCCGGGAAACACCGCTGGTGTGATCAACTTCGTTGGGGGATGGATGGCAGAGGGCTCCGGTGATCCTCAAATCAATCCGACGCTCTTTCGACGTATTGGAACATTCGATGGGCCGGTACTTTCCATCTATGGGGAAGATGACATGTTCTACAGCATCGAGCATTCCCTATCCAACCTCACCGCAATGGAAGCGATGGGTGCCAATAGTGAAACTCATATCGTGGCTGTTCCTGGCTACAACAAAGGTCATTGGGTATTGTGGTGGCCGATGCTCTGGGAGGAGGTCGTCAGCGACTACATCCGGCGTCTTCAGGGTCAACGTTGAAACAATGAATTGGACTACGACCCTGTCAGCTCCGCGTGTTACCAGATGCTTCTGTGAGTTTCCGTTTCAGCCTGGAAGCAAGCTATATTGATATAATTGGAATTGCAGCTTCTGTCTGCCGAGAAGCCATACACTGAGGCTTGCGGGAAACCCGACACGAGCCCGAAGCAGACCGTTGTCATTCTAGTGCCTGCATCTCAAAACGCACATCAAAGCATGTTTGCAAAAGGCTCATGCAATTGAGCTTTACGTGACAATTCCGTAGGAAAAGACCTCTAAGTCTTTATCAAAACCCCGCAATGAATGCCGCCCCAATTTATGTGGCTCTTCAGATACCAAGCTGACAAAGTCGCCAGTTGCCAAAAGCCGCGCATCCAGTTTTCGCGTCAAGCCTTCTAGCCTGCTGACTATCGCAACTGATGTGCCGGTTACCGTAAAATCCAAACGCTTTTCAGTGCCAACATTCCCGTACACAGCCGCGCCAGTGTGCAAACCAATCCCAAACTCAGCACGGTCTGATGGATCAAGCTCTTTATGCCTTTGGAACGCTTCTCGCGCCGCCGACAGGGCAGCTTCGCACATGTCTTCGGGTAGTCTTCGTTGGCCATCAAAAGGAAAGATCGCAAGCAACCCATCGCCAACGAATTTCAGAACCTCTCCGCCGTGGTCGTGTACCGCGCCGCCGACACAGTCGAAGAATTGGTTGACGGTCGCGACATATTTTTCCGGTGACAGGCGCTGGCTCAAAGCCGTAGACCCGTGTATGTCACTGAACAATAGAGCGCAGTCGATTTTGCTGACATCTCCCCGGGCTATTTGACCGTTCAATACAGATCGACCGGACACCTTGCCCAAGTAAACCTCCATCAACTCAGCTGCCAGGAACTGCTCTGACAGAACACGCGCTGTACCAAGCAAAGGTAGAGACAGTCGCGACAGACCATCTACCTCACGGTCTGTGAAACCAGAACGACGCTTTGTAGCAAAAGAGACTGATGCCCCCAAAGCCCACTCGACCTTGCCGTCAAATACAACGGTACGATTGCCGAATGGTGCACTGAATACGACGTAGTCGGTGACACCTGCCTCAGCGAGTTTTTGGAATAGCGGAAATCTGTCACGGGTCGCTTCGTCAGTCAGATCTGCTCGCATGAAAGGAAACTTGATCGAGCCGTTCGTAAGGTCGTCCGCCAAGTCCCAGACTTCCTTGTTGAAGTGCTGTTTCGCTATCTCATTGGCCAATTTCGAGTTCTCTCCGAAGGGTGCTTTGTCGAAGAGATCAGTTGTCACCGAGCTTCGTGGAAGAACAGTCCATTCAATTCGATGGTTGGAAGCATCCCATGTTGCGTCGAGCAATCCAATTACAGGGTGCATCATCAGGCGGCCCAAGGAAACACGCGAAACCGGCACGCCACCATCGATCAGCCTGTGACTTAGCTGCTCGACTAGCCCGCCAAGGTCGGCATCAAAAAAGGCCAGCTTCTGCAACCAATCTGCAATGCGGTCAAAAACATCCGCCATAACGTACACCTCTGCCACCATCTTGTTACAGCCGGAGGCTCATGTCATTGGGTTTGTCTTCGAACTCTCATTTCTCTTGCAATGGGTTTGCAAATTCTCACACGCGTACGCTCACGATTTTCAGACGAACGTCAGGTTCGAGCCCTCCTCAGACCTTGATCGCGTGCTCAGCATAGACAACGATTGGCTTGGTCTCTCGGCTGCATTCGACGACAAAGCAAAAGCATGTTTAAGGTTGTCAGCCCGCTTCGCACAATGGAGAATCAAATGCGTCGATCGAATCTGATGCTGCAAATAACTATGGGGGTAATGGGGGGTGCTGCATCTTCCCAACCGCTCTTTGAGGATTCCAAGGCCTTCAATCCTTCCAGCGAAACGGCAATGGCGATTACCGGGCCAGTAATCTTGTCTACCAAGCGGATAGTCTTCGAGACCGGCGCTTCTCTTGATCTCGAGGTTCATGACGCCAAGAGTTCAGGTAATTGGGGCGTGTCTGGTGACGTGCCTATTGCTCAGGTATTCCGGGTATCAGGTGACGTCGGACCGTTGCGTCAGGGAAACACGCTTTGTGGAGACCAGCCAATCACATTTATGGCGGCCTGGAACGAAGAAAGTTCTGGGTTCGACTATCTCGGCATCGCGATGTTTACGGGTGCGGCAGCGCCTACAAGCGTTGATGACCAGACTATTTGTGCGACCTATTTCTACTCGATGGATGTTTCGGGCTAATTCAGAAGTTGTCCGAGGCTAGCCACTTCGTCCGCAAAGTAGTCACTCAGTGAAGACGCAGCGAACAGAGGATGTGAGCCCCAAGTGACCGATGCTGCGCGATCGACCGACGGCGGCTGTGCGCAGAAAGTTGACTTTGCAAAGTTTCGCGCTCGTCCTTTCGAGGATGAATATCAACTGGCAAATTTCTGCCGGGGATCCGGCTGGGCTCTTTTCATTACCCATTAGATCGCCTTAAAACTATCCGACCCCTCAAACCGTCAATGTAATGTCTTGAAGAACAGCGACAGCAAAGCGAATACGAAACGGCCGTGCCTGCACGGTACTGCTCGCGCTGCGTTTGCGATGGGGCTTTTTGCTCTTGTTTCTGCCTGCGCTCAGGCCCCAAGCGGCGCGGATCTCGATCCAGAACGTCAGGCCATGGCGTTGCGCGAGGTCTCTCAAAAACAAGCTCGAGGGCAAAGGGTATGGTGCGTACCCTACGCACGTAACCTCAGCGGTATCGAAATTCGCGGAAACGCCAAGGACTGGTGGGGCAAGGCGCGCAATACTTTTGAGCGAGGCAATGAACCGGTTGTTGGTGCGGTCATGTCATTTCGAGCAACCCGAGGGATGCCGCTTGGTCACGTGGCTGTCGTATCCGATGTCGTCACTGACAGAGAAGTCATCGTGAACCACGCCAACTGGCACCGCAACAAGGTATCATTGAAGATGGGCGTCAAGGATGTATCCAAAAACAATGATTGGACATTGGTCCGAGTTGAAAGTCATCCGGGCCGGTATGGCAGCTTCTACCCGGTGAACGGGTTCATTTATCCCAATGTTGGGGAATAACTTAATTCAATTGTGAACCGCACACTGTGCGTATCCGACGGATGGGTCACAAGCGGCTCAGTAGTTCACGCGGGCCAGTGACGGAAAAAGTCCGCAAATCGGATAATTGTGGCGGTAGAGCGAGTGACCGCATCGAGCCCTCCGTGGAAGTGAAGAATTTACGCAGCGAGCGCTCGCAGCAAGATTACCCACCGCATCGCCGAAAATCACCCGCTGCATGACAGAGGAGAATGCGGACGTTCAGGCAGAACGCAGCGAGATTGCGATCCGGTATGACCGGGTCACGGACCAAAACAACCGTTCTCGAATTACTATGCAGCCAGTAAGTCGGATGCAAAATTGCAGAAGCTCGCGGCCGTTCACTCCGCCCTCTAAAATCACTTCAACCTTTAGCAATCTCTTACCAATCGAGACACCTTGAAGCTGACATGCAACGCTACCCTCGGCGAATGGCGCGAGCTTGGTGCAGCAAAAAGGCAGCTATTTGGGGCTGGCCGAGAATGCTTTGAGTTTGTTTGATGACTCTCTCTCGAAGTTTTTGAACACCGAAGCGACGACAGATTTTTTGCCGTCGCTTCGCCATTCCGCGAACTCAGTTCAGGACTTTAGGTAGGTGTCAAACCAATCAATGGTGCGGTCCCAGGCCAAGTTTGCCATTTCCTCGTCATACCGAGGCGTACTGTCGTTATGAAAGCCGTGGTTGGCATTCTCGTAGATGTAGGCCTCGTAAACCTTATTGTTGGATTGCAGCGCAGCTTCGAACTCCGGCCAACCTGCGTTGATGCGTTCATCAAGCTCTCCCATCTGAATCAGTAGCGGTGCCTGAATTCTAGCCACATCCTCGGAGGCCGGTTGGCGGCCGTAGAATGGCACGCCGGCTGCCAATTCGGGGTAGGCCACGGCAATTGCGCTGACCACACCACCGCCATAGCAGAAACCTACAGCGCCAACTTTCCCAGTACAGTCTTCCCGGTTCAACAGGTATTCGAATCCATTGAAGAAATCATTCATCAGCTCGACCCGGTCGACTGTCTTCTGCAGCTCGCGCCCATCTGCGTCGTTGCCGGGGTATCCGCCAACCGACGTTAGGCCGTCAGGAGCCAGTGCCATAAAGCCTGCTTTCGCCAAGCGTCGCGCCACATCTTCGATGTAGGGATTCAGACCGCGGTTTTCGTGTATCACGAGCACCCCGGGCAGGGGTTCTTCCACACCAGCGGGACGAACAAGGTAGCCTCGGACATCACCCGTTCCGTTCGGAGAAGGGTAGGTTATGTAGTCTGCGTGGATATCGGGATCGTTGAACGACACCTGCTGTGCCAGCGCATAGTTCGGACTGAGCATGTTCAATAACGCGGCAGCCGTTAAGCCGCCAACCGCGAATTTTCCGGCGCGGTCCAGAAATTGGCGTTTGGTGATCTTTCCGTGCGCATAATAGTCGTACAGATCCAGCAGTTCCTGATCGAAGTCTTTTGCCGTCATGCGAGTCATGGTCAATCTCCTGATGAGGTGGCGATTCAATCCGTGGGATACTATCAGTTCAAAGGGTTATGGTTTGTTCGAAGTTCTAGGCAGGTCGGCTAAGATACTGCCGTAGCGGGTTCTTTCTTCGTGTGCTGATCGCGCAGAACGTTCTTTTGGACTTTTCCCATGGTGTTTCGTGGCAACTCTTGGACGAGTTCGTAGCGACGCGGATGTTTGAAGCGCGACAGCCTTTCCCTGATGATTGATGCAATCTGATCCGTGTCGAGTTCTACGCCTGGCTCAGCAACCAGAGCGGCAATGATCTCTTCCCCGAAGTCGTTGTCAGGGACGCCAAAGACTGCCGACTCCAGTACGCCATCGATGTCGTTTAAAACGTCTTCGATTTCCTTGGGGTAAACGTTGTAACCGCCAGTAATGATGAGGTCTTTTGAACGACCTACAATCGACAGGTAGCCATCCTCGCTGTATTTGCCCAGATCCCCGGTGATAAAGAACCCATTCTCGCGAAGTTCTGCAGCGGTTTTTTCGGGCATCTGCCAATAGCCTTGGAAAACATTAGGGCCGCGTATCTCGATCATTCCAACCGCCCCTCTGGGCAGTTGCTCACCGGTTTCAGGATCAGTGACGATCACCTCGATGCCGGGCAATGCCATGCCAACAGTTCCTGCGCGACGTTCGCCAGTATAAGGGTTCGAGGTGTTCATGTTTGTCTCGGTCATACCGTAGCGCTCCAGGATGCGGTGGCCTGTGAGCGCTTCGAACGCCTGATGGGTTTCGGCCAGCAATGGGGCAGAGCCCGACACGAACAACCGCATGTTCGCCGCCGTCTCTTTGGTGAAACCGTCATCTGCCAGCAATCGAGTGTAGAAAGTTGGGACGCCCATTAGAAGGGTTGAATGCGGTAATTCCTCCAAGATCATTCCAATGTCGAATTTTTCCATCAGCCGAACCTCGGACCCGGCGACTAGTGACGTGTTCATCGCCACGAAAAGCCCGTGCGTGTGAAAGATCGGCAGCGCGTGAACCAAGCGATCGTTGTTTGTCATACCCCACAAATCCGCGAGAGCTTGTGCATTGGTCAAAAGGTTCTGGTGGCTCAACATTGCGCCCTTAGAGCGACCCGTGGTTCCCGACGTATAAAGCAAAGCCGCAAGGTCGTCCGGGGCGCGATCAACGGTTTCAAACTCGCGGGGCTGCGCGTCAGCTTGGCGGCTTAAGCTTGATATTTCACCGCCAAGGGTAAGCAGCCTTGCGCCATACCGATCCGCCAATGTTTTGATCTCAGCTTCGTCGTTGTCGTCGCAGACGATCACCGCAGGCTGGGCGTCAGATGCGAAGTAGTCCAATTCTGCCATTGTGTAAGCAGTGTTTAGCGGCAAATAGACAGCACCTGCCTGAACTGAAGCAGCATAGAGTGCAACCGTATCGGCCAACTTTGGGGCCTGCACAACGATGCGGTCGCCAGGAGAAACTCCACTTTTCTGCAAAACATGCGCGATCTGCGCAGCGCGTTTCAGAAACGCGTCATATGACACTACTTTTCCGTCATCGAGTAGCAGGAACGGAGCCTCGTTTCCCGCTTGGTGGGCAAACAAGCTGTCATAAAGTGTGTTAGTCACGCTGGATTTTCCTCTGGTCTGGGCGCAAGTACTGCGGTTGAAGCCGCGCGCACGGAACGCGAGGTTTCGATTGTGGCGTGCGTCACAAATTCTTCGTGGTGACGTTCAGTCTTTTTTAAGTCGTAGAGGTAATTGACCATTGCGCCGCCGGATTGGGATCGTCCGTTCTGTGACGGATCGGCCCCGGCATGCAGTTCGTGAAGCTCGGCTCCATTGCCCAGATGAAAGCGGGCCACTGGGTCCAGCGGCATCCCATCTTCGCGCTTGGCGTGTAACAGGTATCGGGCGGCCATCGCCCGCACGTCCTGCGGAGGGGCTGTTCCCGCAATTACGGCTTCGGCAGCATGGCCATGCTCGGAATGTCCTGTTTCGCCAGCTAACCACCGGTTCATACCGGGTATCGGAGACAAGGTCACAAATGTGTCGAGGCCCGGAAGCTCTCGCGAAAGTTCGGTCACAACCTGTTTGATCAGCAGGTTTCCAAAGCTGATTCCCGTTAGCCCCCTTTGGCAGTTTGAAATTGAGTAGAATGCGGCGATTTTGGCCTGTTCTGGTTCGATCGGTTCTCGAACTTCGGACAAAAGCACATCAATCGCGTTCGGAATCTCAGTCGTCAAAGCAACTTCGACAAAAATCAGCGGTTCATCCGGCATTGAGGGATGAAAAAATGCAAAACAGCGACGGTCGGGCGGGAAAAGCCGGCGCCGCAAGTCGTCCAGATCATGAATCTGATGGACGGCCTCATACGCGACGACCTTGTCCAGAACGCGGGCTGGTGTATCCCAACTGATTTGTTTGAGGACCAGAAACCCCCGGTTGAACCAGCTTCGCAGTAAATGCACGAAATCTACATCTGTGCGCTTGAGTTCGGGGTTGGATTTGAGAAAACGCAACAGGTCAACGCGCATTGCCACAAGCTCTTGCGTCGCGCCGGAGGGTTGATTCAGACGGCGCAGCAATTCTTGCCGTTTGGGTTCGGCCGCCTCGCTAAGCCTTTTATAAAGATCGACACTTCTACACTCGGCATAACGACGCGCCGTCTCAGACAGTTGATCCGCGTCTAACTCAAGCTGGTCATTCAAATAGACGAAGAAGTCCAGTTTTTCCGGGTCGTCCAAGGTCTGGTATCGATCCAGTATCGTTGATGCGAGTGCGAAACCTGATACTTCACCTTCCGCAGACAAGAGTGCTTCACATAGCTCCGAGATGGATCGCTTGTCATCCTTGCCCCGCTTTTTGCCGGGGCGGTCGAACAGCTGATCAAGCAAATCGCCCAGAAACCAGTTCCGCTGCATTTCACGACTCCATCTGACTGCTCAGATACTCACCAGTTCGACGGTAATGATCGATCAAATGCCGCGTTGCGCTTTCTGCATCGCGATCCAGTGCTGCGTCCAGTATTTCCTGATGTTCTGCGTTGATATCACGTTTTTTGTAACTCGACCCGCCAGCCGCCAGATATCGATAGCGGATGTTCAGGTCGTAGAGCTGCGAGCAATACCGCAAGAGTAAAGGAAGCCTCGCATTGTCCAGCAAGGCCATGTGAAACGCCTTGTGTGCGTCTTCAAAGTCGAGTGCCCCTTTTTGGCTCGCCTTTTTCATATGGTGGTGCCGCAAAACAAGCCTGTCTTCCCAGGCTGAGTTTGCATTGGCGATGGACTTGCGCAACGCGGTTTCTTCAAGATTGCATCGCAACATAAGGATTTCCTCGAAGTTGCATTTGCTTACTGGTGCAGCCCTGAAACCGCGCTGGTCAATTCGTTCCACCAACATATCCGATGTCAAAAGGCTTAGAGCTTCGCGAACCGGGCTTGCGCCGGTCTCCAGGAGCCCGCGGAGCTGTTCAATCTTGAGCTTTTGGCCTGGCGGCAGCTCGCCAGTCAGGATCATTTCGCGCAGCTTTCGATACGCACCATGAGTGGCGGATGTCTCTTTGCCCTCGGTATCAAGCATGGCATCCATGTCTGGCATTCCCTTCTTCGTGGTGCAGTCTACTCGGAGCTCTTAACTGAGCGTGCTCGTTCCAGTCGATAGCCTGATTGTGATGTTCAGCGAGCCCTCGTTTACCAACCATCGCCGAAGTACAAAGCTGCGTGCCCCGCTTTTGTGCATCGGGTCATCTTCTGCCAGCTTTCGGGCGGCTTCGAGACTGTCGGCCCTATAGATGATGAGGCCAATCCCCTGCATATGCTCGCCGGTTTCATCCGACATGGGGCCTGCAAAAGCCAGTTGCCCCGAATGTTCAAGCTGCGCCTGATACGCCAGGTGATCTGGCAATGAAGCTTTTACATCTTCGGGCGCTTTGGCTGGCGTGCTCAGCGCGACGTAAAGCTCCAACGCAAGCGCACCGCGGCTTTTTGCTTCTGATTTGTAGTCTGCCCAAGCAACCATTCGCGGCCTCCAAGAAAATCGATATTATTTGACATATTGCAAAATAGTCGGCAAAAATCAAGCAAGCTAACATGGAAGGTGACAATGAAATACCTGGTGGGAGAGACTTCGGAAGGCACAGCGGTTTTTGCCGTGAACGGTGAAAACGCAGTGAATCTAACGGCTTTGGACCCTGCCGTCGGTTCCGACTTGATGGGTTTGATCAGCAAGCCTGGCCTGGCCGACTCGCTGGTTGAAAAAATCACCTCGGCAGATAGTGTGCCGTTATCCTCAGTCACACCGGCGTTGCCCGTGGCGTCACCCGGCACGATCATTTGTATGGGTTTGAACTATACGGATCACATCAAAGAGGGCGGCTACGACATCCCCGAATATCCAACGCTGTTCATGCGCGGTAAGAATTCGATCATGGCGGCGGGCCAGCCTATGGTGCGGCCTGCGTGTTCGGAAAAACTCGACTACGAAGCCGAGCTTATGCTGATCGTTGGAAAACGCGGCCGCCATATCTCGGAGCAGGACGCGCTGGATTATGTCTTTGGCTACACTGTATTCAACGATGGTTCGCTGCGGGACTATCAGCGCAAAACCGTTCAGTGGACGCCCGGCAAAAACTTTGATGACACGGGCGCGATCGGTCCTTTCACCGTGACGCCGGATGAGTTGCCGGAAGGGGCATCAGGTCTGAAGATCGAAAGCCGTGTGGGCGATGAAATCCTGCAAAGCTCGAACACGGCCAATATGATCTGGGGTGTCCGGCAGGTAATTGCGACGATCTCGGAATATACCACTTTGGAGCCGGGGGATCTGATTGCTCTGGGCACGCCACCTGGTGTGGGACACGCCAAAAAGCCCAATCCCCGTTGGTTAAAACCCGGCGAAACCGTCGAGGTCGAGATTGAAGGCATTGGAGTTTGCGCCAGCCCAGTGATTGACGAAAAAGACGCCAAGTCAAAGGTCGCCGCAGCATGACCGCACCAACCGGGGCAGAGCTGGAAGCACTGCGCGCCAAGGCGCAGCAAGATCATCGTGATCTGCGCCGGCGCATTCCGCGATTGTCGGACGATGCAATTGCCTTGATCCTTCGCGAGTCCAGGTCTCACTATGCCTGGACCGACCAGCCGGTTTCTGACGATCTGCTCGAAGAGATTTACGACATCACGATCAACGGCGCGACCAGCATGAATACGCTGCCCGCCCGCTTCGTTTTCGTGAAAAGTGCCGAAGGAAAAGAGCGGCTTGCCAAGTCGTTGAAGCCGAAGAACGTGCAAAAAATGATGGATGCGCCGGTTACGGCTATCATTGCCTATGACATGGACTTCTGGAAGGAATTGCCTTTTCTTTTCCCGCACGAAGACCGACGGCCATTGTTTGAGAACAATCCCGAATATGTGGCCGATACAGCTTTTCGCAACGGAACGCTTCAGGGCGCTTACTTCATGATCGCCGCCCGAGCTGTCGGGTTGGATGTCGGCGCGATGTCCGGCTTTTCGAACAAGATCGTCGACGAGGAGTTCTTTGCAGGAACAACGCTCAAGTCGAACTTTTTGTGCAATCTGGGCTACGCAGATGAAACGGGACTGTTTCACAAGCTGCCTCGCTTCCCATTCGAAAAGGTTTGCTCTTATGCATGAGGAGGTGACCCAGTGGCCATGAAAGTGAAACCTGTCGTCACGTACCGCACGACAGCTCAATGCCCGACGCACGCGCGGACCGAGATTCCCATTCGTGATTTAGATGTTGTCGTAGACGAACCGGTCGAACGCGGCGGAACAAATCTTGGCCCGTCTCCGACCGAAACCGCAATGGCAGCGCTGATCGCCTGCACCAACGTCATCGGGCACAAGAATGCGCACCGTTTGGGAGTTGATCTTGGCACAGTGACGATAGACGCGAAATGCAGGTTGGATCGCCGTGGTGTCCTAATGGAAGAAGAGATCGATGTTCCGTTTCCGGAAATTGAACTCACCGTGAATTGTGAAACGCCCGCCAGTCAGGAGGAGCTGACACGCGTGGGTGAGGAAACGGCCAAATACTGTGCCATCTCAAAGCTGTTCGAAGCGGCAGGCACTGACCTGACCGTAAACTGGGTCAAAACAAGCAGCTAAAAGTCAACAGACCCGACTTTCTGGGAGGAGAGAAATGAAAAACTGGACCAAACGCAGCCTTGTTGCGGCTGCTGTGGCAAGCGTCATGGCGATGCCTGCTATGGCGGAAGAGACCATTTCAGCTGTTGTGATTGATGGGTACCCAGATCGGGCCCTATGGGTGAAGGAATTCACCAATTTCTTCATTCCAGAAGTGGACAAGCGGCTGGCTGAGTCCGGTAACTACAAGATGAGCTGGCAAGAGAACTATGGCGGTTCGATCGTCAAGCCGAAGGGTGTTTTGGAAGGTGTCCAACTTGGCCTTGGAGATATTGGGATCGTCACAACGATCTTCCATTCTTCAAAGCTACCTAGTCAGGGTATCTCGGGGTCGACGCCCTTCGTTGCATCCGACGCCCGTGCTGTGGCCAAAGCCGTGGATGAAATCGCGCGTGAGTTCCCGGCGATGCAAAATGAGTTTGCCGCGCAGAACCAGGTTTACCTGGCAACTGGCGTCGTGCTCGATACCTATCAGGTTTTCTGTACAGAGCCGGTTTCGGCTGTTTCAGATCTGGAAGGCCGGAAAGTGGCCGGAGCTGGACTGAACCTCAGATATCTTGAAGGCATCAAAGACGCGGCCGGGGTACGTGGTGGTCTGACCGATTTCTACAATATGCTTCAAACTGGCCTGGTCGATTGTGCGATGCTTTGGCCCGAGGCTGCCAAAACATTCAAGATCGCCGAAGTAGCTCCTTACATGCTCAAAGCTGACTTGGGTGCGGTGAATTCCAAGACGATAACTGTGAATTCTGACTATTGGGCAAAGTTGCCGGACGAAGTCAAAGACGTTCTTAAGGCCGTTGCCATCGACTACCGTGATCATGTGGCCGGTATTGCTATGGACCGCGCCGCGGCCTCAAGGGATGCCTATACCGAAGCCGGCGGAACGATTGTCGAAGTTTCGGACGAAGAACGAGCGGCTTGGGCCAACGCCATGCCAAATGTTGCACAGGAATGGGCAGCCATCCTGAATGAAAACGGAGAACAAGGCGACGCGATTTTGGCCGCTTACCTCGGCAAGCTGCAGGACGCGGGTTTCACCGGAGTTCGTGACTGGACGGCCAAATAACTGGCTGGCGATCCACGAAAGGGGCCTTTCATGCTGAAGACCGCAGTTGCTGGCTTGTCGCGGGTCGCCAATTCGCTTGCAATCGCCGCCAACGCATTGGGTACGCTTGTCGTCCTAGCGTTGGTGGTCATTCTGAATGTTGACGTCATTGCGCGGGGCCTGTTTTCGGCCCCACTGCGCGGAACCTACGAGATGGTGCAATTCTCGGTCGTGATGATCGTGTTCCTGCAGCTGGCCGATGTGGTCAGAGTGGATCGATTGACGCGCTCGGACGGGTTTTTGAACCTGCTACACCATCGTCGCCCCGTTCTGACAGCCAACCTGAGGCGCATCATCAACGCCATTTCGGCAATCTTCATGGCCTTGATCGCCTATGTAACCTTCCCAGAATTTCTTCACATGTGGGAGACACAGGACTACTTCGGAGTACCGGGTCTTTTCACATTGCCTTGGTGGCCGGTCAAACTGGTCATCGCGTGCGGTACTGCGCTTGCCTGCGTGATCTTCCTGCTCAAGGTCGTCACGGCGCAGGACCGCCCGCAACTTGTCCGCACCCCAGAGCATGACGAGGCTGCAGAATGACCCCGATCGAGATTGGCCTGATCTCGGTCATCGCCATCGTCTTTCTGATTTACGCGGGCGTTTACATTCCTATCGCTCTGGGCGTGGTCTCGTTCGTGTCGATCTGGCTGATGCGGGACAACTTCACGCTTGCGCTCAACCTGTTGAAAGTGGCGGTTGGCGATAGCGCGATGGAGTATAGTTTCGCGACAATCCCTTTGTTTACCTTTATGGGGCTCATCGTTTCAAAAGCGGGACTAGGCAGGGATATTTACGAGGTCATGACCATGCGATTTCGCAAGGTCAAAGGCGGTATCGGAATGGCGACCGTCGGAGCAAATGCCGTGTTTGCGGCCGTTACCGGGTCGTCCATTGCGTCCGCATCGGTGTTCACCAAAGTCTCGGTCCCGCAGATGATGGCGCAGGCATATAATCCACGTTTTGCGGTTGGGGTTGTAGCTGGGTCTTCGGTCTTGGGGATGATCATCCCGCCGTCGGCAATGCTGATCATCTATTCCTTCGTGGCCGAACAATCCGTTGGTGACATGTTCCTGGCGGGGGTCATTCCAGGGATTATGCTGGCAATCGCTTATGTCGGCGCGATTTGGGTCATGGGGCGCTTCACCCCAGCTTTCGTCGGTGGTCGTGTTGTTGAAGACACCGAGTGGATGTCAGGACGCGAGATCGCCTCCAAGACACTGCCGACACTGTTCATCATTACCATCGTGCTTGGTGGTATCTACACGGGTTGGTTGACGGCAGTAGAAGCAGGAGCCGCCGGAGCTTTTGTCGCGCTAATCATCGCGGTTGCCCGCAAGTCTATGTCTCCGCGCGCATTCTGGGACGCGTTGCTGGAAACCGGGCACATCACGGCGGCGATCCTGTTCCTGATTACGGCGGCTTCAATATACAGTCGAATGCTGGGACTGGCGGGGTTGCCCAATCAACTTCAGGACTTGCTTGCAGGGAATTCCGCGTCCTTTTGGTCGATCATGCTGCTTTATGTTCTTCTGATGCTGTTCCTGGGAACGCTGCTCGACACGGCGTCGATCATTCTTATCGTTGTTCCGTTGTTCCTACCTATGGCCGAGGCGCTGGATATGTCGCTGATCTGGTTCGGCATTATCACCGTGGTCGGAGCCGAAATCGGGCTTTTGACACCGCCTTTAGGCATATCCTGCTTTGTCATAAAATCCACGATCAACGACGACCGCATATCACTCAAAGACGTGTTCATGGGCGCACTTCCCTTTGCGTTCGTGATGCTGATCGTTCTGTTCATTCTGATCGAGTTCCCGATCCTCAGCCTTGCCCTGATTTAAGGAGGCCAAGATGCGCTCTGTCACCAAAGACAATATCACTGACGTCTTCATGGGGTACCTGTCCAAAGACTCAGATCCACGAATGCGCGAGATCATGGGCTCACTGGTCAAACACCTGCACGATTTCGCACGGGAAACCAACCTGACGCATGACGAGTGGCGCGCTGGGATTGCGTTTCTGGAAGGCTGCGCCGCGGTGGAAACCGAGGATAGGCATGAATTCGTGCTAGCCTCGGACGTGTTGGGCCTGTCGTCATTGGTTGACATGCTGCATTCCAGCCCTGACGCGACCAGTTCGTCTGTGTTGGGGCCGTTTCACGTCTCAGGCGCACCCCCGCTGCCGATCGGTGGCGATATGAAACGTCACTACGGCGGGCCGGTCCTTCTTGCTGAAGGCGTGGTCCGGGATACAAAGGGCAATCCGATTGCGGGTGCCGAGCTCGACATCTGGCAAACCGCACCAAACGGGCTCTACGCCAGTCAGGATGAGGAACAGGATATCTACTCTTTTCATGGCTTGATGACGGTCGGCTCAGATGGCCGTTACGCTTTCACCACGGTCAAACCAGTGGAATACACGGTGCCATCTGATGGGCCAGTCGGAGACATTCTGCGAGCCTGTGGTCGCCATCCCTGGCGACCGTCGCACCTGCATTACATCGTCAAAGCTCCCGGTTATCGCACTTTGGTGACCGAGATATTTCCCGACGATGATCCCTATCTGGATGAAGACACGGTGTTTGGCGTGCGCGACGATCTGGTGATGACATATGTTGAACGCCCGGCTTCTGAATTTCCTGATGGCATGGAGCTTTCTGGTAAGATCCATGAACCTTTCTTGCATGTGAATTTCGACGTGACGCTTGCCAAGGACTGATTGATAGATAGGAGGCTTGAGGTGCTGAAACGTATCTTCATTTTGGGCGCTGCGCTGTTTTGCAGTGCCGCCATCGCACAAGAGCGCCCCATCTTCGACACGCATATTCATTACAGCCACGACGCCGTCGAACTGGTGCCACCAGAACAGGTGGCTAAAATCCTTCGGGATGCGGGCGTACGGAAAGCGCTAGTTTCCAGCTCGGACGACAATGGCACTCAGCTGTTGTTGGACGCGGCACCGGACATCGTCGTTCCAGCGTTGCGCCCGTACCGTCGTCGCGGTGAAATCAACACCTGGATGCACGATGAAACTGTAATTGATTATCTGGAAGAAAACCTGGCCAAAAACGACTACGAAGCTATCGGCGAGTTTCACGCTTACGGCGAAGATATCAAAACGCCGGTCATCCAGCGTATGATTGCACTGGCCAAAGAGCGGAACCTCATTTTACACCACCACGGTGATCGCGAGGCAGTTGACCTGATCTTCGAGACTTGGCCGGAGGCGCGGGTTTTGTGGGCGCATTCTGGCTTTGATGACCCGGCCAGTGTGTCTGACGCGTTGGACACCTATCCCAGGCTTTGGGCGGACTTGGCTTTTCGGTCGGATATGGTTTCACGCGGCCGATTAGACCCGGATTGGAAGGCCGCGTTCGAGGCGCATCCCGAACGGTTCATGGTTGGGACGGACACATTTGCTCCGGAGCGTTGGTACTATGTTGGCCCGCACGCAGATTTTTCGCGTGAATGGCTGGATCTGCTGCCGGATCGGATCGCAGACAACATCGCCTATGCCAACGCTGAACGTTTGCTGGCATCAGAATGATCCGTTGGGTTGCCTGGCTTCTTGCTTCACCGGGCGCAGCAATTGCTTGTGACGCTGTGGGGCAACGCATGGGGTCGGAAGCCCCAGATGCGCCTGCGGTTTATTTGGGTGTCAGCGAAATTCCGTTGGCCCAACCGTTTTCCGTTCTGATTTCAGTCTGCAGTGAAGCAACGGCACATGAGGTGCGTGTTGATGCAATCATGCCCGCTCATCAGCACGGTTTGAATTACGTTCCCGAAGTTTCGGCATTGGGCGATGGAATGTTCCGGGTCGATGACTTGCTGTTTCACATGCCGGGACTCTGGGAGCTGCAGGCTGACGTTCATATCGGAGGGCGATCGCTGTCCTACACATCAGAGATTACGCTCAAATGAAGTTCTGGGCTTTAACCGCGCTAATGGCGCTTCCGGTTGCGGTACACTCAGAAATTCTATTGTCCGAAGAGGAAATACAGCAAACGCGTTCCTTCGGGCCGTGGCCACCAATATACCAGCCAGACCCCAGCAATCGCGTTTCAGGTGACACAAGAGCTATTTCGCTCGGCGCGGCTTTGTTCAACGATCCGGTGCTGTCGGTAGACGGCGCTTTTTCTTGCGCGAGTTGCCACGACCCCGAACAGGCATTTGCAACATCCGAGGCGCGGGCGCTCGGCCGTGTCAGGTTGGATCGGAACACCCCATCCCTGAGAAACCTCGCGGGTCTGCGCTGGTACGGTTGGGGAGGCAAGAGCGATAGTCTCTGGGCAGCAAGTCTGCATCCGATCATCGAAGAACAAGAGATGGCTCACAGCAGCGAAAGTCTAAAGGCGGCAATTTCCGAGAGTTCTTATGCTGCTGATTTTGAGTCCCTTTTTGGCAATATCCGAGATCAAGACCCGGAGTTGGTGCTGGTCAACACGGCCAAGTCTCTATCAGCCTATCTGGAGACGCTTAGAACCGAGCGGACGCAATTTGACAGTTTCCGCGATGCGCTGGAACGCGGAGATCTGTTGGCGGCTGAGAACTATCCCGAAGCTGCTCAGAGAGGTCTAAAGCTCTTTCTGGGGCGCGGGAAATGTGCCCTTTGCCACAATGGCCCGGCATTTTCCAACAATGAATTTCACGACGCCGGTGTGCCTTACTTTCTAAGCGAAACCGAAGTCGATGAAGGACGGTTCGGAGGGTTGAATTTCCTATTTTCAAGCGTCTACACACTGGACGGGGAATGGAACGACGATCCCGCCAGGCAAGGTGCGTGGGCGGTTCGCAGTGTACGTAGGCGTCATTCTGATTTTGGGGCCTTTCGTACGCCAAGCCTGCGCGGTGTGGCTGAAACTCCGCCCTACATGCACGACGGCAGTTTGATCGACTTGGATGCGGTGGTCCGGCACTACAGCGAGCTTAATACCGAAAGGCTGCATGCCGACGGTGAGGCCATACTTTCAGAACTGAACTTGTCCGAGCAGGAGATCGCTGATCTCATTATGTTTTTGGAGACTCTGTCCGGCGTTGCATGGCCTTGAGATACTCCAATTCAGCCTGAATGCCGCCTGAGTTATGCGGCACACCGCATTTGGTTGACCCCATCTCCACGTCAGAGAGTGTGGTCAATGACCCAGCCCGGGGACCTTCAGGCTGGTCCGCCCCGCTGGTCTTGGCGAGTATAGTAAACTCTGTTCCGAATAGATTCGTGGCTTCCGCGGTAAACTGAGACGGCTTCGAATTCGCCTGACAGTGCCGCGACTCACTCCCGCCTAGCTGCACTTAACTCTTCCGTCAGGGGGTTCTGTCGGCATTACCGCGGGTTGCGCCGCCTTCCTCAATCTGAGACGGCTCGATTTGCAGATTGAGGGCGCATTCTCGATGCAAGTCTCTGTTCGTTTGTCGGACCAGGCCAGAGATCATTCGCTTGGTGGAAAAGACTACATTCGGTTTCCGCTGCCGCTACGGAATCTGGAGGATATTGAGCATGAGCGCGGATCGATTTTCGACAGGGTGGTTCGTAAGACGATCAAATTTTTTTAGTCGAGCCGGCCTAGCTGGGTTTTAGCCGCAATTCCTCTGGAACGACACTACTTCAGGAAACCTCCTGACCTTTCTCGGAACAAACTTGCAATCGTACCTCTTGGCGTAGTCACTTATGAATGACGAGCGGAGGAAATCGATGAAGCCTTGGACAATCATGTTTTGTGCGTTCTGCACATTCGCTCTTGTCGCTTGTGCCCCAAAAGTCCGTACATATGAGAAGACCAATTCGGTTTCCTTTTCGGCTAGGACAAACAGCGCACTTGGGCAGGCGGCGACCCGGCTTGGGGACCCCAAAGACGGCCGGTCCGGTGTCAAATTGATCAGCGACGGTGAACAAGCCTTGGTGTCGCGGCTTCTACTCGCTGCAGCGGCTGAACAATCGATCGACGCTCAATACTACCTTTTGCATAACGACCCGACAGGTCACCTCTTTGCGGCCAGCCTTTTGCAGGCGGCGGACCGAGGCGTACGTGTTCGCTTGCTTTTGGATGACATGGACACATCCGGATACGACGCGATGACAGCCGCTTTGGACTACCACGAGAACATTGAAATCCGTTTGTTCAATCCTTTCTGGCGCGACCAAAGCCTGATCATTGCCGGGCTCACGGACTTCAAGCGGATCAATCGCAGAATGCACAATAAGTCGATGACCGCAGACAATGTGTTCACAATTGTCGGTGGCCGGAATATCGGCGCCGAGTACTTCCTGGCGCGGGAGGAAATGAACTATGCGGATCTGGATGTTCTGGCAGCCGGTCCCGTCGTAAATGAAGTTTCGCAAAGCTTTGACGAATACTGGAACAGTGAGTTCTCGGTTCCGGCTCGTGTGGTCGTCGGGCAACCTGAAGAATTCTCGCTTGGCCAAGCGCGAAGCAGACTGAATGAGCTCGTGGAGGCGGCAAAGCAGACCCAGTACGGCGAAGCTCTCAGAAAATCTGCAAGGGAGAATTTTGCAGACGGCACGCTTTCCTTGGATTGGGTGCCCGCAAAACTCTACGCCGATCCGCCTTCCAAAGCCGCAGGGCTTGATAACTCAGATCCAATTCTCGCGTCGCAACTGCTGCCGTATTTCGAAGGTGCTGACAGGGAGGTCAATATCGTTTCGGCCTACTTCGTGCCACGCAACAACGGCGTGAAGTGGATGACCGAACTGGAAAACCGAGGTGTCGAAGTCAAAGTCGTAACCAACTCGCTTGCTTCAAACGACGTAGCACCAGTCTATGCGCACTATGCCAAGAAACGCCGGGCGTTGCTGCGCGGTGGGGTCGAGCTCTATGAATTGCGGCCTGACGCTTATCAGGTCCAACGTCGTGGAATAAACTGGGCTCAATCTCGGTCAGGTCTTCATTCCAAAGCGTTCGCTGTCGATGACAGATATCTGTTTGTCGGTTCGTTCAATTGGGACCCTCGTTCAGTCAACATAAACACGGAAATGGGCATTCTCATCGACTCTCCGGCGTTGACCGCACAAACCATGGGTGCTTTGGACGATGCGCTTCCAGCATATACATATCATGTGACGCTGGAGAGTGCTGGCCAACTCAAATGGAGAACCCGGGGCGAGAACGGAGAAATCCTTCAATATGACTCAGAGCCAACGGGTTCGGCTTGGGATCATATCGTAGCTGGATTTTTCAGTATTTTGCCAATCGGCTCTCAGCTTTAGTAGCGTGGGAGAAGGTCCGTTCCTCTACTGTGCTGTTGACGTTCTATCAATTGCATCGCGCTTGTGGCAGTCTTCTTCGCATTTGAAGAAAAGTGGATAAGCAGGAGGGGCACATGGAAATTCGAACCACATCCGGGCGCGGCCGTTTATATGACAGCGTCCTGGACACGGTCGGCAACACGCCGTGCATTCGCATCAACAAAATCGCGCCGGCCAACGTGACGGTCTACGTCAAGTTTGAAGCCTTCAACCCCGCGGGCTCGGTCAAGGACCGCCTTGCGCTGAACATCATCGAAGCGGGCGAAAGGGAAGGTCGGCTGAAACCCGGGCAAACGGTCGTCGAGGCTACCTCTGGAAATACCGGGATAGGTCTTGCGATGGTATGTGCTGCAAAGGGTTATCCGCTTGTGGTCACTATGGCTGACAGCTTCTCGGTGGAACGCCGCCGGTTGATGCGGTTTCTTGGGGCCAAGGTTGTGCTGACGCCTCGTGCGCTCAAGGGTTTTGGGATGTACTCCAAGGCCAAGGAGTTGGCCGAGGCAAATGGCTGGTTTCTCGCCAGCCAATTCGAGACAAGCGCCAACGCCGACATCCACGAGGCCACGACAGCGAGGGAAATACTCAGCGATTTCGAAGGAGAGCGGCTGGATTACTGGATCACCGGTTATGGAACAGGCGGCACCGTTTCGGGCGTGTCGCGCGTGCTCAAGCGGAATCGACCTGACACCAGGATCATCCTGACCGAGCCTGCAAATGCTGCGATTGTCGGGTCTGGCTACGTGAACACCCGCAATGAGGCCCATCAACCCACTGAGAGCCATCCGGCTTTTGAACCGCATCCCATTCAGGGTTGGACGCCCGACTTCATCCCGTATGTGCTTCAGGAAGCTCTGGACAATGCTTACTATGATGAACTGCTCCCCGTCGCCGGAGCGGATGGTATTGCTTGGTCCAGGCGTCTGGCAGCAGAGGAGGGGATCTTCACCGGAATCTCAGGGGGATCCACATTTGCCATCGCAATGGAAGTGGCCAAAAGCGCCCCGGACGGATCGGTGATGCTGGTGATGCTGCCCGACACAGGCGAGCGGTATCTTTCGACACCGCTCTTTGACGGGATTGCCGAAGATATGACGGATGAGGAACGAGCGATTTCCATGTCGACACCAACGGCGCAAATGCCGACTGAGTGAGTCCGGTCTCGTTGCTCGTCGATGCAGGTATTGGACCCTTCGATCTACTGCATTGATGCCGTCTAAGTTCTGTGGGCAGTGTAGTTATGGCAATGCGTGGCCAGTCGGTCAAACGCTCCGGTTGGGTCGCGAGTCAGAAGTTGAGCGGGCTTCAACCGATGGCCGCCGAGTTTCCTGTGTCAAGGCGGCGTCTGTGCGGTCGAATGCTGACCTATTGCGTTGATCGAGAAAGCCTGTCGTTGACCAAAGATTTGCTTCTTCGATGGAAGTGCAGAAGTTGCACCTTTAACTTAATGGCTTTTGGGTGCCCTTGTGCACGGCGGATTGGGTGATGCAGCGCCTCCACGACCCCGGGCTGGCGTGGCACCACCCTTTGGGGCGCTCGATGGAGTCATGGTCTCTCAGGAAATCGCCTGCCGCAACTGCCCATAGGATCTCTGCAACTTGGTTTCTGGATCGTGAAGCCGCACAAGGGTTTGAGCACTGCGCCGCTGTCGCCGCGCAATGCAAAATGGCTGCAATAAACGCCGGCCTGGACGCGATGCACTCCTGGTCCGGAGAGCAGAACCTCAGCCAAATCCGGCAGGAAACACTTGTGCTTTGGGGCGATCGGGATCGGACTTATCCGTGGAACCAGACGCATATGCTTTGGCAAGAAATCCCCAAGACCTCGCTTGCGGTCGTGCCGGGTTGCGCCCATGCGGTTCATGCCGAGAAAACTGAACTATTCCAGCTTCTGGTCTCTGACTTCTTGGAGTGATGGGCACTGCAGGCGGCAGGGCGCTCTGCAGGAAACAGCCGAGTTCGGGCTGTTGAAGTTTCATTGGCGTTTTTTCAAGAGCCAAGCGGGTTTATCTTCGTACCAGTCGCAGCGCACGGGTTTTCCGCGCAGGGCCAGAAAGACCTATGTGAATCGCTCGTGGCTCGATTTGACGGCGACACGGGGCCCACACTCAAGTCTCACGAAATGCTTTCGCAAAGTAGTCGCTGAACGGTTTGATAAGGTAGGCAATCGGTGTTCTGTCCTGCGTCCGTATGAAGGTTTCGACCGGCATTCCAGGGACCAGAGGTGTTTCCGCGGGCAGTTTTTTCTGCTCTCCGGCATTCAGTGCGATCTCGGCCGTGTAGTAGGTCTGGTTTGTCGAAGCTTCCTCGAACGCATCCGCAGAAACCAGGGTGACCCGTCCTGTCAATTCGGGCGTCTTGCGCTGATCCATGGCCGAAAAGCGCAAAACGACATCTTGTCCGACGAACATCTGGTCAACGTGAATGGGGTCGACGCGGGCACTTATGATCAGCGGACGATCCTGCGGAACGAGGTACAATACCGGTTCAGCCGGTTTCACAACCGCGCCAAGGCTGAAGATGTTCAATCCATGTACGACCCCAGAGACCGGCGCCGTGATTTCAAGGTTGGCGATACGCTCTGCGATATTCGTCGTTTCCTCGCGTAATTCCAGTTCCCGATACCGCAGGTCCCTGAGGCGGGTAATGGCATCTTCGCGGCGTTTGCTTTGCAACTTGAGGATTTGAATCTCGATTTCGGTCTTTCGCCCCTCGGATTCCGCGATACGGGCAGTCAGATCACCCATCGTGCCGCTCAAGCGTGCTTCTTCCCGTTGCAATGACAGAACGCGGGATGCGGGGGCCAATCCGCGTTCAAACAAGGATTCCTGATCCGTCAGTTCCTTTCGTATCAGGTCCAGCTGGGTGGCAAGCGCCAGTTTTTGAGCATCAATCCCGACAATCTGACTGTCGATCTGACCAACTCTTTTGAGTTGCTGATCAATCTCCTGCGCGATGGACTCCTTGCGCGCCACAAACAATCGTTCCTGCCCATAGACCAAGTCCGCGATGTCGATGTCCAAAGATGCGGCTTGCTGAAGTATGGGGTCAAAGCGAATTTCTTCGGTTCCGTCTCTTTCCGCCTCAAGACGACCACGGCGGGCCATGAGCTCGTAAAGCTCTTTTTCGGCGATCGCCAATTTGGTGGCAAGGTCATTGGACGCCAGCTTGATCAGAACATCACCGGCCTCGACCAAGGACCCTTCGTCAACAAGTATCTCGGCGACCACGCCGCCATCAGGGTGTTCCACAACCTGTTGATTTTGATCGACTTCAATTCGACCGCTGGCAACGATTGCCCCGGCAATATTGGTCGTGAAGGACCAATATCCAAAGCCCCCAAGCAAAAGCATCAGGCCCACGAGACCCACGAGCACTGGGCCGCGCGCTGACCAGGACAGGGACGAGTTTACATCGGACCGTTCCGGTTTCATTTCAGGCCTCCCTGTCTGGCGGTTTTTGCGATTTGTTCGTGGTTGATAACGAGTTTCCGAAGAACGTCTTTCTTGGCGCCGAAGTCCCGGACGGTGCCGTTTTCAAGCATTATCAGCTTGTCGCATTCCTGGATTGCGGCCGGTCGATGGGCCACGATCAACACGGATTTTCCGTTTGCCTTGAACTCTTCAATTGCGCGATTGACCGCGGCACTGCCTTCGACGTCGAGGTTTGAATTTGGTTCGTCCAGCACCAGCAGAACGGGGTCGCCGTACATGGCGCGGGCAAGGCCGATACGTTGCATCTGACCACCGGACAGTTGCCCTCCGTTCGCCGACACGTAGGTGTCATAGCCATCTGCGAGCCGCAATATCATCTCATGCGCATCTGCTTTCTTTGCGGCTGCCACGACGGCGGCATCGTCCGGCTCGGGCGCCATTCGGGCAATGTTTTCGGCAATCGTGCCGTCGAACAGCTGAAACCGCTGCGGAAGATAGCCGATGAGGCCGCCAAGTTCGGTCGAGCCGTATTGATCCAGCGCGGCGCCATCCAGCCGGATCGTGCCGCTGTGCGGACGCCATACGCCAGTCAAGGATCTGGCAAGTGTGGATTTCCCCGCGCCGGACGACCCAATCAAGCCAACTGCTTCGCCGGGGTTCACGTTGAAGGAAACGGCTTTCAGAGCGGCTTGCCGTGAGTTCGGCGGAAAGACGGTCAGGTTTTGAACAACCAACTTGGCTTTGGGTTTCGGCAGTCGCGTATTCACACGTTCGGGGGGTACGGTGCCGAGCAGTTCGGCCAGATTGTCCCAGCCTCTTTTTGCGGTCTGAACCAACTGCCATTGCGCCACAAGCTGCTCCATCGGTGCCAGCGCCCGGCCCAGCAGGATTGAGCTGGCAATCATTGCGCCTGCAGTCAGTTCCCCCTGAAGCACAAGAAATGCACCGACACCAAGGATGGCCGACTGCAAAAACAACCGGAAAGTCTTTGTTACGCTGGCAAAGCTGCCGCTTACGTCAGCCGAGCGGATCTGCTCCTTCAGCGCCCGGTCGCGCAAGGCCTTCCACCGCGTGAAGGTCGCATCGCGCATACCCATCGCCTCAACGATTTCGGCTTCGTTCCGCAACTGGTTGGACATTGCTTCGGACGAGGCGACAGCGCGGCTGGCATTCGACATGGGCCGTGCCGAAAAAAATCGGTTCAAGCCGGTCAGTGCCAAGATGACCAAGCCACCCAGCGCGGCGACAGCACCAAGCCAAGGGTGGAATATCCAGATGCCCAAGAGGAAGACGGGAGTCCAAAACACGTCGAAAAAGGCCATTGGAACCGGAGAAGACAAAAGCCGCTGAACAGCCTCAAGATCGCGCAGGCCGGTTTCCGTTTGATCGTCCGGAGCGACCGAGGCTTTGCGCTGCACCGCCTCGAATACCCGACGGTCAAGCCGTGCCTGAAAACGTGCCGCGACGCGTCCGAAAATTCTTCCCCGAGCATATTCAAGCAGGCCCAGAATGCCGTACAAGAACGCAACAAGCACCGAGAGAGCGACCAGCGTTTCCACGGATCGGCTGCCCAAAACCCGGTCGTACACCTGCAGCATGTACAATGGCCCTGTCAGCATCAGAAGGTTGGTGAAGCAACTGAGAACACCGACAAAAACGTACAGCCGCCAGCTTTGCCGACGCACTTCGCGAAGTTCCTGACGCCCCGTTTCAACTACGAATTTGGGTTTTCCCATTGGCCGTCACCTTTGTTCTCAACTGATGATCGATACGCTGATCTGACCCGGTTGGATTTGTTTTTGGTTTCGGCCTCAGCGAGCCCGGGAACGCTCTACGCGCCACCGCCGGGGACATATCGTGATTCAGAAATATTTGATCCGAACGGCCTGTGCGCTCCGTACCAGCGGTAAGCCAATCGTTGGCTTGCAAATCTCAGGTGGAGGAAATTATGACGACAATTGCAGGAATTGCCGCAGGAAATCCAAGCTTTAGCATTCTTGTCGCAGCAATAGGTTTTATCGATGACCAGAAGGGGACTGACTACCTCGGTGTCCTCAGTGGAACGGCTGGTGACCCTTCTGCGACCTACACGGTTTTTGCCCCGACAAACGCGGCATTCGGGCAGCTCGCAGCTGATCTGGGTTTTGCGGGCG
Source organism: Ruegeria sp. BC6 (assembly GCF_056539185.1). Lineage (NCBI taxonomy): Bacteria > Pseudomonadati > Pseudomonadota > Alphaproteobacteria > Rhodobacterales > Roseobacteraceae > Ruegeria > Ruegeria sp. BC6. The sequence continues at coordinate 59,307 of NZ_JBQFUM010000001.1, forward strand.
ACGTTACTGACACCGCAGCCGTAACCGCATTTCTGACCTCTCTGAACGAAGATCCGGTCGAAACCGCAACGCTGCTTGAGACGATCGTCACCTATCATGTTGCAGCAGGCACCCAAGGTTCGTCCGAGATTGCGTCGGCGGGTTCGGTGACCTCACTTCAGGGCGGAGTGATCGATGCGTCCGAATTGCCGACACTTGGCGATCTGGAGCCGGACCTCATCAACCCGTCGCTGGTGCAGACAGACATCCAGGCGGACAATGGCGTGGTCCACGTGATTGATCGCGTTCTGCTGCCGATCGATCTGCCAGGCAATGACGCTCCGACGATCACCGAAACCGTTCTTGCGATAAGCGGTGCATCCGGCTTTGACGAAAACGGGGGTGATTTCGACATTCTTCGAGAAGCCCTGATCGCGGCTGATCTGGCGGGCGCCCTTAATGACCCGAATGCCGACCTGACCGCCTTTGCGCCGACCGATGACGCGTTTATCGCGCTCTCGAACTCGCTGGGATACGAAGGCAGCGATGAGGGCGGAGCGTTTGCATACCTTGTTGACGCACTGCGTTTGCTCAACGGCGGAAACGATCCCATCGAACTGTTGACGACGGTGCTGACATACCATGTCTCGGGTGAAAGCCTGCAGGCCAGCCAAGTTCTTGCGTCTGAGGAAATCGAAACGCTCCAGGGCGGAACGATTGGTGTGGATGCCGAGACCCTTACCCTAGTCGATGCCGATCCGGACGTTCAGGATCCAAGCCTCATCGCGACCGACATTCAGGCGTCTAACGGTGTGATCCATGTGTTGAACGGCGTTCTGCTGCCCGCCGATCTACTGCAATCTGACGGTTCAGGGGCAGTCGATTTCGTCATCGGAGACGATGGGCGCGAAGTCATCCGCACAGGTCGGGACAATGACCTGATCGATGCCAAGGGCGGCAACGATATCGTTTTCGCAGGAAGTGGTGACGATCTGGTTCTCGCCGGTGACGGTCGGGACAAGGTTTTCGGCGGCAAGGGTGACGACACCCTGAACGGCGAGGGTGGAAACGACATCATCTTCGGCGGCCGTGGAAATGACGAGATCGCGGGCGGTGCCGGAAACGACAAACTCATCGGCGGCTCGGGCTCTGACAGCTTCGTCTTCGAACAAGGCGGCGGACATGACACTGTGTTCGGCTTTCGCGCAGGTCGCGACAAGATCGACCTCAGCGCCTATGGCTTCACAGACTATGAGGAGGTCGAGGATGCGATCAGCGGCCGTTTCTTCAAGACCAAGATCGATTTGGGAGACACGGAAATCTCGTTGTTCGGCGTCCGCGCCAGCAGCCTAGACGAAGGTGATTTCATTCTCTGATAGGCTAGCCCGCCTGAACTGACCAAAACTGTTTGGGCGGGCTTTTCTTGTTGAAACGGCTTCACAATATTTTTCGGGAACAGTGTTTTCGGCGTGTGTGGCGATAGCCGGGGCAAACGCCGATACTTGCCTTAAGTTATTTATTTTCAACACTTTTAGCCTTTTGGCCTGCGTGCATCCTGCAAGACGCAGGCACCCAATCAAGGTCGAAAACTCGTGATTACAGCGGTGCCCGGCGAGGTCGGGCCACGCATCGCGCGAAGCTCACCGCTGGCATCCTCAAGGCGGACTTCTCTGGCCACCATCGGCTGTATGTCTACGTCACCCCGCTCGATCAGGCCAAGCAGACGCGGGTACTTCCAGGACGGCATGCCCCGGGTGCCAAAAACCGAGAGCTGTTTGGAATATATCGCGCGCATGTTCATGCGCATCCAACCGTCACCCGACGGCATCCCAATCTGCACATGACGGCCCAAGATCGCGAGGCACTCCAGTGAAGCGTTCGTCGTGGTTTCGATGCCCAGAGCTTCGATGGAAACTTGCGCTCCTCCACCGGTGATTTCCAGGATCGCGGTCGCCGCATCCTCTTTGGATGCATTGACCGTCGCGTCCGCGCCGTGGAGTTTTGCGTGCTCGAGTTTCTCATCGACCACATCCACCACGACAACCCGGCATCCTAGCATTTTCGCAAGCAAGAGGACGGACAGACCAATTCCTCCGGTTCCATGAACAGCAACCCATTCGCCCGCAGCAACATCTGCTCGGTCCGTCAAAGCATGCCATGCGGTGGTGACGCGGCAGCCCAGGCCGGCGGCGAGGGCAGGGGAGAGTGTGTCTGGCAAGTGAACCAAGTTATGGTCAAAGGGCACCGCAACATATTCCGCATAGGCACCCGGTGCGCCAAATCCGGGAACGATCTGGTTGGCGCAGGTATTCGACACTCCGGTTTGACAGGCATGGCAACTGCCGCACCCTAGGATGAATGGGGCGATGAGGCGATCACCCACTTTGTGTTTCGCATTGGACCCGGCCTCGACCACGGTGCCACAGTATTCGTGCCCCAGGATGGAGCCGTTTTGAACTTTCGGGTGGGCACCGGACCAGCCGTGGTAGTCCGAGCGGCACACGCCGCAGGCGGCGACCTCCAAGACCACTCCGTTGTCGGGGCAGGTTGGGTCCGGGACCGTTTCAATCGAAAGGTCCTCGTTGAACTCTCTGACGACTGCAGCTCGCACTCCGCGCTCCCAAAATGGTTTCTTCGACCCAGAAATCCCGTCCCGTCAGAACTAGACGGGTCGGTCGCCTTTCACGGTTACACGCCGCCCCTTTCGTTCCGCGGGCCAATAGTCCCAGATGGCACGATGCATACAGCAACGATTGTCCCAAAACGCCATATCGTTGAGCGACCACCGGAACCGGATTTGATAGTTGATCTGTTCGGCATGCTCGAAAAGCATGTTGAGGATCGCCTCACTTTCCTTGGCCGACAAGCCGATAATCTTCGTTGTGAACGTTCGGTTGACGAACAGCGATTTTCGTCCTGTCTCGGGGTGAGTTCTGACGATCGGATGAATTGCTTCGGGGCAATCAATATCCGCGTCCTTTTGGCCCCGGTCGCTGTACCGGCCCTTGTAGATGTGTTCGGAGCTGTGGAGGGCGGATAGGCCGTCGAGCATGCTTTTGATCGGTTCGGACAGATTGTCGTAAGCCGCATACATATCGCTGAACATGGTGTCCCCGCCGCAAGGAGGGGCGATGTGGATCTGAAGCATTGTTCCCAATGGGGGCGTCTCATCACATGACACGTCCGAGTGCCAGAACTCACCGTTGGCCACCTTTGAATTTTTGGTGGCATGGATCTCGAATATCTCCGGATACCCCTCCATCGTTGGGGCTGCGGGGTGTGCGTGGAGCGGCCCGAAGCGTTTCCCAAACTCGATGTGCTGCGCAGGCGGTATCTCTTTCTGCTCTTTGAAGAACAGAACCTGATAGGTGTGAAAGGCATCGCGGATTTCGGCGAACTGGTCGTCGGGCACAGGCTGGCTCAAATCGACCCCATAGATCTCGGCCCCGAGGTTCGGAGCGAAAGGCTTGGCAACGATGGACGTGTAGGTGTTGGACTTTGGGGCAACCATGGGGACCTCGGGGCGCTGTTTCATTGAGCTTGTTTCGCGCAGGGTACAGATCAAAAAATGTAAACAAAAACGAAAATGATTTGATCCATTGGTGAAAATCTCTCACCTTTTATGAACCCGGACAAAGGTGGCGAGGTCTTTGGGATGAGCATTCGAGAGCTGCGAACTTTGATCGCAATACATCGGCATGGAAGCTTTCGAGCCGCATCGGAGGCCGAGCATCTGACGCCGTCGGCGGTAAGCCATCAGATGCGGAATCTTGAAGCCATGTGGGGGCTCGACTTGTTTGACCGGTCGGCCAAGACACCCAAACTGACCAGTGCGGGGCTCATGCTTGTCGAAGAAGCGGCGGCGGTCGTCGCCGCGTATGATGGCCTGGCCGACAAGGTGAGATCGGACAAGGAACTTGCCGGCGAGATCATCTTGGGTGCAGTTCCAACGACTTTGACGGGTTTGGTGCCTGCTGCGTTATCAAGGCTGAAGTCAGAACATCCTGACGTGCGTGTCAGAATTGTTCCGGGCTTGACCAATCAGCTGCTGTTGCAGCTGGATCGCAAGCAGGTTCACGCAGCGATCATCTCACGCCCGGATATTCTGCCGAAGTCGCTGGAGTTCTCGGAAATCGTGACCGAGAAACTGGTCCTGCTCGTCTCGGAAAACACTCCGGACCTTTCTCCCGAAGAACTGCTCGGCGCGTTGCCGTTTATCCGGTTCACTCGCGACGCGGTTGTGGGGAGGCAGATCGAGACCTGGCTGCAAAGGGTGGGCATAGAAGTCAAAGACGCCATGGAGCTTGAAAGCCTCGAGGCAATATCGAGCATGGTCGCCGCTGAACTCGGGGTCTCGATCATACCTGACAGTCGTCTGGCGTCTTACGACCATTTGCGGCTCAAAAAAATTCCTCTGGAGCAGTTCGGACCTCGACGCATCGTCGGTCTTGCGAGTGTGGCAATGTCACCCCGTGCCAGAATGGTAGACGCTGTCCGGGGTGCGCTGCTGGATGCGGTGGGAACCTAGTCGGTTCTCAGGCGGAGCCGTAGCCCCTGATTGCTTTCGAGAATTGCTTTGGTGGCTGCACGTCATTGACGCCAGAAGCCGGTAGAGTGGCGGCGATGATTTTCGCTGCACCCAGAACCAGTTTCGTCATCGACGGGCGGCTGCTGTTCGCTCGAAAACTGTGCATCTCTTGGAAGGCCGCCAACTGGAAAAGCCCGTACAACTTGCAAAGTTTGAATTGATCGTCACACTTCTCGTATGAGCGAGTATTTTGATGAGATGTTCAACGGCGACGGATCTCTCAGAGGTCCTTACGAAGAGATCGGACGTTGGTTCAATGCGGAAGATGTCTCACGGCTGAGGGCCAAACAGCGCGAAGCCGAAGAAGTTTTCAGGCTGACGGGGATTACTTTCAACGTCTACGGCAAGACCGAGGCCGAAGAACGTTTGATCCCATTTGATATCGTTCCGCGCGTGATTTCAGGGCGCGAATGGCAACGACTGGAACGTGGCATTGAACAGCGGGTTCGGGCGATCAATGCGTTTCTTCACGACATCTATCACCGTCAGGAAATCGTGCGTGCCGGTCGCGTGCCGGCAGAGATGATTGCCAGCAACGAAGCCTTCCTGCCGCAGATGTTGGGTGTCTCACCGCCGGGGCAGGTCTACACCCATGTGGTCGGCGTCGACCTGGTGCGTACCGGGCCAGACGAGTTCTTCGTTTTGGAAGACAACGCCCGTACGCCGTCCGGGGTCAGCTACATGCTCGAAAACCGGGAAACCATGCTGAAGATGTTCCCCGAGCTTTTCAGCGCGACGAATGTGCGCAATGTATCCGATTACCCCCGCAATCTGAGACGCTCGCTTGCGGCCAGTGCGCCGGCCTGCGCGGATGGCGAGCCGACCGTCGCGGTATTGACTCCGGGGATCTACAATTCAGCCTATTTTGAACATGCGTTTCTGGCCGATCAGATGGCCGTGGAACTGGTCGAGGGCCACGACCTGCGGGTTGTCGACGGGCGCGTCTGCATGCGTACCACGCGAGGTTACAAACCAATCGACGTTCTTTACCGCCGGGTTGACGATGATTTCCTGGACCCGCTGAATTTCAACCCGGGCAGCGCGCTGGGCGTTCCCGGCATTCTGGACGTCTATCGGGCTGGGGGCATCACGATCGCCAACGCGCCGGGCACGGGCATTGCCGATGACAAGGCGATCTATTCCTACATGCCTGAAATCGTTGAGTTCTACACGGGTGAGAAGCCTCTGCTCAAAAACGTTCCTACGTGGCGCTGCAGCGACCCCGAGTCGCTGTCCCACGTATTGGACAACCTGTCGGATCTTGTCGTCAAAGAGGTGCACGGGTCGGGCGGCTATGGGATGCTGATCGGTCCGACCGCCAGCAAGAAAGAGATCGCGGCCTTCCGTGACAAGCTCAAGTCGCGGCCGTCGAACTATATCGCGCAGCCCACGTTGTCTCTCTCGACAGTACCGATCTTCGCCCGTTCGGGACTTGCCCCCCGGCATGTCGATCTGCGGCCGTTTGTTCTGGTGTCCCCGGATGGGATCGAGATCACACCCGGCGGCCTGACGCGCGTTGCGCTGAAAAAAGGGTCTCTGGTCGTGAATTCAAGCCAAGGCGGCGGGACCAAAGACACCTGGGTTCTGGAGGACTGACCATGCTGGGAAAAACTGCTGGCGGGTTGTTCTGGATGTCCCGGTATCTTGAGCGGGCGGAAAACACGGCCAGATTGCTGGAAACAGGCCAGAGGATGGCGCTGACCCGGACCAAGAATTCCGATGCGGAATGGGGATCGGTTCTGAAAACAGCCGGCGTTTTCGGTGGATACAGCGCCAAATATGATGAGATTTCAAAAGACAATGCCGTGGATTGGATGTTGCGTGATGCCGACAATCCATCCTCGATCAAGTCCGTCATCAAGCAGGCGCGAGACAACGCGCGCCTTGTTCGAACTGCATTGACCCATGATGTCTGGAGCGCGGTGAACGCCACATGGATGCAGATTGATCAAGCCATGAAGCGCCGCGTGAACGAGAGAGACCTGCCGGGGACGCTGGAGCTTATTCGTCAACAGGCGGCTCTGGTTCGTGGCGCAACGCTAGGGACCATGCTGCGCAACGATATTTTTGATTTCACCCGGATCGGCACCTTTGTCGAGCGGGCCGACAATACCGGGCGCATCCTGGACGTGAAGTATTATGTTCTTCTGCCGACGGCCTTTTCGGTCGGTTCGTCACTGGACAACATCCAATGGGAAAGCATCCTGCGGTCCGTGGGTGCGGGTGGTGGTTATCGCATGACCCACGGCCAGAATACCCGGCCGTCGGAAATTGCGCAGTTTCTGATCCTCGATCAGCGGATGCCCCGCAGCCTGCATTTCTGCTGCAGGAAGATCCAAGAGAACATTTCTTATCTCAGCAAAGACTATGGCTTTGCGGGGCCGTCGGTTACGGCGGCCAATGCGCTGTCCGAGAAGTACCTCGACCGGCAGATTTCCGATATCTTTGACCTTGGGCTGCACGAGTACATTCAGGACTTTTTGAAGGATCTCGGAGACTTGAGCCGCCAGATTGAAGTTGACTACCGGTTCTATGAGTGACCAATGAAACTGCATATTCGACACGAGACACGATACGATTTCGACGCGCCGGTTCCCTTTGGCCTGCAGCAGCTGAGAAAAACTCCCAAATCCTTCCGCAATCAGAATATCCTCTCTTGGAGCACCGAAGTGACCGGGGGGTGCAAGGAGCTGAGCTTTGAGGACTACCATCGCAACACGGTGGAACTGATCAGTTTCGAAGCGAATACCCAAAGCATCTCATTGATCTCCGAAGGTGTTGTTGAGGTTGAAGACACGCATGGTGTGTTGGGACGTCACGAGGGCTCGACGCCGTTGTGGCTTTTTCAGCGGAGCACGCCTTTGACAACGCCGGGCAAGGGTGTTGCAGACGTGATCGCCGCTTTGCCGGATGGTGAGCCACTTGAGCGGATGCATGCCCTGTCCGAAAGAGTTCGGGCTCAGGTCTCCTACGAAGTGGGTGGCTCGCACCCGGACTGGAGCGCAGAAGACGCTCTCAAGGCCGGGCGCGGCGTGTGCCAGGACCATGCGCATGTGTTCATCACCTGTGCGCGGAAGATCGGTGTGCCGGCCCGCTACGTCTCGGGTTACCTGATGATGAACGAAACCGAATTGCAGGATGCCACTCACGCGTGGGCCGAGGTTCATTTGGACGGGCTTGGCTGGGTTGGATTCGACGTGTCCAACGGGATTTCACCCGATGACAGATACGTGCGTGTCGCAACCGGTCTGGACTATGCCCAGGCGGCCCCGGTAATAGGAAACAGAATTGGGGCAGCGGGCGAGCAGTTGACGGTTCAATTGCAGGTCGCACAGCAGTAACGGAGAACCTGATGACCTATGCTGTGGGCATGCGGCTGAACCGCGGACTGGTTTTCATGTCGGACACGCGCACGAATGCAGGTGTCGACAACGTGTCCACCTTCAACAAGATGTTCAATTGGACCGTCGAAGGCGACCGTTCGATCACCTTGTTGACGGCTGGCAATTTGGCGACCACCCAAGCCACCATAAGCCTGCTGGAAGAACGTACAAAAGCACCGGAAGACCGGTCGCCGTCGATCCTTGAGGCGCCGACGATGTTTCAGGTCGCCCAATTGGTTGCGGCGACGCTGAACGACGTCATCGAGGGGCATTCCCGAGCGGGCCAACAGGCAGACAGCGCCTTTCACGCGACCCTGATCCTGGGGGGGCAGATCAAAGGCGGCCCGTCGCGCCTGTTTCTGATCTATCCCGAGGGCAATTTCATCGAGGCCGGTGAGGATACCCCGTTCTTTCAGATCGGTGAGACGAAGTACGGCCGCCCCATACTGGTACGTGCGTTTGATCCGGACATGAGCTTTTCCGAAACGGTAAAGCTGTTGCTGGTCAGTTTCGATTCAACGATCAAGGCCAATTTGTCCGTCGGTGCACCGCTTGATCTGCTGCTTTATGAGGAAGACAGCCTTACGGCCGGCACGCGTTCAAGGTTCGAGCCTGACGATCAGTACTTTCGGACAATATCCGAAGGGTGGGGCGATGCGCTGAAGGTCGCCCTGTCAAAGCTTCCGGCATACGAAGCCTGACGAGCGAATTCTTGTGCTCCTGCTGGGCGCAGGTTTCAGGCTGCCAGACCCTCAGCAGCCATTTGACTCAGGGTCACTCAGATAGGCGATCATCTGGTCCAGGTCGCGGCGAATCCCGTGCAGGTCTTTGATCTTTTGATCCACATCGGCCAACTTGCTTTTTAGGTTCGCAATCACTTCGGGCCGCGGGATGGTGTTTTCCGGGTCTTCCGGTAGGAAGCGCTTGATTTCCGAAAGAGAAAAGCCAAGCGACTTGCTCATTGCGATGGTCTTGATGCGCGAAATCATTGCGTCGGGATAGTCGCGATAACCGTTCTCTAGGCGCTCGGGCGGTGGGATCAGGCCGTGTTTTTCGTAGAACCGAATGCTTGACGCTGACACGCCCGTGGATTCTGCCAATTTTCCGATCTTCATGCCCTTGACCTTCAACCATTGTCGAAGGTTTATATCACCTGGGATCGAGAAGAAAAGGATCCCAAGATGACTGTTTCACCGCTGTTTGAACCGCTCACATTGCCAAACGGGGCGGTTCTCAGAAACCGTCTGGCAAAAGCTGCAATGGAAGAAAGCCTGGCGGCTTTCGGGCAGGTGCCAGACGAGAAAATTCACCGGCTTTATCGCCGCTGGGCTGCGGGCGGCGCGGGCTTGTTGATTACTGGAAATGTAATGGTCTCGGCTGATGCGCTGTCCGGCCCCGCCAGCGTGGTTCTGGAAGACGGAACTGATCTTGCGCCTTTCCGGGAATGGGCCGAGGCAGGGCAGATGCGCGGCGGAGCAATCTGGATGCAGATCAATCATCCCGGTCGTCAGGTCCTGGCGAGCCTGGGCGAAGAAACGGTGTCGGCCTCCGACGTTCCGGTCGAGATCCCCGGTATGTCCAAAAACTTCAACCCGCCGCGGGCCCTGACCGAGGCCGAAATTCAAGACCTGATTTCCCGTTTTGCTCGAACAGCTGCGTTGGCCGAAGAAGCAGGATTTGACGGCGTTCAGATACATGCCGCCCACGGCTATCTTATCAGCCAGTTTCTATCGCCCTTGACCAATCGCCGTACCGACCATTGGGGCGGCTCTTTGGAGAATAGGGTGCGTTTCCTGTTTGAGGTCGTGCGCGCGATCCGGGCCAGCGTGTCCAAGGGTTTCACCGTTTCGGTGAAGCTGAACTCGGCTGATTTTCAGAAAGGTGGATTTGGGCAGGATGATGCCAAATGGGTGGTCAACCAACTTGGCGATATGGCTATTGATCTGGTCGAATTGTCCGGCGGTTCCTATGAGAGTCCGGCCATGCAGGGCAGGCAGGAGGATGGCTCCAGCACGGCCCGGCGCGAAGCCTATTTTGTAGACTTCGCGCGGGAGATCGCTGCTGACGCGAAAATGCCGATCATGGTGACCGGCGGCATTCGCTCTCGGGCTGTTGCCGAGGATGCATTGGCCAACAACCGGGGCGGGGTTGGCGTCTCGGTTCTGGGGGTGGCCCGCGCGATGGCCTTCGAACCTGATCTTGTCGAAAACTGGCGGAATGGCAAATCAGAGTCGGTCAATATCCCGGAAGTGTCTTGGGAAAACAAAAGGCTGGCCGGGTTCGCCTCGATGGTTCTGGCGTATTTCCAGCTTGAACGACTGGCAAATGGCAAGCCACCGAAGGTACCGCACTCGGCGTTTCTTGCGCTGATGCGAAATCAGATGCGGGCGAAGCGATGGACGAAACGTTACCGTTCCTGGCGCGATGCCCGAGCATAATGTGGTCAGGGACGCATAAAGCAGGGATCCAACGGCGTTTGTGCGGGTAATCACCGTGTGGCGGCGCCTTTGACGCTTGGCTTCCGGCGCCGACCGCAGGTGTTTCTGCCGTTGCCGCCAGAGTTGGAAATGGGCGCAACCTTACACAGGTTGCGCCCGAATTTTTGCCTGCTCGCCGCTTCTAACCAAGCAACCCTGGCAGGGTCAGCGAGATCGCGGGCACAAAGGTGATCAGCATCAGAGCGACCAGAATTGCCAGGTAAAAGGGCCATATCGTCCGAACCGCCTTTTCCATCGGCAGTTTGCCAACGGCGCAGCCGACAAACAGGCAGGAGCCAACAGGAGGGGTGCACAGTCCCAGGCCCAGATTCACCAGCAAGATCATTCCGAACTGCAGGGGATCAATACCAAGGCTGTTGGCAACCGGCAGGAAGATCGGCGTGCAGATCAGGATCAGGGCCGCCATGTCCATGATCATGCCCAGAAGCAACAAGACCGCATTGATCATCAGCAGGATAAGGATCGGGTTTTCCGTCAGGCCTGTCAGCAGATCCACCGTTTTGTCCGGCACTCTGTAGAAGGTCAGCATGTAGGCAAAGGCACCCGCGCAGGCGATCAGGATCATGACCATGGCCGTCGTGCGGACGGCCGACGCAACCGCGATGCAGAACTTGTCCCAGGTGATGCTCCGGTAGACCACGAGCGTGACGACAAAGGCATAGATGGCGCCGAACGCCCCGGATTCGGTGACCGTGAAGATGCCTGACAGGACACCTCCGACGATGATCACGGCAGTCAGCAGCCCGGGGATCGCGCTGAGAAAGCTGATGACCAGAGCCTTCCAGCCCGGAAAGGTTTCGGCCTGATACCCTCGGCGCACCGCAACAAGATACGCGGCGACGGCTAGGCAGAGGCACATCAACACGCCCGGAACTACACCCGCGAGGAAAAGCTTTGAGATCGAAATGCCGCCCCCCGCCGCAATGGCGAAGATGATCATGTTGTGGCTGGGAGGGATGATGATCCCTGCGATCGACGACGTGACCGTCACATTGACCGCATAATCCGCGTCGTAGCCTTTCTCCTTCATCACGGGAACAAGAATTGAGCCGAGAGCAGATATGTCGGCGATGGCCGATCCGGAAATTCCACCAAACAACATCGACGAAAACACATTCACGATGCCCAAGCCCCCACGAACGGCGCCGACCGCGGCTGACGCGAACCGCACCAGACGCATGGCGATCCCGCCGTGGAACATCAGTTCGCCGGCGAAGATGAAGAACGGGATTGCCATCAACGAGAAAACGTTGATGCCCGAGATGATCCGCTGGAACCCGATCATCAGCGGCAAACCTTCGAACCAGAAGGCCGAGATGGCGGCAATGCCCAAGGCGAAGGCCACGGGTGTTCCGATCAGTACACACAGGGCGAAGACGCCAAGCAAAAGAAGAATTCCCATGATCCGCCTCTATTCGATGCTGTCTTTTCGCTCGTCAAAACCGACGCAGAGGCGGATCAGGTGACCAACGGAAAACACAAGGATAAGGCCCCCGCCAATGGTCAGGGGCAATGACCGCAAGCCTTCTGGAACCTGGATCAGGGGGATGAGCGACCCCCATTTGAACATCGTAAGCCGCGCCCCGAACACCAGCATCAGAGCGCCGAATCCGGCCATGATCACATCCGTGCAAACGACCAGAGCCGTCCTGACTCGCCGCGGAACGACCGAGCGCACGAGAGACACGGACAAATGCGTGTTGTCGTGCACACCGACAGCCGCTCCGATGAACGCGATCGTCATGACCAGCAGCAGGGCGACCTGCTCGACCCACGTTGGCGTTGCGTTCAGGACGTAGCGGCCGAAGACGAGCCAGCCGAAAATGACGGTGACCACGACCAGCGCGACACCGGTCACGATCCGGCATGCATCGGCGATGCCGTCGAGGATCCTGACCATTGTGCGCACTGAGGACGGGGGCGGAGATGTATTGCTCATAAGCCTGAAACTCTTGATCAGATGTCCGGCCCCGCATTGGAAGGGCCGGACGGTATCAGATCCGATACGGTTCGATCACTCGGTCGCCTGGATGGTTTCAACCAACGGGCGGAGGTCAGGGTTGGTTGCGAAATAGGCCTCGTAGACCGGGGCCATCGCGGCCTGGAACGGCGCTTTGTCGGCCACTTCGTTCACTACCACACCCGCAGCCTCGACCGCCGCGCGGCTGGCCGCTTCACGTTCGGCCCACAATTGCCGCTGCAACTCGGCGGACTCTTGCGCCGCCTCTCTGACTGCGGCCTGCAGTTCGGGCGACAAGGCGTTGAATTTGTCGGTGTTGACGCAAACGCATTCAGGAATGATCAGGTGCTGGGACAGCGAGTAATAGCCGGCAACCTCGAAATGGCCGGTTGACTCGTAAGACGGCCAGTTGTTCTCGGCGCCATCGACGACCCCGGTCTTCAGGGCCTGATAGACCTCGGCGAAGGCCATGGGCGACGGGTTGCCGCCAAGTTCGGCAATCATGCCGGTGAACAGATCGTTGTTCATGACCCGCACTTTCATGCCCTGGACATCGGCCGGGGTATTGATCGGCTTGGTCCCGTTGTAGAAGGAGCGGGCGCCGGCGTCATACCAGGCAAGTGGGGTCAAACCCTTGGCTGCCATACCGGCCGCGATCGCGGCACCGCCCTCGCTGTCCAGAACGCGGAACATGTGAGGGACGTCCTTGAAGATGAAGGGCAGTGAAACGACATTTGCCTCGGCGACAATCGGTCCTATTGGGCCAAGGTTGAAATTTCCGACCTCAAGAGCGCCAGCGCGGACCTGTTCGACCGCATCGGGCTGGCTGCCCAATGTGCCGCCGTGGAACATTTGCAGGTTGATTTCACCGCCGGTCTTTTCGGTGACCAGTTCGGCGAATTTGTCCATCGCGACAGTATTCGGGTAGCCGTCTGCGTGGATGTTCCACCCGCGCCAATCCTTGGCCAAAGATGCGCTGCCGGTCATGACGACCATGGCTGCGGCGCCGATCAGTGTTTTTGTAAGTTTGGTGTTCATGCTTTCCTCCCTAGAAGCAGACAGATGTTTTTTGGTGATCGGTCGGAGCCGGCTATGAAAAGAGCAGGCCTCCGTTGATGTCGATGTTCGCGCCCGTAATGAATGCGGCGGCGTCCGAGGCCAGAAACGCGACGAGGTTTGCCACATCCTCGGACGTGCCTTCGCGTTTCAGCGGTGTGGCGCTGGCCACGTTGGTTCGGACTTCGGTCTTGGTGAAGACATTGTGGAAGTCTGTGTCGATCATGCCCGGGCAAACCGAATTGATCCGGATCTCGGGCCCCAGTTCCTTGGCCAGCCCACGTGTCATCGTCATGACCGCCCCCTTCGAGGCCGCATAGGCGACCGCGCCTGGACCACCGCCGTCACGACCCGCCTGACTGGCGAACCCGACGATCGCGCCGCCTTTTTTCATGTGCGGCAACACCGACTGAACGGCGCGGGCAAAAGAAGTGGTGTTCAGGTCCATAACGTAACGCCAGTGGTCCATGTCCATATCGGACAGGGTCTTTCGGGCCACCAACCCTCCGGTCACGTGGACAAGAATGTCGATCCGGGGCCCGAAAGCGGCAATCGTTTCTGAGACCAGCCTGTCCACATCCGCGCCTGACGTCATGTCGCCCTGTACGGCAATCGCCTGACCGCCGGCAGCCGTAATCTCCTGGACCGCAGACTCTGCACCCGTGGATGAGCTGTGATAGTTGATTGCGACCGATGCTCCGGCCTCGGCCAGTTTCAGAACGCAGGCACGGCCGATGTCCCGTCCGCCGCCGGTCACGATCGCAACCTTCCCTGCAAGGTCCCGGGTCAGGCCAATCTGTTCAGCGTTCAATTCGGTCATTCTCTTGTCCCTTTGGATACCCGGTCAGCCTGCCGGCGCGCCCGTTCCGATCTTTGAGTTCGAACGGGCATGAAGCAGTGTTGCGTATTTTAGTCGACTAGGATACTAGTATTGTCAACAACTTTGTTTGGGGATCACAAAAGGCATCGCACGGTGCGTGCCAAATCAATTGGCTGGAGATACACTGACGAGTATCGAGGGAGGGGCCTCGAGCTACGAAAAACCACCCGAGTTGGTCACGCGCAGAAAAAGGCAGGAAATGCAAAGTATTACGGACAAGATCGAGCGGCGCACAACCACTGACATCGTTTATGAGAGCCTGTACGAGGCGATCGTTTCGCTTGAAATTCTGCCGGGGACGAAACTGTCCGAAGCAGACATCGCAAAGAAGTTTGAGGTGTCCAGGCAGCCGGTCCGCGATGCTTTCAACAGGCTCGAGGCGCAGGATTTGCTGCTGATCCGTCCTCAGAAAGCCACTCGGGTCCGCAGCTTTTCAATGGAACGGATCGGTCATGCACGCTTTGTTCGCCTGGCCGTCGAGTTGGAGGTGGTGCGCGCTGCATGCCAGGTCTGGAGGCCCGAGTACTCGAAGTTGCTGGAAGACAACCTCAAGCGGCAGAAAGACGTGGTTTCAAGGAAAGAGGCCGAAGAGTTTCATCAACTCGACTACGACTTTCACCGGTTGATTTGCGAGCTGAGCGGCAACCCGCTGGCCTTCGACACGATTCAGGAATGCAAAAGAAAGATCGACCGCCTGTGCGTTCTGAGCCTTGGGCGCGAGAGCGAGGCCGAGACTCTGGTTCGGGATCATGTGGCGCTGGCCAAGGCGCTTGCAGACCGCGACGAGGCGGTGGCGAGCGAAACCATTCGCCGTCATCTGGGCCGTATCGACAAGACCATCGAAGAGGTTCACGCGAAACATGCCGAGTATTTCGAGTGAAATGAACGCCGCCACCCGACCGAGGACACTGCATCATGACCAATAGCTATCCGATTGTGTCGCCCGCGCCGGGCGTCATGCGCCAGATCTTGGCAGATCACGAAGACCTCATGATGGTGTCCTTCCGCTTTGAGAAAGGTGCCGAAGGCGCACTGCACGACCACCCGCATGTGCAGTCGACATTTGTGCGGTCCGGGCGGTTCAATTTCGTCATCGGAGATCAGGAGCGAGAGCTGGGGCCCGGTGACAGCCTGATCATTCCGTCCGGCGTAAGCCATGGTTGCGTTTGCCTGGCGGCCGGAGAGTTGATCGACTGTTTCACGCCCAGGCGGGACGACTTTCTGTAAGGCGCAATCCGCGAACGCGCTTGCCGTGGCCCGCGATTACCTTGACCCCATGAGGCCGGTTAACCTGTTTTTCGGCGAAACGGGTCGGGCAGGGGGCATATCATTGCGCCGGAAATCGGATCAACCGACAGCGGCCCCGCAGCTTGGGCTAGGAATTGCGGTCCTCACGTGCTGATCCAATGCCAAGGATCAGGTCGGCGCATCGTTCGCCCAGCATCATCGCAGGTGCGTTTGTGTTGCCGGCGTTGATGTCCGGCACGGCGGACATGTCGCACACCCGCAAGCTCTCGACCCCGCGCACGCGCATTCTGGGGTCCAGCACGGCCATTCCATCACCGTCACGGCCCATTCTGGCAGTGCCCGCCGGGTGATAGTTGGTTTTCACGAACCGTTTGCAGTGTGCTCGCAGCGTCTGGTCGTCGTCCGCTGTCGGAATGACAATTTCGCGGATCCTTTGCGCAAGCGGGCCCGAGGTGAATGCTCGACGAAAGAAACTCTGCCCCCGGATCATCTCCTGCATATCGTCTTCATTCTTAAGAAGGTTGGGCGAAACTACTGGCATGGCGTCGGGGTCTGCCGAGCGAAGCCGAACCTCTCCGCGTGATTTCGGTTTGACTACGACGGTCGTAACGGTCAGGCCAAAGTCATCCTGCACCTCGTCAAGCGCGTCGCGATCCAGATAGACGATGGGAACGCAAAAGGCCTGAATGGTTGGTTCTCCATCAGGGTTCGACGGATTGACGAACGCGCCGGCTTCGACCCCGGCCGAAGTCACCGGGCCGCTGCCGAACAGCTTGAACTGAATACCGTTGCGCAGCATCCGCCAGCCCTCACCTTGTTTGAAATATCCGTAAGGGCCGTTGGCAAAGGCGGTGATCGGAACTTCGGGGTGGTCGATCAGGTTTTGGCCGACCCCGGGCAATGGGCAGACCACGGGAATATCGTGTTCGGCAAGATGTGCATCCGGTCCGATACCCGACAGCATTAGAATTTTCGGCGTGACCAGGGCACCAGCCGCAAGCACAACCTCACCATCACATCGGACGGTGTGGGACCCGCGTTTGTCTCGATACTGCACGCCGACGGCCCGGTCGTTTTCGATGATGATTTTGCTGACTTTTGCGCCCAGCCGGATGGTCAAATTCGGGTCCGTCTCGAGAGGAGCGAGGAAAGCGTAAGCTGACGAGCTGCGCTTTCCGGCGCGATTGGTGAACTGATAGAACCCGACGCCGCGCTGGCTTGCGCCGTTGAAGTCCGTGTTGAATGGTTCGCCAAGGGCCTGCACAGACTGAACGAACCAACGGGACATGTCGTCGATATGCCCCGGATCCGAGACCTGGACCGGACCGTCGCTGCCGTGCAGGTCGTTGTGCAGCCTGTTGTTGCCTTCCATCCTGCGGAAATAAGGCAGCACATCGTCCCATCCCCAGCCGACCCCGTCGTTGGTCTGTCGCAGCAGGTCGTTCCATGCGTCATAGTCAGAAGGCCGACCGCGCATATAGACCTGCGCATTCACCGACGACCCGCCGCCCAGAACGTTGGCCTGCGGAATGTCATGCACGCGGCCGTCCAGGTGGTCCTGCGGTTCGGTCTGGTGGTAGGTCATGAACTTGGACCCGTTGATCATCTTGAAGATACCCGGCGGCATGTCCAGCAGTGGATGGCGATGCGAATGCCCCGCCTCCAGCACCAGAACCCTGCACTTGCCTTTGTTGACCAGCCGCGCTGCTGCCGCGGCGCCGGCCGAGCCGCCGCCGATGACGATGTGATCGAAGGTTTCCGTCATGATTTCGCCTTCAGGTCCGGCGTTTGGGCTCGCTGATCGAGTCGCGCTCGACCAGTTCGCATTCCAGCTTCACGAGTGGATGCCGCTGACCGTCCGTCGGTCCATGGAACAGCTGTTCGACGACCCAGCGTCCCATCGCCCGGGTGGGAAGGATCATCGACGTCAGGGGCGGCGACAGGTGCCGCGCGGTTTCGTCATCGTCAAATCCGATGACTGAAATGTCCTCGGGGATGGACAGGCCAAGTTCCTTGAGAGCCTCATAGCAGCCGATGGCCATGCGGTCATTCTGGCAGAAAATGGCGGTTGGCGGAGAGGGCAGGTCCATCAATTCGCGCGTGGCGGCGTAGCCTGCGCTGGGCAGCCAGTTGCCCTCGATGACCAAATCCTCGTCAAATGGGATGTCGGCGGAAGCCAGGGCGTTTCTGTACCCGGTCGTACGCCCGGCGGCGCATTCCATGAACGGCTCGCCGGTGATGGTGGCAATTCGTTTGTGCCCGGCCTTGATCAGGGCGTTGGTCGCCGTATGTCCGGCAGCGACTTCGCCGGGGATCACCGCAGGAAAAGAGAGGTCGTCGCAAAAGCAGTTCAACAGCAGAACCGGAGTGGCCGTCTGCCTGAGGATCTCCGGCACGACCACCCGTCGCGTAAAAACGGTCGCGTAGATGATGCCTGCAACCTGTTGGTCGAGGAAATACCTCAGCGTTCTGGGCTCGACCTCGGGGTCGTTTTGTGTTTCGGCCAGCAACACAAGGTTTCCGGTGTCCCGAACGGCCTGTTTCACCCCGTTGAACGCGTTCACCATCTCGGGGCTCGACGCCAGATCATCCACGACGAAAGCTATGGTTCCGTCCAGCGCCGCGGGCCGGCGCGCGCTGTCCTGGGGTTTCCTGAGTTGAGAGGGCATGGCGTATCCAAGCGTGTTGGCGGCATCCAGGACCCGTTGCTTGGTATCCTCGGAGATCTTGACGGAATCATTCTTGTTGAGAACCAGCGATACTGTCGTCTGTGAGCACCCGGCGACGCGCGCAATGTCGTGCATCGTTACGCGCTGCCGGCCCGCGACTCGTCCTACACCCCTGTGCTGCCCGGCTTTGTTCGCTTGATCGTTCATCGCTCAACCTTTTTGTTCGCATCCTTTTTATCGACTATGCGGAGGGCGTGCAACTAATATTAGTAGATGATAATTAATATTAGTGTTGACGAAATAATATTATTAGTGTTTTGATCGGCGGTGCGGTCGCCATTGTGGTCTGGCCGAGCAAGCGCGGGAGGCTAAATTGCGGTCTGTAGTGGGGGAGTTGGGTCAAGTCGTTCGCCATTCGATGTTCATCGATGGCCGCTTTGCCGACTTTGACGCGGATGCGGTCGATGTCGAAAACCCCGCAAATGAAGAGATCGTAGCGCAGGTTCCAGATGGTGGTGCCATGCATGCCGATGCAGCGGTCGAGGCAGCCCGCGGGGCTTTTGCCGCGTGGTCTGCGCGCCCGGCGATCGAGCGGGCGCAAATGGTCCGAGCGCTCGCCGAGGCCATTCGGGTCGACGCCGCGCGTCTGGCTGCTTTGATCACAGCCGAGCAGGGCAAGCCGATCTCGCAGGCCCGAGGTGAAGTGGATGCTGCCGTCACCTTCCTGTGCTATGCAGCAGAAGAAGCCCGGCGGATTTCGGGTGACATAGTGGCCTCGGACAACAGGTCTGAAGAAATCCAGATTCGGCGCCATCCCTATGGGGTTGTCGTTGCGCTGACGGCCTGGAACTATCCCTTGGCATTGGCCGCCAGAAAAATCGGGCCAGCGCTGGTCGCGGGCAACACCGTTGTTTTGTTGGGGCATGAAATCACGCCGCTGTCGGGTCTTGCGATTGCCGAACTTGCGGACAAGGTCGGCTTTCCGCCCGGAGTTCTGAATGTTCTTACGGGGAAAGGGCCGGTGGTTGGGCAGCGGTTGGTCGAACACCCCGATACGTCGCTGATCACGATGACCGGCAGCACGCGCGCCGGGAAAGAGATTTTTCGCACAGCGGCCGACCGGATCAAGGTTGTCCGGCTCGAGCTTGGGGGCAAGGCTCCGTTCATCGTGATGGAGGATGCGGATGTTGACGCCGCCGTTTCGGCCGCCATTGCCGCCCGGTTTGCCAATTGCGGCCAGATCTGCACCTGCAACGAGCGTATGTATCTGCATCGCGGCATTGCAGATCAATTCTTGGAAAAATTCGTGTCAGAAGCCCGCGCATTGTCGATCGGGGATCCGATGGAGGACTGCGACCTGGGGCCCAAAGTCAGCAAGGTCGAAGTGACCAAGGTCGCCGAAATCATCCAACGCAGCATCGCAGAGGGTGCCACGGTGCATCTCGAAGGTGGGCCTTTGACGGACGGCGCGCACGGCAAAGGGCACTGGATGTCCCCGACCGTTCTTGAGGTCTCCGACAACGGCAATGCCGCGATGCAGGAGGAGGTCTTTGGCCCCGTGGCGACAGCCATGCGGGTCGATGATTTTGATCAGGCGATAGCCTTTGCGAATGACACGTCATTCGGGCTGTCCGCCTATCTCTTTACGGCGTCACACCGCCGATTGATGGAGGCCCCGAGCCGTTTGAAGTTCGGCGAACTGTACATGAACCGTTCGAATGGCGAGGCCGTACAGGGGTTTCACACTGGTTGGGGGCTGTCGGGGGTTGGGGGCGAAGACGGCGCCTATGGCTTCGATGGCTATCTGAGGAAACAGACGACTTACATGAATTGGGCATGACCTGAAAACTCGCGGTCAAAACGGAGGCGACCGCACCAATGGAGGAGGAATAACCATGAAACGCAGAACTCTTTTGATCTCGACGGTTGTCGCAGGTGCGCTGTTGGGCACCACGGCGATGGCACAGGATCTGCCGCCGCTTGAGCAGAAAGATCGCTACAAGGTCGGCTTTGCGCAGATGGAGTCGAACAATCCCTGGCGCATTGCCGAGACGAAATCGTTCCATGACACGGCAGAGGCCTGCGGCTGGGATCTTATCGCGACGGATGCGGCCGGATCTGCGGCCAAGCAGGTTGCGGATGTGGACAGCATGATCGCGCAAGGCATCGACGTCCTGTTCCTGCCCCCGCGGGAAGAAAAGCCGTTGATCCCGGCCGTTATGAAGGCCCGTGCCGCCGGCATTCCGACCTTTCTGGTGGACCGCTCGGTTGATCCGGCCGTCGCCAAGCCGGGCGAACATTTCGTGGCATTCCTTGGATCGGACTTCATTGATCAGGGCAACCGGGCCGCGCAATGGCTGATGGAAAATTTCGAGGGCGACAAAGGCATCATCGTACAGTTGGAAGGCACGACAGGTTCCTCGCCTGCAAATGACCGCAAAAAGGGCTTCGACGACGCGATCGCAGCGGATGACCGTTTTGAAATCGTGGCGTCTCAGACCGGGGACTTTGCGCGCGACCTGGGTCGTCAGGTGATGGAAACCCTGCTGCAGGCGCATCCTGACGTGAACGTGGTCTACGCCCACAATGACGAGATGGCGATTGGTGCGATCCAGGCTCTGGAACTGGCCGGCCGCAAACCCGGCGAGGACGTGACCATCGTGTCGATCGACGGGACACGCGATGCGCTTCAGGCCATCATCGACGGCAAGATGGGCGTCACGGTCGAAAGCTCGCCCTTCTTCGGCCCACTGGCCTGTGAAGTCATGAAGAAATACGCGGCTGGCGAGACGATCCCGGAATGGGTGAAAGTCGAAGATCGCATCTTTACCAAGGACAACGCGGCCGATCACATCGACGAAGCCTATTGATTCTCCCTGGTGGGTGGTGCTGGCCTGTGGTCGGCGCCGCCTGCAAGCAATCGGAGGAAGACATCTCATGAATGCGCTCGTCTCGATGTCGGGAATTGAAAAGTCCTTTGCCGGCGTACCGGCACTCAGCCAGGCCAGCCTGGAGATCGCACCGGGCGAAGTTCATGCGCTGATCGGTCAGAACGGTGCCGGCAAATCGACGATGATCAAGGTCCTGACCGGAGTTTACGACCGGGATGCCGGCGACGTGCATCTGGCGGGTGTGCCGAGCCGCATCTCCACTCCGCGCGAAGCGCAGGAATCCGGAATTGCCACGATCTATCAAGAGCTCAACCTGGTGCCGCTGCGGTCAGTGACCGAGAACATCATCATGGGGTACGAGCCCAAACGTCTTGGCTTTCTGGTCGACTGGCGCGAAGGCAACAGGCGCGCACGCGAGGTTCTTGCGCGCTTTGGCATAGATATCGACGTGACCGAGCCGCTGGGAAATTTCTCGACGGCGATCCAGCAATTGGTTGCGATTGCGCGGGCTGTGTCATTGGACGCAAAGCTGGTCATCATGGACGAACCCACCTCGTCATTGGATGCCAGCGAGGTCGAGGTTCTGTTCGGTGTGGTGCGCGAGTTAAAGAAACAGGGCGTTTCCGTCCTGTATGTCTCGCATTTTCTCGATGAGCTGTTCCAGATCTGCGACCGGGTCACAACGATGCGAGACGGCCGCACAGTCAGCACGCGCAACGTGCAGGACACGACCAAACTGGAAATGATCGCGGACATGCTGGGCCGCAACAAGGACGAGATCGCGGCAGACGGGCTCACGGACTTCGCCGGCGCTAAGGCCAAGAAAGGCGATATCGTTTTGCGGGCTGTCTCTGTCTCGACAGGCCCGCGACTGACGCATTTCGACCTCACGCTCCACCGCGGGGAGATCGTTGGGCTGGGCGGGCTTCTGGGCTCTGGCCGGACAGAGGCTGCGCGCGCGTTGTTCGGTGTGGACGGGGCCCGCAGCGGCGCAATCGAGCTGCACGGTGCGGTCGGGCAACCGTCCGGACCGGGTGACGCGATCGCAAACGGGGTCGGCTTTCTGACCGAAGATCGCAAGGCCGAAGGGATCATTCCTGACATGTCCGTGCGCGAGAACATGACGCTGGCCCTGCTGCCGAAACTGGCCAGCCGTGGTCAGATCGACTTTGCCCGCGAGCGCGAGATCGTTCAGGCCTTCATCGACGACCTGGGCATCAAGGCGGCGCATATGGACCAACCCATTCGCGAGTTGTCCGGCGGCAACCAGCAGAAGGTGCTTCTTGCCCGTTGGCTGGCGACACAGCCCGACATCCTGATACTCGACGAGCCGACCCGAGGCGTGGATGTCGGCGCCAAGCGAGAGATCCAATCTTTCATTCGGTCTTATGTCGAAAAGGGGTTCGGCGTTGTCCTCATCAGTTCGGAATTCGAAGAACTGGTGGAAGGCGCTGACCGCATCGTGGTCATGCACGAGGGGCGCTCGGTCAAGGAACTGACCAACCCCGGGATTACCGAGAATATACTGGTGCGCGCGCTTGCGCATCATGAAGAAGGAACTGGTTCATGGACCGCGCAATGAAGTTGCCGCAACGGGTCGCATCGATGCCCTTCCGCTTTCATGGCGGCATCGCCGCGTTGATCGCCCTGCTGGTGTTCAACGCGTTTTTCACCCCCAATTTTCTGCAGCTGCAGACCCTGTTCGTGAATATCAGTCAGGTTGCCACGATCGCCATAGTGGCCATGGGCATGACGCTGGTCATCGCCACGGGTGGGATCGATCTGTCGGTTGGCGCGGTCATGGCTTTGGCCGGGGCGCTGGCTCCACTGATCTTTCTGTCGGATCTGGGCGCCGCCAATCCGATGCTTGGCGTCACTTTGGCCATTGTCCTGCCGCTGCTCGTCGCGGGTTTATGCGGGGTATTCAACGGCGTGATGGTTGCTGTGTTGAACGTGCAGCCCATCGTTGCGACGCTCATTCTCTTCATCTCTGGTCGGGGTATTGCCCAAGTCTTGACGAACGGGAACCTGCAGACATTTTCCAACCCTTCATTCAGTTATCTTGGAACCGGCAAGGTGCTTGGCTTGCCGTTCCAGGGGTGGCTGGCGCTGGCGATTGCCTGTGTGCTGTTTTGGGTGATCACCAGAACCACTTGGGGCCGCTACCTGCTGGCGATCGGCGGCAATGAACGTGCGGCCTATCTGGCGGGTGGTCCCGTCCGGCGGGTCAAGATCGGGGCCTATGTCATCTGCGCGGTGCTTGCAGGCCTGGCCGGTCTGATCGTGGTTGCGATCAACTCGGCCTCGGACGCCGCGCGCAACGGCAATCTGATGGAGCTTGATGCCATCGCGGCCGCTGTCGTTGGCGGGGCTCTTTTGCAAGGCGGGCGGGCGCCGATCTTTGGCGCCATTCTGGGTGCCGTGATCATCCAGTTGGTCAAATATACATTGTTGGCCAACGGGGTAGAGGACGAAGTTGCACTGATCGCCAAAGCCGTCATCATAATCCTGGCCGTTTGGGTCCAGCAGTTCCGGAGGGCTTGATCGATGTTGGATGAAACGGCTTTTGACCTGCGAAAGTACCTTCGGCGCAATTCGGCCTCGGTGACGGTGTGGATCGCACTGCTGGCTTTGATTCTGTTCGGGCTGATGCGCTATGACAACTTTGGCAGCGCCTACAACTTCTCGTCTTTCCTGAACTACAACGCGATGTTCATCGCGATTGCGCTGGGCATGTGCTTCGTGATCATGACCGGCGGGATTGATCTGTCGGTTGGATCCGTGGCGGCCTTTACGTCGGTCGTTGCGGCTTATCTCAGCCCATACGGGATTCAGGTTGCCCTGCCGGGGGCCGTGCTTGCCGGGATTGGTTTCGGAGCGATCAACGCCTTTTGCATCATCGTCCTTCGCATCCCGCCTTTCATCGCCACGCTGGCCACCATGCTGGCCGCAAAAGGCGGCGCATTGGTGATTTCGGGCGCCCAGACAATTTCGGTCGATTGGGGGTCGAACTTCACCAAGCTTGGTATGGGGCAGGCGTTCGGCCTGTTTCCATGGGCAATCGTCATCGTGGCCGGACTGACGCTGGCACTTTGGCTGGTGCTGGAAAGAACAACCATCGGGCGGACCGTCTTGGCGATCGGTGGCAGCGAGGATGCCTCGAACCTCATGGGTCTGAAGGTGAACCGCGCCAAGGCTTTCGTCTACCTGCTTTCGGGTGGCTGTGCCGGGCTGGCTGGCGTCTTTCTGGCCTCGGGATTTGGAGCAGGACAACCCCTTGAGGGCATCGGATGGGAATTGTCGGCCATCGCGTCCGTCGTTGTGGGCGGCACCTTGTTGACAGGTGGGATGGGGTCGATCCCTGCAACCGTGGCCGGAGCGCTTTTGCTGGGTCTGGTGTTCAACGTTCTGAACTTTGAAAACGGTCAGGGCACCATCAGTTTCAGCGCCTATTGGCAGATGGTCATACGTGGAGGCTTTCTTTTTGCGGTCATCCTTTTACAGTCTCGGGTTATTGCCAGGCAGCAGAAGGTCTTGGGTTCGTGAATCGCATAGAAAGTGTTTCAGCGCGGCTGTTCAACGTCCCGCTCGCCGAAGTCCTGGTCGATGCCAAACACGGGGATCACACGTTCTTTCAATTGATCACCGTCACCATTCAAACGACGGATGGGGTCGAGGGGGTTGGGTATACCTATACGGGCGGCAAGGGCGGTCATGCCATCTTGGCGATGATCCAGCATGATCTGGCACCGTTCCTTGTAGGACAAGACGCGGAACAGATCGAAAGCCTGTACGATGCCATGCAGTGGCACGTGCACTACGTCGCACGGGGTGGGATAGCCTCGTTCGCCATCTCGGCCGTGGATATTGCCCTTTGGGACATTCGTGGCAGAGCGCAGAATGCACCGCTGTGGCAAATGGCGGGCGGAGCGTCCAAACGGTGCAAGGCCTATGCCGGCGGGATCGACCTGAATTTCTCGCTGGAGAAATTGCTGCGCCAGACCGAAGGCTACCTTGCGCGTGGGTTCAACGCCGTCAAGATCAAGGTTGGGCAACCGAATCTGGCCGACGATCTAGCACGTGCCCGGGCAGTGCGCGAGATGCTGGGGCCGGACCGGTTCTTCATGGTCGACGCGAACTACTCCATGAGCGTCGAGCAGGCCATCGAGGCCGCCCAAGGGTTCGCCGACTGCGATATCCTGTGGTTCGAGGAGCCGACAATTCCAGACGACTACAAAGGCTATGGCCGAATTGCCGAAGCCACGGGTGTTCCCCTTGCCATGGGTGAAAACCTGCACACGATTCACGAATTCGAGTACGCCTTCGAAGACGCAAAGCTGAGTTTCATTCAGCCCGATGCCTCAAACTGTGGCGGCATTACCGGCTGGTTGCGCGTGGCCGCGCTAAGCGCCCAGCACGGCATTCCGGTTTGTAGCCATGGTATGCAGGAGCTGCACGTCAGCCTTGTTTCTGCGCAACCCAATGCGGGTTGGCTGGAAGTACACTCATTCCCGATAGACCAGTACACGACCCGTCCGCTTGTCGTGGAAGACTGCCTGGCCGTGGCCCCGGATACGCCGGGGACCGGAGTGGAATTCGACTGGGACAAACTGAATGCGGAACACAGGGAGATGCATACATGACGACCCAGACGATCTCTGCGGCGTACTACAGGGGCAACAAGAGCTTTGCCGTGGAACAGGCCCAGGCAGCTGCTCCGGGCCCCGGCGAGGCCGCCATTCGCGTTGCGTATTGCGGGATTTGCGGGACGGATATGCATGTCTATCACGGCAACATGGATGCCCGTGTCGGTCTGAACCGGGTAATCGGGCACGAGATGTCCGGTGTCGTCGAAGCGGTGGGCGAGGGCGTCGATACGGTAAAACCCGGCCAGAAGGTCGTGGTCCGACCGCTGGATCACTGCGGAGAATGCCCGGCCTGCAAACGGGGGCATCAGCATATCTGCCAGAACCTCAAGTTTCTCGGCCTCGATACCGATGGTGCCATGCAAGAGATCTGGACCGTTCCGGCCCACACCTTGCACGTTCTACCGGATGACTTGCGCATGGATCACGCGGCGCTGATCGAGCCGGTCGCCGTTGCTTGCCACGATGTGCGGCTGTCTGGACTGCAGCCTGGCGAGGACGTCGTCGTCATCGGCGGTGGCCCGATCGGCATCCTGGTTGCCATGGTTGCGCGGGACGCGGGCGGAAACGTCGTGATTTCCGAAGTGAATCCGAACCGTCTGGCGATCGCAGAAAAACTTGGCTTTGATACGATCAACCCGACCGAGACCGATCTGGTGACCACGATCAACGCGCGCACGGGCGACAAAGGGGCGGATGTGGTTTTCGAGGTATCGGGAACGCAGCCCGGTGTTGATGCGATGACCGCCGTTGCCGCGACGCGGGCCCGGATCGTGATGGTCGCGATCCATGCTCAAAAGCCCCAGATCGACCTGTTCCAATTCTTCTGGCGAGAGCTGCAACTGATCGGTGCTCGGGTTTATGAGCCGGAGGACTACGAGAAGGCGATCGCAGTTGTCGCCTCGGGCGGAGTGGACGCGGATGTCGTGATCACTGACGTCAGCCCTCTGGCAGACATTCAGGCCGCGTTCGAAGCACTGGATCGCAGCCCAACGGCAATGAAAAGCCTGATCGAAGTAGGACCGCGTTCATGAGTGTTTTGCAGAGTTTCGACCTGACGGGAAAAACGGCACTTGTGACCGGGTGCAAACGCGGCATCGGGCGCGGCATGGCCGAGGCATTGGCATCGGCCGGAGCTGATATCATCGGAGTGTCGGCCTCGCTCGAGCTGTCCGGGTCGGATGTCGAAAAAGCCGTCGCGGCGATGGGGCGCAGTTTCCGGGCTTACCAATGCGACTTCTCGGACCGCTCCGCGCTGCATGGGTTCATTGATCAGTTGAGGGCCGACGGACAAACCCCTGATATACTTGTCAACAATGCCGGCACGATCAAACGCAAGCCAGCCGCCGAACACCCGGACGACTGGTGGGACGAAGTGATTGAGGTCAACCTGTCCTCGCAGTTCGTTCTGTCCCGAGAGATCGGCAAGGACATGCTGGCGCGCGGCTCGGGCAAGATCATCTTCACCGCCTCGCTACTGACGTTTCAAGGCGGCATCACCGTGCCGGGCTACGCGGCCTCGAAAGGCGGGATTGGACAGCTGACCAAGGCCTTGGCCAATGAGTGGGCCGGGCAGGGTGTGAACGTGAATGCAATCGCCCCCGGCTATATCGCGACCGACAATACCCAAGCCTTGCAGGACGATCCGGTTCGGTCGAAGTCGATTCTGGAACGAACACCCCAGGGCCGTTGGGGAACGCCAGGTGATTTTGCAGGACCTGTGGTCTTTCTGGCTTCTGCAGCGTCGGACTACGTCAACGGTGAAATCCTTGTTGTCGACGGGGGTTGGATGGGGCGGTAGCGCCGTCAACTTTCCATGTGATCCAAGGCATCACGTCCCGATGTAATGCAACTTCAATCGCCGTGTCTTTGGTGCCTCGCGATGTTCGAACAGGTACAGGCTTTGTACGCGACCCAGCGGAAGCTGTCCCTGTTCGACCGGGATCGACACCTGCGTCTGCGTCAACAACGCCCGCAGATGCGATGGCGCGTTGTCGTCTTCACTCGGGCGGTGGTGATATTTGCTTGGTGATTTGGGGACCAGTTCTTCGAAGAACGTCTCGATATCCTTGACCACCTCGGGATCGGCATTGGCCTGGAACAACAGCGCAGCACCCGTGTGGACGCACCAAAGGGTCAGCAGGCCCGAGACAAACTCATGTTCGGAAACCGCACGCTGAACCACCCCGCTGATGTCGGTGAGGGATTTACCGGGCGTTTCAATGGACAACTCAAAAAACTCTTGCTTCATCCATCAGATCCTTTCCTTGATCTTGCGGGAATGCGCCCAGCTTTCCGCACCCCATTCGGCATTCAACTTTGAGGCCTAAGAATCTGATTAATAACACTCTATATCTTTCTTTCACGCAAACAGGCTTTTGAACCTGTCTATGCACAGACGAAACCCATCTTCGAAATTTCCGTTGCCGGGATGATAAACGCTTTCGAAGGAAATCACGCCTTCATAGCCGTCGGATCTGAGCGCGTCGGCGATGGGTTGGAACAGAGGCGCAAGCTGACCTTCCCCCATGCGGCGCACTTCCAGAGTTGCCCGTGGCGTGTCGACCTTTACGTCCTTGATGTGAATGTGCCCCAGATAGCCGCCGCGCAGTTCTTCGTAACCGTCCGGGTATGCCAGTTCATGGCACCAGCAGTTGTTTCCGGGGTCCCAAAGAACTTTCAACGCATCCTTTGCATCCAACTCGTCAATCAGCTTGCGGGCGGTATAGTTGGAATTGACCAGCGTGCCGTTTCCGGTTTCCACGACAAGCGTTACGCCCTCAGCCCTGGCCAGTTCAACCGCCGGCGCGATCAGAGGCGGCATCGAGGCCCATACCCCATGCGCGACGTTCCACTTCTCGGCGCCGTTTTTTCCCCAGAGTATCTGCTCTTTTCGTTGGGTCATGATCCGAACCAGCGGAGACCCCACGACATGGGCCATGTCGATCACGCGTTTCAAGGCGTCCATGTGTCGGGTGTGCAGCTCGTCACCGGGCCTGTTGGCAGCTGTCATCCCCGCGAAGATATGGCGCGACAGACAGGACACAGGCTTGCCCCGGTCGCGCAAGAGCGCGTCGATCTCGGCAATTTCCTGCGGGGAATGGTCCCCGACCTCGGTGTCGCCTACGAACTGAAGCTCTGCATAGTCCAGACCGAATTCGTCCATCACGTCCACGGCATGACGCAGATCGCGGGAAATGCCGTCGCAAATCACACCTAGTTTCATGTCCGGTCCCCTCAGCGATGCAATTCTGCGCCAACGATCTCTTCGATGACGCGGGTACACACCCAGTTGTCGCCGTTCGGGTATTTGGTTTTTCCGGCGTGAAAGATCTGCATTGCGGACGAGGCTGTATGCATCGGAACGCCCAACGCACCCGCCAGTGCGAGAGAAATCGTCAGGTCCTTGTGCATGGTTGCGATATGGCTGCCAGTGGCTTCGAACTTGCGATCAATGATGTTTTCAAGGGCGGTTTTCACCACACCACATCCCGCGCTGGAGGATGAGAACACGTCAAGCAATGCTTGACCGCTGACACCGGCTTTGGCCGCCAGGGCCGCAGCCTCGAATGTGGCGGAAAAGATCGATCCGATAAGGGATTGCAGGCAGGCTTTCACGGTTTGCCCGTCACCGGCGTTTTCTCCAACCCGATGAATGGTTGCCGACACTGCCTGCATGACTTCGGCGTTTTGGTCCAGCACATCCGAAGCACCGGCAGCCATCATCGTCAATGTGCCGTTCTGCGCGCCGGGAAACCCACCCGAGACTGGAGTGTCGATCAGGTGGATGCCCGAACCCTCCATGTCTTGTCCGATAGCGCTTGCTTCGGCCGGGGTAATGGTCGCCGACAGGATCACAGTTCCGCCTTCGGCCATGTTCGCAACCAGTCCGTCTTCGCCCAGAATGACATCGCGGGCCTGATCTCCGTTCATCACCATGACGAACACGCTGGCGGCGTGGCGGCCGACCTGTCCCACGCTGTCCTTGGCCAGGCCGCCCATGTCGGCAAATGCCGTTATGCGCGTCTCGCTCAGGTCGAAACCGGATGTTTCAAAGCCATTCTTGATCAGGTTCTTGGCAAGGCCGCTGCCCATGTCGCCAAGACCGATTACACCTGCTGTTTTCATTTGGACTCCTCCCGTTTTTCCGCCATTTCGCTATGGCAGACGTTTCGAAAAATGATGCTCAATTGCATCGGTTTTCGCGGGAGTTTCACGCGTCTTGAACAGACGTCGGGCGAGTCCGGAAGACACCCCGCTGCCCGTTTACGTAACGTAAGTAAACGAAGAATGCCGCGCACAGGCAAGCAAAGAAGTGTTGCGGCGGAAAGAAACCGCCTGATCCGACGCGTTACGAGAATGCCGCCATGATGCCGCGCAGTTCCGCCAACCCGCGCATGCGTCCGATCAGTGGATAGCCGGGAGTGCTGTGTCCGCCCAGATCGCTCAGCAGTTCTTGTCCGTGGTCGGGTCGCATCGGAATTTGCCAGTCGTCCCGCCCTTGGGATTTGCGGCGGCGCTGTTCGTTCATCAACTCGCGAATGGTTCCGACCATGTCGGTGTCGCCCTCCAGATGCGGAGCCTCATAGAAATCCGGCTTCTGGCTGTCCGACCCCGCGATGCGTCGGGTGTTCCGCAAGTGAACAAAGTGGATCCGGCCGCCATGCCTGCGCACGAACTCCGGCCCATCGAATTCAGGGGAAACACCCAGCGATCCGGTACACAAGGTTGCGCCGTTCGCGGGCATATCAACCGCATCCAGTACGGCGCCGTAGTCATCGGTACTGGACATGATCCTTGGAAGACCGAGCAGCGAGAAGGGTGGATCATCCGGATGACAGCACAAGCGCAGCCCCAATTTTTGGGCGACCGGGGCGACCTCAGACAGGAAGTCGATGAGGTTTGCGCGCAGCCGGTCACGGTCTATCTCGGCATATGTCTGCAGCAAGCCGCGTACGTCCTCTACGCTCCACTGATCGTTGGCGCCGGGCAGCCCCGCGGTGACATTGTGCTGCAACTGGGCCTTGGAGACATCCGACATGCGCAAGAAACGATCGTTGGCCGCTTGCTGGACGGTGTCGGAATAGTCTTCTGACGCATCTGGACGTTCAAGAATATGTATGTCGAAAACTGCAAAATCGGTCAGGTCGAACAGCATGGCCGTTCCGCCATGCGGCTGCGGGGCGCGAAGGGCGGTGCGCGTCCAATCCAGGATTGGCATGAAGTTGTAGCAAACAACTTTGATGCCACGGGCGGATAGAGCCCTGAGGCTGGACTTGTACGCCTGCAGATGCTCGGCCATGTCCGCCGACTGGGTCTTGATCGCCTCTGAGACGGGCAGGCTTTCGACAACGTCCCAACTGTACCCGGCAGCAGCCAGAACTGCCTGCCGATCGGCGATGCTCGGTTCGTCCCAGGGCAGTCCCGGCGGGATGTGATGCAGCGCGGTGACGATACCCTGAACCCCGACCTGATGGAGATCGGCCAGAGCGATCGGATCCTCGGGTCCGAACCAACGCCAACATTGTTTCATGGCAGCCATCCTTCATACAGCGGGTGATCGGGCCTGATGGGAAGGGCAACGCGCTGCCCGGTGCGCGCAGCGTGATAAATCGCCGTCACAAGGCCGATGGACGCAGCGCCATCCTTCAGCGTAACGGCCGAATTTGCCTCGGACCGCAGCGCCTTGCCGACTTCGGTAAAAAATCCTTCGAAACCAGTTGGCTCGGCGGCGGAGGCCGCAAGAGCCTCGTCGACAGCGGCTTGATCTACGGGGTCCCGCGCGACGAAAGTCCAGGGCGTTTGACCCGGAGCATAAGGTTCGGTGCCAGAAGTGGCAGTCAAATTTTCAAAGACGAACCGCAGGCGGGTTTCGTCCGTGGCTGCGCCTAGTGTGATATTGCTTGTGCACAAAGCGCCGGAACTCATGCCGAAGCAGATCGCGGCGCAGTCTTCGGTCTCGATCGGGTTGACCCGCGTTGTGGTCATTGCAGACACCCAGGCGATATCACCCGCGATATGAGTCAGCAGATCATGGTTGTGGATGGCATGGCCCAGAACCGCGCCGCCGCGTTCACCGGCCCATGTTCCCCGCCACGGCACCGCGTAATAGCCCGCCCCTCGGGACCAATGGGTTTCAAGCGCGGCAGTTTGGACCGCTCCGGTCAGGCCTGCGCGTTGCAGGTGGCGCAGTTGGGCCAGTGACGGCCCCCACCGGTATTGAAAAACCGGAAACACCTCCTTGCCCGCGTCGCGTGCGGCTGCCGTGATCCGATCCACATCCCGCATCGAAGTCGCAAGAGGCTTTTCGCAGACAACGTGTTTTCCTGCGGCCAGCGCCGCAAGCGTGGTCGGTACATGCAGATGGGGCGGCAGGCAGATGTCGATGACATCAATCGTCGGATCATCCAGAGCGTCCTGAATGTTCGCCAGAGCTGGAAAACCCGAGTTCTGCCGTATCTGTTCGATCCGGTCCGTATTCTGGTCGACCACGGCGGCTACGCGAAAGATGCCGTGAAGGCGTTCCAAAGCGTCCAGATGTTGCGCACCGATACCTGCGCCGAGGATCGCAACGTTGATCATCTGCGTTCCGCCATTTCCTGCGCGCGCAGTGCCAGTTCCATGACCGTAAAGCAGTGGGCCTGCGTCATTGCGGTTTCAGTCCGGTTGCGAATGTCATCGGCCAAGCGCGCAAAGTAGGGAAGGCCGGCGTCGGATGCGTCGATCTTTTGGCAGGTTTCACCATTGACGAGGATCAGATGATCTGTCCCCGGGGCTCCACCCACGTCGACGTATTTCCGCAACTCGATGTATCCTTCGGTGCCCAGGATCGTCAGACGACCATCCCCCCAGTTTGGCAAGGCATCCGGCGTAAACCAGTCAACCCGGATGTACCCGGTGCCATTCTCGCTGCGCAGATTTAGCTCTCCGAAATCCTGCAATCCGGGATCGCTCGGGTTTGCGTAGTTCGCCACATAAGCGTTTGTGATTTCAGCAGTTTCCGAACCTGTGTAATGCAGGAATTGATCAATCTGATGCGAGGCGATGTCGGTCAGAATACCGCCATAGCGGTCACGCTGAAAAAACCACTCCGGCCGGGTTGCCCGGTTCAATCGGTGCGGGCCAAGTCCGACCGTCTGGACCACGCGCCCGATGGCACCGGCCTCGACCAGCTCGGTCGCTCGGGTGCTGACGGGCGTTTCAAATCGTTCGGAAAAATTCACCGACCAGATGCGACCGGTGTCCGCGACCGCTCGTTTGATCTGGTCGAGTTGTTCGAGCGTCGTGCAGCCCGGCTTGTCGCTCATGACATCGATGCCGTTCTGCATCGTGCGGATCGCCAACGCGGCCCTATCTGCCGGTATCGCTGAAATGAGCGCCAGATCCGCCCCGCAGGTCAAGGCGTCTTCCAGTTGGGCCAGCCGTGGAATATCGGGAAACCTTTTGACGTATCCCGCCAGCGTCTCCGGATCGCCCTGTGTCCAATAGCCAACGCAGTCCACGCCGATTTCGCGCATGTTTTCCGTCATGCCGTAGATATGGCGGTGGTCGAGGCCAAGGGCGACGCAGGTCAGGCTCATGAGATGACTCGTGTTTTCTGGCCGGTTCGATTGGCGATCTGCATCGCGTCGATGACGGCGTGGGTCAAAAGGGCACTGCGTCCGGTGGCCATAGGTTGCGTTCCACTGGAAACGGCCCTGGCGAAGTCCTCGATAACCGCCTGGTGCCAGGCATGTGTGAACGCCATGGGATCGGCCCCTCCGCCTGTGGCGGCGGTTTCGCCGACCGTGGATTCCCGGCCGTCGAAAGTGGTCACGGTCAGGACACCTGACTCCAGATGCGCTTTGGCAAGGGTGCCCTGGATCGTGATGGACTCAGCAGACCCGGGATATTCGGCGGTAGTTGCCATCATCGTTCCCACCGCGCCGTTGTCCATTTCAAAGACTGCACCTGCCCAATCCTCGGCCTCGAGATTGTGTAGAGGAGTTTTTCTCATCACGGCCTGAATGTCCGAGATCGGCCCCAGCAGCCACATCGCGAGGTCAAGCGTGTGGATTGCCTGCGAAATCATGACACCACCTCCGTCGCGCGCATAAGTGCCGCGACCCGGCTCGTCATAGTAGCTCTGATCGCGCCACCAGGGGACACGGATCTCCACCGTGGCGATCGCGCCCAGCTCACCCTGTTCAATGGCTGATTTCAGCGCCTGCGAAGCGGCGCGGGCGCGGTGCTGAAAGACGATGCCCAGCGGCACGCCCGACACCTCGCACTGCTCGACAATGGCTTTCACGGCGCCCAGTGTTCTTTCGATAGGCTTTTCCATCAGGATCGGTTTCGACGCGGTCGAAAGAATCCGTACCAACTCTGTGCGCTGATCGGGTGGGGTTGCGATGATCGCAAAGTCGACCTTTGGGTCGTTTGCGATTTCCTCGATTGAGACGAATGCGCGGGTCTCGTTTCGCCGCGAGAACGCAGCGGTCTTGCCAGGGTCGCGCCCAAGGACTCCGGCAAGACTGAGGCCTTGATCCGATGCCCGAATGGCGGCGACATGCGTGCCCGAAACCATCCCCAAACCAATCAGCGCAATATTCATTCAGTCCCCCGGATCACCCGGTCAGTCTGCGGGTTCGAACGGGAAAGATGCAACCATTAAAAACTGTGTTAACAATTGCGGGTAGCAGTATCGGAGGCAGAATTGACTGGCAATTTGAATGGGATGGCAGAAGACCTGTACCTGGGCATCAAGGACCTGCAGATCGTGTCTCCGCATGGTCACTGCGATCCGGGGTGGTTTGCAACCGATGCGCCGTTCCCCAACCCGGCAGAGCTGTTGGTGGTCCCCGACCATTACGTGTTCCGTATGCTCTATTCGCAGGGAGTTCCCTTGTCGGAACTCGGCGTTGGGGAAGAGGGGCGAAAGAAGGATCCTCGCGCCGTTTTCCGCACCTTTGCCGAGCACTGGCATCTGTTTCTGGGAACGCCTTCCCGGATCTGGATGAACTACGTGCTGCATGAAACGCTGGGCGTGTCTGAGGAGTTGTCTTCGCGTACGGCAGATCTGATCTACGACAAGATCGCGGAAAAGCTGGCGCAACCCGATTTTCGCCCGAGGGCTTTGTTCGACAGGTTCGGGATCGAGGTTCTGGCCACTACGGATTCGGCTCTCGACACTCTCACACAGCATCAGGAGATCCGTGCAAGCGGTTGGGGCGGGCGGGTTGTTCCGACGTTCCGCCCGGACGGAGTTTTGGATGGGGCGGACCCGGAGTTCGTACAGAACCTGAACAAGTTGGCCGAGCTGACAGGCTGCGATCTGCACAGCTATGATGGCTACCTCAACGCGCTGCGGATGCGGCGGACTTATTTCATCCAGCTTGGTTGTACCGCCACGGACCACGGTATCGAACGCGTACAGACCGAGTGGCTGGACGACCCGGATGCGCTGTACCAACGGCTGAGACGGCGGGAAGGGACCGAACAGGACGCGCGCCGGTTCTATGGGCATATGCTGATCGAAATGGCGCAGATGTCTGTCGATGATGGTCTGACCATGCAGATACATGCAGGCAGCAAGCGCAACACGAACCACGCGGTAATGCGGGACTTCGGACGGGACAAGGGGGCCGACATTCCAATCGCGATGGATTGGGTCACGGGCCTTGAGGCGCTGTTGAACCGGGTGGGAAACTCAGCGGAACTGCGCATCATTCTGTTCACACTGGACGAAGGCACCTATGCCCGTGAACTGGCCCCGATGGCGGGACATTGGCCGTGCCTTCGGATAGGGCCGCCTTGGTGGTTCCATGACAGCCCGGCCGGGATTGCGCGGTATTTTGATCAGGTCGTTGAAACGGCCGGATATTACAACCTGGCCGGATTCAATGACGACACACGGGCTTTTCTGTCCATTCCTGCACGAAACGACCTTTGGCGGCGGGGCGTGGCGATTCATTTGGCCGAGCAGGTTGCGCGTGGTTACTTCGGTCGGGACAGTGCCGAGCATCTTGCTCGGTTGCTGGCGGTCGATCTGGCGAAACAGGTTTACGGATTGCAAAGCTAGATGGGTACTATTCTTCACTTCGGCCTTGGAAACTTCGCCCGGGCGCATTTGCTGGACTACACCGATCAAGCGGGCGGATGGGACGTTGTCGGCGTCAGCCTGCGTTCATCATCGGTTCGCGATGGATTGGCCCGGCAAGGTTTCGAGTACGATTTATGCGTACAGGGGCAGGGCGTCCGGCGCATCAAAGCTCTACGGGACGTTCTGGTCGCGCCTGAGGATCGCGCAGCGATGTTCGATGTGATGGCGGATGCCGAGATCATCTCGGCGACCGTCACTGAGAAAGGTTATCACTTAGACGCCGCCGGCAAGCTGAACCTTCAGGACCCGGCGATTGTCGCCGATCTGGCGGGGCAGGGGCCCGCGACGCTGATCGGATTTCTAGCTTTCGGCCTTGCGGAACGGCGCAAGCCAGTGACGGTGCTAAGCTGCGACAATCGCATGGAAAACGGCAATACGCTCGAAATGGCAGTCGCCGATTTTGCGGAAGCAGCTGGTCTGGACATGGATTGGGGTGCCGTACGCTTCCCCAACGCGATGGTCGACCGGATCACCCCGGCCACCACGGACGCCGTTCGGGCAATCAGCGGAGACCATATGGCTGTTCCGACCGAGGCATTCTCGGAGTGGGTGATCGAAGACAATTTCGCCGGTCCTCACCCGGATTGGCCGGGCGTGCAACTGGTCGATGACGTAGCCCCGCACGAGATGCGAAAGCTGCGCATGTTGAACGGGGCCCATTCCCTGTTGGCTTATGCCGGGTTGGAGCGCGGCCTGACCTACGTCCACGAAGCGGTTCGAGACCCGGTTCTGCGCCCGCTGGTTTCCGAGTTGATGAAGGATGCGGGCGCAACGCTACCCGCAGCACTACAAGCACAAGCTACGGATTATGCCGAGGCTCTGTTGCAGCGCTTTGAAAACCCCGAGCTGGCGCACCGTCTGGACCAAATCGCGATGGATGGTAGCCAGAAGCTGCCCTATCGATTTGTTCCCACACTCCGTGAGACCGGCTCTCAGGCGGTGATTGCGGGGATGCGGGCCTGGATCTCCTATTGCATGTCCGAGACCGCCAAGGGCAGGGCGCTGAACGATCCGTGCGCGTCGGAAATCGCTTTGGCTGCCAAGCAGCCAGATCCGCTAATGCCGCTTTTGCGTCTTGTCGGAGCCGAGGATCTCGCGCCGCTTATCCGGGAATGATCGCGCCGCGGAACTGAACAACGGTGGATGCCAGATTGTGTCCAGCCATCAGGGCCTCGGCCTGTGTTTTTCCCGTCAGCAACGCCGCGAGGTACCCACCGTTGAAACTGTCGCCCGCCGCGGTCGTATCCAGCACGTTTTTGGCAGGCTCATAGGTTTGGTCAATGCTCTGACCAATGGACAAGGGGCCATTCTCTCCGCGCTTCAACGCGCCGATTCCGCGATGACCCGCAAAGCGTGCGGCCACCTGTTCGGCGCTTTCCCCGAACAGTGCCATCTCGTCGTCGATGGATGGCAGGGCAATGTCCGCACGTCGCCAAAGCCGTTGGTTGATCTGCCGGGCGTGTACAACGCAATCCCAAAGACGCGGACGAAAGTTGCTGTCATAAACCAACCGGACTGAAGCGCCTTCGAGCCAGTCCAGAAGCGCAAGCCTTACCGAATGCGGAAGAATGGCCACGGAAATCCCCGACAAGTACAGCACGTCATAGCCGTTCAACGAGTTGAAATCGTGATCGGCAAAAAGCTGACGGGCGGCCGCTTCGCTGCGCCAATAGGTAAAGCTGCGTTCACCGTCCGCAGAGGTCGTGATCGCGTACAGGCCCGGAGAGGCGTTCGGAATGATGCGGATGCCGGATGTCCCGATGCCATGGCTGGCGATGAAGTCCGCGATGCGCCCCGAGAACGGGTCGTCGCCCAGACATGTCACATACTCCACCTGCATGTCAGGCGCTGCGCGGTGCATGTAGATGGCCGTGTTCAGCGTATCCCCCGCGACGCCCACCTTTGCGCCGGTTTCCAGCATGGACAATTCAATCATTGCTTCGCCGATGCAGGCAATTCGCGTCATTTCTTTTCTCTTTTCCAGATGATGAGACCGGCAGCCGTGATCAGAGCAGCCCCTGCCAACGTGAATGTGTCCGGTACCGTGTCAAAGAACAGATAACCCCAGATCGCTACATAGATCAGGAACGAATAGGTAAATGGCATCAGCTGGTTCGCCGTTCCGAACCGATGCGCGTTCGTCAGCAGTTGATGCCCGCACCACCCAAAGACGCCAAGACTGATCAGGACGATCAGGCTCCAGATGTTTTCCGGTTGGATCCAAAACCAGATGGCGAACGGCAGCAGGACCACCGTCCCAGTAAGCCCGAGGTAGAATTGCATGGTGTCAACGGCAACAACCCCCGACAGCCTGCGCGTCATGATCGAGTACAAGGCCAACGCGGTGGCATTGTAGACGATCAGCAGCATGGTCGGATGAAATGCCGAACCAAACGGCCGCACGACAACCAACACCCCTAGAAAACCGAGGATGATGGCCGCCCAACGCCATGGGCCCACGCTTTCTTTCAACACAAAGACGGACAGAAAACACACAATGACCGGGCTGGAAAACATGATTGCCGACACGACGGTCAGCGGCAAAAACCGCAGGGCATAAAAATTGAAAACGGTTGCTGAGATCAGCAGTAAGGCCCGGCTAATGACCTGCCATGGATGGTCGGTCTTGAACCGGCTGGCCTCAATCCCGCCCTTGGCGATCACGCCCACAGAGATCACGAAGTGCCCTGCATAACGCATGAAAGCCAACTGAAATGCCGGCACGCCGGCCAACGCCAACCATTTGGCCCCAAGGTCCACCAGCGAAAAGAACAGCCACGCCGTCAGCATCAGCACGATGCCAAGGCGCGGCAGGTCCGCAGTTGGGTTGGCGGTGACGGCCATCGATCAGGTGTTGAAACGCTTGGTGTAGTAGTCAACCATCTGGCTGACCATGTCATCCGCCTGACCGTGGTCGCGCGCGTCGTTCAGCGCGGAAAGCGCGCCCTGCGACATCACGCTGGTAACACCGGCCTCGCGCGCCATTCGATCATAATACCCAAGGTCTTTTGCCGCGTTCTTGATGGCGAAGGCCAGCTGGTTTGGATCATTCTCGACACCGTAGGCTTTGACGAAATCCATCATGCCGGAATGCAGCGGCCCTGCGGCCATAACGTCATACAGCTGCTTGCGGTCAACGCCGGTGATGTCAGCCATGGCAAAGGCTTCAGCCATCGCGTTCGCGACCGTCATTCCGAAGAAGTTGTTGATCAGCTTGATCGTATGTCCCGATCCGACAGGGCCCAGGTAAAAGACGTTTTCGCCCAAATCCTTGAGTGTCGGCTCGGCCTTGTCGAAGGCAGCCTTGTTGCCGGACGTCATGATGTTGAGCTTGCCTTCCAGCGCATGCGACGGCGTCCGGCCAAGTGGCGCGTCAAGGTAGCTTCCGCCGGCTGCGGCAACCTCCTCGGCCAGGGCGCGTGTACTGCCCGGAAGCGAGGTGCCAAAGTCGATGACGATCGCCCCGGGCTTCAGTCCCGCGATCACTCCATCAGCACCGCGCATACGGCCCTCGACCTGCTCAGACGTTCCCATGCACAGCATCACGATGTCGCTGGCCTGAGCCAACTCCCGCGCGTTTTGCGCCTCGCGGGCGCCCCGGTCAATCGCGGCATCCAGATGTGTGCGATCGCGGTTTCCCAACACCGTGACCGAGTATCCCTGGTCCAACAGCCGGCTCACCATGGCTCCGCCCATGAGTCCCAGGCCGATAAACCCGATTGATGGTTTGCTCATTGGTTTCCCTTTCCGTGAATATGTCTGGTTTTCATTCTTGTGTCTGTCGCGGGCGGATTTGCAGTCTGATTGCTCATATTGCCCGGGGAATAGTCATTGGTTTTTGGATGGTTCGATACTTTGCCTTGCCGCGTCTCAGTCAGGCCGGCGCCCGCGCTCGAGCGGTTCGCGCCTTCAGCTCCTGTTCGATGCGTGATGTGACTTCGAGCGTCCGGGCTGCATCCCCGACGTCGATCAAAGGTGGGGCGCCATCGATCACGTCAAGGAAGTGATCCAGTTGCGCCTCCAGCGGTGTGCGTGTCTGGTCCGGCCTTGGAAGTTGGTCTTTTTGGGCCGCAGTGCCCCAATCCTGTCCGCGCCACAGGGTCATGGATGGAAAACTGAAGGCGCCCCTGGTTCCCGTGATCCACATCATGTCCTGGCGGGTCGTGCCGATGTTCGGATTTTCGCCGGTTCCGGCTTCAAACCCCCAAGGGCTGGGCGCGGTGTCGGCAAAGCTGATGGTACCCGTCGCGCCGTTTTCGAATGCGATCGCGACAGCGCCGCTTTCGATCCGATCCGATCCGCGGATTGACGCGCCGGGCAGGGCGACAACCTCCGAGATTTCTCCGATCACAAAGCGCAGGACATCGATATCGTGCACGAGATTGATCATCACCGGGCTGCCATCGGAAGTCCGCCAGTTCTGTTCAAAATAGCTGCCGGGTTTACGCATGGCCCACAGCAACGAGACGTTGATGACTTGTCCGATCGTACCTTGCGCGATCACCTCCTTCAGGTGCTGCAAGGTTGTGTGGTACCGCCTATGGTGGCCGACCAGGCTGCGGACATTGGCCTCGCTAACGGCCGTCTTAAGGCGCAGGGCATCATCGACCGACGCGGCAACCGGCTTTTCGATCAGCATGTGCCAACCACGGGACGCGGCCAGAATGCCATGTTCGGCATGCAGGCGGGTCGGCGTCGCGATGATGACACCATCCACTGTGTCCTGCACCTCGTCCATACTGGCAAAACGCGGCGCGTCGATCTGGATCGAGCCATCCGGATCGGCCAACCCGACCAACGTGCAGCCGGGATGCTCAATGACGGCGCGGACGTGGCGGATACCGATCAATCCGCCGCCGGCTACGAGGATCTGTTTCACATCACCGCTCCGATTTGCCAGGGAACGAATTCGTAATCACCCAAGCCCTGTGCCTCGGACTTGGTTCGCGCGCCGGAGGCGACTTGGAGCAGCCGTCGGTATATCTCCTGTCCTTTTTCTTCGACGCTGACGCCTTTGGTCAGTATGTCGCCCGCGTCCACGTCCATGTCTTCGGGCATGCGCGCCGCCAATTCGGAATTGGTGGCGATTTTCAGCGTCGGCGCCGGTTTGGACCCAAAGGCCGAACCGCGCCCCGTGGTGAAACACACAAGGTTGCACCCGG
The DNA here is from genome assembly GCF_056539185.1 of Ruegeria sp. BC6. Classification (NCBI taxonomy): domain Bacteria; kingdom Pseudomonadati; phylum Pseudomonadota; class Alphaproteobacteria; order Rhodobacterales; family Roseobacteraceae; genus Ruegeria; species Ruegeria sp. BC6. Next base: position 100,408 of record NZ_JBQFUM010000001.1, read on the forward strand.
CCGCGATCTGCCCGGTCACCGAGGCAGGGTCATATCCGGGGCTGTCCATGAAGGTGAAGCCTCTGGCGGTGATGGGTTCGGCGTATTTGAATACACCGGTCAAAGGGGTGGTTCCGCCCTTCGCCGCAGCCCCCAGCGATTTCTCGAGGATGGTCGTCAGACCCCCTTGCTTGTTGCCGGGGCTGGGGTTGTTGTCCATCGAGCCGTGATTGCGGGCGGTGTAGTCCTGCCACCAATCGATCAGTCCGATCAGTTTTTCCCCAGTTGCGCGGTCACGGGCACGGCGGGTCAAAAGATGTTCGGCTCCGTAGATTTCGGGCGTCTCCGCAAGGACACCCGTGCCACCTTGAGCGACCAACAGGTCGCAGGCATGTCCGAGCGCAGGGTTCGCCGTTACACCGGACCAAGCGTCCGATCCACCACATTGCAGCGCAACCATCAGTTCAGACGCCGGGGCTTCGCTGCGGCTTGCCTCATTGGCAATCGGCAGCATCTGGTTGATCTTGCTGATCCCCATTTCCACAGTCCGGCGCAATCCGGCCACGTTCTGGATGTTCATCGTCTGAAAAGTGAGGCTTTGCTTCAACCCATAAGCGTCCAACAGCCAGTCGATCTGGTTCATCTCGCATCCCAGACCGACCATCAGAACGGCAGCGTGGTTGGGATGTTTCGCAAACCCCCACATGACCCGTTGAAGAGCTTCGAAACCGTCGCCGGAATCTGCCATTCCGCAGCCCGTTCCGTGGACAAAGGCCACTACGCCGTCGACATTCGGATACGCGGCCAGCTTGTCCGGCGTGAAGTGGTTGGCGATCATGCGGGCCGCCGTAGCAGAACAGTTCACGGTGGTCAGAACCGCAATGTAATTGCGCGTGCCGACGCGACCACTGTCCCGATGGTAGCCCATGAACGTATCGACCGAGGTGGCGGGTCTCATAGGCCTGTGATCAGTCGCAAACTCATAGTCCACGCTGGTGTGTCGGAACTCGACATTGTGCGTGTGCACATGATCGCCGGGGTGGATCGGTTGGGTGGCGTAACCAATGATCTGGGCGTATTTTCTGACCGGATCGCCGGGTGCAAGGGTCGCCGTGGCGACCTTGTGGCCCGATGGGATGCGCGCATTGGTCGTAACACCTTCGACCACACTGCCGGCCTCCAGCAGCCGAGTTGCAACCACCACGCTATCCGTTCGATCTAAACGTACAAAAGTCATAATCAGCTTTCCTGGCGGCTGCAGCTAGGCGCAGAACGGCGAGTCCGATGTCCACCGGTGAATATCTTTATGCGGCTGTCCAGACAGCCTTGCTCGCGCCGCCTCCCAATTGGATTTGCAGACACGCCAATCCCGCAGCTCGGTTTCGGGGCGCGATCTGGATCTTGCGATGAAGCTGGGGAAATGATCTCGACCGGTGGGTTGGCCTGCCGCACTGAAGCGGATGTCGAACGACCAGCGGAACCGGTCCGTTTCGTTGACCAGCGACGCATGTGGCGTCAGCGGGTGAAACAGGATGACCCCGCCCGCCTTGACGGGCAAGGGCACGGCTCGGTCTTCGTCAATGAACCCGTCGGCAATGCCTGTCTGCGTGCGCGCGCAATGCGGCAGGATGGATTGGTCCTGTGCCTTTGGCAGCACTTGCAGGCAGCCGTTCTCGATCGTTGCATCGTTGACGGCAATCCAAACCGTGACCATGTCGGTCTGGTCCGCATCCTCCAACGCAACTGCCCGGTCTTGATGCCAGTCCGTTGCGGTTATGTGCGCCCGCACCTCGTCCTTGGACAGCTTGAGGGCAGGGGGCTTCAGCCGAACGTGCTGGATCGGATTGCTGACCAACTCCGGCCCGATCAACTGCTCGACGATGTCAAGCATGGGCTGGGCCGTCAGCAAGTCGAACACTGCGGGTCCAATATGGAACGGTGTGTCAGCCATGATCCGGTCGCCGGGCAATGAGATGTCCAGCGGCTGGAAATAGTCGCAACCGGCCTGATAGGCGGACAGAAGTTTGTCCCAGAAAGTCATTCGTGAAGGTTCGTCCTTGACCAGCCCTTTTTCGTACCAACCCTCATAGAGCCGGTTCAGGACATCCGAGTATTCGGCTTGCACCCGATCAAGGACGTCACCGGGAATTACATCCTCGACCACGAGGTATCCGTCCGTCTGGAACTTGCCAATCTGATCTTGTGTCAGCATGGGTTCGACCTCACAACAACAGCGCGATGATGCCCGGCCAGATCAGAAGAACGGAAAGTGCCAGCAGCTGGATCCCGATGAATGGCAGGAAGCCGCGGAAGATATCCGTCAGGCTGATATGCGGCGGGGCGACCGATTTCAGGTAGAACGCCGCCGGGCCGAACGGGGGCGACAGGAAGCTGACCTGCATGTTCATACAGAACACGACGCCGAACCAGATCGCGACATGGCTGGGCTGCAACTGGCCGATGAGTCCGATTTCCTCGATGGGAAGGCGCAGAACGATCGGCAGAAAAACCGGGATGATCAAAAGCACGATGCCGACCCAATCCATGAACGCGCCCATGAACAGCAGGATCAGCATCATCACCAGAATGACCAGCATGGTCGGCAGGTCCTGCCCGACGATCAGGTCGGCCACGTATTGAGGTCCGCCGGCAATGGTGTAGGCACCCGCCAGCGCGGCGGCCCCGATGGTGACCCAGATGATGGTGCCTGTTGATTTCAGTGTCCGCATCAAGCTGTCCCAAACCAGCTCGAACGATCCTTCGCCCCGTAGGATGGCGATGATCAGAACGGCGAAGGCGCCCATGCCTGCAGCCTCGGTTATGCCTGTGATCCCGCCATAGATCGAGCCGAGAACGACGCCGATGACGACCAGCGGCGCGACGAGGCCTTTGCCCATTTCCCACCCGATTTTGGCACGCTCTCTGCCAAAGACGAAGAAGATCAGCAGAAGGGCTATGATCGTAATACCGGCAAACCAGGGCAGGTAGTCAGCTGTCCCCAATCGCGCTGGCTCGCCCTGGCTGGCAGCGTTCGAGCCGGAAAGCTCGAAAAACGCGGCCCGGATAAACAGAACGGTGGAAAATCCGGCGACGACGATGCTCATGAAGGCGGCAAACAGTTTGCGTTTTTCGGCCGGTTCGGGGTCGTTCGGATCCGGTTCCGGCAGCGGAGCGTGATGAGGATTCAACTGCGTGCGGATGATGATGTACAGGATGATCATCGAGGCCAGCATGAAGCCCGGAATAAAAGACGCGGTGAACAGCGACTTGATCGAGGTTTCGGTGATCAGCCCATAGATGATCAGAACGATCGAGGGCGGGATCATGGTCCCCAGCGACCCCGAGGCGCAGATGACGCCGATCGCGAGGTTCTGATCGTAGCCGAGGCGCAGCATCTGGGGCAGGGCGATCAGACCCAGCAGGACAACCTCACCACCGATGATGCCGGACATGGCTGCCATGATCACCGCCATGATCGAGGTCACGATCGCGATGCCGCCACGTGTTCTGGACAGCCAGACATTCAGCGACGAATACATGTCGCGCGCGATCCCGGATCGCTCCAGCAGCGATGCCATGAAGATGAACAATGGCACGGATATGAGCACGTAGTCCGTTAAGAGCCCATATATCTTCTGCGCCAGAATATAGAGTGGCCCAGTCCCGGGGCGTCCGGTCAGAATGCCATCGCCGAATGAAAACGGGTTCAAAAGAAGTGTCGGCTCGAACTTCAGAACAAGAACCAGAACCGCAAGCGAGGCCGAGGCCAGACCCAGGGGCATCCCGATCGCCAGAAGCACGATCAGGGCGACCATCAGGATGAGTGAGATCGTTCCAATATCCATCAGTCTTGTCCCACCGCTCGCTTGATCATTTCAATTTCGTCTTCGTCCGGTTCATCCGTGTGGATTTCCGGTTCTTTGTTCCAATCCGCGATCAGGTTCAGAACGGCCTGCATGGCGACCAGGGTGATCACGATCAGGACCATGGGCTGCAGTGTCGCCGGGATCGGCGGGTTGAAGGCCGAGCCATAAAGCTCCCATTTGTAGAGTTTGTTGACGAAGACCTGCTGATAGCTGCCGTAGACCAGAAAGAACGCGAACATCACGATCAGGATGGTCGAGATCGTGTCGAACACCCGCTGCAACCAGCGAGGAACCGCATCATACAGCAGAAAGATCCGGATATGGCTGCGTTGCTGCATGGCATAGTAGCCGGACATCAGGAACACGAAGCTGGCGAACCACAGCGTCATCTCGTTGGCCCATTCGGTCGGCTTCTCGAGGATGTAGCGCATGAAGACTTCGTACAGCATCACCACCGTCATGATGGCGATCATCATCATCGTGACCCGGCCGATGAAAAGGGCGAAGCGGTCCATCGCAGTCGTGCCCTCGTATTCCATCGCGGCCGGCTGGACGGTCTTGGTTCCGATCACCGCAAGGATCGGCAGCAGTATCAGCGCGCCGATATCGACAATGTCGACAAATCCGCCGAAAACCCCGGTCATTTCGGGCGTCACGTCGCTGCGCAGATAGATTTCCGTTACCTGGCTTTTCAGAGATTCGGACGTGTAGGGCAGCCAGTCCAACAGGAAGGCCGGCAAATGCCAAACGAGCCAACTGGCCGTCGCGACGAAGGCGAGCGGGATGAGCCACTCCAGTATTCCGCCTGAGTTTTTTTGCATCACGTAGCCCTCGTACTTATCCGTCGATCCGGTGGTGATCGATAAATTCCAGGTCCGGCTCGACGCCCAGTCCGGGGCCGGTCGGGATCGTCACGCGGCCGTTGTTGGCCTTGACTTGTTTCTGTATCTCCAGCGGAACGGTCAGCAGATCGTCGCGGAACTTGTTGTCCGTGGTGTCGAATTCCAACATCGGTTCCCACGGGTGCAGACCGCCCGGCATTGCCGGCATTGACGCGAGCAGATGCAGGTTGGTGGCCACAGCAACCGCACTTCCCCAGACGTGATTGACGACCGGGGTGAAGTGCGCGTGGCACAGCGCAAGTACCCGCAGATACTCCGAGATTCCGCCCAACGCGCACACTTCGGGCTGAGCGATATCGACACTGCGGTTTTCGAGAAGCGCGCGCCATGCCCAGCGATTGAACACAGCCTCGCCGCCGGAGATATTGACCTTCAGCCCCGCGCGCAGTTCGCGATAGCCGTCAAGATCCTCAGGGGCCACCGGCTCTTCAAACCAATAGGCGTCAAGCTCTTCCAAGGCACGGCCCACATAAAACGCGTCCGAGGTCGTGTAGGCATGATTTGCGTCGACCATGAAGGGGAAGTCGTCTCCAACCCCGCGACGCACCGCCTCGCACAGTTGCACGTCCGGTTTGGGTCCGAAACCGGTCTTCATCTTGGTGGCGATAAACCCCATGTCCCTGATCGTTGCGGCTTCGTCCTCGAACCGGGCGGCAAGGTCGGCGATCGGCTCATCCCGCAGCATCATCCCGTAGCCGTAGCAGGAAACGCTTGTCCGATGCGCGCCGCCGATGAGTTTGTGCAGCGGCAACCCGGCCACCTTGCCGGCGATGTCCCACAGGGCGATGTCCACGCCGGACAGAGCCTGTATCGGCATTCCGCCTTGCCCATGATCTCGCAGAAGGTTGTACACCTTGTGCCAGATCACGTCCTTGTCCAAAGGGTCCAGCCCCAGAACCATCGGCTGAATGACCTGTTCAACGATGGATTTGTTGGCTCTTGCTACGTTGCCGGGGCCAAAACACTCTCCCCAGCCGGTCACGCCATCGTCGGTTTGAACCTCGACCAGATGGGTTGTGCGCTTGTCATAATACTGCTGCGAATACCCTAGGACTTCGGGCATCTCGTACTGCAGTACATGGCTGGTGATCTTGGTGATTTTCATGAAATGCAGGGTCCCGGGCACATTCGGAGAGGCCGTCAGCACGGCCTTTCCGATTGTCGTTGAGTGGCCGAAGCCCGATTATTGCATTGCGCCCAGATCGCGCAGGAAGTTGATGTGGCTTTCCAACAGCGCCTTGGCCTCTGGGGTCGTAGCGAACTCGGTCCACCCGACCTGAACGGCTGCGCGGTAGGCGGCCAGATCTTCCGGCGTCCACTCATACAGCTGAACGCCTTTGGCCTTCAGGTCCTTGGCGGTCTGAGCGTTCTGCACTTCGTTGATCGTCGCATTGTGCAGCGCCAGACTGTCCATCGCGACTTCCATGATCTTTTTGTGATGTGCAGGCATCGCGTCCCAAACGTCCTTGCGGCAGGCCAGGTGGTCTGCGGGCATCGAGTGGAAGCCGGGATAGTTCGTGTGACCGGCGATTTCGTACAGACCCAGACCCACGTTGTTGGTCAGGTTCGCAGCATCCGCGCCGTCGATGATGCCGGTTTCCAGAGCCGTGAAGATTTCGTTGAAGTCCATCACGATCGGCGATGCGCCCAACTCGGCAAAGACCTTGGTGGCCAGGCCCGGGGGCGAACGGAATTTCCAGTCTTTGAAGTCATCGACCTTGGCAATCGGCTTGGTAGAGGCCAGCGATTCCGGTCCCGGGATCCACCAGCCGATGAATTCCATGTCGTAGCCGTTGTACAGGTCATTGACGGCATCTCTGCCGCCACCGTGCAGCAGCCATGCCATTTGCTGATAGGGGTTCTGGTAACCGCCCAGCAGATCGCCCGCGAACTGGAAGGCCGGGTTTTTGCCGGTCTGATAGCCGCCGCCGGTCATGTCGCAGTCGAGGATGCCTGTCGCCGCGGCATCGAAGGTTTCGACCGATTTGACCACCGAGGACGAGTAGAACATCTCGACTTCGATCTCGCCGTTCGACATTTCCTGGATGTCTTCGACGTATTTTGCCGCCATCTGCCCGGACAGCGTCTCGGGCGAGAAATGGGTTTGAATTCTCAGCTTGGTCGTTTCAGCCACCGCGAAACCGGCCGCCATCGTCGTTGCTACGGCCGCAACAGCCGCTGTCTTGACTATTTTCATATTGTCCTCCCAGACGTTGAGCAGTGCGCCGGGTAGGAGATCTTGCCGCCTCCCTTGTCGACACGCTGCTAGACGTTAAGCGGTCGAATCGAATGCAACAAGTAAAATATGAAATTTTCAAGAATTTCGAGATTCTTGCAATAAATCGAAAATATCATTAGGACACTAAGTGGCCAGACCTGAAAGGTGCAAACCGGAATGAATGAAGAAGTAGATATTTATCAGCACCTTAAAATGCGTCTGATCTCGAACGGATTCGAGCATGGTGCCAAGGTTCGGGCCGAAGAGTTGCGCAAGGACTATGGGTGCTCGGCCAGCACGGTTCGCGAAGTTCTTTTTCGTTTGTCATCGGTGGGTTTGGTGGACTTTCAGGAGCAGAAGGGCTTTCGCGTCCCGAAGCGTTCGCCGAAAAAACTGATCGAGCTGACCCACATCCGCGTTTTGCTGGAGGGAGAAGGTACCGCAATGTCGATCCGCAACGGCGGGGTGGATTGGGAAGCCAGGCTGACCGCGGCGCATCACAAGCTGAGCCATATCGAAAAGCGCATTCATGCCACCGACGACCCCAGCGAGCTGATCGAGATCTGGTTTGCCTCGGAAAAGGAATTCCACCAAACGCTGATCTCGGCCTGCGGATCGGAAACGTTGAAGCAGATGCATGGCCGCATTTACGCGCAATTCCGGCAGCAGCTGATGGTGGCGGACCGGCGGTTCGAGTTCATCTCCGAGAACATCCGGCATCACGCCGACATCCTCGAGGCCGCATTGTCCGGCGATGAGCAACTGACCAAGCAGAAGATTCATGACCACCTCAAGCGCCATCTGACAGGCAAGACGATGGGCGACTAAGCGCGGAAGTCATCCTCAAGATAAACGCGGATGATGTCTTCAAAGCTCGACTCTGCGCGGAAGCCCAGCTCAAGCGCGCGGTCGGTTTGAAAGTCGCGTGGCCAGCCGTTGACAATGCGCTCTATGTCGGGGTCGGGAACATGCTTGATCAGGTTGACCGCGTCTTGACCGGCGACAGTGCGCAGAGCTTCGATCTGTTCGGCGACCGTACAACTGATGCCGGGCATGTTCAGGGCGCGCCGGTCGTTCAGCAGCTTCGTATCGAGATCGGCCGCGTGGGTCAGAAATCTTGCCGCTGCCCGAGGGCTGGCGTGCCAGTGGCGAACGGTGTCGTGGACCGGCAGAACCGCCTCAAGCCCGTTCAGGGGCTCTCGAATGATACCCGAAAAGAAGGAGGAAGCGGCGGCATTTGCCTTGCCGGGCCGCACGCACAGCGTCGGCAGCCGCAGGGAGATGCCGTCGATGTATCCTTTTCGACTGAAGTCGGAAATCATCAACTCGGACGCAGCCTTCTGCGCCCCGTAGCTGGTCAGAGGGGCGCACAGGAATTCATCGTCGATCCTTGCGGGGAAAGGGGCGCCAAAGACGGCTATGGACGAAGCGAAGACCAGCCGCGGGCGGTAGGCGCCGCTGGTGGCGTCATGCTCGTCCTTCAATGCGTTCAACAGTGCCCAGGTCGTCATCAGGTTGACGTACCAACCAAGGCCAAAATCAGCTTCTGCCTGACCCGAGACAATCGCGGCCAGATGAAAGATCACGTCAGGGCGCTGAGCGGCCAGAAGCTTGGCCGAGTTTGGGACCGCGATGTCGCCAACGGTTTTTTCTCCCGGTGCACCCTCGGCCGGAAATGAAAGGTCGAACAATGATACACGGGCGTCCGGGCCAAAGGTCTGTTCGGCCGAAATGTGATGCGCCAGTTTCTGCCCCAGCATTCCACCGCCGCCGATGATGAGGATATGCGTCACGACATGCCATTCCGTTTTCTGAGTTCGAGGTAGAGCGCAGAATGATCCAGCTCGGCCCCATCCATTTCGTTTATCAGGTATTCGAACCGGTCGCGTACGGCTTGCGTATTGGGCAGTTCCAGGCCCAGACCGCGCGCCTCAGCCAAGGTGTTGTCCAGATCCTTCAGCTGAAACTTCGAGAGTCCGCCGGGAACGAAGTCCCGGTTGGACATGCGTTCCCCGTGCTGCTGCAGGATCACGCTGTCGGCAAACCCACCGCGAAGCGCGGCGCGCAAAGCAGCCGGGTCTGCGCCACCTTGTTCGGCCAGCAGGGTTGCCTCGGCAACGGCGGAAATCGTGACGGCAACGATTGTCTGATTGGCCAGTTTGCACAATTGTCCGGCGCCGCTGGGGCCGACATGCACGGGGCGCCCCGTGGCGGACAGGATTGGCAGGACCTCCCGCATGACCTTCTCGTCGCCGCCCACCATGATCGCCAGCGAGCCCGCCTCGGCCCCCTTGGTGCCACCGGAGACTGGGGCATCCAGATGCCGCAGGCCGAGGGTTTCGAGTTGGGCAGACTGCGCGCGGGCATGTTCAGGCTTGGCACTGGACATGTCGATCCAGACGGCACCAGGTTTCAGCTGGTCGCAGAAAGAAGGGTCTTCCAGCAGCGCGCCGGTTGCGTATCCGTCGGACAGCATGGTCACGATCACATCGGCTTGGGAAACCGCGTGGGCCGGAGTGTCCGCAACCGTGGCACCTTGGTCCGCCAACGGCCGTGCCTTTTCGGCGCTACGGTTCCAAACGGTCAGGGGAAATCCTGCCGCAAGCAGGTTTCGTGCCATCGGCGCCCCCATTAGGCCGGTGCCCAACAGGGTCACTTTGCGCTGTTCGCTCATGCTTGCTTGTCCTCCTTCGGGCCGCACCACGCATGGTTATAGCCAAACCAAAATCTCTGTCATACGCTAACGGCATCAAGTTCCTGCGCCAAAGCCTGTCGCGTTTCCAAGCAGAATTTTTTGGTGCTGCCCGGTCGCACTCGGGCCCGGGGTCCTGGTGTTTGATCGCAAGTAGTGAAAGGTAAATTTTATATATGTCAGAAAGACTTGTGGGGAAGCGCGTCCTTGTGACGGCGGCCGGACAGGGTATCGGTCGTGCCAGCGCAATTGCAATGGCGCGCGAAGGGGCGCAGGTGTTTGCGACGGATATCAACCTCGAAAACCTTTCTTCGATTCGGTCCGAGAATCTCGAAAATATCGAAATTTTCGAGATGGACGTCACCGATGACGCCAGCGTCGCTCAGGGGGCTGAGCGGGCAAATCCGGACGTGTTGTTCAACTGTGCGGGCTTCGTGCATCACGGGACCATCTTGGACGCCACCGATGAAGAGTGGGATTTTGCGATGGACCTCAACGTGCGGTCCATGATGCGCACGACGAAGGCTGTGCTGCCGGGGATGGTCGAACGGGGCGGCGGCTCGATCATCAACATGTCTTCCGCTTTGGGGTCGATCATCGGCGCGCCCAACCGCTTTGTCTATGGCGTGACCAAAGCTGCGGTTGTGGGGCTGACGAAATCGGTTGCGGTTGATTTCATCACGAAGGGCATCCGCTGCAACTGCATCTGCCCCGGAACGGTCGACAGCCCCAGTTGGCGCGATCGGGTCGAGGCTTTGGCCCAAGAGCTGGGCAGCAGGGAAGAGGCCATGGCGCAGTTCGTGGCTCGCCAGCCCATGGGCCGCGTCGCCAAGGCGGAAGAAATAGCGGCACTGGTCGTCTACCTGGCAAGCGACGAGAGTGCTTTCACCACAGGACATACGCACATAATCGATGGGGGGTGGTCAGGCCAATGACGAAGATAACAAAGGACGATCTGCGGTCGCGGAAATGGTTCATGAACTCGGACGACCTCGAGATGACCGCGCTGTATCTGGAACGGTATCTCAATTACGGCCTGACCCGTGCCGAGCTTCAATCCGGCAAGCCAATCATCGGCATTGCGCAAACGGGCAGCGATCTCAGCCCGTGCAACCGCCACCACCTGGAATTGTCCAAACGTGTGCGCGACGGGATCATCGCGGCTGGTGGCACGTGCATCGAAATTCCGGTGCACCCGATTCAGGAAACGGGTAAGCGGCCCACTGCCTCGCTGGATCGCAATCTGGCCTATCTTTCGCTGGTCGAGAGCTTGTTTGGTTACCCGATCGACGGCGTGGTGCTAAACATCGGTTGCGACAAGACCACGCCGGCGCTGTTGATGGCGGCCGCCACCGTCAATATCCCCGCAATCGCTCTGTCGGTCGGCCCGATGCTGAACGGCTGGTGGAAGGGTGAACGCGCGGGGTCGGGAACCGTGATCTGGAAGGCTCGGGAAGACCTTGCTGCCGGTGAGATCGACACTGATGAGTTCATGGAAATCGCGGCGGCTTCGGCGCCTTCGGTTGGCTATTGCAACACGATGGGAACGGCGACCACGATGAATTCCCTGGCCGAAGCCTTGGGAATGCAACTGCCCGGGTCCGCCGCGATACCGGCCCCGTACCGGGAACGCGGACAGATCAGCTATGAAACCGGAAAGCGCATCGTCGAGATGGTGTGGGAGGATCTGCGCCCAAGCGATGTCATGACGCGGGCGGCATTTGAAAATGCGATCGTCATCAACTCGGCGATAGGTGGATCGACGAACGCGCCGATCCATTTGAATGCGATCGCCCGGCATCTTGGCGTTCCACTCAACAACGATGACTGGCAAAGCCTGGGTCACGACGTACCGCTGCTGGTCAACATGCAGCCGGCCGGAAAATACCTTGGAGAAGACTACCAGCGCGCCGGCGGTGTCCCTGCCGTGGTCGGTGAGTTGATTGATGCCGGATTGCTGCCCAACCCCGATGCGCTGACGGTCAACGGCCGGTCGATGGGCGAGAACTGCGGGACACGCCGGTCGCTGAACGACGACGTGATCAATCCGGTTAGGAATCCGGTCAAGCATCAGGCCGGGTTCATCAACCTTTCGGGCAACCTGTTCGAAAGCGCGATCATGAAGACATCGGTGATCTCGTCCGCTTTCCGCGAGGCCTACCTGTCGAACCCGGATGACCCCAATGCATTCGAGGGCCGGGCGGTCGTGTTTGACGGGCCTGAAGACTTTCATCACCGCATCGATGATCCGGCAGAAAACATCGACGCAGACTGTATCCTGATCATGCGCGGCGCAGGGCCCAAAGGTTACCCGGGCGCGGCCGAGGTAGTGAACATGCGGCCGCCCTCATACCTGTTGAAACAGGGGATCGAAGCGCTGCCCTGCATCGGTGATGGGCGCCAGTCCGGCACGTCCGGAAGCCCGTCGATCCTGAACGCCTCGCCCGAGGCGGCCGAAGGCGGCGGGCTGGCGCTGGTGCGAAATGGCGACCGGTTGCGCATCGATCTGGGCAAAGGGACGGCGGATATGCTTGTTCCGCTGGAGGAGCTGCATGAACGCGCCCGCGAACTGGAAGCTGGAGGTGGCTATTCGGTCCCGCCCGACCAGTCACCCTGGCAGGAGATTTTCCGTGAGAAGGTCGATCGTCTGGATCGCGGCATGACGCTGAAGGGCGCCGACAAATACAGGGACATCGCGCGGCAATTCCTGCCGCGGGACAATCACTAAAAGGAACCGAAATGAAACTTGTTCGCTACGGAGCCGCAGGGTCGGAAAAGCCTGCGTTGGTCGACTCTGCGGGTCAATTGCGGGATTTGTCCGCCCATGTCACCGACATCACCGGTGAAACGCTGGGCGACGCCGTGCTGGACAGGCTGCGCGCAATTGATCCCGAAAGCCTGCCAATTGTTGAAGGGGATCCGCGGATCGGAGCTTGCGTGGGCAAGATCGGAAAATTTCTGTGCATCGGACTGAACTACTCGGACCATGCTGCCGAAACGGGCGCGGATATTCCCAAGCATCCGATCCTGTTCTTCAAGGCAAATTCCGCCATCGTGGGGCCCTATGATGACGTTGTGATGCCACGCGGGTCCACCCATACCGATTGGGAATGCGAGTTGGGTGTGGTGATCGGCAAAACGGCGAAATACGTCTCCAAGGCCGATGCTTTGGACTATGTCGCCGGTTATTGCATCGTCAATGACGTGTCCGAGAGGCATTTCCAGACGCAGCTGACCGGACAATGGACCAAGGGCAAGTCCTGCGACACGTTCGGTCCGACCGGTCCGTGGCTGGTAACCAGCGATGAGGTTCCCGATCCTCAGGCGCTGGGCATGTCCCTGGATGTGAACGGTCAGCGTATGCAGACCGGAAACACGGCCACCATGATCTTTACCGTTGCCGAGATCATCGAGCATCTGAGCCAGTTGTTCACCCTTCATCCCGGTGATGTGATTTCGACCGGCACACCGCCCGGGGTCGGCATGGGGATCAAGCCCGATCCGGTCTATTTGAAGAAGGGCGACGTGATGGAACTAAGGATCGACGGGCTGGGCACGCAGCGGCAGAAGGTCAGTCAGGATGACTGAGCTGTTGCAGATCGGCGGGATTACCGACCGGATGAAAGATCGGCTGTCCGCCGCATTTGATATTCGCCAGCTGGACGATTTTGATGCTGCGCGCATCACGCATGTGGTCACGAACGGACATGACGGCGTGCCGCCCGACCTGATGGCCCAACTGACAAATCTTAAGATGGTCAGCGTCTATGGGGTGGGATATGATGCAGTCGATGCAGCGGCTGCTGCAGCCCGCGGAGTTGTCGTCACGCACACCCCGAATGTGCTCAACAACGAGGTCGCAACCACCGCCGTTCTGCTGATGCTGGCCTGCTACCGAGAGCTTGTGCGCGACCATGAATACGTCCGATCGGGGCGATGGGAAACAGAAGGCAATGCCCCTTTGACCCGATCAGCCGACAATCAAAAGGTTGGAATTCTGGGGCTTGGCCGCATCGGCCAGGCGATTGCCGACAAACTGGCGCCGTGGTCGCCCGAAATCTCTTATCACACCCGCAGTCCCAAGGATGTGCCATACCGATATTTCGACAATCTGGTCGACATGGCCAAACACGTGGATGTGCTGATTTGCATAACGCCGGGCGGGCCTTCGACCAACAAGCTGGTCAACGCCGAAGTGATGCAGGCGTTGGGGGCCGGGGGCACGCTGATCAATGTCAGCCGAGGGTCCGTCGTTGACGAGGCGGCTTTGATTGAAACGCTGCAAAGCGGTGCGCTTGGCTGGGCAGGGCTGGATGTTTTCGAGGATGAACCTCGCGTTCCACAGGCGTTGCGTGAATTGCCAAACGTGGTTCTGTTGCCGCATGCGGGCAGTGCTACTGTCGAAACGCGTGCCGCCATGGGTGATCTGACGGTGGACAATCTGTTGCAACATCTCGAGGACGGATCGGTTCTGACCGCCGTGCCGGAATGCAAAGATCTGTGAATTGACCGCTTGGGCGCTCAGAACCCGTTGACCCGCTCGATCAGCCAATAGAGCGATATGCACCCGATGGCATAGCCTGTTACGGGGGTGGCCAAGTGGGTCACCCAACCGGCGTTCCGTGGCGCGATAAGGCGCCACATCGCAATCACAAGCGCGAGGACCGCGATAAAGGCAAGCTGGCCGGCCTCGACACCGATGTTGAAAGCCAGCAGCGCTGCAGGGATCTCTTGCGAGGGCAGGCCGATTTCAGCCAGAGCACCGGCAAAGCCAAGCCCATGCAGCAGGCCGAAACTGAAGCAGACGATCCACGGGTATTGCTCGGATAACCGCAGCTCGCCCTCTTTGTGCCTCAGGATTTCCAGAGCAAGGAATACGATGGACAGGGCAATGACGGCTTCGACGGGGCCAGCGGGCACGTTGAGAAACCCAAGCGTTGCCATCGCCAGCGTCAGCGAATGCGCGACTGTGAACGCGGTGATCGCACCGACCAACCGCCATGGGTTCCGCACCAGAACAAAAAGCGCAAAGACAAACAACAGGTGGTCCCAGCCGCCCAAAATGTGTTCGAACCCAAGCAGGAAGTAGCTGCCAAAAACCGACCGGATCGTAGGCTCCGCCGGAACCGTCAATTCGGCCTTATCCGGTGTAAATCTGAGCGTCACGGGTTCAGCGCTCAGCGGTCGAACGCGCAGCAAGACATCGTTCTGCTGACGCTCCAACCCGTCTATGGCCACAACATGGCCCGCGATTTCGGCCTCACATTCTGCGATCCAAGAAGACACCCAAGCCTGGTTTTCCGCTGTTGGCTCCGGGCCATTTGCCGGCGCGCAATGGTCGGGCAGAACCGCATCGATCTCCATGGGTTGTCCGTTCACGTCGGGAATACGCCAAAGGATTCTCCAGGTGCCCGGCGCCAGTTCATTCAGGTCCAGGTAGCCGGGGTCAAGCGCGTGTGCTCGGCCGAATTGCGGAACTATGCCCAGCCAGAAAGCCAGCAGAACAAAGAAGACCGTCTTCACGAGCCGCCCTCTGCGGATTCGGGTGTCTCGACACGGTACTGGGCGGCGAGGCTTTCGTATTGAGCCTGCGCCAGGTCCTGAGCCGTCGCCCTGCGCCAATCGTTCAGAACGGAGTCGTAGATCTCGGCGAGCGGCGGAAGATAACCGGGCTTTGCTTCGGTCACGCGGACAAGATGTTGCCCGTATCCCGAGTTGATCGGACCGATCCAAATCATCGGCTCGCTCCCGTCAAGCTGTGACGCAAACCCGCGACCAAAGGTTGTGTCGATTGCACCCGCGGCTGTCAGTGGCATCGACCGCGCCAGCAAGGACGAAACGCCAAGGCTGGACCAATCCGCGCCACCGTTCAGCGCCTGCAGAGTATCGTCGACGACGTCCGGGTCTGGGGCATCACCCAGATAGATCTGATCAAACGCGATCAGGGTAGGGGTCGTGAAGCGGTCTGCGTTCTGGGCCAGATGCTCTTCTAAAACAGCCTCCTCGGGGGCGACCGAGGACGCAATTGCGGTAGTCAGAAACTCCATTTTTCGGGCAAGGCGAGCCCGGATCACCTGATCACCACGGTCCAAGCCCAGCTTTCGGGCCTCGCGCACAAGAATTTCTTCGCGGGTCCAGGAATCGATCAGCGCCTGCAACTCGGCGTCGGTGGGTTGGCGTTTCCAGCTGGCCTCGAACCGTGTTCTCAAAAGCGCGATGTCGTCGCTGTCAATTGTGATCGTTTCGGCCTCTTCCGGGGGCTCGGCCTCGTCGGATACAAGATAGAACCAGCCGAAAATGGCCAGCCCGATCAGAATGAAATGGAACAGCGGTTCTTTGTAAAAGCGCATGAAAGATCTGACCTGCTGGCAATTCGATACCCGATCGTTGATCCCAACGGCCCGTCATGTCAAATCGCCGATTTCAACTTGGGTGAAGATGTTGCAGCAACGACCCCGGCCCAAGGGCGCGATCCCGCGCCCCCGGTTTCGGTCTTGGTTCATTCGCTGGCAGGCGTGTACCAGATCGGTGACGAATACGCACGTTCCTGATGGATCAACTGGGCCTCGGCCGGCAGATCGATTCCAAAACGAAGCTTGTCGTACAGCACCCAGCGCGGGGTCGGGATTTCCAGAACCCGCACGTAGTAGAATGCCCGCGCGTTGGGATCGAAGTCGGGATCCGTCCAAACGGTCACCAATTCCGATGCGCCGATCGAGTTGCTCCAGCTGGCGGTATCCAGATCGACGGTATTGCCGACTTCGGGAAGGTTGCCATTGGCATCCAGCGCACGATCGTCGGACCAGGCCACGTTGTAGACCTTTTCCTGAAGCGCGCCGTCTGCATCCAACCAGCCCTTGACGACCTGAACTCGATCTAGGTTCGCACCGACGGGGTCACGCAGCGCGCCGATCAGGAAAGTCGGTGCGCCTTCGCCCTCGGGCGGACGCAGGTCACCGCCCATCGGCACCCCTTTGGTGTATCCCACATCGGCCACCAGACGCGTCAGCAGGTCGGACTCATCGAAATCCCATCCGCCGAAGAAACGAAGCCCGATGCGAGGCCCGGTCGTGGCGTATGTCTCGCGTCGCTTGAACGCGTCGAAAATGGCCGAGCGCGTATTCTCGGACGCCCAGACTGCGGTATAGCCCGATGCGACCAGCGTATGCCCCTCAAAGGCGCCCAGATCGCTTTCGACAAACGGGTGCAGAACGCGCGTAGCCGACGGCTCAGCGCTTACGGATTTGCCGAAATAGTTGTCTTCCTCGGCCGTTGCCAGCGACGTATGGCTGTCCGTCGCGCCGCCCATCCCGAACTTGTAGGGGTTCACGCCAAATTTCTCTTCAAGCATCAGCCCGCGCTTCAGCGCCTCGCGCGCGTATTCGCCGGCCAGCATGTCATCGGTTTTCAGCTCGGAGATATCGAGGTTCCCGACATCCCAGTTTTCATAGTCGGCAAATGGGTCGTCGGGGCTGAGATAAGGATGGGCTTCGCCGTCACCCTTGATCTGGGTGACCTCGTAATGCGGTTCCCACTTGGCGCGGTTCTGTACGTATTCCTCATCCACCTTGCCGCCGTGATAGGTGTCTTCGGTCGGGAACATCCAGCCGTTCGACAGATTGCCGTTATGCGCGAAAGCAACGGCACGGCCTCCGGTCTTGGCCTGGTACTCCTCGAGCCACTCGTAAAGTGCCTTCGGATCCGTGTTCCCATAGGGCGGCTGCGTGACCGGCGGCACCATCTGCAACGCACGGATCGGGCCATCGCGCAGCATGACGTTTCGATGCAGGTTGAATCCCTTGGGCACCGAGGTCCATTCGAAACCGATGAACGCTGTGAAATTGCCCGGGTCGTTGTGCCGTTCTGCGGCCATCACGATATGTTCCCAGGTAAACGCAAAGGCGTCCGCTCCGGGGCTGTATGATTCAAGCAGGTCTTCCGGAAGGGTCATCTGCGAGAAATTGGAAATGATGTCGAACGCCGCTTTGGCAGCTTCGTCTCCGCCCGCAGAGTATCCTTCGTACCATTCCAGACCCTTGGGATGTGCCAAGACCCCCGGCTTTCCGGCCTGCAGGTCCGGGGCAAACCCCATCAGGTCGGTATGATCCGTAAGAACCATCCAATCCAGTGGGCGCGCAAGCCGAACCGGCTGTCCGGTCGACGAGATGACCTGTTGGCCTTTCGCAAATCGCCAGGCGTCATCCGGCAGCAGCGTGTTCCCGAACGTTCCGGCGTCCAGTGACAACCCTGTGTGCAGGTGCGTGTCCCCCCAAAGAGGGCGCTCCGGGAATGTCCGGTTGGCATAGGGCGAGAACGGACGCTCGGCAAAGGTACCCTCTGCGGCTTCTTTGGTCGGCACAGCGTCGGCGAGAACGCCTGCCGGGCCGAGTGTCAGCAGCATTGAACAGACGTAGAGTCGCAGCATGAGAACCTCCCAATTCAACAGCTTCGAATTCAAAGAAACGGTTTTATGTCATAACATTCTGATATGACGATAGCATGCGAGTGGGGCCGACTGTCAATTCTGCCGGGTTCAGGAAGCCAGAAAAGCCTTGCACTCACGGAAGGGCGGGAGCCTTGGCTGCCGGTCTTTAAAAGTACAATCCGAAGATTGCCGTGACTAAGGTGCGTCCGAGATTATGCGCGGTTTGGCCAGGCGGCTTTCCAGAAGATCTCCCGTCTCTTCGGCGATCGGGTAGGCGACAAAGGCCAGCGCCGCGTTGATTTGCTTCAATAGGCGCAGTGTCTCCTGGTGGATATTGGTTGTCTCGATACTGGCCGGACCCCGACTTTGCAGGCGCTTCAGGTGGCGCTCCTGCAGGTATTGTTCTTCGATCCGGATGCGATCCTTTTCGGCCACCAATTGGCGGGCCGCCTCAGCGTCGCCGGTGGTCAGAATGCTCAGAGCCAACTGGCCGTTCGTTGTGATCTGATCGTGGAATTGTTCAATGTCGGTCAGACCTTCCTTGGAAAATGTGATGCCCTCGTCAGCCATTTTCTTCGCCAGGGCCACAAGGTTGACCGCGATCCGGTCGGCGGCCTCTTCAAGGTTGTTGGCCATCGACACCAGCTCGAGTGTCTTTTTCTCCTGCTGAGGTGTCAGATCGCCTTCCCGCAGGCGCGAGACGTAGATTTTGATATCAAAATGCATGCGGTCGACATCGTTTTCCCGCAATTCGATGGTGCGGGCAAGTTCGGGGTCCCAGTTCCGGAACAGGTGAATGGTCGGCACCAGCATCGCCTGAACCGTTTCAGCCATGCGCAGCAGTTCGCGCTGTGCGCAGGCCAGCGCCAGAGGCACGTGGTCCAGTGCGCTGGGGTCCAATGCCGTCACGTTGTCGGCGGTGATGCTGGAGTGGCGGGGAACGAACGTGTCGGCCAACCGGATCAGCAGGTTGGTGAACGGCAGCGCAACGACCAGAAGGGCGACATTCATCGCAATGTGCAGCATCACCACCTGTTGACCGGGCGCTGTGCCGAACGCGGATATGTTCAGTACGCCGGTCAGCAGTAGGGCCAGCGCCACCAAAGTGACACAGGCCCGAGCCACCAGGTTGGCAAGGACGATCAACTTGGCCGGGCGCTCCTGCGACCAGAGCAGGGCGAATGAGATCACGGCGCCACCGAGATTGGCACCGATGACCAGTGCGGCGGCCACCGTGCCACCAACCAGTGCTGACGCCGCGAATGTGGCAAAGGTCAGCACCGCGGCAAGGCTGGAATGCATGAGCCACGCCAGAATTGCGCCGACCACATAGGCGCTGATCAAGTCACTTTGAAAATATGCGGCAATGCTTTGAACGATTGGGCTGGCCCCGATTGGCACTGTGGCTTCGCGGATCATTCCAAGCGACAACAGCACCAGGGCAAAACCGATGGTGATGCGCCCGATTTGTTTCGTCCGCCGTCGACCGGCTTTCAAAAACACCACGACGCCGACCAGCAATGCGAATGGCATCACCGCCTGGACGGGCAGGGTCAGCACCTTTGCCATCAGGGCGGATCCCACCTCTGCCCCCAGCAGCAGCGCAAGGGCCGAGGGTGGGGCCAGCATGCCCGATACCGCGAATCCGGCTCCGATCAATGCAACTGCAGTCGAGCTTTGCATAAGCATCGCTGCCATACCGCCACCCAATGCAGCGGAGATTCGGTTTTCAGACAGGATTTTCAGGCCGCGTTTCAACTCGGGCAGGAACGCTCGTTCCACTCCGGTCCGGATCAACCGGACAGACCACAAAAGCAGGGCGACGCCGGCCGCCAGATGGGTGGCCAGCACGATCATGCGTTCAATACCTTGTTTGCGCTGCGCCGTTGCATGGCCAACATTTTGCCTTCCACAATGGGGTGAGTCCGACGATTTTCATCACCAGTTTGAGGGTAATGCAACAAAATATTTGCAAAAATGAGGTAAACGCCACAAAAGTTGATTATCGTCTAGCCGGGTCAATGCGATGTCAAAGGTCAAAACACGTCAGAAACACAGCAAGAAAGGGCGGGATCGGCTGAAAAAGTCCGATCGTCGCCAACGTATCCTGCTTGAGCTCAAGCTGCGCCCGCATGTGCGCATCAGTGATCTGGCCCGCAGTTTCGACGTGTCCACCGAGACCGTCCGCAGGGATTTTGACGCGCTGGCCGAAGACGGCCTGATTGCGCGTGCGCACGGTGGCGCGTCGGCGCCGGTGCAAGGGCATTATCTCAGCCTGGACGAGCGCAATGCGGCCCGGGTTGCCGAACGCGAGCGGATAGGAAGCGCCGCCGCTGGCCTTGTGCGTGAAGGTGAGACGGTCATGATCGACTCGGGCTCGACAACCGCTCAGCTGGCGCGCTCATTGGCATTTCGCGACATACGGTGCACGGTCATCACGAATTCGATTCCGGTGGCCGTGACACTGGGCGGCAGCGCGGCCGAGGTGATTGTTTGCCCCGGTGCTTATCTTGCCGCCGAGGCTGCCGTCGTCGGCTATGAAACGCTGGAGTTTCTGGGCCGGTTCAACGTCGATCGCTGCATGATCGGCGCGTCGGGATTGTCCGAGGATGGTCCCAGCGAGCCGATCGGTGATATCGCCGCCGTCAAACGCGCGATGCTGGGCCGTTCTGCGGAACGTCATCTTCTGCTGGATGCCCAGAAGTTCAATCAGAAGCAGTTGCACAAAGTGTGTGAACTGTCGGATTTGGACACGTTGATCGTCGACACGGTCCCGCCAAGCCAGTTGGCCGTGGCGCTGGGCGTGGCAGATGTCGAACTGTTGATCGCCGATCCTGCGCCCGAGCAGGCTTTGGCCTGAACCGTTGAGGTCCAGCCCGGGCCGGGACCGGCAGCGCAGAGGGCTACGGGGCGCGACTGCGGTCTAGAACCTTGGCGCTGCCTTATCCCTAAGAAGCTTAGTCCGGCCGGGATCATCCCGACCGGATTGCGTGGGTATCAGGCCTCTTGCAGTAGCCGTTCGCTTATGTCCCACAGCTTTTCAGCCGATGCGTCATCGCAGGCATGTGCGTTGACCCCGAAGTATCGGGCCGTCGGGCTGTTGGGGTCGGTCGGGGCAGCAATGTCAGCGTCCTCGCAATAGACCCCGGGTTTGCCAGCCAGCTTTGGCGAAGTCGCCGCCCAAACCGTTGTTGACGCGCCCTGTTCGGGCGTCTTGAAACCCTCCTTGGCCAATTTGGACGGTTCGCCATCCTCGTTCAGCCAACCCAGTGCGATCATCTCTTCCTTCGGCAGGTGCCGTTGCAGAGGAGTGAAGATCCCACCGGGATGTACCGAAAACGCCGACCCGCCGGTCTCTGCCAAACGGCGCGACAGGGCGTTGGCAAACAACGCATTTGCGGTCTTTGCTTGGCCATAGGCCTGCCATTTGTCGTAGTCCGTCTTTTCGAACTGGATATCATCCCAATGCACGTCGCAAATCTTGTGTGCGGTCGAGGAAAGAGCAACGACCCGCGCGCCCGGCGTTTGCTCCAAAAGCGGCAGCAGCAACTTGGTCAGGGCAAAGTGGCCCATATGGCAGATACCGAATTGGGATTCCCAACCGGGTCCAACACGGGCCTCGGGGCACGCCATGATCCCGGCGTTGTTGATCAGCAGATCCAGGTTTTGCAGGTCGCTGGATACCGTCTCGGCAAACCGTCGGACTGATCCCAGATCCGCCAGGTCCATCGGTGCGGTTCTGACGTTGCCACCCACGCTCGCCAGGCTCTCTTGCGCTTTGGCTTCCGACCGTACGGGAACGATCACCGCGGCCCCCTTGTCGGCAAGGGCGCGGACGGTTTCGAGGCCAATGCCGCTGTAGCCACCGGTTACGATTGCGGTCTTTCCGGTCAGGTCAATATCGGCCAGCACTTCGGCCGCCGTGCTTTTAGCGTGAAATCCGGAATTTGTAGGAACTTGGTCGGAGACTGCCATCAGGTATCCTTGCGATTTCGGGGTCAACATCGCCCGGTTGCATCATGGATGAACCTAACCTGTCCGCCTCGGGTGGAACACAGATCTTCCTCCTCAACTCTTGCCTGATTCTCCGAATCCCAAGAGCAAAGCGTGCAGCTCAGGTTACGTGATCACGTGTCAGTTCTCGGGGCGGAACGCCAAATTTCTTGGCGAACTCTCGGCTGAATTGGGCCGGGCTTTCATACCCAACCGCGTGTGCAACACTCGATACAGGCGTTCCCGTCTGCTGAAGCAGTTGGAAGGCCTCGGTCAGGCGCAGGTCTTTCTGGAACTGCAGCGGGCTGTTGGCCGTGACCCGTTTGAATGCGTCATAGAAGACCGACGCGCTCATGCCCGAGATCGCAGCGAGGTCCGAGGCTTTGATCGTCGAGCGGTACTCTTTGCGGATGTACGCGATTGCCTTGGCAACCTGGTTGGCCTTGCTGTCCGCGCGGATGATACGGCGCAGCGCGCGCCCTTTGTCGCTGCGCAGAACCCGGAAATAAACCTCGCGGACGGCGGCGGCCCCCAGCGTTTGCTCTGCGATCGGATCTCGGCGCAAACGGAAAAGACGTGCAAATGAATCAATGACTTCCGCGTCGGCCTGACCGCTTTCCAAGGCCGGACCCGCATCGTCCAGCGAGGTGCCGCCCATGTCGGTGTAGACGCCCCGCAATACGCGCATGTCGATGCCGAGATACAGGGCGATGTAGGGGTTTTCGGGCGACGCATCTACAAGGCCCGAGACCATCGGCAGGGCGCTTCCCACGACAATGACGTCCCCAGCGTCATAGCGGACATGCTCGGTTCCGTACTGCACCGACTTGCTGCCCTGAAGCACCAGCCCGATCATGGGCTCAACGACCGAGCATGACGGTCGTTTGGATTGGCGCGTCTGCGCCAATACCATGTCCCGCACACCACAGGGCCAGAAGCCGTCATCCAGCTGGGCCTCGGTAATCAGTGCCTTGGCGTCGTCAAGGAGTCTCTGCAGTTCCAATGGGATCTCTCCGGCCAGTCTGCAAAGACTACAACCTGCATTTTTCCGCACAAGAGTTTCGGTCTGACATTCGGAGGATCAGGCAAGTCCGCCGGAGAAACAGCTGATTGATTTTCCAGAGTCGTGCGGTTGACCGTCGCTGACGTGATTGGGGCCAACTGATCTGACCGGTCTAAGCACAAAGGTAACAGTGTTCGCAGCCTGATTGGTTCTGAGAGAACCCAGGCGAATTGTCCGAAGGGGCAGACCGGCTGCTATTCCGCCGCCGAAATCTCCCACGGTGGACGATAGATGCAATCAGCCAGTGTTGCCCGGTTCAGGTCGTCAAAAAACGCTTGCTCGGCTTGCTTCAGTCGATCCTTCAAAAGGCAGCTTGGAGTCAGAGTGCACGCACTGCCATCGGCCGAGAAACACTCAACGATTGGTTGCCCAGTCTCCAGAGTGCGCACTACGTCGCCCAAGCGGATGTCCGACGCCGGGCGAGACAGGACAGCCCCGCCGCCACCGCCCCGCCGCGTTTTGAGGTATCCGGCATTGGCCAGCGCCGAAATGACCTTGGCGAGATGGGCGCGTGACACCTTGAATTCATCCGCCAGTTCGCCGGTTGAAAACGGGCGGTCCGGGCTGCCAGCCAGCCGCATCAGAATGCGGAGACCATAGTCAGTGAATGAGGTGAGGCGCATGGTCGCGTTTTCCAATCGGTATTTTCTATGCGTATTAGCAAAACAGAATGCGCAAATCAAATTCCGATTCGAGATGCTCGGGTCGTGAACCCTGAAAGCACGGACCATGACGAACTTCGATATGCACGAAGCTGATCTTGAGACAGACGCTCTGATTGATCACATCCTCACACGGTATCACGAAACACACCGGACCGAGCTTGAACAGCTTCAACATCTTGCTGAACGCGTGACCTTGGTTCACCGAGACGACCCCCAAGCCCCCCGAGGGTTGGTCCGCGCCCTGGCCGAACTGGCGGCCGAAATGGAAACGCACATGGCAAAAGAGGAGATCGTCCTGTTTCCCGCCATGCGCATGGGCGGCATGGAAGGTATCGAAAACCCGATCCGGGTTATGCGCGCCGATCACGATGGCCACGCCGAGAGTATCGCTCTGATCCGGCATATCACCCATGACCTGACACCGCCCGCACATGCCTGCGGGTCTTGGCGACGGCTTTACGATGGGCTGCGGAACCTTTTGGCGGATCTTGACCGGCACATGATGCTTGAAAACCAGGTCCTGTTTCCACGGTTCGAACGGTAGAGGGGATCAATCATGCTTCTTGCAGGTGTCGACGCAAGTGAGGCAGGCGGAACGGATCATTTGCTGGCGACAGTGGCCGCGCGATTGCAGGAAGAAGGTCTGTGCTTGCTCGGAGCGTTGCGTGTGAACATTCCGGATACTGGCGCCCAGTTTTGTGAGACAACGCTTGGACTGCTGCCGCATGGCCCCAATATCCGGATCACGCAGGATCTGGGTTCGGGCTCAGGCGCGTGTCGCATGGACGCCGGTGCGATCGAGGACGTGGTCGGCATCGCGACCGCTCGGTTGCGAGATGACGGTTGCGATATCGTTCTGCTGAACAAGTTCGGACTCAGCGAGGCCGAGGGCCGCGGATTTCGCATCCTCATTGCCGAGGCCTTGGTGCGGGATATTCCGGTCCTGATCGGCGTGAGCAAAACCCATCGCGCCGCCTTCGATCAGTTTGCTGGAGGAACCGCCAAACTCCTGCCGCCCATCGAGGAAGTTGTGGTCGAATGGTGCCGATGCTCCATCGCGCAAGGCCGAAACACGGCGGCACCGGGTTGAACCCGCACAAATACAACAGCCAAACGGATGAGGCAGTACATGCAGCATATGGTGAGCCCAACACAGACATCGAACAGGCCAAGACCGCCGGGACAGGCAGTTGTCTCGCGTTTGGCTTGCTTGGCGGTTCAGCCCATTCTCGCGCGGGTGGTCCGTAGGGTCGCGCAGGAACATCCTGCGCTGTTCGCCCGACTGGGCCCGTATCAAAGCGCCGATTTCCTGATCGACCCGATCGAGCTGCCGTTCGCGCTGCATCTGCGTCCGGATCCTCAAAACCTGAGCTTTCGCGCCGTGCCGCGGTCGATGCTGCCTGACGCCACAGCCATTATCCGAGGGCGGTTCCTGCTGCTGTTGGAGCTGGTTGATGCGGAACAGGACGGCGACGCGGCCTTTTTCTCGCGCGATTTGGAGATCACAGGAGATACCGAGGCCGTCGTCCGTTTGCGCAATGCATTGGACGACCTGGATGGATCCATCGCTCAGGAGGCTGCGGACATGTTCGGCCCGCCTGGCCGCGCGATCCTGTCCCGGTTGCGCCGAAATTACCAAGAAGTAGAAGGAGCGACCGCTTCATGAGCCTCGCCGAATTGATATGCCCCGCCGGAACTCCCGCTGCTCTGCGCACAGCGGTCGATGCCGGGGCGGACGCCGTCTATTGCGGCTTTCAGGACGCCACCAACGCCCGAAATTTTCCGGGGCTGAATTTCACGCCGCAGGAGTTGGAGGAGGCGGTCGCCTATGCCCATGCCAAGGGCGCCAAAGTCCTTCTGGCACTCAACACTTATCCCCCGGCAGGCAAGGTCGACCTTTGGCGGCACGCTGCCGACACCGGTGCGCGGATCGGCGTTGATGCCTTCATCGTGGCTGATATGGGCGTGGCCGACTACATCGCCCGAACCCATCCACAGGTACGCTTGCACCTGTCGGTACAGGCTGCAGCGTCGTCACCCGAGGCGATCCGCTACTATTGCGAGAATTTCGGTGTCAAACGCGTGGTCCTGCCCCGTATTTTGACCATTCCCGAGATCCGGCAGATCCGAAAAGAAATCCCCTGTGAGATCGAAACCTTCATCTTCGGAAATCACGGTCTGATGGTCGAAGGGCGCTGCAGCCTGACGAACTATCTGACCGGGCAGTCCACGAACCTCGATGGCGTCTGTTCGCCGGCGTCCGACGTGGAGTACGTGCGCGATGCCGATGGTTCGATGTCATCGAAGTTGGCTGGCTTTACCATCGATCGGTTCGGGCCAGATGAGAAGGCCGGTTATCCGACGATTTGCAAAGGTCGCTATCAGGTCGCACATCGTCCGGACGGGTACTATGCGTTCGAGGAACCGATCAGCCTGAACCTGGCCCGCCTTCTGCCTGAGTTGATCGATGCTGGGGTGCATGCGTTCAAGATCGAAGGGCGGCAAAGGTCCAAGAGTTATGTCCGGTCCGTGGTGTCGGCATTTCGGAACGCCGTCGATGATATCCGGGCGGGTCGCGATGCGGATATCGCGAACCTCGTCGCGCTGACCGAGGGTCAGAAACAGACGCAAGGCGCTTTTGCCACGAAGAAATGGCGGTGAAACGATGACGAAACTTACATTGGGTCCGATCGCATATCACTGGTCGGCTGACCAACGCCGGGATTTCTATGCGCGTGTCGCCGACGAGTCTCCGGTGGATGAGGTCTATCTGGGCGAGGTCATCTGTTCAAAACGCGCCCCGTTCCAAGAGGCTGACCTGCCGTCCATCATCGAAAGGCTCGAACGGGCGGGCAAAAAGGTGATTTTGTCCTCCTTGGCCGAAGTGATGCTGAAACGAGAGCGCAAGGCCACCGAAGACCTGTCTGAGATGGAGTCGCCCGAGATCGAAATCAACAACGCTGCGGGACTGTATGCACGCGGTACGCGACCGCATCGCATCGGCCCATTCATGAATGCCTATAACGAGGCCACAATCCGCTGGATGGCGTCAAAGGGGGCGACGCATGTCTGCCTGCCCACCGAGTTGCCAGCGCCCTCGATCGCCGTCGCGGCGCGAATGGCGCGCGACTTGGGTCTCGGGGTTGAAGTGCAGGTCTTTGGCCGGGCGTCGCTGGCCGTTTCGGCGCGGTGCTATCACGCGCGCTCGCACGGGCGGACAAAGGACAATTGCCAATTCGTCTGCGAAGAAGACCCCGACGGGATGCCACTGCGTACGAGGGATGAGCAGCCGATCCTGCGCATCAACGGGATCCAGACCCAATCCGAAGGGTATCTGATCCTGCTGCAGGAACTGCCCCAACTGGTTGCCGATGGTGTGAGCCATCTGCGATTGATGCCGCAGGCCGTCGACATGGTCACCGTCGCTGAGGTTTACCGGGCGGTGCTGGATCAAAGCATGTCGACCGTGGCGGCCGAAGCCCGGTTGCAGCAGGTTTGTGCGGATACGCCGTTCAGCAATGGGTTCTACCACGGTCAGGCCGGCTACCGCAGGATAGCCCAGGCGTCCCTTGCATGATCGGAAACCATGCTGTCCTCGCCTCATCGGATAATGTTTCCTGCGGCGGGGGCGGCTGCCCTTCTGGGGGTGAGCGGCCTGTTTCTGGGGCAGGATTTCATCACCCATTGGTCGCCGTTGCCGGGGCTGTACGCCTGGCATGCGCATGAAATGCTGTTCGGCTTCGTCGGTGCGGCATTCGCGGGCTATTCGCTTACGGCGATGCGCAGCTGGCCTGGGAGCTATATTGTCACGCCGACCGGCAGTTTGTTGCTGTTCGCGCTTTGGGCGATGTCCCGATTGGCCGCCATCGGCGCGCTTGGAAGCGAACCCATGTTCATCGTCCCAATGGGCACGGCGTTCTTGCTCTTTCTCGCCGGTCGACTCGCTTGGGCTGCACTGCGCGCGCGCGCGGTTGCCGGAGGTCGGCAGGCGCTTTTCGCCCTTTTGTTGTTCATCTGCCAGATTGCCTTTCTAACTGGGTCTGCGCCGTCCTTCTCCTCAGTTTTGCTTGTGGCACTTTTGGTGTCGGTTGTCGGTGGGCGCATGATCGCTGCTTTCACATGGAATTGGACGCACCAAAGCCCAACCGCCGCGCAAAAGTTTCGGTGCGCGAGGGCATTGGGGGACGCTTCGGCGGCAGCTCTGGCTTTGACTGCGGTGCTTTTCGGACTTGTTTCCGTCGCCGATGGTCCGCTTATCGGCGTCCTTCTTGTGATCTGCGCCGGGTGCGAAGGTGGGCGTCTGTGGCTCTGGCATTCAACGGCAGTTCTTCAGGATGGATTGCTGGCGATGCTTCATATTGCCTTTGCGTGGTTGCCCGCTGGTCTGTCCCTGTTGGCGGCTTCGCTGTACTTCCCCGATTTGCTGGCGGCCCATGATGCGTTGCACGTTCTGACGGTTGGAGCGGTCAGCTGCGCGATCTATGCCGTAGCTGCCCGTGCGGTCGCGCGCCGTTGCGGCCGGCTGCGCCCCAGTGCGATCGATAGTATTGGATATGCTTTGCTGTGCCTTGCCGCGGTTTTGCGGGCGTCCTCTGCAGACGTGCCCGCGGCCCTGGCTTGGGGAGCATGTTGGGCAGTGTTCCTCTGGCGGCACGTCCAAGCGTTGGGCCGCCCGCTCGAGCGACCCGTGTTCAGCGGTCGGGCCAGCAACAGGATAGATCCGGGCGTCGCCGATCAGTTGCCCTGATTGCGTGCCTCGAGCCGTTCAAGGTTCACGACGGTCGACAGCATCAGCCGGTCATGGCTCCAGTCCTGAGTCTGGCGGATCGTGGCTGCACCCAAGGCCAGGAGAACAGCGAACAGCAGGGCTGAACCCAGGAACATTGCCGGCAACGGTGCTGAGAACGAGGGCGCATCGGCCAGCGCGATCACGCGCTGTTTCAGAACCCGTTTGGCCTTGCCACCAGAGACCAGCGCCACGTTCAAAACTCGTGGCCGGCCTTGTGCGACGGTGCGGGCGCAATAGTCCAGCAGGCAATCGGTATAGTCGCGCGCGTCGATCCCGCGCCGGGTGACGACGGATTGGTCGCAGGCCAGTTCGCGCAATCGGCTGAACTGGTATTTTAAAACCCAGTAGGCAGGGTTCCAGAACAGCAGCGGTCGCACGGCCTCAAACGCAATCTCCCATTCGACATCCCGGGCGCGAACGTGCTGCAATTCATGCGCCAGGGCAAATCGCAGTTCACGGGGGGTGTCCAACAGATGGCTGGGCAGAACGACATGGCGACGACGCGCTCCGCGCACGGCAAATGGAACCGTGATCCGATCGGACAAGCGGATGTCCACGTTGGCCGAACGCCGCCACAGGAAGCTTGAAACCACCGTATCGCGGATCGCCAGCGCATCCCGGACGGTGCGGACCAGCATCCGGAGGGCGGCCAGGGCCAGCAGCACCAGCACGGCCGTCACAAGGGCGCTTTGTCCGGACAGAACCGTGTCGACCCAACGTTCGCGCGTGTTCAGCAGAGCTTCGAATTGTGTGGCCGGCATCGCGATTTCACCGCGCAAATACGCCGCTACCGCAATATCACCGATGGAAACGGCCTGACCCGGCCAGAAAAAACCGGCGGCTGCCGTGACCCCAAGGGCCAGAACAGGGCTGAGCATGACGCAGACGCAAAGAACCTTCAGCACGCGCAGCTGTGTCATGTAGTCGTGCCGCAGACGCGTTCGGGCCACGGCCATGCGGGCGCACAACCAGATGAGTGCTGAAAGAACCAGCACCACGTTCAGGTCGAGAAATACATCGAGAACCGGTTTAACCGCTGTCATTTTGCAGTCTCCTCTCTACCAGTGCTCGAATTTCCTCCAGATCAGCTTCGGTCAGGCCGGCGTCGTCGACAAGTCGTGCCACCAGCGAGGCCGGGGTGTCATCGAACAACGTGCGGGACAGGTTCTGCAGCGACCGCGCCTGATAGGTGTCCTTCTCAAGCAGCGGACGGTAAATCAGGGTTTTGCCATTCTTGCGGCTTTGGACAAATCCCTTTTCATCCAGGATACGCAGGATCGTCGCGCCCGAGGTGTAGGCCAGGTTCCGCTCGGGCGGCAGCCGGTCCAGCACGTCGCGCACCGAGCCTTCGCCAAGTGCCCAGAGCTCGTTCATGAACTCCAGTTCGACCTCGGTCAGCAGATTTCCTGTCTTTCTCTTTCGCATCGGTCTCGGTGTCACCATTTTGCCTGTTATGCTTGCCAGACAAGCATCCTTTCGCGGTTACGCAAAGCCTAAACTTTCCAGAAAACGAAAATGCCCCAGCCGATCGACAGGAAAAGCGGGGTCCAGACCGGTTGGCCGACCAGCCCCAGCCAGGCCAGAAAGATGTAGGCTGAGCCCAGCAGGGTGATGAACAGCCGGTCGCCCAACGTGGTGGTCAGGCCCAGAACGCCCCGGCGTTCGATCCCGTCACGGAACTTGACCACCTCGAGCACGCCGATCAGGGCGATGGCCGAGAAGATGCCCACGAAAACCGCCAGCGTTGCCGGGGTCCAGGCCATCCAGAAGTCGGGCCACAGCGGGTCGGTCCAGGAAAAGCCCTTGGGTTCTTCCTGACCGACATTGCCCCAGCCGGCCTTGGCTTGCGCCAGCGCCGATGACGGGGCGAGCAGGGAGAGGGAGAGAAGGAGTTTGCGCATGTCGAACCTCATACACGTCCCATCGCGAAGCCGCGCGCGATGTAGTTGCGGACAAACCAGATGACGATGGCGCCGGGGATGATGGTCAGGGTGCCGGCGGCGGCCAGCAGGCCCAGCTCGTAGCCGGCGCTGGACGCGGTACGGGTCATCACGGCGGCGATGGGTTTGGCCTCGACCGCTGTCAGGGTCTTGGCCAGCAGCATTTCCACCCACGAGAACATGAAGCAGAAGAACGCCGCCACGCCCACGCCCGCTTTGATATTGGGCAGGAAGATCGTGACGAAGAACCGGGGGAAGGAATAGCCGTCGACATAGGCGGTTTCATCCAGCTCTTTCGGGATGCCGCGCATGAAACCTTCCAGGATCCACACCGCCAGCGGTACGTTGAACAGCGTGTGCGCCAGCGCCACCGCCAGGTAGGTGTCGAACAGATGGATCGACGAATACAGCTGGAAGAAGGGCAGGGCGAACACGGCCGCCGGGGCCATGCGGTTGGTCAGCAGCCAGAAGAACAACTGTTTGTCGCCCAGGAACCGATAGCGCGAGAACGCGTAGGCCGCAGGCAAGGCCACGCAGACCGATAGCACCGTGTTGATCGTCACGTAGGTGATCGAGTTGATATAGCCCCAATACCACGTCGGATCGGTGAAGATGGTGATGTAGTTCTCCAGCGTAAAGGTCTGGGGAAAAAGGGAAAAGCCTGACAGGATCTCGTTCGTGGTCTTGAAGGACATCGCCACCAGCCAATAGATTGGCAGCATCAGGAACGCGATATACAGGATCGGGATGAGAGACCGCTTCTTCATTGCGCGTCATCCTTTGTCATGAGGGTGTAGAAGACCCAGGAAACCAGCAGCGTGATGGCGAAATAGATCAGGCTCATCGCGGCCGCGGGGCCAAGGTCGAACTGTCCCAGCGCGATCTTCACCAGGTCGATCGACAGCAGAGTGGTCGAGTTGCCGGGGCCGCCCCCGGTCAGAACGAAGGGTTCGGTGTAGATGTTGAAACTGTCCATGAACCGCAGCAGCACCGCGATGGTCAGAACCGTCTTCATCTTGGGCAGCTGGATATAGCGGAACACGGACCAAGGGCTTGCACCATCGATCTTGGCCGCCTGGTAATAGGCGTCAGGGATCGAAACCAGACCAGCATAGCACAGCAGCACCACCAACGAGGTCCAGTGCCAGACATCCATCACCACGATGGTGATCCAGGCTGATAGCGGCTGTTGGGTCATGTCATAGTTGATGCCCAGCACGTCGTTCAGGAAATACCCCAGCAGGCCGATCTTGGGCAGGGTGAAGATGTTCCACATCGAGCCGACCACGTTCCACGGGATCAGCATCGGCAGGGCCATCAGCACCAGGCAGACCGGCACCCAGAAGCCCTTGCGCGGCATCGACAGAGCCACGATGATACCCAGCGGCACCTCGATCATCAGGATCAGCGCGGTGAACAGGAACTGCCGCCCCAGCGCCGCCTGGAACCGGTCAGACCGCAGGATCTGTTCGAACCAACCCAGTCCTTCCCAGAAGAACTGGTTGTTGCCAAAGGTTTCCTGCACCGAATAGTTGACCACCGTCATCATCGGCACCAGCGCGTTGAATGCCACCAGCGCCAGCACCGGCAGGACAAAGAACCACGCTTTCTGGTTTTCCGTTCTCATCGGGCGCGCTCCTCGGTTGCGATCCAGCCGTCGCGGTAGACGCGCGTCTGTTCAGGTTTGAATTGCAGAAAGACTTGCGATCCGGGCTCGGGGGCCGCGTGTTCGGTCACCGCCTTCAACGCGGTGTTGCCGACCATGGCACTGACCACAAAATGCCGGCCGATATCGGCCACCTTGGTGACATGGGCCGGAATGCCCTCGGGGCCGAAACCCACATATTCGGGCCGGATGCCCAGATCGGTGCGGCCGCCGCTGCCCGCGACCGGACCTTCCAGCGCCACCTCGTGCCCTTCGAACAGGGCGCGGTCGCCGCGGGCCTCGCAGGGCAGTACGTTCATGCCGGGCGAGCCGATGAAATGGCCCACGAACGTGTGCTGCGGGCGTTCGAACAGCTCGACCGGGGTGCCGATCTGGACCACTTCGCCTTCCTGCATCACCACGACCTCGTCGGCGAAGGTCAGCGCTTCGGTCTGGTCGTGGGTGACATAGATCATCGTCGCCTTGACGCGCTGGTGCAGCTCTTTCAGCTTGGACCGCAGCTTCCATTTCAGATGCGGGTCGATCACGGTCAATGGCTCGTCGAACATCACCGCGTTCACGTCGTCGCGGACCAGACCGCGCCCCATCGAGATCTTCTGCTTGTTGTCCGGGCTGAGGCCGCTCGCGCGGGTGTTCAGCATGTCGGTGACATCCAGCATCTCGGCGATCTCGTCGACGCGGCGCTTGATCGTCGCGGGATCGACGCCGCGGTTCTTGAGCGGAAAGGCCAGGTTTTCGCCCACGGTCATCGTGTCGTAGATCACCGGGAACTGGAACACCTGCGCGATGTTGCGCTGATCGGGGGGCAGGGCGGTCACGTCGCGGTCGTCGAACAGGATCTGCCCCTCGGATGGGGTCAGCAGCCCCGAGATGATGTTCAGCAGCGTGGACTTGCCGCAGCCCGATGGCCCCAGCAGAGCATAGGCCCCGCCATCACGCCAGGTCACGTCGATCTCCTTCAGCGCATAGTCCTGCGGGCCTTGCGGCGACGGCATGTAGCTGTGTTTGAGGTTTGCAAGCTTGATCTGTGCCATGTCAGGCCACCCTTTTGCCGTCTTGGCCGAAATACCGGCAATGGGCCGGGTTCATGTAGAATGTGTGGTCCTCGCCCACCTGATAGGGGTGGACCCCTGCGGCCAGAGACACCCATGCGTCCTCGCCATGTTGGAAATGCGCGCTGGAGTCGGACCCGGACAGCTCGGTCACGATCACGCGACCGGTCAATTCGACGTCGTCGTCAGAAGCCTTGAGCGGAGTGACCCGGTGCGGACGCACGGCGACCATGTATTCGCCATCGGCAATTCCGGACACAGTCCATCCACCTCCACCCGCCAAGCGCGCTTGGGCACCGGCGACCGTGACACGGGCCACGTTGATGGGCGGGTCCGAGAACACCCGCGCGGCGGCGAGGTTTTCGGGATTGCGATAGATGTCCGCCGTCGGGCCGAACTGGGTCACGCGGCCGTCTTCCATCAAGGCGCTGTAGCCGCCCAGCAGCAGCGCCTCTTCGGGTTCGGACGTGGCATAGACCACCACGGCGCCGCGCCCGGCGAACAGCTCGGGCAGTTGCTCGCGCAGTTCCTCGCGCAGCTTGTAGTCCAGATTGGCCAGCGGCTCGTCCAGGAACACGGCGCGGCTGTCCTTTGCGATGGCGCGGGCCAGTGCGGTGCGCTGCTGTTGGCCGCCCGACAGTTCGTGTGGACGACGGTGCAGCATCGGGCGCAGTTGCAGCAGGTCGGCGGCTTCTTCCACGCGGCCTTCGATCTCGGATCGCGCCATTCCGGCCACGCGCAGCGGCGAGGCGATATTGTCGAATACAGTCATATGCGGGTAGTTCACGAAGAACTGGTGCACGAGGCTGATCTTGCGTTTTTGTGTGCTCAGCCGGGTCACGTCCTGCCCATCCATCAGGACCTTGCCCGAGGCAATCGGATCCAGGCCGGCCATCATCTTGATCAGAGAGGTCTTGCCCGACCCGGTCGCGCCCAGCAGCACGTTGAAATGGCCGGTCTGCAGCGTCAGGGACGTGGGTTTGATATGGGTAACGGTGCCGACCCGCTTGGTTGCGTTTTGTAGTTCGATCATGTCCGTGGGTTCCGATCCCGCAGCGCGTGGCAACGCTGTTTGGTCTTGGTTGGTAAGGGGCGCCGGTACCGGCGCCCCCCGGGGAGTAGTGGCTTACTGGGACTGCCAGCGTGCCACCAGTTCGTCGTAGTTGACGGTCTGGCCTTGCGGCTTCTCGTTCTCCAGCTTGGCTTTCGGCGCGCCCGGCTTCTCCAGCCAAAAGGCCGGATCCTGCGGTTCGTTCAGGCGCGGACCACAGCCGCCATAGACGCCGGCGCTTTCATCCGCGGCCTGCATGCGGGCCATGGTGATGTCCATCTCTTCAGCCAGACGGTCCATCGCCTCTTGCGGGGTGAAGGCGCCCGAGTTCACGTCACCGATCTGCTGCCACCAGATTTGGGCCAGCTTCGGATAGTCGGGAACGTTGATGCCGGTCGGCGACCACGCCACGCGGTCGGGCGAGCGGTAGAACTCGACCAGGCCACCCAGCTTGGATGCGCGTTCGGTGAACGACTCGTGGTTGACCGAGCTGTCGCGGATGAAGGTCAGACCCACATGGGACTTCTTCACATCGACAGTCTTGGACGTCACGAACTGAGCGTACAGCCACGCGGCCTGTGCCCGATCCGACGGGGTGGACTTCAGGAAAGTCCACGATCCCACGTCCTGATAGCCAACCTTCTGGCCTTCTTCCCAATAGGGGCCATGCGGGCTGGGCGCCATCCGCCACAGCGGGTTGCCCTCGTCGTCGACGGTATTGTTGCCTTCGGACTTGGGCTTGACCATGTCGGCGGTAAAGGCCGTGTACCAGAAAATCTGCTGGGCCACGTTGCCTTGCGACAGAGCGGGCAGCGACTGGTAGAAGTCATAGGATGCCGCACCCGGAGGCGCATAGGCCCGCAACCACTCGTCCCATTTGCGGATCGCGTAAACGGCCGCCGGGCCGTTTGCGGCACCGCCCCGCGACACCGAGGCGCCGACCGGGTTACAGGTGCCCGCTTCCATGCGGATGCCCCATTCGTCGACGGGCACACCGTTCGGCTCGCCCTTGTCGCCGGCACCGGCCATCGACAGCCAGGCGTCGGTCATCCGCCAGCCAAGGTCAGGCGCGCGCTTGCCGTAGTCCATGTGGCCATAGATCGCGACACCGTCGACTTCCTTCACGTCATTGGTGAAGAATTCGGCGATATCCTCGTAGGCAGACCAGTTGACCGGAACGCCCAGATCATAGCCGTATTTTTCCTTGAATGCGGCCTTGTTGGCTTCGTCATCGAACCAGTCCTTGCGGAACCAGTACAGGTTGGCGAATTGCTGGTCGGGCAGCTGGTACAGCTTGCCGTCGGGACCGGTGGTGAACTGGATACCCATGAAGTCATCCAGGTCCAGCGTCGGCGAGGTTGTCGCCGCCCAATCACCCGCCATCATGTCCGACAGGGGATAGGCCAGTTGCAGGCGCGAGTGCGTACCGATCAAGTCACTGTCGTTGACATAGCCGTCATACAGGTTCCGTCCGGTCTGCATCTGCGTCTGAACGGCCTGAACGACCTCACCTTCACCCAGGATCTGGTGGTTGACCTTGATGCCGGTGATTTCCTCGAACGCCTTCGTCAGAACTTCGGATTCATACGAGTGGGTCGGGATACCTTCGGACAGAACGTTGATCTCCATCCCGGCATACGGTTCGGCAGCCTTGATGAACCACTGCATTTCCGCCATCTGCTCGTCTTTCGACAAGGTGGATGGTTGGAACTCGTCGTCGACCCAGCGCTGTGCTGCGGCTTCGTCGGCCCAAACAGGACCGTGCCCCGCAATGACGGCAGCCGCCGCCACTGCGGACAAAAGATGTTTCCGCATCTTTCTCCTCCCAAAATTTATGGTTCTCCGGCGCGAACCGGATGACGAACAGCATCAGCGATTTTTCGCGAGTCTGTCAAACTAAAAAATTAGTAAATGGCGAAATTGGCCTGTTCGACCCAACGAATTCAACGACTATAGCCTTGAAAATATATGGATTTTAACCCACTCGACGTGGCGTCATCGGCTAGGCGAAAAGAGCATGCCGATGACCCTTCACTATGGGTTTTTCAGCGTCACCGCTTGGTCGAGCTGCAAATTTCGATGCAGAAAGGCGCCGCAGTGGTAGCGCGCGATTTGCGTTTCTCGAGGGTGAAAATGGCAGCCCGTAGGGGAATCGAACCCCTCTTTCCAGGTTGAAAACCTGGCGTCCTAACCGATAGACGAACGGGCCACGTCAGCATTGCCCAAGCACAAGTGGCAGCCCGTAGGGGAATCGAACCCCTCTTTCCAGGTTGAAAACCTGGCGTCCTAACCGATAGACGAACGGGCCACGCTGGCTTGTGGAGGGCCTTTTACGGATTACGCCCCCCACCCGCAAGACGAAAAACGCACGGCCAGGAAACTTTTTTGCGGGTCAAAAAAGGCAGTGGCGTCAGCGGTCAATTTGCTTCGGCCGCGTCTTCCAGGCGCAATTGCACGCTTTGCCTGCCACCCCATGTATTGACCTCGAGCCGACCGGCAAAATGGAACCGCGCGCCACCGTGATTTGACAGCCTTTCGCCCATCGGTCCGTCAAAGGCACCAAATGCAATCGCGTCCAGCCCACCGCCCATTCCGTCGGAGAGCGACAGCTTCAAATGGGTTTCTCCGACCCGCTTGGCAAAGCGAACCTGCAGGTCGGGCATTGCAAATCGAGGGGCAGGGGCTCCGGCGCCAAATGGGCCGGCCTGCTCGATCTTTTCGATCAGATCAACCGAGGCCGCCCCGGGCATCAGCGCGCCATCCAGCTTGAGGTCGGCCGGACCGGCTTGGCCCGCCCCCTGTTTTGCCAGCAACTCCGAGAGCCGCTCCATTGCCGTTTCCAACTGGTCGCGGATCACGGTCAGACCTGCGGCCATCTTGTGACCGCCGCCCTTGACCAACAAACCCTCGGCGGCCAGCCGGTGGATTGATGCGCCAAGATCGACACCCGAGACCGAACGGCCTGAGCCTTTGCCCTCGTCACCGTCGAAACCAATCACGACGGCGGGACGGTTCGACGCCTCTTTAAGGCGAGCCGCCACGATCCCAACGACGCCGGGATGCCAGCCGTCACCAGCGGCCCACACCAGCGGCGCATCCAGTCCACGTTCTTCGGCCTGCGCCAGCGCCGCGGCGCGGACCGCATTTTCGATGTCGCGCCTTTCGGTATTCAGGTCATCAAGGCGCCGGGACAAGGCCTCGGCCTCGGTCACCGAGTCGGTGCTGAGCAGCCGCGCGCCGAGGTCTGCCTGCCCAACCCGGCCGCCGGCATTGATGCGCGGCCCAAGCAGAAAACCCAGGTGGTAACTGTTGGGCGCCGAATCCATGCGCGCCACTTCGGACAGCGCAACCAGTCCGGGGCGTTGCCGCTGCCCCATCACTTTCAAACCCTGCTGAACCAGCGCCCTGTTGACCCCGACCAGAGGTGCCACGTCTGCCACGGTCGCCAGCGCGACCAAGTCCAGCATCGCCATCAGGTTAGGGCCTTGGGCGTTGGCCTCGCGCAGTTGGCGCCCGGCCTCAACCAGCATCAGAAAGACAACGGTTGCAGCGCACAGATGGGCCAGGTCGCCGCTTTCATCCTGGCGGTTGGGATTCACCACGGCCACGCAATCCGGCAGCGTTTCGGCGCCCAGGTGGTGATCGAGAACGATCACATCGGCACCCTTGGCGGCGGCAATTGCTTCGTGGCTGAGCGTGCCGCAGTCAACGCAGATGATCAGATCATGCGTTTCAGCAAGCTGGCTCATGGCGGGGGCGTTGGGGCCATAGCCCTCGTCGATACGATCAGGCACATACAAGGTCGCCTGCCGCCCCATCTGCCTGAGCCAAACCAGCAACAGGGCTGCCGAGCTTCCACCGTCGACGTCATAATCGGCGAAAACAGCGATGCGCTGGTTGTCCCGCACCGCTTTCAGGAACCGCGTTGCGGCGATCTCCATGTCGCGCAGGCTGCGAGGATCGGGAAGAAGGTCGCGCAGTTTTGGAGACAGAAAGCTCTCGGCCTCCATTGGCGGGACACCGCGCCGTGCCAGCACTTGGCACAGGGGGCGGGGCAGGTCGGTTTGCTGGGCCAGCATCTCGGCGGCCCGGTCCAATTCAGGCGATGGACCAATCCACCGGCGGCCCGTCAAAGACTGTTCAACACCCAGAAAGCTCAATCCACTTCTCCTGAAAAGGGCCGAATCCTGTCGGACCCGGCCCTTGAACGGTTGTGTCTGCGGGGCCCCTCAGCCTTCGACATGCGGCCAAATGGGGGTGCGGTAGGACATGCGCCGCACCGATCCGGTTTTCGAGCGCATCAGCAGGGTCGTCGTCTCGACCCAACCCGGTTCCCGCTTGATCCGCGGCAGCAGCGACCCGCCGGTGACACCGGTCGCCGCGAAGATCACATCGGCGGTGACCATCTCGTCGCGGGCATAGACACGATCCAGATCGGTAATGCCGGCTTTGGCCGCCCGACCGCGTTCGTCATCGTTGCGGAACATCAGACGTCCAAAGATCTGGCCACCCATGCATTTCAGCGCGGCGGCCGCCAGAACGCCTTCGGGCGCGCCCCCCTGGCCCATGTACATGTCGATGCCGGTCGTCTCGGACTCGGCACAGTGCATGACGCCTGCAACGTCACCGTCGGTGATCAGGCGGATCGCAGCGCCGGTTTCGCGCACCTCGGCGATCATCGCTTCATGGCGCGGACGTTCCAAAATGCAAACGGTAATGTCCTCGGGGGTGCAGCCTTTGGCCTTGGCCAGTGCCTCGACCCTTTCCCGCGGCGACATGTCCAGAGTCACCACGTTCTCGGGGAAGCCGGGGCCGATCGCCAGCTTGTCCATGTAGACGTCCGGTGCGTGCAGCATCGAACCGCGTGGACCCATCGCGATGACGGTCAAGGCGTTGGGCATATCCTTTGCGGTCAGCGTCGTACCTTCGAGCGGGTCCAGAGCGATGTCCACGCCGGGGCCGTTGCCGGTGCCGACCTCTTCGCCGATATACAGCATGGGCGCTTCGTCGCGTTCGCCTTCACCGATGACTACCACGCCAGCGATATCCAGCAGGTTCAGCTGTTCACGCATCGCGTTGACCGCGGCCTGGTCGGCGGCTTTCTCGTCTCCGCGTCCGACCAGCGAGGCCGAGGCCAGAGCGGCCTGCTCAGCCACGCGCGCAAGTCCTAGGGACAGAAGGCGGTCGTTGAAATCGATTTTGGCAGCGCTCATGCGATGTAATCCTTTGGTAAAGCGAAGACGTCCTGACTGGCATAGCCTGCTCGTGGCGCAGGCCGCAAGGGTTCAAACCTGCTCGATACGCAGAGCTACCGGTTCGCCCGCAACCACATCCGTGGTGCGCAAGTCCTCCAACGCAACGTCCAGCGTGGCGCGTGTGGTCTTGTGTGTAACGATCAGTACCGGTGCCGTGTCCTCGGCATGTGCGTATTGGCGCATCCGGTCGATTGAAACGCCGGCATTGCCCAGAATCGCGGCCACCTTGGCCAGCGCACCTGGTTTGTCCAGCAATGCAAGGCGCAGATAATAAGGGGCAGGCAGGCCGGTGATTGCGGGCTTGGAGTCGACCAGCGACGTGGCGGGTTGACCAAAGGTGGAAATCCGCAGGCCCCGAGCCAGGTCGCAAACATCCCCCATCACCGCACTGGCCGTCGGGCCTTCGCCAGCGCCGGGTCCGCGCAAAACGATCTGTTCGACGGCGTCGCCCTCAATGACCACCATGTTGGTGCCGCCTTCCAGCTGCCCCAAAGGCGAGTCACTGGGTACCAGGCAGGGTTGCATCCGTTGTTCAAGCCCGCGCGGCGTGCGCTGCGCAACGCCCAACAGCTTGATGCGGTAGCCCATATCGTCGGCCTGATGGATGTCATCCAGGCTGATATGCTGAATGCCCTCGATCTCGATCCCGTCGAAATTCGGCTTTGTTCCAAACGCGATAGAGGCCAACAGCGCCAACTTGTGCGCCGCGTCGATGCCGCCAACGTCAAGGTTGGGATCCGCTTCGAGATACCCCAACTGAGCGCACTCCTCGAACAGGGCGTTGTAGCCCAGACCCTGCGACTGCATTCGGGTCAGGATATAGTTGCAGGTGCCATTCATCACGCCCATGACGCGCTTGATGTCATTCCCGGCCAACCCTTCGGTAAGGGATTTTATGACCGGAATTCCTCCGGCCACGGCGGCCTCGAACCGGATCACACGGCCTGCGGCCTCGGCCTGTTCCGCCAATGCCTGGCCGTGAATGGCCAGCAGCGCCTTGTTTGCGGTGACCACATCCTTGCCGCTGGCCAATGCCGCCTCGACCGAGGCCTTTGCCGGGCCATTTTCACCACCCATCAGCTCGACGAACACATCGATGTCGTCGCGTTTGGCCAAGGCCACCGGATCGGTTTCCCACGCGAAGCCGGACAAGTTCACCCCGCGATCTTTGGCGGCGTCGCGCGCCGAAACGGCAACGATCTCGATCGGACGACCAGTGCGTGCTTGGAGCAATTCGGCATGACGGCGCACGATCTTGACGACGCCCACACCCACGGTTCCCAAGCCAGCAATTCCAAGCCGTAGCGCCTGTGTCATTCCGTGGGTTCCTTTCCGCTCGAAGTCTGCCTGTTGGACGCAAGGTCCTTTGTCGGCTGCCATAGCTGGTTCAACGCGGCGGTGCAATCCGTCAGGGACAGAGTTGTTGCGCAGTGGGCGAGCGTGCGGGGCTTACTGGGTCTCGGCGTTCTGGAGTGCCTGTGCCTTTTGCGACAGCCGCTCGGCCCGTTGTTCCAATTCTTCTTCCACGGCGGCTGCCTCGTTCACCGGGTCGACGGGCGGCACGTTGACCTGGGTCAACGGGATCAGCTTGGGGTAGGGCGCGGCCTTTACCGAGGCCGCTTCGCTTCCCTCCAACTCGGGAATATCTGCGCACGCGGCCAAGAGAAGCAGCGGCAGGATGACGGAAACAGCTTTCATTTCGCGACCCGAACAGTGAGGAACCTGAACGTGATGCACTTTTTGCATGAACGGTTCAAGCGGGGTTCTATATGAACGTACGTTCATATACGATGGATCCATGGCACGTACTCAAGGCTCTCATTCCGATATCACCGGGCCCCGCATTCGCGAGGCCGCCCTGGGATTGTTTGCACGGCATGGCTATGCCGCTGTTTCCATGCGTCAAATCGCGGGGGAGGTCGGAGTGCAGGCCGGCGCGCTCTACAATTACACTCCGGACAAGCAAAGCCTTCTGTTCCGCCTGATGCAGGACCACATGCAAGAGCTGCTGGCGGCCTATGAAGCGTTGGAACCACAGGCGGATGCATTGGGCGCCCTGCGGCAATTCGTGGGTTTCCACATCCGGTTTCACATGCAGCGACCGGACGAAGTGTTCATCGCCTATATGGAGCTGCGAAACCTGACGCCTGAAAACTTCGCCGAAATCGAAAAGCTGCGCCGACGGTATGAGGATGCGTTACAGAGCATCCTGCTGGCCGGCCAGAAGGACGGCCTGTTCTCGGTTCAGGATGCGAAGATCGCGACG
This sequence comes from Ruegeria sp. BC6, assembly GCF_056539185.1. NCBI lineage: Bacteria > Pseudomonadati > Pseudomonadota > Alphaproteobacteria > Rhodobacterales > Roseobacteraceae > Ruegeria > Ruegeria sp. BC6. The sequence continues at coordinate 142,230 of NZ_JBQFUM010000001.1, forward strand.
CTGGCGGTGATTGCCATGCTGAATGGTGTCATGACGTGGTACCGGGCCGGTGGACGGCTGTCGCTGGACGAGGTCGAGCAGATTTACTGGGATATGGTACGCAAGGCGGTCGCGGCCTGACTGGCCGCGCCATGTAACCCGCTGTCTGGAGTCAGTGCGCCGGCTTGATGAAAGTACCGTTGCGCAACTCCCGAAACGCCTGCTCGAGTTCGGCGCGCGTGTTCATCACGATCGGGCCATGCCATGCTACCGGTTCATTGATCGGCGCACCCGAGATCAACAGGAATCGCACGCCTTCAGGCCCGGCCTGAACGGTTATTTCGTCTCCGGTACCAAACCGTACCAGCGTCCGGTTGCCCGACATGTCGCGAATGTTCAGCTCTTGCCCGGCGACTTCCTTCTCAAGCAGAACGCCGGTCGGCTGCGAGGCGTCGGCGAAAGCTGCCTGCCCATCGAAAACATAGGCGAAAGCACGGCGATAAGTATCTATCTTGAATGTCTTTTTCACCCCTGCAGGAATCGATACGTCCAGGTATTGCGGGTCCGCGGCGATACCGTCCACCGGCCCGGTCTTGCCCCAGAACTTGCCGACGATGACCCGTACCGTGGTGCCATCATCATCGATCACTTCAGGAATGTCCTTGCCCTGAACGTCCTGGTACCGAGGCGCCGTCATCTTTTGAGCCGAGGGCAAGTTGCCCCACAGCTGAAACCCATGCATCTGCCCGGATGCATTCCCCTTGGGCATTTCCTGATGCAGAATTCCGGACCCCGCCGTCATCCACTGGACGTCTCCGGCACCCAGTTGGCCGCTGTTGCCCAGCGAGTCGCTGTGATCGACGGTTCCTGACAATACGTATGTGATGGTTTCAATGCCGCGGTGAGGGTGCCAGGGAAAGCCGGCCTGGTAGTCCTGCGGGTGCTCGTTGCGGAAGTCATCAAACAACAGGAATGGATCCAGTTCGGACGGATCCTGAAATCCAAAAGCGCGGTGCAGCTTTACACCAGCGCCTTCCATCGTCGGAACGGCCTTGCGGGTTTCAAGTGTTGGTCTGAGCGACATGTGGATCTCCTGTCTCTGGACCCGTTATCTAATTTTCGCTGAAGTACGGTCAATTCGCGAGAAAGCACTGCTTCTGTGCAAAAATGCGCCGGGTGAGTCTTGGCCTGTTGCTTGTCGCTGAAAGCGGGTATGGGGGGCAGGCAAAGGCGGAGTTGGAAATGCAAGAAGACGTACTGGCAACGATTCAGGCTTCATCGGCACGGCGGTGGATGGGGGTGGGAGTGCTCGTCACCGTAGGTGTGTTCGTGACTTATGTCGCCCTGGCCGCACCGCCAGCGCCGGAATGGCAGCTGTTCCTGTTCGTGGTCGGAGGTGGCGCGCTTTGGCTTGCGCATCGCGTCTGGCATGCGACAGCGGACCGGATCGAGCTGACGCGCACGGAACTGAGGACAGGCAGCGGCAAGCTGATTGCCGAGGTTGGTGAAATCGAAGGGGTGGATCGGGGTGTTTTTGCTTTCAAGCCGTCGAACGGCTTTCTGCTGACGACCCGTAGCAAACGGGGCAGGGCTTGGGCCCCGGGCCTTTGGTGGCGCGTCGGGCGACGTATTGGCGTCGGCGGCATGACGTCCGCCGCCGAGACCAAGTTCCTGTCAGAAATGCTTTCCGCGATGCTGGCCGAGGCCGAATAGCTCTCAGCACCCGCCCGGTGCGTCGATCTTGTCGTAGACGCGCGGGTGGGTGAATACGAAATTGTCCATGGCAAATTCGTTTTCGCCGTATCCGATGCGGAAGGGACGGCGATAGAAGTCCTTCACTTCGACCAGGATCATCTTGCCGTTGTCCGGCATGATGGGCAGCTTGTCTCGGATTTCGCTGATGGTGCCATCGGTCCACGCCTCGAAGCTTTCACCGCGAATACAGGACCACTGCACATAGTGCCGGTCATCCGGCAGGTCGAAGCGAAGGAACGAGATGCGCATCGACACGTCGGAGCGGTCCGACATCATCTGCTGCAGCAGGTCATACAACGTATCCATGTAGGTCGCGTTGATGTCATTGCGTTCGCGGGAAATGACGTCGGCGATCGCATAAGATGCCTTGAGATTCCGCGAGCTCTGCTTGTACCCGTCGAAGAATGTATAGGACGCACACATGCCCCAGAAGAGCAGGGGATAGATCATCACGGCCTCGACACTGATCACGCCGGATTCCTTGCGGGAAAACCGTTTCAGATACCGGACAGCCAGCGAGAAGATTGAGCGATCAGGTCGGTTCATAGACAAACACCGTTGTTGCGTGCAGTTCGTACATACCGTTGGGCTTTTTCCGCGCGATGGCACCCAGAATGGTTCCCCACCACAGCGGCTTTACCTCGACGCAGGCGCGGACGATCATCAGTTCGTCCGACGTACCCGGCTCGAAGATCTGGCTGTTGCGGATCGTTGCGGGGGTATCGATGCAGTAGGGGTTCGGATCCAGCGTGTTGCCCATAAACGGGTCTACGCGGGTCATTTCCAGGATCAGGTTCTCCTTGCACTCAGGAATGTAGCCTGCCTTGTCGCAGACGATGTCCTTCAACAGAGTGTGGGTCCAGCCGTCCTGAACGTTGGTGGTATACTTTTCGAGGTTGTTCAGGCGAACGTCGCGGATCGTTTCGTCCAGGCCACGCTCGAGGTTGGCGTGGTTGAAGGCCCCGATCCCGACTTCGACGGCCGAATAGGTCGTCATGATGAAGATGGGGAACCAGAAGACGAACTCGATCGTCGCCATCCCATCTTCTTTCCGCCGGAACGTGCGGAATTTATGAAGCAAACGCTTGATCATTGAGTCAGCCTCAGATTGCGGATGGTCGATCCGATCGATGCAAATACGTCGACGATTTCGTCACCGGTCGCCTCGTAGTAGGCGCCATCATCGCTTTTGCAGTCTTTCAGAAGGGCCTTGCCCTGATCGGGAGCTTCGAAAGCGATAGTGAAGACTACGATGCCATTGGCGCGAGCGGCGGCACACATTGCGCGCGCGCGCGGGTCCTTGGTGCCCGACCCGATCGAAGTGACCGCGTTGTTGTACCAGGTGTTGCCTTTCGTGCTCCCCAGCGCTTCACGGAACAGGTCACGGATCGCGCGACGGGTCGTGCGTTCCCAGACCTGATCCCAGGTCAGGTTGACCGATGTCGCGGGGTCGCCATCGTTGTCCAGAACAGTGCGCGTCTCGCTTCTGCTGTAATCAAAGTTGTAGCAGACGCCGCCGGACCGGTAGGTGCACCGATATACAGTATACTCGTCGTTGCCATAGGGATCGTCCTGCCAGATCTCGCGACCCCAGTACCAACCCTTGCTGCTGTCCCACTCGGTATAGTCGACATCGTGCCAGAAGTACTTCTCGGTCTCGTAGTCATAGGTCGAATAGGTCGACTTCTTGGCATTCCACCACAGAATGGACGTACCCTCACGGTAGGGGTCGTTTACCATGTACTGAGTGGTGTTCGCGCCGTCCGTCATCAGCACCAGAACCTTCATCGAGTCGTTGCTGGAGTAGCTGTTGGGACGGGTGGCGAACTCTGCAGGCACTTCGTCACCCGCCAGGCGTGCGATCACCGGCTGAATGCTTTCGTCAAGCAGGGCAAGACCCCATTTCAGACCGACGTCGATCGACGTGTTTCCGCCGGCCGTAAAACTTTCGATGTGATCTTTGAGAACCTGCGGGTCCTTCTGCAGGACCGAGACCTCACGGTTGGCGAGTTCGTCACAGACTTCGCTGTAGACGTAGCCGTTGCTGGGGCGCCGGTCATAAGTGCTCCACGGCGTAAAGTGCAGTGTGCGTTGGCGGATCGTATCGGGGTCCAGCGCAGTGGTGTTGAACTCGCTGCTGGTGAAGTTGATGCAGTTTGCCCGGTCATTGGTGCCGGTCGTGCTGAATTCGTCCATCAGATAGTCGGGCAGCGACACCTGAGTTGCGTATGGGATGATCGAGATCGACAGCTTCCCGTCCTCAGTCTTGTCCGCCATCTCTTGCACGAAGTTCTTGGCCGCCACTTTCAGGTTGGCCAAGCGATTGTAGCTGTTCATCGAGCCAGAGACGTCGAGGACCAAAGAAATCTCAACATCATCAATGGCTTCTTCGGCGACGCTGGTTGCCGCGCTCGCGATCGAGTCAACATCCCACCACTGCATGAAGTGCATGCCGACATCCATCTGGGCGCTCGCTTCGACCTTGCGGTAGCCTTCGATCGTAACGGCGGTCGCGCCGCAGACATTCGGCGTCACGATGGGCTCACCAACCAGGTACTGGTCCAAGCCTTCCTTCTCGAGGTAGTCGACGACCACGTCCTTGGGGCAAAGGTCCTGGTCCAGGTCGGCCGCCGCCAGTACGGCGCGGTCCAGAGCATATTGCAGGCGCGCACGTTCGCGATCGTACCGCATCACGTCCACGGCGAAGCCCGCCGCGGTGAAGATGATCATCAGAAGGAAGAGGGCGAAGATGGTCATCGTCCCGTTTTCCGAGGTCACGAAAGACTCGACGGCGCCCTGGCAGCGGTCTGCCTGGCGCGGTTTCCCCGACCGTGTCGATGTCCATTCAAAATTGCGCATAACGAAATCCTTTTGCCGGCCAAAAGCAGCGAAGCCAGTTCTTCGGAACTTTAATAATTTAGATGTGGATCGTGGCGAGAATTGGGCGTGATCGTCACTATGGTGCTCTTTTTGAATGAAAATCGGCGGCAGTCTGGCTGGGAGGGGCATCTTTGTTTCGTTGCTCGGGACAATTTCTGGAAATCGTAAATGTCCGCGACTCGGCTCGGTTGGTCGAAACGCGCTGTTCATAAATTGATGAAAAAAAGTGCAAATCTCGATTGCAGCCGCTTGCCAAGGGTGCGACAAAACGTCATGACGCTCGACGTCAACCGGCATGGAGGATTTTATGACGGCCATCAAGGAACCCAGCTTTCGGGAGAGTGTAGATCTGATGTTCAACAGGGCGGCTGCCCTGATGGATCTTCCACCCGGACTTGAGGAAAAGATCCGGGTCTGCAATGCGACCTACACCGTTCGGTTTGGCGTGCGTCTGCGGGGGCAGATACATACTTTCACCGGCTATCGCTCGGTTCATTCCGAGCATATGGAGCCGGTAAAAGGCGGTATCCGCTATGCGATGGCCGTGAACCAGGACGAGGTCGAGGCGCTTGCTGCGCTGATGACCTACAAGTGCGCCTTGGTTGAGGCTCCGTTTGGCGGGTCCAAGGGTGGCCTGCGCATCGACCCGCGCAAATACGAAGAGCATGAGCTGGAGCAGATCACCCGTCGTTTCGCCTATGAGCTGGCCAAGCGCGACCTGATCAACCCGTCGCAGAACGTCCCGGCCCCCGACATGGGCACCGGCGAGCGTGAAATGGCTTGGATGGCTGACCAGTATGCGCGGATGAACACCACAGACATCAACGCGCGGGCCTGTGTGACCGGCAAGCCGTTGAATGCCGGCGGCATCTCGGGCCGGGTCGAGGCGACGGGCCGTGGCATCCAATACGCGTTGCGCGAATTCTTCCGGCATCCGGAGGACGTCAAGAAGGCTGGCATGTCAGGCTCGCTGGACGGCAAGCGGGTCATCGTTCAAGGCCTCGGCAACGTGGGTTATCACGCGGCCAAGTTCCTGAGTGAGGAAGACGGCTCTCTGGTTGTGGGCATCATCGAACGTGACGGTGCGATCTATAACCCCGAGGGGATCGACGTCGAAGCGGTGCACCAGTGGATCGTCAAACATGGCGGCGTGAACGGCTACCCGGATGCAACGCACACCGCCGAGGGCACTGCTGTGCTGGAAGAGGAATGTGACATTCTGATCCCGGCCGCGCTGGAGGGCGTGATCAACCTGTCCAATGCCGAGCGCATCAAGGCGCCGTTGATCATCGAGGCTGCGAACGGCCCGGTGACCGCAGGAGCCGACGAAGTGCTGCGCAAGAAGGGCACTGTGATCATTCCCGACATGTATGCCAACGCGGGCGGTGTAACGGTCTCGTATTTCGAGTGGGTGAAGAACCTCAGTCACATCCGTTTCGGTCGGATGCAGCGCCGTCAGGAAGAGGCGCGGCACGAGTTGATCGTTAAAGAGCTGGAGCGGCTGGACCGCTACCTTGGCGATGCATGGTCGATGTCTCCGGACTTCAAGGCCAAGTACCTCAAGGGCGCGGATGAGCTTGAGCTGGTGCGCTCGGGCCTGGATGACACGATGCGCATCGCCTACCAGGCCATGAGCGAGGTCTGGCATGATCGCGACGACGTCGATGACCTCCGCACCGCGGCTTACATCGTGTCCATCGACCGTGTCGCCAAGAGCTATCGGGCCAAGGGCCTCTGACGTCTCGGAAACCGGGCAATCGGGCTTTGACAAAAAGTCCGGTTGCCGCACATCCTGCGCTGGAGTTCAGGCAGTGAAACCAGCGAGGATCCGATGCAAATTACCCGTTCTGTAGCTTGGGCCGCGGCGGTTGGGTCCGCGACCCTGGCGCTTGCGACTGCTGCCATTGCCCAACCCCGGCAGGGATGGACGCCGACTGTGGAAGGGTTGGCTGTCTACCAGGGCAGCGCCGATCTTGAGGACGGCGGTGATTTCAGCGCATCGCGTGCATTTCTGCGGGCAGGCGGCATTTACAGCTATGGTGACGGGTCCTTTGTGGGTTTGCTGGCGAGTTTCGGTCAATTCTCCTACGATTTCGGGTTGCCCGGAAACCAGCCGTGGGACGACATCCGCGACATTCGCCTGAGCGTTCCATTGCGCTTCACTCTGGACAACGGGGGTGCGGTGATCGTCTCGCCCCAATTGCGATGGGATTACGAGACCGGCGCCAGTGCCTCGGACGGCTTCACCTATGGTGCCTTCGCCGGCATTTCATGGGCGGTGAACCCCAATCTGCGCATCGGCCCGGCATTTGGCGTGTTCTCTGAGGTTGGAACCAATGACCTCGAAGTCTTTCCCGCGCTTCTGGTGGACTGGACCTTTGCCGAGCGCTGGCGTCTGAGCACCGGAAGCGCGCTGGGGGCCACTCAAGGCCCCGGCGTCACGCTGGAATACAAGGCTTCGGAAAGTGTCAGCGTGGGGCTTGCCGTTCGGTCCGAGAGGGTCCGCTTTCAGTTGAACAACAACGGGTTGGCACCGGGCGGCGTGGGCGAGGACAGCAGCATCCCGGTTGTTCTGTCGGTCGAATACGCGCCCAACCCCGGAGTTTCGCTGTCGGCATTTGCAGGCGCCGAGTTTGACGGCGAGTTGCGTCTGGACAACGCAGCAGGGCAAGAGGTCAGCCGGCAGGGCTATGATACCGCTCCGATCGTCGGCTTTGCCTTCCGTCTGCGGTTCTGAGGGCGAATTCGTTTGCGACCGGTTTGGTCGCGCGTTGACAAGTTCTTGTCGAAAACGGATGCGGAGCCCCGAGCCCGGATTGCTACTCCTGTTGGCAGTTGGTTTGATGCCAGCAAACCCGCAGGGAGATCTGAATGCGCTTTTCCGGCTTACGCGTCCTGAAGGAAGGACTGACGGGCAACAAGGGTTGGACGGCGCATTGGCGTGATCCCGAGCCCAAAGCCGAATACGACATCGTCATCATCGGCGGTGGGGGGCATGGTCTCAGCACCGCGTACTATCTGGCGAAAGAGCACGGGCTGACAAATGTCGCCGTGCTGGAAAAGGGCTATATTGGCGGCGGCAATGTGGGGCGCAACACGACGATCGTGCGCGCCAACTATTTTCTGCAAGGAAATTCCGAGTTCTATTCGCATTCCCTCAAGTTGTGGGAGGGGTTGGAAGAGGACCTGAACTACAACGTGATGCATTCGCAGCGGGGCATCATCAACCTGTTCCATTCGGACGGGCAGCGGGACGCGGCCGCGCGGCGGGGCAACATGATGATCAGCCAAGGCGACGATGCCATCCTGCTGGACCGCGATGCACTGCGCGAGATGCTGCCCTATCTAAACTATGACGATCTGCGCTTTCCCATCTATGGCGGTCTGTATCATCCGCGCGGCGGCACGGCCCGGCATGATGCCGTGGCCTGGGGCTATGCGCGCGGGGCGGACCAGCGCGGGGTGGATCTGATCCAGAATTGCGAGGTCACCGGCATCGACATCGAAAACGGCGCCGTGCGAGGGGTGCAGACGACGCGCGGGGCGATCCGAGCCAGGAAGGTAGGGATCGTCGTTGCGGGCCGTTCGGGGCTTGTTGCCGGCATGGCCGGGATGCGCCTGCCGATCGAAAGCCACGTTCTGCAGGCCTTCGTGACCGAGGGGCTGAAGCCTTGCATCGACCATGTCGTGACCTTTGGCATGGGCCATTTCTACATCAGCCAATCCGACAAGGGCGGGCTGGTTTTCGGCGGCGACCTGGATTTCTATGCTTCCTACGCGGCGCGGGGCAATCTGCCCACGGTCGAAAGCGTAATGGAGGCCGGCGTGGCGCTGATGCCGATGATCGGCAAGGCCCGGGTGCTGCGGTCTTGGGGCGGGATCATGGACATGTCGCCGGACGGGTCGCCGATCATCGACCGCACCCCTATCGACGGGCTGTACCTGAACTGCGGCTGGAACTACGGCGGGTTCAAGGCGGTTCCGGCCTCGGGCAACGTGTTTGCCCACCTGATGGCCACCGATCGGTACCACGAGAACGCGACAGGGTTCCGGCTGGATCGTTTCCGCACCGGGCGCGGGATCATCGATGAAGAGGGCAAGGGCTCTCAGCACAATCTGCATTAGGGGCGGGCCGGGATGTTTCGTTCGAATATTTGTGAAAGCCAGGAGGCGCGGCCATGAGGATCACCTGTCCGTATTGCGGCGAGCGCGACCGCCGCGAGTTCTACTATCGCGGGGCCGCCGTCGATCTGGACCGGCCCGCCCCGGATGCCGGGCCTGACGTTTGGGACGATTTCGTCTATCAGCGCGACAATCCGGCGGGCGAGACGCGGGACCTGTGGTATCACGAGGGCGGCTGCGGCGCATGGATCGTCGTGACACGCAACACGCTGACCCACGAAATAGCGGCGACCGAGCCTGCCTCCGGGGGCAAACGATGAGGGTCGCGGGCAGGGGGCTGATCGACCGCGGCTCACCGGTCGAGTTTTCCTTCGACGGAATCCGGTATTCGGGTTTTCAGGGTGACACGCTGGCCTCGGCGCTGCTGGCCAATGGCGTGCGCCTGATGGGGCGGTCGTTCAAGTATCACCGCCCGCGCGGCGTTCTGACCGCCGGCAGCGAAGAGCCGAACGCTTTGGTCACCATCGGCCGAGGCGCCGTGCAGGACCCCAATGTGCGGGCCACGATGCAAGAGATCTATCCGGGCCTGGAGGCGCGCAGCCAGAACCGCTGGCCCAGCCTGAATTTCGACGTGATGGCGGTGAACGATCTGGCCGCGCCCTTCCTGGGGGCGGGCTTCTACTACAAGACCTTCATGTGGCCTCGCAACTTCTGGGAGAAGCTGTACGAGCCGATGATCCGCCGCGCCGCGGGGTTGGGCGCGCTGTCCGGGCAGGCCAACGCCGACACGTATGAAAGCGCCTATGCCTTCTGCGACCTGCTGGTGATCGGGGCTGGCCCGGCGGGTTTGATGGCCGCCTTGACGGCCGGCCGGGCCGGGGCGGATGTCATTCTGGCCGATGAAAGCAACCAGATGGGCGGGCGTCTGCTGGCCGAAACGCTCGAGGTGGATGGCAAGCCGGGTCAAGTCTGGGCAGACGAGGTTCTGGCCGAGCTGCGGGCGATGGACAATGTGCGGTTGATGACCCGCACGACCGTTGCGGGTGCCTACGATCAGGGCACCTTTGTCGCGCTCGAACGGGTCTTGCACCATACGGGCGACCGCCCCGCCGGTGCGCCGCTGGAAACCTATTGGAGGATCGCCGCCCGCCGCTCGGTTCTGGCAGCCGGGGCGCTGGAGCGGCCGGTGGCGTTTCGCGACAATGATCGGCCCGGCATCATGACCGCCGGGGCCGTGCGGGCCTATCTGAACCGCTGGGGCGTCGCCGCCGGCCGGAGCGTCACGATTTTCGGCAACACCGATGACATCCACCGGACGGCCCGCGACCTGCTGGCCGCCGGTGTCCACGTTGCCGCCGTGATCGACAGCCGCCATGACGGGCCGGTGGCAACCGACTATCCGGTGTTGCGTGGGGCGCAGGTCTGCGGCACTTCGGGGCGCAAGGGCTTGGAGTCGATCACCGTGCGCCGCGCCAGCGGAGAAGAGCGCATTCAGACCGACTGCCTGGCGATGACCGGCGGATGGAACCCCTCGGTCCACCTGACCTGCCACATGAACGGGCGCCCGACCTGGCGGCGTGACATTGCCGCCTTCGTGCCCACGCCGGGCGCCGTGCCCGGGATGCGCCCGGCCGGGGCCTGCAACGGCGCGTTCTCGACCGCGGCTTGTCTGAGCGAGGGCATTTCGGCTGCGACCGAGGCGCTGGGTGATCTGGGCCTCAAGGCGCCCAAGCCCGAGCCGCCGCAGGCCGAGGATCAGACCTATGGAATCGCGCAGCTGTGGGCGGTGCCGGGCAAGGGGCGCGCGTGGCTGGATTTCCAGAACGACGTGACCGTCAAGGATGTCAAACAGGCCGCGACCGAGAATTTCCGCTCGGTCGAGCACATGAAGCGTTATACCACGCAAGGCATGGCCACCGATCAGGGCAAGAACTCGAATGTCGCGGCGCTGGCCATTCTTGCGGATGCCACCGGGCGGGCGATCCCCGAGACCGGAACCACCACCTTCCGCCCGCCTTACGCTCCGATTGCCATTGCCGCGCTGGGCGCGGGGGCCGAGGGGGCGGGGTTCAAGCCGCAGCGCTTCACCACCTCGCACAAGGCGTCAGTGGCGCGCGGGGCGCCGATGGTCGAGGCCGGGCTGTGGTATCGGCCCAGCTATTTCCCGCAGCCGGGCGAGACCACCTGGCGCCAGTCCTGCGACCGCGAGGTGCAGATGGTGCGCGCGGCGGTCGGCGTGTGCGATGTCTCGACCCTGGGCAAGATCGACATTCAGGGGCGCGACGCCGCGCAGTTTCTGGATTTCGTCTATACCAACACGTTTTCGACACTGAAGGTCGGGCGCGTGCGCTATGGGCTGATGCTGCGCGAGGACGGGTTCGTCATGGATGACGGCACCACCGCGCGATTGGGTGACAGTCATTTCCTGATGACCACCACGACCGCCGCCGCTGGTGACGTGATGAAGCATCTTGAATTCGTGCGTCAGGGTCTGCGGCCCGATTGGGACGTGTCGCTGGTTTCTGTGACGGAGCAATGGGCGCAATTCGCCGTGGCCGGCCCCAAATCGCGCGAGGTGCTGAACGGCCTGCTGGACACCCCGCTGGATGATGCTGCGTGGCCGTTCATGGCCTGCGGGCCGGTTTCGGTTCTGGGGGTGCCGGGGCGTCTGTTCCGGATCTCGTTCTCGGGCGAACACGCCTACGAGATTGCGTTGCCTGCGCGGTATGGGGCCAGCCTGTTCGACATCCTGACCCGACAGGCCGAGGCGCTGGGCGGTGGCCTCTATGGGATGGAGGCGCTGAACGTCCTGCGGATCGAGAAGGGGTTCATCACCCATGCAGAAATCCACGGGCGGACGACGGCCTTTGACATCGGGATGGGCCGGATGGTGTCGCAGAAAAAGGACTGTATCGGCAAGACCATGTCCGAACGCCCGGGGCTTGAGGAGCCGGGGCGCGAGCGGTTGGTCGGCCTCAAACCCATCGGGGAAAGCCGCCAGTTGCTGGCCGGCGCCCATCTGTACAACGAAGAGGACGCGCCGGTGCGCACCAACGATCAGGGCTATGTGACCTCGGTCTGCTACTCGCCGACGCTGGGCAGCATGCTGGGGCTGGCGTTTCTGGCCGATGGCCCCGACCGTCATGGCGAGATCGTCAAAATGGTCGATCACCTGCGCGGCGTGACCACGCTGTGCGAGGTGACGGACCCGGTGTTCTTTGATCCAGAGGGAGAGCGTGTGCGTGGATAAGCTGATTGCCCAGACCCCGTGTGAAGGGCTGCTGCCGCTGACCATCGGAACGGTCTCGGTCACCGAGGTCGACCCGGGCGCGATACATGCGGTTTCGGCCTTTCAAGGGCAGGTCAAATTACTGTCCGAGGCGATGAAGGCGGCGCATGGCATGGCCCTGCCGGCCCCGAACCGGGCCACCGGGAAGTCGGGCGCGCGGGCGGTCTGGTTCGGCCCGGGTCAGGTCATGTTGATCGGCCCCGCACCGGAGCCGTCTCTGTCCGCCCACGCCGCGGTCGTCGACCAGTCTGATGCCTGGGCCGTGGTACGGCTTGAGGGCGACGGGGCCGAGGATGTACTGGCCCGTCTGGTGCCGGTCGATCTGCGCCCACAGAACTTCAAACGCGGACATACGGCGCGCACACTCCTGTTCCACATGACCGCGTCAATCACTCGGGTTGGCGAGAAAGCCTTTCAGATCATGGTGTTCCGGTCGATGGCCACATCGTTGGTGCACGATCTGCAGAGGGTAATGGAAGGTGTGGCAGCACGCGGTTAGACTGTTGCAAAGAACTGATTCCAAGGGGACCTTATGCTGCGCATCGCACTTGCCGCTACTCTGCTTGCCACACCGCTGGCTGCCGCTGAAACCAAGGAAGAAAGCTGCCGCTATCAAGCAGACGTTGTGGCGGCGGTTCAAAAAGCCCGTCTTGATCGCGTGAAAGAACGGGACGTTCCGGAAGCGGTGGCCGAGGCCGGCCCAACCTGGCCCGAGAACTACAACGCCGCAATCCCGTTGATCACCCCATGGGTCTATGAGCAGAAGATGCGCGACATCCGCAAAAAAGACCTTGGCGCCGCCTGGATGGAGCTGTGCCTGCAGCAGTAATCCACAGGGCCGCGAATTGGCTGTGGACAAAGGCCCGCCGCGCCCTTGGCGGGCGGCCCGGTTTCTGCCATGTATGACACATGTCATTGCCCCCTGGATTTCTGGATGAGTTACGCACCCGTCTGAGCCTGTCTCAGGTCGTCGGGCGCAAGGTCATGTGGGACAACCGCAAGTCCAATCCGGGCAAGGGTGACATGTGGGCGCCATGCCCGTTCCATCACGAAAAAACCGCCTCGTTCCATGTGGATGACCAGAAGGGGTTCTATTACTGCTTCGGGTGCCACGCCAAGGGCGACGCGATCAGCTTCGTGAAGGAAACCGAGAACGTCTCGTTCATCGAGGCGGTCGAGATCCTGGCCCGCGAGGCCGGCTTGCCGATGCCCGCGCGCGACCCCAAGGCGCAGGAAAAGCAGGACCACCGGGCGCAATTGGCCGATGTCATGGAGCAGGCGGTACAGTTCTTTCGCCTGCAACTCAAGACCGGGGCAGGGGCCGAGGCGCGCGCCTATATGGACCGCCGCGGTCTGGACGCTCAGGCGTTGGATCTCTGGGAAATCGGGTTTGCGCCCGATGGCTGGCAGGCGTTGTGGGACCATCTGCGCGGCAAGAACGTGGCCGAGGACCTGATCCTGGGCGCCGGTCTGGCCAAGCCGTCGAACAAGGGCAAAAAGCCCTATGACACCTTCCGCAACCGCATCATGTTCCCGATCCGCGATCCGCGCGGCCGGTGCATCGCGTTCGGCGGGCGGGCGATGGACCCCAATGACAACGCCAAGTATCTGAACTCGCCCGAAACCGCGCTGTTCGACAAGGGGCGAAGCCTCTACAACCACGGACCGGCCCGTCAGGCGGCAGGCAAGGGGCAACCGCTGGTCGTGGCCGAGGGCTATATGGATGTGATTGCCCTGTCCGAGGCAGGTTTCGGCGCCGCCGTCGCACCGCTGGGCACCGCGATCACCGAACATCAGTTGCACATGCTGTGGCGCATCGCCGACGAGCCGATCATCGCGCTGGATGGCGACACGGCCGGTCTGCGTGCGGCGATGCGGGCCATCGACCTGGCGTTGCCGTTGCTGGTGGCCGGAAAGTCGCTGCGGTTCGCTCTGATGCCCGAGGGCAAGGACCCCGACGATCTGCTGCGCGCCGAAGGCCCGGCGGCGGTTCAGGCGGTGCTGGACGCGGCCATTCCGATGGTCAGGCTTCTGTGGCGGCGCGAGACCGAGGGCAAGGTGTTCGACAGCCCCGAGCGCAAGGCGGCCCTCGACAAGGCGCTGCGCGAAAAGATCCAACTGATCCGCGATCCTTCGATCCGGTCGCATTACGGGCAGGAAATCAAGGATCTCCGCTGGCAACTCTTCCGCCCGCAGCGGCAAGGGGCAGGGGCTCGAAACTGGCAGCCGAAAGGCAAATGGCAACCGCCAAAACCGTCGGCAACGCCCGATGCGCGGGCCTCGTTCCTTGCGTCCTCGGAGAATGCGGATATCCAACTGCGTGAAGCGGCAATCCTTGCGATTGCAATCCTGAACCCCGAGGTGGTCGTGCAATTCGAGCACCAACTGGAAGAGATGGAATGCCTGAACCCCGATCACGCGGCCCTGCGCGATGCGATCCTGCGGCACGCGATCGACGATCCCGACAACCTCAAAGAGCACATTGTTCAGTCTTTGGGGCCGGCCCCTCTTGAAAACCTGCTGGCCCTTCGCCATGTCGCTGTAATCCCCTGTGTGCACAAACCGGGCGACGTCGAAAAGGCACAGATGACTCTGGCCGAGGAACTCGCAAAAATCAAAGCGCTCCGGGGGCTGGATGCCGAGATTGCTGAAGCCGAAGAGGAGTTGTCCGAACTGGCGGACGAAGCGTTGACGTTCCGGTTGGCCCAGGCCGCCGAAGAACGCAACCGCGCAAGCCGCAGCCAGAACGAGGACAGGGCCATTTTCGACATTGCGGACAACGGGGCGCGAATCAATCGTGACGAGAAAGACGCGTTTCAGGCGATCATGTCCGGCATCAAGTTCGAGCGGAAACGCCGCTGAAGTGGTGTTTTCATAAAGCACTGGAAAAGAAAAACGGGTAAACGGGTGGCCGAATCACTTCTACGCGCTAATGATTCGGTTCCATCGAATCACCCATCCCTGCAGGAGCACTGAATGGCCGCCAAGGATACCAACGAGGAACGGAAGTCCGACGACCAGGAACAGGAAATCTCGCTGGACATGAGCCAGGCCCAGGTCAAGAAGATGATCGCCGAGGCTCGCGAGAAAGGCTACATCACTTACGATCAGCTCAACCAGGTCCTGCCGCCGGATCAGGTCAGTTCGGAACAGATCGAGGACGTGATGTCGATGCTGTCCGAGATGGGCATCAACATCATCGAAGACGAAGAGGCCGAGGAGGAAGAGCAGAAGGGCTCGACCGATCTGGTCACCACCGACAGCAACCGTGAGGTTGCGCTGGCCGGTGCGCAAACCGAAAAGCTGGACCGGACCGATGACCCGGTGCGCATGTATCTGCGCGAGATGGGGTCGGTCGAATTGCTGAGCCGCGAGGGCGAAATCGCCATCGCGAAACGGATCGAAGCCGGTCGCAACACCATGATCCTCGGGCTCTGCGAAAGCCCGCTGACCTTCCAGGCGATCTCGATCTGGCATGACGAACTGTTGTCCGAGGACATCCTGCTGCGCGATGTCATCGATCTGGAAGCGACGTTCGGCAATCAGATGGATGAGGATGGCGACGTAGAAGAGCCGGTGGTGGATACCTCGACTGTCGCGGCCGCCAAGCCCGCCAAGGACACTGGTCCCGAACTGGACGCCGACGGCAACCCGATTGCCAACGACGATGACGACGACGAAGACGATCAGGCGAACATGTCGTTGGCCGCGATGGAAGCGGCACTGAAAGATCAGGTTCTGACCCAGCTTGAGCGGATCTCGACGGATTTCGCAAAGCTGTCGGAAATGCAGGACAGCCGGATCTCGGCAACTCTGAACGAGGACGGTTCGTTCAGCGACAAGGATGAGCAGACCTATCAGAAGCTGCGCGCCGAGATCGTTGAACTGGTGAATGGCCTGCATCTGCACAACAACCGGATCGAAGCCCTGATCGATCAGTTGTACGGCATCAACAAAAGGGTGATGTCGCTGGACAGTGCCATGGTGAAGCTGGCCGACCAGGCCCGCATCAACCGCCGTGAGTTCATTGACGAGTATCGCGGTCGTGAACTTGATCCCAACTGGCTGTCCGACATGGCTCAAAAGCCGGGCCGGGGCTGGCAAATGTTTATCGAACGCTCGTCGGACAAGGTCGAGGAACTTCGCAACGACATGGCGCAGATCGGTCAGTATGTCGGTCTGGACATCAGCGAGTTCCGCCGCATCGTGCAGCAGGTCCAGAAGGGCGAGAAAGAGGCGCGTCAGGCCAAGAAGGAAATGGTCGAGGCCAACCTGCGCCTAGTGATTTCGATCGCCAAGAAATACACGAACCGTGGCCTGCAATTCCTTGATCTCATTCAGGAAGGCAACATCGGCCTGATGAAGGCGGTGGACAAGTTCGAATACCGTCGTGGCTACAAGTTCTCGACCTATGCGACCTGGTGGATCCGTCAGGCGATCACGCGCTCGATCGCGGATCAGGCGCGCACCATCCGTATTCCGGTGCACATGATCGAGACGATCAACAAGCTGGTGCGGACCGGCCGCCAGATGCTGCACGAGATCGGCCGCGAGCCGACGCCGGAAGAACTGGCCGAAAAGCTGCAGATGCCGCTGGAAAAGGTCCGCAAGGTGATGAAGATCGCCAAGGAGCCGATTTCTCTGGAAACCCCTATCGGGGACGAGGAAGACAGCCAACTGGGCGACTTCATCGAGGACAAGAATGCCGTGCTGCCGCTGGACAGCGCCATTCAGGAAAACCTCAAGGAAACCACCACGCGTGTACTGGCCTCGCTCACCCCGCGCGAGGAGCGTGTTCTGCGGATGCGTTTCGGCATCGGCATGAACACCGACCACACGCTGGAAGAGGTTGGTCAGCAGTTCAGCGTGACGCGCGAACGTATCCGGCAGATCGAAGCCAAGGCCCTGCGCAAGCTGAAACATCCCAGCCGAAGCCGAAAGCTGCGCTCCTTCCTGGATCAGTGATCAAAAAGGCGCCTCGACCGAGGCGCCTTTTTTCATTTGAGCTGCGGTTTGGTTCACGACGGCCAAACGTGAATTCAATTTGGCGGGAATTCGCAAGTGGTCAGAGCCTTCGCGGACCATATCGCTTGTGTCCACTCATGGGACAGGTCGGGGCGAGGCGGCAACGCTGATGACCCCCGGCCGCTTGTCAGGCAAGCTTTCTGCGCCGGGACTGATCCTTGAACGCGCTGGGAGATTGCCCGGTCCAGCGTTTGAAGGCAGTCGAAAACGCCGCCTGGTCTGCGTAGCCAAGGCTGTACGAGATCTCAGAAAGGCCCATGTCGTTCTTCAGAAACGTTCTGGCGAGGTCGCAGCGCAGGTCGTCGACAATTTCGCGAAAGCTGGTGCCTTCCTCGGTCAGGCGTCGACCGAATGTTCGCGGGCTCATGCCCAGATCCTTGGCAACCTGTTCGGCGCGGGCGATGGCCCCGGGAAGCGATTGGGTGATCCGCCCTTCGACCCGCGACCGTAGAGTCTGTCTTTCATCACTGTTTTCATGCAGCAGACGGTCACCATATTCCATAAGGTGCTGTCGCAAGCTGGGGTCGTAGGTCGGGACGGGCACGTCGAGCGTTGCTTGCGGCAAAATGATTTCGAGCTTTTCCGCGCCAAACACCACCGGGAACCTGCCGAGTTTGGAATAGTCTTCCTCTCGCGCGCCGACCCTGTGCTGAAACCTTAGTTCGATCGGCTGGATCGGGATCCCCGTCAGAGCACGCAGGCGGGCAATGCAGGCAAACATGAGGAACTCGGTTCGCCGATGGTACCGCGAAAAGCTTGGGTCCTTCCACCTGGCCTCGATGGTTGCCGAATTTCCGGATTCGTGCAGCCTCACGGCGATGGCCGGATCAATCAGCCGGTGGAAGTGGTTGGCGTTCTCCAGAACCTGCCGGAGATCTCGGGAATATTTGCTGATATAAGCCGTCAGGCTGGAAGTTGCGCTGAACTGCAACCCCGTACGCGCTCCGAACAGGATGTCGTTGAGTTCATCGCAAGCGTGGCGGGCAAACAAGGCCTCGCTGTGGGCGCTGTACAGCTTTGCAGGCGGCGCGAAGTCTTGCGCACTCAGCCCGCTTTTGGCGAGGACTCGAACGACCGTATCAGTATTCCCTGCCTGCGCCTGCAACGCGGACGCCAGCAGCTGAATTCTGGCGATATCGACCTGCATGCCACGCTCCGGAACCCACTGAATTGGCCGGATTATGTAGCGAATTTTGTCATTTGCATAGTTTTTGTGAGGTGACAGTTCCCACACAGGGTCAGACACGGCGCACCTACGTGCACTGGAAATGGCTTCAGATCACAAAGACGTGGCCGGGCAAAGAAAGACTCGATGGTACGGTCGTCATAAATCAGCCGCGTGCCGGGTCAGTCCCGTGGGGATCGGGCAGAGCCGAAGGATTTGGTCACACCAACCGATCTGTGGCTCCCCGGCACACATAGAATGCATGTCCCAGTTCCCCGGACGCAAGGCACCATTCGCGTGCGCACTGTTCCTGAAATCATCGTGAACGACGCTGTTCTGGGCTTGGTGAAAAACTAGGCTATGATGCGTGTCGAAATCAGGGAAGATATTTGCAATGAAACATATTCTGACATGCGCCGCGTTGGCGGCATTGGTTGCAGCAGCTCCGGTCGAGACTGAAGCCGCCCCGAACGGGTACCGGACCGAGCCGATGAACAGCACCGATTTTGAGGTCATCCCCCGCGCCCGGCAAGACGTTGATGGGTATTGGTGCGCGGCGGCGGATTTTGCTCGGCGCAAACTGGGGGCCGGCTGGCAGCAGCGGATTTACGTTTTGCGCGGGTATGGGCCCAGTGTGACAACCGGGCGTCGGACCGCGGTGCAGTTTTCCATCAAACCGCCGACAGGCGGCGTGCCACAGCAACCCAGCGTAGTGGTTTCGGGATTTCAACCGGGCTACAGCATGTCGGTCCAAGGTGCGAACGCACGGTGCAACGTGCGCCCATTCTTCAACTGACGCAAACAGGGCCACCCGGTTGATGCAGGCCGAATTTACCATCGAAACCCGAGGGCAGGGGCTGTACGAGTTCACCTCCGACATCCGTGACTGGTTGTCCTCAAGTGTGGCCGACGGATTGCTGACGTTGTTCGTCCGCCACACATCCTGTTCACTCTTGATACAGGAAAACGCGGATCCCGAGGTTCAGACGGACCTGCAGGCATTTTTCTCGCGGCTGGTTCCGCCCACAGATCATCCGTCGATGTCTTATCTGAAACATACGTATGAAGGGCCCGATGACATGCCGGCCCATATCAAGGCGGCTATGATGCCGGTCTCGCTTTCGATCCCGGTCCGACGTGGGCAACCTGCCTTGGGAACATGGCAGGGTATCTACCTGTTCGAACACCGGACCGCGCCCCATGTTCGCCGAGTTGCGGCGCATTTTGGGTGACCCTGTATATAGCGGTTGAAATTTCCGACTACCCAAACTCTAGCGGCTGCCCTATAGTTGTGGATAAGTTGGCCACAGCGCTGACAAAAAGAGGCGGAACAAGGGACGAGGAGACGGCGGATGCGCTGCCCGTTTTGCGGAAATATCGATACTCAGGTCAAGGACTCACGTCCGGCAGAAGATCACGTGGCCATCCGCAGGCGTCGGTTCTGCCCCGCATGCGGGGGCCGTTTCACCACCTATGAGCGGGTCCAGTTGCGCGACCTCGTGGTTATCAAGACAAATGGCAAACGCGAGGATTTCGACCGGGACAAACTGGAACGGTCAATCCGTATTTCGATGCAGAAGCGCCCGATTGATCCGGACCGCATCGACCAGATGATATCCGGCATCGTGCGGCGCCTGGAAAGCATGGGTGAGACCGACATTCCGTCCAACAAGATCGGCGAGATCGTCATGGAAGCTCTGGCGCGGATCGACACCGTCGCCTATGTTCGCTTTGCGAGCGTATACAAGAATTTCCAGGCGGCCGATGATTTCGAGGAGTTCGTCCACGAACTGCGCCCGCCGCAGCCATCGACTGACGAGTGACCGAAACAGACAAGCGATACATGGCGCTGGCCCTGTCCTTGGGGCGGCGCGGACAAGGATCTTGCTGGCCCAACCCCGCGGTCGGATGCGTTCTGGTTAAAAACGGCCGGATCGTCGGGCGCGGGTGGACGCAGCCCGGCGGTCGCCCTCATGCGGAAACCGAGGCTCTGGCCCAGGCGAGCGAACAGGCGCGTGGCGCGACCGCTTATGTCTCGCTGGAGCCATGTTCGCATCACGGCAAGACGCCACCTTGTGCCGAAGCTTTGATCAGCGCCGGAGTGGCCCGCGTGGTTTCGGCGATCGAGGACAGCGATCCGCGCGTCGCGGGGCAGGGTTTTGCCATGTTGCGCGATGCCGGGATTGCGGTCACGACCGGGGTTCTGAGCGATCAGGCGGCAATGGATCACGCGGGCTTTTTCATGAAGACCGAGCAAGGCCGACCGTTCGTGACGCTGAAACTTGCCAGCAGCTTTGATGGACGGATCGCAACCGAGACCGGGCAGAGCAAGTGGATCACCGGCCCCGAGGCCCGTCGGGCGGTGCATGCCATGCGTGCGCGGCACGATGCGGTGATGGTCGGCGCGGGCACCGCGCGGGCCGACGATCCTTCGCTGACGGTTCGTGATCTAGGTATCGACCGGCAACCCGTGCGTGTCGTGGTTTCACGTCACCTCGAATTGCCTTTGCTCAGCCAGTTGGCCCGAACCGCGTCTGATATTCCCGTTTGGCTTTGCCATGGCCCGTCGCCCGACCCCGAGCGTGCCGCGGCGTGGCAGGGACTGGGCGCTCGGCTGATATCCTGCGCGTTGCAGGATCACCGGATCGATGCTGCAGACATGCTCCACCAATTGGGGCAGGCCGGTCTGACCCGGGTGTTCTGCGAGGGGGGCTCGGCATTGGCCGCGTCTCTGCTGGCAAATGATCTGGTCGACGAGTTGGTCGGTTTCAGCGCGGGCTTGGCCATCGGGGCCGAAGGCTTGCCCGCAATTGGTGCCATGGGGCTTGAGGAACTGGGCGACGCGCCCCGTTTTTCGCTGGTTGAAACCCGGGACTTGGGTGGCGATGTTCTGCATGTCTGGCGCCGGCCAGTACGCTAGCGGGGAGCCCTAGCGCCACAGGTTCGCATGTGTTGCAAAAGCCCCCTGAAGCTTGGCCAGCAGCCGGATTGCCGGCCCAGCAGGTGCAATCGGGCCATGCGTCAAACGGTGTGTGACAACCTCCGCGGGGCAGGCATCGCGAGTGATTGGATCAAAATACCGTGGATAGTCGATGAGCGTGGCGTAGGCCAGGCCCAGCACCGTCGGTCGCGCGCCTCGTCGTGCCGGGACCGATCCAAGGTCCGTCGTCAGACCCCAGCCGGCGTAGAACGGGGCCCCAAGCGTAGTGACCTGTATCCCGCGCAGCAGAGCTTCGAACCCAAGCAGTGAGGTCATTGTCCAGACCTCATGGACCTCTGGCAGAACCAGTGCCGGGTCGACCTCGTGGAGGACCACATCTGCAAGACCCTCGGCGTCTATTCGACCGTCCCGAAGCCCGGCCTCAACATCCGGATGCGGTTTGTAGATCAGAACTGCGTCGGGATTGGCCGCGCGAACGGTGCTCAGCAACTCGAGACTTGTGCGGACCGTGCTAGTGCCCAACCGGATCGAGGCGTCGTCCTCTACCTGACCAGGTACAAGAATCCGGTGCCCGTCCGGCAAAGGGGGGCAACTGCCGCCCGTATTGTATTTGCTTAGCCCCGCGGCGGTGAGTTGCGTCACCAGGCGGCGTATCCGTATCTCCTGATCGGGTCGCAACTCTTCGCGAGCGGTGATCAGTTCTTCCAGAAGGCTGGGTCGGGTGGGGTCGTAGTAAATTCCAAGGTCGTCTGTCACAAGTGAGAGCGGGGGCACAAGGTTGGCCCCCAACCCGCGCGAGCGCAGAAAACCGTCTTCGACGCGGACCACATTTTCGGCGTCCAGATCACGATTGGCCCAGACCATATGAGGCCTGTCGGACGCCGAGGGCCGTTCCGGCACGAAACGGACTTTTTTCCACTTCCCGAAGGTTTGCTGAATATGCCTGCGTTTCCACAGGCGCATTCCAGACGCTGTCCAACCGTGCCTGTCCTGTCTCCAGGCGCGGCTCTGAGCCTCAAGCGTATCCAGCACCGTTTCAAGCTCACACAACTGGTCGCGATAGGGATCGTACCACGTCGGGTACAGTATCATGGCGGCAGCGAATAGTTGAGCGCGGGTCAGATTGCGCTGACGGCGCGGCAGAGGCATCTCGTCCTGCGTCAGACCCCACCCGGCATAGAAAGGTTGCCCAAAAACCCTAGGTTTGTGACCGGCCAGAATGGCCTCAAACCCCAGGTGCGAGGACAGGGTATAGACCCCAATCGCGCCTTCCAGCAACGACCAGGGGCTGATCTGATCCGCCAGCAGCGAGACACGGTCAGTTTCGTCATCCGCCGAGAAAAAACCGCGCCGATGACCCTGCAGCGTTTCCGGGTGGGCCTTGATGATCACACGCGCGCCGGGGTTTTCCTCTTGGGCCATGATCAGCATTTCCAGAAACCGCGCAGGGTCGCCCCGGCTTGCCGTAACCGCCGCATCGCCCTGTATCTGATCGACAACCAATACATAGCCCGGATCCGGGGGTGCGATATCCGGGTCGCAGGCCGAATACTTGCTCAGATGCGATTCCTTCAGCCGTGCGATCGCGCCGCGCGCCCGATCCAGCAGGGCGGTGTCATCCAGCGGGTGCGTGGCCAGCAGAGTTTCGAGGTCCGACGGCTGTGACGGATCGAAATGCATCGCACGTCGTTCCAGAAGCAGGCCCAGCGGCGGCTCGCGATCGCGCCCCGGCAGCAAGGATCGCAGGAATGCATCCTCGACCCGCAACAGCGGGATATCCCGGTCCTTCGCTACTCGGGTTCCGCGGTGCGCGGTCGGACTTTCGCCCCAGATGCCCACCATGCCGCCCGAACGCGGAAGCCCAACGCGAATGTCGAATCCCGCCAGCGACAGGATGCGTCGGACCCTGCGTTGGGTCAGAAACCCGCCATTGTAGACATACAGGCGCGTTCGATCCTCGGCGTCCGCAGTGTCGGCGCCGGGATTCATGCCTCAGTTTCCGGTCAGCGTGGCGACGTTTGCAACGGGTGTCAGACCGCCGGCAATCAGCGAAATCGACTTGGTCCACTGTGCATACGGGGCTTCGGTCACGTAAATCGTGTCGTCGTCGCGGATCACGAAATCACGTGCTACAAACAGACCGTTTGGCGCCGTGAGGTTCAGCAGGTAGATCACGCGTTGTTCGCCCTGAAGGTTCGGCTGGCCCAGCACTTTTCGTGCGATATCTTCACGCTCGTCCCTCAGAACGAAGATCCCTGTGGGATCCGAGGACAGCGATTGCAAGCCGCCGACCTGCGCCAGCGCTTCCAGCGCGGACAGATCCTGACTGTCGAAGGCGACCCGGGATTGCCCACCCGTGGCCCCCAGCGCAATATACGACCGGGTGTCCTGTTCGACCAGGATGCGATCACCGCCGCGCAGTGCGATGTCGGTTTCAGGATTGCGGAACAGATCGTCATACCACACGGTGCCACGCTGATTGCCGCGGATCACCGTGACCAAGGCAATATCCGGGGCGACCGCCACGCCACCGGCCCTTGCAAGCATCGTCGAAAGCGTGCGGGTTGGGCGCTCGATCGGATAGATGCCAGAGGCGCCGATCGTACCGGTTACCGAGACCGTCGCACCGTCACCCGCCACGCGGCGGATCTGAACCTGCGGATCAGGCGTCTGCTCGCGCAGCTTTTCCGCAATCAGCGAGCGTAGCTGCTCGGGG
The DNA here is from genome assembly GCF_056539185.1 of Ruegeria sp. BC6. NCBI lineage: Bacteria > Pseudomonadati > Pseudomonadota > Alphaproteobacteria > Rhodobacterales > Roseobacteraceae > Ruegeria > Ruegeria sp. BC6. Next base: position 166,102 of record NZ_JBQFUM010000001.1, read on the forward strand.
GTATTGCCCGAGGCGCGCAAGCGGCCAGCATAGGGCACGAAGATAAAGCCTTCGCTGTCGACCTGAACCTCATCGAGATTGGTCGATGGGCCAGTTTCACCAGCCAGCAGACCGTCGTCGACGTTTTCCCAGATGGTCAGGCCAAGCACGTCGCCGGGACGAATGGTGTCGGATGTTACGCTTTGTGCTGACCGGAAGGCGGGCGGAAAGCCAAACTGTGGAACCGCAGAGGTGACGTGGGCCACCCGGTCATCAACTTCGACCACGTGGGCGTTGCCGCCATTGACTGTCGAGCCCGCCAGAATTTCGGTTTTGTTCGGCCCCGCCTTGGGCAGTTGGCACGCTGTCAGAAGGCCAATGGCTGCAACGAGGGAAAACCCTCGTATCCATCGAGTAGGGAAACGCTGCACTGCCGAAATACCTCGAGTTTCGTATGTAGTCTTTTGGTTTGCGGTCAAACTAGCGGTTTCAAACTTCAAGTTCCAGCCAGCGAAGCACCGTGTCATTCAACGATTTTCAACTGTGGCGTGATGGTCGCGATTCCGGTCAGCGCGGCCTGATAAGGGTCACGAGCCTGCAGCATCATGTCAGCGACCCGCCGCAGCAACTGGCGCCGTCCGCCGCGCGAGTAATAGCCACCCGGCACCTGGCTGGTTTCCAACAGAAATTGGCGGTATGCCCGATAGGCCTCCGTGTCCGGTTTTTGCGGGTGCCTGAAAAATTCGTCAATCGGTTGATGCGAGACCAGTTCAGGCTTGTCGTAGACCGACTTGCCGAAGACACGCAGAGGGATGCCGCGCCACAGAGCCTGCTGCCCGGCGGTGGAATTGATGGTCAAGGCCGAGCTCGCCTGATCCAGAAGGCGCGCCAGCTTTCCCCCGGGCACGTAATGCACGCGATCCGAGATGCCCAGTTCGCGCGCAAGTGCTTGGACGCGTCTTCTCAGCGGCTCGCGCTGGTTCTCAAGGGGATGTTCCTTGATGACCATGCGGTGGTGGGACGGAGCGCCCTTGGCGAACCCCTCCATCACCGGGGTGATGAAATCGGCCATGCATGAAAAGTCCGAATGCGCCTGGACCGAACTGTCGTGACCCAGTTGCAGCAGCACCAGATGATACGGGAACCCGCCGCGCCTTACGCGCCAGGTGGCGAGTACTCGCTGCAACCGATGGATCGGCATGAGCGCCAAACGTTTGAAATACAGTTTGAATTCTTTTGAGACAGGCACTTCTCGGTGCGGGCGGAAATTCCGGTACCCACGGTTCGCACACAGAACGAACCAATGGTACAAGGCGCCGTAGAAAATGTGTTGCCGCATATCCCCCCAATGTGACGGGGGTGGGGGCGTTTTGGCGCCCGAGCTTTGCAACGCTTGTTGCATCTGTGCGATGTCCAGATCCATGAGGCGAGAATGTCCGTTGGACCCATTGCGCTCATAGGTGACCCACCATGGTCGAAGGTACCCTTCCTCGAACACATGAACACGGATGCCGTGGATTCGCGCCGTCCGGATCGCGTCGGCGTGCACCGGGCGAACATCGCCATAAAGCACGATGTCGGTAACACCGCGCGACAGGATGATGTTCGTCAGGCTTTCCGGCCAGTCGTCGAGCCTGCCGCGATAGGGGATATAGCTGGCGCGATCGAACCAAAACGCCTGGTCCCCGGCATTCAACCCTACACGCCACACCCGCGCGCCAGCCGCGCGCAACATGCGTCCCAGGCCGCTGAAGAACGGCCCATGCGGCCCCTGCAAAAACAGGAATACGCGACTGTCGGAGGTGTCCTTCGGTTGCCTCATGCCAGATGCTCGAATTCTGGTTGCCCGTGTTTTGTTGAACAAACTATGCCTTTTTGCGGCTAGCCGGGCAAGGCAGGGCTTGCTCCGCCCGCCACTTGGCCTTACCTCGGCGTGGATTGCATGGCACAGCTTAGGCGCAGAGGGTTAACGGAATGTTTACTGGGATCGTCACCGATATCGGCACAATCATCGAGTTGGAGCAGCAGGGCGATCTGCGTGCGCGCATTCGGACAGGCTATGATACATCCGGCATAGATATTGGTGCGTCGATCGCCAGCGACGGGGTTTGCCTGACCGTCATCGCGCTGGGTGATGACTGGTACGATGTTCAGATCAGCGCCGAGACCGTTTCCAAAACCAATCTGGACGGCTGGAATGTGGGCTCAAGGGTCAACCTTGAACGGGCCTTGAAGGTGGGTGACGAATTGGGTGGCCATATCGTTTCGGGACACGTGGATGGCGTCGCCGAGATCGTCGCGATGGCCGAAGAAGGAGACAGCACCCGCGTGACCCTGCGCGCGCCCAAGGATTTGGCGCGCTTCATCGCGCCCAAGGGCTCGGTTGCTCTGAACGGCACTTCGCTCACGGTCAACGATGTCGACGGTTGCGATTTCGGGATCAACTTCATTCCCCATACCAAAGAGGTGACGACATGGGGCGCGGCGAAGGTCGGAGATCGGGTCAATCTGGAAATCGACACGCTCGCCCGGTACGTGGCCCGTCTGGCCGAGGTTTCGTGATCGCCAGCGAGGAAATTGAGTCGCGTTAGGTATGGCCCACTTCGTTTGCGGACTGGCCTTTGTGCGCGCGCTGGTCTATCCCGCGATGCAACACCTGCTCTGTGAAAGGCTGCCCCATGAGCTTTGAAACACCCGGACCGGTCGAGGCCCAGCTGCGCGAAGCGATCAGCGCGATCGAAGAGATCATCGAAGAGGCGCGCCAGGGCCGGATGTACATCCTGGTCGACCACGAGGACCGCGAAAACGAAGGCGACCTGGTGATCCCGGCGGAATTCGCCGATGCCGAGGCGATCAATTTCATGGCCACCCATGGCCGCGGCCTGATCTGCCTGCCGATGACGGCAGAGCGGATCGACCGGCTGGGCCTGCCGATGATGGCCGTGAACAACTCGTCGCGGCACGAAACCGCCTTTACCGTCTCGATCGAAGCACGCGAAGGCGTTAGCACCGGCATTTCCGCCGCCGATCGGGCGCTGACCATCGCCACCGCGATCAACGAGCAGAACACCATGGCGCATCTGGCCACGCCCGGCCATGTCTTTCCGCTGCGCGCCAAGCGGGGCGGGGTGCTTGTACGCGCCGGCCACACCGAGGCCGCCGTGGACATTTCGCGCCTCGCCGGGTTGAACCCCTCGGGCGTGATCTGCGAGATCATGAAGCCCGACGGCACCATGGCCAGGCTGCCCGATCTGGTCGAATTCGCTAAGGAGCACGGTCTGAAGATCGGCACCATCAGCGACCTGATCTCGTACCGCGCGCGCCACGACAATCTGGTGGTCGAGACCGCGCGCCGGATGGTCACGTCTGAATATGGCGGTGAGTGGGAGATGCGGATCTTCACCGATCAGACCCACGGGATTGAGCATTTGGTGATGATCAAGGGCGACATCAGCACGCCCGAGCCCGTCCTGACCCGCACCCATGCGCTGCACGAGGCCTCGGACATTCTGGGTCTTGGCCCGAAATCGCCGCAGGAACTGCCGCGCGCGATGGAAAAGATAGCCGCCGAGGGGCGGGGCGTGGTCTGCCTGTTCCGCAACCCGCGCAACTCGCTGTACGCGGCCGAGGACGAAGGCCCGCGCACCATCAAGCAAACCGGTCTGGGCGCGCAGATCCTGTCCAAGATGGGCATAAAGGAACTGGTGCTGCTGACCGACTCGCCGCAGACGAAATACCTGGGTCTGGACGCCTTTGGTCTGTCCATCGTCGGGACCCGCTCGATTTTCAAGGATGACTGAGCATGGCTGAGCAAGACAAACACGGCGTTCTGCCGACCCCGAAATTCGAGGACCCGGTCAAGCTGCTGATCGTCGTGGCCCCGTTCTATCGCGCCATCGCCGACGACCTGGTTCGCGGCGCCAAGGCCGAAATCGAGGCCGCCGGCGGCAGCTGCGAGGTGGTCGAGGTGCCCGGTGCGCTCGAGATCCCGACAACGATTGCCATGGCCGACCGCCAGTGCAACTTTGACGGCTACGTCGCACTGGGCTGCGTGATCCGGGGCGAGACCACGCATTACGAAACCGTCTGCAACGATTCCAGCCGCGCAATCCAACTGCTGGGCCTGCAGGGCCTGTACATCGGCAACGGCATCCTGACGGTTGAAAATGACGCGCAGGCCGAAGTGCGTGCAAATCCGGAAAAAATGAACAAAGGCGGCGGCGCGGCGGCTGCGGCCTTGCATCTGATCGCACTCAGACGTAAGTGGGGCGCTTCGAAAAAGGGCGTCGGATTCAAGCCGCCGTCCGAGTCCATCCTCGTGGCGGGCGACAGCAACGGATCAACGACAGCATGACCCAGACAGACACGCCGAAACCGGCAAGCCGGAAACGCCTGATGAAATCCGCCGCGCGGCTGTATGCCGTGCAGGCGCTGTTCCAGATGGAGCAGTCGGGCCAGACGACCGAGCAGGTGGTCAACGAGTTTCTGGATCACCGGTTCGGCGCGGTCTACGAGGGCGACGAGATGCTGGAAGGCGACAGCTCAGTCTTCCGCAAGCTGGTGGATGACGCGGTGAACTATCAGGCGCCCATCGACCAGATGACCGACCGGGCGCTGGTGGCCAAGTGGCCGATCTCGCGCATCGATCCGACCTTGCGGGCGCTGTTCCGCGCGGCCGGCGCCGAGCTGAGCCAGAGCGACACGCCGCCCAAGGTGGTCATCACCGAATTCGTCGACGTGGCGCGCGCCTTCTTCCCCGAAGGCAAGGAACCGAAATTCGTCAACGCGGTTCTGGACCACATGGCCCGCGAGGCCAAGCCCGAGGCGTTCTGACGCGCCACGGGCGATTTTACCCGGCATGAAATTGCGCTAGACTCTTGGCGTGTGAAGGAGGTGCGTCATGCCGAAACTGATCCGTCTTTACATCACCCAGGTTGCACTGGGCTTTGTAGTCTCGGCTGTGTTTGTCGCCGTGCTGCTGATGTTGAACGTGGCCAATCTGCGCCACCTCATCACCGGGTCCGACATAGGCTTTATCGCTCTGATCATGATCTGGTTCATGAACGGGATCGTCTTTGCGGGCGTCCAATTCGCCTATGCGATCATGAGCATGGCCGAAAAGCCCAAAGGCCCTCGCAGGGGCACCCCGGTCGCGGTCAAGTTGGAGCCCGTGCGCGTCGAAGCGCGCCGGTCGTCATAGGTGGTTCCTGGCGCTTGCAATTGGTTTTCCCCTGACATTTGATGCGCAAGCGTATCGAATTGTACATGAAAGACCGTTTCCTTGACCAAGCCAAGTTATGAAGACGTCATCAATTCGCCGGCGTTTCTGGAGGATCTGTCAAGTTTGAATCAAGCGATTGCGGACGGGCTGAAACAAGCAGGCGAGCCAGTCGCGATCAATGGAAACGTGTGCTATGCGCACATGCAGGAAAACTTTCACAAATCCGACCTCGCGCCATCGATGGAGCCGAAACGGCGTGCTCTTCACCGGCTGGCACAGGAAAGCAATTGCTTTGCCGAGGTCGGAGTGGCGGGCGGCCACGCGGGTCTGTTGGCGCTGCATTCGAACCCCGGTTTGAAGTATATCGGCATCGACCTTGGACAGCGTTTGCGCGCCTCGTGGCCGCCGGTCGACATCTACGTACCGATCGCGTTCCGATGGTTCGAAAACCGTATCCCGGATCGCGTGAAGCTCTACCTCAGGCCAGCGATCGAAGGGCTTGAGCAGGCGATTCAGGATCGGCCGTTCGGCCCGATCGACCTGTTGCACTTGAATGCGCAGAAGAACAGCAGGGTCGCCGAGGTGGATGCGGTCTGGTCTGGCCTGGCTGACAGATGCTACCTGATTCAGGGAGACAACCGAAACGGCCATGTGCAGGCAAGCTCGGCCCTTTTGGTTCAGCAAGGGCGCGCGCGGCCGGTCAACCTGATTGGACCGGAAACCCTGCACAGCGCGAATTTCGGCCTTTTGGAGACTGGTCCGGGCGTGGCGCGCAACGCACTCAGCCTGGACGGGCTTGCCCATCAGCGCATTCTCGTGTGCGTGTGCCATCAGGATGATGAAACGCTGTTTGCCGGCTCACTTCTGGCGCATCTCAAGGAGCGTGCCGAAGTTGTCGTTGCAAGCTTTTTCCGGCCTGCATCCAACCGTCGAGACACCAATACGCGCGAGGCCGCGATGCAACAGGTGTGCGACCTGATTGGTGCCACCCGGGTGCAACTGCCCTTTGCGGTCGAAAGTGATTATCCAAGGCTGCGCCGTTTTATTCGCATGCCAACCGGCGATGGCATGCCAGAACCTGAAATCGTCCGGCCACTGCGCCGCCATCCGTTGTTTGGACTGTTATCCGGATCCGCCTATGCGTTGATGAAGCAGTTCGCGCCGACAACCGTCATCACTCACAACCGAGTTGGCGAATACGGGCATGTCGAACACGTACTGTTGCATCATGCGGTCAGGCAGGCATCTGCACGGTACACGGACGCCCAGATGTTGACGTTTGGATTCAACCTGCCAGCGGCAGATTTGACTGTGCCAAGCCTGCCGGATCAAAAAAACAGGATGTTTGACTGCTATATGCCGCAATGGAACGGGCGCAGGCTTTATGATTTTGCTCTGGATGACGAAACCTTCGCACGGGTCGATCCGCAAGAAATCCCCTGATCAGAAGGCGGCGGGACCACCAGGCAACCGTGCGGTTTTGATTCCCGAGGACCTGTATGTACAGGTGGGCGCCAGGTAAACGGGCCAGGACCCGAACAGAGCCAGCTCCCTCGGAATTGCTTAAGGCCACCGGAATGCTACCAGTCACGAGAAGGGCAGAACCCGCCAAGGGCGTAAGTAGGGCGCAACACAGAGTTGCACAAGGGGCTTGCACAACAGTTTTTGGTCTGGGTCGTGAGGAAGTTGATTGTGGGGGCAAATCCTGGGCATGGCGGCCGGGTAAAATCCGGGGTGATGATCAACACCTGCCAACTTGACAATTTGTTCGCTAATTGTTCACATTCTGCGCATGACAGTTGAACTTCAGCCCGGACAAAGACTGGCCAGGGGTGTCTCTCGGCACCTTGTGACGCACGGCTTTGTTTCGATTGAGGAATTCGTCCCGACCCGCGGGTTGCGCGTTGACGTCATGGGGTTGGGGCCAAAGGGCGAGCTTTGGGTGATCGAGTGCAAGTCCAGCCGGGCGGACTATATGTCCGATTCGAAGTGGCAGGGTTATCTGGATTGGTGCGACCGCTTCTTTTGGGCGGTGGACACGGACTTTCCCACCGAACTGCTGCCCGCTGAAACCGGACTTATCATTGCGGATGCTTATGACGCCGAGATCGTACGCATGTCTCCCGAGACCAGGTTGGCCGGGGCAAGACGCAAAAAGATGATCCAGAAATTTGCCATGGACGCCGCGCGGCGGTTGCATGGCCTGCGTGATCCGCGGCTTTGATTTCAGCCTTTGACGGCGCGTGCGGCCTGTGCTGCGGCGCGGATCTCGTCGGCGATTTCCTCGGCTTCTTCTGGGTCGAAATCCATGGGGATTTCAAGCTCGCCCGCCTCGATGAACAGGCGCACCATTCCATGGTCGGTCGGACCGATCTGAAGGTTCGCTTCGATGTCACGTTCGGTATTGATGCCCATTCTCGCCTCCGGGGACTGAGCGTTTCTGCTAGCCTGCAACGCAATGGGAATCAAGCGGAGTGTGTGGCCGATGTCACAAGGGGACTATGCTGTGATCCGGCCGTTTCGCGACGATGACCGCGATTGGCTGGTCGAGCGCCACGGAACGCTTTACGCGCGCGATGAAGGATTTGACGAGAGCTTCGCCCTTCTGGTGGCCCGTATTCTGGACGAATTTGTCGCCGGGCATAATCCCCAACGCGAGAGGGGATGGATCGTTGAAAGTGACGGAAAGCGCCTGGGTAGTATTTTCTGTGTCGCGCAGGATGAAACTACCGCCAAACTGCGCCTTTTTTTGCTGGAACCCGACGCGCGGGGCAGGGGACTTGGAGCGCGGCTTTTGATGACATGCATGGGTTTTGCACGGTCCACAGGGTACACGTCGATGGTCTTGTGGACCCACGAAAGCCACAGGGCTGCCTGCAAGCTGTACCAAGCGCATGGATGGCGCCTGACCGACAGCAAACCGGTTCATTCCTTCGGCGTCGATCTCATCGAACAAAGCTGGTCAATTCGACTTTAAGGCTCTTGCAATCCCCGAACGCGTTCGTTAAATCGCCCCTCACGAGTGCCGCCTTAGCTCAGTTGGTTAGAGCGCTGGATTGTGGATCCAGAGGTCCCCTGTTCAAGCCAGGGAGGCGGTACCATCTCCCCTCGACAAGACTGCTCGTCGTCCGCTTTCGACTGTACGCTGTTTTTCCGCCAGTTCGGCTGGGATTAACGAGGTCGGCCGCACGAGATTTGCCGCACAATTGGCAGAATTAAATTGGTTTTTACTGTTCCCCTTGCCGCCGGAAGCCGTGGGTTTGGGATTGTGCGAGAGGGCAATCGACTCCGGACAGAACCTCTCGTCTGCTTCCGTGGTGCTAAGGGCGCCTGCGTCTGAAGGTCCGGTGCGCGTGTAGCGTTGCACCAGTCGGCGCAGACATTCCCTTGTACGGAATTCGACCCTCGCAGCATTGGTGCGGTTTGTGTAAGAAGAAGGTCAAAGGCAGTTCGGGAACAGGCGTAAATGTCTCAGACCATTACCGTATTCACGACGATGAAAAACGAAGGCCCCTACATGCTGGAGTGGGTCGCATTTCATCGGACGTTGGGCGTCGATCACTTTGTGATTTTCACCAATGACTGTGAGGACGGTACCGACAGAATTGCACAACGGCTTGAGCAGATGGGTTTGGCATCCCACGTCCCAAATGCTGTGCCTGAGGGTGGAAATCCCCAGCACCAGATGCTCCGGCGGGCACGGCGGCATCCCAAGGTCAAAGAAGCCGACTGGCTGATGTGCCTTGATGTCGATGAGTTTTGGAACATCCGATGCGGCGACAACAGCTTCGCGGCGTTGATTGATGCCGTCGAACAGAAGGCAGGACAATCGGTGGACGCCATTTCGTTCGCATGGCGGTTGTTTGGGACGTCGGGCAATATCAGTTTTGACGACACGCCCGTGACACGGTCTTTTTGCATGGCCGATCAGGAGTTTCCCTATCATTCGGGTCGCGCATATGGTCTGAAAACGCTGTTTCGGAACAATGGCAAGTTCACGCGGTTCGGTCCGCATAGACCCAAGGGCATTGAAGAGGGCAAAGAGGCCGAGGTCGCATGGTCGGACGCCGGCGGAAATCTGTTTCCGGCCCAGAATGTCGGTTGGCGCGCCTGGAGGAATTTTGACCATTCCTTCGGACGGCTCCATCATTATTCTGTTCGATCTCTGGATGGCTTTCTTATCAAGCGGGACCGGGGGCGGACCAACCACGTAAAGGTGGATCAGGGGCAATCCTACTGGTCGGACATGAATGCTAACAAGGTTCAGGACACCTCGATCCAGCCGATCGCCCAGCGTGCAGCACCGTTGCTTGACGAACTCAAATCGGATCCCGAGCTGCGCGAATTGCACGAACGGGCCTGCGACTGGCACCGCGCCAAAATCGCCGAGATCAAGATGCGCCCCGATTGGGTGGAGTTCCGGTCTTGGCTGGCCGACAATCTGGTGTGACGGCCATGGCGGGCGATCTGACCAAAGCGCAGCTGCAACCTGCCCACCCGGATCGTAAGACCGGCTATGAACGCATTCTGACCGATCCGCCTCCGCCTTGGTTTGTCGAGATTTACCCCGGCGGGGACGGGAAGGGGTTTCTGCAAAAGCTCGACCGTCACTCGATTCTCTTCCACCAGCGTGACCCGGCGCGGCTGGTCATCAGTTTTGACAATATTGCAAATGCCAATGACCTGTCCTTTGCCCGCGAGCCGTGGGGCTGGAAATTTTTCCGGGACGATGGATGGTCCCATCTGGGCGTGATCGCCCGCACAAAGGCATGGTATCGCGACCCCGAAATCATCGGTTATTTCGAGGACAAGGCGCGCGAGGGGTTTTTTGACCAGTTCGAACAAGTTGTGTTTGCCGGGGCGTCCATGGGAGGGTTCGCCGCGTTGACCTTCTCGGCGCTGGTGCCGGGTGCGATCGTCATTGCTTTCAATCCTCAGACCACATTGGACGAGCGGCGGGTCCCTTGGGAAACTCGCTATCGGTTCGGTCGTGTCCAGGACTGGGATCTGCCGCTGAGTGACGCTGTCGATACCGTTCAGGCCGCCGCCCGGGCCTATGTGTTTTACGACCCGTTTTTTGACTTGGACAGGCAACAGGTCACACGGCTGCAGGGCGGCAATGTCGTTCTTCTCAAAACCTGGTTCGCCAACCACTTCGCCGCACCCATGCTGCGGAAACTCAATCTTTTGAAGCCGGTGATGCAGCAGGCGATGCGTGGGACCCTGGAGCCGTCCGAGTACTACAAGATGATGCGTGCCCGACGGAGACTGCCGATCTACATGCGCGGTATTGAAGCCGTGGGCGAAGAACGTCACCCAAAGCTGGTAATGGCCGCCCGCCAGCGATTCCGGGCCATGCGCCGGGCTATGGCGGCAGGGGACGCGTCATGACGCCCAAACGGGGCGTGTTCATCGGCCAGCGCAAAGACCGCATGGGTGCCCGACTGCTGATGATGCTGACCTGCATACGCCTGGCCGAGGATTTCGGCGCGGATTATCGGGTCAACTGGTTTCCACCTGGGGCCGATGCCCCCGAACTGGACAACCCGGAAGAGCTGTTCGATCCCGAATGGATCAAATCTCACTTTCTGGATCAGAAAACCCACGATCGGCTGTCGAAGAATGCGCTGCCGGTCTGGAGCTTTTTGGGCGACGCGACGCCCGATCGGCTGATGGCGCATCTGGCCGCTGGCCGCTCGGTCTTGGTCGAAGAGGGATTCGAGGTTCTTGCCTTTCCTTGGGAGGATATTGAGGCGATCCGCCCACGCTACCGCGAGTTCATTCACCGTATCGGGTTCACTCCGCAAATCCGGCACATCATGGAGCTTGCCGATGCAAGGCTCTCGGGGCAGGGCGTTTCTGCCTACCATATCCGGCGCGGTGACATTCTGAACGCGCTGCCCTGGAAGCACACCACCTGGCCGGCAAAGGTCGAGCCGGAAGAACTTTACGATATGCATCTTTCCAAGAGGCTGGACCGGCCCGCGATCATGTTCTCGGACCAGCCCGAGCTGATTGCGCGGTTTCAAAAGCGTTATCCGAACCTGATGCAGATGTCCGACATTGCGGACCTGTCTGGAATGACCCGAGCACAGCGCGACTTTCTCGAGCTTTTTGCCATGTCCCGGGCCGAACAGGTGATCGCTCCGTTCATCTCGGCCTTTTCCATGGCGGCTGCACGAATATCGGGGCAGCAAAGACTGGTATTCCGCGATGTCCTGACTGAGGCCGAATTGGACGAGGCGAACGAAACCGTCATCCGGCGCGTGGCGCAAGGCCCCGAGACTTTTCTGAACCCATCCGAGGCCGCCCATGTCTATGCCAAGGCTGCGCAATACCTGTGCGCCCAGGATCGGTGCCAAGAGGCTTTTGATCTGGGCCAGCCGATCCTCGATGCCGGGGCGGACAACGCTTTTCTGCCCCTGCTGCAGGCGCTGAACGCGTTCTATCTGGGCAAGTGGAAGGAAAGCGAGCAGCTGGCCCGGGGCGGGTTGGAAAACCCGCATCTTTGGCCCGAAGATCACGCGGTTCTGACCGCATTGCGGGGGGCCATTCTTGGCGCCAGAAAGAAACGCTGGGCAGCCGGGCGTCACTTTGCAAAAGCTTTTTGGGCCAAGCCTTTGCGACCCGATGTTGTGGTTTTGGGTTCGCGCATGCTGTACCGCGATCAACTGCCCGTTCGACTGTTTCCGCCTGTGGATTGGGCCTTGCAGCGAAAGTTGCGCCAACGTCGGTTTCCACCATTCAACAACCTGTACCTTGTCCAGCACAAGGTGATCGTGAGGGCGCCCTGCAATTTCGACATGATCCTGCTTGATTGGTCCGATCTTTCCCTGGACCAGCGCGCCAGGCGGCTGCAGGACAGCGGTCCGCGCCTGCAAGCTTTGTGGGCCGGGCTGACTGCGATCGACGACGTGCCGGAACAGGACCCCGCTGTGGAAAGCCTGTCATCGTTGCTGCGATGGCACATGGGCGAGGTTGCCGTCGAGACGGCAATTGATGCCGCCCGGGACGTGGTTCTTCGGTGCCCTGACAACCCCCTGTACTACAAACGTCTTGCCGAGCTCTATGCGGATGCAGGTGACCGACGACAGGCGCGATTGACTATGGCCGAGGCGCTGGCTTGTGACCCTGACAGCGCGTTTCTGGTTTTCGCGATGGGGCAACTCTTGGCGCGCATCGGCGCCGAAGAGCAGGCCGAGGCACAGATCCTGCACGCGGCCGAGCTGGACGACATCACCGCCGCCATTCAAGGGGCCGCGGGTCAGATTTGCCTGAAGCGCGGCGAAAAACAGCGGGCGCAGGTGTTTCTGCAACGGGCCAAGGCGTTGTGCCCAACCTACAAACGGTTTTCCAACCAGCTCAAAAGGGCAGAGGGGTAACATGCGGGCCTTTCACGATATCCAGCACCATTCAGGGTCATCTGTGTGCAAACAAGCCCAAGGTTTCGACTTGGTCACCGCCTGCAATGGAATTACTCTGGCGGGCAAACACTGGTCTTGCGTGCCCGCGTCCGGCCTGCAAGGCGCCAAAAACTGAGGCAAAAATGGTCGATCAGCCCCCCCGCTTTGTCAGCGTTACCCCGATGAAGAACGAAGGCCCGTTCGTTCTGGAATGGGTCGCACACAATCAGGCTATTGGCATCGACCAGATGGTCGTGATGACGAATGACTGCACTGACGGGACGGATGCGCTGCTCGAGCGGCTCGACCAGCGCGGGGTTCTGATCCATGTGGACAACAATTCCCGCCGCGCAACAAGCCCTCAGAAACGCGCGTACAAACGCTTTTTGCAGATGGACATCGCGGGGCCTGAAGACTGGGTGATCGTGATCGACGCCGACGAGCAGATCAATGTGAAGACGGGTGACAACACGCTGAAATCATTGGTTGATGCCGTGCCGGATGCCAAGATGATTTCAATGACATGGCGCTTGTTCGGCAATGCCGGAGTGGTTCAATACGAAGACAGATTCCTGTCCGACCAATTCCGCCATGCTGCCCCCGAGCGCAAACCCAGACCGGCGCAGGCATGGGGGTTGAAGACGATGTTCCAGCGGCACTTGTGGGATGCGATCGGTGTTCACCGCCCCAAACGTCCGACGGTCGACCGCATGGGAGACTGCCATTGGTACAATGGTTCGGGTCAGCCAATGCCCGAGCGTTATTTTACAAGCAGTTGGCGGTCGGCGCGGGACTCGGTCGGATATGACCTTGTGCAGCTCAACCATTATGCTCTGAAGTCCTGCGAGAGCTACTTGGTCAAGAAAGTGCGGGGACGGGCTCATCACACGGGCGACACCCTGGGCTTGGAATACTGGAACATCATGAACCAGAATGCGGTGGTCGAAACATCGATTGATGCGATTGCCGAGCGCAAGCGGGACTGTTTCGACGACCTGATGTCGGACCCCGAAACGGCCCGGCTGCACCGTCAGTCCTGCGAACTGCACCGCAAACAGATATCGGAACTGCTTGGCACGTCCGAGATGCAGGAGTTGATGCATCAGATGACCACGCAGGCCGATACCGTGACAAGGGGCGCAACCTGATGCTGTGGTTGCACTTAGGGATGCCGAAGACAGGGACGACCGCCTTGCAGTCCTATCTGCGCAACAATGCGTCGGCCTTGTCGGATGCCGGGCTCAGATATATGGAGGCCGGACGTCGCAGACCAGAAGGGGACGATCACCCCAAGGTCAGCCATAACCTGTTGGCGTTCCACATGAATCAGTCCGCAGAACCGATGGACAAGTACCGTGAGGCCGTTGCGCGCGAGTACGAGGCACATGGCAGCAAGGCCTGCCTGATGTCGTCGGAAATGTTCTATTCGGCCGATCTGGAACGGCTTGCGCAGCTCTTCACCGCAATACCCGCTCGCGAAATGCGTGTGGTATTCTATTGCCGCCGCTACTCCGATTTCTTTGAGGCGGATTACAAGCAGCGGGCCAAAAATGGCCGTTTGCCAGCCGACGGTTCAGCCTTGATTCGGGACCAGCTGGCGAAGATCAAGGCCGAGCCTCACTCGGTTTCTTTTTCCGGCGCGGTTTCCCGAATCCGCAACGCGTTCCCGGGTGTAACGGTTGTGCCGGCACTCTATGACCGCGACGAAATGTTGAATGGCAATATCGTCGATGACTTCCTGAACATACTGGGCGTGTCGCGACCCGGAGGGGAGGTTGCCAGTGAGCCCGCCAATCCAACACTTTCCCGCGCTGCAAGTGAAGCCTTTGGCGTCGTCACGCGAGCCATCGGGCGCAAGCGCAGTCGCCAACTGCGTCGTCAGGTCCCTAAAGAACCCATCATGTTCCGGCGCCACGACGTTCTGGAACCCGAGGAGCGGGCATGGCTTGATACCTATTTGACCGAAGCCGACGAAGGATTTCGGGCTGAATTCTTTCCCGACCGGGACACTCTATTCAAACCGGTCTGGCTGAGCCCGGACGAAGTCAGGTTTCGTCGTGATGCGCCGGACGAGATCATTGCGTTCAAGCAGGCTGCAGAAATCGTGTTCAGAATGGCCTTGGGTGAATAGGCTGGCGGCGCCACAGGCCTAATCAAGCGAGATCTGCTGTCGTTGCTTCCCAGTGGTCTTGTCGAAGATCAGGATGCGGTTGTCATCGGTCACCACGGCGAACCAGTTGTTTCCGATGGTCACGGCTTGTGCCTTTGCACCGTCCGGCAGTTCGATCTGATCGGGCAGGGTGGGGGTCCGGTCGGATAGACGGATGACAATCAAGGCGAATGTCACTAGAACCCCGCCAATCATCACCGCGGTCAGCAGCATGACCATGCGGCGCAGAAGGCGCAGTTGAGGCGTTTCCTGCGGTTCTTGGGGATCTGAAGGGACAGTCATGGGCACCCGGCAAATAGACTTCGTTATCGCGGACGCTCCGCCGCCCCGCCTTGATAAGGCGCTTTCGCGGGATGTGCCAGCAGATGAAAACCTGTCGCGCACCCGGCTGGTCCGGCTGATCGAAGAGGGCGCGGTTCTGGTCGACGGCAAGGTCGTGCTCGACGCTAAAGCCAAAGTGCCGGAAGGCGCCGTTGTGTCCATAACCGTCTCCGAAGCGGACGAGAGTCACATCGGGGCCGAGGACATTCCGCTGGACATCGTGCATGAAGACGCCGACCTGATCGTGATCAACAAGCCCGCGGGCATGGTCGTCCACCCGGCACCGGGATCACCCAACGGCACTTTGGTGAACGCCCTGCTGCACCACTGTGGCGAGGAATTGTCGGGGGTAGGCGGGGTCAAGCGGCCGGGCATCGTGCACCGGATCGACAAGGATACCAGCGGGCTGCTGGTGGTCGCCAAATCGGATGCGGCCCATCAGGGGCTTGCGGCCCAGTTCGAGGCGCACAGCGTCGAGCGGTATTACCGCGCATTGTGCTACGGCGTGCCCGACGCCAACGATCCTCGGCTGCGCGGCATCAAAGGCGTGAGTTTCGAGCCCGGCAACGTGATGCGGATCACCACGCAGTTGGCCCGGCACAAACATGACCGGCAGAAACAGGCGGTGCTTTTCCATGGCGGGCGCCATGCCGTGACGCGCGCGCGCGTCGTTGACGTGTTCGGACAACCCGGCGCGGTATCATTGATCGAGTGCTGGCTGGAAACCGGACGCACCCACCAGATTCGGGTGCACATGGCACATGCGGGCCACGGCTTGGTGGGCGACCCGGTCTATGGCGGCAGGCGTAAACTGTCGGCCCGGTCGTTTGATGCAGACGCTGCGGAGGCGGTGCGTGCGTTCCCGCGCCAAGCCCTGCACGCGGCCGTCCTGGGCTTTGTTCATCCCGTTTCCGGCGAGGAAATGCGTTTTGAGGCAGCATTGCCGCAAGATATCGAGGCACTCATCTCAGTTCTGAAACAACCTGCAAAGTCTCGTGACTAAGACTTTCTTAGCTTTCCTTTATCGTTCCTTAATCCCAGACTGTTAACACCTGCTCTTGAATGGTCCTGAACGTGGCCCCATATCCATGTTAAGGGCGTAAACATTTGTCCAAGGGACGTGATACATGGCAAATTACAAAAATCTCCCCGTGCCTACGCCAGAAGGTGGGCTGAACCGGTATCTGCAGGAAATCCGCAAATTCCCCCTGCTGGAGCCGGAAGAGGAGTACATGCTGGCCAAACGTTGGGTCGAAGAGCAGGACACCGAAGCGGCGCACAAGATGGTGACATCGCATCTGCGACTGGCCGCCAAGATCGCCATGGGCTATCGCGGCTATGGTTTGCCGCAGGCCGAGGTGATTTCCGAGGCCAATGTGGGCCTGATGCAAGCCGTCAAGCGGTTCGATCCGGAAAAAGGCTTCCGTTTGGCGACCTATGCGATGTGGTGGATCCGCGCCTCGATCCAGGAATACATCCTGAGATCCTGGTCGCTGGTGAAACTGGGCACCACCTCGGCACAGAAAAAGCTGTTCTTCAACCTGCGCAAGGCGAAAGCACGGATTGGCGCGTTGGAGGAGGGCGACCTGCACCCGGACAATGTCAAGCGGATCGCCAATGACTTGGGCGTGACCGAAGAAGAGGTCATCAGCATGAACCGCCGCATGTCGGGTGGGGACGCGTCGCTGAACGCCACGGTTGGGTCCGAGGGCGAAGGCACCATGCAGTGGCAGGACTGGCTGGAAGACGAAGATGCCGACCAGGCCGGCGACTATGAGGCCCGCGAAGAGCTTGAGGTGCGCCGCGAGTTGCTGACCGAGGCGCTGGACGTCCTGAACGACCGCGAAAAGGACATCCTGACCCAGCGCCGGTTGATGGATCAGCCCGTGACGCTCGAGGAACTGAGTACGCAGTACAATGTCAGCCGCGAACGCATCCGTCAGATCGAGGTGCGCGCCTTTGAAAAGCTGCAGAAAAAGATGCGTGAGTTGGCGCGTGAAAAGGGCATGCTGGCCACCGCCTGATCACGGCAATCAGATGAACAAGCGGCCCGGGGAAACCCGGGCCGTTTTTTTCGTCATGTCCTACTGCAGCTGTTGGCGGAATACCCGTACCATGTTTTCGCCCATGACCTTGCGGATCTGCGCTTCGGTCAGGCCTTCGTCCAACAAGGCCGAGGTCAGCGCCGCCAGTTCCGACGTGTCAAATGCGGTCTCGACCGAGCCGTCATAGTCGGACCCCAGTGCCACATGGTCTTCCCCGACCGTCTCGATGGCTGCCTTGATCATTTTGGCAATTCCCGCCGGGGCGATGTCGCCGCAAGTAACGTCGGCCCAGTATCCCATCCCGATGACACCGCCGGTCGCCGCGATTTCCTTCATCAGGTCATCGGGATAGTTGCGCTTGACCGGGCAGAACCCGTGCAGACCGCCATGGCTGACGATCAGCGGCTCGTCGGTCATGGCCAGCACGTCGCGCGCCACTTGCGGGCTGGAATGGGCCAGGTCGATCACCACCGGGCGCTTGGCCAATTCGGCCACCACCTGCCGTCCGAATTCGGTCAGGCCCGCGTTCCCGGTGCCGTGCAGCGAGCCGCCCAGTTCGTTGTCAAAGAAATGCTGCAGCCCGAACACCCTGTGTCCCGCATCGAATATCGGGTCGAGATTGGCCAGATCGCCCTCCAGCGGATGGGCGCCTTCGATCCCCAGAATGCCGCCCACGACCTTTTCGCCGCGCGCGCGGGCGTCGAGCACCGCATCCAGATCCGCGCGGGTCTTGATGACCTTGAGATGTCCGTTTGAGGCGGCCTCGAACCGGTGCAGTTTCTCGGCCTGATAAATCGCGCGTTCTTTCAAGCTGTCCCAGGTGCGCAGCGGCCACAGCTGACCGATGGCCAGAAGGGTGATGTTGTCGAATGCCTCGGCCGAGTTTGCCTCGTAATTCTGCCCGGCCGGCGACTTGGTCACGGCGGTGAACACCTGCAGCGCCACGTTGCCTTCGATCAGCCGGGGAATATCCACCTGGCCGCGGGTTCCGCGCTCGGTCAGGTCGCGGCTCCACAGCAGCGGGTCGGCATGCAGGTCGCCCACGATCAGGGTTTCGTGCAGGGCCGCCGCGGTGTCGGACACCGGGTATGGGGCGTGGTCGATCACGTTGTTGCGCGCGTCTTCGACATACGGCGGCACAACTACAAAAAATATCACGGCCCCGATGACGACCACAGCCGCCGTGAGGCCTGCCAGCCATTTCAGAAATCTTCTCACGTTAGTCCCTCCCGTTTGTCATGCGCAGATTACGGGTGTCCCGCGTACAGAAAAGCCTGACTTGGCGTCGCTTGGCTGATACAGAGAGCGCAACAGATGTTGGCGCAAACATTTCAGCACCCAACGTGGTCAAATACGGAGGACACCATGCACAAGCCGGTTCAGTGGGGCATTCTGGGGGCGGCGAAATTCGCACGACAATTCATGGGTCCGGCGATCCATGCGGCTTCGAGTGCGCGACTGGCTGCTCTGGCGACTTCGGATCCGGCCAAGGCCGAGCCGTTTCAGGACTTCTGCCCTGACCTGAAGGTGTTTGACGACTATGACGCGCTGCTGGCTTCGCCCGAAATCGAGGCGGTTTACATTCCGCTGCCGAACCACCTGCATGTGGAATGGAGCCTGAAGGCGCTAGAGGCCGGCAAGCACGTTCTGTGTGAAAAGCCGATGACCATGCGCGCCGAGGAGTTCGACGCTCTGATCCACAAGCGCGACCAGACCGGGCTGCTGGCGGCCGAGGCCTATATGATCGTGCACCACCCGCAGTGGCAGCATGTGCGCGACCTGATCGCCGAAGGCGCCATCGGAGATCTGGTGCATGTCACGGGCGCATTCAGCTTCGACAACCGCGCGGACACAGGCAATATCCGCAACCGCGCCGAAACCGGCGGCGGCGGGCTGCGCGACATCGGTGTCTACGTCATCGGGTCGGCCCGTTTTGCGACGGGGCAGGAACCGGACACCGTGCAATCGGCCATCCGCTGGGAGGATGGCATCGACGCGTTCACCGAAATCCGCGCGCAGTTTCCCGGCTTTACCTATTCGGCCTATGTCTCGATCCGAATGCATCCGCATCAAGAAATGGTCTTTCACGGCGAGCGCGGCCTGATCCGCCTGACCGCGCCGTTCAACGCGCGAGTGTTTGGCGAGGCCCGGGTCGAGCTGCATCGCCCGGGGCTTGAGGTTCTGGTGCGGCGCTTCCCGGCCGACGATCACTACAAGCTGCAGGTCGAGGCGTTTTGCCGGTCCGTTCGCGCGGGCGACGAATACCCGTGTCAGCTCGAATTCTCGCGCGGGACGCAGGCGATGATCGACCGGGTGTTAGACGGCGCAACGCCGCTCTGACTTGCGTGATCAGCCGCCCCACGCCTAAACTGGTGAGCACCTGAACAGGAGGGGGCAATGGCCGGAGGCTGGGCGCGCGACGGCGCTGTAAGTGAACAGATCGAGGCTTCGATTTCAGACGAGCTGGCACGGATGCAGGCAAAAAAGCGTCCGGTCGGTGAAAGCCTGACCCATTGTGCAGAGTGCGAAGAACCGATCCCCGAAAAGCGCCGACTGGCGATCCCCGGGGTCAAGCTGTGCCTGGATTGCCAGCAAGAGCGTGATGGTGCTTTCAAGGCCCGCGGCGGTATCAATCGGCGCGGCTCCAAGGACAGCCAGCTCAAGTGAAGGGGCCCGGCAAAGACGGCGGTTCCCTTTTTCAGAATGGCTTGTTTCTTGGGTTCATGGCCGCATTTCTTTGGGGCACGCACAGCGTCATCGTGCGCTACCTGGCCGGAGATCTGGGTGGCATGCAAATTGCCACAACTAGGCTGTTCATAGCTGCTTTGGCCATCTACGGCATGTTGCGTGCGATGAATGCGCCGGTTTCCGTCCAGCTCCGGGATTGGAACTTCCGTCTTGCGGTTTTGGCGACCGTCATCAACTATATTCTGTTTCATATCGGGCTTGAACACACCGGTGCAGGCAGCGCGATGGTGTTGGAAAATACCGCGCCGTTCTTTGTTCTGGTTTTCTTGTATTTCTTCGCCGACACCCCTGTTGGAAAAACCGATGTTCTGGCGACCCTTCTGGCCATCTTGGGGGTCTTTCTTACGGTTTTCCGCGATTTCGAAGGCGGCGGGGACCCGGTTCTGGGGGATATGATGGAAATTGGGGCCGGGGTCAGCTGGGCGGTGTTCCTGATCGCCAGCAGTCGGGCCATGCGCGCGTCGAAATCGACGGCCGAGCGTCTGAATTTCCTGTTTGGTGTGTTCCTGTGCTCGGCCGTAATTCTGCTTCCGCTGTCCGTTTTTGCACTGCGGATGCCATCCGGCAGCGATTTGGTGTTTTTGGTTTTGCTGGGCGTTTTCCCGACTGCGTTGGCCTACTACCTTTGGTACGAGGCCGCCGCGCGTGTATCGACGTTGACCGCGACCCTTTTGTTCGCCGCCTCGGTGGTGTTCACCTTCGTCAATTCGGCAATTTTTCTGGGGGCACCGATCACCCCAATGGCTGCGATTGGGGCGGGATTGATCGTATTCGCGGTGTTCCTCACGACCAGAAAAAACTAGGCGACAGCCGGAACGGGGTTATCGGCGGCGCCACCAGCGCCGCAGCAGGTTGACGTCCATGGCGGCAACCATAATGCCCAAGGGGATCATCCAAAACCCCAGAACAGGAAGGAAGCCGAAGACGCCTGCGACGATCAACAAAAGTCCCACGACAAACCGCAGCCCCCGCGGGACATTGCGGCGGATCCGGGCGAGAACAGGGCGCAGGCGGTCCTTGATGGCCCGCCAGCGCCCCTTGTCGGTTGGGTCTGTCACCCCTCCAGGGCCTCCAGTTCGTCGATCATCCCCGAGATCATCGACAGACCCTTATCCCAGAATTTCGGGTCGCTGGCATCCAGCCCGAACGGGGCCAAAAGCTCTTTGTGGTGCTTGGAGCCGCCCGCGCGGAGCATCTCGAAGTACTTTTCCTCGAACCCGTCCGCGCCGCTTTCATAGACCGAGTACAGCGCGTTCACCAATCCGTCGCCGAATGCATAGGCGTAGACATAGAAGGGCGAATGAACAAAGTGCGGGATATAGGCCCAAAAGGTCTCGTACCCTTCCATGAATTCAAACGCCGGGCCAAGGCTTTCGGCCTGAACGCTCATCCACAGGGCGTTGATGTCGTCCGGCGTCAGTTCGCCCTCGCGGCGGGCGGCGTGCAGCTTGCATTCAAAGTCGTAGAAGGCGATCTGGCGGATCACCGTGTTGATCATGTCCTCGACCTTGCCGGCCAGCAGAACTTTGCGTTGCTCGGGCGTTTCGGCCTGATCCAGCATCTTGCGGAAGGTCAGCATCTCGCCGAAGACGCTGGCGGTTTCAGCCAGCGTCAGGGGGGTCGAGGACAGCATCTCGCCCTGACCGGCGGCCAGCACCTGATGCACGCCGTGGCCCAACTCGTGCGCCAACGTCATCACGTCGCGCGGTTTGCCCAGATAGTTGAGCATCACGTAAGGATGCACATCGGTCACGGTGGGGTGCGCAAAGGCGCCCGGAGCCTTGCCCGGTTTCACCGCCGCGTCGATCCAGCCTTTCGAAAAGAACGGTGCTGCAATCTCGGCCATGCGGGGATCGAAAGCGGCATAAGCCTCCATCACGGTCTTCTCGGCGTCCTCCCACGACACGGTGCGGGTGTCTTCCATCGGCAGCGGCGCGTTGCGGTCCCAGACCTGCATCACATCCAGACCCAACCATTTGCGCTTGAGCTCGTAATACCGGTGGCTGAGCTTGGGATAGGCGGCCACCACCGCCTCGCGCAGGGCTTCGACCACTTCGGGTTCGACATCGTTCGCCAGGTGCCGCGCGGTCTGCGGGGTCGGCATCTTGCGCCAGCGGTCGATGATTTCCTTTTCCTTGGCCTGCGTGTTGTGGACGCGGGCAAAGGTTTTGACGTTGTCTTGGAACACGCGGGCCAGTTCGCGGGCCGCGGCCTCGCGCTTGGACCGGTCCTGTTCGGTCAGCAGGTTCAGGGTGCCCTCGATGTTCAGCTCTTCGCCGTTCACGGTAAAGGTCAGCCCGGCGATGGTTTCGTCGAACAGCCGTTCCCACGCGTCGCCGACCACCCCCAGATCATGCAGGAATTTCTCCAGTTCGTCCGACAGTTGATAGGGCTTCATCGCGCGGATGCGGCGGAAGACGGGCTCGTACCGGGCCAGGTCCGCGTTGGTCTTAAAATGAGCGGCCAGCACGTCATCGTCGATGCGGTTGATCTCGAGCGTGAAGAACACCAGCGGCGTGGTGAAAAGCGTGACCTTTTCCTGCATGTCCGACAGGAACTTGGCGCGCTCGGCATCCGTGGTCAGCTGGTAATAGCGCAGCCCGGCAAAAGACATGATGCGCCCGGCGATGGCGTTGATCTTTTCGTTGCGCTGGACACAGTTCAGCAGGCCCTGAGCGTCAAGATCGGCCAGCTTGCCTTCGTAATCGGCGGCAAAAGCCGCGCATTCCTGTTCCAGCCACTCAAGGTCGCGGGTCAGTTCCGGCGCGTCCTGTCCCTTGTACAGGTCGTCCAGGTTCCATTCCGGCAGGTTGCCAAGGTTGTCGGCGCCGCCACCGGCATTTGCGTCTCGGACGGGGAAGGGAAGCTCGTGCATGAAACACCTCGATTGTCTGCGTTGGATCACATCTAGGCGCAGGGCGCGCGGATCACAAGCAGCCGAGGTGTCAGCGCGTCATCGCAAGTTCGGGTGTCTGCCCGTTGGCGGCGGCCGAAAAATGCGCGGCCATTTCCTCGAATACGGGGCCGCGGACCTCGGGCGGTTCCATCATCACCTCGTGTTCGCCGTCGGGGATCTCGACCAGCCTTCCGCTGGGCCAATTCGCCATCCGCGCCCGGATCGCCTTGCGGTCCACGATCTGCTCGTGGCTGCCAAGATAGGTCAGACAGGGAATGTCGGGCGCTGTCTGCGCCATCAGCCAGGCGCATTCGTCCAGCGCCTCGCGTAGCCAGATGGTGGACGGCGCGCCCAGGGCCAGTTCAGGATGCGCTTTCAACTGATCCTGCATCATCCGGTACATCCCGGGGTCGCGGGTCAGCGCGTTGCCCTCGAAAGGCTGGATCAGAACATAGCTTTCCAGTGACGTGGTCGGGGGCGTCTTTTCGCCCAGCCCGATCCGCGGCCCCCAATAGGCGGTCAGACGGCTGAGCGGTTTCATGAGCGGGGTGAAGAAGATGCCCCACATCGGGCCGGTGAAGGCACAAGAGGCAAACAGGCCGGTTTCCAGAACCGCGCGCATCCCGATCGCGCCGCCCATCGAATGGCCGATCACGTGCCAGGGTTTCGGCAGGCCAAGCTGCTCGGCCAGTTTCAGCGTTTCGCGCACGTCCTGCTGATAGTCGGTAAACTTGTCAACGTGACCGACGCGCGGATCTTCCAGCAACCTGTCGGCCAGACCCTGTCCGCGCCAATCCACGGCCAGTACAGCAAAGCCGCGTTGTACGAACTCACCCGCTGCATTGCCATATTTTTCAATATATTCCGTGCGGCCGGGAAAGATCATCACCGTCCCGGTCGCCTCACCTTCGGGGCGCCAATGGCCCACGCGAATGCGTGTGCCGTCGCTTGTGGTCAACCAATGCGCGGCGCCGCCGGCGGGACCGCCGGCCACATCTTCAAAGAAAGGGGCCGGCGACAAGTCCATCAGGCCAGCACCGAGGCAAGCTTCATGGCAACACCCATGTCGCCGTCGACGCTAAGCTTGCCGGCCATGAACGCACCCGTGGGGTTCAGCTCACCGCTGAGGATCTGCTCGAACGTTTCCGCGTCGGCGCTCAGGGTGACTTCGGCGTCCTCGTCGCTGACCCGCGCGCCATTTTCATCCAACACGATCGAGCCGAGGTCGGCGATGGCGAATTTCGCCGACGAATCGAAATCGCCACCCGACAGTTTTTCGTTCAGCGCGGCTGCCGCTTTTTCAAGAGTGTCGCTCATGGTCTTCCTCATTTGTTAGTGCGCCGTGAATGGACATCCGCGGTCGCAACGCTACACTGATCATTGTTATGAGCATTGCAATCAACAATCTCAAAGGTACCGTTGCGGCATTTGCCCTCCTAGTCATGTATTCCACCACTGGGATTGCGCAACAGGCCGATTTGCGGGACGAAGCCGAGCTGCTGCGGCAGCTTGCCGAAGCGTCTCCCGAGCAGGCAGCCGGTCTGGATCGGCAACTGCAGTCGCTGTGGTCGCAATCAGGGTCTGCCTCGGCTGATCTGCTGCTTGAACGCGGACGTGAAGCACTGGACGAGGGCAATGTCGAAGCGGCGTTGGACCATCTGACGGCACTGACGGACCATGCACCCGATTTTGCAGAAGGTTGGCACGTGCGCGCTTCCGTGTTTTTTGGGCTGGAGCGGTTCGGCATGGCGGCCGCCGATCTTGAGCACGCGCTTGCGTTGAACCCGAACAATTACGAAGCCATCTACGGGCTTGGCCTGATCTTTGAGGTGCTGGGTCAGCCCGAACAGGCCTATGACGCCTATTCCCGCGCGCTGGCTATACATCCCCATCACGAAGAAGTAACCAATGCCGTGAATCGGCTGAAACCGCAGATTGCGGGCAAGGCGCTTTAAGGTCCGGGCAGGGGGCAAAGGTGAACGGGGAATCCCGAATCGTGGCCGTACTTGGCCCGACCAACACAGGCAAAACCCACTATGCCATCGAGCGCATGCTGGGGCACCGGACCGGTGTCATCGGCCTGCCGCTGCGGCTGCTTGCGCGTGAGGTCTATGACAAGATCGTCGCCATCCGCGGCCCCTCGGTGGTGGCTCTTGTGACGGGCGAGGAACGCATCGTTCCGCCGCGCACGCAATACTGGGTCTGCACGGTCGAGGCGATGCCCGAGGGGATGGGCACCGATTTCGTGGCCATCGACGAAATCCAACTGTGCGCCGACCCCGAGCGCGGTCATGTGTTTACCGACCGGCTGCTGCGGATGCGTGGGACGCACGAGACACTTTTTCTGGGTGCCGACACGATGCGCGGCCCGATCGCGGCGCTGGTGCCGCAGGCGCAGTTTGCTCGGCGCGAGCGGATGTCGCAACTGGTCTACACCGGATCCAGGAAGATCAGCCGTATGCCGCCGCGCAGCGCGATCGTCGGGTTCTCGGTCGAGAACGTCTATGCCATTGCCGAGCTTCTGCGGCGGCAAAAGGGTGGGGCGGCCGTGGTCATGGGCGCGCTCAGCCCGCGCACGCGGAATGCGCAGGTCGAGCTGTACCAGAATGGCGAGGTCGACTATCTGGTCGCCACCGATGCCATCGGTATGGGTCTGAACCTCGATGTGAACCATGTGGCGTTTTCGTCCCTGTCCAAATTCGATGGCAGGCGTATGCGGCCGCTGGCTCCGAACGAACTGGCCCAGATCGCCGGGCGCGCCGGGCGCGGCATGTCGGATGGCACCTTTGGCGTGACGGGCGAGGCATCGCCACTGGACGAAGGCGTGGCGCAGGCCATCATGGACAGCCGATTCACGCCGATGAAAAAGCTGAACTGGCGGAATGCTGCCTTACGGTTCGGCTCGGTCGATGCGCTGATCGACTCGCTCGAGGCCAGCCCGGACAACGAACACCTAGTCAAGGCCCGGCCCGCCGACGACCTGAACGCGCTCAAGTCGCTGGCCCAGGTGCCCGAGGTTGCGGCCCGTGCCAGCGATGGTCCGTCGATCCGCCTGTTGTGGGATGTTTGCCGAATCCCCGATTTTCGAGGCATCAGCCATGCGGAACATGCCAGCCTGCTCGAATCGATCTTCGGACATCTGCACGAACGCGGCACGATCCCCGAGGATTTTCTGGCGCGCCAGATCCGCCGGATCGACAGAACCGACGGCGATATTGATGCACTGTCCAAAAGGTTGGCATATATTCGCACGTGGACATATGTTGCGCAACGAAACGGCTGGGTGCGCGACGAATCCCATTGGCGCGCGGAAACCCGCGCTGTAGAAGACAGGGTGTCAGACGCTTTGCATGAATGTCTGACGCAAAGATTTGTGGACCGGCGTACATCTGTTCTCTTGCGCCGGCTCAAACAGAAGGAGGCCCTTTTGGCCGAAGTGAATGACAAGGGTGAAGTGACCGTCGAAGGCGAATTCGTCGGTCGTTTGGAAGGGTTCCGGTTCATCCCGGACAAAAGCGCGCAGGGAACCGAGGCGAAAGCGCTCAAATCGGCCTCACTGCAAGCACTCGCGCCGCAATTCCATCTGCGTG
Organism: Ruegeria sp. BC6; assembly: GCF_056539185.1. Taxonomy (NCBI): domain Bacteria; kingdom Pseudomonadati; phylum Pseudomonadota; class Alphaproteobacteria; order Rhodobacterales; family Roseobacteraceae; genus Ruegeria; species Ruegeria sp. BC6. Next base: position 192,475 of record NZ_JBQFUM010000001.1, read on the forward strand.
CCGATCGCTTCTACAATGCGCCCGATACCGAAATTGATTTTACCGATCAGGGTGGCCTGATGTGGGGCGAATATGCCGTGGGCAAACTGGTTGCCGGGGCCGAACCGCTCAAACCGATGGTCGAAGTGTTCGTGGACGAGGCCGCAGGGCCGGAAGTTGAGCAGAAGGTGCAGCGCCGCCTGCAACACTTCATCGACCGCAAGATCGCGGCGCTGTTCGAGCCCCTGCTGAACCTGTCGCGCGACGAAGAACTGACCGGGCTGGCCAAGGGATTTGCCTTCCGCATGGTCGAGGCGTTGGGCATCCTGCCGCGTGCCGGAGTCGCACAAGAGGTCAAGGATCTGGACCAGGACGCGCGTGGCGCGCTGCGCAAGCATGGCATCCGGTTTGGCCAGTTCACCATCTTCATGCCGCTGCTGCTGAAGCCTGCCCCGACGCGCCTGCGTCTGGTGTTGTGGGCCCTGGCAAATGGACTTCAGGAGTTTCCCGAAGCGCCGCCGCCGGGCTTGGTGACGGTGCCCGTCGCCAAGGGCGCGCCCGAGGGCTATGACACCATGTGCGGCTACCGCAATGCGGGCGAGCGTTCGATCCGTATCGACATGTTGGAGCGTCTGGCCGACATGCTGCGCGCCGAAGACAGCCGGGGCGGTTTCGAAGCCAAGGCGGACATGTTGTCGATCACCGGCATGACGCTGGAGCAGTTCGCCGACCTGATGCAAGGGCTGGGCTACAAGGCCGAGCGCGGTGAACGGACCAAGATCAAACCGGCTCAGCCGACCGAGCAACCACCGGCAGCAACCGCCGAAGCTCCGACCGAGACCGCCGAAGCAGAGGCGCAGTCGGATGTGGCCGTCGCCGCCGAGGCGCCAACCGAGGCTACCGACAGCACCGAGGCTGAAGCCGAGGCCACGGCCGCAGACCCTGCATCGGACGAACCCGAAGTCGAGGTGTTCTACACCTTTACCTGGGGCCGTCAGGCCAACCGGGGGCCACGTGGTGACCAACGGCAGGGTCGGAGCAAACCGGGCGGGAAGCCTCGGGATGGTCGCGGCAAGCCGCAGGGCAAGAAGGGCGGCAAGCCGCAAGGGGCCAAGACCTTCTCGTCCCGGCCGCCCAAAAAGGAAAAGGCGATTGATCCCGACAACCCGTTTGCCGCTGCGCTGATGGGTCTGAAGGACGGCAACTGATCGCTGATGGCCGACGCACCGGCCAAGCTGCGGATCGACAAGTGGCTGTGGCATGCGCGGTTTTTCAAGACCCGCAGCCTGGCCGCCAAACAGGTCAGCGGCGGGCATGTGCGCATCAACGGTGACCGGGCCCAGAAGCCGGCGCAAACCGTCGGGCCCGGTGACGTTCTGACTTTCGCTCAGGGGCGGGTTATTCGCGTGGTTCAGGTCGAAATCCTGGGCGCGCGACGCGGCCCGGCGACCGAGGCGCGGACGCTGTACACGGATTTGTCCGAAGAGAAGGATAATCCGCCACAAAATCCGGGTTTCGAAGGAAAAGGTCGTCCGACCAAGAAGGATCGGCGCGCGCTTGATCTTTCTCGCACCCCCAAGGGCTGATCTTCTCTTGAAGATGGGGGCAGACTGAATTAGCTAGTCGCCCAAACCTCTGACGGGAATTGGACCATGACCTACGTTGTCACCGAGAACTGTATCGCCTGCAAATACACCGACTGCGTCGAGGTATGCCCGGTGGATTGCTTCTATGAAGGTGAAAATACCCTGGTCATCCATCCGGATGAATGCATCGATTGCGGCGTGTGCGAGCCGGAATGCCCGGCGGACGCCATTCGCCCCGATACCGAGCCGGGAATGGAGCAGTGGGTCGAATTCAACCGCAAATATGCCGAACAATGGCCGGTTATCGTAACCAAGAAAGACCCGCTTCCGGGCGCCGAAGAGCGCGACGGGGAAGAGGGCAAGATGGAGAAATACTTCTCCGAAGCTCCGGGCGAAGGCGGCTGAGCGATTCGGGTCGCAAAACCCGAAAGGACGCCGTAAGTTTTGGCCCTAATGCGCTGAAAACCGTCACAGATTTCGATCCGAAGGCCCCGTCCGCTTTCAGGTGTCGTAATTTTGTGATATACTCTTAAGGCAAATGATGATCGAGATGGGGACGACTCCGTAAGTATGCTCACTTTGGAGTTCTGAGTTTTTGACATGTAATTAGCCTGACAGGGGTCGCGGGTGACCCCGGTTAGGTTTTTTGTCGCTTTTTTCCAGCTCTGCAACCAAGGAAACACGTGCATGACAAAGTCGAAGAAGCTTGAGTTCCGTCCGAACGACTATGTTGTCTACCCTGCACATGGGGTCGGGCAAATCATATCGATTGAAGAACAGGAAGTCGCTGGATACTCGCTCGAGCTGTTCGTCATCTCATTCGAGAAAGACAAGATGACCCTGCGGGTGCCGACCAACAAGATCACTGAATCCGGTCTGCGCTCGCTCAGCTCGCCCGATGTGATCAGCCAGGCGATGAAGACGCTGAAGGGCAAAGCCAAGGTAAAGCGTGCCATGTGGTCGCGCCGGGCCCAGGAATACGAACAGAAGATCAATTCGGGTGACCTGATCTCGATCGCCGAGGTGGTGCGGGACCTGCACCGCACCGACGACCAGCGCGAGCAGAGCTATTCCGAGCGTCAGCTCTATGAAGCCGCGCTTGAGCGTCTGACGCGCGAAGTTGCGGCCGTGTCCGGTTCGGACGAAATCGCAGCGGCCAAGCAGGTGGACGAAGTCCTGACCTCGCGCGCGGCCTGATCGGGCTTTGAAGCAACACCAAAGGGCCGCTCTGGTTTCAGAGCGGCCTTTTTCATGCCCGATCGCTTGGTTCGCGCCGCCTTTCCCGCTAATTTCCCAGTCATTGGAACCGTGTACGGGTCAGTCATGAAGCAGACGGTCAAGGCACTCTATATCGGCAGAGGGGCGGTTTCGGTCTGGTTCCGGTACTGTCTGATCCTGTTCGACCTTGCCTCGATCGTGTTTTTCGTGGCGACGGCGAACATTCCGCACGGCCCCGGATTGATTGCAGTCAGCTGGGCGGTGGGGCTGATCATCCTGCTGGATTTCTCGGCTCGGATGTGGATCGCGAAAGACCGCAAGAAGCTGCTGTTCAAAATCTACACGCTTGCGGATCTGGTCGTGATCGCATCGCTGATCCTTGACCCTTTCCTGACCGGCAGCCTTGCGTTCCTGCGGATTCTGCGCGCGCTGCGGCTGATCCATTCCTATCACCTGTTGCATGATCTGCGCCGCGACAGTGAGTTTTTCCGAACCCACGAGGATGCGGTCATCGCGGCCGTGAACCTGCTGGTGTTCATTTTCGCAACATCCACCGCCGTACTGGTTTTCTATATCCCCGAGGACAGCCAGACCCCGTATATCGATGCGCTGTACTTCACGATGGCGACACTGACCACGACGGGTTTCGGCGACATCACACTGAACTCTCCGGGCGGCAAGCTGTTCTCCGTCTTCATAATGGTGGTTGGTGTGGCGCTGTTCGTGCGGCTGGCTCAGGCCATTTTCATGCCGCAGAAAGTACGCCACAAATGTCCCAATTGCGGCCTGTTTCGGCACGACCCGGATGCCGTACACTGCAAACATTGCGGTGAGACACTGCGGATCAAAACCGGCGGTGTCGGCTAGAGCAGGGCCGCAACGGCCAGCAGGAAAGCAACCTCGGACAGCTGTTGCGATGCCCCCAGGATATCACCGGTCTGACCGCCAATCTTGGCTTTGGCTATGGTTGCCAGACCCACGGTCGCGGCTACCGCACAGGCGACGGGCAGAAGGGCGGTCCAGCCCAGAAGAGCCAGAGAGAAAACGAAAGCCAGCCCAAGACCGGCTGCAACCGACAAAGTCGGAGGTGCACCGACGCTATGGCTCAGCCCGCTGCCGCGGGCGTTCGGCAGGCCCGCCATCAATAGTGGCATAACCGCACGGGAAAACACAGCCGCCGCCAGAATTCCGGCCGGACTTCCTGCCGCCAATAGTGTTGCGACCGCCGAGATTCTGAGCAGTTGAATGACCAACAAGGCCAGCACCCCGTAGGTGCCGATATGGCTGTCCTTCATGATCTCGAGTCTGCGTTCGGGTGTATATCCGCCCCACAGCCCGTCCGCGGTGTCGGCCAGCCCGTCCTCGTGCATGGCGCCGGTCGCAGCGATCAGAACGGCGACAGCAAGGACTGCGCCGACTGTCCCGGAAAGGCCCACGGCCATCGCAGACCAGCCTACGATGCAGCCCAAGCCTCCAACGACCAGCCCGGCCGCAGGATAGGCCCAAGCGGCTTTGGACTGTCGCTCGAAGAGCGATTTGGGCAGCACGGGCAATGGCAGCCGCGTCAAAAGAACCAGAACCAGCGGCACGTCCCATGGCGAAAAGGTTCGAGTGTCGTTTTTGTGCACTTGCGCGCCTTTCGAGGGGTTGTTGCTTTGCCTGCTTCGGTTAAACACGCAGGACCACTCCGATGCAACGAGGCTTTGAATGCTGCCTGAACTCAATGATCTGAATACCTTCCGCGACGCACTGCGCAATGCTCCGGGGCCGGATGAGGCTGCAAGGCAAGGGGCTGCCGACCGCAACGGACAGCTGACCAAGCCGCCGGGTGCGTTGGGCCGGCTCGAGGATCTGGCGATCTGGTATGCCGGTTGGCGTGGGGATGCCCGGCCGCAGATCGAGGCGCCTCAGGTGATCGTATTTGCCGGCAATCACGGCGTGACGGCGCAGGGTGTCTCGGCCTTTCCGTCCGAGGTTACGGTTCAGATGGTCATGAACTTCGAGCACGGAGGCGCAGCCATCAACCAACTGGCCAGGGCAGCCGGGGCCAAGATGACGGTACACGCGCTGGACCTGGATCGGCCAACGGCCGACTTCACAAAGGCCCCGGCAATGCCCGAGGACGAGCTTCTGACCGCTCTGCAGACCGGCTGGAACGCTGTTGATCCCACCGCAGACCTTCTGGTCGTGGGCGAAATGGGCATTGGCAACACCACCCCTGCAGCGGCCATCGCCTGCGCGTTGTTCGGCGGAGAAGCCGCTGATTGGACCGGGCGTGGAACCGGTGTGGACGATGCGGGCCTTGCCAACAAGACGCGCGTCGTGGCCGAAGGTGTTGCGCTGCACGGAGCATCGGACGACGGGCTTGAGATGCTGCGGTGTTTGGGAGGGCGCGAGATCGCGGCCATGGCAGGGGCCATTGCAGCCGCCCGAATTTTGCGCATCCCGGTCATTCTGGATGGGTTCATCTGCACTGCGGCTGCGGCTTGCCTCGATCGTCTGGCGCCGGGAGCGCTGGACCATGCCGTCGCCGGCCATCTGAGTGCGGAAGGTGCGCACGCAGCCATGCTGACCAAGCTGAACAAAGCGCCGTTGCTGAGCCTCGGGCTGCGGCTGGGCGAAGGGTCGGGGGCTGCGCTGGCCATCAACATCCTGAAAAGCGCCGTCGCTTGCCATTCGGGTATGGCCACTTTTGCCGAAGCCGGTGTGTCGGACGGTTGAGCTGGGCTGACCCGGGAGATCCCGGGGTCAGGCCGACTTCTTTTCGTTCTTTTCGGCCAGTTCCAGCAGGGCGGTCTCGAGGTCCTTCTCCAACTCGCGCGCGCGTTCGATGTACTTTTTGTTCTCGGCCGTCGGCATGCCGGGAACCCAGAGTTCGGCCAATTCGCGAATTGCCTGCCGATCGTGGTGATAGAAGGTCTGCTGTGCTTGCGCGGCCTCGTACTCGCTCAGACCAATGTTCTCCAGCACGTAGCGCCCGGCCCGCAGAGAGCTGTCGAACAGCTCACGCACGATGTCATCAGCGCCGGCCTGATACAGCTCGTACACATGGGTCCGGTCATGCGCGCGGGCGACGATGTGAAGGTCAGGGCGCTGCCGGCGGGCGTAGCCGACCAATCGGGTCACTTCCTTGCGGTTGTCCATCGCGGCCACCAAAACGGAAGCCTTTTCAAGGCCCGCAGCCCGCAGCAATTCGGGACGCGTCGGATCACCCAAGAATCCTTTGACGCCGAACCGACGCATCAGCTGGATCGTCTCGATATTGTGGTCCAGCACCACCGTCTTGAACCCGCTGGCGCGCACCAGCCGGTTGACGATCTGTCCGAACCGCCCAATTCCCGCAATGATGACGGGACCTTTTTCGTCTATTTCCTCGGGTTCAACCTCGGGTGAGTTGTCGCGGATGTGGCGCGAAAGGTAGTCATAGATGATGAACAGAAGCGGTGTGATCAGCATGGTCAGGGCAATGATCATCAACAGCTTCTGCGACAGGGCCGGGGGAATGACATTCTGCTTGGTCGAAAAGGCCAGCAGTACAAAGCCAAACTCACCCGCCTGAGCCAAACCCAGCGTGAACAGCCAATGGTCGCGGCCGCGCAACTTGAATGCACGACCAACGGCATACAGGATCAGTCCCTTGACCAGGATTACCAGCAGGGCCAGCCCGATCAGGTCGAACGGATCGTTGAAAAAGTACCCGACGTCGATCCCGGCCCCGACCGTGATGAAGAACAGGCCCAGCAGCAATCCCTTGAACGGCTCAAGGTCGCTTTCCATCTCGTGCCGGAACTCGGAACTGGCAAGAACGACGCCAGCGAGGAAGGCGCCCAACGCCGGGGACAGGCCCACCAGCGTCATCAGGAACGAGATCCCTACTACGATCATCAGGGCCAGCGCCGTGTACATCTCGCGCAGGCGGGTGGTATGGATGAATCGGAACAAGGGACGGGTCAGGTAGACGCCTACCACGATCACGAATGCGATCGCACCCAATGTCACCAGCGTCACCGCCCATCCGGGCAGGCCATCGACCAATGACAACGTATGGTGCGCGTCGCCGTGCCCGTCGCCGCCGCGCGTGATTGATCCGTCATCCTCGATGAAGATGCTGGCCGGCATGGCCAGCAGTGGCAGAAACGCCAGGATCGGAATCACGGCGATATCCTGAGTCAGAAGGACCGAGAACGTGGATCGCCCGCCGTTTGTGCGCATCAAACCTTTTTCCGACAGCGTCTGCAGCACGATGGCAGTTGAAGACAGGGACAGTGTCAGCCCCACGGCCAAGGCAACTGACCATGGTTGACCCGTGTAGAAGGTAACTGCTGCAATCACGACCGTAGAGAGCGAGATCTGCAGTCCACCAAGCCCCAACAACCGGTGCCGCATATCCCAAAGCGCGCGGGGTTCCAGCTCGAGCCCGATCAGGAACAGCATCATGACGACGCCAAATTCCGCGACATGCTGCAAGTCCTTGGTTTCCGCACCTACGAGCCCAAGGATCGGACCGATGGCGATGCCGGCGGCGAGATATCCGAGGACAGACCCCAGCCCAAGCCGCGCCGACAGGGGGACGGCGATCACGGCGGCTGCCAGATAGATCGAAGCCTGGTACAGAAACTCGTTCATCTTCTTCCTTTCCTTGCCGTCAGGTCGGCAGCGGAGCGTCGCGTTTCAGCTGGTCCATCACGATCTGGCTTTGCACCCGTGCCACCGCAGGATGGGGCAGTATCACCTCGTGAAGCAAGGTATTGAGCGCGGAAAGATCCTCGCAATAGACATGGAGCAGATAATCTGCCTCGCCAGTCATCGTCCAGGCGCTGGTTATATCCGGGCGGGTTTCCACCATGCGCGCAAAACTGGATGATTGTTCGGGGCCGTGGGTGCCGAGGTGAACCTGTACGAAGCCTTGGACCTGCAGGCCAAGTTTGCGCGGGTCGAGCCGCGCCGCGTAGCCAGTGATATAGCCCTCGGCTTCCAGCCGCTGACGGCGGCGCCCGGCCTGACTGGGGGACAGGTTCAGCATTTCGCCCAACTGATGCGCGGTCAGGTGCGCGTCTTTTTGCAGCGCGGCCAGCAGGCGAGTATCGGTTGCGTCCAGCATGTGCGGAGATTCTCACAATTTTCGGGTTCTGGTGCGGAGATTTCGCAGGCTTCCGTAGTTTATATGAAAAGAATGCGCAAAAACAGCGCTGAAAAAGGCGTATTCTTGAATCAGCAAAGAATTTCCTGTTTCAAGAGGACAAGCCATGGGCCCTTTCCCGCACAACGCCCCGAAATCCGTGATCAGCGCCGAGAACCCCGCCGGCACAGATGGGTTTGAATTTGTTGAATTCGCGCATCCCGAACCGCAGGAGCTGCGCGACCTGTTCGCCAAGATGGGTTTTGAAAAGGTTGCGCACCACAAAACCAAACCGCTGATCGAGCTGTGGCAGCAGGGCGATGTGACCTACATCCTGAACGCGGACCCCGACAGCTTTGCTGCGAAATTCGTGGAAGAGCACGGCCCCTGTGCCCCGTCGATGGGCTGGCGTGTCGTGGATGCGCAAAAGGCCTATGACCATGCGGTGTCGAAGGGGGCAGAACCCTATGATGCGGCCGACAAGACCATGGATGTGCCCGCGATCAAGGGTATCGGCGGGTCGCTGATCTATTTCATCGACCAGTATTACGAAACCTCGCCCTACAATCAGGAATTCGAGTGGCTGAAGCAGTCCAAGCCGCGCGGCGTCGGCTTCTACTACCTCGATCACCTGACTCACAATGTCTTCAAGGGCAACATGGACAAGTGGTTCAAGTTCTACGGCGATCTGTTCAACTTCCGCGAAATCCGTTTCTTTGACATCCAGGGCAAATATACCGGCTTGCTCAGCCGTGCATTGACTTCGCCCTGCGGCCGTATCCGGATTCCGATCAACGAAGACCGCGGCGAGACCGGTCAGATCGTATCCTACCTGAAGAAGTACAAAGGCGAAGGCATCCAGCACATCGCCGTCGGCAGCGAGAACATCTATGACTCGACCGATGCAATCGCCGAACGCGGTCTGAAGTTCATGCCCGGTCCCAACGATGCCTACTATGATATGTCCTTCGAACGCGTGAAGGGCCATGACGAGCCGGTGGACCGCATGAAAAAGCACGGCATCCTGATCGACGGTGAAGGCGTGGTGGACGGCGGCGAGACCAAGATCCTGCTGCAGATCTTCTCGAAAACCGTGATTGGTCCGATCTTCTTCGAGTTCATCCAGCGCAAGGGTGATGACGGCTTTGGCGAGGGCAATTTCAAGGCTCTGTTCGAGTCGATCGAGCGCGAGCAGATTGAATCCGGAGAGATTTCTGCCGCCTGATGAAGACCCAGAATTTGGAACCCGGCCTGCCGGGTTCCATTTTCCGAAACGCGGCGAATTTTATCCGCGCGGCATCTTCAACGTGACGTTGCGGCCGCCTTTCTGATAACGAAGCTCGCTGTCGCCGATCGCGACGACTTTGCCGCCGTCAATCCGATCTCCTACCTTCAGCTTCTTGTACCGACCGCTCGGTAGTCGGACCAAGGCGCGCCGATTGGCGGGAGTACCGTAAACGCCGATCAGGTTCAGACGCCGCAGGTTCAATGCATTGTCAATCGTGGCCTGGCGCGCCACCGAGGCCCGGCTGGGTATCTTGGGGGCGACGGTTGTGGGTTTGAACGATCCCGCTTCATCGTCATCCGCCTTTGCTACTGCCGCTGTCGACCCCAGAGTGGCCGAGCCGGTTGTTGCTTTTCGGGCCGCCAGAGCGGCCACGGTCGACGGACGAACGCGGGGGCGGGGGACGCGCACCACGGCCAATGCGGTGGGCGTGCGGTCCACTGCCGCGCGCTCTTGGATAGACGCCGGCCTGGATTTCGGGCGAATGACCGCCAACTCGTCCACCGTCCGGCCGCCCAACTGCCCACGCTCAAAGTTCTCAACCAGCGTTTCCGGGCGCAGGCGCGGACGCAGGCCGGCCAGCCGTGTGTCCTCGTCTGTGGCGGTTGGGTCGGTTTCGAACCTGACCGGCACCTGGGGGGGAACCGACGACGGGCGGCCGAGGAACACAAGGATGCCGTCGGGGTTCAATGTCCCCTCAGGTGTCGGAGTAACAAGGCCACGGTCATCCAGCTCGAAACGGCTGCCCGCGGCATTGGGCAGACCAACCGTCGCCACCGGCTCGTCGGTATCAAAGCTCTCTTCGGCAGGAAGCGCCACGGCATCCTGCGACAGCTCCGCGTGATCAACGGACGACAGGTATACGTCCTCGGGCACCTCGGGGTCTGGCAGCGGCAGCGGATCGGGCGCGGTGATCGTCAGGCCAGAGGCTTCTTCGAAATCCTCGACACTTTCCGGATCGCGTTCGACCTGCTCGACGGGCGAGGGCGCAACATTCAATGCTTCCAGAATTGCCTGATCCGTTGGCGTCAATTCGGGGGGCGTGGGTGTCTCCGGCTCGACCAGGGGCGTGCTGGCTTCAAACGTCAGGTCTTCGTCGGCCAATGCCTCGGGGTCGGGCGTGTCCTTGGGCTCAGGAGCGACTCCTGCCAGCCCTTCGGTCTCGGTCATCGGTGGGGCGGTGATAGAAACTGGCGCAGGTGCCGTTTCGACGACCGGCGCAGTCGCCACCGGGCTGCCAGTTTCGTCTGACCCCGACCAGATCAATGCGACAACGGCCAGCACGACGGCGCCCGCCGCAGCGGCGCCAATGTAGCGAACCGGTATGCCGGAATCTGATGCCCCAGAATTCTGTGAGGCGGTTTCAGTCGCTTCTATCGGCGATACGAATACGTCCGGCTGAGCGGGTTCAGCAATCGGATGCGCCTGAGGCGAGGGGGCCGGATCGGGTTCCGATGCCTGCGAAGCCTGAGGCACGGGTTCTGCGTCCGGGGCCGGCGGGACAACAGCTATCTCCTCGGCCGGTGGCACAGTTGGCAGTGTGGCGGATGTCGCGCGCTCGGCAAACTCGAACTCTCCGGTACCTGTCCAAGGCGCATCGGGGGCCAATGTTGCAGCAAACCGAACAGGCACGAACCCGTAGCGACTGGCAAAGGCTCGGGCCTCTTCTACTGTCTCTTTCGCCACGGCAGCGACCAGAAGATCCGACCCATCCGCACGGAGGTCATACATCAACTCGGCAATCTCACAGCCAGTGGCCTGAGCCAATTCCGCCTCGACCACCTGTGTCACGTCGGAGTCTTCTGGGCTGGCGACCGTGAGGTAGCGCACGTGGTCCGAAGGAATCACGACCGTACAGCTCAGGTCATTGGCCAGCGCGAAACCTCGACCGCGAAGCTCGTTCAGCTGTTCGGAAAAATCCGGCGCGTCCAGTGATACGGTGCCGATGCCAAACCATTCGTCATCCGAATAGTGCAGCAGAGTGATCCCGTTATCCGAAAGAGACAGCGCAAAAGCGGGTTTCATTATTCAAGGGTGCCGTAATTGTCTGAACCAAAGCAAACGCCCTTGCGTCCGCGCACCGAGATTAAAGCAGGAACCCGCCGAGGGAAAGGAAAAGGCAAAATCTCCCCTTGTCCGGCGAAGGCTTGCCAACCCATCTTTGATCTCAGAAAACAGGAGAGATCACATTGAAGACATTTGCTTTTTTGGCGGCGGTATTGGCGGCGACAGTTGCCGTGGCCGCCCATGCGGAAGAACGTCGCATCCAGGTTTACGGAACCGGAACAGCCGAGGCCGCGCCGGATATGGCAACCATCACGGTGGGGGTGACAAATCAAGACGCGCAGGCTTCCGCAGCAATGCAGGCCACCTCGGACGCGGTTGCCACCGTCCTGAGCCGCCTGAGTGAGATGGGGATCGAATCGCGCGACCTGCAGACTCGCGATCTGTCCCTGTCCCCGGTTTGGTCCGGACGGGGCAACGCGGATGGCGAAGCACCGAGGATCACGGGCTTCGTTGCGTCGAACCGTGTGTTCGTGCGGGTCAGAAATCTGGATGATCTGGGGCAGATCATGGATGCGGTCATTCAGGATGGTGCGAATGATTTTGGTGGTTTGACCTTCACGATCCAGGATCCCAAGCCGCTTGAAGCGAAGGCGCGCGCCCAAGCCGTCGCCGATGCCACGGCCAAGGCCGAACAATTGGCTCAGGCCGCCGGTGTCACCTTGGGTTCAGTCGTGTCGATCAACGAGCAGGGCGGGGGCATTCGCCCAATGCCCCAGATGCGCGAGATGGCCATGGCCGATTCGGGCGGGGTCCCGGTCGCCGGTGGCGAGGTTTCGGTTTCGGTCACTGTGTCGATGGAGTTCGACATTTCCGAGTGACGTCAGCTTTCGCTGCGGGCCGTCAGCGGTTCCCGTTGTTGGCCCGTGGCATCGAAATTCTCAGGTGACAGCCAAGTTTCGAACGCCTGCCGGATGCGTGGCCAGTCCGTATCGATGATCGAAAACCACGCCGTGTCGCGGTTGCGCCCCTTGTAATGGGTGGCCTGCCGAAATTCGCCTTCGAAGACAAAACCCAGCCGTTCGGCGGCCCGGCGCGACGGGGCATTCAGCGCATCGCATTTCCATTCGTACCGGCGATAGCCCAACTCGTCGAACACGCGGCACATCATCAGGAACATCGTCTCGGTCGCGACCGGAGTACGCTGCATCAGCGGCGAGAAATGGATGTGCCCCACCTCGATCGCCCCGGCATTGCGGTCGATACGCATATAGGATGCCATCCCGACGGGCTGCCCGCCCTGGTCCAGAACCGTATGGAACAGCGGATCGTCCCCTGTGCAGGTTTGGGCCAGCCAGGCGGCGAACCCAGCTTGCGAGTCGAACGGGCCGTAGGGCAGGTAGGTCCAGTTGCGCCCGTCGGTATCGGCGGCAAACGCCCGGAACAGGCCGGGCGCATCCGCATTCACATCCAAGGGCACCACGCGGCAAAACCGCCCCTTCATGGGCGCGCGCGGTGGGGCCGGGCGCGGGAACTCCCCCGCAACCGGCAGGCCCACCGGCTGGCCCAATGCGTTGATCCTGCGCCCCGGCATTTTGGACTAGGCGCAGGCCTTGGACAGCGCCTGATCGAGATCGGCGATCAGATCGTCGGCATCCTCGATCCCGATCGAGACCCGTACTACGTTCGGCCCCGCGCCGGCGGCCTCTTGCTGTTCGGGGGTCAGTTGGCGGTGCGTGGTCGAGGCCGAATGGATGATCAGCGACCGCGCATCGCCCAGGTTGGCGACGTGGCTGAAGATTTCCAGCGCGTTCACCAGCTTGACGCAGGCGTCATAGCCGCCCTTGACCGCAAAGGTGAACAGGGCCCCGGCGCCTTTGCGGTAATGCTTCTTGACCCGGTTGTGATATGGCGACGAGGGCAGGCCCGCATAGGTCACATAGTCCACGCGGTCGTCTTTCTCGAGCCAGGCGGCGATCTTCTCGGCGTTTTCGACATGGCGCTGCATACGCAGGCTCAGCGTCTCGATCCCCATCAGCGTGTAATGCGCCGCCTGCGGGTTCATCGTCATGCCCAGGTCGCGCAGGCCTACGGCGATACCGTGGAAGGTGAAGGCCAGCGGGCCGAAGGTTTCGTGGAACTTGAGGCCGTGATAGGCAGGCTCTGGTGCGCTGAGCGAGGGAAACTTGTCATTGGCGGACCAGTCGAACTTGCCCGAATCCACGATGCAGCCGCCGGTGACCGTGCCATTGCCGGTCAGGTACTTGGTGGTCGAATGCACGACCAGAGTGGCGCCATGCTCGATCGGGCGGCACAGATAGGGGGTGGCCGAGGTGTTGTCGACGATCAGCGGAATACCGGCGGCATCGGCCACATCGGCCAGTGCGCGGATATCGGTGACATAGCCGCCCGGATTGGCGATGGATTCGCAGAACACCGCGCGGGTATCGTCGTCGATGGCGGCCTTCACCGCATCCAGATCATCGGTATCGACGAACTTGGCTGTCCAGCCAAAGCGTTTGATGGTCTGGCTGAACTGCGTGACCGTCCCGCCATACAGCCGGGTCGAGGCGACCACGTTGCAGCCCGGCCCCATCAGCGGGAACAGCGCCATGATCTGCGCCGCGTGCCCCGAAGAGCAGCATACCGCGCCAACGCCACCTTCCAGCGTCGCCACCCGCTCTTGCAGAACTGCCACCGTGGGGTTGGTCAGGCGCGAGTAGATATAGCCGACCTCTTGCAGGTTGAACAAAGCGGCCGCGTGATCGGCATCGCGGAACACATAGGCAGTGGTCTGATAGATCGGGGTCTGGCGCGCGCCGGTCGCCGGATCGGGGCGGGCGCCCGCGTGAATTTGCAGCGTATCAAAACCATAGGTGGGGCCGTCGGACATCCGTCACTCTCCTGTTGGGTATAAGCGTTGCAGAATCTCTAGGCGATTGCCGGGCCCGGCACAATGTCCGCGTCAGCGCAGCCACAGCCCCTTGTTCTTGATCACCTTACGGATGGCCTGCTCGCGCTGGGGCAGGTTGTCCCGGTCGAACATGGCGCGGATCTTGGCGCCCTTGCCCTGATAGACCAGCCGTTTCAGCGGGTCGTAGTTCTTAAGCACCTTCTTGACCTTGTTGGGCGCGGCAACGGTTTCCAACACCTCGACCACCCGGTCGCTTTCGCGGGCATAGAGCAGCGGAAACAGGCGATAGTGGCAACTGACCGAGCCATCCAGCAGGCCCTCGGGCAGAACATCGCGCCCGCCGCCAAGCGCGTGGATGACCAGCGGCAGCGCCGCCTGGTCCAGCCAAGGGTCCAGGTTCTGGCCGGTCAGGGCGGGGATCTCTCCATCCCGGATGGTGCGGGCATAGTCCAGAAACCGCGCGCCGAGTTGGCGGGGGCATTTGTAAAAGAAATAGCCCGCATTGAAATACAGGTACCGCCGCCAGTATTCCGCCGGTTGGGTCGGGTCGATCGAGCTTTGGAAATCCAGCCCGAACCGGTCATAGAGCGCCCGCCAGATGCCGTCGAAGCCAGGCCCGTACAGGGTTGGCTTGGGCCAGGTGCCCTCGACCTTCTGAGATGCGCCGGGCCGGTCGAAATCGAACGGCACGGCGGCCAGGTCGCCGGTGATCAGCGTGTCGGTGTCGAAGAACACGAAGGGCTCACCCTCGGGCAGGGCGGCCAGCGCCTCGATCTTGTTGCCGTAGGGATAGCTTTGGCCGAACACCTCGGACGAAAAGGGCAGGATCTCGGCATCGAGCTGTTTCAGCGCCTTCAGAACATCGTCGTTGCGGATGCTCGGGTCCTGGCTCCAGCGCGGGCCGGGTTGCGGAACGCCAACGAACAGGCGGCCCAAAAACCCGGGCGCGGAATGGCGCAGCGAGGCGGCGAACAGGACGGCTTCGTATTGCAGGCGGTTGTTCTGCCCGATGATCAGGATGTTGAATTTCTGCCGGTCTGCCTGCATCTGCGCCTTCCGTTCGGGGCCTTTGCACGCCCCTTGCCGTTAGTTTCGACCTACAGCATCGCTGAACCTGCGTCAAAACCGTTGACACCGCGTGTTTTAAATCGGGCCCGGCACGCCCATGTTGATGGAGGAGACCAGACAGGAGCGCGACATGCGGATCAATGCGGATTTCACCCAGCGGGTGGCGGTTCACTTCGACCAGACCGAGTGGGTGGCGTCTCCCGCCGCCGGGGTCGAGCGCAAGATGCTGGACCGGATCGGCGACGAGGTGGCGCGCGCCACCACCATCGTGCGCTTTGCCCCCGGCAGCGCGTTTGCCGCACACACCCATGACGGGGGCGAGGAATACCTGGTTCTGGACGGCGTGTTCCAGGACGAGACCGGAGATTTCCCGGTGGGCAGCTATGTCCGCAACCCGCCGACCTCGTCGCATACGCCCTCGGCCAGCCAAGGCGCGACGATCTTGGTCAAACTGCACCAGTTCGACCCGAACGACCGAACCACCGTGCGCCGCTCGATCAACGGTGCGGACCACGTGCCGCTGTTCAAGGACGACCATGAAACGGTCGAAATGCGCAGTTGGCCGCCGGGTCAGGTCGTGCCGATTGACGCGTCCGGCGGGGCCGAGGTCTTCGTGATCGACGGCGGTTTCACCGAACAAGGCGAGGAATTCGCGCGATGGGACTGGCTGCGGCTGCCGCCCGGAACGCGCACTGAATTGCGGGCAGGACCGGATGGCGCCCGCGTCTGGATGAAGTCAGGCCACCTGTCCGGCATGGTCTGAGGCCGGTTTCGCCTGAAAAACGGGCAAATGCCGCCCAAAAACCGGGTCATTCGGCCCGGTTTTCGCTTTTTTGACCAATTGGCAAATTTTACCAATTGATAAAATTTTTGTTTGTGGCAAGCTGGTCTCAATAACAAACATATCTACAGGGAGTAGAGTGATGGCACAGGGCCAGATGGCACCCGGCATCGTCGCCGGGCGGCTTTCCAGCGATGAGCTGACCTCGAATTTCACCGATCTGCATCCGCCTCTGGCGCCGCACGAGGCCGCCGTGGCCGCCGATCGGTGTTATTTCTGCTATGACGCGCCGTGCGTGACGGCCTGTCCGACCGATATCGATATTCCGCTGTTCATCCGGCAGATTCAGGCCGGACAACCGGAGTCGGCGGCGAAGACGATCCTCGATCAGAACATTCTGGGCGGCATGTGCGCCCGTGTGTGTCCGACCGAAACGCTGTGCGAGGAAGCCTGTGTGCGCGAAACGGCCGAGGGCAAGCCGGTCGAGATCGGGCGCTTGCAGCGGTATGCGACCGACACGCTGATGCAGGCCGGTGTGCACCCGTTCACACGCGCGGCCCCCACCGGCAAGACCGTGGCAGTGATCGGGGCAGGGCCGGCGGGGCTGGCCTGTGCGCATCGTCTGGCGATGCTGGGCCATGACGTGGTGATCCACGAGGCGAAACCCAAGCCCGGCGGGCTGAACGAATACGGGATCGCCGCCTACAAGGCGACCAATGACTTTGCCCAGGCCGAGGTGGACTGGCTGCTGAAGATCGGCGGCATCGCGATTGAAACCGGATCGGTTCTGGGCGACACGATCTCGTTGGACGGATTGTTGGAGGCCTACGACGCGGTCTTCCTGTCAATCGGCCTTGCTGGCGTCAACGCCTTGCGCGCGCAAGGGTCGGACAAGGACGGCGTCAGGAACGCTGTCGACTTCATCGCAGATGTTCGGCAAGCATCCGATTTGGCAAAACTGCCGGTAGGCCGAAATGTGGTGATTATCGGCGGTGGAATGACGGCCGTGGATGCCGCGGTGAAATCCAAGCTGCTGGGGGCCGAACATGTGACCATCGCCTATCGCCGCGGTCGTGACGCAATGGGCGCCAGTCGCTACGAACAGGATCTGGCCGCATCCCACGGCGTCCGAATTCTTTGTAACGTTCAGCCGGTGGCAATTCACGGAAACGGAGCGGCGGCCGAGATCGAATTGGAGTATACTGCCACCGTAGATGGCACGTTGACCGGCACGGGCGAAACCATTCGACTGCCTGCGGATCAGGTTCTGAAGGCGATCGGTCAGACCTTGGATGGTGCTCCGGAAGGGTTGGAACTCGACGGCAACAAGATCGCCGTTGACGCAACCGGGCGCACCTCGGTTCCGGGGGTCTGGGCCGGCGGAGACTGTGCTGCGGGCGGCGAGGATCTGACCGTGACCGCCGTGGCCGAGGGCCGCGATGCCGCGATGGACATTCACGCCAGCCTGAGTGCCTGAGCAGGGCGTCGGCGCGTGAATATGTGTGACAAGACGAAGATGCATCTTCGCATCAGGGAGGCCGGATAAATGGCTGATTTGAAAACGAACTTTCTGGGTATCGAAAGCCCCAACCCCTATTGGCTGGCCTCGGCGCCGCCGACCGACAAGGAATACAACGTCCGGCGTGCCTTCGAGGCCGGATGGGGTGGCGTCGTGTGGAAAACGCTGGGGTCCGAAGGGCCGCCGGTGGTCAACGTGAATGGCCCCCGGTACGGGGCGATCTACGGGGCCGACCGGCGTCTGCTGGGCCTCAACAACATCGAACTGATCACCGACCGGCCGCTCGAGGTGAACCTCGAGGAGATGGCCCGCGTCAAGGCGGATTACCCGGATCGCGCCCTGATCGCCTCGATCATGGTGCCGTGCGAGGAGGAGGCGTGGAAAGCCATCCTGCCGCGTGTTGCCGAAACCGGCGCCGACGGGATCGAGCTGAACTTCGGCTGCCCGCACGGGATGAGCGAGCGCGGTATGGGCTCAGCCGTGGGGCAGGTGCCCGAATATATCGAAATGGTCACCCGCTGGTGCAAGAAATACTATGACCGTCCGGTGATCGTGAAGCTGACGCCCAACATCACCGACATTCGCAAGCCGGCGGCTGCGGCGCGGAATGGCGGGGCCGATGCGGTGTCGCTGATCAACACGATCAACTCGATCACCAGCGTCAATCTGGACACGTTCAGCCCCGAGCCCTCGATCGACGGCAAGGGCAGCCACGGCGGCTATTGCGGCCCGGCGGTCAAGCCCATCGCCCTGTCGATGGTCTCCGAGATCGCCCGCGCCGAGGCGACCCAAGGCCTGCCGATCTCGGGCATCGGCGGGGTGACCACGTGGCGCGACGCGGCCGAGTTCATGGCGCTGGGCTGCGGCACGGTGCAGGTATGCACCGCGGCGATGACCTATGGGTTCAAGATCATCGACGAACTGACGGCGGGCCTGTCGCAGTGGATGGACGAGAAGGGCTATTCCAACGTCTCCGAGATCGTCGGGCGGGCGGTTCCGAACGTGACCGACTGGCAGTATCTGAACCTGAACTACGTCGCCAAGGCCAAGATCGATCAGGATCAGTGCATCAAGTGCGGCCGCTGCTACGCGGCCTGCGAGGACACCAGCCACCAGGCCATTTCCATGTCGCCCGACCGCGTGTTCGAGGTGATCGACGAGGAATGCGTGGCCTGCAACCTATGCGTGGATGTCTGCCCGGTCGAGGGCTGCATCTCGATGGTTCCGATGGCGGCGGGCGAGGTCGATCCGCGCACCGGCAAGGTGGTTCAGCCGGACTATGCCAACTGGACGACCCACCCGAACAACCCGATGGCCAAGGCCGCCGAGTGACCGGCGTCAGATCACCAAAAGGGGCCGCGCTGCGGCCCTTTTTTCATGGGGTCAGTAGTTTTCGGTACAGGGTATCGATGAAGGGCGCGGCCCCTTCGAACGGGTCTTCGTCGCCTAGGATCGCGCGCACCTGAACATCGAAATCCGCATAGTGCTGGGTCAGCGCCCAGATCGAAAAGATCAGGTGATGTGGGTGCAGGCGGGCGATTTTACCCTGATCCATCCAGTGCGTCAGAACGGCTGCCTTCTGATCGACCAGCGCCTTCAGATCGTTCGACAGGGCGTCATGGATGCGGGGCGCGCCCTGCACCAACTCATTCGCGAACAGGCGGCTTTCGCGCGGCAACTCGCGGCTCATCTGCAGCTTGCGCTTGATGTACGAGAGGATCTCCTCCATCGGCTCGCCGTTTTCGTCAAGGTCGTGCAGCGGCGCCAGCCAGGTGTCCAGCAGGCCGGACAGAAGCGCGGTGTGGATCGCCTCTTTTGACGGAAAATAATACAAAAGGTTCGGCTTGCTCAGCCCGGCCTCGGCCGCGATCTGATCGACGGTCGCCCCGCGAAACCCATGGGCCGAAAACACGTTCAGTGCGGCCTCGAGAATCGCGGCGCGGTTCTTTTTCTGAATTCGGGTCGGGGCGCGGTCTTTGGGCATGTATGCAGGGCGTCTCTTTTTCGAACAAGCAGGTGTTGAATATGCCGATTTTTGCATCGGTGCGATGCAATTTCTTGACTGATGTCGAACCCGTGATAGCGTGAGTTTGACCAGATGGTCAAATCAAGACACCAAAAGCGAGCCTAATCGCAAGCAACAGGGAAGACGAACATGGCAGCTCCGGCGCAGAATCTCAGGATCAATGGCGACAGGTTGTGGGACAGTCTGATGGAGATGGCCAAGATCGGCCCGGGCGTGGCCGGCGGCAACAACCGCCAGACCCTGACCGACGAAGATGCCGAGGGCCGCGCGCTGTTCCAGAAATGGTGCGAAGAGGCCGGGTGCACCATGGGCCTTGACCAGATGGGCAACATGTTCGCCATACGCCCCGGCACCGACCCCGATGCGCTGCCGGTCTATGTCGGTTCGCACCTGGATACGCAGCCGACGGGCGGCAAGTATGACGGGGTGCTGGGGGTTCTGGGCGCGCTTGAGATCATCCGCACCCTGAACGATCTGGGCATCAAGACCAAACACCCGATCGTGGCCACCAACTGGACCAACGAGGAGGGCACGCGGTTCGCCCCCGCCATGCTGGCTTCGGGCGTGTTCGCGGGGATGCACACGCAGGACTGGGCCTATGACCGCGAGGATGCCGAGGGCAAGAAATTCGGCGACGAATTGCAGCGCATCGGCTGGCGCGGCGACGAAGAGGTCGGGGCCCGCAAGATGCATGCCTTCTTTGAGTTGCATATCGAACAGGGCCCGATCCTCGAGGCCGAGGGCAAGGATATCGGCGTCGTCACCCATGGGCAGGGCCTCAGCTGGACCCAGGTGACCGTGACCGGCAAGGACGCGCATACCGGATCGACCCCGATGCCGATGCGCAAGAACGCCGGGCTGGCGATGGCGCGCATTCTTGAAAAGGTGGACGAGATCGCCTGGTCGCACGCGCCTCATGCCGTGGGGGCTGCCGGGCATATCGACGTCTATCCGAACTCGCGCAACGTGATCCCGGGCAAGGTGGTGTTCACGGTCGATTTCCGCTCGCCCGAGTTGGACGTCATCAAGGACATGGAGAACCGCCTGCGCGTCGCCGCCGAGGACATCGTGGATGAGATGGGCCTGCAGGTCGAGTTCGAGAAGGTCGGCGGGTTCGACCCGGTGAAATTCGACGAAACCTGCGTCGCAGCCGTGCGCAACGCGGCCGAGCGGCTCGGCTATTCGCACACCAACATCATCTCGGGCGCGGGGCACGATGCTTGCTGGATCAACCGCCTGGCGCCGACCGCGATGGTGATGTGCCCATGCGTGGATGGCCTGAGCCACAACGAGGCCGAGGAAATCAGCAAGGAATGGGCAACCGCCGGGGCGGATGTGCTGTTCCACGCGGTCGTCGAAACCGCCGAGATCGTGGAATAGCCGGGGCCGCGCCCCCAATCCGCAGGAAAACCAACAGAGGCGCAACAGACGCGCCCGCAGGGAGTTGAACATGAGCACAGTCATCAAGAACGGAACCGTCGTCACCGCGGATCTGACCTACAAGGCCGACGTCAAGATCGAAGGCGGCGTGATCGCCGAGATCGGGCCGGATCTGAAGGGGCACGAGCAACTGGACGCGACCGGCTGTTACGTCATGCCCGGCGGGATCGACCCGCATACGCATCTGGAAATGCCGTTCATGGGAACCTATTCCAGCGATGATTTCGAAAGCGGCACCCGCGCGGCGCTGGCCGGCGGCACCACTATGGTGGTGGACTTCGCGCTGCCGAACCCGGGCGAAAGCCTGCTGGATGCGCTCAAACGCTGGGACAACAAATCAACCCGCGCCAATTGCGACTATTCTTTTCACATGGCCGTGACGTGGTGGGGCGAACAGGTGTTCGACGATCTGAAAACCGTGATCGAACAGCGGGGCATCAACACCTTCAAGCATTTCATGGCCTACAAAGGCGCGCTGATGGTCAATGACGACGAGCTGTTTGCCTCGTTCAAGCGGCTGGCCGAGCTGGGCGGGATCGCGATGGTCCATGCCGAAAACGGCGACGTGGTGGCCGAGTTGCAGGCCAAGCTGCTGGCCGAAGGCAATACCGGCCCCGAAGCCCATGCCTATTCGCGCCCGCCGCAGGTCGAGGGCGAGGCCACCAACCGCGCCATCATGATCGCCGACATGGCCGGTGTGCCGCTCTATGTGGTGCACACCTCGTGCGAAGAGGCGCATGAGGCCATCCGCCGGGCCCGGATGCAGGGCAAACGCGTCTGGGGCGAGCCGCTGATCCAGCACCTGACGCTGGACGACAGCGAATATGCGCATCCCGATTGGGATCACGCCGCGCGCCGGGTGATGAGCCCGCCGTTCCGCAACAAGCAGCACCAGGACAGCCTGTGGGCGGGGCTGCAGTCAGGCTCGCTGAGCGTGGTGGCCACCGATCACTGCGCCTTCACGACCGAGCAGAAACGGTTCGGCGTGGGCGATTTCACCAAAATCCCGAACGGAACGGGCGGCCTGGAGGATCGGATGCCGATGCTGTGGACCCACGGCGTGGCGACCGGGCGGCTGACGCCGAACGAATTCGTGGCCGTGACCTCAACAAACATCGCCAAGATACTGAATTGCTATCCGAAAAAAGGCGCCGTTCTGGTCGGCGCAGATGCCGATCTGGTGGTGTGGGACCCGGACAAGACCAAGACCATCAGCGCGGCGACGCAGCAGTCGGCGATCGACTACAACGTGTTCGAGGGGCACGAGGTCAAGGGCCTGCCGCGCTTTACCCTGACCCGCGGACAGGTGGCGGTGCATGATGGCGAGATCCGAACGCAGGAAGGCCACGGCAAATTCGTCGCGCGCGAGGCCAACACCACCGTGAACAAAGCGCTGAGCACCTGGAAAGAGCTGACCGCCCCGCGCCCGGTTGAGAGGTCGGGCATCCCGGCGACGGGGGTATGATGCACGAAGGTTACCGAACGGGCAAAAAAGCCAAAACTTCAAGGCAGTAGGATGACATCGGAAAGCAATACCCAGCCCGTGATCGAGGCAAAGAACCTCGACCTGACCTTCCAAACCAATGATGGACCCGTGCACGCCCTCAAGGACGTGAACCTGGCGATCGACAAGGGCGAATTCGTCAGTTTCATCGGCCCTTCAGGCTGCGGCAAGACGACCTTTCTGCGCTGTGTCGCTGCGCTGGAAACGCCTACGGGCGGCACGCTGACCGTCAACGGCATGACCCCGGACGAGGCCCGCCGGAACCGGGCCTACGGCTATGTATTTCAGGCGGCGGGCCTGTACCCGTGGCGGACCATCGCCAAGAACATCAAACTGCCGCTCGAGATCATGGGGTACTCGGCACAGGAGCAGGAAGAGCGTGCGAGAAACGTTCTGGAACTTGTTGATCTTGCAGGATTTGGTGAGAAGTTTCCGTGGCAGCTGTCGGGCGGGATGCAGCAACGGGCCAGCATCGCCCGGGCGCTGGCCTTCGACGCCGATATCCTGTTGATGGACGAGCCTTTCGGCGCACTGGACGAGATCGTGCGCGATCACCTGAACGAACAGCTTCTGGCGCTGTGGGCGCGCACCGGCAAGACGATCGGCTTCGTCACCCACTCGATCCCCGAGGCGGTGTATCTGAGCACCAAGATCGTCGTGATGAGCCCGCGCCCCGGGCGGATCACCGATGTGATCGACAGCCCTCTTCCCAAGGAACGGCCGCTGGACATCCGCGACACGCCCGAATTCATCGAGGTCGCGCACCGCGTGCGCGAAGGGCTGCGCGCCGGGCACGGGGACGATGTGTGATGGGCAGGAATGACATAAGACGCGCGACCGAGGCGGATGTGCCAGCCTGCGCGGCGGTGGTCTCGGCCTGGGTCCGCCAGACCGAGTGGATGACGGATGAACTGCCCCAGCAGGAATTGGAGGCGCTGATCGCGCAGGCCTTCCCGGACCGCGAGATGTGGGTCGTCGGCGAACCCGTCGATTGCTACATGTCGGTCGATCCCGCGGCGCAGAAGGTCGGCGCGCTGTATTGCCTGCGGACCGGGCAGGGCATCGGCAAGCGCCTTCTGGACCGGGCAAAACAGGGGCGCAGCTTTCTGTGGCTGACGGCCCATCAACCGAATGCCGCCGCGCAACGGTTCTATCGCCGCGAGGGCTTTGTCGAGACCGGGACCGAGGCCGCAACACCGCCCGAGACCGTCCCCGTGGTGCGGATGGAGTGGCACGCATGAAGCAGCTTGTTGCCGTTCTGACCGTTCTGCTGGCCATCGTTGTCATCTGGTACGCGGCCTGCATTCCGATGAACATCAAGGGCGTCCTGACCGAACAGGAACGCGCCGGGGCCGAGGTGGTTCCACCCTCGGCCAAAGACCGCCGCGACATGGGGGAAATCGGCCTGGCGCTGCGCAACAGCTTTGCCATTCCGGCGACCTGGGCGCAGGACCGGCCGCGCCTGCCCGCACCGCATCAAGTAGGCATCGAGCTGTGGGAGACCACGGTTCAGAAGAAGATCACCTCGAAACGCTCGCTGGTCTATCACGGCTGGGTGACGCTCAGCGCGACGATTCTGGGCTTTGCCATCGGTACGGGGCTGGGCATCTTGTTGGCGGTGGGGATCGTGCACAGCCGGGTGATGGACCTGTCGGTCATGCCCTGGGCTATCGTCAGCCAGACCATCCCCATCATCGCGTTGGCGCCGATGATCATCGTGGTGCTGTATTCGATCGGCATTCAGGGGATCATCCCCAAGGCGGTGATCTCGGCCTATCTGAGCTTTTTCCCGGTGGTCGTGGGCATGGTCAAGGGCCTGCGCAGCCCTGATGCGATGCAACTCGACCTGCTGCGCACCTACAATGCAAGCAACGGGCAGGCGTTCTGGAAACTGCGCCTGCCGGCCTCAATGCCCTATCTGTTCGCTTCTCTCAAGATCGGGATCGCCGCGTCGCTGGTGGGGGCCATCGTCGGCGAACTGCCGACAGGCGCCGTGGCGGGGCTGGGCGCGCGGCTGCTGGCTGGCAGCTATTACGGCCAGACGGTGCAGATCTGGTCGGCGTTGTTTGCCGCGGCCATTCTGGCGGCTTGCCTGGTGGGCCTGCTGGGCCTGATCGAACGCGCGGTGTTGAAACGCATGGGGATGGCGCAATGATGATGGTCGGTCTGGCAATCCTTTTGTGGCTGGCCGGTTGGTGGCTGAACACCCGCCTGGCCAGCGGACCCTATGCTGATACGCGGGCGGTGCGCATTCTTGCGCCGCTGATCTTCGGCCTGACCGTCATCGGGGTGTGGGAACTGCTGGTGCGCGGGCTCGAGGTGCCTCTGGTCATCCTGCCCGCGCCTTCGGTGATCTGGGACCGGTTCTGGGACAGCCTGCCGATCCTGTGGGCCGATTTCGTGCAGACCATCATCAAGGGCGCGCTCAGCGGCTATGTCATCGGATGCGGCGCCGCCTTCCTGATGGCAATCGCCGTGGACCGGTGGGACTTCCTTCGCCTGGGCCTGCTGCCGGTGGGCAATTTCGTGGCCGCGCTTCCGATCGTGGGTACCGCGCCGATCCTTGTGATGTGGTTCGGGTTCGACTGGCACTCGAAGGCTGCCGTTGTGGTGGTGATGGTCTTCTTCCCGATGCTGGTCAACACGGTGGCCGGCCTGCGCGAGGCCACTGCGATGCAGCGCGACCTGATGGAGACCTATGCCGCAACCTATTGGCAAAGCTTTCTGAAGCTGCGGTTGCCCGCGGCCATGCCGTTTATTTTCAACGGGTTGAAAATTTCCACCACGCTGGCCCTGATCGGCGCTATCGTGGCAGAGTTCTTCGGCTCGCCCACTTTGGGCATGGGGTTCCGGATTTCGACCAGTGTCGGGCAATTGTCGCTGGACATGGTCTGGGCGGAAATCGTGGTCGCGGCGCTGGCCGGGACTGCCTTCTACGGTCTGGTCGCCATGATCGAGAAACTGGTGACCTTCTGGCACCCCTCGCAGCGGGGATAAATCATTCAAAAGACCCCGAAAACGGGGCGCAACAACAACTAGGAGAAATGAAGATGAAGAAGTTTATCAGCGGGGCAATCACGGCCCTGGCCCTGACGGCCGGATCGGCCTTTGCCGCAGACGAGGTGACGCTGCAATTGAAATGGGTCACGCAGGCCCAGTTCGCGGGCTACTACGTCGCCAAGGACAAGGGATTCTACGAAGAAGAGGGGCTGGACGTCACCATCCTGCCCGGCGGCCCCGACATCGCGCCCACGCAGGTGATCGCGGGCGGAGGCGCCGATGTGACCGTCGAATGGATGCCCGCAGCGCTGGCTGCGCGCGAAAAGGGCCTGCCGCTGGTCAACATTGCTCAGCCGTTCAAAAGCTCGGGCATGATGCTGACCTGCTGGAAGGATGCGGGCATTTCCTCGCCCGAGGACCTCAAGAACCGCACGCTGGGCGTCTGGTTCTTCGGCAATGAGTTCCCGTTCATGAGCTGGATGAGCCAGCTGGGCATCGACACCGGCGGCAAGAGCGAGAACGGCGTCGAGGTTTTGAAGCAGGGCTTCAACGTCGACCCGCTGCTGCAGCGCCAGGCCGATTGCATCAGCACCATGACCTACAATGAATACTGGCAGGTGATCGACGCCGGCGTCAGCCCCGACGAGCTGGTGACCTTCAAGTATGAAGACCAGGGCGTAGCCACGCTGGAAGATGGCCTGTACGTGCTTGAAGAAAACCTCAGCGACCCGGCCTTCGTCGACAAGATGGAACGCTTTGTGCGCGCTTCGATGAAAGGCTGGAAATACGCCGAGGAGAACCCGGACGAAGCCGCTGAAATCGTGTTGGAGAACGATGCGACCGGTGCCCAGACCGAGGAACACCAGAAGCGCATGATGGGCGAGATCGCCAAGCTGACCGCAGGTTCGAGCGGCGCGTTGGATCCGGCTGATTTCGAGCGCACGGTGAACACGCTGCTGGCCGGTGGCTCGGACCCGGTGATTACCAAAAAGCCGGAAGGCGCGTGGACCAGCCAGATCACGGATGCAGCCCTGAACTGATTGGTTGTACCATGACAACAATTCAGCGCGGCCCCCTGTGGGCCGCGTTTGTTTTTGCGGATGTCGGAATTTAACTGTCTTCAGAGGCGGTTTCCTCTATTATTCCTGTAAGATTTTGCGATCCCTACGAAATTCGGTGAATGCGGGAATAAAATGCAGGATTTTGCATCACAATTCAGCCAAGCGGGCCACCTGATCCTGACCGGGGATCCGGACCTTTGGGCGATCGTGATGCTGTCGCTGCAAGTTTCGGTGCTGGCTGTGTTGATTTCAGCCGTGATCGGGATGCCGGTTGGCGCGGCCTTGGCGGTGGCCCGCTTTCCCGGACGGCGCGCGTTGATCATTCTGATGAACGCTCTGATGGGCTTTCCCCCGGTTGTCGTCGGCCTGCTGGTCTACCTGATGCTGTCCCGTTCGGGTCCGCTGGGCGTGCTGGAGCTTTTGTATACGCCGACCGCCATGATCATAGCCCAAACTGTGCTGGTGACCCCGATCGTCGCGGCGCTGACTCGGCAGGTGATCGAGATGCTGGCCGAGGAATATTCGGAACAGTTGCGCTCGTTGGGAGTGTCGCGGCTGGCATCGGTACCGGTGCTTTTGTGGGACGCGCGTCTGGCGTTGGTGACTGCCTTGCTGGCCGGGTTCGGACGAGCCATCGCCGAAGTCGGCGCGGTGATCATCGTCGGCGGCAACATCAACCACGTGACGCGGGTCATGACGACGACGATTGCGTTGGAGACCTCGAAAGGCAACTTGGCCTTGGCGCTGGCCTTGGGGACGATCCTGATCGGAATTGCCGTGGCCGTGAATGCGGCAGTCAGCGCCCTGACGCTTCGGGCCGAGCAGGAAGGGTTGCGCCATGCGTGATCTGATGTCGGAAATGCCCAATTGTCTGCAGGCCGATGGTCTGCGAGTGGAACGAAATGGCAAGCTGTTGCTGGATGTCCCGCAGCTGATGATGGATGGTCCGGGGCCGACTTTGATCCTTGGGCCGAACGGTGCTGGCAAAAGCCTGCTGCTGCGTTGCCTGCATGGTTTGATCAAGGCGGATGCGGGGCAGGTTCGGCAGGATTGCGGTGTTCTGAATGCGGCCCACAAAGCCCGGCAGGCGATGGTGTTCCAGCAACCGGTTCTGCTGCGCCGCACGGTGTCTGCCAATCTGGATTTTGTTTTGAAACGGCTGGGGCTCGGCAGGACTGCTCGGAAGAACCGGATCCAGGAACTTCTGGCCGAAGGAGGGCTTGAGACAAAGGCCCGGCAGTCGGCGCGCTCGCTGTCGGGTGGCGAGGCACAGCGTCTGGCCATCCTTCGCGCGCTTGCGCTTGGCCCCGAGACCCTGTTCCTGGACGAACCCACCAGCGCCCTCGATCCCGCGGCGACCCAAATG
The DNA here is from genome assembly GCF_056539185.1 of Ruegeria sp. BC6. Taxonomy (NCBI): domain Bacteria; kingdom Pseudomonadati; phylum Pseudomonadota; class Alphaproteobacteria; order Rhodobacterales; family Roseobacteraceae; genus Ruegeria; species Ruegeria sp. BC6. The sequence continues at coordinate 220,345 of NZ_JBQFUM010000001.1, forward strand.
ATCGAGGCGATGATCCTGCGCGCCTCGGCCCGGGGGGTGCGGATCGTGATGGTCACCCACGACGTCGGGCAAGCCCGTCGGCTGGCGGCGGATATCGTGATGATGCAGGGCGGGCGCGTGGTCGAGCATGGCACCGCCAAACAGGTGCTGGAAGCGCCACAATGTCAGGCATCGCGCCAGTATCTGGCGGGCTGGCTGGTCACATAACAACAACCGGAGGCAATCCATGTTTCGCGCAGCAATCAAAAGCGCAATGATCCTGTTCGGGCTGTTGGCCGGTCCGGCAGCGGCCGAAGAACCATTCATTGTCGTGCAGTCCACGACATCGACGCAGAATTCCGGCCTTCTGGACTTTATCCTGCCGGGGTTCGAGGCGGAAAGCGGGATCGATGTCCGTGTTGTGGCCGTGGGGACGGGGCAGGCGATCCGAAACGCGATCAACGGCGACGGTGACGTTCTGCTGGTGCATGCCAAGCCAGCGGAAGAGCAATTCGTGGCCGACGGCTGGGGTGTTGAGCGGCGGGACGTGATGTACAACGATTTTGTCTTGGTGGGCCCGAAATCGGACCCGGCCAAGATCAAAGGCGACGACGACGCAGTGGCCGCGTTGGCAGCGATCGCGCAGGCCAAAGCTCCGTTCGCGTCGCGCGCAGATGACAGCGGGACCCACAAGGCGGAGAAGGCTCTTTGGAGTCTGTCCGGAACCGACCCGACCTTGTCGTCGGGCGAGTGGTACCGCGAGACCGGATCGGGCATGGGTGCAACGCTCAACCTCGCTGCGGGCATGGATGCCTATGCCCTGACCGACAGGGCCACATGGCTGTCGTTCGGCAACAAGGGAAACCTTGAGGTTCTGGTCGAAGGCGATCCTCGGTTGTTCAATCAATACGGAGTGATCCTCGTAAACCCCGAAAAGCATCCGCGGGTCCGGGCGGCCGCGGGAAGAAGGTTCATCGACTGGCTCACTGGCCCGGACGGTCAGGAAGCAATCGCGGCGTACAAATTGAACGGAGAGCAGCTCTTCTTTCCGAACGCGCAGCAATAGGGTCGGTCAGTCACTTGCGCCGTTGTGATGGATCTGTCCCAAGCCGGACAGATCGTATCCGCCCAATTCATCGGCGCGACGCCTGAATTTGTCTGTACCCAGAAAAGTCAGTAGTTTCTGCATCGGGGGATCGAAACAGGACCGCCGCCAGATGGCGAGGTCGAGACGTTCGGAGTGGGTCGGAATGAAGCCCAACCCGTAGAGACGCGCCAAGGCTCCGATGCCGAACCCTGCCTCGGCCTTCCGGTCGTGCAGGGCGATTGCCAGTTCCTCTTCGGTGCGGGCACAAGTCGGCAGGGCGTCAAGATCGGCGCGGCTCAGGCCGCAGCTCTCCAACTGGGCATCGAACAAGTGCTGACTGGCGGCACTGTCCTGGCGCAGCACGACACGGCGGCCTTTCAGATCACCAAAATCGGAAATTCCCTGAACCCCGGGGGCCAGCAACAGGCCGCGCTGGCGGCTTGCGACCTCGTACAGTACCACGGGCGCCTCTCCCAGCGCATCGCGGACGGAATTGACGTTGAACCCGCCCGGTTCATGGATGTGCAGTACCGCGGCTTGTGCGTCACGTCGCGCAAGGCGGTTCAGCCCGTCGAATGAGCCGTCGTAATAGGTGGCCAACCCCGAGCCGCTTTCGCGGAGTGCCCAATCCAAAAGGGGGTCATGGCTGCCAGCCACGATGTCGGGCAGGGGCGGTTTGACCGTGTCCGGCCCGGTACGCGACGCATTGAGCCAGGCCAGTACCTCGGCCCGGGGAAAGAGAAGTTTGCCCATCGCTTTCACGCAGGGCACTTCGCCCGAAGACGCCAGATCATAGGCCTTGCGTTCGCCAATGCGCAGCAGGTCCGCCAACTCTCGTGTGGTCAGGAATTCGGACATTCAGTCTAGTCGCACCGAGGAGCCGGTCTGCGTCTCGGCCGCTGCGTGTCCGAGTTGCTGCAATACCATCGGTGCGGCGGCAGTAATGACGACCATTGCGGCGGCAGCTGCAAGAAAGGCTTTCATCTTATCCTCCGGCTTAGTCTGCGGGCGCTGTCGCGCTGCGCAGAAATTCAATCAGGTCGGTGCGGTCCTGCGCCTGCGCGATCCGCTGCATCGGCATCTTCGACCCCGGAATGTAGTGGTCCGGTCCCTGATCGAAAAGAGCGTTTATCGTCTGTTCGTTCCAAATGATATCAGACCCTTGCAGCGTTTCCGAGTAGATGTAGCCAGGCAGTGTCCCGGCCTGACGCCCGAATACGCCATGCAGGGTCGGTCCGGCCCGGCGCTGATCGTCCGGCGTCAGGCTGTGGCAGATCGAGCATTTCCGGGCGAACTGCCGTTCTCCGTTTTGCATTTCTTCGGGGTCCTTCAGGAAACTCGGCTCTTGGCTGGCCATCCGTTCCTGTGACCCCAGCGCGGCCACCGGCCAGCTGTACATGGCCTGATCCAGCCCGCCTGCGTGCAGGTTCTCTCCATCGGGGGAAAAGGCCAGTGCCCAGACCGGGCCGCGCAGCGTTGCCCGGAAATCCTGCGCAATCCGCCAGTTCTGCGTGTCGATGACCATGATGTAGCCCTCACCATCGCCCACCGCCAGCAGTGACCGATCCGGGCTGAGGGCAAGCGCAAGGATCGGACGACGGTCCAGCGTGAAATCACGCTCGACCCCGGTGGTCAGGTCCAGAATGCGGGTCACGCCATCGACCGCACCATAGGCGATCCAACCGTCTTGCGCGTTCAGGACCAGTTCGTTGATGCCGAATCCGTGTTCGACCAGTCGCGCGGTTTCGGCCCCGGTCGTCACGTCCCATATCCGCAAGCTGCCGTCTACCCCGGCGGAGTACAGCGACCGTCCGTCCGGCGCGAAGGCCACCGCGTTGACGCCGCTGCCTGTAGGGCCCAGCAGCTTGGCCGCACCGCCCTGGGTTGGCCACAGGCCGATCGTCCCATCCCAACTGGCAGTCGCCACAAGCGTCTTTGAGGCCGCGAGCCCGACGACCTTGCCCTTGTGCTGACCAACGACCTGTCCACCGGGCCAACGGCGCAGGGTAAAGTCGTCGCCGGCCGAATAGATCGCCGTGCCGTTGAACACCACCGCGTTCACGGCAGCCTCGTGACCTTCCAGCCAGTCCGGCTGCTGCCCGGACCACAGGCCCACGGAATTGTCGAAACTGGCGGTGGCAATGCGCCCGTCCGGGGCTGCGGCGATGTCCATGATCGGCCCACCATGGCCCTTGAGCGTGTAGAAATCCGCCGCCAGCGGCAGCGGCAGCAGGGCCAGCGCCAAAGCCAGCCCGCGCATCTATTCGGCAGGCGAGGCCGCGCCGTCGCTGGCCTCCTGCGCCTTTACCTCTTCCAGCCACAGCGAATGGTGCTCGCGCGCCCATTGCTCTTCGACCTCGCCGGTGCCCATGGCGTCAAACGCGCCCTCCATGCCGACCGAGCCGAGGTAGATATGGGCCAGAATGATGGCGATGAAGGCATAGGCGACCATGACGTGCCAGATCTGGGCATATTGCATCTCTTCCTGCGGAGACATCTGCGTGGGCAGGTCCAACCCCATCAGTTGGGGCAAACCGGTCGCGTTGGCGATCGAAAACGTCTTGGCGAACATCGGAAGCTCGAACGGGAACAGCAGCGACAGGCCCGACAGGCTGATCGAGACGCCAAGCAGGATGCACAGCCAGAAAATGATCTTTTGACCGGCGTTGAATTTCTTGGCCGGGGGGTGGCTGCCTTTGGTGAACAATCCGCCGCCCGCCGCCAACCATTTCAGGTCGGTCCGGTTGGGGATGTTGTGGGCGATCCAGTTCACGGTGATGATGACCAATCCCAGCATGAAGGCCCAGGCCAGATTGTTGTGCAACCACTTGCAGCCTTGCGCGATGGTGGCGAACCCTTCCTTGCCGAACAGGGGGATCAGGAAATCCCGGCCGTAGAGCGTCAGCAGACCGGTCAATCCAAGTATCAGGAACGAGCCGGCAAACAGCCAGTGCCCGAACCTTTCAAATCCTGAAAACCGGGTGACCGTGCGGCCCGTTTTCTCGCCGTCGATGCGGATGCGGCCGCGGATCAGGAAAAACAGCAGCAGAACGACCAGCATCCCGCCCAGAATATAGGTTCCGTATTCGCGTAGCGGACCGGTGCGGAAAGTCCACCACCACATGCCACCGTCCTGGATCAGCACGCCGGCAGCCGGCCCCTTTGTCGACACGGTGACATCGGCCGAGCCATAGCGGATGGCGCGATACACATCGCTGTCCGAAGCCACGCCGCGCGTGCCCAACTGACCCAGCAGACCTTCGGCATTGCCTTGCCCGGTATTCTGTGCGCGATAGCTGTTGTCGACCTTCTCACCGCGTTGCCGGGCCAGAATATCCTCGAGCGTCGTGGCGCCACCGGTCTGCGCGCGCGGGGCAGCGGCTGGTTCGTCTGTGCCGGTCGTGTCTTGTGCAAGCGCGCCCTGCGCGATCCCAAGTGTCAACGTCAAAGCCAGAAAAATGCGCAGCATCGGAACCTCGGTATCAATCCAAAATCGGGTGACCCACCTGCGCGGGTCACCCGTGTTGTCAGGCTGAGGTCTCAGCCGTCCTTCTGGTCGTAGGCCGTGCCCCAACCCCAGGCGCCCGAGCCGAACCCGCGCGCCACGACGCGTTCGCGGTAGATGGCCGAGACCACGTCACCGTCACCGGCAAGCAGGGCCTTGGTCGAACACATCTCGGCGCAGATGGGCAGTTTGCCCTCGGCGATCCGGTTGCGGCCGTATTTGGCGAACTCTGCGGTCGAGTGCGTTTCCTCGGGGCCGCCGGCACAGAAGGTACATTTGTCCATCTTGCCGCGCGATCCGAAGTTGCCGGCCTGCGGGTATTGCGGCGCGCCGAACGGGCACGCATAGAAGCAATAGCCGCAGCCGATGCACAGGTCCTTGGAGTGCAGGACGACGCCTTCTTCGTTCTGATAGAAGCAGTCGACCGGGCACACCGCCATGCAGGGCGCATCCGAACAATGCATGCAGGCGACCGAGATCGAGCGTTCACCCGGTTTGCCGTCATTGATCGTCACCACCCGGCGGCGGTTGATGCCCCACGGAACCTCGTGTTCGTTCTTGCACGCAGTCACGCAGGCGTTGCACTCGATGCAGCGTTCAGCGTCGCAGAGAAACTTTGCTCTAGCCATTGTCGTCCTCCTTACGCTGCCCAGATCTTGCAGAGAGTCGCTTTGGTCTCCTGCATCTGGGTCACTGAATCATAGCCATAGGTCTGGGCGGTGTTGGTGCTTTCACCCAGTACGTACGGGTCGGCACCTTTCGGGTATTTCTCCCTCAGGTCCGCGCCCTGGAAATGGCCGCCGAAGTGGAATGGCATGAAGGCCACGCCGGCACCGACCCTTTCGGTCAGCATCGCCATCACCTTGACCTTGCCGCCCTCGGGACCTTCGACCCAGACCTGCGATCCGTCGCGAATGCCAAGGTTGTTGGCGTCACGCGGATTGATCTCGACGAACATGTCCTGCTGCAGCTCGGCCAGCCACGGGTTCGACCGTGTCTCGTCGCCGCCACCTTCATATTCGACCAGACGACCTGACGTCAGGATTATCGGGTAATCCTTTGAAAAGTCGTTCTTCTGGATCGAAGCGTACAAGGTCGGAAGGCGATAGGCCTGACGGTCCTCGTAGGTGGGATAGTCGGCCACCAGATCGCGCCGCGGCGTGTACAGCGGCTCGCGGTGCAGCGGGATCGGATCCGGGAAGGTCCAGACCACGGTGCGGGCCTTAGCATTGCCGAAGGGCGCACAGCCATGCTTGATGGCCACCCGCTGGATGCCGCCTGACAGGTCGGTCTTCCAGTTGGTCTTGGGTCCTGCCACGGCGTCGATGGCCGCGCGTTCCTCGGCTGTCAGGTCGCCATCCCAGCCCAGATCCATCAGCATCTGCATCGTGAACTCGGGGTATCCGTCCTGGATTTCCGAACCCACGCTGTAGACCCCTTCGGCCAGCAGGTTCTGACCGTCACGCTCGACGCCGAAACGTGCACGGAAGGTCAGGCCACCCTCGGCCACCGGCTTGGACATGTCATAGAGGTTTGGCGTCCCCGGATGCCCCATCTCGGCGGTGCCCCAGCAGGGCCACGGCAGACCGTAGTATTCGCCATCATTCGGACCGCCCACGGCCTGCAGCGTCGTTCTGTCGAACGTGTGCTGGTTGGCCATATGGCTTTTGATCCGCTCTGGCGACTGACCGGTATAGCCGATCGTCCACAGCCCCGCGTTGAACTCGCGCGTGATGCTTTCGACATTCGGGGTTTCGGGGTCCTCCATTTCGATATTGCGGAAGAACCGATCCGCCCAGCCGAACTTGTTGGCGAACTTGGCCATGATGACCTCGTCCGGCAGGCTTTCGAACAGCGGATCGACGACCTTGTCGCGCCACTGCAGCGAACGGTTCGAGGCCGTGACCGAGCCACGGGTTTCGAACTGCGTACAGGCCGGCAGCAGATAGACGCCATCGGTCCGGTCATGCAGGACCGCGGAAACGGTGGGATACGGGTCGATTACGACCAGCATGTCCAACTTTTCCATCGCCGTCTTCATTTCGACCATCCGGGTCTGCGAGTTGGGCGCGTGGCCCCACAGAACCATGGCGCGGACGTTGTTGGGCTGATCCATATTCTCGGGATCTTCCAGAACACCGTCGATCCAGCGCGAAACCGGGATGCCCCGTTCGTTCTGCAGCGACTTGTCCTTGCCGTCCTTGTCCTTGACCATTGCGAACTGGCCAGCCAGCCACTCCGGTTCCTCGCCCCAGACGCGGGCCCAGTGACCCCATGCGCCTGCGGACAGGCCGTAATAGCCGGGCAGGGTGTGGGACAGAACGCCCAGATCGGTCGCGCCCTGCACGTTGTCATGGCCGCGGAAGATGTTGGTGCCACCACCAGAGGTGCCCATGTTGCCCAACGCCAGCTGCAGCACGCAATAGGCGCGCGTATTGTTGTTGCCGTTGGTGTGCTGGGTGCCGCCCATGCACCAGATCACGGTGCCGGGACGGTTGTTGGCCAGCGTCCGCGCCACGCGCTTGAGCTGCGATCCCGGCACGCCGGTGACGCGCTCGGTCTCTTCGGGGGTCCAGTTGGCGACCTCCTCGCGGATCTGGTCCATGCCCCAGACACGGGTGCGGATGAACTCTTTGTCTTCCCAGCTGTTGTCGAAGATGTGCCACAGGATGCCCCAGATCAGCGCCACGTCGGTGCCGGGGCGGAAGCGGACATATTCGTCGGCATGGGCCGCGGTGCGCGTAAAGCGCGGGTCGCACACGATCAGCGGGGCGTTGTTCTGCTCTTTCGCGCGCAGAACATGCAGCAGCGAGACGGGGTGCGCCTCGGCCGGGTTGCCGCCGATGATAAAGATCGCCTTGGAATTGTGGATGTCGTTGTAGCTGTTGGTCATGGCGCCGTAGCCCCATGTATTCGCAACACCCGCAACGGTGGTCGAGTGGCAGATCCGCGCCTGGTGGTCCACGTTGTTGGTGCCCCAGTAGGCCGCGAACTTACGGAACAGATAGGCCTGTTCGTTGTTGTGCTTGGCCGAACCCAACCAATAGACGCTGTCAGGCCCGCTTTCCTCGCGGATGCTCATCATGCCGTCGCCGATCTCGTTGATCGCCTCTTCCCAGCTGATGCGCTTCCACTCGCCACCCTCTTTCTTCATCGGGTATTTCAGGCGGCGTTCGCCATGGGCGTGTTCACGGACAGCGGCCCCCTTGGCACAGTGAGCGCCCAGGTTGAACGGGCTGTCCCAACCGGGTTCCTGCCCGATCCAGACGCCGTTCTGCACTTCGGCAACCACGGTACAGCCGACCGAGCAATGCGTGCAGACGGATTTGATGTTCTCCACAGCCGTGTTGGCTGCAGTCTGGGCGCTGGCGGGCGACACGGTTCCACCCGTGGCGCTGATCGCGGCCAGGCCGCCGATCGTCAGGCCCGAGCCACGCAGGAACGCGCGGCGATCGACGCTCTTTTCGCCGATTTGGGACAGGATACTTGTCCGCTGGGGGCGTCTCGCAACCCCGTTGGTCTTTTTCCTAAGCATTTCCTTCCTCCCTTGCTGGCCATGTTGATCATGGCTGGCTTGGTGTTTCGAAATCGACGTCAGGGCCAATCGCAACCGTCAGCCGAGTGTGACCACGTCCGGACCAGCGCCGGGCGTCGCCGAGGCGGCCTAGAAGCGCGCGCTGTCGAAATAGGCGCGGGTATGCGCTGTGTCCTGAATGCGGGTCTCGTCCGAGGGTTGCTCGGCCGCTTCGGCCTCGGTTCCCAGGCTGGCCGCTGCAACGGCTGCCGGGGCCGCGGTGCCCGCCAGTTTCAGGAAGTCGCGGCGGCTGGCGCCGGTCTCCTTGGTCTTGCTCATGGGATCCTCCTTTCCCATTTGCGGTTCAGCGCCCGCCGGGGCGCCAGCGAATGACGGCCGCCTAGTGCGTCGTCATGCGGAAGGCCTCGCGTTCGATCTCCATGAAAACCCGGCCGGCGGTGCCGACCGAGGCATAGAGAACCGAATGCTCGGCTGCTTCCAGGTCCGAGAAAAAGTGCTCGGCCCAGGGGCCGATATGCTTGTTCCAGAACGTCTTTTGATCTTCCAACGCGGCCGGGCCGCCGAAACGGCCGACGATCATGCCGCCCATCATCTCCATCAACGAGGCGATGTTGTCTTCGGGTTCGAACACGTTTGCCGCCCGGGTGATGCCCCGCGCCGCCATGTCGTTGCGCAGCTGCGCCAGCGGTTTCTCGTTCAGGAACCCGGTCAGGTAGAAGCTGGCATAGGGCAGCAGTTCTCCGCGCCCCAGCCCGATGAACAATGCGTTGAACTCGCGCTCGGCCGCTTCGGGCTTGGTCACCTTGGCCACGCGGGCCATGGCCTGAATGGCCTGGCCCAGATCTGTCTCGTCCCCCGACAACGCCGCGATCTGGCTCAGCAGGGTCTGGTCGGGCGGTGTGGCCAGAAGCAGGCCCAGAAAGTTGTAGAAATCCGCGCGCAGACGGTCTTCGGGGGAAATCTCGAACGTCTGCGGGTCGCGAATGTTCATCGGGTCATCCTTCGAATTCAAATTTCATGCGCCGCGGGGCCGGGGGGCGTTCGTCCTCATCCGGTTGGATGGCGTCTGCCACTTCGACAGGGGGCGCGGGCTCGGCTTCAGGCTCGGGCGTTTCGGTAGTCGGCTCGGCTTCGGCCTCGACCGGGTGTTCCTCGGCTTCCTTCTGCTCGGCCAACGCCTCGATATGGCGCAACATGCCTTTGCCCACCTGGTAAGCCGTCTGCAGGTTTTCGACCACGCAGGCGGCGTCGGTGTAGTCCTCACCGTAATCGACCAGCCCGTCCACATTCGCCAGTACCGGGTTCAACCGCCACAAGCGCCGCAAGGCGCGGCGGCGCAGACGGTCCGGCACGGCCTTGTCCATGAAGCCCGAAACATCGTCGCCCGCCTGCAGCAGGTCAGGGTCGGGCAGGTCAAGCTCGGCCAAAATCTCGGCGTCGGTCTTTTCTTCCAGTTCGGCCTGCTGCGCGGCGATCTCCTGCGCGGTCAGGGCCTCTCGTTCGGCCTGCGCTTCGGCCTGCACGGCGGCCTTGCGGCGCGACCAGAAATCCTGTCGGGCGCTCATTGCACGGCCCTCCGCGGGGCGCGGTAGACATCCGAGGTCTGCCGAATGCGCGCATCGCCCTTGCCATCTTCTACAAGATCCACCCGTTTCTTGTCGCGGCGGCGTTTGATGAACACCTCATCGCGGTGATGGGCCAGAGTGAAATCGCGCACCCAAGCAATCAGGCCTTCGGTCATCGGGATCTTTTCCACGATCTCTTCGCCGGTATCGGCATAGTCCTGCCCCTCGTAGGGCGAGGCGGTGATCAGAAACGCGTTCAGCGGGCGATCACCTTCGGCATCGTCACGCAGGACAAGATACAGCGATGGCTGGCTGTCCGAGAGATTGGCCATATAGGCCTCGGTTTCATCGGACCAGAGTTTCAAGGGCAGGGTGGCAGCGTGGTATTCGACCGCATCGCCCTCGCGGCGCAGTTCGACCCAGTCGGCGGGCGGGGCGCCGGGCAGCACAGCAACCGCGCGCCAATTCCACCGGGCCCAGCGCGTGACCCCCGGTGTCTTGCGCACGACGACGCCAACCGGCATTTCGATCTGTTTTGCGGCCTCGGCCACTTTGATCCTCCCCGGAAAAGCTCTCCCCTGCTTTCCCTTGGGTTCACTATGGTACACAAATGGGCCACGTGCCAAGTCCGCAGCGCCCTGAAATGGTCGTGATTTGGAAAAAAGTCGTCGCAAATGGGTCGCGGCGACGATCAGCCGACTTTGGCGGGCGACACAGAGTTTCTGACCAGAACCGGCCGCCACACGTTGCATGGGCGGCGTTTGGGTCTAAGGTTGGGGCAAGGAAGAGATGCGGGGGGAACATGGTCACCAAATTGGTCTTGTGCGATTGCGCTGGAAGTCAGGCCCTGGACGGGCAGGGGATATCGGACGCCTGCGGTGCTGAATGCAGCAGGGTCCACACGGCGCTGTGCACCTCCGAACTGACCGCTGCGGCCAAGCTGATGCAGTCGGACGACCAGATCGTCATCGCCTGCGGGCAAGAGGCCCAAGTGTTCCGCGAACTGGCCGAGGAACTGGGCGTGGATCACCCCGGCTTTGTCGATCTGCGCGACCGGGCCGGCTGGTCCGAGCAGGCGCGCGCGTCTATGCCCAAGATGGCGGCGCTGGCGGCCGAGGCTCTGTTGCAGCAGCCGATCACACCCAGCGTAGATGTCATCAGCGAAGGCACCGCCTGCATCATCGGGCCGGGTGAGGTTGCGTTTGACCTTGCCCAACGACTGTCGGACACGATGGCGGTGACAGTGGTCGTCACCGATGATACGCAGCCTGACAGCCGGGCCAACGACGTGGTGCGCGCGCGGGTCCGGTCGGTCTCGGGGGCGCTGGGCGGGTTCACGCTGCGGCTGGATGCATTGCAGCAGATTGATCCGGCGGGGCGCGGTGCGTTTGTCTGGACCCCGCCGCGCGACGGTGCGGTGTCGGCCTGCGATGTGCTGATCGACCTGGCGGGGGGTACGCCTTTCGTGACGGCCCCCGACAAGCGCGAAGGCTACCTGCGCGCCGATCCGCGCGATGCGGTCACGGTTGCCCGGCTGGCCTTTGACGCGGCGCAGCTGGTCGGGACCTTCGAAAAGCCGCTGTATGTCAGGCTCGAAGAAACCCTGTGCGCCCATTCGCGGGCCGGGCAGGTGGGCTGTTCCAACTGTCTGGACATCTGCCCCACCGGGGCCATCACCCCGGCCGGAGATCACGTGGCCATCGACCCGATGGTCTGCGCGGGCTGCGGTGAATGCGCGGCCCTGTGCCCCTCGACCGCGATCAGCTACGAAGATCCGCCGGTGGCGGCCCTGCTGGCGCGGATGAAAACCCTGGCGGCGACCTACCGTCGGGCCGGGGGGCGTGCCCCGCGCCTTTTGGTACATAATGCCCACGGGGCCGAGATGATCCGGCTGGCCGCGCGGTTCGGACGTGGGCTGCCTGCCGATGTGATCCCGCTGGAACTGGGGGTGGTGTCCGGCTTTGGACATGCCGAGATGCTGGCTGCCTTGGCTCATGGCTTTGCCCGGGTCGACATCCTGCTGGCCCCGACGACCGAGCGGGATGCGTTGGACCGCGAACTGCCGCTGGCGCTGGCCATCGCCGGAGCGGACGTCATCGGAGTGATCGACGAATCCGATCCGGATGCACTGACCGATCTGCTTTATGCGAAGGACGTGCCGCAGCCACTGGCCCAGCCGGTTCTGCCGCTGGGCAACCGGCGCCAGATCACGCGGCTGGCGGCGCAGGCGCTGCGCCCAGATGCGTCTCAGCCGCTGCCTCTGCCGGAACACGCGCCCTATGGCGCGGTGGCGGTGGACACCGAAGCCTGCACTCTGTGCCTGAGTTGTGTGTCGCTGTGCCCGTCAGGCGCATTGATCGACAACCCCGACATGCCTCAGCTGAACTTTCAACAGGATGCCTGCCTCCAATGCGGGCTGTGCAAGACCATCTGTCCCGAAAGCGCGATCACCCTGGTGCCCGAACTGGACCTGAGCGACCGCGCGCTGTCGCCGCGTGTCCTGAACGAAGAAGAGCCTTTTGCCTGCATCGAATGCGGTGCTCTGTTCGGGGTGAAATCGACGGTCGAACGGATCATGGAGAAGCTGGCCGGCAGCCACCCGATGTTTGCCACGTCCGAGCAGGCGAAGATGATCCAGATGTGTGACGATTGCCGTGTGCAGGCGCAGTTCCACAGTCAGGACAACCCATTTACCTCAAAGCCCAAGCCCAAGGTCGTCACCACCGATGACTACTTCAGCAAGCGCAAGGATCACTGAAGCTTGAGCGGGGCCCCCAGATCGGCCGCGCGGATGACCGAGACATAGGCGAGGATCGCCTCAACCTCGTCCTGCGTGAGCGTTACCGGATGAATGGGCGGGGGGCGTTCGGGGTCGAAGGGCGCAGTGATCCCTTCGATCTGGGTAAAGGAAGGATGCGGATTCAGGGCAAAGAACGCCTGGAACCGGTTCGACCAGTCCGGCATCGCGCGCAGCACCGCGAAGGACGGCGTGGAGCCCAACCCGTTCATCCGGTTCTGAGGGCCGATCACATGACAGCGCCCGCAATGGGTCAGCGACAGCTTTTCACCCAGCAAGGCGTCGCCTTCGATGGCATCCGACTCGGGCGCAGCGACCATTTCGAAACTGGCCGAGAACGGGCCGCCCTCGGTCGGTGCAAAACTTTCGACGGTGCGTTTGCCCACGTCGGACAACAGCCAATCCTGAAAGCGGGCCTGCCGCGGGTCGTCCTGAACGCGCAGGTGATAGATGTCGCCGCCGCGCTGAAACACCGGCTGTCCCGGTGGCCCGACCGTCAGAACCATCGCGCCACCTTCATCCGCGACAACCCGGATTCCGGTCTTGAGCGAGAAGCGCGGAAGAATATGTTTCAAAAGACCCGAGCGTGCGACATCGTCCGGCGCGGCCAGACCAATCTCCTCCTGCGACCAAGAGGGGCTGGCGAAGAGCGTCAGGCTCAGGCACAAAAGAACAAAGCGCATGGCCCAGCCTAACGGCGACAGGGCGAATGCGTCAAATGAACGAACAAGACGGAGACACACTGCGATGAGCGGCGATTACAACATGTCGATGCGCAAATTCCTCAAACAGGTTGGCGTGACCAGCCAGCAGGCCATCGAAGATGCGCTGCGCAAGGCGGGCGATCCGGCGGGCAAAAGCTTTGAGGCCAAGATGGTCCTGACGATCAACGGGCTGGATGTCGAACACGTGGTGACAGGCCAGATCAAGGACGGCGACGCATGAGCATCCGCGACGCGGTTCTGGCGAACCTGAAAAAGATCACCGACCCGGTTTCGGGGCAGGACATCGTCAGCGCGGGCGTGGTCCGCGCGCTGAATGTCGAGGGCGACACCGTGCGCTTCGTTCTCGAGATCGACCCCAAGTACGCCGAAAAGATGGAGCCGGTGCGCGCCACCGCCGAAAAGGCGGCGCAGATGGTCGACGGGGTGGCCAAGGTCTCGGCCCTGCTGACCGCGCATTCTGACAAGGCGCCGCCGGATTTGAAACCCAAGCCCAAGCCCTCGCAGACCGGGCCGCAGGCGGTGCCGGGGGTTGACCGGATCATCGCCGTGGCCTCGGGCAAGGGCGGGGTCGGGAAGTCCACCGTTTCGGCCAACCTGGCCTGTGCGCTCGCAGCCGAAGGGCGGCGGGTCGGTCTGCTGGATGCCGATGTCTATGGCCCTTCGCAGCCGCGCATGCTGGGTGTGTCCGGACGGCCGGCCAGCCCCGATGGCAAAACCATCCTGCCGCTGCGCAACCACGGGGTCACCATGATGTCGATGGGGTTGATGACCAACGAAGGTCAGGCGGTGGTCTGGCGCGGTCCGATGCTGATGGGCGCGTTGCAGCAGATGATGAGCCAGGTGCAGTGGGGCGCGCTGGACGTGCTGATCGTCGACCTGCCGCCCGGCACCGGTGACGTGCAGTTGACGCTGAGCCAGAAGTTCAAGGTGGATGGCGCCATCGTCGTGTCGACCCCGCAGGACGTGGCCCTGATCGACGCGCGCAAGGGCATCGACATGTTCCGCCAGCTGAAAACGCCGATCGTCGGCATGATCGAGAACATGTCCACGCATATTTGCTCGAACTGCGGGCACGAGGAACATGTGTTCGGTCATGGAGGCGTCGCCGCCGAAGCCGCCGAACTGGGTGTGCCGTTGCTGGGGGAAATCCCGCTGCATCTGGATATCCGCGTGGCCGCTGATGGCGGGGCACCGATGGTGGTCAGCAAACCTGACAGCCCGCAGGCCGAGGCCTTCCGCAAGATCGCCCGCGACCTGATCGCCGCGGGCAAGGCATGACACAGCCGGTCTTTCCCCCGTTGCTGTCCGGGCACCCGGTACAGGGTGGGGAAGACCCGTTCGACCACGCACAGGCCATGGCGGCGCTGGGCTGCGACGCGGGCAGCGTCGTCTACAACATTCAGGCGGATCGCCTGCGCGCGGCCATCGTCTTTGCACCCGAGGTGCCCTTGCAGGACGCCATGGCCATGCTGCCGCTGTGCGCCGTCGGGTTCCAGAACGCGCTGGGCGCGCTGGCTCCGCCCGAGGTGGCGGTGCATCTGGGCTGGGATGGTCCGATTTTCGTCAACGGGGCCCGCTGTGGCCGGTTTCGTGCGGCCGCGTCGACCTCCGATCCGGAAACTGTGCCCGACTGGCTGGTCGTCGGCTGGGAACTGGCCTTGCTGCAAACCGGGGACGAGCCCGGCAAGTCGCCCGATGTGACGGCCCTGTATGACGAAGGCTGCGCGGATGTGTCTCCGGTGCAGCTGGTCGAAAGCTGGTCGCGTCACATGCTGACTTGGCTGAACCGCTGGTCCGAGGATGGCAACGCGCCGTTGCACGGGGAATGGATGGGCTTGCTGCAGGGCGTCGGAGAGCCATATGGTGATCGCGGCGTGTTTCTTGGGGCCGATGAGCGGTTCGGCATGCTGTTGCGGAACGGGTCGGACACGCAGCTTGTTCCCTTGATCCGTCTGTTGGAGGACGTCCATTGAACCTGGCCCGCGCCATTCATTTCGACGAAAGCGACCTGAACGTCTTTCACTCGCCGGCCCGAACGGGCGAGTGGTGCATCTCGGGCGGGTTCGAGTTTTCGAACTGGGGTGAGGCCGACCTGGCCGGTAAGGCGCGCCAGGCCTTTGCCAACGGGTGGTTGGGGCTTGAAACCTTCGGGCGCGTGACCTTCGTGGCGGTGACGCAGATCGAACCGGCCGAGATGGAGCGGCTGGCCACCAACCTGGCCGAGCATTTCGTGCGCCTTTACGGCGCGCCCTCGGTCGAGGCGGCGCTGGACGTGGCCCGCGCCGAGCTGGCCCATATGTCCGAGATGTGTGACGATCATGCCCCCAACACCCTGCTGACCGTTGCCCGCAGCCTGACCGAGTCCGGCGTTCACGAGGCTTTTCGCGTGATCACGCCGCAAGAGGCCGAGTTGGAGGCCTTTGCCGTCCACGGGTCATTGGACGAGTGATTACAAAAGGTCGGCAAAACCGCCGAACTGTCCGCGCTTGAAGATCAAGCCCTTGCCGGTGCGGTACATGACCTGTTCGACCTCTCCCACGAGAATCAGATGATCCCCGGCCTCGTGGCGGGCAGACAAAGTGCAGTCAAATCGGGCCAGACACTGGCTCAGCTGCGGCCGACCTTTGTGATCCGGGGACCAGTCTGCATGCGAGAAATCGAGGCCATTGCGGGCAAAACGAAGGGCCAGATCCTGCTGATCCTCGGCCACGACATGGATCGAGTAATGTTGCGCTGCTTGAAAGGCCCCGTAACGGTTCGACTCTTTTGCCAGACACCACAGGACCAATGGTGGATCCAGCGACACTGATGCAAACGAGTTGACGGTGATGGCCGAGGGACCGTCCGGGGTGCTGGTCGTGACGACCGTCACACCAGTGCCAAAGCACCCCAGGGCCTCGCGGAAGGCCATGCTTTGATCGGGTCCGGGTTTGAATGTTCTTTCGGTCATCGCGCGCTCGTTTGGTGGCCGGGCACGGGGTGCCATGCCGCAGCAGAATTGTCCACGAAAAGCTGTATCGCGATCAATAGGCTGATTCAGTTCAGGTCTTCCAGCAGCCGACCGTGCTTGCGGGTTTCTGCGATCACGTCGCCGAATGTCTGCATACCGCGTGCAGCCAGCATCGGCAGCATCCGCACCAATGCTTCAGCCGTCGCAACCGCATCCCCCAAAGCCGTATGGCGGAGCGTCTCGGGGATTTCCACGCCCAGTCTTTCGCACAAAGCGTCGAGCGTATGGGTTTCGCTGGCTCCGAAAAGGACCGCCGACAGCAGAACCGTGTCCAGGATGGGGTGATCCCACGTCACTTCCATGCGCTTGGCATGACGGCGCAGAAACGCCATGTCGAATGGTGCGTTATGCGCCACGATCACGGCATCACGGGCGAAGTGGTGGAACATGCGCCCGGCTTGCGCGATATCGGGCGCGTCCTGCACCATACGGTCACTGACCTTGTGAACCTTGGTCGAAGCGGGTGGGATCGGAATGCCCGGATTGACCAGCGTGTCCAGCCGCTCGCCCTCGACGATGCGCCCCTTGACGACACGGACGGCGCCGATCTGCACGATCTCGTCCTTGTGCGGCAGCAAACCGGTGGTTTCGGTGTCGAAGACCACAAAGCACAGTTGCGATAGCGGGCGGTTTTCGAACGCCTCGTCGCCTGGGGTGTCCAGAAGATCGAAATCATAGACCAGAGGGCGCGCGGCCTCTGGCGGAATGCGGGCGACGCTGTCTTCGAAGATCAGCATATAGCCCGGCGCATCGCCCAGCGGTTTCATGCGTGCCGTGTAGGTTTGGCGCCCGTCCACGCTGGCCAGGGTGCAATAGACATCCATGCCGGTTTTCCCCAGCTTCTCGTAAGCGTCCAGCAGAGGTTTGCGTTCGAGATAGTCGAACAGCGAGGCGTTCAGGCGGGGATGGGCGATCTGCGCCAGAACCTCGGCGGCCTGCGCGTCGTACAGAACGATCTGGTGGTTTGGCCCCGCGAGCAGCATCGCGACAGGGATCTCGGACAGAAGCGCGGTCAGACGTTCCTTCTCTGACGCGAGATGCGCGGTTTCGGCAGCCACAGCCTCGGCCGTGGACAGGGCGGTGGTGGCCAGTCGCTCGGCAAGGCTGGCGGCGGCGGGGGCCAGATCACCCAAATAGCGTGCCGCCTGCAAGTCGAGATCGGTATCCACCCCCGCATGTGCACGCGCACGCAGCTGCGCCGACAGGCGTTCGATCGGTTTGGCCACGTTGTCGTCGAACAGCAGCCAGACACCGACAACCAG
This sequence comes from Ruegeria sp. BC6, assembly GCF_056539185.1. Taxonomy (NCBI): domain Bacteria; kingdom Pseudomonadati; phylum Pseudomonadota; class Alphaproteobacteria; order Rhodobacterales; family Roseobacteraceae; genus Ruegeria; species Ruegeria sp. BC6. The sequence goes on from NZ_JBQFUM010000001.1 coordinate 237,810, forward strand.
CCCCAGCAAGCCAAACGAGATCAGCAGGCCGCTGAACACGAAGGCGCTGGTTAGATCATTCGGATCCGCGCGTTGCAGGCCAAGCCAAAGGGCGATCACGGTGATGGCGATGCCACCCGCCGCAAGCAAGCAGAAGAACAGAAAAATTCTCAGGCGCAGGCTCAGGCGGGTCAGCATGGTCAGGCCTCGCAAGTGGCTGAGACCACCGGATCATCCTCTCCAACCGGCACCCAATCGGCACCGACCAGACGCCCGTCATCCGAGAACTCGGCCCCATCTGCCAGACTTGCCCGGCTGTGCTCGGCGCAGTTCACCGCGATTGGCATCTTGGACACCGGCGCCCAGCGGCCAAAGAAGTACAGGTCGATCAGGCGCTGATCCGGCACCTGCGCATTGGTCCGCAACGAGGCGGTATCGACGGCCGCGAACCGGTCGACATAGGGCACCGCATAGGTCCAGGGGCGATAGAGCGCGCGGCTTTCGACCTCTTGCACGACGGTCAGGCCGTCGGGCAGGGCGTCCCGGGTGCGGTCGTACCAGGAATACTCGCTGATGATCGTGACCGCGATCATGCCCAAGCCGGCCGCAACCGGAGCCGACCATTTCGGCAGATGGCCACCTGTCAGCCGGTTCAAACCCATCACGAGGCCCGCGATGGCAAAGCCCGCAAAGATCGTGCCGATCAGCTCAAGAAACATCTTCCTCCTCCGTTCTTACTGCCGGGGTCTTTACCCCAGCATCCCCTTGCCGTGCCCGACCGCGGATTGCATCGTCTTTACCACGACAAACGCGTCCCGAAGATGACTTCGCTCAAAGTCCGACAATTCAGACGGCGCAAGATAGTTGTCGGGCTTGTCGCCATTCCTGATCTGTTTGACCTGATGGTTCAACCGGGTTTCCGCGATCAGGTCATAGGCATCCAGCAGGTCCCGCGCGCCCGACGGGCTGAGCACCCCGGCGGCCTCGGCGGACTTGAGGCGCGCGCGGGTGTTCACCTCGGTCAATTCACCCTGCAGGCTGTAGACGCGGCCCAGATCGACCACGGGAACCACGCCGTTGTGCTTGAGGTCCAGCGTGTTGCGATGCTCGCCCGAGCGGATCGTGGCGATCCCGCGCAGCAGGCCCAGCGGAGGCGTGTGTTTCAGAGAATTCGAAATCATGTGCGCCACGAAGATCGAGTTCGCCCGGGCCGCGCGCAGAGTTTCGGCCTGCAGGTCGGAAAACAGATCGAACCGGCCACCGATGGGGCGCAGGTCGAACATGACCGAGGCCAGCATCTGCGCCTCGGGGTTGGGCTTGGCGATCCAGCCGTTGAAATAGTCGCGCCAGACCCGGACCGGCTGCCGCCAGCGCGGATTGGTCGCCATCATGTCTCCGGGGCAATAGAAATACCCGCAGGCATCCAGCCCGTCGGACACGAATTTGGCCAGCGCCTCGAAATAGGGCAGGTCGGGATCGGTGACGCTGTCATCCAGCATCAGGCAATTGTCCTGGTCGGACACGCCTGTCTGCTCCTGCCGGCCTTGCGAGCCGCAGGCCAGCCACAGATAGGGCACGGGTGCCGGGCCGAGTTTCTGCTCGGCCAGCGCCAGAAGCCGGCGCGTCGCGGCGTCGGCGATGTCGGTGATCAGGCGGGTGACGATCTCGTGCCGGTTGCCGCCCGCCACCAGTTGCACCAGCAGGTTCGGGATGTCGGCCGTGACCGCGGCCATCTCGGTCGCCGACCCGGCCTGCGCGATGCGGCCGACCAGTTCGGCCGAGCTGACGGCCTGGAACCGGGTCAGGTCGGTTTGGGTGACCATTCCGACCAGACGCCCACCCTCGGTGATGGGGATATGGCCGATACCGCGTTCCAGCATCGCGTGCAGCACGTCCGAGCCGATGTCGCCGGGCGACAGGGTCAGCGGGTCCGGGGTCATGATCTGTGACACCGGGGTCGTCGGGGGCAGGGCGCCCGCCACGACCTTGCCCGACAGGTCCCGAACCGTGGCAATGCCGCGCAACGCGCCGCGCTCGGTGATGCAGACCGACGAAATGCCCCGGTCGCGCATCAGGCGCGCGGCTTCCTGAACGGTCGTGTCCGGGGTGCATGTGGCCGGCTTGCGCGCCATCAGGGTCTCGACTCGGGTGGTGGACAGCGATTGCTGTTCGGGCCGTGCAGGGCGGGCCCGGTTGAAGAATTTGGCGACGACGACGTGACGCTGGAGCAGCTCTGAAAACAGGTCAGTTGGGATGATCAGCAGAACCGAGGGCGCGTCAGCCGTTGCCGTGGTCACCGCGCGCCCGTCGCGCATCAGACCACGCTCGCCGAACGAGTTGCGCAGGCCCAGATGGGATACGACCGCGCCGTTTTCGTCGGTGATCTCGACGTGGCCTTCGTAGATGATGAAAAGGCCGGGCAACTGCGCGCCGCGGTGATAGATGACGGTGCCCTTTGGGATTGCGCGCGCTTCGATCCGGGCGGCGATGTCGGCCAGTTCCTCGACAGGCAGCGCGTCATAGGGGTGCACGGATTTCAGGAACCGGGTGATCTGTTCAGGTGAAAGCGCCATGGGTTCGCCCGTCCGCTTGAATGAAAAGCCCCGCCCGGGGTTTAGCCGGGCGGGAGAAGTTGGTCGAGGGAAACGGCCCGTGATGCATCATCGCGGACCGCATCCGGCTCAGTGGTCCTGAGCCGCGCCCGCACCACGGGGAATGCGCACGCTTTCGACCAGATCCTTGATCTCCTGCGGGGTTTCCTTGGTCATGCCGGCAACCACATAGGCGACGCCGAAGTTGACCATGGCGCCGATCGCACCGAACGAGGTCGATTTGATCGGACCCAGCAGCGGGTCTGCATCGGTGAACGAGTTGGTGCCCGGAATGAACAGCCAGCCCTTGTGCAGGAAGATGTAGACCAGGGTGACGGTCAGACCAGCCAGCATGCCCGCGACCGCGCCGGTGTTGTTGATGCGGGTCGAGAAGATCCCCATCATCAGCGCCGGGAAGATCGAGGCCGCCGCCAGACCGAAGGCCAACGCCACGGTTTGCGCCGCAAAGCCCGGAGGGTTGAGGCCCAGATAGGTGGCAACCACGATGGCCACGGCCATTGCGATCCGCGCCGCCAGAAGCTCGCCCTTTTCCGAGATGCTCGGGTTGATCGAGCCCTTGATCAGGTCGTGCGACACCGCCGACGAAATTGCCAGCAACAGGCCCGCAGCGGTCGAAAGCGCGGCCGCAAGACCACCGGCCGCGACCAGACCGATCACCCAACCCGGCAGGTTGGCGATTTCGGGGTTGGCCAGAACCAGGATGTCGCGGTTGAACTTGGTCAACTCGTTGCCGACCCAGCCCTTTTCTTCGGCAAGCGCCTGCATGTCGGCATTCTTGTCGTTGTAGTACTGGATCTTGCCGTCGCCGTTCTTGTCTTCCCAGTCCAGCAGGCCGGTTTTCTGCCAGGTGGCCATCCAGTCATACCGGGCATCGTTGTCGATCTGCTCCAGCGAAACAGCGCCACCTTCGATGCCGCCGTTCGGCCACATCATGTCGGTGATGTTCAGACGGGCCATGGCACCAACCGCGGGGGCGGTCAGGTACAGCAGAGCGATGAACACCAGCGCCCAACCGGCCGACCAGCGCGCGTCCGACACTTTGGGAACGGTGAAGAAGCGCATGATGACGTGCGGCAGGCCGGCGGTGCCGATCATCAGCGACAGGGTGAACAGAACCATGTTCAGCGTGTTCGAATGATGAGCGGTGTATTCCGCAAAGCCCAGCTCGGCCACGATGGCGTCCAGCTTGGTCAGCAGCGGCTCGCCACCGGCGGTGTCGCCGAACAGGCCCAGGGCCGGGATCGGGTTGCCGGTCAGCTGCAGCGAGATGAAGATCGCCGGAATGGTGTAGGCGGTGATCAGCACGCAGTACTGAGCGACCTGGGTATAGGTCACGCCCTTCATGCCGCCGAACACCGCATAGGCAAACACGACGCCCGCGCCGATCAGCAGACCGGTGGTGTTCGACACTTCCAGAAAGCGGCCAAAGGCCACGCCCACGCCGGTCATCTGGCCGATCACGTAGGTGACCGAGGCCACGATCAGACAGATCACCGCCACGACGCGCGCGGTCTGGCTGTAGAAGCGATCGCCGATGAACTCGGACACGGTGAACTTGCCGAACTTGCGCAGATAGGGCGCAAGCAGAAGCGCCAGCAGCACGTAGCCGCCGGTCCAGCCCATCAGGAACGAGCTGTTGTCATAGCCGGTAAAGGCAATCAGGCCCGCCATCGAGATGAACGAGGCCGCCGACATCCAGTCTGCTGCCGTGGCCATGCCGTTGGTGACCGGGTGAATGCCGCGTCCGGCGGCATAGAATTCCGATGTGGATCCCGCGCGGGCCCAGATCGCGATGCCGATGTAGAGCGCAAAGGACGCGCCCACAAACAGCAGGTTGATGGTAAACTGATCCATTGTCCCCTGGCTCCCTTATTCTTCTTCGACGCCGTATTCGGCATCCAGTTTGTTCATGCGCCAGGCGTAGAAGAAGATCAGCGCCAGAAAGACCAGGATCGATCCCTGTTGCGCGAACCAGAAGCCCAGGTCGGTGCCGCCGACGGCGATGCCCGACAGCAACGGGCGCAGCAGAATGCCGAACCCGAAAGACACCAGCGCCCAGATGATGAGGCTGATGTAGATGAGACGCAGGTTTGCCTGCCAATAGCCCTTGTCGGACTCGGCAGTCTGCGCGGAGTTTGTTGAATTATCCGCCATTGCGGTTTCCTCCTTGGTTCCTCCAGGGCGGCCCGGTGCATTTGTCCTCCGGCGTAGGGCCGCCATTCGATTGCGCCGAGCGCCGCGATGGCGCCAGGCAAAGCTTCTCCGGTCCGCCAGAGCGGTTCCGTTGAAGAAACTCGTGTCGGGGTCAGTGCCCGCTTTGGGGAGTCCTCTTCCCCTTACCGCATCGCGTCGCCCACGATGCTTTCCAGGCCACGGGCGATCTGATCGATCTGCCCCATGGCATCCAGTTTTCTGAGTACGCCGCGATCCTTGTAGTAGTCGATCAAAGGCGCGGTTTGTTCGTGATAGGCCTCCAGCCGGGACGCCACGGTTTCGGCATTGTCATCGGCGCGGCGGCTGAATTCCGTGCTGCCGCACTTGTCACAAACACCGTCCACCTTCGGCTGCTTGTACTGATCGTGGTAGCCTTCACCGCACATTGCGCAGGTGTAGCGTCCGGCGATCCGGGTGACCATCTCGGCGTCCTCGACCTCGAGGCTGATGGCCGCATTCACCTTCTGCCCGTTTTCGGCCAGCAGCTTGTCCAACGCTTCGGCCTGAACAGTGGTACGGGGAAACCCATCTAGGATGACACCACGCGCGCAATCGGGCTCGACAATGCGATCGCGCAGGATTGCGATGACGATATCATCGCTGACCAGGTCGCCGGCTTCCATCACCGCTTTTGCAGCCTTTCCGGCCTCGGTTCCGGCAGCAACCGCGGCGCGCAGCAGGTCGCCGGTGCTAAGCTGCACCAGGCCAAATTTCTGTTCCAGCATTCGCGCCTGTGTGCCCTTCCCGGCGCCCGGAGGGCCGAGAAGGATCAGGACAGCGGGCTTTGTGATTGTTTCAGCCTGCATCACGCCCTCACTTGTTGGCCCGGTTGGCGATCAGATCTTCGACGACGGACGGGTCGGCCAGGGTCGAGGTATCGCCCAGCGAGCCGAAGTCGTTCTCGGCGATCTTGCGCAGAATGCGGCGCATGATCTTGCCCGAACGGGTCTTGGGCAGGCCCGGAGCCCACTGGATCACGTCGGGGCTGGCGATCGGTCCGATTTCTGTCCGGACCCATGTGCGCAGCTCTTTCAGCAATTCATCCGAGGGCTCTCGGTCATTCATCAGGGTGACGTAGCAATAGATGCCTTGGCCCTTGATTTCATGGGGATAACCTACGACGGCCGCTTCGGCGACGGCGGCGTGAGCCACCAGCGCGCTTTCGACTTCGGCGGTGCCCATGCGGTGGCCCGAGACGTTGATGACGTCATCGACGCGGCCGGTGATCCAGTAATCGCCATCTTCGTCGCGGCGGCAGCCGTCACCGGTGAAGTAATACCCCTTGTAGTCTGAGAAATAGGTCTTCTCGAACCGCTCATGGTCGCCCCATACGGTGCGCATCTGGCCCGGCCAGCTGTCCTTGATGCACAGCACGCCTTCGACCCCGTTGCCGGTGATCTCGACGCCCGACTGCGGATCCAGCACGACGGGTTGAACGCCAAAGAAGGGTTTCATCGCCGAACCGGGCTTGGTCGCATGCGCGCCGGGCAGGGGGGTCATCATGTGGCCGCCGGTCTCGGTCTGCCACCAGGTGTCGACGATCGGGCATTTCCCCTTGCCGACCACCTCATTGTACCAGTTCCAGGCCTCGGGGTTGATGGGTTCGCCCACCGTGCCGAGCGTTTTCAGGGAACTCAGGTCGCATTTTTCTACGAACTCGTTGCCCTGACCCATCAGCGCGCGGATCGCGGTGGGGGCGGTGTAGAACTGGTTGACCTTGTGCTTCTCGCAAACCTGCCAGAACCGCGAGGCGTCGGGATAGGTCGGCACGCCTTCGAACATCAGTGTGGTCGCGCCATTGGCCAGCGGGCCATAGACGATATAGCTGTGGCCGGTGACCCAGCCCACGTCCGCCGTACACCAGTATATGTCGCCGTCATGATAGTCGAAGGTGATTTCGTGGGTCATCGCGGCATAAACCAGGTAGCCGCCGGTGGTGTGCACCACGCCTTTAGGCTGTCCGGTCGAGCCCGAGGTGTAAAGGATGAACAGCGGATCTTCAGCGTTCATCTCGGCCGGCGCACAATAATCGTCGGCCTCCAGCGCCATTTCGTTGTAGTCGTAGTCGCGCCCGTCGATCCAGGTCGTCTGGCCACCGGTGCGCTTGACCACCAGACACTTTACCGTGTCCTTGCAGTGCAGCAGGGCGGCGTCGGCGTTCGATTTCAGCGGAGTCTTGCGGCCGCCGCGCGGGGCCTCGTCGGCGGTGATGATGACCTTGGCGTCACAACCGTTGACCCGAGCGGCCAGCGCGTCGGGCGAGAAGCCGGCAAACACGATCGAGTGGATCGCGCCAATGCGGGCGCAGGCGAGCATGGCATAGGCGGCCTCGGGGATCATCGGCAGATAGATGACGACCCGGTCGCCTTTGCGCACGCCCATCGATTCCAGAATGTTCGCCATGCGGCAGGTGCGGCGGTGCAGCTCGGCATAGGTGATGTGCTGGGCTTCGTCGTTCGGATCATCCGGTTCCCAGATGATCGCGGTCTGATCGCCGCGGGTCTTCAGGTGACGGTCCAGGCAGTTGGCCGAGACGTTCAGCGTGCCGTCGGCATACCAGTTGATCTTGACCGAGCCGAAATCGTAGTTGACGTCCTTGACCTGGGTGTAGGGCTTGATCCAGTCGATCCGCTTGCCATGCTCACCCCAGAATTTCACGGGGTCGTTGACAGATGCCTCGTACATCTGGGTGTGTTTTTTGGCATCGACATGAGCGCGAGCGACGGTTTCTGCGGATGGCGGAAATACCTTGGCTTCTGCCTGGGCAGCGGTGGTCATTCTGAGGCTCCTCCCTCTGACTGGACTTCGGGTGGACCGAGTTTGCCCAATTGAATGGCATTGTCGATCCGTTTCCTCCCCGGTCGGGATAATACGCCTTCGAGAAAAGAAAGAAATAAATTGCCGTAATCCTTGGATTTGTTTGTAAACAATTTTCCGTTTCTGGGGGCGTTTTGTAAATTCGTTAGGCTTGAGTTTGCGATAACATGATAAAAAACAATTATTTAAAGATCTAATGGTTGTTAACGGTCCAGAGCGACACCTTTTCTCCTGTGGGTCGACCGTGTCGGCGGGGCTTTCTGAGCCATGCAGAAATCAGCGCTTTCACGGGTGCAACATCCGGGCGGCGGGGCTTGGCACGTGTCGATGTTGGCGCTAGCTTATCTCGCAAGCGCCCCGGGAGGGGGCGCACCAATGGGAGAGATCATTATGAACAAGATGTTGAGCGGAGCGGCCATCGCCGCCCTTGGCGTTGCTTTTGTCACCGAGGCGGCTGCGACCGAGTGGAATGCCTCGGTCTGGGGCAAGCGCCGCGCCTTCACCGAACATGTTGAGAAACTGGCCGAACTGGTCAGCGAGAAAACCGATGGCGCGTTCACCATCAACGTCAGCTATGGCGGCCTTTCCAAGCCCAAGGAAAACCTGGACGGCATCGAAATCGGCGCCTTCGAGATGGCCCAGTTCTGCGCTGGTTACCATCGCGACAAGAACCGCGCGATCACCGTCCTGGAACTGCCGTTTCTGGGCGTGAACACACTGGATGAGGAAGTGGCCGTCAGCCACGCGATCTACGATCACCCTGCGGTCAAGGAAGAGATGGCTCAATGGAACGCTCGTATCCTCATGACCTCGCCGATGCCGCAGTACAATCTGGTCGGGACAGGCGAGCCGCGTGACAAACTGGCCGAGTTCGAAGGTATGCGCGTTCGTGCGACCGGGGGCCTTGGTCAGGCGTTCGAGGCCGTTGGTGCCGTTCCGACATCGGTTCCGGCGACCGAAGCCTACAATGCGATGCAGTCCGGTGTTGTGGACACCGTCGCATTTGCTCAGCACGCACACCTGTCGTTCGGCACCATCAATGAGGCCGACTGGTGGACCGCGAACCTGAACCCCGGCACGGTGAACTGCCCAGTGGTCGTGAACATCGACGCCTATGAAGCACTGCCGCCCGAGCACCGTGAGGCGCTGGACAGCTCGATCGACGAGGCGATTGACCACTACCTGACCAACTACGGTGAGCTACTGAAAAAGTGGGATGGCGTGCTCGAAGAAAAGGGCGTTCAGAAAGTGATGATCGATGACTCCGTTCTGGACGAGTTCCGTGCCAAGGCGGCCGACCCGATCCGCGACCAGTGGATTGCTGACATGTCCGCCCAAGGCCTGCCGGCGCAGGATCTTTACGACCTGGTGCAGGCAACGCTGAAGCAGCAGCGCGGCGGCAACTGATAAAAAACAGCCGGGGGCTGAAACGCCCCCGGGATCATCTGGAACAGGGGACAACCGGATGGCAGGACACGCCACGGTATTGGAGGACGGCAGCCTCCTGAGCCGTCTCGACCGGCAATTGCTGCAACTTGAACGATTTCTGGCCCTTCTCAGCGGCATCGCCGTTTTCGGTTTGATGGTGTTGGCTGTTGTGTCCGTCAGCGGACGCAACGCGATCAACGCGCCATTGCCGGGCTATGTCGACTGGATCGAGCAGGCCATGCCTCTGATCGCGTTTCTTGGCATTTCCTATGTGCAGCGAGACGGCGGGCACATCCGCATGGACATCGTGATCGCACGGCTGCACGGGCGCGCAATGTGGTTGTTCGAGCTGATTTCGGTCGTACTGATCCTGGTCCTGATGTTGGCTTTGGTCTGGGGCAGCTGGTCCCATTTCGATCGATCGTTTGATTTCGGCGCACCGATGTGGAGCCGTGACAGCTCGATCGACATCGGTATTCCGATCTGGCCCGCCAAGCTGTTGGCGCCAGTTGCCTTCTCCGTTTTGTGTCTGCGGTTGTGTCTCCAGATCTGGGGGTATGGTCGGGCGTTCCTGTTGGGGCTGGAAACTCCGGTTGCGGTGCCGCTGATCCAGGACGCCGCCGCGCAGGCCGCGGCCGAAGCCGAGCAGTTTGAGAGGCAGGACTGACAAATGGACACGATTGAAATCGGCCTGTGGGTCACGGGCGGCCTGCTGGTTCTTGTCGTCGGGGGCATGCGCGTTGCGTTTGCCGCAGGCCTTGCAGGGCTGGTAGGGCTGGTCTGGATATTCTGGGCCAAATTCGGATACGACCCGGATCGGTTTGGTAAGGCTTTGACCGTTGCCGTCAAGACGGCGGGGCAGGTGCCGCATTCCAAAGTGGCCTCGCACACGCTCAGCCTGATCCCAACTTTCATCCTGATAGGATACCTGGCCTATTACGCGGGATTGACCCGGGCGTTGTTCGAAGCGGCCAAGCGCTGGGTCGCCTGGGTGCCGGGTGGTTTGGCGGTGTCCACGGTTTTCGCGACGGCCGGCTTTGCAGCCGTGTCAGGCGCGTCAGTGGCTACGTCGGCCGTCTTTGCCCGCATTGCCATCCCCGAGATGCTGGACGTCGGCTACAACAAAAGGTTTGCCGCAGGCGTCGTGGCCGCAGGCGGTACTTTGGCGTCGCTGATCCCACCTTCCGCGATCCTCGTGATCTATGCGATCATCGTCGAGCAGGACGTGGGCAAACTGCTGCTCGCCGGGTTCATCCCAGGTGCGTTTTCGGCGGTGATCTACGGACTGCTGATCATCGGTATAGCGGTTTTCTTCAAAAACGTGGGTCCGCCGGTGCGGGGCTTTACCTGGAAACAGCGCTTTGCCGCGTTGCCCGGTGCGCTGCCGATCTTCGCGGTAATCCTGATCATCATCTGTTTTGTCTACAACCCATTCGGTGACAAGGCGTGGGGAACGCCGACCGAGGGCGGCGCAATCGGTGCATTCATCGTGTTCTGCTTTGCGCTGTTTCACGGCATGCGCTGGACCGAGCTGAAGTCGGCGCTGTTGGAAACCGCCAAGCTGACGGCGATGATCTTCTCGATCATCTGGGGTGTCTTGATCTACGTGCGCTTTCTGGGTTTCGCCGACCTGCCCGGAGCGTTCTCGGATTGGATCACCTCCCTCCATATGTCACCCATGCTGATCCTGATCTGTATCCTGTTGGCCTATGCCGTGCTTGGCATGTTCATGGATGCAATCGGGATGCTGCTGCTGACTCTGCCGGTGGTCTATCCTGCCGTCATGGCCCTGAACGGGGGCGAGGCGGTAAGCGCGGCCGACAGCACATTTGGCATGTCGGGCCCCATGTGTGCGATCTGGTTTGGTATTCTGGTGGTCAAGATGGCCGAGTTCTGTCTGATCACGCCGCCAATCGGCCTGAACTGCTTCGTGGTCGCCGGCGTGCGCCCAGACCTGAGCGTTCAGGACGTGTTCAAGGGCGTTGCTCCGTTCTTCGTCGCTGATGCGGTGACGATTGCGCTGCTGGTCGCGTTTCCGGCGATCGTTCTGTATCTGCCATCGCTTGCCGGCTGAGGTTTTGGGCAATCCAGGCACGGGCTTTGATGCATGGCTCTGCCGCGCGCATAGAAAATTCGGGCGGCACGAAATCTCGGTGCCTCAGTGGACCCAATACCTCAGTGTCGCAAAGACTGAGCGGGGGCAGCGCCCCCATCCGGCCTAACCGCAAAACAGGGCGATACGGCTCACTTGGCCCGCATGAGCATGCCAAACAGGTCGCGCGGATCGTCCGGGTCCGCCAGCATGTCCAGGGGCTCGAAAAACTCGGTTCCCTCGATCGCGCGCTTGACGTAGCGCAGGGCCGAGAAGTCCTCGATCGCGAAACCAACGCTGTCGAACAGAGTGATCTGCCGGTCGTCACGGCGACCTTCCGCCTGGCCGGTGATGACCTGCCACATCTCGGTGACCGGGTGGTCAGGGTCCAGCGCTTGAATTTCACCTTCGATCCGGGTCTGCTCGGGGTATTCCACGAAGATGTCGGACCGCAGAAGAATGTCGCGATGCAATTCGGTCTTTCCGGGGCAGTCGCCTCCGATCGCATTGATGTGCACGCCCGGGCCGACCATGTTGTCGGTCAGGATGGTGGCATATTTCTTGTCGGCGGTGCAGGTGGTGATGATCTGCGCGCCCTCGATCGCCTCTTCGGCCGAGCGACACGAAACCACCTTCAACCCGGTCCCTTGCAGATTGGCCGCGCATTTCGCGGTGGCGGCGGGATCGATGTCGTAAAGGCGAACGGTATCAATCCCGCAAATGGCCTTGAAGGCCAGGCACTGGAACTCGGATTGCGCGCCATTGCCGATCATCGCCATCGTGGACGCATTCTTGGGGGCCAGGTACTTTCCGACCAGAGCAGAGGTCGCCGCGGTGCGCAGCGCCGTCAGCATCGTCATCTCGGTCAACAGGGTCGGATACCCGGTGTACACGTCCGCAAGCAGACCGAACGCGGTGACGGTCTGCAAGCCCTCGGACGTGTTCTTGGGGTGGCCGTTCACATATTTGAACCCATAGGCTTCGCCATCCGAGGTCGGCATCAGTTCGATCACGCCATGCGGGGAATGGGCCGGGATGCGCGGGGTCTTGTCAAAGCTCTCCCAGCGTTTGAAATCGTCCTCGATCTGGGCGGCGATCTCGGTGATCATTCTTTCGACACCGATGTGGTGGATAAGCCGCATCATGTTGTCGACGGATACGAAGGGAACAAGCGCCTTGTCGGAAGGTTGCATGGGGTCTCTCCTAGCGGCGTGACAGGTGGATGCCTGCGATCATGCAGCGCACCGACCCGCCGGCGGTTTCGATGGTGGGAACGGACAACGGCAGGGGCGTCGCGCTTTCCTGGATGATGTCGATCTGATCCGGGCGCAGCGCGGCCAAAGCCCGGCTAGACAACGCCAGAACCAGCCCGTCACGGCCCGTCAGTTCGATGGCGTTTCCGGCAAATTCGGCGATCTGGTCGTGGGTCAGATCAATCACCGTGCGGCCGGATTCCTCGAGCCGCGCCTTCACGGTCGCGCGCCGCTCGGGGTCGGTGATCATGTCCAAGCAGATCAGGGCGTAATGCGTGCCGATCCCCATCAGTACATTGGTGTGATAGACGTCGCGGCCTTGCGCGTCGCGGGCCTCGAAGGCGATGGGCTCATAGTTGAAATGGGTGCAGAACCGTTCCAGCAGCACCGGGTCGGCACGGTTGGATTTGACGGTATAGGCAATGCGCGCGACGTGATCGAGCACCATCGCACCGGTGCCCTCCAGCGCGAGGTTGTCCTGCTCGAGCCCGGAATAGTCGATCACGTCCTGTACGCGACAGTCGCGTTTCAGCATCTCGATCACATCCATCCGACGTTCGCGCCGGCGCGAGGGAACGAACATCGGATAGATCGCTACATGCCCGCCCGGATGGGTCGAGAACCAGTTGTTAGGAAACACGCTGTCGGGCGTGTCGTTGTCACCGAAATCGTCGAACACATGCACGGTCACGCCGGCGTTGCGCAGTTGCTTGACCGCGCGGTCATGCTCGTCGCGGGCGGCGGCCGAGGTCGCCTCGGCCGAGCGGTTGGCCAGCGTCTGGAACGCATTGTCGTCGCGGGTCTCGGGGTTCGAGGCAAAGGCGTGTGGCCGGATCATGACAACGGCCGAGGGGGCCTGAAGGGAATGCATCAGAAGCTCCGGGTAATGCGGTCGAAGATGCGGCGCCCAAGCAACGAGGCGGCCAGGTCGACCATCAGTTTCGCGGTACGGCCGCGCTCATCCAGAAAGGGGTTCAGTTCGACCAGGTCCAGCGAGCAGACCAGCCCGCTTTCGTGCAGCAACTCCATAACCAGATGCGCCTCGCGTTCAGTGGCGCCGCCGGGAACGGTGGTGCCGACGGCCGGCGCGATGGCGGGGTCAAGGAAATCCACGTCCAGCGAGACATGCAGAATGCCGTTCGCGGCACGGACGCGGTCCAGAAAGGCCATCAGCGGAGCCTTGATGCCGTGTTCGTCGATGCTGCGCATGTCGGCCAGCATGGCGCGGTCTTTCTCCAGCGCGGCACGCTCGGCCGGATCGACCGAGCGCAGGCCGATCATGCCGACGCGGTCCGTGGGTATCGGAGCATCCACAGCGGGGAAAGCGTCGAACCCGGGCTGACCGGTGAAATAGGCGACCGGCGTGCCATGCAGGTTGCCGCTGCCGGTGCTGTTGGGCGTATGGAAATCGCTGTGCGCGTCCAGCCAAAGCACGAATAGTGGGCGCCCGATCTGCTGCGCATGGGCGGCCATGCCAGAGACCGTGCCCATCGACAGGGCGTGGTCCCCGCCCATGAAGATCGGCAGACCTTGTTGGGCCGCCTGTTGCGCGACCCGGATCAAAGCCCGCGTCCAACCTACGCATTCGGGTAGGGCAAAGAGGTGATCATGTTGCGGCATGTCGACAGTGTCCGGGCGGGTGTCGCCAAAGTCTGTGACCGTGTGCCCGAGGTCGGACAGCGCCTCGGCGATTCCGGCCACCCGGTACGCGTCGGGTCCCATCCGGCAACCCTGTCGCCGCTTGCCGACGTCCATGCCGGCACCAACGAGAATGACTGATTTGGTATCCATACGTTCATTTAGCGGTGCAATGCGGGTTGCGTGAAGGAGGCAAAATGCTCAAAATGAAATCTGAAAATCCAAAATGGAAACATGGAATGGACGATCTGGACAGCCGCTTGCTCAGCGCCCTTCACCGAGACGCTCGCGCGTCCCTGTCAGAGCTTGCAGAAGTGCTGGGTGTAACGCGGACGACCGTGCGCAGCCGGCTGCAGCGGCTCAAGCAATCGGGTGAGATTGTGGGCTTTACTGTCCTGACCCGTCGGGACGTCGCGCAAAGCCCGGTGCGCGGGCTGATGATGCTGGAAATCGAAGGACGCGGGACCGAGCGCATCATGGCCCGGATCGCGGCGATGCGGCAGGTGCGGGCGGTGCATTCCACCAATGGCGGATGGGACCTGATCGCCGAGATCGGGACCGAGACGCTGGCCGAACTGGACGAGGTTCTGTTCCAGATCCGCCGCATCGAAGGCGTCACCAGATCCGAGACCAATCTGCTTCTGTCCACCCGAAAAGGCCGCTTTTGAACCGCCCCCTATTCACCGGCGCGGCATAGCTTTGAATACCAAACGATTTGTGCAAGAGTTTCCCGGCAGGCTTGATCAAGCCCATGGGCAGGGAAATCAATATGAGCACAGCAGACCCAGGCGAAAACTCGCGGGCGGAAATCCTGATTGCCCGGGTGACCGGTCTGTTGGAGCAGCCGATCGTCAGGCTTGCGATACCTGTGGTGATAACGCTGATCGCGTTGACGGTGCTGCACGACCTGTCGAGCCATGTGAAATGGTCGGACGTGCAATCTGACATTGCCGGAACGTCCTGGCGGGTGATGTTCCTTGCAGTGTTCTGGACGGCCTTCAGTTTTCTGTCTCTGTCCTTCTATGACGTCTTCGCCGTGCAGAGCGTGGCGGGGGGAACGGTCCCCCTTCGCATCGCGGCCATGGCTGGGGCCAGTGGCTATGCGGTGTCGAATTGCCTTGGGTTTTCGTACATTACGGGCACGGCGATCCGCTATCGGATCTACGCGTCTCTGGGGTTGGATCTGGGACGGGTCGCGGGTGTGATCGCCACATCATGGGTGGCCTTCTGGATGGGTCTCATCCTGATCCTCGGCGGAATGATGACGCTTCATCCAGACGGTATCGCCCAGGCGCTGCCGATCAATGGAACGCTTGAAACGGTCATCGGGGTTGCCCTGCTGGTCGGTCTGCTGGTTCTGTTTGTCTGGCTGGCCAAAGGCGGGCGTCGGCTGTCCTTTGGCGGGGTGGGATTTGACCTGCCCGGAGGCAAGTTGGCCAGCCTTTTGACACTGGCCGCAATCGGGGATCTGTTCGGCGCGTCGATGGCTCTTTATGTTCTGATGCCCGACGATCTGGGCGTCGGCTATCCCTATTTCTTCACCATCTATATCTGCGCAATCGCAGTTGGGATTCTCAGCCATGCGCCGGGCGGAATCGGTGTGTTCGAGGCCACTTTGATCGCCGGGCTGGGGGCCTCGGGCCGGTCGGACGTGATTGCTGCGTTGCTGCTTTACCGGGTTGTCTACACGTTTTTGCCATTTGCCATCGCAAGCCTGTCGATCGCCGTCGCTTCGGCGCTGGCACATCGGCATCACATCAGCGGCGCGGCCACTTGGTTTTATCGGGCCGTCCGGCCAATCGTGCCGATGGTGGCTGCCGGTATCGCGGCAGTGGCCGGTGTGGTTCTTCTGGTGTCCGGCACCTTGCCTGCCAGCTCGACGAAGCTGGGGATCCTGCGCGAGTTTCTGCCCTTGTCCTTCGTCGAGGCATCGCATCTGGCCGGAAGCGCCATTGGCGTTCTGCTGCTGCTTGTGGCGCGGGGGCTGTACCGCAAGCTGTACCGGGCATGGATCGTTGCCATGATCCTGATGCTGGCCGGGTTCTTTGCGTCACTGGCCAAGGGGCTGGATACGCATGAGGCCATCGGAATGCTTGCAGCCATCGGTTTGTTGGCCCTGTTTCGGGGGGCTTTCTACCGGGTCAGCGGCGCATCCGTCTTCCGACTGAATATTCCCTGGCTGGTCAGTCTGATCGCGTTGCTGGCGGTGATCTTCTGGATCGGGTTGTTCGCCTATTCCCATGTCGAATACGAAAACGCGTTGTGGTGGGAGTTTGCATGGAATGGCGATGCCTCGCGGTTCCTGCGCTCCAGCATAGTGGTGGCGGTGATCGTCGGGGTGGTGGCCGTGAGCTCGTTGTTCGGACGCACGATCCCCGGACGTCAACGCACCGAAATTCCTGCGGCGGTCGAACGTTTGGCGCTGGCCAGCGAGGACACCGAGGCGCAGATCAGCCTGACCGGCGACAAGCAGTTCCTGATCGCGCCGGATGAAAGCGCCTTTCTGGCCTATGCCGATTCCGGCAACGCGTTGATCAGCAAGGGCGAGCCTGTCGGCGATGAGGCCGCCGGCCAGCAGCTGATTTGGCAGTTGCGCGAAATGGCCGATGCCGAAGGCAAGCTCTGCGCATTTTATAGCGTGTCCACCAAGTATCTGCCTACGTTTCTGGACCTCGGGCTGTCGATCCTCAAGATCGGTGAAGTCGCCCGCGTTCCGCTGAAGGACTTCACGCTGGACGGAAAATCCCGCAAGCGGTTCCGTCAGGCCCGGAACCGGGCCGAGCGTGAAGGATATGTCTTCGAGATCATTCCCAAGGAACAGCTTGCACCGGTCCTGCCGGAGCTGCGCCAGATCTCGGATCACTGGCTGGAAGGCAAGGCGGGCGCGGAAAAGGGCTTTGCTCTGGGCGGGTTCGACGAGCAGTATTTGTCCTATTTCGATCATGCGGTTCTGAAGAACGGCGAGACGGGTAGGATCGTGGCTTTTGCCAACCTGTTTCAGGGCGGCAACAAGTCGGAATTGTCGCTGGATCTGATGCGCTACGAGCCCGACTGCCCCAGCTTTGTCATGGACGCTCTGTTCGCCGAGATGATGAACTGGGGCGCCGGCCAAGGGTTCCATTGGTTCTCGTTGGGGGCCGCGCCGTTTTCCGGGATCGAGAACCGGCAACTCGCCTCGCTCTGGAACCGGATCGGCGGTTTCGTCTACGAGCACGGCGAGCAGTTCTACCACTTCGAGGGGCTGCGCGCCTTCAAACAGAAATTCGACCCGGAGTGGAGCCCCAACTATCTGGCCAGCCCAGGCGGTCTGGCCGCGCCGCGCATCCTGTACGAGGTGAACATCCTGATATCTGGAGGCCTGACGGGCCTGACGAAATAGCGCTTAGTTCAGGCTTGCTCGTGTTGGGTCCTGCTGCAGCAGGTCACCCCAATCGGTGCGATAGGACATCTCGGCCAGTACGGTTTCCGGCAGGAATTCCTGGTTCTGACGGATCTGCCAGCCCCCGCCCAGACCTTTGTAGACCGCGACCAAGTTCGACGACACCTGCTGGCGCGCCTCGATCAGGTTGGCTTGCGAGCGCAGAAGCGCGGTCTGAGTGTTCAGCACGCGGGAATAGTCGGCGATGCCGTCGCGATACTGGCTGACGGCGATGTCGGCGGCCTTGCGCGCTGCGTCGACGCTGCGTTGGTAAAACGTCACCTGCTTGCGCGCCTGGGCATAGGCGACCATGGCGCTTTCGACTTCGGAATAGGCAGTCAGCACGGTGTTCTGATAGTTGGCGATCAGCGCCTGATAGGCGGCGTCCTGTGCGCGCACGTTGTTCTTGATCCGCCCATAGTTCAGAACGTTCCAGACCACGCCGGCGCTGGCCAGACCCGTGGTGCTGTTCGAGCTGAACAGGTCGCGCCCGCCCGACGCCTGCAGGCCGATAGAGCCCGACAGGATGAACTGCGGATACAGGTCCGCCATGGCGATGCCCACCTGCGCCGATTGCGTGGCTGCGGCCAGTTCTGCCGCGCGAACGTCGGGGCGGCGGCGCAGCAATTCGGCCGGAACGCCGACGGCGACGTTCGATCTTGCCGACGGAATCCGTCCAGACGTTCCCAGCAAACCGGTCATGCGCGACGGTGTCGTGCCCAGCAGAACCGCCAGCGCGTTCTTGGCCTGCTGCAAATCGCTTTCCAACGTCGGCACCAGCGCCTTGGTGTTGTTCAGCAAGGCGGTGGACTCCTGCACATCCAATTCCGTCGTCACACCATTGTTGAACCGCAACTGGGTCAGATCATTGGCTTCCTGCTGCAGCTTGATGTTCTCGCGCGCGACGGCCAGCGACTCCTGCAGGGCGCGGATGTTGATGTACAGCGCGGCCACATCGCCCGTCAGCGTCACCAGCGCATCGTCATAGTTGGCGACCTGTAGCGCCAGGTTCGATCGCGCCGCCTGCACGCCGCGCCGCTGCGCGCCCCAGACGTCCAGTTCCCACTGGGCGTCAAATCCCACCTGCGACGTCGAAAACTCGGTATCCAGCGGAATGATCCGGTTGATATCGGCAATGGGACCGAGGTTGTCGCTGATCCGGCGCCGCTCCAATGATCCGCCCACGGCCTGAGATTGCGGATAGAGCTCGCCGAAGGCGATGCCCAGTTGCGCGCGGGCCTGCAACACGCGCGCGCCTGCGACCTGAAGCGTCAGGTTCTGGGCATAGGCCTCGGCCACCAGCTTGTTCAGGGTCGGATCATTGAAGCTCTGCCACCATTTGACCACGGGGGCGCTGCGTGATGTCAGACCGCTGGCCTGGCTGGCGCTGGGGCTGTTGGCCTCCATCCACTGTTTCACGACCGGCGAGTTGGGGCGCACAAAATCCGGCCCGACCGGGGTGCATGCAAACAGCAACGCGGCGCTCAGCGCGGTGCCAACCAACATGTGGCGGCGGTTTCGTGGCCTGCGCGGATGGTCCGGGTTCATGTGTGTCATGCTCAGATATCCAGCGGTCGGATGAAGTTGGCGAAGGAATAGAGGCGAATGTTGATGCGCCGCAGAAACTCAAAGCTTTTCCCTTGCCCGGTATAGATGGCCACGGCCGCGTGCCCGCCAGCGGGGAAGGTATGTCCTTCGGGGACGTCGACCGTAATTTGCACCGCGATGCGCCCGGGAATTTTGGGCAGCTCGAACCCCGGCAGGCGGCCAGAAGGCAGGTATTGTCCTTGCCGTGTGGCCCACCAGATGGCCTCGACCTTGCCGGTCAGAATTTCACCTGGATAAAGATCCAGCGCGACCTCGACAGGCTGACCGGGTTCGACGAATTTCAGGTTCTGCTGGCGGTATGTGGCCAGGATATAGGGCGAATCCTCAGTCACGAAGCTGGCGATGGCCCCAAGTCGGATATCACCGACCACAAGCCCGGGACGGGCCTGTTGCGAGACGATCATGCCGTTTTCAGGAGCGTAGATCGTTGTATTGTCGAGAAAATACTGCGCTTCAGCCAGCTGCGCCTTGGCCTGAAGGATACCGGTGTTCACTCCGTCGATCTGTGATTCCTGCGCAAGTTGCGCCTTTCTAAGATTGGCCTCAGCCTGTTTGACCGCAGCCTGATCTTCGGTCACCTGCTCGTTCCAGCGATCCAGCTCGTCCTGGCGCGCCCCGCCGGCAGGCACCAGGTTTTCATAGCGCGCCTTCTGCGTCATCGCATAAGCCAGCTGGGCATTGGCGCGCTCCACCGCCTCGGTCGAGGCGATCACGTCCTGTTCAAGGATTTTGGCGTTTTGCTCGGCCGCCACCAGTTGGGCCTGCGCGTTCTCGACGGCCAGCTTGAACACCGTGTCATCAAACCGGTACAGCGGATCACCCTTGGTGATGGGCGTGTTGGGTTCGACCAAGACCTCGGTCAGGATGGTCGGTTGGGTCAGTTTCGGGACGATCTGGATGGTGGACCGCACCACGTGGCTGTCGATCGAGAAGGGTTGGAAGAACCGCAGCGCGACCAGGAAGATCAGCAGCAGATGGGCGCCGACCCAGAACGACACGATCCCCCAGACAATGTTGAACTTGAGCCATTGTGCTTTGAAGAAAATGAACCAGACAAAAATGATGTAGAAAAGCGTGATGCCGAGGGCGACGAACATAGTGGTGGATTTCCTTCGGCGTCAGGTTTTCTGTGGGTCGTCTGCAGCAGGGGCCCGGTACTCGTCCTTGACCTGCCCGCCAAGGCGCTCGATCTCCTTGCGGATCGCTTCGCGCTCGCCCTCGGGCAAGCGGCGGATGTCCACGGTCATGCCATCATGATAAGCCCAAATAAAGGCGTGCACCCAGGGGATGATCGCCAGAAACCCCATCCATCCCATCAGTTTGACGGCTTCGGCATGGGGGTGGTTCCGTTTGATTGCGATGCGGCCGGGCAGGCCCATGATGAACAGAAACAAGGCCATGACCGCCGCCAGCAGTAGGATCAGCGCTACGAATGTCAGGTAGTCATAATAGCCCAGCGGCTGCCCCAGTAGTCCCATCGTCGCGCCTCCTGTCTGGACGGTTGCCCCATCCTCAGTTGTTGGTGTCCAGTTCGTCAATCAATTTGTAGCTGGTCGGCGGGTCGGCGCAGATGCCCGGACCGCATTCCAACAGCGTCGAACCGGCGTTCAGCACCGCTAGACCCAGCATGATGAAGAACGCGACCTTTGCCAATGTGCTGCCGCCAAAGCGTGGTTCCGCGCGCGTGTCCGAGACATACTGTTTTTCGAACATCAGCATGATGGCGGTGCCCAACAGGATCAGGAAAAAGCAGATGGCAGCCCAAGTATAGTAGTGCAGGCCCAACACCGGAGAGCCATAGTGCCCGGTTCCCGGCACGATGTGCAGAAGGATCTGCCGCACCGACACGCTGCCGCCGTAGAGGGCCGCAATCAGCATGATCGCATAGTGTTGGGGCCGCGGGCCATAAAGCAGGTTCAGGCCCAGACCAACACCAACCGCAACGAAGCCAACTCGCTGCAACAGGCAGAGCGGGCAGGGCAGTTCGTACAGCTTGAGCTGGTAGACATAGGCCAGCAGCAGAACAAGGCTGACGGCCAGCATTCCCAGGGCATTCAGAGTACGGGACAGTTCAGGTGTCATGATCGTCCCTTTCTACAACTGAATTGTCAGTTGGCTGGTGGCGTGAAACTTGAGCCAATAGACGCTCAACGCCAGCGTGAGAAAGAAAATCACGTTTCCGGCTTTTGTCCGTCCAAAGTAATTCAGCGCCATAACGGCTGTAAGTAACGCAAATAAAAGCGCGATCATGGCTCGGTCCTCCCCTTCCGTGCAACGATTGCAATGGTGGTGATACTGTCAGGCCCGCTGCCATCTGGCAAGTTTTGGGATCGTCCGTTCGCCTTAAGTGCGAGCGAACCCTAGCTGCACACCACCAATTGGGCCTGCCATTCGCGGCAGCGCGCCGCCAGTTCGGATGTGACGGGAGCGTCTGTGTAGAACGTGTCGATTTCGGACAATGACGTGATGCGGGCCGGGGCCGACCGCTGGAACTTCGAGTGGTCGGCAACAAGGCTGGTATGCCGCGCCTGCGCGATGATTGTCTGGCTGACGTTCACTTCCTGAAAATCGAAATCCAGCAGATCGCCTTCGCTATCCAACGCAGAACACCCTATGACCGCGTAGTCAAACTTGAACTGGCGAATGGTCGAGACGGTCAGATTTCCGATCAGGCCTCCATCGGAGCGGCGCAGAACACCACCAGCGACCACGATCTCGCATTCAGGGTTTTCGACCAGAATGTTGGCCACGTTCATATTGTTGGTCACGACCATCAGGTTCTTGTGGGTCAGAAGTTGCCGCGCCACGGCCTCGGTCGAGGTGCCGATGTTCATGAACACCGATGCTCCGTCCGGTATGTCGGCGGCACACCGTTTAGCAATGCGAGTTTTGGCTTCGTCGTTCAATCCGCGGCGGTCTTCGTAACCGATATTCGAAACGCCCGACCTCAGAACCGCGCCGCCGTGAACACGGTCCAGCATCCCGGCATCGGACAGTTCCGACAGGTCCCGACGAATGGTTTGGACAGTGACATTGAACCGCTCGGCCAGATCCTCGACCGCGACACGTCCGTTTTGCTTGGCAAGGCTCAGGATGTCGGATTGGCGAAAGGACAGGGACATATTCGGCTCCGCGAGTTTGGCTCTGTTCGTTTTTGTTCTTTTTGGGTATCGAGCGCAAGCCTGATGTTTTCTTGACTGGGCGCCAAATACGATAGAAGTGAACGACGATCAAGTTGCGCGAGATGCGACAAAGCGAACAAAAACGAAAATCGAAATTGACTAAACGAGTGTCGGTCGCGTTAATGCGCGCGACCCTTTTGCAAATGGAATCATCAGACCATGGAACAGTCGGACACGCAGATCACCGATCTTTTCATCATCGGTGGCGGCATCAATGGCTGCGGCATCGCGCGCGACGCCGCAGGGCGCGGGTTGAGCGTCACGCTCGCCGAGATGAACGATCTGGCCTCGGCCACCTCGTCAGCCTCGACCAAGCTGTTTCACGGAGGGCTGCGCTATCTGGAGTATTTCGAGTTCCGTCTGGTCCGCGAGGCCCTGATCGAACGTGAAACGCTTTTGCGTGCCATGCCGCATATCAGTTGGCCGATGCGGTTCGTTCTGCCGTATCACCCGGACATGCGGTTTGACTCTGAAACGCCCACGTCGCGCCTGTTGGGGACGGTCATGCCGTGGATGAAGGGGCGGCGGCCTGCCTGGCTGATCCGTTTGGGGCTGTTCATGTATGACAACCTGGGCGGCCGGAAGATCCTGCCGGGAACAAGTTCATTGAACCTGCGCACGGCGCCCGAGGGTGCGCCGCTGCAGGACAAGTTCGAAACCGCGTATGAGTATTCCGATTGCTGGGTCGAGGATTCAAGGCTGGTGATCTTGAACGCGCGCGATGCAGAGGCACGCGGCGCGCGGATCTTGGTGGGCACCAAGGTTCTGTCGGCCGAACGCAGCGAAGATGTTTGGCAGATCACCGTGCAGGACTGCGAAAGCGGTGAAACCCGTGAACTGCGCGCGCGGATGCTGATCAATGCGGGCGGGCCGTGGGTTGGAGACATCATTCGGACCAAGATCCGTTCGAACTCACGCGAGGGCGTACGGCTGGTGCGCGGCAGCCATATCGTGACGCCGCGTCTCTGCGACCATGACAAATGTTACTTCTTCCAAGGTGAGGACGGGCGCATCATCTTCGCCATTCCCTATGAGCAGGACTTTACTCTGATCGGGACCACTGATCAGGACCACCCCGATCCGTCCGAGCCGCCCGTCTGCACCGAGGCCGAGCAGGATTATCTGTGCGCCTTCGCGTCCAAATACTTCAAGAAGCCGGTCTCGCGTGACGACATTGTCTGGACCTACTCCGGCGTGCGCCCGCTGTATGATGATGGCGCCCAAAGCGCCACGGCAGCGACGCGGGACTACACATTGAAAGTGGACGCCGAGGGCGGCGCGCCGGTCCTCAACGTGTTTGGTGGCAAGATCACAACCTATCGCCGCCTTGCCGAAAGCGCGATGGAGAAGGTGGCCGAGCACTTCCCAGACCTCTCTGGCCCTTGGACTGCGGGAGTTGCTCTGCCGGGCGGGGATTTCCCGGTCGACGGGGTCGAGGCACTGGTTGCCGGATTGAAGGCCAACTACGGATTCCTCACCGACAAATGGGCGCACCGTCTGGTACATGCGTACGGCACCGAAGCACGCATCATCCTCGGGAACGCGGTCCAGGCCGATGATCTGGGCGTCGATTTTGGCGCGACCCTGACCGAGCGTGAGCTCGAATGGCTGATGGACAAGGAATATGCCCGTACAGCGCAGGATGTGATCTGGCGTCGAAACAAACTGGGACTGCGCCTGAAACCCGAGGAGGTTGAGCAGATCGAGGCCTGGATGCAGAAGCGTCGTCGGCAATAACTGAAAACCGCTCAGTAACCCACCAAAGAAAAACGCCCCGCGGATGTCGCGGGGCGTTTCTTTTTTCTGTCGGTCAGGCCGCCTTTTCAGAAGGATCGGGATCCTTGTTCGTGCCCTTGATCCACTCTCGCATGCTCTGCATCACCGCATAGAGGACCGGCACCAGGATCACCCCGAACAGTGTCGCGGCGAGCATCCCGCCAAATACGGCCACACCAATCGCCTTCTGGCTGGCGGCACCAGCACCGCTGGCTGCCAGCAGGGGCACAACGCCCAGCAGGAAGGACAGCGCGGTCATCATGACGGCCCGGAAACGCTGATGCGCGGCCTCGGCGGCAGCGTCCTTGACAGACAGCCCCTTGGCTCGCTGCTCCATCGCGAATTCCACGATCAGGATACCGTTCTTTGACGCAAGCCCCACCAGCATGATCATCCCGATCTGCGTGTACAGGTTGATGTCACTGCCCACGATCGCCACCGCCGCAACCGCGCCGAACAGGGCCACGATCACCGACAGCAGGATCGAGACCGGCATCGTCCAGCTTTCGTATTGTCCGACCAGGAACAAATACCCGAATAGGATCGCCAGCCCCAGGATCACCACGACCAGCCCGCCGGATGCCAGCTGTTGTTGGGCGGTTCCGGTCCATTCAAAGGCATATCCCGGGGGCAGGGCGGTCGCCGACTCTTCTGTCATCACGGTGATTGCGTCACCGGTCGACAGACCTTCGGCCGGAACCGCCGTCACCGTCGCGGAACGGAACAGGTTGTGGCGTTTCAACAGAACCGGGCCAAGCACGTTTTCGACGTCGATGAGCGTTCCCAGCGGGACCATCTCACCGGTGTTCGAGCGGACGTACAGGTTAGAGATGTCCTCGACATTGTCACGATACGACCCTTCGGCTTGGATCATCACGCGATAGACGCGGCCGAACAGATTGAAGTCGTTCACATAGTACGAGCCAAGCTGAGCCTGCATGGTCTGGAAGATTTCGGCGACCGATACGTTCAGCGTTTTTGCCTTTTCCCGATCCAGATCCACGAACAGCTGCGGGACGTTGGCCCGGAAGGTCGTGTAGGCTTGGCCGATTTCAGGCCGCTGGTTGGCCGCGTAGACAAAGGATCCCACGGCCGAGGCCAAATCCTGCGGCGAGCCGCCTCCGGTTTGCTGAACCTCCATTTCCACGCCCGCCGACATGCCAAGACCTTGGATCGGTGGCGGGTTGAACGCGACGATCGAAGCGGCGGATTCGCCGTTGGCGATGGCCAGTACCTTCTGCAGGATGGCGTCCGCCGTCAGATCCTCGTCTTGCCGTTCATCCCAGTTGTCGAGGTTGACGAACACTGCCGCACCGTTGGTGATGGTTCCGTTCAGCAGTGAGAATCCGTTGATCAGAACGGTATTCGCCACGCCCGGAATCTCGCGGATCTGGTCGTCGACACGTTTGGATACCGCCTCGGTTCTCTCCAGTGTGGCCGCGTCGGGCAATTGGATGTCCACGAACAGATAACCGTTGTCTTCAAGCGGCAGGAACCCGCTGGAGGTGTTCGACATGATCGTCACGCCGCCAAAGGCAAACCCTGCGATGATGCCAAGCGAGACCACGGGGATGATCAGCAGCTTGCGTACGATGGACACATAGCCTGCGCGCATCGTCCCGATGAATTTCTCGAATACCGCCAGCAGACCCTTGGGTGGGCCTGAACGCGCCTGAAGGACCAAACCGCACAGCGCCGGGGACAAGGTCAGCGCATTGATGGACGAGATGACGACTGCGGTCGAGATCGTAACCGCGAACTGTGAATACAGCCGCCCCGAGATACCGGGCATGAAGGTCACGGGCACGAACACGGCCAACAGAACCAGAGTTGTCGCAATGACGGGGCCGGTGATCTGCCCCATGGCCTTGCGGGTCGCTTCGGCCGGCGGCAGACCTTCCTCGGCAATGATCCGTTCCACGTTCTCGACGACCACAATCGCGTCGTCGACCACGATCCCGATGGCCAGCACGAGTGCGAAAAGCGAGATTGTGTTCAGCGACATCCCGAACAGCAGCAGGAACGCAAATGTCCCGATCAATGAGACCGGAATCGCCACGGCCGGAATGATTGTCGCCCGCCAACTGCCCAAGAAGATGAACACGACCGAGATCACCAGAATGAAGGTCAGGATCAGCGTTGACACCACGTCGTTCAGCGACTGTTCGACGAAGTCCGTAGTGTTGAAGGGAACCGCATATTCCACATCGGTCGGGAAGGACCGTGAAAGACGCTCCAGTTCGGCTTCGACGCGGTCGGACACGGCAAGCGCGTTGGCGCCCGGCGCTTGGTAGATGCCGATTACCGTCGCCGGAACGGCCTGAAAATAGCCTGATGCGGCATAATATTCCGCCCCCAGTTCGACGCGCGCAATGTCACGGACCCGCACGATCGAGCCGGCGTCGCCGGTCCGAATGACGATATCGCCAAACTCCTTGGCCGATGTCAGGCGGCCTTTGGTCTTGATCGTGTACTGAAAGGTCTGGCCTTCAGGCACCGGCGGGGCGCCGATCGAACCAGCGGAAACCTCGATGTTCTGTTCGCGAATGGCCGAGATCACGTCACCCGGCGTGATGGAAAGGGCGGCCATCTTGTCGGGATCCATCCAGATCCGCATCGCGTATTCCAGGTTGGTCAGAACGTCGGCCTTGCCCACGCCCTGCACCCGTGCCAGCGCATCCTTGAGGTTGATCGACGCGTAGTTCGACAGGAACACGCTGTCATAGGTGCCGTTGGGCGAGGTCAGGGTGACCAGCAACAGCATGTTGGTCGACGCTTTCTGCGTCACCACCCCCGACGAGGTGACTTCGGTCGGCAGCGAGGACATGGCCTGCGCCACACGGTTCTGCACATTGACCGATGCGATGTCGGGGTCGGTGCCCACCTCGAACGTGATGTTCAGCGAATACGAGCCGTTGTCCGAGGATGTGGACGTCATGTAGATCATGTCATCCACGCCGTTGACCTGCGCTTCGATCGGCGCGGCAACCGTGTTTTCAACGGTTTCGGCGTTAGCGCCAGTGTACGTCGTCGTGACGCTGACCACCGGCGGGGTAATGTCCGGGAATTGGGCAACCGGCAGGACCATGTAGCCGATCGCCCCCATGATTGTCAGCACAAGCGAGATCACAAGTGCCAGCTTGGGCCGGCTGATGAACAGGGCGGAAAACATCAGTTATTCTCCCGGCTGTTCAGAGGCGACAACGGCGTCAACGGCAACACCCGGGCGCACCCTTTGCAGCCCTTCCACGATGACGCTTTCGCCCTCGCGCAGACCTTCCTTGACGATCACGGCAGAACCGACCGTGTCGCCGGTCGTGATGTAGCGCTGTTCGACCATCTGCTTGTCGTTGACGACCAGCACAAACTCTCCGCGTTGATCTCGCTGCAGGGCAGCTTGAGGGATCAGCACTTCAAGCGTGGGTTCAAGCGCTTCGATGTGAACGTTCAGAAAGGCGCCATCCACGATCAGACGTTTGTCGTTTGCAAACTCGGCACGCAGGGTGATCGCGCCGGTCAACGGGTCGATCCGGTTGTCCACGAACACGATCTTGCCGGTTTCTTCTAGCTCGGTACCATTGGGCAGCGTAAGCCGGACAACCGGGCTCTTGTTGCTTTCAGCAAGGGTGGAGGCGGTCTCACCAACGGTCTGAAGAACGGAGGTGAACTGCTTCTCATTCAACGAGAAATTAACGTAGATCGGCGCTTCGCTGATCAGGTTGACCAGCGGTTCCGTGTTGGGGCCGACCACGTCGCCGACGCTGGTGCTGATCCGACCGATCCGTCCGGAAAACGGGGCGTGGATCTGCGTGTAGTCCAGATCAAGCTGCGCCTGTTGAATGGCTGCGTTGGCCGCTTTGACTTCGGCTTCGGCAACCAACTCGTTCGCGCGGGCAATGTCGCGCTCGGATTCCGGCGTTGCGTCGCGCCTGTACAGTTCTTCCTTGCGGGCCAGGTCGACCTTGGCCAGTTCCAGATTGGCTTCGGCCCGATCAAGATCCGCTTTTCGGGCGTCCAGCGTGGCCTGGTACAGGTCGGGCTCAATGGTAAACAGCAGATCACCCTCGTTGACCAACGAGCCTTCTTCGACATTTCGGCTTTCCAGAAAACCGCTGACTCGTGCGATGATGTCCACGTTGTCCGTGGCTTCGGCCCGCCCGATGAAAACAGCCTCCTCGGTGATTTCCTGAGTGTATGCGGCCGCAATCGAAACTTTGGGCGGCGGTGCATCGGACTGATCCTGCGCAAATGCGACCGGTGAAAACGCAAGACTTGCCAGCAGTGTCGCGCAAAGGCCGAGACGCGAGAGCGTTCGATTGCTGGTCGTGTGGGTAAGCGTCTTTTCAACGGTCATTGCGAGTGCCTCATTCAAACCGGGATTTGGGTCGAGCCGGACCGTTCCTGAAGCCCGAGTCGACTAAACTCCAAGTCAGGATGGAGGCATTGTTGAAAATTCTCAAGTATTTGAATTTTAAACGCTCGAACCCTGTCCGGGGATGTTTCGGTCATCGAACCAATTTCGTCCGACGATTTCATCGGATCGTTCGGGTCAGTTGACTGTAAACAAGGGGGCCGCCGGCCCCCTTGATGCATTTAGCTTCGCACCCCGGCAAAGCGTGTTTGCCAATCTTCGCGCTGTTCGTCGGTGATCTTGGCGAACAGCACATCCGGTACCGCAAACTCATGCCCGGCGGGCAGGGCGCTCAGCGCAGCCTCAACGTCCTCGGGCCAGTTGGTGTCGAGCGTGTTCATCGCGCTCAGCATCCTGGCGGAGGTCTCGGGGATGAACGGGGCGCTCAGCACCGCGTAAAGCCGGATCAGGTTCAGGCCCAGCCGCACCTGCGCGGCGGCCTGTTCCGGGTCTTCCTTGAAGGTGGACCATGGGGCCGCGGCCTGCAGGTATTCGTTGCCCGCAACCCAGATCGCACGCAGTTCCTGCGCCGATTTGCGGACCTCCATCGCCTCCATATACGCCTCGTAGGCGCGAATACGCTTGGTCAGCTCTTCGATCAGTGCCTGTTCGCGTTCACCGTATTCACCACCGGACGGAACCTCTTCGCCGAATTTCGAGCGGCAGAACTTGGTGATCCGGCTGACGAAATTGCCCAACACGTCCGCCAGGTCCTTGTTGACCGATTGCTGGAAGTTCTCCCAGGTGAATTCGCTGTCGCTGCTTTCGGGCGCGTGGCTCAGCAGCCACCAGCGCCAGTAGTCGGCGGGCAGGATGTCCAGCGCCTGATCCATGAATACGCCCCGGCCCTGGCTGGTAGAGAACTGTCCGCCGTCATAGTTCAGGTAGTTGAACGATTTCAGGTGATCGACAAGTTTCCACGGCTCGCCCGAGCCCAGGATCGTGGCCGGGAAGGAGAGGGTGTGGAACGGCACGTTGTCCTTGCCCATGAACTGCACGTAACGCACGTCGTCGGCGCCTTTGTCGGTGCGCCACCAGCGTTCCCATTCCGCATCCGGCTTGCCGTGCGCGTCGGCCCATTCCTTGGCGCAGGCGATGTATTCGATCGGCGCGTCGAACCAGACGTAGAAGACCTTGCCTTCCATGCCGGGCCAGTCTTCATCGCCCTTCTTGACCGGGATGCCCCAGTCGAGGTCGCGGGTGATACCGCGGTCCTGCAGGCCGTCGCCGTCATGCAGCCATTTCTTGGCGATCGAGGTGGTCAGCACCGGCCAGTCAGTCTTGCCGTCGATCCAGGCGTCCAGCTGATCCTTCATCGCCGACTGGCGCAGATACAGGTGCTTGGTCTCGCGCACCTCAAGGTCGGTCGAGCCGGAAATCGCGCTGCGCGGGTCGATCAGATCGGTCGGGTCCAGCTGCTTGGTGCAGTTCTCGCACTGGTCGCCGCGGGCCTTTTCGTAGCCGCAGTTGGGGCAGGTGCCCTCGATATAGCGGTCGGGCAGGAACCGCCCGTCGGCGTTGGAATAGACCTGCTTTTCAGTCACTTCTCGGATCAGCCCGGCCTCGGCCAGCTCGCCGGCGAAATGCTGGGTCAGCTTGTGGTTTTGCGGGCTGGACGAGCGGCCGAAGTGATCGAAGCTGAGGCCAAAGCGCTTGGCGATGTCGGCCTGCACCTCGTGCATCTCGGCGCAGTATTCGGCCACCGGTTTGCCGGCCTTGGCCGCTGCCAGTTCGGCCGGGGTGCCGTGTTCGTCGGTGGCGCACAGGAACATGACCTCGTTGCCGCGGCCGCGCTGGTAGCGCGCGAACAGATCTGCCGGCAGCTGCGAGCCGATCAGGTTGCCAAGGTGCTTGATCCCGTTGATGTAGGGAATTGCCGAGGTAATGAGAATCCGAGCCATGTTTGGTTTCCGCCTAACTGTCTGCGCGCGCTCTATCAAACCGGATCGGGAAATCCCAGCCCCAGAATGCTATCGCCCTTCGCGCGAGCGTTTCAGCAGGCGGCCGATGGTGAAGGACGTGCGCGGCGCGTAGACGTAGTTGGTGCGTTCCTCGGGTGTCGGGCGCGAGCGCATCCGCGCCAGTCCAAACACGATCAGAACCGCGTGGCCCAATGCCACGAAGGCAAACAGCGCGCCGGGGCCGAATTGCTCGATCAGCGTCGAGGAAACATAGGGCGAGGCGATAGCCCCCAGCGCATACCAGAACATCAGCGCCGCCGACAGTTCCACCCGCTGCTCGGTGGTAGCGAAGTCGTTGGCATGCGCGGATGAGATCGAGAATATCGGAAAGGTCGTTATTCCGAATAATCCGGCGGCCAGCATGACGCCCACAGTGCCCGTGCCGCTGGCGGCTATGGTGATGCTGCAACTGATAACAGCGGCAATCGACATCCAGATCAGCACCCAGCGGCGGTCGTATTTGTCGGCCAGCCACCCGACCGGATACTGCGCCAGCGCGCCGCCCAGTACAAAGGCGGCCAGAAAGAACGCGATCTGATCGACGCCCAGCCCAACCTCTTGTCCGTAGACGGGACCAACCATCCGGAACGAAGCAGAGCTGATGGCCGAGACGATCACTCCAGCCACCGCCAAGGGCGAGCAATGCCAGGCCAACTTGGGCCGCAAACGCGGTGCGTCCGGGGTTTCGGGCTGGCTGGCGCGCGTCAGGGTCAGCGGCAGCAACGAGGCACAGCACAGGATGGCCAGCAGGTTGTACGAGACATAAGAGGCGGGCGGCAGAACGGCGATGATCAACTGCGCGCTGAGGGAGGCTCCCATATCGGCCAACCGATATGTGCCCATGGCACGGCCGCGAGTTTCGTTGGTGACTTTGGCGTTCAGCCAGGCCTCGATGACGGTATAACAACCCGCTACGCAGGTGCCCGAGGCAATGCGCAGCGCGGCCCAGGCATAGGGGTTTTCGGTCAGCGTGTGGCCAATCAGACCCATCGCGCCCAGCGCCGTGCAGACCGCAAAGGCGCGCGAGTGCCCGATGGATCCCATCAACCTTGGCGCCCACCAGCATCCCGCAAAAAAACCCAAGAAGTGAGCCGAGCCCAAAAGGCCGATCTGTTCAGTCGAAAACCCCAGCGTCAGGCCGGATATCGCGTCCAGCGGACCCACGCCGCCCGTGGAAAGCTGCAAAAGAATGACCGAAAGAAAAAGGGCGGCGAATGAGATGATGGTACGCATAGGTCCAATAGATGTCCGAATGACGCATAGCGATGCGCGCGGCTATTCGACTTTGTGGTGTCGTTTTCCGCCAGTTTCAGGGTTTTCTGCGAATTTCGGTTCGTATGTTCAATCCCACAGTCTCGTCGACCAGGTCCGCATAGCCGGTGGCGCCGAAATCCTTCCGGTTCAACGCGCCGGTCAAATGGATGAACAGCCGGTCCAGATCGTCCTTTGCGGAACCCGGCGGGCGATAGAGGGCGGCATCAAGAGTGATCGGACGGATCACGTCGCGTACAGTCAAGTCGCCGGTGACGGTCGCTCCGTCGGAAATGCGTCCGCCGGGGCCAAGGCTGACGGCCGTCGAGACGAAGTGGATCGATGGAAACTGCGCGGCATCCAACACGGATCGGCTTAGCATCGGGCCGCGTGCAAACGGCAGTTTCGTGCGTGCCTCGGCGACGTTCAGGACGACGTCGACCATGCTGTTGCGCAGGTTTTTTGTGTCCACCAGAACGTCAGCGGTCTGGATCGGCATGGTGCCGGTCTGGGCCGAGCCAGCCAGGCCGAATGTGAATTCAATCAATGTCCCTTGTGTTTCAAGTATATACGGAACCGGGGCGGCCACGGCGTGCCGCACCAAGGGCAGCGATGCCAACCCCGCCAGTACCAGAGTTCGACGGGTCAGGCGGCTCATGCCGGAACCCGCCCCTGGCGCGGCCGCGAGCGCATCAGCAATGTCGCAATAATGGCGATGTTCAGCCCGTTCCAAAGGATCCCGTTCACGAAGGCCAGTTCATACTGCCCGGTCACGTCATAGATCCAGCCGGACATCCAGCCACCCAGCGCCATGCCCATGATCGTCATCATCATGACGAAACCGACCCGTGCCCCGGCTTCTTGCGGGGGCATGTATTCGCGGACGACCAGCGCATAGCTGGGCACGATGCCGCCCTGCGCCAGTCCGAACAACAGGCTGATGACATAGAGCGACACCATCCCGTCATAAGGCAGGAACAGAAACAGGGCGATGCATTGCAGGATCGACCCGATCAGCAACGTGTGAACGCCGCCCAACTTGTCTGCGACCAGCCCCGA
Source organism: Ruegeria sp. BC6 (assembly GCF_056539185.1). Lineage (NCBI taxonomy): Bacteria > Pseudomonadati > Pseudomonadota > Alphaproteobacteria > Rhodobacterales > Roseobacteraceae > Ruegeria > Ruegeria sp. BC6. The sequence continues at coordinate 270,509 of NZ_JBQFUM010000001.1, forward strand.
GATGATCCGGCTGACGACACCGCCCATCAGCATGAGCGACAGCATCTCGGCCCCGACCGCCGGGCCGTAGCCCAACCCCACGCAGTAGGAGACGATGTGGACCTGCGGCATCGACATTGCGACGCAGCAGCCAATTCCGGCGAGGCCCAGCACATATTGCAGGGTCCGCGGTGACAGGCCGACGCTGCGCGCGTTGATCTGCGCGGCGGCTGCGGCGGTGCCATGCGCCTCGGCCGGGACCTGCCGGCGCAGCAGCAGCGACAGCGGGATAACCACGATCAGGGTGATGACCGCCAATGTCAGATAGACCTGCTGCCACCCGTCGCGGGCAAGGATACCGGACAGGAGCGTGGGCCAGATCGCGCCGGACAGATAGTTTCCGCTGGCCACCAGTGCCACGGCGATCCCGCGTCGGCGCAGGAACCAGTGCGAGATGTCGGCGATCAGCGGTCCGAACCCGACGGCGGTGCCCAGGCCCAGCAGCAGATGCGCCACCGACAGCATCGTGATCGTCGGCGCCCATGTCGCCAGCAGATAGCTGAGCGCGCTGAGGCCTGCGGCACCGATCAGCGCCTTGGTCACGCCCAGCCGGTCCACCACCTGACCCAGCCACATGTTGCCAAGCGCAAATCCGATCATGGCCAGCGTGTAGGGCATCGAGGCCTCGGCCCGGCTGGCGCCGAACTGGGTCTCGATCGCGGGCATCACCACGATCACCGCCCACATGCCCACATTGGCCACCGCCGCAATGGCCAGCGTGACCAGAAGGCGAAGCCAGGAATAGCGGCTGTCGTGGATCGGATGGGTCATTTCGGCACGCTAGGGGGCGGGATGCGGTTTGACCAGTCACAACTTGCGTGATCCGGGGCCGGTCGGTCAGGCGCAGGTTTCCTCGGCGCCGATCCGTTGCAGGTGCAGCCCGGTGCGCGGCGCGGTCTGGGTGGCGTGCCAGCTGACCGGGGGCAGGGCGCGGGCGCGGCGGCGGGTCAGGGTCCAGCGGCGGGTCTGGCCCGTGTGCGCCGGGGCCATGTGCCAGCGCGTCTCGATGCCCTGCGCGCCGCCGTCGCCCGGGGTCAGCAGCAGCCCCAGCGGGGCCTGACCCATCGTGCCCCCCTGTTCGGCGGCCAGATGCATCCGGCGCACCGGCGTCAGACCCGGTGCCCCCGGCAGATCGCCGACCACCAGCGGCACCGCCCCGCTGCGCAGCGCCTCTTCGATGCACCACAGCAGGTCCTCGGCCCGGGTGGGGCGGACGAACAGGAAACGGGCGGGATCGGCAAAGGGCATCATGCCGTCGGGGTTCAGCTGATCGGCCTCCCACGCGGGCGAGATCCACAGAACCGGCCCCTGCGCCTGACCGGCCAGCCACATGGCAAAGCTGCGCCGCGCGGGGCCGCAGGCCTCGTGCACGCGGGCCAGTTGCAGCGAAATCTCATCATGCAGGGTCAGCCCCGGCGCCGCGCGCGCCGGTTTGCGGCCAAGAAGATGCGTGGACATGGCCGAATGCTAGCATGTTCGCACTTTGTTCTCAATCCCGAAAGCCGCCATTCAGCGCGACAGGATCATCCGGCCGTCAGAAAACTGGATGTTGGAAAAACGGTGCAGGTAATCCATGCCCAGCAGGGACTGGTCCAGATCTCCTCCGTTGATCCATGCCGCAACATTTCGGTCCGTGATGGGCCCCAACGCCAGGCTGTCGAGGCGCACAGGCGCAGTCTGGACCACCCCATTTGCGGTCGAGGCACGCCCGTGAAAGGTCAGCTGACCGGTATCGAATCCGACGCGCTCCGCGTCCTGCGGACTCAGCACGATCTGGCTGGCCCCGGTATCCACCAGGAATGTCACCGGTTTGCCATTCACCAGCATCGGCAAGTAGTAGTGCCCGTCGAACGAGCGGGGTACTTCGATCACATCTCCGGTCACGGACATCTGCGGAGATACGCCAACGGTCGAGCGGATGTCGCCCCAAAGGCCGACAACGGCAATGATCCCGATGAAGATGAAGACCCAGGCCATAGCCATCTGCAGGGTCTTCCCCAACGACTGCCGATTGTGAGTGAAGAACCACATCAGCAGTGCGGCTCCCAGCAGAACCAGATAGGCCAACCGTCCAAAATCGTTACCATCCATGCGGGCACCCGAAACCTTCTTTCATAAGGTCAATATGGGGTTTCAGGACGCGAACCCAAAGGCCTTGAGCCCGTCAAGAATGAACTGAACCGACAGCGCGGCCAGCAACATGCCCAGAAGGCGGGTCAGTACGGTCAGGCCGGTCTTGCCCAGAATGCGCGCGATCAGGCCGCTGGACAAGAAGAACAGCAATACAACCGCCATCACGGCAAGCATCACGCCGACAGCGGCAGCGATGCCCTGAATGCCGGGGTGCTCACCGGCCAGAAGGATGATCGTTGCGATCGATCCGGGCCCGGCCACCAGCGGAATGGCCAGCGGAAAGACCGAGGGGTCAGGGTGCTCTTCTTCTTCCGCTCGGTCCTCGCGCCGCTTGTTGCGCCGCTCGAACAGCATGTCGAGCGCGGTCAGAAACAGCAATGCGCCGCCAGCGACCTTGAAAGCCTCCATCGAGATGCCGACAAAGCCGAGAACCGCCTCTCCGAAAGCGGCGAAGGCGATAAGGATGCCCGAAGCGGTCAGGCACGTGCGGTAGGCGACGCGGCGACGGGTGGCCGGGTCCATTCCTTGTGTCAGCGCGACGAAGATCGGTGCGGTGCCAAAGGGATCGATCACAACGAACAGGGTTGTGAACGCGGTTATGAAGAATGCCATTTCGATCATGCGGCGGCCTCTGCGCTTTCCAGCCGCTCGGCGGCGGCGACCCACAGCGCCTCGGCGCGGGACATGGCCTCGACCACCTCGGCGAATTTTCGGTTCCAGGTTTCCAGATCAGCGATCCGGTCATCTTCGTACAAGGCCGGGTCGGACAATTTGGCCGAGAGCTTTTCGTGCATGTCCGTCAATTTCTCCAGCCGTTCCTCGCATTTCCGCAGGTCGGCCCGTAGCGCGAGAATGGTATCGCGAGAGGCGCGTTTGGGTTTGGCGGCCGGTTTTTCCCGGGCCGGTGGTTTGTCGCGCGCCAGCAGCATCTGGCGATAGGCTTCCAGGTCGCCGTCAAAGGGTTTGACCGTGCCGTCCGAGACCAACCACAGCCGATCGGCCACCAGCCCCAGCAGGTGCATGTCGTGGCTGACCAGAACCACAGCACCAGAATAGGCGGTCAGCGCCTCGACCAAGGCCTCGCGGCTTTCGATGTCCAGATGGTTGGTCGGCTCGTCGAGGATCAGCATGTGCGGCGCGTCGATCGTGGCGATCAGCAGCGACAGGCGCGCCTTCTGCCCGCCCGACAGACGGCCCACCTCGGTTTCGGCCTGGTCCGCGCCCAGCCCGAACCCGGCCAGACGCGCGCGCAACTGGGCCGGGGTCTCGGTCGGGCGCAGGCGCCGCAGGTGATCCAGCGGTGTTTCGTCCACATGCAGCTCATCCACCTGATGCTGGGCGAAATACCCGATGCGCAGCTTGCTGCTGCGGGTCATCTTGCCCGCTATCAGGGGCAGCCGGTCCGACAGCAGTTTGGACAGCGTTGACTTGCCCTGACCATTCTTCCCCAACAGCGCGATCCGGTCGTCCTGATCGATGCGCAGGTTCAGACGGCGCAGCACCTCGGTGTCGCCATAGCCGGTGACGCCGCCCTCGATCTGAATGATCGGCGGCGACAGCTCCTCGGGCTCGGGGAACGAGAAGGCGCGCAAGGCGGCCTCCTGCGGGGTCGAGATCAACTGGATCCGTTCGATCATCTTCAGCCGCGATTGGGCCTGAACGGCCTTGGACGCCTTGTAGCGGAACCGGTCAACGAAGCTCTGCAAATGGGCGATGCGGGCCTTGGCCTTGGCGTTTTCGGCCTCGGCCTGGGCCAAACGTTCGGCGCGGCGTTCGGCGAACTTGTCATAAGGGACCGCGTAATAGGTCAGCTGGCGGTCTTCCAGATGCAGGATCGAGCCGACCGCCCGGTTCAGCAGGCCCCGGTCGTGGCTGATGACGATGACCGTATGCGGATATTTCGCCAGATAGCTTTCCAGCCACAGCGCGCCTTCAAGGTCCAGATAGTTGGTCGGTTCGTCCAGCAGCAGCAGGTCGGGCTGCGAGAAAAGAACCGCCGCCAGAGCGACCCGCATCCGCCAGCCGCCCGAGAAATCGGAGCAGGGCCGCTGCTGATCTGCATCGTCAAAGCCCAACCCTTTGAGGATCGTAGCCGCTCGGGCTTCGGCCGACCAGGCGTCGATATCGGCCAGCCGGGTCTGAATCTCGGCAATCCGGTCGGGGTCTGTGGCCTGCTGCGCCTCGGCCATCAGGGCGCTGCGCTCGGTGTCGGCGGCCAGGACCGTGTCGATCAGCGACACGTTTGACGAGGGCACCTCTTGTGACACACCGCCGATCCGCGCGCGTCGGGGCAGGGTGATGCTGCCCGATTCCAGCGCCAGCTCGCCCCGGATCAGGCGGAACAGAGTGGTCTTGCCGGTACCGTTGCGGCCGACCAGACCCACCTTGTGGCCTTCGGGAATGGTGGCGCTGGCGCCCTCGAACAGAGGGCGGCCTTCGACCGAATAGGTGATGTTCTCGATCCGTAGCATGGGCCGCTCTTAGCAGAGCGATACTGGCACCGCCAGACGCAAGCCATGTGCAAACCACATGCGCTGTGCTAGCGCTTTTGCAGATGAACGAAATTCGGATGTTGAGATGCGGGCCGCACAAACTCCACCCTCTTTGGTGACCCTTGTCCTTGCGACCGGTCTGTCCGTGCTGTCGTTGAACATGTTCCTTCCGTCCCTTGCGAACATGGCGGTCGATTTTCGGGCGGATTATGCGCTGGTGAACCTGTCGATCGCAGCCTATCTGGCAGTGTCCGCCGTACTGCAACTGATCCTTGGGCCAATGTCCGACCGGTTCGGGCGCAGGCCGGTTCTTTTGACCTGCATGGCGGTCTTTGTGGCGGCGTCACTTGGCTGTGTTCTGGCGGAGTCGATCTGGACCTTTCTGGGGTTCCGTCTGATGCAGGCCGCCGTGGTCGGGGGCTCGGTGCTGTCTGCCGCGTCGATCCGCGACCAGTTTCCGCCCAACGAGGCCGCAAGCAAGCTGGGATATGTCGCCATGGCAATGGCTTTGGCGCCGATGCTGGGCCCGATGCTGGGTGGCACTTTGGACATGCTGTTCGGGTGGCGGGCCGGGTTCGTCTTTTACACGGTTGCAGGGGCGGCGCTGCTGACGCTGCTCTGGGCGGAGATGGGCGAGACCAACCACAACCGGTCCGCCACTTTTGCCGCGCAGATGCGCGAATACCCGCACCTGTTCCGTGCCCGGCGGTTCTGGGGCTACGCGTTGTGCGCGGCATTCTCGATCGGGGGGTTCTACAGTTTCATCACCGGGGCGCCCTTGGTGGCCGCCGCCTGGTTCGATCTGAGCCCCGCCACACTGGGCCTGGGGATCGGCATCATCACCGGCGGTTTCATGGTCGGCAATTTCGTAACGGGTCGGATCGCCGCGCGTACTCGGCTGACGACGATGATTCTGGCCGGGCGCATCATCGCCTCGGTCGGGCCGTTCTGCGGGCTGTTGCTGTTTTTAGGGGGGATGGGGTCGGTCTGGGTGTTTTTTGGATCAGCGATCTTTGTTGGTTTTGGAAACGGTTTGACGAACGCCAACGCGTCTGCGGGCGTCATGTCGGTTCGACCGCAACTGGCCGGCAGCGCAGCGGGCCTGTCGGGCGCTCTGATCGTCGCGCTCGGTGCGGTCATCACTTCGATCACCGGAGCTGCGGTCAGCCCCGAAAACGGCCCGTATCTGGTGCTGTCGATGATGGCAGGCAGCAGCTTTCTGGGCCTTTTGGCCGTTCTGTATGTCCGTTGGGTGGATGCACGGGACCCGCTTCCCGACGCAATCTGACGCCCAAAGGCGCGATCGCGCCATCATTCCACTTTTCACGGGCGAAATACCGTGTTAGGCGGCGCGCGATGAATTTCGCGCGGCCCAGCCCGCGCCGTCAGACCAAGGAGAGGCCCGATATGGCACTGGAACGCACTTTTTCGATCATCAAGCCCGATGCAACCCGCCGTAACCTGACCGGCAAGATCAACGCCAAGTTCGAGGAAGCCGGCCTGCGCATCGTCGCGCAGAAGCGCATCCACATGACCAAGGAACAAGCAGGCAAGTTCTACGAAGTTCATGCCGAGCGTCCGTTCTATGACGAACTGTGCGAGTTCATGTCGTCGGCACCGGTTGTCGTTCAGGTTCTGGAAGGCGAAAACGCCATTGCCAAGAACCGCGAAGTCATGGGTGCAACCAACCCCGCCGATGCAGCACCGGGCACCATCCGCGCCGAGTTCGCCGAGTCGGTCGGTGAGAACTCGGTTCACGGCTCGGACGCGCCGGAAACCGCAGCGGTTGAGATCGCATATTTCTTCTCGGGCATCGAACTGGTCGGCTAAGCCGCACCACGATACCTGTCGAGATTGCCGCGTCCGATTTCGGGCGCGGTTTTTTGTTGATCAGACGGATTTCAGATCGTCGGGGCCGACACGTACACCGATGGCATCCAGATCCGCGATGATCCGGGACGCCGGAGCCCGGTTCGTTGACGATTTCAAAGCATCGAACCTTGCGCGCAGGGCTTTCTTTTCTTCGCCCTTGCAATCGTTCCAGGGGCGGCCTTGCAAGCCCATGACCAACACGTAATAGCCGATGAAATGGGGCCGGGTTCCGGCCTGTATTAGCCGGGCATAGGCCGCATCGGCACCAAGCTCGCGCAACTCTTCGGCCGAGTGGATGCCCGCACGGGCACAGGCCTGCTCGAAAGCAGGTCCAAGATTGCGGATGGAAGACACAGGTTCGGGCATGTTTCTTTCTTAGCTTTGCCAGGGCGTGCTGTCACTGCCCGCCGGAACGTTGTGCGACGAATTCCGTTGCGCTAGGCATTGAGCGACGGGTCCGTGCAGGAGGGGGAAGGAATTGACAAGCGACATCAGCAATCTGGACCTGATAAACCCGCCCGAGGGCTTCATCGACAATCCCTTCCCGTTTTATGATGCGCTGCTGTCTTCGGCGCCGGTTCTGGCGCAGCCCGATGGCTCGGTTCTATTGTCGCGGCACGCTGATCTGGACCGGATCTATCGGGACACGACCCTGTATTCGTCCGACAAAAAGGCCGTGCTCGGACCAAAGTTCGGTCCGGGATCACCATTGTTCGAGCATCACACCACCTCGCTGGTGTTCTCGGATCCGCCATTGCACACGCGGGTTCGCAAAATCATGACTTCGGCCCTGACCCCGCGCGCCATCGCCCGGATGGAGCCCGGTTTGATCCAGACCGTCGATCGTTTGCTGGATCGCCTGGAAGACAAGCGGCAAGTGGATCTGATCGAAGACTATGCCGCCACCATCCCGATCCAGATCATCGGAAACCTTCTGGACGTACCGGTGGACGAGCGCGAACCGCTGCGCGACTGGTCCCTGGCCATTCTTGGGGCGCTCGAACCGGCACTGAGCGCCAAGCAACTCGAGGACGGCCATGCGGCCGTTCGGGACTTCAAGGAGTATCTGGCCGATCTGGTGGCACGGCGCAGGGCCGCGCCCGGCGACCCCGAAACCGACGTCCTGACGCGGTTGATCCGCGGTGAAGGGGCCGACGAAAAGTTGAGTGAAATCGAGTTGCTTCAGAATTGCATCTTCATTCTGAATGCGGGTCATGAAACCACGACGAACCTGATCGGAAACGGGTTGGCCCTGCTGCATGGCCACCCGGAGCAGCGTCAGCGGCTTATGGATGATCCAAGCCTGATCAATACGGCGGTCGAAGAGGTTTTGCGGTTCCGTTCACCCAACCAGTTCGGCAACCGGGAAACGACGGCTGACGTCGTGATTGACGGGCGTTCGATTGCCAAGGGCACCAACCTTCATCTGTGCATCGCCGCTGCAAACAGGGACCCGGTTGTGTTCCCAGACCCGGGCCGGTTCGACATTTCGCGCAAACCGAACCGTCACCTTGCCTTTGCCGGTGGGCCGCACGTTTGCGCAGGTCTTACACTTGCGCGCCTTGAAGGGCGGGTCGCCCTGTCGCGGTTCGTGACACGGTTCCCAGATTTCCAACTGTCCGATGAACGTGTCAGAGGTGGGCGTATGCGGTTCCGCGGATACGCTTTCTTGCCTGCGAACCTTTGATCGGCAAAAACGTGGGGCGTTAACCTAGGGTTTTTGCGCCAGCTTCAGAACTGCCTTCAGCCCGGGATCCGCATTCTGGGCACTGAAGCCCCCGCCATGCATGCGGGTGATGGCCGCCACCAAAGCCAGTCCGAGGCCTGAGTTTCGGTCCGATCGCGCGGGATCGAGCGTGACGAAGGGCAGTTGAAGCTGCGACAGCATCTCGGCCGGCACGCCCGGGCCGCGGTCGCGGACACTCAGCAGGGCAAACGGGCCGTCTTCGCGCAGTTCTATGGAAATTGCAGTTCCTTGAGGGGCATAGCGCATGGCGTTTTCCAGAAGGTTCGAAAGGGCCTGCGACAGCAAAGGGCGGTGCCCCATGATCGGAGCCGCCCGACCCGTGACCTCGAGGCGCACATCCTTGTCGGCCGCGACCGGTTCGTACAACTCCACGGCATCGTTGACCAAGCGCTCAAGGTCCACAGGTTCAAACTGCTCCCGCCCCAACCCCGCCTCGGCGCGTGAGATCTCGGTCAGCTGTCCGAGAACCCGCAACACGTGATCGATTTCGGCCGTTGCCCGGGCGATGTCGACCTCACGATCCAAGTCGCTTTTGCCCGGCTCGGCCAAGGCGACCACCCGCTGCTTCAACCGGGACAGAGGTGACCGCAGATCATGCGCGATCGAATTTGACGTGGTGCGCAAGTTGCTGACCAACTCTTCGATCCGGTCCAGCATGTTGTTCAGCGTACCTGCCATCTGGTCGAACTCGTCGCCGGTACCACGCTGTGGCATTCGTTGGGACAGGTCGCCGGACACGATGGTTTCTGCGGTGTCGGCGATATCCTTCAGCCGCGAAAACACCAGACGGGTCAAAAGCCAACCGGTCAGAATGCTCAGCGCAAGGGCCGCGCCCAAGGCCAGCGCCACCGAATGAAACAGCACCCGGTCGAACTGCTGACGGGCGAGGGCGTCGCGGCCCACCAACAGCCTTTCGCCGCCGGGCAGCAAGATCGATGCGGCGGAGATCGGGACCAGCTGATCCGTCTCGGTTCTGCGCAGTTCCAGATCCACCCACCCACTGCCAGCGGCGATGCCTTCGGGCCATCGCTTGAGGTTGCCGGCCAAGGTTTTTCCCGAGCGGTCAGCCAACAGATAAAGCGCATCACGCTCGGACGCGGTCGGAAGCCGGCGTTCGATGGCCACCATCAGACCGACCAGCCCCAGACGTTCGTACTCGTCCGCCAGCCCGGTCAGTTCGGCGGACACGACAGATCTGGTTTCGCCTTCGATCGTCCGGTTGGCGGTGATATAGACCAGCAACAATACGGCCGCAGTCAGCAATGTGCTGAGCACCATGCTGGCCAGCACCAGCCGCGTCCGTGAGTCCTTGAACGACAAAGGCGACTTAACCATCAGAAACCATGTAACCGGCCCCGCGCACGGTTTCGATCAGCGGTGGTTCACCACCTTCATCCAATTGCCGACGCAGTTTGGAGATGTGAACGTCGACGACGTTTGTGTTCGGGTCGAAATGGTAGTCCCAGACACCTTCGAGAAGCATCGTCCTCGACACCACCCGGTTTTTCCGCCGAAGGAAGAATTCCAGAATCTGGAACTCTCTGGGCGTCAGGGTGATCTCGCGACCGTTGCGTGTGACCTTTCGGGTCAGCAGATCCATTTCAAGGTCGCGGCATTTGAGGGTCGGGGTTTCCTCGGATTCCTGAGGTCGGCGCAACAGGGCTTCGATCCGGGCATGAAGTTCCTGAAATGAGAAGGGCTTGACCAGATAGTCGTCGGCACCCGCATGCAGCCCTTTCACCCGCTCGTCCACGGCGCTCATGGCTGTCAGCATCAGAACCGGCGTCTTGACCCCGGCGGCGCGCATCGACTTGATCAGGGCCAGACCATCCAGCCCGGGCAGCATCCTGTCCAGAACGACCGCGTCAAATCCGCCGTCGGTCGCGTGGTACAAACCTTCGCGGCCGTCCTCGGCGCATTCGACGACATAACCTTCCTCGCCAAATCCCTTGGCGATGAAGTCCCGCGTGTCTTCATCATCCTCAACGATCAACAGACGTCTGCTCATGGTCGGATTTCCTTTCACTCAGGATATAATCACGTATGGACAGGTAAAAAAACTGCCGGGTGCGAAATCCGCACCCGGCAATCCCGACAGCACGTGGACAAATCGTGTCCGCCAGGAGATGCGCGCACCGGATATCCCCATCATGCGGTGCGCGCGGGACGCAGGTCAGGCGATCTCGACGGCGACGAAGATCTGATTGCCGCCGCGGTTGATCAGCATCAGCGCCGGATCGGTCTTCTGATCTTCGAGCGCGGATTTGAGCGCCTCGGGTGTTTCCACATCCTGGTTGCCCAGCTTCACGATCACGTCGCCCTGCCGCAGACCGGCCTTGGCCGCCGGGCTGTCCGGCTTGAGCGAAGTGACGACCACGCCGTGCACGTTCTCGGGAACTCCGATCTGCGCACGAGTCGCTTCGGACAGCGGTGCTACGGTGACACCCAGCGTCTTGCCCGCCACCGCGTCATCGGTCGGTTCCGCGTTTGCCGCCATCTGGGCCGAATGCTGCCCGAGCGTGACGTTCAGGGTTTCTTCCTTGCCATTGCGCAGGACGGTGACCTTGCTGTCGGTTCCGACGGCTGTGGTGCCAACAAGGACCGGCAGTTCACTGCTCGAGTCGACCTGTTCGCCATTGAAGGCGATGATCACGTCGCCCAGTTGCAGCACGCCTTGAGCGGGGCTGTCCGGCAGAACCTCGGACACCAGTGCGCCGACAGTGCCATCGACACCCATCGCTGCTGCCAGCTCGGGGCTGATGTTCTGGATCGAGACACCCAGCCAGCCACGGCTGACCTGGCCATCGTCACGCAGGTCCGCAGCGATGTGTTCGACGATGTTCGAAGTCACGGCAAAGCCCAGTCCGACCGAACCGCCACTGGGCGAATAGATGGCCGAGTTCACCCCGACGACTTCGCCGTCCATGTTGAACAGGGGACCGCCCGAGTTGCCTTTGTTGATGGCCGCATCGGTCTGAATGAATTCAGCGTAGGGGCCTTCCGAGATATTGCGTCCCTTGGCGGACACGATGCCGGTCGTGACGGTCGAACTCAGGCCGAAGGGGTTGCCGATGGCGACCACGTCTTCGCCCACGCGGATGTCGTCGCTGTCCCCCAGCGGGACCGGCTGCAGGGCCTCATCCGCGTCGATCTTGAGCAGCGCGATATCGGTCAGGGGATCGGTCCCCACGACTTCAGCCTCGTACGAGCGATCATCGTTCAGGCGCACGGTGATCTTGCTGGCTTTGTCGACGACGTGGTGGTTGGTGATGATATAGCCATCTTCATCAAGTACGAACCCGGACCCCAAGCCCTGACTGGGGCCACGGCGCGGGGCGTCAAAGCCCTCGGGAATCCCGAAACGTTTGAAGAACTCACCAAAAGGCTGGCCTTCGAAATCGAACTCCTGGCCGCTCGCTGGCGACGGGGCTGCGTCGATCGAGGCAATGACGGTTACCACAGACGGTGAAACGGTCTCGACCAGATCCGCCAGGGCTTCGTCGGCCTGCGACGGAATAGCGGTCGCGGCCAGCAACGCCGCGCTCAGCGCGGTGGCGCCAAACAGCCCTGAGGTGCGAGGAAGAATAAGGGGGGATTTGCGGATGCTCATGTTGACTAGGTCTCCTTGGTTCGGCGCTTGTTGATGTGCGCTTTGCAGGGAACATGAGCCGTCAGTCTTTGCGTTTTCTGACTGATCAATTAATAAATCTTAATTTTGCCACATTGCAGGCGTCTGGTAGCGCTCGCAATCCCGGGAATCGGCCGTGGGAGTTGTCGGTCGAATCGGTGGATTGTTGCCGAAATGAGGGTCAAATTCGCAAAAGCATTGAATTGAATCAAATTTGTTAACAGTCCAGCAGCGGTTTTTGACCGAATTTTTAGGGACACTCACAGGTTGCGCCGCCGCCCTTTCAGAAGGTGGTATTTGTCTAATAGGTCTTTGCAAGAATGTCATTTTGATCGTTTAGCGCTAAATATTTCATGTCGTGGGTCAGAAATGGCAAAGCGCACGAACAACCTTGGGTAGATTTTCGTGACGCGCGTTGTTGCGGAAATACCATCACGAATCCGGCAAAATTAACCGATTCAACCAATTTTACGTTGTTTGCACTGAACTTATCGGTGACGATGAACGTGCCCAAGTGAAAGGGGGGCCTGACAGCATCAAGGGGGTGCTTGAAGGCAGATCTCAGTCACCGGAAGCGCTGAGCGGCATGTTAACGAGGGGGTCTTGTTTCGGTTCGGCAGCACATTGGTCTGATGTCTTGACGACATCCGGGCCGCGTTTTCGGGATTGGTGAAAGTGGTAGTCCTGTTTTGGGCAACCGGCCCGGTCGTTCTCGACCGGGCCGCGTTACTTTTGGGATCTTTTCTTTTTACGCCATTCGGCCCACGCTTGGGGCGTATCCAGATCCAGAATAGCGTTCTGACCCGGCAAAGGCTGTAGGTGCACCTGGTCCAGATGCGCGCGTACGATGGCTTGTGCGCCGCCATCTCCGGTCAAATGCGCCAGATCAGCAAAGAGACTTCGGTCGAAGATCACAGGATGCCCTGGTACGCCGTCCGAGGACGCTCCGCGCCAGATCAGCTTGTCAGGATGTTCGGTGACCGACCGGAGGACCGCGCGCAGGTCGTCTGATGTCAGCTCCGGCAGATCGGCCAGCAGGATCATCGCTGCCCGGGCTGATACCGGCAGCTGCGCGACGGCCCTGCGCAAACTGGCATTCATGCCTTCATTCGCATCGGGAACAGAAACGACCTCCAAGTCCATCCCGCTCAGGGCGGTGTATCGCGGGTGAGGCGCCGGCGGCAGGGCGACGATGACCGGCCCGACAGCTCGTGCGGTTTCAGCCGAGCGTCGGATCAGTGGTTGACCGTCGACAATTTGCATCAACTTGTCCACTCCGCCCATACGGCGAGAACTTCCGGCGGCCAGCAAGATGACAGGGATATCCTCCATGCCGGCCACCTTGCCGCCAACCGCAACGGCTGTCACCCCCGCATACGCGCACCGTCGGGGTCAAATAGTGGACTGGTCAGCACGCGCGCCTTGCGCATCTGGCCCAGAATTTCGATTTCAACTGCCAAGCCGTCGGCCGCCAGTCCCGTTGGCAGGAAGCCCATGGCGACTGATTTCTTTGCGAAATGCGAATACCCACCGGATGTACAAAACCCAACGACCGCGCCATCATGCCAGATGGGCTCGTAGGCGTTCACATCCGCGTCTTCGGCCTCGACCTCAAAGGCCACAAGCTTGCGGGCTGTTCCTTCAGCCCGCTCGGCCTCGGCGACAGCGCGCCCGATGAAATCGACGTTCTTGGAGAACGAGATGAAGCGGTCCAGCCCGGTTTCAGCGGCTGTGTAGTCGGGCGAGAACTCGCGCATCCACGAGCCGAAGAACTTGTCGAGCCGCAGGCTCATCATCGCGCGCATGCCGAAGGGCGTGATGCCGTGCGGTTGCCCAGCCTGCCACAGGGTCCACCAGAGTTGGCGCTGCGCCATCGGATCGCAGTAAATCTCGAACCCCAGATCGCCGGTATAGCTGACCCGCTGCACGATGCAGTCGGTCATGCCGACGACCATCCGGCGCACGTCCATGAAGTGCATGTCGCTGACATCGGCGCGTGTGCAGGCGGCCAGAACCTCGCGTGCCTTGGGGCCTGCGATCTGGAAGCCGTTGCGGCGGTCAGAGATGTTTTCAACGGTTGCGCCGTCTTCCGGATGCTGCCGGAACCAGCGCATGTGGAAGTTTTGTGCGCCGTAGGAGGCGGTAAGCTGGAACTCTTCCTCGCCCAGGCAGGACACGGTGAAATCCCCGATCAGCTTGCCCTTGGGCGACAGCATCGGGGTCAGCGACAGGCGGCGCGGCTTGGGAATGCGCCCGGCCATGATCCGATCCAGCCAGTCGCGGGCGCGGGGGCCTTTCACGAGGTATTTGCCGAAATTGTGGACCTCGTTGATGCCGACGCCTTCGCGCACGGCGCGCACTTCGCGGCCCGTTGCCTCGAAGGCGTCCGAGCGGCGGAAGGACGGGGTTTCATAGCCCGGCTCGCCCTCCTGCGCAAAATAGTTCGGAACCTCGAGCCCATATTGCTGGCCCCAGACCGCACCCAGATCGCTGAAGATGTCATACATCGGCGTGGTGCGGTTGGGCCGCGCGGCGGGCAGTTCCTCGTTGGGGTAGGCGACGCTGAAGCGCTTCTGATAGTTCTCGACCACCTTGGGGCGGGTGTAGCCGGGGGTGATCCAGTCGCCGAACCGGGCCACGTCCATGGCGAAGACGTCGCGCTCGGGCTCGCCCTCGATCATCCATTGCGCCAGCGTCAGGCCGACCCCGCCGCCCTGGCTGAACCCGGCCATCACGCCGCAGGCCGACCAGTAGTTGCGCACACCCGGCACCGGCCCGACCAGCGGGTTGCCGTCGGGGGCAAAGGTGAAGGGGCCGTGGATCACCGATTTCACGCCCGCTTCGGCCAGTACCGGGAAGCGGCGATAGGCGAACTCGATCGAGTCGGTGATCTTGTCGAAATCGTCGGGCAGCAGCTCGTGCCCGAACTCCCACGGTGTGCCGTCCACGGCCCAGGGTTTGCAGGGCTGTTCGTAGAAGCCGATACAGAGCCCGCGCCCTTCTTGCCGCAGATAGCTTTCCCCGGCCGGGTCCATGACGTGCGGATGCTCGCCGCCCGCGTCGATGATCGCCTCGATTTCGGGGATGGTATCGGTGACCAGGTATTGGTGTTCCATCGGGTGCAGAGGGAAGTAGATGCCCGCCATCGCGCCCACCTCGCGCGCCCAGAGGCCGCCGGCGTTGACGATATGCTCGGCATGGATCGTGCCCTTGTCGGTGACCACGTCCCAAGTGCCGTCGGGGCGCTGGTTGGTTTCACGCACCATGCAGTGGGTCTCGATCGTGGCGCCGCCCATCCGCGCGGCCTTGGCATAGGCGTGGGTCGTGCCCGAGGGGTCGAGGTGCCCGTCCAGAGGGTCATAGAGCGCGCCGATGATGCCGTCGGTGTTGGTGACGGGGGCGATCTTTTTGATCTCGTCGGGGCCGACGATTTCGGTCTCCAGCCCCATGAAGCGATGCTTGGCGCGTTCGGCCAGCAGCATGTCGAACCGGTCCTGGTTGTCGGCTAGCGTGATGCCGCCCACATGGTGCAGCCCGCAGGACATGCCGGTGATCTCTTCCAACTCCTTGTAAAGCCGGATGGTATAGCCCTGCAGCGCGGCCATGTTGGTGTCGCCGTTCAGCGTGTGGAACCCGCCCGCCGCGTGCCAGGTCGATCCGCTGGTCAGTTCCGACCGTTCCAGCAGCATCACATCCGACCAGCCCAGCTTGGTCAGGTGATACAGCACCGAACACCCGACAACTCCACCGCCGATCACGGCAACCTGACACGTGGTTTTCATCCGCACCTCCTTGCGTCTGGCCCGAAGGTGCAGGGGTGCCGCGCCGGTATCTGTCACGAAAACGACCGAGTTTGTCGTTTCCGCCGGCCGTCCGTCAGAGCGGCCGCACCTTCAACCAGGTGATCCGGTTGCCCTCGCGCTCGACGACCTCGAACCGGAATCCGTGGAACGAGAACACCTGACCAACGGTCGGGATCATCTGCGCTTCGTGGATGACCAGCCCGGCAATGGTGTTGGCCTCGTCATCGGGCAGGGACCAGTCCATCGCACGGTTCAGGTCGCGGATGGTCATCGAGCCTTCAACCAGATACTGACCATCTTCGGTTCGCGTAACCGTCACATCTTCGTCCACGTCGAATTCGTCGGCAATCTCGCCTACGATTTCTTCGAGAATGTCCTCGAGCGTGATCAACCCGCGCAACGACCCGTACTCATCTACCACCAGCGCAAAATGGCTGTGCATTCGCAGGAACTCCCGCATCTGATCGTCCAGCGTGGTGGTCTCCGGTACGAAATAGGGGTCATTTGCTACCTTAAGGATGTCAAATGACTTCAGTCTTTCCGCCCCGCCATCGCTACCGCCCGCCTTTGCGTACATGGCGCGGAACAGATCCTTGGCGTGCACGACGCCCACTATGTTTTCGGGCTGGCCACGGAACACCGGCAGGCGCGTGTGACGGCTTTCGAGGCATTGTTTCAAAATCGCTTCGGGGTCGGCATCGGCGTCGATCATCTCGATATTCGAGCGATGCAGCATGATTTCCTCGACCGTGCGGTCGCCGAGGTCAAGCGCGCCCAGGATGCGGTCGCGGTCCTCTTTTTCGACGACCCCCTCGGAATGGCCCAGTTGCAGAGCGCCGGCGATCTCTTCGCGCACGGCAAGGATGTTGCTGTCGGGGTCGATCTGAACCCCGAACAGGCGGAGGACCCCGCGCACCAGCAGGCGTACGGCAGCCACCACCGGCGAAAACACAGTAACGACAACACCGATCACCGGGGCGACTGCTGCTGCGGCCTTTTCGGCATTGGTAATCGCGTAGGTTTTGGGCAGTACCTCAGCAAAGACCAGAACAAGCAGGGTCATGACCAAGGTGGCCAGTGCCACGCCGCTTTCTCCGAAAAGTCGGGTGAACAAAGCCGTGGCCAGCGAGGCTGCAAGGATGTTGACGAGGTTGTTGCCCAGCAGAACCGAGCCGATCAGACGTTCGTTGTCGTCAGTGATCTCCAGCGCCTTTTGCGCGCCGCGCGATCCTTTGTCGGCTTGCGCCCGCAGTTTACCCCGCGAAGACGCCGTCAGCGCTGTTTCAGACCCCGAGAAGAAGCCGGAGAGTACCAGCAGAAGCAGAATTGAGGCCGTAGTCAGCCAGAAGGCGCCATCGAGAAGAGAAGGGTCAGAGTCCATCGGTCCGTTTCAGGTATTGTTGATGCAATGGTTATGGGGGCGCAGATGCGCGCGATCAAGGGTTTGGCCCTAGTCTCGACCGTCATCTTTGGCAAGCGGGTGATGCTGCAACACAAGCTCCGACAGGCGCTCGTCCAGGACATGCGTGTATATTTCGGTCGTCGCGACGTCGGCGTGACCAAGTAGGGTCTGGATCGAACGCAAATCGGCCCCATTGGCCAAAAGATGCGTCGCAAAGGCATGGCGCAGCGTGTGTGGCGTGACTTTGTCAGGAGATACACCACCTTGCACGGCCAGTTCCTTTATCAGTGCAAAGAACCGGTGTCGGGTCAGGTGCCCTGATTTTCCGCGCGAAGGAAACAGGAACCGGGACCGCTGGCCTCCGTTGGCGGCGGCTGCATCTTCGGCTTCGTCCCGGATCGTCAGCCATGCCGCCAAAGCATCGCGCGCAGGCGGTGACAAGGGCACCATGCGCTCTTTTCCGCCTTTGCCGAGAACCAGCAGCATGCGTGGGTCGCCCCGGGCGGATGATACCGGCAGGGAAACAAGCTCGGTCACACGCATCCCGGTCGCATACAGAATTTCCATCAGGCAGGTGTTGCGCACCTTGTCTGCCGTACTTCGCCCTGTTTGCCTGGCGGCCTCAAGCAGGCGGTCGACTTCTGCCACGTCCAGCGTCTTGGGCAGTCTTTTCTGGCGTCCCGGGCCTTTGATCTGGATGGCCGGATTGGTCGAACGCCAGCCTTCTTCAAACGCGAAACGGTACAATTGCTTGATGGCAGAGAGGCGGCGGGCGCGGGTCGCGCGCGAAAGGCCTTGTGCGTCACAGTCAATCAAGTAGGCCTCGATTATACTTTGGTCGGCGGCCTCGAACCCGGCATTTCGCCGAATGAGCCACGCGGCAAAGTCCTTCAGGTCCCGCCCATAGGCCAGCAAAGTGTTGGTTGCCGCCCCAAGTTCTGCGGCCTGCGCCTCGAGAAACGCGGAAATCCACAAGTCTTGTGTCGCCGGAGCGGACACTGTCATGCCCCCTTCAGAACAAGCAACTGCAAGGCCGCGCGGCGCGCCGTGTCTTCCAGGCCGACATGTCGGAACACCGCGATGGCCGCAGTCAAGTCAACCAGATTGCCGCGCGCGCCATGCGCGAACATCTGCATGGCCTCAAGAATTGCCTCACCCAGACGGTTTGCTTCCAACATCGCGCGGATATCGGACGGGATCGGCGCCGACCATGCAAACCCTTCGGCGATGGCGTCAGCCATCGGTGAGAGCGAGTTCGAACGCTCGGGTTGGCCCGATGCCAAAGCAGCCAGAAAGGCATTGGCCTCGGGTCCGTCGGGGACAGATCGTGCGGCATCCTCGTACAACTCGGACAACAGCAGGATGCGCCAGCGCAGATTCTCGGTGGTCGGGTCGGACAGCTTGATCGGCATCAGGCGCTCGGCGAACAGTTCGGCAAAGGGCACTTCGAGCCCGACCGACCCCATTTCTGCCCAGACTTTCGGCAGGGTCTTGGATATTGCCTCGGGGCTTCCGGTCTCCAGCGCCGTTTCGAAACGCTGAACTGCCGAGACGCGATCCCAGACCGCGCCCGAAGCCGCAGGCGCGCGCTCGGTATAAAGGCCCAGCAGATGGTTCGGCGTAAGCGCGCCGATGCGGGTCAAGCGCTCGGCCGCTTCGATCTGGGCCTTCCAACCGGCAACATCGCGCAGGTCGGCATTGGCAAAGGCCCGCGGCAACGAGGCGGTCGGAAGTCGCTCGCCGATCGCTTCGAACAGGCGAAACGTCAGAGGGTCAGGGTCTTCGGGCTGCGGCAAATAGGCGGCGCCTTCGAACATCTCTGGGCTTAGGAAGCGATCCAGCAGATCGAGTTGCTCGGGCGGCAGTAATTCGAGCGCATGCGCCGCTTCGAGTGTCAGTGCGGCCGAAGCCCAGTCACCTCTGCGAGCCTTGCAGAAGACCTGCGCGGAATAATCCCGCGACAAATGCGGTTGCGCGATCAGCGCAGTGCAGCTGCGGTCTTCGTCGCCGGTCAACAGAGTTGCGTCAAACCATCGTTTGAACCGCTCAGGCGTATCGGTGGGGCCTGCAAGTTGCACCAAGGATTGCGTCGGATCGGCGGCACCCAGCTGCATCAGGCGATCCAGTCGCGCCAGAAGGAGCTCGTCTGGCTCATTGGAATTCGCCGGCGCTCGGGCCTCGGTCAGCAAAAGTGTGAACAACAGCCGCTGCATGGCCGGGTTCGATTTGACCGGCACGCGCGCCATGAGTTCGGCCAGCCGGGCCGGATCGCTGGGCAGCCACAGATCAACCGGCAGCCCGGTCGCGGACCCATCCACCAATCCCAACGGCGGCGACAGCGCCTCGAGCGGAGACACCTGGATGTCGGGCTGCAGGCCGGTATCGGTAACCGGCGGCTCGAGCAATACGGTCCCCGGCAACAGGTCAGGGGCCGTCTCCAGCCAGTCGATCGCGGATAGCGGCTGTTCGGTTTGTGCGGCGGCTTGGCCGGTCAGTGCAAGCGCCAGCACGACGGCCCTAGTTGACATCCAGAATTACCGGTTCGCTGATTTCGCTTTGCGGGGCCGAGAAGTCGGCGCCGAAGAATGGGCCAAGATACGCATAGGCCACCAAGCCGATGAAAAGCAGGCAAATTAGGTACAACAGGAATTTGATCAGACGGCCCATGGCTCAACGCTGCCTCAATTTTCGATTTTGGCCAAGTTATAACTGGCATTTTTCCCAAGATCACGTCATTCACAGGGAAATGAGCGAAATTAAGCATAACGTGGCGCCGGCCGGACAACGGCAGGTCTTTGACCTGCACAAAACGGTGGTTTTGGTCGGCATGATGGGCGCTGGCAAGACGGCCGTGGGGCGCGCTCTGGCCGCGCGCCTTGGTGTTCCATTCCTCGACAGTGACAGCGAGATCGAATCGGCTGCCAACATGACCATCCCCGAGATCTTTGAACGGGACGGCGAGCCGTTCTTCCGCGCCAAAGAAAGCCAGGTCATCGGTCGCCTGCTGGACGAGAAAAAGGGTATCCTGTCGACCGGCGGTGGCGCTTTTCTGAGCGAAGAAAACCGGACGATGATTTCGGACCGTGGGGTTTCCGTATGGCTGTGCGCCGATCTAGAAGTGTTGTGGAACCGGGTGCGCCACAAAGACACGCGACCCTTGCTGCGTACGCCTGATCCGTATGCAACGCTGCGTGACCTGTACGAGGCCCGCGTGCCGTTGTACGCACAGGCCGATCTGGTGGTGAATTCGGACGGCGACACCGCGATCGAGGATATGGTTGACCGGGTTCTGGAAAAGCTGATGACGCGCCCGGATGTATTGGAAGTCAAATAGATGCATCAGACAGTTAACGTTGATCTGGCCGAGCGGTCCTATGACGTGGAAATCGGGCCGGACCTGTTGGCTCAGGCCGGTGCGCGGATCAAACCCATGCTGCACCGTCCGCGTGTAGCGGTTCTGACCGATGAAACCGTGGCCGGTTTGCATTTGGATGCTTTGCGCAGCGGCCTGGCGTCCGCCGGGGTGGAAATGACCGCATTGGCTCTGCCCGCAGGTGAGGCGACCAAAAGCTGGCCGCATTTCGAGCGCGCCGTCGAATGGCTGCTGGCCGAAAAGATCGAACGGCGCGATATCGTCGTAGCCTTCGGCGGTGGAGTAATCGGAGATCTGGGAGGCTTTGCCGCCGCAGTGCTGCGTCGCGGTGTGCGCTTTGTGCAGATCCCAACCTCGCTTCTGGCGCAGGTCGACAGTTCCGTGGGAGGCAAAACCGGTATCAATGCTCCGCAAGGCAAAAACCTGATCGGTGCGTTTCATCAACCGTCGTTGGTTCTGGCTGATACCTCAGTGCTTGGCACGCTGACGGCGCGTGATTTTCTGGCGGGATACGGTGAAGTCGTAAAATACGGCCTTCTGGGGGATGCCGATTTCTTCGAATGGTTGGAGCGCAACGGCCCCGCGCTGTCGGCCGGGGACATGGCGACCCGGGTTCAGGCCGTCACCCGTTCGGTTCAGATGAAGGCCGACATCGTGGCCCGCGACGAGACCGAGCAAGGCGACCGGGCGCTGTTGAACCTCGGGCATACGTTCTGCCACGCGCTTGAGGCGGCGACGGGCTATTCCGACCGGCTGCTGCATGGCGAGGGTGTTGCAATCGGCTGTGCCCTGGCGTTCGAGCTGTCGGCCCGCATCGGGCTGTGTTCCCAGGAAGACCCGAGCCGCGTCCGCGCGCACCTGAAGGCGATGGGCATGAAGACCGAGCTGTCTGACATTCCCGGAGATCTGCCGGGCGCCGAAGATCTGGTCGACCTTATGGCTCAGGACAAGAAGGTCGTTGACGGCCAGCTGCGCTTTATCCTGGCGCGTGGGATCGGGCAGGCCTTCGTCACGTCGGACGTGCCACGCGATGCCGTTCTGTCCGTGCTGCAGGATGCCTTGGCAACGTGCTGATAAGCGGAGTCAGCGTCCCCGTATCACCATCAATTCGCCAATGTTTTCGCGGGTGATGTATCCGACCATCTGACCGGTCTTGGTGCAGACCGCCACGGCCGGTGCGCCACCATGGAGACCATCCAGAACGGCTTCGAGCCCACTGGTCAGGGCCACCCGGGGGATTTGCTCTTCCATGACCGAGGTCGCGGGTTCCGACCGGGGGTGATCGCCGGCTAGCGCGGCAAACAGCCGATTGCGGGTCACGAAGCCCAACAGCTGCCCGTCTGCGCCCAAAACCGGAAACTCATGCTGCGTTGTCTGGATCACGGCCTGGGCCGCCGTTGCCAAGGTGTCTTGGGGGGTCAGTGCGTGGAATTCGGTAATCATCGCGTCGCGAGCCAGCACGCGGCGCGCCACCGAGCGCATTGCTACATCCTGACTTTCTGCATTTGCCGCGATGAAGACGAAAACCGCGATCAGAACCAGGATCGGATTACCGGTGCTGAGCCCCAGAAACCCGAACCCGACGGCCACGGCCTGGCCAGCAAAGGCGGCGGCCCGTGTGGCTTTTACTCTGTCCATCTTCAGGCAGAGCAGGGCTCGGAACACGCGGCCGCCGTCCATCGGAAATGCTGGGATCAGGTTGAATACCGCGAGGAACAGATTGACGTAGGCCAGCCGGCTCAGCAGGTCGACGCGGGTCGAGTCAATTTGCGCCAGCGTTTCAACCTGCATTCCCGCGCCCAGAAGGACCAGGATGCCCCAGATGACGACGTTGACCGCTGGACCAGCCAATGCAACGGCAACTTCTTGCATCGGCTTTTCCGGCATCCTCTCCAGGCGGGCCAAGCCTCCGATGGGCAGCAGAGTGATGTCAGGAGTGCGAATGCCATACCTGCGGGCCATCAGCGCATGACCGAACTCATGGGCAACCACGCAGGCAAACAACGCCAGAACAAACACGATGTTGTCGATGGCTGCTGGCCACCCACCGTCAGAGTAGGCGGCAAAGCCGACCCAGGCCAGCAGCAGGAAGAAGGTGACATGGACCCTCAGTTCCGATCCGAGCAATCGGCCGACGGCGAAGGACCATGTCATGACGAGCCTCGCTGGAGCTTAGAACGGGATTTCGTCGTCGTCGATGCCGCCTGATGCCGGTGCCGGTGCGCTGGACTGTGCGGCGTAGGGCTCGGAGTATCCGCCGCTGTCCTGGCCGCCACCGTATCCGCCGCCCTCGTTGCGACTGTCCAACAGGGTCAGTTCACCGCGGTAAGGGCGCAGAACGACTTCGGTGGAATAGCGATCCTGACCGGACTGATCCTGCCACTTGCGCGTTTCCAGTTGGCCTTCGATGTAGACCTTTGACCCTTTGCGCAAATACTGCTCGGCGATGCGGACGAGCGGTTCGGAAAAAATAGCGACTGTGTGCCACTCGGTCCGTTCGCGGCGTTCACCGGTATTTCGGTCCTTCCAGTTCTCCGAGGTCGCGATCCGTAGGTTGCAGACCTTGCCACCGTTCTGAAACGACCGCACTTCGGGATCACGCCCGAGATTGCCGACCAGAATGACTTTGTTGACTGAACCTGCCATGGATTTCCCCGTTTTTTGACTAGTTTGATGGCGCCCGAATCTGACGCTGAGTTCACCTGAAACCCTATACGTCCTGCGCCCGGGTTGGAACACGGTTGATGCCCGGAATGCCACCCGGAAAATCAGTGTTTCCTTAACCAAGCTTTCATTTCTGCCTGAAATACCTATAATCCGAATGATTGCTGAACGAGCGGGATTGCTTGAATGCGTTGTCTGTTAAGTGGTTTTTCAATTGCATGCCTCGTTCTGGCGTCGACGCCGCTGAGCGCAGATGTGCTGTCGACCAAGAATCGCAAAGATATCTTTTTGAAGCAGGCCAAGATATTGGACACGCGGGCCGCCAGCCAGTATCGCGACTCTGAACGGCTGAAACCGAAGACGCCGGACGGCAGTTTCAAAAAGCGCTATTCCGGCAAGTACCGTGGTGAATACCTTGCCATGGCGCGCCAGGCAGCGCGCAAGCACAACGTCCCGGAAGAACTGTTCCTGCGTCTGGTTCAACAGGAAAGCGGTTGGAACCCTCACGCCAAGTCGCACAAGGGCGCTTTGGGCCTCGCGCAGCTGATGCCCCAAACCGCCAGGCTGCTGAACGTGAACCCGCATGACCCGAAGCAAAACCTTGAAGGCGGTGCGCGGTATCTTTCGTGGCAATACCGCAAATTCAAGTCCTGGCGCCTCGCGCTGGCAGCTTACAACGCCGGCCCGCAAGCGGTGGAAAAGCATGGGGGCGTGCCGCCCTATGCCGAGACGCAGAATTACGTCAAAGTCATCTGGGGCGGCTGATACAATAGCTGCTCAAAAAAACCGGCCCAAGGCCGGTTTTTCTTTGGGCGATCACTCAGCCGCTATTTTGATAACCGGCTCCATCTTCGCCAGTGTTTCGGTGGACAGATGACACTTGACCTGGTGTCCGTCAGCCAGCGTCTGGACCGGCGGAACCTCTTTTTCGCACAATCCGCCCGCAACCACGGACTTCCACCGGCACCGGGTTTGGAACGGACATCCGGGCGGCGGGTTCATCGCCGAAGGAATATCGCCCTCAAGGACGATGTGTTTCTTTTCGACCGAAGTATCGGCGATTGGAACCGCGCTCAGCAGCGCCTCGGTATAGGGGTGATAGGGCGGCGAGAAGACTTGATCGGTCGTGCCCAGTTCGACCACGTGGCCCAGATACATCACCATGACGCGGTCGCTGAGGTAGCGCACGATCGACAGGTCGTGGCTGATGAACAGCAGTGTGGTCTTGTGTTCGCGCTGGATCTCCATCAACAGATCGGTCACGGCTGCCTGCACCGACACATCCAATGCCGAGACCGGCTCGTCCGCGACGACGATCCGGGCGTCCCCGGCAAAGGCACGGGCTATCCCGACGCGCTGTTTCTGGCCGCCTGACAGTTGGCGCGGCATACGGTCGGCAAACGCGCGCGGAAGCTTCACCAGGTCCAGCAACTCGAGCATCCGTTGCTTGCGTTCGGCTTCCGAGTTTCCGACGCCGAAGATTTCCAGCGCGCGGATGATCTGACGTCCGACCGTCATCGACGGGTTCAGCGTATCGAATGGGTTCTGGAACACCATTTGGACTTCGCCGACGGTTTTGGCATCCCGTTCTTCGATCGGCAGATGCTCGATATTGCGGTTGTCCAGCAGGATCTGTCCGTCGGTCGCCGTCTCCAATCCCATGAGGACCTTGGCAAACGTGGATTTGCCGCAGCCGGACTCGCCAACGATCGCCAGCGTTTCCGATTCATGTGCGTCGAAGCTGAGGGTTTCGTTGGCCTTGACCACTTTCTTTTCGCCCCCACCGAACAGAGCGTTTGCGGCCACCTCGTAGTATTTCTTGAGGTTGTCCATTTTCAGAACGGTCTTGCCGATCGGCGCTTTTTCTTTTTGCTCTGCAACCGTGATGGGCGCGTTCCAGTCGATTTCCTGGAACTTCAAGCAGCGCGTATGGTGGCGGTCATTGCCGGGGACCGGGAACATCTGAATGTCCTGCGCGTCACAGCGCCCCTCTTCGAAATAGTCGCATCGCGGGCCGAAATTGCAGCCGGGTGGGCGTTCGTGCGGTAACGGGAAGTTGCCGGGGATTGCAACCAGCGGGCGTGAATTCTTGTCCGCGCCGGGCAGGGGGATCGAGCGAAACAGCGCCTGGGTGTAGGGGTGCTGCATCTCGTCAAAGACATCGTGGATCGAGCCCCGTTCGACCGCCTCGCCGGAATACATCACGCACAAGCGGTCACATGTTTCTAGCACCAGGCCCAGATTGTGCGAAATGAACAGCATCGAGGTGCCGTATTT
The DNA here is from genome assembly GCF_056539185.1 of Ruegeria sp. BC6. Taxonomy (NCBI): domain Bacteria; kingdom Pseudomonadati; phylum Pseudomonadota; class Alphaproteobacteria; order Rhodobacterales; family Roseobacteraceae; genus Ruegeria; species Ruegeria sp. BC6. Next base: position 295,939 of record NZ_JBQFUM010000001.1, read on the forward strand.
CTTGCCCAGATCCTTGACCAGTTCCACCACGGCGGCCTCGACCGTCACGTCCAGCGCGGTTGTCGGTTCGTCCAGGATCAGAAGGGACGGCTTGGACATCAGGGCCATCGCGATCACGATGCGCTGCTGCTGGCCACCGGACAGCTGATGCGGAAAGCTGTTCAGCATCCGCTCGGGGTCCGGCAGGCGCACATCCGTCACCACTTCCAGAGCACGGGCATAGGCCTCTTCTTTGCTGACCCCTTCGTGGATCATCGGCACTTCCATCAGCTGTTTGCCGATCTTCATCGCCGGGTTCAAAGAAGCCATCGGCTCTTGATAGATCATCGCGATCTCATTGCCGCGAATATCCCGAAGTTCTTCCTTGCTCATCTCGCTAAGGTCACGGCCCTTGAATTTGATCGAGCCGCCAACGATCCGACCATTCTTGCCAAGGTCCTGCATGACACCCAAGGCGACCGTCGACTTGCCGCAGCCGGATTCACCGACCAGCCCGACAGCCTCGCCGGGCTGCACACTGACCGAAAAATCCATCACGGCCGGTATTTCCCGCAAGCGGGTAAAGAACGAAATCGAGAGCTTGTCGATTTCGAGGATCGGCCCGTCATAATCCGCCAGTTTGTTCATCTTGCTTGCTCCTCGCCAGCACTCGGGGGATCCCCTTCATCTGGCTAAAAATATCCTGGTGGGGGCCGGGGGCAGTCCCCCGGCCGCTTTCACATCAGTCCTTCAGGCTTTCTTCTCGCAGGCCATCCGCCAGCAGGTTCAATCCCAGAACCAGTGACAACAGCGCCAGTGCCGGCGGCAGTGCAGGGTGCAGGTAGATCGACAGCAGCTTGCGTCCTTCGTTGATCGTGGACCCCCAATCCGGGCTTTCCGGCGGCAGGCCCAGTCCAAAGAACCCCAAGGTCCCCAAGAGGATGGTCGTGTAGCCGATGCGCAGGCAGAAATCGACGATCAGCGGCCCGCGGGCGTTGGGCAGGATTTCCCAAAGCATGATGTACCAGGGGCCTTCGCCGCGCGTCTGCGCCGCGGCCACGTAATCGCGTGTCTTGATGTCCATGGCCAGGCCGCGCACGATGCGGAACACCGTGGGCGAGTTGACGAAGACAACCGAAACGAACACGACCAGGATGCCGCCAGGAATGTCGAACAGATCCAGATAGGTCGGCAGACCCCAGATGCTGTAGTCGTCCGTGCGGATGACGTATCCCCCGGTCGAGATCAGCGACAGGTACAGCCAGATCGCGATACCCAAGACGCCGATCAGCAGCGGCGTACGGAATTTCGGCCGGGTGTAGTAGCGCGAATTCAGAAGGACACCGATGAAGAGGATCGGGAACACGAACAGGACTGCGGCCATATAGTTCGGCACGCCGGTCGCGACGATTTCCGGTGTGACCAGCAGGTAGAACAGCAGGATGACCGGGAACGCCAGGATCAGATTGGCGAGGAACGACAGAAACGTGTCCAGCCGCCCGCCATAATACCCGGCGGGCAAGCCCAGCGTGATCCCGACCATGAAGGCAAACATCGTGGCCAGCGGAGCAATCTGTACGACGATCCACGCCCCCTTGACCATGCGGCTGAATACGTCGCGGGCAAGGTTGTCGCCGCCCAGCAGGTACCAGGCGAACTCACCGTCCTCGGCATTGGGCAGGGGGGTGCCGGGCACCTTGTTCTTCATGCCGGAAACCTGGACCAACGGATCATGTGTCACGATAAGGTCCAAAGCCCCGAAGATGCCGGTGAAAACCCAGAACATGACCAGTCCAAAACCGATCATGCCGATCGGGCTGTCGAACAGCTTGCCGTACAGGCCAAGGCGCCGTTTGAAGGCAACCGACATCGCGAAAAGAATGATCAGCGACAGCCAGACCGGTAGAAACTGCTGCGAGATCGCGCCGATAATCCCGGCCCCTGTGCCCAGGAAAATTCCCAGAAGCAGGTAGGCGACCACCGTCGCGATGCTGGCCAGGAAAGAATACCACAGCGCGGATTGCGTCAGGTTCCTGAGGCCGCCGCCCGAACTGACGGTGCCATCCGCATTCACGCTGACTTGCGTCTCGGGCAGCAGAATGCTCGCCAGGATCCAGACAACGACGGATACGACCAGCGCAGCAAGGGCGATCATCATGATCGGGTTCAGAAAGGCGATAGAGCCAGTCCAGCTCAGAGGTTCCATGGTCTATCCTCCCTTATGAAATGCGGATGCGCGGGTTGAGGTAGACATAGCCGATATCCGAGATCAGCTGCGTCACGAGCACCACGAAGACCGACACGACCGAGATCGCCAGCAGAAGCTGGATGTCGTTGTTCCCCGCAGCCTGCACCAGTGCCCAACCGAAACCCTTGTAGTTGAACAGGGTCTCGACGATCACGACGCCGTTCAGCAACCAAGGGAACTGCAGCATGATGACGGTGAAGGGCGCGATCAGCGCGTTGCGCAGGGCGTGCTTCAGAACGATATTCCCGAAGGACACACCCTTCAGGCGCGCGGTCCGGATGTATTGCGCGGTCATCACCTCGGTCATCGAGGCTCGGGTCATCCGTGCAATGTAGCCCATGCCGTACAGGGCAATGGTCAGGACCGGCAGGAAGAAATTCTCGAAAGTCGGGTTTTCCATGGCCTGTGTGGCCGTGCCCTTGAACCATTTCAGACCCACGGTTGACGAGGTGAAGATAGCGATGAAGATCACGCCCGACACGTATTCCGGCGTGGCCGTCGTGATGATCGAAAACGTGGACAGGGACCGGTCCAACGCAGACCCCTCGCGCATGCCGGCCAGCACGCCAACCAATAGGGCGGTCGGGATCATCAGCACCAGCACCCAGAACATCAGGTAGCCGGTGTTGCCCAGCCGCTTGCTGACGATCGTTCCGACCTCGTCCTTGAAGACGGTGGAATAGCCCCAGTCGCCCTGAAGAATGCCGCAATAGCGCGGTGTCGTTTCCGGAGTAGAGCCGGGACGAGTGCAACTTCCCACGAACTGACCATCCGGTAGCGTGTTGGTGAAACCGGGCACCACCCCCAGCCATTGACCGTATTTGACCAGCGTGGGCTGCATGTATCCGCGGTTCTCAAGCCAAGTGACGACCTGCTCATCGGACATACGCTGGTTGCCCTGCGTCTTGGCCAGCTTTTCCAGGTTTGGATAGAGGTTGGTCAGGAAGAAGACCACGAAGGTCAGGCACAGCGCCGTCAGCAGCATCACGCCCAATCGTCGAAGGATGAAGAGTCCCATGTTGGCCCCTGTTGTTCGGGTTCTCCGCAGATCAGTGGACCATTTTCTGGCCTCGGACGTCCGACCCCGCGTCGGTGTGTCTGCGGCTGGAAAGGGGCGCCCGCATTCGGGCGCCCCTTGAAAGGTTCAGGTCGGGATCAGGCCGCCCAACCCCATTTGTAGTGATGGTGTTCGAACGACACATGCATGTCGGTTCCGACCAGACCGTCCTTCATGTGACGGTACAGCGACCGCCAATAGGGCTGGATGGTGACACCTTCCTCCTGGATCATTGCTTCGCCCTTGGCCACGATTTCGCGGCGCTTGTCGGCATCGGCAATGGCCAGAGCTTCGGTCAGCAGGGCATCAAACTCGGCATTGGACCAGCCGAACTCGTTCCAGGCCTCGCCGGTGCGGTAGGCCAGTGCCCAGATCTGAACGCCCAACGGACGGTGGTTCCAGTTGGTCGAGCTGTAGGGGTATTTCGCCCAGTCGTTCCAGAACGTGTTGCCCGGCAGAACCGTCCGCTTGACCTTGATGCCCGCGTCGCGCAGCTGGGCTGCCACGGCATCGGTGGTGTTGCGGCGCCAGTCATCGTCGATCGAGATCAGCTCGTGCTCGAAATCGGCCATACCGGCCTCTTCCATCAGCTTGCGCGCGCCTTCCGGGTCAACTTTCTGCGGCGGCAGTTCGTAGTAATCCGGGTGGATCGGGCCGACGTGGTGGTTTTCTGCAGGCGAGCCGCGACCTCCGTAGCCAAGCTCGAGGCAGACCGAGTTGTCCACGGCCATCTGCAGCGCCTGACGCACGCGTTTGTCGGCATAGACCTTCTTGCCGTCCACTTCCGCAAGCTGGTTCGGGCGGACCACGATGGTGTTCATCGTGACAACCTCGGACTTCACGTAGCCCAGGCTGTCCATCACGTCGATGAATTCACCAACCGATTCATACAGCATGTCGACTTCGTCCGATTCAAGAGCCGCCAGCCATGCCGACGGATCGGTGCCGTAGTCGATGTACTCAATGCGATCCAGGGCCGGACGACCGAATACGGCTTCGCCCCACCAAGTGTGGTTTTCGTTGCGAACAAGCGCGGCTTTCACACCCACTTCCAGCTCTTCGATCAGGTAGGGGCCGGTGCCCACGTTGTTTGTCAGGTCCGTTTCGCTGAACGAGCTGTGGATGATCGCGGCCGGATAGTCTGCCATGCCCGGGATCAACGAGATGTCCGAGTTCGGCAGGTTCAGCTTGACGGTGTGCGAGTCCACAACCTCGATCGCGCCTTCGATTGCCTGGCCGGTATCTGCGTCGACCAGCGTGGCAAAACGGCCTGCCATCGAGTTCGTTTCCGAGCTCTTGTCGCACCAGCGCGCGATGTTGCGTGCCACGTCTTCGGCGGTGAAATCGTCACCGTTGTTCCACTTGACGCCCTGACGGACCTTCAGCGTGTAGACGGTCGCATCGTCGTTGACTTCCCAGCCCTCCAGCAGCATGCCGCGGAATGTGCCGTCCGAGTTGTACTCGACCAGGTATTCCAGCGTGCCTCGGGTGACGTTGGCGATCTGCGACCAGTCATAGGTGCGCGGATCCTTCAGCGCGCGAACTTCCTGCTGAACGCGCAGGGTGCCACCTTCTTTCTTGGCGTCTTCGCCCGCCGCCTTGGCGGGTGCGGTCAGGCCGACCATGCCGTAGGCGGCCGCGGCAGTGACACCAAGGCTGGTCGTGCGCGTCAGAAACTCGCGGCGGCTCAGCTTGCCGTCCCGATATTCCTGGGCGTGCATTTCGGCAGCCCAGTGCATCGGTGCTCCGGTCAATGTCTTGGTTTTCATGGATGTCTCCCTGTGAGATTATTATGGGTATTTGTTGGTCCCCGTCGAAGCCAGGCAGCGCCGAGCAAGGTCATTTTGGATGTGGTTTTTTGAATTCTGTGCATCCCCATGGGTTCATTCGGCACCAGATTCCAATTTAGGTCAATGTTCGAAATCGTCATCAAGTGCACAAAAACGACATTTGCAGAGAAACCTGAGCCGTGGCCGCCGGGGCTGGTATCGGCAAGTCTGATTCTGGAACTTGTGATTCCCTTTTCCGAAGGGTTTCGGCCGAAAACCCCTTATGTGACTGAAAATAAAAGACTTCGGACCAAGTTTTGGCGCGATGTCAGTGATTCACTCAGCCTTGGCTCGGATCGACGTTATGCCATTGCTTCATCCGGGCACGGCACCACGTGCGCTGGCGTTTGGCGTACTGGCGTGTCGCAATCGTTGCTCTTTCGCGGGCGTCCGCCGAGGTCATTCGCCCCTCGATGTGGGCCATCAACTCAGGTACTCCGATGGCCTTGCACGAGGGCAGGTTTGGGTCGTACCTGTCGCGCATCGCCGCAACTTCGTCCAGGGCACCTGCCTGCAACATCTGGTCAAAGCGCAAATTGATGCGCGTGATCAGCCAGTCTCGCTCGGGCGTCACGACGATCGGAAACGCTTGATCCAGGGGCAGCAGCGGTGGCGGCGTGTCGTCCTGCCAATCCGCCAGGGTCCGGCCGGTGGCTTGCTCGACCTCCCAGGCCCGTTGCACACGGGCGCGGTTGCGCGTGTCGATCCGGTCCCGTGTCCTTGGATCAATCCCGGCCAGAAGCTCGGGCAGGGGAATTGCGTCCGCAGTCTTGCGCAACTCGGGCGGCGTTGCCGGGATGTCTGCCATACCTTCCGTCAGCGTCGAAAAGTAGAGACCTGTTCCGCCCACGATGATCGGACGCAGCGGCCCTGACAAATAAGTCCGCACCTCGCGCAGCCAGTGGCCGGCCGAATAGTCTTGATCAAAAGCGACATGGCCATAGAGAGCATGTGGAGCCCGAGCCTCTTCGTCGATCGAGGGTCGGGCGGAAATGATGCGCCAGCAGTTATAAACCTGGCTGGCATCCGCATTGACGATGATCCCGCCCGAGTGTTCGGCAATCTCCAGTGCAAGGGCTGATTTGCCCGATGCGGTCGGCCCCATGATGAGGACCGGCAGATCGTCGGGGATGGGCGGCAGACTGTTCAGCAAATTGCGCGCTGTGTTTTCAGCCATGAGTGTTTGCCCTGTTCCTTGACCATCCGCATTGAACCCGCGGTGGTTTTGCTTCATTTTGCGCCGGAAAACAAACCCGTGCCAGCCCGGAGCGCAAGATGAGCCTTTCTTCCACCAACACAACCGCCGAAACCCCAAAGACAACGTACAAACGCGTCATGTTGAAAATCTCGGGCGAGGCGCTGATGGGGGATCAGGGATTCGGGCTGCATCCGCCGACTGTCCAGCGCATCGCGCAGGAAGTGAAGTCGGTGCATGATCTTGGGGTCGAGATCTGCATGGTCATCGGCGGAGGGAATATCTTTCGCGGCCTGTCCGGTTCGGCCCAAGGGATGGAACGGACCACGGCCGACTACATGGGCATGTTGGCGACCGTGATGAACGCGCTGGCCATGCAATCCGCGCTTGAGGGCCTGGGCGTCTTCACCCGGGTGATTTCGGCCATCCGCATGGACGAGGTGTGCGAGCCCTATATTCGCCGCCGCGCTGTGCGCCACTTGGAAAAGAAACGGGTTTGCATCTTTGCGGCTGGAACCGGCAACCCGTACTTCACCACAGATACCGCAGCGACGTTGCGTGCCAACGAAATGACCTGCGAGGCCATCTTCATGGGCAAGAACGGGGTCGACGGCGTCTACGACAAGGACCCCAAGGCACATTCGGACGCTGTCCGCTATGACTCGGTGACCTATGACGACGTTCTCGCCAAGCGTTTGAAGGTCATGGATGCTTCGGCTATCGCTCTGGCGCGCGACAACAATCTGCCGCTGATCGTATTCGGACTGGACGAGCCCGGCGGGTTCCGCGGAATCCTGGCAGGCGAGGGGACCTATACCAAGGTTCAAGGCTAGCCAAAGACCCGACCCAACAGCCCACATTAGTTTGCCTGGCGCCCGACTCGGTTCGGACGTTAGGTAACGCTACGCCGTCCGGTCTGCTGAAAATGCTCGGTGTGACCGGTATGCGTGTCGCTTTTGCCCGCCGGAAAGTCTCTGGCGGCTGACCGAAAAAACGATCTTTCCCCGATCAAAAGCGCATTAAAATGAGAGGAGAGAGAATGTCCGACAATTCAGATGCCGACTACGAGGTCGGCCAGGACAATATCCAGATCATGGGGCTGGATATTCATAACCCGGTATTTGCCGTGTCTGGCCTGACCATCATCGCCTTCGTCTTCTTTTCGTTGGTTTTCCGCGAGCAGGCTGCCGACTTCTTCGGCTGGTTGCGCCCCGCGCTGACCAACCAGTTCGACTGGGTATTCATGCTTTCGGCCAACATCTTCGTTGTGTTTTCGTTGCTATTGATCGTGACGCCGCTGGGCAAGATCAGGTTGGGCGGCGACGATGCGAAACCGGACTACAGCTATGCGGGTTGGTTCTCGATGCTGTTCGCCGCTGGCATGGGGATCGGGCTTGTTTTCTGGGGCGTGGCCGAGCCGATCTCGCACTATGGCGCATCACTTGGCGGTGTCGCCGTGGGAGAGGACGGCCTGCGCACCGACTGGGCACCGTTGGGCGCCGGGCTCGAGGATCCCGACGCATCGCGGAAGCTGGCGATGGCAGCCACGATCTTTCATTGGGGCATGCACCCCTGGGCGATCTATGCGGTCGTTGCGCTGGCCTTGGCATTTTTCAGCTTCAATCGCGGGCTGCCCCTGACGATGCGCTCGGTCTTTTACCCGCTGTTCGGCGAGGCCACTTGGGGTCCGCTGGGGCATGTCATCGATGTGCTTGCGGTCTTTGCGACCATCTTCGGTCTGGCGACCTCGCTCGGCCTGGGGGCGACACAGGCGCTGGCGGGTTTGAATTATCTGTTTGATGTTCCGGTGACGGACGGGATGAAAGTGCTGTTGATCGGCTTGATCACGGTCTTCGCCCTGATTTCGGTGATCGCCGGACTGGACAAGGGGGTCAAACGCCTGTCCGAGGCCAACATGGTGCTGGCGGCGCTGCTTTTGTTGCTGGTCCTGATCGTGGGGCCGACCATGGTGATCCTGACCGGGTTCTTCGACAGCATGATCGAATATGTCGTTGCGCTGCCGGGCCTGTCCAATTGGATCGGTCGCGAAGACACGAACTTCATGCAGGGCTGGACCACCTTCTACTGGGCTTGGTGGATCTCCTGGTCACCGTTCGTCGGCATGTTCATCGCACGTATCTCGCGCGGCCGAACGATCCGCGAGTTCGTGACCTGTGTCATCCTTATCCCGACGCTTGTCGGCGCCCTATGGATGAGCGTTTTCGGCGGAGCTGCTCTGGATCAGGTCATGTCCGGCAATGGGCAGGCTCTGTCCGATGCGGCGCTGGAACTGAAGATGTTCAAGATGTTCGAGGCTTTCCCGATGGCTGGACTGCTGTCGTTCGTCGGTATCGTTCTGGTGGTTGTGTTCTTCGTCACAAGCTCGGATTCTGGTTCGCTGGTGATCGACACCATCACGGCAGGCGGCAAGACCGATGCTCCGACGGCTCAGCGCGTATTTTGGTGCGTGCTGGAAGGGGCCATCGCGGTCGTACTGCTGCTGGGCGGTGGGCTCGGCGCATTGCAGGCCGCGGCCATTGCCACCGGCTTTCCCTTTGCGATCGTGCTGGTCTTGATGTGCGTGTCCATCTTCATCGGTCTGGTGAACGAACGCCGACGCAACTGAACGTACCGCCACTGACAGAGGGCCCCGGTTACATCACCGGGGCCTTTTTTCATCTCTGACTGCCTTCGAAGAAGCCGACGGAATTGCCGTCGGGATCGACCGCATAGAAGAACCGACCGGCCGGGATCTGGATCGGATCCGAGACAACCTGACCCCCGGCAACCTTGACCCTGGCCATGATCTCTTCAGCCGTGCCCTCTGCGGCCAGATGAAGGGTTGGGCCGGTACCATCTTTTGCTGGCTTACCCGGATACAGATGCAAGGCCACGCCCGTTGCCGGGTCAGCGGGGCGGAACATGGCCATGGGGTTCGGGCCGGATGTGTCGACCGCAAGTTCTGCCCCCGTGGCGTGGGCATAGAATTCTACCGCCTTGTCCAAGTCGAAAACGGGCAGTTCGCCCCACACCAGAAAATCCTTCGGAAGATAACTCATCTGTAACCTCTCTTGTCTTGAGTGCCGTGAGTTTGGCATGCGCTGATGACAGAAGCTGGCATCAGACGCCCGGCTTGACCGCGCGGGGTTGGCCGGGCTAACTGACGGCGTTTGGTCCCGTCATTCTCGTGCGGGCTGCCGAACTGCCGCGGCGATACCCGTGGCTGGCTGGAAGACCTGCCATGTATCGGAGTTGTCCGGTGTCATGCGCGGGCGGAACTCCGGAACATTGGGCATGACAACAGAAGGATTGTGCGATGGGCACTCTGGATATCGATTTCGTTCGGGCGCAGTTTCCGGCTTTTTCCGAACCCAGCCTGAAAGGGCAGGCATTCTTTGAGAACGCGGGCGGCTCCTATACCTGCAAACCCGTTCTGGATCGGCTGACCCGCTTCTATACCCAGCGCAAGGTTCAGCCATATGCGCCCTACGAGGCCAGCCGTCTGGCGGGCGAAGAAATGGATGAGGCACGTGTCCGGATGGCGGCTCTGCTGGGCGTGGACACCGACGAACTCAGCTTTGGCCCTTCGACCACGCAGAACACCTACGTACTGGCGCAGGCCTTTCGGCAGTGGATGAAGCCGGGTGAAGCGATCGTGGTGACCAACCAGGACCATGAAGCCAACTCGGGCCCCTGGCGGCGCCTTGCCGAGGACGGCATCGAGGTTCGCGAATGGGAAATCGACCCGGAAACCGGTTCGCTGAATCCGTCCGATCTGGAAAATCTGCTGGATGAAAAGGTGCGGCTGGTCTGCTTTCCCCACTGTTCAAACGTGATCGCCGAGATCAATCCGGTCACCGAAATCACGGCGATCGCGCATGCGGCCGGGGCATTTGTCTGCGTGGATGGTGTGTCCTACGCACCGCACGGCTTCCCGAACGTGGGGGACCTTGGGCCGGATATCTACCTGTTCTCCTCCTACAAGACCTACGGACCGCATCAGGGCTGCATGGTGATCCGGCGCACGCTGGGCGAGCTGCTGCCCAATCAGGGGCATTTCTTCAACGGAGACGTGCTGTACAAGCGGTTCACGCCGGCCGGACCTGACCACGCTCAGATTGCCGCCAGCGCCGGCATGGCCGACTATGTTGAACAACTCTGCGATCACCACGGCGGCCCATCTTCGGGGGCTTCTGCGCGTGGTGCTTTTGTCCATGACCTGATGCGTGCGCACGAAGTTGAGCTTCTGCAGCCGGTTCTGGACGCGCTCAAGGATCGCAACGCGGTGCGCCTGATCGGCCCGTCCGATGCCGAACGCCGGGCTCCGACCGTGGCCTTGGCCGTCAACCGCAACGCCGAAAGCGTGGCGGCTGATCTGTCCAAACACGGTATCATGGCCGGCGGTGGTGATTTTTATGCAGTTCGCCCGCTGACAGCCATGGGTGTCGATCTGGGGCAAGGTGTTCTACGGGTCAGTTTCACCCACTACACCTCGCGAAACGAGATCGACCAATTGCTCGAAGCATTTGACCGGGTTTTGTGATCCGGTAACAGTTCCGCCCCGTAGACATATGAAAACGGGGCGGAAATGGACAAAGAGCAGTCACCAATCATTTTGTGGTTCCGGCGTGATCTGCGCCTGAGTGACCATCCGGCTTTGGCTGTGGCCGCGCAGACAGGGCGACCTGTGATTCCTGTTTTCCTGCGCGATCAGCTGGTCGATGACTTGGGCGCGGCTCCGAAATGGCGGCTGGGCCTCGGCCTTGCCGCATTGTCTGACGGCCTCGAGCGCAAGGGCAGCAAGCTGATCCTGCGAAGCGGCCCGTCGCTGGCCGCGCTTGAAGACCTGATACGGGAAACAGGGGCAACTGACGTCTATTGGTCGCGGGCCTATGATCCCGAATCCATCGGGCGTGACACTCAGATAAAGGCTGCATTGTCCGCGCAGGGCGTAACCGCCAAGTCTTTTGCCGGGCATCTCTTGTTCGAGCCATGGACGGTCGCCACACAGGCGGGTCAGCCGTTTCGTGTTTTTACGCCCATGTGGCGGGCTGTGCGCGGGAGAGAGGTCGACGCTCCCAAGCCGGCACCGTCGCGGATCGCGGCACCCCGATCATGGCCGCAGTCGGATGTGCTTGAGATCTGGGACCTTGGCGCGGATATGCGTCGTGGCGCAGCGGTCGTTCGGGCTCATGTCGAACCGGGTGAGGCCGCCGCATTTGCGCAGCTGGACGACTTCACCGAACGGCTCGACGCGTATCCAGCAAAACGCGACGATCTGGGCGATGACGGCACATCGGGACTGTCCGAGTACCTTTCGTTGGGCGAGATCAGCCCGGCAACCATCTGGCACCGGGTCCAGAGCGCAGGGTTTTCCGGTTCATCCGGGGCCGAGGGCTTCTTGCGCCAACTCGTCTGGCGCGAGTTCGCATATCACCTGATGTACCACACACCGCATCTACTGAGCGCGAACTGGAAGCCGGAATGGGATGCGTTTCCGTGGAACACCGACACGGACACCCCCGAGGTTCGAGCCTGGACAATGGCGCGAACGGGGATACCGGTGATAGATGCGGGCCTACGGCAGATGTATGTCACCGGGCGGATGCACAACCGCGTCCGAATGATCGTCGCCAGCTACCTGACCAAGCACCTGATGACGCACTGGAAGATCGGCATGGATTGGTTTGCGGACTGTCTGGTCGATTGGGATCCGGCAGCGAATGCCATGGGGTGGCAGTGGGTTGCGGGGTCGGGGCCGGATGCCTCGCCGTTCTTTCGTATCTTCAACCCGCAGACCCAAGCCGAGAAGTTTGACCCCACGGGCGCCTATGTCCGCCGGTGGCTGGCCGAAGGACAAAAGAACCCACCCGAGACGGCGCTTGCCTATTTCGATGCGGTGCCGGTGTCATGGGGACTGTCTCCGACGGATGCCTATCCTGATCCGGTCGTTGATCTGAAGGTTGGGCGACAGCGGGCGCTTGCCGCCTACGAAGGCCGAAAACACCAGTAAGGAATTGAAAACTTGCCAGAAACGGAATCCCGTCCTAGCCTGCTCCGACCACCGCACAGGGGAGAGCGGATGATCCTGACGACGACAGAGGGGCAGAAAAGCCTGCCCAGATATTTTTCGCAGGTCTTCAAGATGCTGCAGCGAATGGAGTCCGGACGGCTGGACATCGCGCTGCCGGACGGGCGCATTTTTCGCAACGAAGGCGCCAAGCCCGGACCTGTCGCCCGCGTTGATATTCACGACCCGGATGTCTTCGCCCGGCTGATCCGTGAAGGCGAGCTCGGCTTTTCCGACGCCTACCTTGAGGGTGGGTGGAGCACACCTGACCTGCGCGCCTTCATGGATCTTGTCCATCTGGGCACCGAGACGGTCTATGATGATTTCACTGGCAAATTTTTGGTTCAGGCCTACGAGCGCCTGCGGTTCTGGCTGCACCGGAACAACCGAAAACAGGCCAAAAAGAACATTTCGTACCACTACGATCTGGGCAATGATTTCTACAGCCTGTGGCTGGACGAGACGATGACCTACTCCAGCGCGCTGTTCGAAACCGGTCAGGAAAGTCTGGAAAAGGCTCAGACGGCCAAATATGCCAGCCTGGTCGACGAGATGGGAGCAAAGCCGGGCGACCACATCCTTGAAATTGGCTGCGGTTGGGGTGGCTTTGCCGAATACGCCGCCAAGGAAAGAGACCTTAGGGTCACAGGCCTGACCATCAGCGAGGAACAGTTGAAGTATGCGACGCAACGTATAGAAAAAGCTGGGCTTTCCGACAAGGTCACCTTCAAGCTGCAGGACTACCGCGACGAGCGTGGGCAGTATGACGGCATTGCGTCGATCGAGATGTTCGAGGCCGTTGGGCAAAAGTACTGGCCGGTCTATTTTCAAACGGTCCGCGACCGGTTGAAGCCTGGCGCACGGGCCACGCTTCAGATCATCACAGTGGCGGACCGCCGCTGGGACGTTTACAAGAACGGTGTTGATTTTATTCAGAAATACATCTTTCCGGGCGGCATGTTGCCAGCCCCGACGGTGCTGAAGCAGGAAATCCAGCAGGCCGGTCTGGATGTGGTCAAGTCGAAGGAGTTCGGCCCAAGCTATGACCTGACCTTGCGGCGCTGGTACGACACGTTCAACGACAAGTGGGACCAGGTTGCTGCGATGGGCTTTGATGAGCGTTTCCGCCGCATGTGGAATTATTATTTGACCGCCTGCGGCGCAGCCTTTGACACGGGCAATTGCGATGTGACACAGATCACCGTAGCAAAACCCAACTAACACACGGAAATACCGGAATGCCGACAGCCTCACGTCTTGTTGCCGCGCTCAGTCTCATGGTGGTGGCTTTCCTCGTGTCCGGCATGATCATCGACAACGGCGAAGAGGGAAAGGACTACGGCTACTTCACCTATGTCAACCTGGTCCTTGGTTTTTTGTGTGGTTGGGTCATCATGGGCAAGCGGGCGGGCCGCGGCTGGACTGCAGCCGTGAACAATGGCCTGACCGGAGTGGTTTCTCTGGTGTTTTGGGGCCTGTTCGTCCAGGGCACGTACGAGATGTTCCGGCTTGCGATGCGTCACCGCTATGACGGGCCATTCGAGGCATTGCTGGCCATTTTCCAGATCGGTGTGGATTTCGGCAAGCAACTGATCTCGCCCGAGATCATCGCGACCTTGGCGATTGGTGCGCTGCTGTCCGGCCTGTTTACCGAAGGCGCCTCGCGGCGCTGGAACTGACGCCCTAGTCACGAGACTGCGATGACCAATCTGTTTTTTTACGGCACATTGCGGTATTTGCCGCTGCTTGAACTTGTTTTGGGTCGCTCGGGACAGGATCTTGCGGCCGAGCCGGCGATGCTGCCGGACCATGCGGTTCACGCGGTGCAGGACCAGGCCTTTCCGATGATCCTTGAGGCGCCCGGCGCAGCGGCACGGGGTATCTTGGTGCAGAACCTATCTACGCAAGACATTGAACGGTTGGCCTTCTACGAAGGTGGGTTCGACTATGACCTGCATGTCAAAGAGGTCGTCCTTGAGGGCGGATCTACCGTTTCCGCCCAAGTCTTCTTTCCCGCCCCCGGGTTATGGACGCCGGCCGATCCCTGGTCGTTGGAACAGTGGGTGTCCGAGTGGGGCGCGATGACCCTTTTGGCCGCGGATGAGGTCATGGGGTATTTCGGCAAGGTCGATGCCTCTCGGATCGCGCGCAGCTTTCCTGCCATTCGTACCCGGGCGTGGGCCAAGCTTGCGGCGCAGCAACGGAGAACCGGGGATGGTCGCAGTGTCCGCGATGATGTGATCGTGCACCGCCACACGCGCGCATACATCGACTATTTCGGGATGGAAGAAATCGAACTGCAGCACCGCCGATACGATGGGTCGATGGGGCCGGTTCTGAATCGGAATGGCTTGATGCAGGGTGCTGCGGTCGTGGTGCTGCCGTATGATCCCCTGCGCGATACGGTCCTTTTGGTTGAGCAGTTCCGAACCCCGGTATTTTTGATCGACGACCCAGAACCGTGGATTTGGGAACCGGTTGCCGGCATGATCGACCCCGGAGAAACCCCTGAACAGGCGGCCCACAGGGAAGCCATGGAGGAGGCGCAGGTGTCGTTTTCGCGGCTCGAATATGCAGGTGGCGCCTATTCTTCGAGCGGATCTTCCACCGAATTCATCCACCTCTATGTTGGGATTGGAGACCTCACCGCCTCGATCAACAATGGTGGCTTGGCGACCGAGGGGGAGGACATTCGCAGCAGGATTCTGCCATATGCCGAATTCATGGATATGGTTGACCGGCATGTCTTCAAGGACCTTCCTCTATTGTCCCTGGCGCATTGGTTGGCACGCAACCGCGATCGGTTGCGGGGATGACTATCCCGCCTTGTGGTCGGCGCAGGGCACCTGTACATCTGCGAAAACGCCAATTTACAAGAGGGTGCCATGCGCATTGCACGAGACCTTGCTGACGCCGTAGGAAAAACTCCGTTGATCCGGCTGCGCCGTGTCAGCGAAGAAACCGGGTGCGAAATCCTTGGGAAGGCCGAGTTCATGAACCCCGGTCAGTCGGTCAAGGATCGCGCCGCGCTGTTCATCATTCGCGACGCCATTGCGCGCGGCGATCTCAAGCCCGGCGGGACGATTGTCGAGGGGACGGCGGGCAACACGGGCATCGGTCTGGCGCTGGTCGGCGCGTCGATGGGGTTCAAAACCGTGATCGTCATCCCGGAAACCCAATCCGAAGAGAAGAAGGACATGCTGCGCCTCGCCGGGGCTCAACTGGTTCAGGTTCCCGCTGCACCTTACCGGAATCCCAACAATTTTGTGCATTACTCTCGGCGACTGGCCGAGCAGTTGGCCAAGACCGAACCCAATGGTGCGATTTGGGCAAACCAGTTCGACAACGTCGCGAACCGTCAGGCGCATGTCGAGACCACTGGGCCGGAAATCTGGGAGCAGACTGACGGCAAGGTCGATGGATTCATCTGCGCGGTCGGATCCGGCGGAACGCTGGCCGGTGTGGCCGAGGCTTTGCAGCCCAAGGGCGTCAAGATCGGTATCGCCGATCCGATGGGTGCCGGTCTCTATTCCTACTACACGACGGGTGAAATCGCGATGGAGGGCGGCTCGATCGCCGAGGGGATCGGCCAGGTCCGCATCACCAAAAACCTCGAAGGGTTCAAGCCCGACCACGCCTACCAGATCACGGACAACGAAGCGTTGCCCTATATCTTCGACCTTCTGCGCGAAGAGGGGCTGGTCATGGGTGGGTCCACCGCAATCAACATTGCCGGCGCCGTGAGGCTGGCCAAGGAAATGGGTCCGGGTCACACCATCGTCACCGTGTTGTGCGACTATGGCACGCGCTACCAGTCGAAACTGTTCAACCCCGACTTCCTGCGTGAAAAGGAACTGCCGGTTCCAGAGTGGATGACCGAGGCCCCGCGAAGCATACCGGGTGTATTTGAGGACGTATGATGCTGCGGCAGTTCCTGGTTTTACTGGCATTTGCGTTTGTGGTCGCAATTGGCGCCGCAGGCGGAGCCTCGGCGCAGCTGACCGACCGTCAAAGCGAGTACTACCAGGGATGGCTCAGCACCGCCGAGCGTGCCGAGAAGGTGATCGAAGCCAATCGGGCATCGAATGCCTCGATGGAGAAATTGCGCACTGAAATAAGTGGTTATCGGGACGACTTCAATCGCGCCCGAAGTGCGAACACGGATCGCATTCAAACGCTGGAAAGCCAGCTCAAGGCATTGGGGCCCAAACCCGATGACGGATCTTCGGAACCCGAAGACATCGCCAGCTTGCGAGAGAACCTCGAGCAGCAACTCAACAGCCTGAAGGTACCGCGGATCATCTCCGAAGAGGCCTACAGCCGCGCCAACGGCCTGATCAGCGAAATCGACAAGATCATCCGTGAACGGCAGCGGAAAGAGTTTCTGGAGCGCGGGCCATCGCCGCTCAACCCGGCGCATTGGGCGCCTGCCTGGGTGGACGTAACCGAAGCTGGCCGTGCATTGATGAACGAGACGAAGGCCAACATGCGTTCGGCCGTTGTCCGTGAAAAGCTGAAAGAGAGCGGACTTGCCATCGGTATTCTGCTCGCGGTGGCCGCGATCCTGCTGTTGTTCGGGCGATCATGGTCAGAGAAAGCTGGGGACTATCTGCGGCGGTTCGGAGGCTCCGGGCGTGGCGTATGGACATTCGTCGTGTCGCTGTTCCGGATCATCCTGCCATGGTTCGGGGTTGCCATTATCGTTCAGGCCGTGGTCATGACCGGAGTGCCGGGGTTGCGCGGCACATTGCTGATCCAGGAAATTCCGTATTGGGCCGCGATCATCCTGTTTTACGATTGGATCGGCCGTCAGGTCTATTTGATGGGCGAAGAACGGGGTTTCAAAGTCCTGTCGGCAAATACGATCAAGGAACTGCGGGTTTATCTGGATCTGCTCGCGCTGATGCTGATCCTGCATGAACTGGGCCAATTGTTCGAACGGATCGAAAACACGTCCGAGGCTACTCGCGCCGTCGTCAGCTTCCCGGTGATACTCGTGACAGCCCTGTTGCTGCTGCGGATCCGCCAAATCCGCCGCCCCGAAGGTTCCGAGGACGAGACTGAGCAGGGCCAGTCAGCACGGGCTGCCGGGTTCAGTCAACTGGTCGAGTTGCTCCGTCGGGCGCTGTTTTTCCTGGGCATCGCAAGCGTTGTCCTGGCTGCCATTGGCTATACCAATGCCGCCGAAGCGATCGTGTTCCCATCGGTCAAAACGCTGGTCCTGATAACGGCCATCGTCATCTTCCAGCGGTTCATCAGCTCGATCTATGGCTGGCTGACGGGGCAGGGCGACGCGGCCAGCGACTCGTTGTTCTCGGTGCTGGTCGGGTTCGTTCTGGCCATTCTGTCGTTGCCCATACTGGCGCTGTATTGGGGCGCGCGCGACTCGGACCTGCGCGAGGCGTGGTCCCGGCTTCTGATGGGTTTTGACATCGGCGGCGTGACGGTCTCGCCCAGCAACTTCCTGACTTTCGTGGCTGTGTTTGCGATCGGTTACATGCTGACCCGACTGCTGCAGAGCGGTTTGCGTAACTCATTGCTGCCAAAAACCAGCATCGATCCGGGTGGGCAGAACGCGATCGTCGCAGGAACGGGCTATGTGGGAATTTTCCTTGCGGCGCTGGCCGCGATCATTGTCGCGGGCTTTGATCTGTCGTCACTGGCGATCGTCGCGGGTGCGTTGTCTGTGGGTATCGGTTTCGGATTGCAGACAATCGTGTCGAACTTTGTATCGGGCATCATCCTGTTGGTCGAACGGCCGGTTGCCAAGGGGGACTGGATCGATGTCAACGGGATGATGGGTTATGTACGCGACATCTCAGTGCGCTCAACACGGGTGGAAACCTTTGACCGGACCGATGTGATTGTTCCAAACTCGGACCTGATCAGCGGCGTGGTGACCAACTATACCCGCGGCAATACCATCGGACGGGTCATCGTTCCGGTTGGCGTCGCCTATGGGACTGACACTCGCAAGGTCGAGAAGATCCTGGGCGAAATCGCGAATGCGCATCCTATGGTCTTGGCCAACCCGGCACCCAACGTCGTGTTCCAGGGGTTTGGTGCGGACTCGCTGGATTTCGAAATCAGAGCAATCCTGCGCGACGTGAACTGGGTGCTGTCCGTAAAGTCGGACATGAATCACGAAATCAACCGGCGCTTCACCGAAGAAGGGATCGAGATTCCATTCGCACAGCGCGATCTCTGGCTGCGCAACCCCGAGGTTCTGGTGCAACCGGCCAACAAGGCAGCGAAGCCCCAACAGTCGGATCAACAGGAACCTGTGAAGACCGACGACTCAAGCTCGGCGCCGATGGGCCTGACCGAGGCCGACATGGACGGAGACAACGGCGAAGAGCTGTAGTCAGAGGACTACAGCACCATCTCGCCGGCTGGCCGAGACCGAAGCGACCCCGCTCAATCGTTTGGGGTGGGGGCGCTTCAGGCAACTTGCGTATCCCTTGGATTTCCGCGCAATCGGCCCTTGCAAATCCCTGTTCGTTGGTCCAAATATCGCCGGCACGGAGAGGTGGCCGAGTGGTCGAAGGCGCACGCCTGGAAAGTGTGTAGGCGGGAAACCGTCTCCAGGGTTCGAATCCCTGTCTCTCCGCCATTCACCTTTAATACCCACAGTTTTTGCGCACCGCGCGGGATCGGCAGAGTTTTGGCCCGGACACCTTGGGCGAACATGTGTTGTGCACTGGGATCCGTACTGCCGGGCGGTGAGGCGGTGTACCGGGATTGTTACGTATCGGGGAACTGCACGGCCAGTTCTTTGCTTTTGGGAACGGCTTGGCAGGTCAGAACTTCACCGCTTGCGATGTCGTTCTGATCGAGGGCCATGTGCGCCCGCATTTGTACCTGACCCTCTGTCCGAATTGCGCGGCATGCGCCGCAGACGCCTGACTGGCAGCTGAAGGGCGGCGCCAGCCCCGCTGCAATCGCTGCCTCCAGGATCGTTTGCCCGGCCTCGATGGGTACCTCGCGGGTTTCCCCATCCAGCGTCACCCTCGCTGTGGCCGCCATGCCAGATTGGTTCGTGTCATGAACTGAGTCGGCGCCGAAGCTTTCCATGTGGATGCGTGCATCGGGCACATCCAGCGCGTTCAGCGCTGCCCGGACGTCTGCGTTCATGCTGCCTGGGCCGCAGATCCAATACTGGACGTCCTGCGCGATGGGGGGCGTCTCGTCGATTGCCGCCTTGATCGCATCCGCGTCAACACGGCCGGTTCGCCACGGGCTGAACCAGCTCAACAGTGATCGGGCTGACAAGACATGGCGCAGGGTGAACCGGTATGGGTTGGCCTCGACGAGGGTATCCAGCGTTTCCCGAAACAGAATCTCATTCTCGGACCGGTTGCCGTAGATCAGATGGACGACGGAATGTGGCTCGTGATCAAGCACGGCTCGGATCATCGCATAAAGCGGCGTCAGTCCGCTGCCCGCGCCGAAAAAGTAGTGGGTACGTCGTGCAGTTGCGTTGGGTTCCAGCGTGAAGCGGCCAAAGGGTGGCATCGCCTCGACCGTATCTCCGGCGCGCAGGGTGTCGCCGATATGGTTCGACACCAATCCTCCGGAAACGCGTTTCACGGTGATCCTCAGCGCTTCGTTTGGCGGGTTCGAGATGGTGTAGCATCGCCGCTGCTCCTTCCCGTTCAGGCCGAAGCGCAATGTCAGATGTTGGCCGGGGGACCAGCGAAACAGCTCGGTCAGGGCGGGTGGTACGTCCAGCACGACGGTGGTTGCTTCGCCACTGATTTCAGGCCGGATTTCAGCCACGGACAAGGGGAAGAATTTTCGCGTCACGAGTGGTCCTTTCCTGAGCAGAAGACGGCCATCTTCGGTCAGCGATAGTCCATGGTGGTGTGCAGTGCGCGGATCACCCATTTTCGGCCTTTGCGCGTGAGCGAAAAGCGGTCGGTTTGCGCCATCGTACCTGCGTGACCCTGCCAGTCGTACTTGACTGTGGTGACCGCTGTTGCCGTGGCGCTGCCCGGCTCTTCCGTGATCACGATCCGCGGGGGTGAGCGGTCTGTTTCCAAATATCCCTGCAGCGCTAGGACAGTTTCAAAGCCTGTGTCGCCCTTTCGCTGGGCCCAATCGGCCACCGAATAGCTAAAGTGATCATCCGGCTGGCCCTGACCACATTTTACGGTGATCGTGTGGATCGCTTCGGGATCCCAGTCGCTCCAGGCGATCTGGGAGTTGGGGGCGGAGAGCTGACGTTCGGCAACCGCCTTCGGATCGCTGCCGGGCGCGGCGAGAGCCAGTCCGCCTGCCAGGGCGATCCCAGCCAAGCTGGCAAGAATGCGGAGTATCACGGGATGACCTTTGTGTTCTGGGCAATTGGGCGCAGGATGATTGGTGCCGGCCCAGGGATGGCGTTTGGGGAGAGTGTTTTGGGCCTGGTCATGTCTCGGCCTCAGCTTTGGCCATGAAGTCAAGAACAACTTGCTGATGCTGCAAAACCGGGCCTTCTCCGACAGAGGGTGGCCCGATTTCAAACAACGGGCTTGCCAAGGATTTCTGTTGCTGTTCGCAGGCATAGACATCTTCGGTCGTGAAATCGCCCGAGGCCATCGGGTCATCTTTGCCCAACGCATCGTCGCCTTTGTATTTCGGGCCACCGAAGTCACGCCAGAACGCATAAGATGACCATTGCTGCCGCGAGTACTCCCAAGCCGACGCGCTGGCCAATCGGGTGCGGTTTTCCACTCGCGTTCGGTCGGGCGCGAGTGGCGTGATGATGAAGATGTTCCAGCTGTCTTCACTGCCTGCCAGGCCAATGCCCGGAAACAGCATCGGCACCCAGGCGCCAACATGAGGTTTCGGGATTACCCGCGGAGTGGGCAGGTTTTTCTCGAGCGCGCGGGCATAGTCTGACGCGGGCGGCTCCCAAAAATGATAGTGTGGACCTTTCCAGCCATATTCTGCGCGACCGTGGTCATACATGTGAAGCGTGTTCGAATGCAGGTGGCTCAGGTGGAAGACGTCGATGTAGTTCTCAACCACGATCTTCCAGTTGGCGCGGATCTCATAGCTTTGGCGGGCTTCGCCGTATTCGACCAATTCTTCGGGCTTGTGCGGGCCCAGCAACGGATCCACGGGCCCGAACCACTCCGCAAGGCTCGGCGCCTGCGGGTTAGGGTGCACGAAGATCATCCCGCGCCAGAGATCGACGCTTGCGGGTTTCAACCCGAGGCAAGATTTGTCGATGCCGTCAGGATATTCGCGGTTTTCATCCGGGACCGAGATCAGGTTGCCTTCCAGATCGTAGGTCCAATCGTGATAGGGGCAGGTCAGTGCCTTCTGTGTTTTGCCCACTGCACGGATCAATTGGGTTCCGCGGTGACGGCAGATGTTGTGGAACGCCCGCAGCCGACGGTCGCGCCCCATTACGACGAAGATGTTGTGCAAACCTGCCTGGACCGAGATGTAATGTCCGGGCTCGGGTACATCCTCGGCAAACCCGGCATATCGCCAGGTGCGAGAGAAGATCAGTTCTTGCTCGCGGCCGTACCAGTCCTGCGCTGTATAGGCAGAGGCGGGAAGCCGGTGATACATTCGTGTCATGAAAACCTCTCAGACCAGTCAGGCCGGATAGTCGGCCGGTGCGATGTCGGCGGTAACCATCAGGCCGCCGAAGACCATCCAAAGAACAGTAACGGTCCAGAACAGGAGTGGATCGGTTTCGCGGTTGACGGTATTGATCAGGAAAGCTTGGCCGCTGCTGATCGACGGTATGGCCCACCAGAGGAATACCAGCCCCCAGGGCCATTGGAGCCCCAGCCATGTGGCCACCAAAAGAACGGGTAGGGCTGCGTAGTTGATCAGTCTGGGGAGATTGATCATGCGTCACTCTCCAAGCTTGCAAGCAACGCCAGCGCCGCCGCTTTCAGATCGTCGCGCCACTGAGCTGGCGGTGAAATCGGGACAAGCGCGTCGATGTTCTGAGCGCAAGCGGTTACTCCATGGGCGACGGCCCGAATGCGTTCGGGAGGTGCCGATGGATAGGCGCGGGCCAGATTGCCTTCGATGACGGCCAGAAAGTCGGCGTAGCTTTGGGTCAGTTTGGGGCCCAGGTCAGGAATGCGTTCTGCGGCCGTTGCCAAAGCCTGCCAAGCCAGCATCAGCCGGGGATCATGGCCGTGCCCGTCGTCAAACAGGGCATCAATCAACTCAGATGGCTCACCCTGCGACCCGAAGTGAACCGAGACCGCCTCTGTAACTTCGGCAAAAGCGTTGATCACGTGGTCTGCCAATGCCGCCGTCATGTCATCCCGGTTTCCCAAGTAGTGGCGCAACAAGGGCCGTTTGACACCAGCCTCCGCCGCGATGCGTTCTTGTGTTGCGCCTTCCAATCCGAAACGGGCCACACAGGTCAGGTAGGCATCGAGTATTTCAGCGGATCGTTGGTTTTTGAGCGTAGGCCGGGGCATTGGGGTTCCTTATTGTCATTTTTGACAAATACCTACAGCGGATAAGTTGTCAATAATGAAAATTAACAAAAGCAGGGTTGAGGGCAGGCCAAAATCAGCCTGTCCCTGCTCAGGATTTGGTATGATCGGATGGTCGTCCGTGTCGGGTCTCGTCAGATCATACGACCGTTCCGCGCAAGTGCGTCCGCGACGACGTTCTCCCACGCGGAGTAGACCCTCTCTGGAGAAAGAAGCGCCCTTAACTCATCGGATTCGTTTGCCATTCCTGCGCGGGCCGTCGGGTCATTGATCAGACGAATGGCGGCTTCTGCCAATCCGGTTACGTCGCCGGTCGGTACCAGATAGCCATTTCGTCCGTGGCGGATGAATTCGGACGGACCATAGTCACAATCGAATGAGACGACCGGGATCCCGCTGACGACGGCTTCGGCGACAACATTGTGAAACCCTTCATACAGCGAAGACCCAACCACGATATCGGCGTTGTTGGCCCAGTCGCCGACCCGGGCCGTGTTGCCTGGCAAATGAACGCAGCCTTCGAGACCCAGAGACTTGCGCAATTGCTCGAGTGCGGGACGCTCGGGACCTTCACCGAAGATCGTCAGGGTGGTCCATGGGCACTCGGCATGGATCCTGGCCATGGTTTCCAGAAGAAGGTGAAAACCTTTCTGCGGAACCAGGCGACCAACCGAGACCAGGTGACGCGCTTTTTCGGAGTTCGACACCTGCGCGCGTGTGAAAGGCTCGATCGGGTTCGGTATGACCCGGCCGCGACAGCGGAGCGGGCCGGGCAGATCCGCCAGACCTTTTTGCGTCAATGCAACGACAGCCTTCGACCTTCGGCCCAGAACGGATTGCAGTCGCGCCCATCCGGGGTGTGCGTCCTGCAGACGTGGGTTGTTCCGTTCCGAAATGATGACCGGCAGCTTGGAGTCCAGTGTGGCGATCAGGGTAATTACATTCACTTTGGTCAGAAACGAAATCACGACATCGGGTCGTAGTTCGCGAATGACCGAACGGACGTGCGTGATCCTATTGAACTGTCCGCGCCTGCCGGACAGCGCGCTGGTCCGCACTTTTTCGTTCATCGAGAAATAGGGACCGTTTTCCGGCATGCTGAACGCCGTTGCGTGAACCTCGCAACCGCGTTCTACGAAATGGTTCGACAACATGGCGATGACTTTTTCCGCACCACCCGGACCGAACCCTGCCTGCACAAAAAGCAGCTTTAAACCATTCAACGACACAGTCCCCCGCCGAAAATGGTAATTTACGCAGGGTAATTGAGCAAGCTTGAGATGATCATTGCCACAAATGGACGCAAAGGCTGGCGACAATAGCCGAAATCCGGCCGATTGGACCGCAAGGCGTGTTGTCAGAGCAGCGGGTGTTCGAACCGGCTACTTGTTGTGGCCTGTCATGTCGTACAGGGCTGAAATCTGTTCGGCGCTCAGCTGGCGAGGGTTCAGGCCCCGGGTCAACAGGGCGAGTTTTGCGGTTTCCTCCAGTTCCTCCATTGCGAAACTGGCCGCCCAGATGTCTTTGCCGGCAACCACAGGGCCGTGATTGGCCAGCAGCACCGCGCTGCGCTGTCCGGCCAGTCCCCGGACCGCATTTCCCATTTCAGGGTCGCCGGGCAGGAAGAATGGCAGTAATTTCACCCGACCGACCCGCATGATTGAATACGGGGTCAACGGCGGCAGAACGTCTTCGGGGTCAACTTCGGGAAGCATGGACCAGGCCACCGAATGCGTCGAGTGGAGGTGGACCACAGCCCCGGTCTGCTGCCTTGTGTCGTAGAAGGCCGAGTGCAGAGGGACTTCCTTGGTCGGCAAGTCGCCATCAATGTGCTGAAACCGGGCATCCAGATGGCTGATCCGTGCCGGGTCGAGAAACCCCATCGAACTGCCGGTCGGCGTTACCAGGATCGTTCCGTCGGACAGCCGGGCCGAGATGTTGCCCGACGCGCCGCAGGTCAGTCCCCGGTCGAACATCGACTTTGCAAGCAGACAGATTTCTTCCCGCAGCTTCGCCGCTTCGCTCATTGTTGTTGCTCCATTCTGTTCAAGGCGTCCGCAAAGAAATCGGGGCCGCCGAAATTGCCCGATTTCAGCGCCAGTGCAACGGACGGGGTGCCGGCCAGGAGTACCATGGGAACGCCGGCTGCCAAGCGGGGGCCGATCTGCAACTGCTGTGCGCGCAGGCCCTGGACAACCGCGCCCGAAGTCTCACCCCCTGCAATGACCATCCGTCGGAAGCCCGCGGTCCGCAGGCTGCGGGAGAGATCGGAGAACAGGTTTTCGATCGCGGCAGATGCCTGTTCCTTGCCGAAGCAGTCCTGTGCTTGCCTCACGACTTGTGGATCGGCCGAAGAGTAGATCAGCGGCGCTTGTTTCTGCTCGAGCGCCCAGTTGACCAATTCTTCCACCGAGATCGAGCCGCTGACCGCGTCCCGCGCGGTGACTTCGCGGTGTGGGGCGATGTCCCGGTAGCGCGAGACTTGCTCTCGGGTGGCGCGACTGCAGGATCCTGACAGCACGATGCCGGGTCCGGACACTCCGTCCCACTGTGGGTGTCGCGGTTCGAACCCAAAATTTGCAGGCAACCCAAGCGCTATCCCGGACCCGCCGCAAAGGAGCAGGGTATCGCGGGCAGCCTTGCCGATTTCCAGCAGGTCTGCGTCGCGGATCGCGTCGACAATCGTATGACCTTTGGCAGGCAAGGCGGACCGAATGGCTGCAGCGCCCTGCATGACCACCAAGGCGGCCAAATGATGAACCGGACGGGCGGACTGAGCGGCCAGCAGACGCCGGAGATCAGGGTCGGTCATCGGAGTCAGTGGATGGTTCTGCATGCCGCTTTCACTCAGCAACTTGTCCTGCACGAACAGGTGCCCTTGGTAAACGCTGCGCCCATTTTCAGGAAAAGCCGGGCAGACGATTGTGGTCGGAGCGTTCAGCCTTTCCGACAGCGCATCCAGAACCGGACCGATATTGCCCTTTGCGGTGCTGTCAAAGGTTGAACACACCTTGAAGACGATTTGCTGCGCACCTTGGGATAGCAACCAGTCACAGGCTGCCAGACTGTCGCGCACCGCCTTGTCAACCGGGGCCGTGCGGGACTTGAGCGCAACCACGGCCGCATCCAGATCCTGGTCCGTGTGGCCCGTTGGGATGCCAACAAACTGGCTGACGCGCATGCCGCCCTCAGCGAGGGTCAGGCCAATGTCGGATGCGCCGGTGAAATCATCGGCAATGACTCCGATCTTCATAGTTTGATCTCTCTGATTGGCCCCGTGTCCAAACGGTTGATGTGGTCGGCTGGTCCCGGGGGAAAAACGGACCGGACCAGCGGATCGTGGCCAGGGATGATCAGACCGGGGGCGGATGCGAGTCTTTGCAGGTTGTCAAAGCCGTCCAGCATGTCCTGCAGGTCGACCACAATGGGAAATGGTTTTCGGGCCATGAAGTTCTCGTAGTAATGCGATGCGTCCGAGGCCAAAACCATCCAGCCGCTGGCAGTCCGGACACGTACGCATTGCAGCCCGCGGGAGTGGCCGCCGATGCAATGGACCGTGACTCCGTCAGCCAGCTCGGCGTCGCCGTCATGGAAAACCACTTTGCCGGAATAAAGCCGCTTGACCGCCTCGCAGATATGACCGGCCGAAAATGGCGCGCGCAGAGTGTCGTGACACATGCAGGGACCCGTGGCAAAGGCCATCTCGGCCGCCTGCATATGCAACGTGGCGTTTGGAAACAGGTGCAGACCCCCTGCGTGGTCATAGTGCAGGTGCGTGACGATCACTTGCTGAATGGCCTCTGGCGCGATCCCGAATGGCCGCAAGGCATCACGTGGATCCATGGCAATAGGACGTCCGCGGCTCAGCCCTTCGTCGGTGTCATATCCGGTATCCACCAGAATGACCTGAGTGCCGCGCCTGAGCAGCCACAGGTAGTAGTCCATGGCATGAGGGGCCGCGTGATCGTTATCCATTATGAAGCTGTCGGCGCGGGTGCGGGCATTTCTGTCCGCATATTTGATGGCATAGACTTCCCAGTCGTTCATCGCATGACCTCGGAGAACGTGTTGACCTGCTTTCGGACCACCATATCCGAAACCGCCAGATCGAATGTCTTGAAATGCGGACTGTCCAAGTGGATCCTGAAAGCGTCGGCGTTCGAGTAGATCTCATACAGAAAAAAGAAGGCCGGATCGTCCCCTGCGCAGACGTCGAATTGCAGGCACCCGGGTTCGTCGCTCAACGACGTGCGCGCGTTGTCCAGCATCAGAGGCAGGAAACGCTCGCGTGTCCCGGGCTTCAACTCGAAGGTTACGGTAACGGCATACATCAGGCGGGCGCTCCTTTCAGACGGGCGAACAGGCGTTTGACCGGAGGCAATTGGCTGAGGATCAGCGCCAGGTTCAACACCAGCAGAATTGCTGCTCCGGGTCGAGAAACAAATACCGACAGATCACCATCCGACAGGAACAGTGACCGGCGGAATGTCTCGTCGAACAACCCGCCAAGGATGACGCCAATGACCAGCGGCGCAATCGGATACTTCATCAGGTTCATGAAATAGGCTACGAAGCCGACCCCCAGCATAAGGTAAAGGTCATTGATGCCGCCCCCCACACTGAACGACCCAATCGTGGTCAGAACCATCACGACGGGCAAGAAAACGGTTTGCGGGATTTTGAGAATCTTGATGAAGACCCGCGCGGTGAAAAGGCCCATCAGGAACATCGTCAACGATGCCAGCACCAGGATGGCCACGACCCGCAGGATGATTTCGGGGTCGATCGTGGGGCCGGGGATGACGTTGTTGATTTTGAACGCCCCCAGCAGCGCGGCCGCGGGTGGCGAGCCGGGGATGCCCAGTACCAACAGCGGGATCAGTGCGCCGCCGATGCAGGCGTTGTTGGCGGTCTCCGAACACAAAAGCCCGTCCAGTGAACCTTTGCCGAAGTTCTTCCCATCCTTCGAAACGGTTTTGCCGACACCGTAGCTGACCCATCCGGCAACATCCTCGCCGACGCCCGGCAGGGCACCAACGCCGGTGCCGATCACGCCGGACCTGCCGATGGTGGGCAGGTGACGGCGGACCGTCGAGAGATTTGGCAGGATCGAGCCCTTCAGAGCCATGACCTTGCCGGCTTCGACATGGCGCAGGCCTTCGATGATCTGAGGGATCGCGAAGGCCCCCATGAGAACGGGCACCACCTGGAACCCGCTCAGCATGTAGGACCAGCCGAAGGTGTAGCGGGGCTCGGACAGCAAGGGGTCAAGTCCGACCATGGCCATGGCAAGCCCGATCAAACCGGATATCCACCCTTTGAGTACCAGGTCCTCGCTCATGAGCGTGCCAGACAGAAGGATACCGAACAGGGCCAGTAGCGCCTTTTCCGGGCTTGCGATGTTCTTTGAAACAAGCAGCAGTGCCCAGACGAAGATCAGGAGCGTGAGTGTGCCGATGATGGTCCCGATGAAACTGGCCGTCGTCGTCAATCCAAGCGCCTCACCTCCGCGTCCGGCCTTGGCAAGCGGGTGACCGTCCATTGCGGTGGCGGCGCTGGCGGCGGTGCCTGGGATGTTCAGCAGGATCGAGGGATAGGACCCGCCGTAAATCGCCCCCACATATGCGCCCAGCAGCGCGATCAAAGAGTAATCCAGCGGGATCTTGTTGCCGAAGAAACCGGTCAGAATGGTCACGGCAAGGGTCGCAGTCAGGCCGGGCAGGGCACCGAATGTGATGCCCAGAAAGACCGAAAAAACCAGATAGAGATAGGTCAGCGGATCGGCGACCAGCGCAGCAAAGGCATGGCCGAAGCCCGCCAGCTGAGACAAGACGAACTCCATGGTCTTAGCCTTTCCAGATCGGGCGGAGCGTCACGTAGTAGTGGTACTCGATTTGTTGAAACAGCAAGCCACCACGGGCCGGAACATTCTGGCGAAATCCGAAGGCCATGGCGCAAACAAGAGTAAGTGGGGCGAGGACGGCAATGTAGGGAACGACCCGCAAAAGCCGCTCGGACCGGGCTTTGATCAAAACCGGGATCGTCAGGGCAACCCAAATGCCCAACGTGATCCAGTCGTCCGCATGGGCGTTCCAGTCG
This sequence comes from Ruegeria sp. BC6, assembly GCF_056539185.1. Taxonomy (NCBI): domain Bacteria; kingdom Pseudomonadati; phylum Pseudomonadota; class Alphaproteobacteria; order Rhodobacterales; family Roseobacteraceae; genus Ruegeria; species Ruegeria sp. BC6. The sequence goes on from NZ_JBQFUM010000001.1 coordinate 324,873, forward strand.
GCTTGAGCAGGGTAGAGCAACCAGGATGTGAACCCAGCCAGGCAAACGGCGCCGCAGGCGATCATCGCGCGCCGCGGGTGCCCACCGTAATACCCAAATATGAGAGCGGTAATCAGAAGGCCGGAACACAGGATGAAATCGACGCGCGGGACCAGCCCGCCCACATAAGCCAGAAGGATCAGGCCAATGGTGGAAAACCGAAATGCTTCGTCAGGGTTCCAGCCGATGCCAGCCGCACCAAGGGCGTGCCGCGCCCCGCCGGACCGGACCGAGATCACGAACAGCGCCGTCGAGAGGCACAACAGGCCCACAAAGATGAACAACGGAACAATGGCTGCTGAGTCGTACCATTGGGTACCGCTGACCCCCGCCTTGTTTTCACCCCACAAGGGGATGTCCATGGTCTTCCACAGAAAGAACACCGATGTCGCCCCCAAAACCAGCGACGCCCAGAAATCCCGTGCGCGCAGGACCAGAATGTCCTCAGCCTTTTCCAACTTTGCCCTCCCGTGCAAAAAAGGGGCGCGGAACCGCGCCCCCAAGATCGTTTGTCGCTCAGGGCTTCTCGATGCCCAGAGAGGCCGGATCGACGGTCGTCGCACCCAAATCTTGCAGGGTGTATGCAAAGGTGGATTCCAACGTCGAGAACAGCTTCTGCGCCTCGGGTCCGTACTGTCCGCCGATGTCATAATTGTTTGCCGCGGCCCAATCGGCCACGGCCTGCGAGGCCATGGCTTTCTGGAATGCTTCGGCCAGTTTTGCCTTTACATCGTCGCTTGCCGAATTGTGGACCGCAAAGCCGATTGCCTGTTTCAGCGGCAAATATTGGTCGAGCCCGTCATAGATGCCAAAGGCCGAAGGAACGGTCATTCCCGCGATTTCCGCGTTTTCAGGTGTCAGCATCGCCAGCGGGCGCAACTGTCCGCCTTCGATCAGCGGGGCCTGTTCCGCCAGCGAGGTCACGACCAGCGCAACTTCACCGGCGATGGCGGCCTCTTGCCCCGGAGCTGAGCCTTTGTAGGGGACGAATTTGAACTCGGCGCCCGAACCCTTTTCGATGGCCAGCAGGTTCAGATGGTGGATGGATCCCGCACCCGAGGCTGCCGCGGGGATGGTTCCGGGAGCGGCCTTCGCCGCGTCCACCAGCTCTTCAAGGCTGTTGTAGGGGCTGTCGGCGGGAACCGAGATCAAATCAGGCGAGCCGCCAACGATGAACGGATACCAGTAGTCGAACTTTTTGTCCCAGCCGCCCTGGACGGCGGCGGTCACGTTCGATTCGGAAAGTCCCACCAACGTATAGCCGTCATCAGGCTGGTTCATGACGTAGACCATTCCGTTTGAACCCGCCACGCCTCCGGTCTGGTTGATCACGTTGATCGACACCGGCAGATGTTTCTCCATCTCGGCCATGATCATCCGGTTGATGGTGTCGGTACCGCCTCCGGCGCCCCAGACGACGGCGGTGGTAATGTCCCGGTACGGATATTCCTGTGCGCTGACGAGCCCTGCGGCACCTGCCGACATTAGGGCGGCCGCTGCCAACCTTGCGATTTTCGACTTCATCTTTTCCTCCCAGATTCAGTGGTGTGTTTGTTGTTGCATTTAATTGCGTATACATTACACAATGCGTTGTCAACGACCGGAATTGATTTAAGGTCGAACGCAAGAACACAGGAAAAGGACGCAGGGCGCAGATGGCCGAGAAACTAGAGATTGCAGTGTTCCACGGGGACGGGATCGGCCCGGAAATCATGGCTCCGACGCTAAGCATCCTTGCGCAGCTGTCGGAGCAGACCGAGGACTATACACTTGAGTTTCGGGAGGTTCCGGCCGGGGCAGCCCACTATGCGCAAACCGGAGAATCATTTCCGAAAACGTCAATGGATGCGGCGCGGCAGGCAGATGCCATTCTACTGTCCGCGATGGGTTTGCCGGACGTTCGGTACCCGGATGGGACCGAGATTTCACCTCAGATCGACCTCCGCAAGGCGCTGGGGCTGTTTGCCGGCGTGCGCCCTGTGCGGGTGAGAGCTGGGCAAGCAACACCGTTGGCCCTGCCGCCTGGCAAGGAAATTGACTTTGTTCTGATCCGCGAAAGCACTGAGGGGTTGTTTCACACCCAGGGGTGCGGAGAAGTGACCGAGGACGAGGCGCGCGAGACGCTGCTGATCACCCGAGAGGTCTGCGAAAAGCTGTTTCGGTTTACCTTCCAGTTGGCGCATGACCGAAAAACGTCCGGGCAGGGTCGGGGTCGTGTCACCTGTGTGGACAAGGCCAACGTCTTCCGCGCCTTTGCATTCTTCCGGGATCTGTTCGATGCCGAGGCTGAGCGTCACCCGGATTTGGTAGCGGATCATGCCTATGTGGATGCAACGGCCTTGTGGATGGTTCAAAAGCCTTGGGAATTTGATGTTCTGGTCACGGAAAACATGTTTGGCGACATCCTGTCTGACCTTGGGGCCGGTCTGATGGGAGGGCTGGGGCTGGCGCCCTCGGCTGACATTGGTCTGGATCATGCGGTGTTCCAGCCCTGTCACGGATCCGCCCCCGACATTGCCGGGGAAGGCATCGCCAATCCGTTTGCCATGTTCCAGTCGGCGGCGATGATGCTGGAATGGCTTGGGTTGCGGCATCAAAACCCCGCGTTGTCGCGCGATGGGCAACGGCTGCACGCGGCAGTCGACAGCGTCGTATCCGAGGGCCGAATTCTGACCCGTGATCTGGGCGGAGAAGCCGACACGCTGGCCGCAGCGCGAGCGGTGGCGGACAGGGTGTTTTTGGCGTGAACAGCCAGCAGTTCATTCGTGTCGCCTGTGTCGGCGCCGGCTATTTCAGCCAGTTCCACTATGGCAGCTGGCGCCGCATACCGCAGGTTCAACTGGTCGCCGCATGTGATCGCGATCTCGAGAAGGCGGCCGCCACTGGGTTGCCTGCCTATGATGATCTGCCGTCGATGCTGGCCCGGGAATCTCCCCAGCTGTTGGACATAATCCTGCCGCCTGACGGTCATGCCGACGCAATTCGTGCCGCGCTGGACGCAGGTGTGGGTTGGATCCTGTGCCAAAAACCGTTTTGTCGTTCTCTGGCAGAAGCGGAGGCTGTACTGCAGGACGCTCAGGATGCCGGAGCCACCGTCGTTGTCCACGAGAATTTTCGTTTTCAGCCGTGGTATCGGGTGATGAAGGACGCTTTGAAACGGGGGGATATCGGGACGCCGCTGCAGGCCACGTTCCGGCTGCGCCCGGGCGACGGGCAGGGGCCGCGCGCCTATCTTGATCGGCAACCCTATTTTCAGGAAATGCCGCGTTTTTTGATCCACGAAACGGCGGTGCATTGGGTCGATACGTTCCGGTTCTTGTTCGGCAAGCCAGTCTCGGTTTACGCGGATCTGCGGCGGATAAACCCGGTCATTGCCGGAGAGGACGCAGGCTATGTCATCTTTGAGTTCGAAAACGGCTTGAGGGCCGTATTCGATGGCAACCGGAACCTGGATCATGCCTCGGACAATCTGCGCCGCACCATGGGGGAGGCCCTGATCGAAGGTACTGGCGGAACACTGACGATGGATGGCTTTGGCGCCGTTGGGCTGCGGGAATTCGGCAGCCAGAGCAGAGAGCAGTTGCTTGCACCCGATAAATGGGAGGGCTTTGGCGGCGATTGCGTGCACGCATTGCAGCAGCATGTCATATCCGGTCTTCTAAATGGAACGCATTTGGAAAATACTGGCCCGGACTATCTGGACGTTATCCGCATTGAACAGGCGATCTACAGATCTGATGCGGAGGGCAGGAAAATCGTTTTGGAGGCCGAATGAAAAACGAGACCGGCAAGGCTCTCTCGAATACCCAGCGCGCGGTGCGGGACTTGCGGCGGATGATCCTGACCGGAGAGTTGGCCGCCGGCACCGACCATCTGGAAACCGAATTGGCCGAGCAGTTGGGGATGTCGCGCACGCCGGTTCGCGAAGCAGCGCTGATGCTGGAAAGCAAGGGCCTGCTGGAAATGCGGCCGCGCAAAGGGGTGCGGATCCTACCGGTATCTCCGGATGACATGCGCGAGATCTATGACATTCTGACCGAGTTGGAGAGCCTTGCAGCCGAACGCGCGGCCGAGGCCGGATTTTCCGAACAGGACCTTCAGCCGTTGGCGGACTCGATCGCCCAAATGGATCGCGCCATCGGTGAGGAAGACCTGGAGGCGTGGGCCAAGGCTGATGACCTGTTCCACCGCGAGCTTGTCCGATTGGGTGGCAACCGACGGGTGGAAAGCATCGTTTCCATGATGAGTGACCAGGTTCGCAGGGCGCGGGCCTCGACCCTGTTCATCCGCCCGTTGCCGGTCAAATCGAACGAGGATCACCGTGCGGTCTATACCGCAATCCGTGACGGCAAACCTGATGTCGCGCGCGACCGGCATCGCCAGCACCGGCTGCATGCCAAATCCGTCATCATCGACATCTTGGAAAAGCATCGGCTGAACAAGCTGTAGCCAGTCAGTTCGCTCAGCCCGCTGGCCGTAGATCTGCCGGCGGTGCAATCTGGACTTCAGGTCCCAACTGGGGATATGGCCAATAAAGCGGCGCGCGATGCGAAAGGACTTCCGGTGCAGATAACCCAGCAGATGGCAGGCGACAGCGTCTATTACATCAATCTGGACCGGGTGCCCGAGCGCCGGGCGTTCATGAAAGCGCAGTTTCTGAAGGCGGGCCTTGTGGGTGCACATAGGATCAGCGCCACGGATGCCAGTCAGTCGGGCGCGTTGGAGCAAAACGGATATGTCGCGGGAACGGGAACGCGCTGGGGTCTGACGACCAGCGAAATCGCCTGTTTCGAAAGCCATAGATCGGTTTGGCAACGGATCGCCGATCGGAACCTTCCAGCCGCTGTCGTCTTTGAGGATGATGTGGAAATGTCCTCTGGCGCTGGCCGGGTGATCACCGAAGTTCTGAACCACCCGGAAGCCTATGATTGCGTCAAATTGGATTACTCGCCCCGGTCACTGCGCTTTGGGCCGGAGACCGGGATCGGAAATGTCCGCGTGCGCCCAATGTTGGAAATGGCGCCAAGTGCGGCGGCCTATGTTCTGTCACAGGCAGGCTGCCGCAAATTGTTGGCCTGGTCGCAGAGATATTCGGACCATCTCGATGACTTTCTGTCCTTGCCGCGCAGGGATTGGAACATGTTTCAGTGCTTTCCGGCCGTTGGTGTCCAGATGATCTGGTCGGGGCGGCAGGAGCAGATCGACGAACCGGTCAAAAGCAGCGAACGAACCCAAAACGCAGCCACAAACAGCGGATTGGACAAGGGCCCCACGTGGTTTCGGCTGCGGCGCGAGCTTCAGTCAGCCGGCCGAAAACTGAAATGGAAGCTGGGCGGTCAGGCGCGGCTTGTCCAGCGCGGCGGCATGGTGGACTTCATTCCCTGTGCCGACGATCTAATCGTGCGCCCTTGGTCCTGAAGTCTTTGTGCCAGCGGTGATAAACCAAGCGGTTCCAACCATCCGCGCCGGTCGCAAAGTGCATAAACGTTAACAAAACTCTCGATTTGATATAACCTCGCAGTGTTATTGCGCGATTTGTTGGGGTTTTGGTGTGGGTCAAACGATTTACGAGAAGTACGGCGGGTTCAAAACCATCAGCCGGATCGTGATGACATTTTACGAAATGGCATTGGAATCGGATGAGATCGGAGGCTACTTCGAAGATATCGACATGCCACGGTTGATTGATCACCAAACCAAATTCGTTTCGTCTCTGGTGGGTGGTCCCGCGTCTTTCAGTGATGATCGGATCGAGGCCGTGCATCGGCACCTCAACATCAGCCACGATGATTTCGACGAGATGGCTACGCTGTTCGGCGAAGCCCTTTCAATTCATGGAATGACCGAAGATGACGTGCAGGTCGCGCTGGCTGCGATCGAAGGCAAAAGGGCGATCATCGTTGCCCGGGATGCGGCATGAGCATCCTGGCCATCAACGAGCATCTGCTGCGTGCCATCGGGGTCGGTGTAGCGGTATTGCGGGCCTCGGACCTGACCTTCGTGTTCCACAATGGTCCATTTGCCGAATGGTTCGGCAAACCCGAGCCCGGCCAGACACTTTTGGATATATTGCCGGATCTCGACCAGCGCGAACTGGATGACGTCAAACAATCGGGCCTGCGATACTCGGCCGAGCTGCAGATGAAGCCCAAGCGCCGCACGCTGATCTTCGCGGTGACGATTTCCTTGGCCAACGGGATGGATGAGCAGGTTCTGGTTGTCGAATGTCAGAACATAACGAAAATTCGTGAGCTGGAAAGCATGATCGACAGCTATTCGACCATGGTCGAGCGCAACACCCGCGAGTTGGAAAGAGAAAAAGAAAGGGTCGAACGGCTTTTGCTGAACCTGATGCCGCGTGCGGTTTATGAAGAGTTCAAAACCTTCGGCGTAGTGACGCCTCAGCTGTATGATCAGGTTTCCGTGGTCATGCTGGATTTCGTCGGCTTTACGGATTTTGCGGCAAAAACCGACCCTACGGTCACCCTCAGCGAGTTGAATGACATCTTCACCGCCTTCGACCGGATCGTCGAACAGTTCGGGTGTGAACGGATCAAGACGATCGGAGACGCTTATCTTGCGGTCTCAGGCATGCCCGACGCCACGCCCGACCATGCCACGGCGGTTGCGCATTGTGCGGTCCGATTTCTGCGGTATCTGGAACGGCGCAACGAAAGTCATCCGCACAAATGGCAGGCCAGGATCGGGCTTGGCATGGGGCCCGCCGTTGGGTCAGTGGTAGGGATCCAGAAATACGTCTATGACGTTTTCGGACCGGCCGTGAATATAGCATCGCGGTTGCAGGTCTTTGCGAACCCCATGAACATCGTTGCCCCGGAAGAGATGAAATACGCCCTGATCGATGAATTTCAGGTCTCGGATCTGGGTCCGGTCGACATCAAGGGGATGGGCATGATGGATCTGATCAATGTCACCTCACGGCTGAACGCACCGCATGCCAGCCGGATGTTTTGACGATCATTCGTCGGGCGGAACCAGCCCCAACCCTCTGAGGTAAATGCCGATCCCGGATTCCAGAAGGTCTTCGGGCGGGAAGGGCGAACTGGCCCCCGCATTGCGGGCATAAAGCTCGACGACACCATGGCTCATCGCCCAGATATGCGCGCTGAACATAGACGCCGGTGGTCGCTTTTCCGGCGGGATGTGTTCTGAAAGATTGGCCGCAGCCATTTCCAGCACCTCCTTTGCCCGGTTGGCGGCCAGCGCCAGCTCGGGCGTCCGGTTGACCGAGATTCCGCTTTCGAACATCGAGATGTAGTGGCCGGGATGCTTGCGCGCAAACGCCAGATATGCGCGCCCGGTCGCTTCGAAAGCGGCCAGCGCCGAGGGCTGCCCCTTGTCGTAGGCATACTGCATGAGGTCCGCGAACATCTCGAACCCCTGACGGGCCGCCTCGGCGATCAGATCCTCGCGACCCTGATAGTGCCGGTAAACCGCGGCTGGGGTGACACCGGCCCGTTTCGCGGCCTCAGACAGGGTAAAGCCGGTCGGACCTTTTTCTTCGATCAGCGAGAGGGCGGCGTCGATCAGCGCCTGTTTCAGATTTCCATGGTGATAGCCGCGTTTGGTCATTCCGACGGCACCTGCCTGTGGTTGCGTGCTCTTTTACCAACCAGACATAATGCACGCGGCGCAGCAGGTCCAATCCCCGGGGCATGATCGGAGGGGCCACCGCTTGACAAAAGGCGCCCTAGACTACGCATCCCAGATTTCCGGTCCGCCACAAATCATCGGGTCGGGCTCTCCAACGGCTTCGGCGTCCTTTTCGTCATAGTCCAAGGTCGACAATACCGCCCGGATTGCCGCAAGCCGGGCACGCTTCTTGTCGTCCGAACGGATGATCGTCCAAGGGCACAGATCGGAATGGGAGCGTGTCAGAGTTTCAGAAATCGACTGCGTGTATTCATCCCATTTGCCCAGACCGGCGATGTCTATAGGGCTCAGTTTCCATTGTTTCAGCTGGTCGTTCTCGCGCGCGAGAAACCGGCTGAGCTGTTCTGCGCGCCCGACGTTGAGCCAGAATTTGAACAGGTGAATGCCGTCATGAACAAGCCCGTTCTCCAGTGGCATGACCTGCCTGAAGAAGCGTTCCCGCTGGTCTGCGGTGCAAAATCCAAAGACGTTTTCGACGACCCCCCGGTTGTACCAGCTGCGATCGAAGAAAACGATCTCGCCAGCCGATGGCAGGTGCTGAATGTACCGCTGGAAGTACCATTGGCTGCGCTCGGCGTCGGAGGGCTTGCTGAGGGCGACATTGCGGGCGCCACGCGGGTTCAGGTTTTCCCGGAACCGCTTGATGGTACCGCCTTTGCCCGCTGCATCTCGACCCTCGAACACGATCGCGATGCGTTGTCCGGTTTCCTTGACCCATGCCTGCATCTTGACCAGTTCGATCTGCAGGGCCTCCATCTGCTTGTCATAGTCCTTGCGCTTCATCCTCTCCTGATATGGGTAGCTGGGGTTCAGGATGTCGCCTTTTTCAGCGTCTTCGATGGCCTTTCGCACGCTCTCGGGAGCGTCGTTCCGAAAGTAGCTGTTGATTGCTCGGTCCGCTGCACGGGTCATGAGTTGCCTCGCCATAAAATCCAGCTTCTACTATGGATTACGGGCGGGGTTAACGCAAACCCGCTCGTTCCGCGGCACGTTCGACCGCAGCAGCAACTTCCGGAGCGTCCACCACCTGCGGCATGTGCCCCATGCCTTCAAGTTCAATCAGCTCAGCGCCGGGGATTTGTTCGATCAGCCGCTCGGAATGCCAGCCCAGACCAACTGTCGTATCTGCCGTACCATGCACGATTTCGGTGGGCACCGATATCTCAGGGTAGCGCGGTTGCAGTTCGGCAACTTCGTCCAGGAGGTTGGCCCGTTGCTTTGCGTTGGCATGCATCGACGACCGGCGGAGCGTCAGGGCCGGGCCAAAGTGCTCGGCATAGCCTTCTGGTGCCGTCTGGGGGGCAAAGACCGTATCCAGGGCTTTGTTGACGTACCAGTCCGGAACGTAGGCGGTGATCAACGGCAGGACGAGAGCATTTCCCCAGGAGGTCGAGGCAATGCGGTTGAAGGAATCGAGCGGAGTTTCCCATGGCACTGCGGCCGGGGCGATCAGGACCAGAGCCGAGATGTTGTCAGGTCGCGTCACAGCCCAGGCCAGTGATACCGACCCGCCATAGCTTTGGCCGGCGACGATGGGTTTGTCGGCCCCCAGCATCGCGGCAGCTTTCTGCAGGATTTCTGCCTGCTCAACGATGGTTTCGCCATCCGCCGAGAAGCTCTGAGAATAGCCCAGCCCCGGCCGGTCGAATACAATGACCCGAAAGGACTTTGCCAGCAACGGCGCCAGAGCAAACGTCATGTCCCGGGTATTGCCGCTGGACCCGTGGATCAGGACGACATCCGGGCCTTCGCCCATGACGACGGCATGTACAGCAACGCCGTCGACATCCAATACCTGACCCTCTGGCGGAAACGCGGCCTCGGCCCGGGCCTCATGGCGTGCGGCAAGCCAAGCCGTCAAAGCCGCAAAAAGGGCCGCAAACAGGCCCAAGTATATCAACGACTTAATGACCAATTTTCGTCATGTCGAAAGGAGTGGTCTGGTAGATCTCGTTGATCCAGTTCCCATACAGCAGATGCGCATGGCTACGCCACCGGTTCTGAGGCGTGCGGGACGGGTCATCGTCGGGATAATAGTTGATGGGCACGTTGATCGGAGTGCCATTGGCCACGTCCCGGTCGTATTCCTGTTTCAGCGTGTCACTGTCGTATTCGAAGTGATTGAAGATATACAGCGCCCGGTTCTGCCGATCTTCAACAAGACACGGACCGACCTCGTCGCTGCCCAGAAGGGTCACAAGCCCTTCGGCAGCGTCGATTTCATCCTGACGGACTTCGGTCCAGCGACTGACCGGGATCACGCAGTCATCCGAGAAGCCTCGCAGGAAAGGCGAGGCCGGTGACAGGTTCCGATGCCGGAAACACCCAAACGCCTTGGCGTCCAACATATACTTTTTGACGCCATGAAAGTGATAGATCATCGCCATTCCACCCCAGCATACGCCGAAGGTCGAATGCACATTGGTTCGGGTCCATTCGAACACCTCGGTCAGTTCGTCCCAATAGGTGACGTCTTGAAACTCCAGATGCTCGATGGGGGCGCCGGTGATGATCAGGCCGTCAAATTTCTGGTCCTTCACGTCCTGAAAAGGGCGGTAGAACTCTTCCATGTGTTCGGCCGCGGTGTTTTTGGTTTGATGCTCAGTCATGCGGATCAGGGACAACTCGATTTGCAGAGGCGTCGCGCCGATCAATCGGGCAAACTGGTTTTCGGTCTGGATTTTTTTCGGCATCAGGTTCAGCAACCCGATCTTCAGGGGCCGGATGTCCTGCCGTGCGGCCTGATCCTCGGCCATGACCATGACGCCCTCTTTCGTCAGAACGTCAAAGGCCGGGAGGTCGGACGGAATCTTGATAGGCATGAGGCGGGTTTTTCCAGTTTCTTCTGAAGCGTTCTAGTTAGGACGCCGCGGCGCGGGTCTCAAGTGTGCTCTCGATCAACTCATCGAAATCACGCGCATCCCGCACCTTTCCGATTGCGTCGGCGGTAACGGTGACCCCCCAATTCTCAGCCATGGATTGGTATCTGGGCTGACGGTGGGCCAGGGCGCGGGCATAGGTCCAGCGGATGAAGTCGTCGGGATTGACCTCTGCCTCGGCGCAGCCGTGCTGATCAAGGTATTCCTGCCAGGTGCGCGTGAGGAAATCGGCCTGATACGACATCGGTTTGGGAGCCTTGTCGAACCGTCGGATCAGTTCGGCGGTGTGATCGTCGTCACCCTTGATCCAGACCATCAGGGTCTGGCGCGACAGTTCCGACAGGACGTGGTCGGAAGGGTTGTCAGGGTCCACCCATTCGCAGATTGACCCGCCGGTGTCACAGATAAAATGCGGGTACCCGTACAGACGCTGAGCGCGGTCAATGAAAAATTCGGTGTCCAGCAGAGCGTGGATTTCGGCCTGCCGGAACTGCTCTTGTCTACGCCGATATTCCGGCATCGCCAGCCCACCCAAGGCCGGGTTTCCGGGCTTGCCCAGATAGGCGGCGACCGGCGTCAGGTTTTCGAACGAAATGTTGGAACCGATATAGATCGAGTCAGAGAGCAGCAGATCCCGCAGAAAGGGAACCTTCATTGCCTCAGCCTTGGCGTTGTCGGTGATGTATTCACCCATGTAACGCGTGCCAATTCGATAATCGATCGAGTAGTGGAACCAGTCGCCCGAGTCGCGAAGGATGTTCGACACGTAAGTCTTGCCCAAGCCGGACATGCCGAAAAACAGCACCTTTTTGCGCGCCGCTTCGCGCCAGTCCTTTGCCGAGCTGTAGATCATGTGCAACCGTCCCTTGTTTTGTCCTAGCTAAATCGGCCCGGCGATGGCGTCAATCTCGGCTGCGGGATCGGCTTAGGATCAATAGCCCCAATGCAAGGATCGCAAAGCCGATGAAGGCATTCGGGGCAAGGGTTTCGTGCCGGACATAGGCGCCCAGCAGAATGGCGACCGGAGGGATGATCAGGGTGACCAGCAGCAGGTTGCCGCTGCCGGCTGCGGCCAGAACCCTGTAGTACAGCAGGTAGGCCCCAGCCGTAGCGACGAGTGCGTAATAAGCTACGGCGAGCCAAGTTGTCATAGGCAGGTCGAACGACGGCACACCGTCGACGACCAGCATTACCGGCAGCATGACGATGGTTGACCCGCTCAGCATTCCCGCCGCCGCAACCTGCGGCGCCAGGCCTGACAAGCGCAAACGGGCCCAGACAGCCGCCAGCGCATAGGATACGGTCCCCGCCAGAATGGCCAGCTGAGCAGCGCTTTGCAGGCTGAACCCAAGGAAATTGTGCAATCCGATTGCGGTGGAAACTCCGCCAAAGCCAAGCGCAACACCCACGGCTCGACGTTTGGTCAGTCGCTCGTCGGGAAAGAACGCAGCAGCAACCAGAACACCGAAGATTGCCGTGGCAGCGTTCAAGATCGAGGTCAGACCGGTGTCGACATACAATTGGCCCCAGGCCATCAGCGAGAAGGGCAATACGTTGTTCAACAGACCCATGACCAGAAAAGCGCCCCAAATACGCAGGTCCCTCGGTATCGTTTCTCGGCGGAGGAGAACGACGGCCCAAAGCGCAAGCGCGGCCCAGAAAACGCGATGAAACACGGCCGTCATCACAGGTATCGTGTCCAGTGCGACGCGGATCGCCAGGAAGGACGCGCCCCAGATCAGTCCAAGAAGAATGAGCTCGAACCAAGCAAGGGCGGAGAGGGATTTTTGTTGCGTCATGGCTATTTCTTGCATGTTTCTGTTTGCCTCACGCGGAATACTTGCATTCGGCAATTCGGTAAGCGACCCGGATCATGCGAAAAACCCCGCCACAAGGGCGGGGTTTTCCAATTCTGTATGAGCGTATCCCTTAGTTCAGGGCGTAGGTCACCTGAATACCAACGCTCCACGCGCTGTTTCCAGAGAAGTTCGCCCGCGCCCCGGGGCCAGCACCGTCAGCGGTTGCGTCGCCCAGATCGGTATAGCGAACGCCGCCCGAAATCTTGGCGCGTTCCATCGAGTAGGTGCCGCCAAGGCCGATGCTCCAGAACCCGTCGGTCGGACCCAGGTTGGAAACGGGCTCATTGGTGGACGATTCATAGCCAAGGGTTACTGCGCCCGAGAATTGTTCGGAGAACTGGTAGCCAAGACCCAGCGAATAGGTCCAGGTCGGATCGTCATAGTCCACCAGCGCGCTGGTCGGCGGATAGTTCGGCGGATCGTAAACCGTTTGCGGCCAGTCGACCCAGCGGATGGATCCAAACAATAGTGTTCGTGGAGCAACGCCGGTTTGAAAGTCCAAGTTGACCGATTGTGGAGTTTCTATTTCGCTAGAAGAGTTAACCGTTCCAACGAGCAAGCTCGACTCGGTTTGTGAGAGGTCATGCGAAATCTTCGAGTTGTAAGTCAGGGCAACGCGGGCAGCAATCTCCGGCTTTTCCCATGCAACACCAATCACGTAACCAAAGTCCGTTGCGGAGTCGGTGTTAACAACGTAGTCAGCTGCCACCGGTACCGAAACACTTGCTTTTACACGTTGAACCCGTAAGCCCCCGAGCGCACTAAAGCCGTTTCCAAACTTGTACCGCAGCAAGGCTGTAACGGCATCAGTATCAGCTTTTGCGCGCAGAACATCATTTGTCAGAGTTCCGGCCGATAGCGGATAGTTCGAAGCGTACGCGATGTCGGCGCCATAGGGCTCATCATAAATAAGCGCGAAATCCAACTTCTCATTTAGAGACGTCTTAAACCCCAGATGCGGCGAAAAGAAGTCTTTGGCAACATCACCGGAGTCGACTCCAAGCATCGTGCCGCTTACATCCGGGTCGGTGTAGCCCAGACGAAACTGGACAACTGAGCCCTCTTCAAAAATCAGGTTGATGCCCTGACCGCTTCGGTCAAGCCCGCCGGCATGAGCGGCGGTCGCCCCTGCACAGAGCACGCACGCCTGTAACAGCGCTTTCTTCATGTATTCCTCCCTTTTCACTATCCGGCGCCACAGTATTGTCTTGTGAGTGTCAGTGGCGGTGATTTCTGTGACCATTATTCACGGGGAGTTTAAAAAAACGTCAACCACTGACCATACGTTAGTTTCTGCCAGTGACCGAACGTCAGTTTTTGTGTGTGGTTTTTGCCAGAGTGCCCGATCCCGCGCGGCCTTCGGACCAGACATTCAGGAAGATGCCCGAGAGAATAACGACGGCGCCCAGCATGGTCCACTGATCCAAAGGTTCGTGATAGAGCAGCATCCCAACGATGGCGATGGTCGGCAGGCGCGCGAAATCAAAGGGAATAACGACCGTGGCCGGAGCGATGGCAAGCGCGTTTGTAATGCAGAAATGGGCCAGCAGGCCGGCCAGCCCGACCAGCAACAACAGGGGCGCGCTTTGAGCGGTTGGCAGGACGATCTGCCCGTCCGCTCCGGCAACAGCAAGACCCATTGCGGCCTGCATCGTAGTCAGCCAAAAAACGATGCATCCGATGCTGGAAAACCCTGTCAACTTCTTTGTCGAAATAGTTGTAAGCGCAAAGAAAACAGCCGAGGAGGCCGCTGCAAGAACACCGGGCGTGAGCGGCGTGGCTCCGGGTCGTGCGACGATCAGTATGCCTGCGAAACCTATGATTGCCGACATGACCCGCGTGGGTGTCAGGCGTTCGCCCAGCAGAAGCGGAGACAGAAGTACGACCCATATCGGTTGCGTAAACTCCAACGCAAAAACCTGCGCCAGCGGGATGACGCTGACAGCGTAGAACCACAGGTTTTGGCCCGCAAAATGCAACGAGTTTCGAACCGCGTGCAGGCCCAGACGTTGTGTCGACACCTGGTGCCATTTGCCGGTTGCCGTCAAAACTGCCGAAACGACGATGACGCCCACAATGCTGCGGTACATCATGATTTCAAACGTGTCGTGCGTCAGGCTAAGCTCGCGCCCGGCGACGGCCATTGAGGAGAACGAGGCAATAGCGCCGGTCATCCACAGGGCGGCAGAAAGTGAGGAGCCTGCGCGTTGTTTCATTTTACGATGGAAAATCCCTCAACAGTAACTCTTTGCTGTAGCAGAACTTGTTCCCGAGGCACAATTAGGTGTTTTTTAGTTCATCTTTAAAGAGATAGTCATGCTGTGAAAGCAAGGCCTCAAATTTATATCCTACGGATTCAAGGTAGCTGGCCATGCGGTCGTAGTCCCTGCACTCGATCAGCATGTAGTCAAACCGAAACTGGTTGTGATCCAGACCTTTCAATACACTGAGCTCCGCTCCTTCAACATCGAGTGAAAGAAAATTGATACGAGAAGGAGCATTCGAATCAACCAAAATATCATTGAGAGGTTTGGCCGCGGCGCCAAAGGTAAAGGTGCGTTCCGTTTCTCTCATATGTTGTTGCGCCGCGAGGAGGTGCGCGTTTGGATCAGGCAGGTCCAATTCCATTCCTACGGGAACAGTCATCAAATTCGCATAGGCCATTTCGACAAACTTGTCAGGGAACCCGAACTCTACGCAGGCGTTACAATGAACTTGGTTGTTTTCGCCGCGACTCTTAAGGCATTTCAAGAAATTGTGTGGAGATGGCTCGATCAGCACCCCACGCCAGTTCCGCTCCTTCTCGAAGTAGAGTGTATTGGATTGGTTCACTCCGTCGTTGGCGCCAAGTTCGACATAGAACCCGTTGTCAAAATCAACGTAGGGTTCGATTTTTTGATCGAGGCTATTGAGGCCAAAACACTTGGATTCGGGTTTCTTTTTTCGCTTGCGGCCAATCAGGTCGGAAAATCTCATGGCTATGTATTGCCTATTTTGTTTTCTTGAGGGGAAGGGTCTGTTTTCGCTGAACTTCAGTAAGATTCAGAGCTCTTCATCTGGATGAATCCACCAATCAGGAATCTTGCTATAATTGAAGCCTCGTTGTTCTAGCTTTCCTATTGCACAACCTGGCAAATTGAGCATCAGTGCAAGTTGTTCTTGTGAAGCTTTCCATTCGCCAATGTCAGGGTAACGTCCGGATACATCATCCCACGCGTCTACCTTATTGAGGTGATCAAACTGATTGTATGCGTGCCCGCTGGCTCCAAATACATAAACTGTCTCAGCAGCAATGCTGAGAAGACAGATGCCCACCCCAAAACTACCGTAGCCAAAGGTCAAATGTCGCGCGGCCAGCAATACATCCAAGTCCTCCTTGAGAGAACCACTTTGCAATAACAGTGTTAGTTCTGAGTTTTCTATATACGTTTCCAATGCGCCGACACACGGGTTTCGACGATCTTCGAAAACCAAGCGAACGCGGTTGATACCAAGCTCTTTGCGTGCTTGTTCAATCATTTTTTTGTAGAACGCCAAGGGTGGCTGCGAAAAGTCCGGGTGTGGTCTCGCGTCGAATGCATCGCCCGATCGAATGTGTATTGTGAGGCAACCTCGGGGTTCTGGTTCTGGTATTAGGATGTGAGCCGCTGGAACAAGATATTTTTGCAATACCTGTCTACGCAAAGGCATTCGTATGCCAAGCCGCTCCATTCGCGGGCCAGTGTAAAATGTGCCTTTCAAAAAAAGACCGAGAGAGCTTGTGTCATAATCGTGGGGAAGAAACGTTAGTCCTGATACCTCAGTAGGGCTATCTATCTTGATCAATTCGGTCTTTGGCAACTGAATAAAGGGGAGTCTCAGGGAGCGGGCTAAAAATAGAGCATTGCTTGATTGAAGAAAACTATTCCCCATCCTGCCATACCCTTCGACGGAAAGGCCGACAATACTCTGCCCATCAGTTCCGCGATGTTCATCAATCGAATAGTCGGTCTTTAACCGGTTGGAATTATAGGTTGAATTCCAATTGCTATTCAGTTTTCGCAAGGCTTTTTTTAGTCTATACGATGCAGATTGCCTGAATCCCATTTTGAACTACTCCCACTCAATCGTTCCAGGAGGTTTCGAAGTGATATCGTAGGTGCATCGGTTGATACCCTTTACCTCGTTAATGATCCGAGTGGCGGTTTCGCCCAGGAACTCGTGGCTGAAGGGGTAATAGTCGGCGGTCATGCCATCAACTGACGTTACGGCACGCAGTGCGCAGGCGTAGTCATAAGTACGGCCATCGCCCATGACGCCGACGGTGCGCACGGGGAGAATCGCCACAAAGGCCTGCCAGATATCGTCATAGAGGCCGTGTTTGCGAATCTGGTCGATGTAGACTGCATCGGCTTCCCGCAGGATTTCGAGCTTCTCACGGGTGATTTCTCCGGGGCAGCGAATGGCGAGGCCCGGTCCAGGGAAGGGGTGGCGGCCGATGAAGCTGTCGGGCAGGCCCAGTTCGCGACCCAGCGCGCGGACCTCATCCTTGAACAACTCACGCAGAGGCTCGACTAGCTTCAGGCCCATCTTCTCGGGGAGGCCACCGACGTTGTGATGCGATTTGATCGTGACTGACGGGCCGCCGGAAAACGACACTGATTCAATGACATCGGGGTAGAGCGTGCCCTGGGCCAGGAACTCGGCGCCCTCGATCGTGTCGGCGTGTTTCTGGAACACGTCGATGAACAGCTTGCCGATGATCTTGCGCTTGGTCTCGGGGTCCGAGACGCCATCGAGCTCGCCCAGGAACAGCTCGCTTTCATCCGCGTGGATCAGTTGGATGTTGTAGTTGTCGCGGAACATCGAGACGACTTCCTGCGCCTCGTTCTTGCGCAGTAGGCCGTGATCGACGAAAACGCAGGTCAGCTGGTCGCCGATCGCCTCATGGATCAGGATCGCCGCGACCGAGCTGTCGACACCGCCCGACAGACCGCAGATGACCTTCTTGTCGCCGACCTGTTCGCGGATCTTGCGGATCATCTCGTCGCGATAGGCGCCCATGGTCCAGTCGCCCTTGAACCCGGCCAGTTTAACGAAATTCTCGTACAGCTTTGCGCCCTTGGGGGTGTGGTGCACCTCGGGGTGGAACTGAACGGCATAGAAATGGCGGCTGGTATCGGCGGTGATCGCGAAAGGCGCGTTGGGCGAGGTGCCGAACACCTCGAACCCCGGTGCGATTTGGCTCACATGATCACCGTGGCTCATCCAGACCTGTTCGTCGCCATTGGTGAACCAGCCCTCCAGCAGGTCGAGCTTGCCGCGCGGCGTCACGAAGGCCCGCCCGAACTCGGCGGTTCCATGGCCGCTTTCGACCTTGCCGCCCAGCTGGTGCATCATGACCTGCTGGCCATAGCAGATGCCAAGGATGGGAACGCCATACCCGAAGATCTCTTGCGGAACGCGCGGCGAACCTTCGCGAGTCACGCTGTCCGGCCCGCCGGAAAAGATGATGGCGCGCGGGGCCATGTCCCGCACGAAATCCATCGTGACGTTCTGGTAGGGGTGGATTTCGCAATAGACGTTCAACTCGCGCAGGCGGCGGGCGATCAGCTGCGTTACCTGGCTGCCGAAGTCGATGATCAGAAGGCGGTCATGGGATGTCTCGGTCATACCCGGCCTTTAGGTCGGAAGCCTTGCATGTGCAAGCGCCTTGACGTCATTTGGCGGGAAAGAGTAACGCGGAGCGCATTGAATGACCGGAATTTCGCTCAGAAGGGCTGTGGCAACCGATGCGGAGCCCATCCGCCGATGCATCGAAGCGGCCTATGCCGCCGCGCGCCAGTCCATTCCCGACCTGCCGGATGTGACCGAGGGGGTCGAGGAGGACATTCGCGACCGGAACGTCGTTGTGGCCGTGGATGAAACATCCCTGCACGGTGTCGTGGTTTTTGGTTTCGAAACAGAAACCGCGATGATCTTCAATCTGGCCGTTTCACCTGTTGCGCAAGGGCAGGGTATTGCTCGCCGGCTGGTCGATTTCGTCGCGACAGAGGCTCGCGAAAACGGGGTTCGGAACATGCGCCTGACAACCCACCGTCTGATGGCGGACACCCGCGCGATGTACCGTCATCTTGGGTGGCAGGAGACCGGGCACGAGGGAAGCAAGGTCTATTTCAGCAAGCCAACCTGACGCCCCGTAAGGCCTGTTGCTGGTTCTGGATAGCGCGGAATATGTCGCTTTTCCCCCTATTGCGCCGGAATCCACATCTGGTGAAGTCGCGGCATCTTGTAACAAGCAATCCAATCTAAACTTTCACACGGGATCATCGCATGACAGAGGCAAGCACCCGACGCAGAGCGCGTGGTGGCGGAGGCGCCGCCCGCCGGGCCGAGCGTACCGCGGTTCGGATCGAAACGGCGAAGTATATCGAACGCAACATTCCGAACTTCGAGATCCTCAATGACGAAGCGTTGGAGATCATCGAGGCCAATGCGGAAACCGTGCTGGAGGAAGTCGGCGTCAATTTCGTCGACAACCCCGTGGCGCTGGAACGCTGGCGCGATGCCGGGGCCGACATCGATGGTGAACGCGTTCGCATTCCGCGAGGTCTGGCCCGCGAACTGATCAAGACCGCGCCCAAGGAATTCACGCAGCACGCGCGCAACCCCGAAAAATCGGTGGTGATCGGCGGGCGCAACCTGGTGCTGGCGCCGGTCTACGGACCGCCTTTCGTGCGGGACGCACAGGGTGGCCGCCGCTATGCCACGATGGACGATTTCAACAAGTTCGTGAAACTGGCCTACATGTCCAAGTGGCTGCACCACTCGGGCGGCACGGTCTGCGAACCGACGGACGTTCCGGTTAACAAACGTCATCTGGACATGCTGATGGCGCATATGACGCTGTCTGACAAACCCTTCATGGGGTCGGTGACCGATCCCAGCCGGGCGCAGGATTCGGTCGAGATGTGCGAGATCCTGTTCGGCAAGGAGTTCGTGCAGGAAAACACCGTGATGACCTCGCTCACCAACATCAACTCGCCGATGACGTTCGACGACGTGATGATGGGGTCGCTGGAAGTCTATGCGCGCAACAATCAGGCCTGCATCATCTCGCCCTTCATCGTGGGCGGCGCGATGGCCCCGGTTTCGGTTGCCGGTACTCTGACGCAGGTGCTGGCCGAGGTGCTGGCCGGCATCGCCTACAGCCAGATCATCCGCCCGGGCGCGCCGGCCATTTTCGGCGCATTCGTGTCGTCGATCGACATGAACTCTGGCGCACCGACCTTCGGGACGCCCGAAGCCGCGCATATCACCTATGGGGCGGGTCAGTTAGCGCGTCGTTTGGGTGTTCCCTACCGCTCGGCGGGGTCGTTCTGCGGGTCCAAGCTTCCGGACGCGCAGGCGGCTTACGAGACTGCGAATTCGCTGAACATGGGTCTGCTGTCAGGCGTCAACTTTATGTTGCATGCATGTGGCTGGCTCGAAGGCGGTCTGGTTGCGGATTTCGAAAAATTCGTCATGGATGCCGATCAGTTGGGAGCGCTTCATGCGTTGGCCAAAGGGGTGGCCTATGATGAAAACGCGCAGGCCATGGACGCGATTCGTGAGGTGGGGCCGGGTGGTCACTATCTTGGTTGTGCGCACACCCAGGCCAATTTCCAAAGCGCCTTCTGGAAGACCGACCTGCTGGACTACAAACCCTTTGAAACATGGGAAGAAGAGGGTGCGCGGGACACGCGCATGCTGGCCTCGGCCCGGGTCGAGCATCTGCTGGCCAACTACCAGCAACCGCAACTCGACCCGGAAAAACTGGCGGCACTAACCGCCTATGTCGAGGAAAAGAAAGCGTCCATGCCCGACGCCTTCACTTGACGACATGAAGTTCCGGGGCGCGGCTGGCTTGATGCAGTCGCGCCTCACCAATCAAAGCGATCAGTAGGTCCAGGTGGCGAACCAGCGAATACGCGGCGTCGCCCGAGCGTCGTTGGTCGTCGACGCTCCGCTCCATCTCCAACAGTCGCATCAAGGCCGCTCCGGTTCCCGGTAGCGCGCCATAGCCGAACAGGCGCTGCAAGTGGCGGTCACGGTCGTATTCCTGTGCTCCGACCTTGGCTGCCCGAGACAGCAGCCGCGGGCGGCGGAGGGCGGTGATCATAGTCATCAGGTCCTGCATTTCGGCGTTCCTCTGTTCAATTTTGCCTGCAGCAATTTTGCACAACCCAAGCGGGTGTTGCCGTGATCGGGCTCGCGCCGAACGATGGTTTCACGACTGTTTATCTTTTTGAATCAATTCTGGTCAGAGCCGTTGGAGGTTAACGAACGAGTAACGAAAGCAACTCTAGGTAGATTTGGTTAACACTTTATCCGACGGCGGACAGTGGCAGTTTGATTGTCGACGAGGGCGAATAACGATGGAAAACAGCACCGCATTCACCGTTCCAGCTTGGGTTCCCGAAGGGGCGCAGCGATACCTGGCCCATACCGAGGCGGGACGGTCGATCCGGGATCTGGCGCGGTCGGCAGGGTGTCACGCGTCAACCATTCTGCGACAGATCCGAAGGATCGAAATGCGCCGCGACGATCCCTTGGTGGATAAAGCACTGCAGTCACTTGCCGAAACACACTTTCCCGGTGCGGGGAATGAAGCGGCCTCTGGTCCCTTGTTCGGCGTCGGCGATGATCCTCATCGCACTCCCAATGCCGAAGACGAGGCGTTCGAGCGCGAGGCTTTGCGGGTGCTGCGGCGCCTTTGCGAAACGGGTGCGGTTCTGGCCGTGGCCGAGGACATGGAAAAGGCGGTCGTGGTCCGCGACAGCGGCGAGGGCGGTACAACTCGGACCGCCGTTGTTGATTGCAAGACCGCTCAGGCCCTGGCTCTGAAGGACTGGATCGTTTGTGACAATCCGGGGCGTGTGTCGCGTTACCGGATCACGCAAATGGGCCGAACCGCATTAAGCCAGTTGATTGCCGATGCCGAAAACCGCGCGCGGACACAGACAGAATATGGGATGGCCGAGGCACCGGCGAAGTTCAAAACGCGCAGTCAAGCCGACGAGAAGCGTTCACGGCGCATCCGCTATTGCGCAGCGGAGAGCCCCCTGATTGCATTGTCGCGCCGACGCGACCGGGATGGAAAGCCGTTTCTGGACGAAAGCTTGGTGCGCGCCGGAGAGCGACTGCGCGAGGATTTCGAGCTGGCCCAGATCGGACCGCGGGTCACGCAGAACTGGGACCGGTTCCTTACCGCTGGCGGTCGTGCGGGTTTCGAAGGCGATGCTCAGGTTGCGCGCGGGTCGTCCGAGGCGCGTGATCGCGTGGCTCGGGCCTTGTCGGATCTGGGTCCGGGTTTGAGCGACGTTGCGCTGCGGTGTTGTTGCTATCTGGAAGGCCTGGAACTGGCCGAGAAACGGATGGGCTGGTCAGCACGTTCTGGGAAGATCGTGCTGCGCATTGCGTTGCAGCGCCTCAAACGCCATTACGAGAAGCAAGCAGAGTGTGACAGATTGATCGGCTGATACACCTTTGTTTCGATTGGCCGGAGTTGCGGAAACCGCAGCAGGTGATAATCAGGGGTTATGAATTTTACCCTCAGGCAGCTGCAATACTTCCGCGCCGTGGCCGAGCAGCGCAACTTTGGCCGGGCCGCTCAGGTGTGTCACGTATCTCAACCGGCACTATCGGTGCAGATCCGGGCTTTGGAAGACATCATGGGCGGGCCGCTGTTTGAAAGGCGCGCCCGTGATGTTCTGCTGACACCATTGGGGCGCGATGCGCTTGAGCACGCACGGCGCATTTTGGGCGCGGCCGAGCGGTTGGATCGGTTCGCGCGTGACAACTCCACCGGGCATCGCAGTCTGTCGGTCGGTTTGATCCCGACCGTCGCACCGTATCTGCTGCCGGGTGTCTTGGCTGGTCTGCGGTCGGCGGATGTGTCCCTGCGCGTACAGGTACGCGAGGCACGCACCGAGCGGTTGCTGTCGATGCTGAAAGCGGGCGAGATCGACGCCGCCGTGCTGGCCCTGCCGGTGGGCGCGCGCGGCCTGGACGAGGTACCTCTGTTTGAGGATCGTTTTCTGCTGGCTGGCAGCGAGACGCGCCTGAACAGCCTGACCGTCAGCCCCGACGCTCTGCGCCCGATCGACCTGAACGCGGCCCAACTGATGCTGCTGGAAGACGGGCACTGCCTGACGGATCAGGCACTTGAGGTGTGCGGGCAGGACCGGACCAGCGCCCATATCAACATGGGCGCGTCGTCTTTGGCCACGTTGTCGCGATTGGTAGCCGAGGGGTTCGGCCTGACCTTGATTCCCGAGTTGGCGGCACGATCCGAGGCCGAGGCCGTACCTGGGCTGAAACTGCTGCGGTTCGGCGCCCCGGAGCCCGCGCGGCAGATCGGCCTTGTGCGGCGCGACTCGTCGGATGGGGCGGTGTGGTTCGATCAACTGGCCCAGGTGATCCGGCAGGTCGGCGAAAACATCGTGTCAGAAACCCGGAACTAAAAAGGGCCCGCGCGCGGCGAGCCCTTCGAGTGGCGGCGGGTTGACGGCTCAGGCCATTTCGGGCTGTTGCGCTTCTTCCAGGTGCTTCATCAGATTTTCGGGCGACGAAACGCCATAGGGGTCCTCGAGGCAGTTGTCCATCAGGCCGGGCTCTTCGAACCACGCCTCGACCACACCGTCGTTGATGATGGCGGCATAGCGCCACGAGCGCATACCAAATCCCAGATTGGACTTGTCGACCAGCATGCCCATCTTGCGAGTGAACTCACCCGACCCGTCGGGGATGACCTTGACGTTCTTCAGCCCCTGATCCTGCGCCCATTTGTTCATGACAAAGCTGTCATTGACCGACATGCAGTAGATCTCGTCGATGCCCTTGGCCTTGAACGCCTCGTAGTTGTTCTCGAACCCCGGCAGCTGGTAGGTCGAGCAGGTGGGCGTGAACGCACCGGGCAGCGAGAACAGGATGACCCGCTTGCCTGCGAAGTAGTCGGCCGTGGTCTTGTCTTCCCAGCGGAACGGGTTGGGCCCTTCGATCGAGTCGTCGCGCACGCGGGTGTGGAATGTCACGTCGGGCAGCTTGGCGCCGGTTTTCATGGGGCATCTCCTGTGATTCACATTTGTTCGGCCCGTGGGTTAAAACGATTCCAAACCGGCTTCAACACGGGATGTGCTGCGTTTGCGAATATCCTCTTATCTATGGAAATCATGTCGAAATTTGCGTTGATCCCCTAAGAGGCCGCGCTCCTATTCTGCATCTGCGAAACGCTGACGCATGGCTGCTATGCACGGCTGGCGTAATACATCCGACCGGTTTATGTTATGCACCAACCAAATGGACCCAAAGTCAGGAAACCGGCCCCGTGCGCGATCTGAAAATCCCTGAACAACGTCACCCGGAAAAGGCGCATAAGCCCGACAATGCGCAGCCGAAAAAGCCCAACTGGATCCGGGTGAAAGCGCCCGGCGGCAAGGGCTATGCCGACACGCGCCGGATCATGCGGGACAACAACCTGGTCACCGTCTGCGAAGAGGCCGGCTGCCCGAATGTGGGTGAATGCTGGAGCCAGGGCCACGCGACCATGATGATCATGGGCGAGATCTGCACCCGTGGCTGCACCTTTTGCAACATCGCCACCGGTCGCCCCGATGCGCTGGACGCGTTCGAACCGGGCCGTGTGGCACATGCGGTCGAAAAGCTGGGCCTGAACCACGTCGTGATCACCTCGGTCGACCGCGACGACCTGGCCGATGGCGGGGCCGAGCATTTCGCTCAGACCATCCGCGCGGTGCGTCACCGCTCGCTCAAGACCACGATCGAGATCCTGACCCCGGATTTCCTGAAATGCGATCCGTCGGTTCTGGAAACCGTGGTCGCGGCCAAGCCGGACGTGTTCAATCACAACCTTGAAACCGTGCCGGGCCTGTACCCCGAGGTGCGTCCGGGCGCGCGCTATTTCCATTCGCTGCGTCTGCTGCAGCGGGTCAAGGAGTTGGACCCGTCGATCTTCACCAAGTCGGGCATCATGGTCGGACTGGGTGAGAACGAACAGCAGGTGCGCCAGGTCATGGACGACATGCGCGCCGCCGATATCGATTTCCTGACCATCGGCCAGTATCTGCAGCCCACACCGAAACATCACCGCGTGGACCGCTTTGTCACGCCCGAAGAGTTTGCGGCCTATGAAAAAGCCGCCTATGGCAAAGGGTTCCTGATGGTCTCGGCCACGCCCTTGACCCGTTCGTCGTACCATGCGGGCGATGATTTCGCGCGTCTGCGGGCGGCACGACAGAAAAAGCTGGGGCAGGCGTGACGCCGGAACGGCTCGCGCAACTGACTGCGCTGCGCCACGCTTTGCACCAACGCCCCGAGGTTTCGGGTGAAGAGGCTGAAACAGCGGCATTCATAGCCGAGCAATTGCGCGGTGTGACCGGCCGGGTTCTGACCGGGATCGGTGGGCACGGGGTCGCGGCCGTGTTCGACTCGGGCGAGGCGGGGCCCACCGTGGGCATCCGCTGCGAACTGGACGCGCTGCCGATTTTTGAGATGCCGGGAAAACCCTGGTGCTCGCAGGTTCCGGGCAAGGGTCATCTGTGCGGGCATGACGGCCACATGGCCATGGTGCTGGGCGTGGCGCAGGACCTGGCGCAAACGCCCGTGTCACGCGGCCGGGTCGTGCTGATCTTTCAGCCCGCCGAAGAGACCGGACAGGGCGCGCGCGACTTCCGGAACGACCCGCAATACGCTGAAATGCAGCCGGATTTCCTGTTCTCCTTGCATAACCTGCCGGGGCTGGACCTGGGAGCGGTCGAGCTGTGCTCTGGCCCGGCCAATTGCGCCTCGCGCGGGATGCGGGTTCGGCTGACGGGCAAGACCTCGCACGCGGCGGCTCCGCAGGACGGCCTGTCGCCGGCCTCGGCCATGGCGCAGTTGATGCCGGCCCTGAACGCCTTGGGGCCGGGCGGAGAGCTGACCGAGGATTACGCACTGACCACCGTCACTCACGCCCAACTGGGGGCCCCGACATTCGGGGTGGCGCCCGGCGAGGCCGAGATATGGGTCACGCTACGCACCGTCTCGGACGCGCGTATGGGACAACTGGTCGATCAGGCCCAGGCGCTGGTCCGCAAGGCCGCCGCCGACGAGGGACTGGGTGTCGAGATCACCTATGACGACGTGTTCGACGCTTGTGTCAACCACCCCGAGGCCGTACAGATCCTGGCTCATGCCTGCGCCCAGGCCGGGGTGCAACCGCGCCTGACCACCGTGCCGCAACGGTTCTCGGAGGATTTCGGGCAGTTCGCCAAAGGGTCGAAAACGGCCATGTTCTGGCTGGGGGCCGGGGTCGACCATCCGCAACTTCACAACCCCGACTATGACTTCCCCGATGCGCTGATCCCTGTCGGCGCGGGTATCTTTCTGGCGGCAATCCGTCAGGTTCTGGACGCGCCGGTCACGGCCTGAGCTTGCGCGGCTGGCTGGTTGCCCATTCGGGCCACCAGCCCATGTATTCAACGCCGGCAATCACCAGGCACAGCACGATCAGGCCCAGCACCAGCTTGACCCGATGGTCCGAGGGCGGATTGCGCGCCCATCGAGACATTCGCAGAAGGTGGCGCAGGATCATGGGGCCTCGAATCCGCGGCGGGATCAGTCTTCGGTAAAGCGGACCTTGCCGATGAAGGGCAGGTTGCGGTTGCGTTGGGCATAGTCGATGCCATAGCCCACGACGAATTCGTCCGGGATTTCAAAGCCGATCCAATCGGCGCGGAAATCAACCTCGCGGCGGCTGGGTTTGTCCAGCAAGGCAATCGACTTGAGCCGTTTCGGCTGGCGGCTGCGCAGCAGGTTGGTGACGTGGTTCAGCGTGTGCCCCGTGTCGACGATATCTTCGACCACCAGTACGTCGCGCCCTTCAATTGCGCCGCGCAAGTCCTTGAGAATGCGAACTTCCCGGCTGCTTTCCATTGAATCGCCATACGAGGACGCCTCGAGGAAATCGACCTCGATCGGAAGGTCCAGTTCGCGCACCAGATCGGCGATGAAGACGAAGCTGCCGCGCAGCAGGCCCACGACCACCAGCTTGTCGGTATCGCCGAATTCGCGGGTGATTTCGCGGCACAGTTCCTCGATCCGCGCCGCGATGGCCTTGGCCGAGATCATCTCATCTATCACATATGCGCGCTGGCTCATGGCTGCCCCCTTGATCTTTGGCGCGCAACATACGACATGACGCGCCATTGTCACGTTTCAAATGCCCAGGTTGCCATGCCCACTCATTCGGAAACCCGCCACCTGCCATACACCGCGCAGCAGATGTATGATCTGGTTGCGGATGTGGCGAAATACCCCGAGTTTCTGCCCTGGTGCGCGGCCGCGCGGATCCGGCGGACCTATGCGGTGGGCGAGGCGCAGGTGATGGAGGCCGATCTGGTGATCTCGTTCAAGGTGTTCCGCGAACGGTTCGGCAGCCGGGTGACGCTGTACCCCGAGCAGAAGAAGATCGACACCGAATACCTGGACGGCCCGTTCAAATACATGAAATCCGACTGGCATTTCGAAGACGCCCCCGAGGGCGGCTGCAACGTATCCTTCCACGTGGATTTCGAGTTCAAGAACGCCGTTTTGCAGGGCATCATCGGCGTGGTCTTCAACGAGGCGATGCACCGGATCGTGCGCGCCTTCGAGCAGCGCGCGGTCAGCCTCTACCGCTGAGGGTTTACCCGGCGCGGGCGCACGTTAGACTGCGCCGCATGACTGATTTCACAAGCGCTCTCTCCGAATTTACCGCAGGTCCGGTTTCGACAACCGCGCAGGCGCGGATCGTTACGTCTTTGTGCGCGCTCGACTGGCTGGCGGTCGGGCGCGCAGGGGTCAACGAACCGGTCTCGCGTATCCTGAGAGAGATGGTGCTGGACGAAGGCGGGTCCGGCCAGGCCACCCTGTTCGGCGGCGGGGCTGCGCCGATGCGCGCTGCGGCTTTGGTCAACGGCACGGTGTCGCATGCGCTGGACTATGACGACACGCATTTCGCCCATATCGGCCACCCCTCGGTGGCGGTGTTTCCCGCCGCGCTGGCCGTGGCCGAATGGCAGGATCAGCCCATCGTCGATTTGCTCGAGGCGGCCTTGGTGGGGATGGAACTGTCCATCCGCATTGGCCTGTGGCTGGGGCGGGGGCATTATCAGGTCGGGTTTCACCAGACCGCAACGGCGGGGGCGTTCGGAGCGGCCGTGGCGGCCGCCCGCCTGCTGGGATGCGATCCGGCGGCCATGCGCCGGGTTCTGGGGCTGACCGCGACCCGGGCGGCGGGCCTCAAGGCGCAGTTTGGCACCATGGGCAAGCCCTACAATGCGGGGCAGGCGGCTTCGGTCGGGGTCGAGGCCGCGCTGCTGGTGCAGCGGGGGTTCGTTCCCAATCCCGATGCCCTGACCGGGCCGTTCGGGTTTGGCGCGACGCATCACGGTGCCGATGACACAGCCACAGCGCTGTCGGGGCTTGGGGATGAGTGGCGGTTCGAAAGCGTCAGCCACAAGTTCCACGCTTGCTGCCACGGGCTGCACGCCGCGCTCGAGGCGGCGCGGGATCTGGACATCGCCGAACCCGAGGTGGCCGAGATCAAAATCCGCACCCATCCGCGTTGGATGAGCGTCTGCAATCAGACCGCGCCGACAACCGGGCTGGGCGCCAAGTTTTCCTATCGGACGGTGATCGCCATGCAGGCATTGGGATACGATACCGCCCTGCCTGAAAGCTACACGGACAAGGTCTGCGCCGATCCGCGCCTGCAATCGCTGCGCGACCGGATCACGGTCGAAGCGGACGAAACGCTGTCCGAGACCGAGGCCCGCGTGGCGCTGCTGCGGCGGGACGGAGTACGGCGCGAGGCGACCCACGATTTGGCCGCACCGATAGCCTTGTCCGACCGCGAGGATCGCGTGCGCGGCAAGGCCGCCAAGCTGATCGGCGCGGACGAGGCCGATGCGATCTGGTCGATGCTGCGCACCGGCGGGCGCGCAGCGGATCTGGCAAAACGACTGGTTGATTAGACCACGCGCCAGTGAAGCGGGAAGCCGGGGTCGAACACGGTGACCGGGCCATCGCGTGTTTCGATCTTGTCGGGGTAGGTGACCGGTTCGCCCTTCTGCAGGGTGATGGTCTGATCGTTGACGGGCAGCCGGTAGAACCTGGGCCCGCTGACTGAGGTGAACCCTTCCAATTTGTCCAGCGCACCCGCGCGGTCAAAGACCTCGGCCACCAGCGACATGGTGTTCGTGGCGGTGAAACATCCCGCGCAGCCGCAGGCCATTTCCTTGTTGGCGTCGGTATGCGGGGCGCTGTCAGTCCCCAGAAAGAACCGTTCGTCGCCCGAAGTCGCGGCATCGACCAGCGCCTTGCGGTGCTCTTCGCGTTTGGCGACGGGCAGGCAGTAGTAGTGCGGCTTGATCCCGCCAACCAGAATGTGGTTGCGGTTGATGATCAGGTGATGTGCGGTGATCGTTGCGCCCAGGTCGGTTTCGTTCGCGCGCACATACTCCACGCCGTCGTGGGTGGTAATATGCTCCATCACCACGCGCAGGCCCGGCGTGGCCTTGCGGATCGGGTCCAGAACGCGGTCGATGAACACCGCCTCGCGGTCGAAGATGTCGATCTCGGCATCGGTGACCTCGCCGTGCACGCAGAGCGGCAGGCCGATCTCGGCCATCCGGTCCAGCACGGGGCGCACCTTGTCGAAATCCCGCACGCCCGAGGCCGAGTTGGTTGTGGCCCCCGCCGGGTACAGCTTGACCGCCTTGACCAGACCACTGGCATGGGCCGCGGCCATGTCGTCGGGGTCGGTATCCTCGGTCAGGTACAGGGTCATCAAAGGCTCAAAGCTCATGCCTTCGGGCAGGGCGGCCAGGATACGGTCGCGATAGGACGCGGCCTGAGCGCCGGTTACCACCGGGGGCACGAGGTTGGGCATGATGATGGCCCGCGCGAAATGGCGGGCGGTTTCGGGCAGGACGGCCTGCAGCATGGCGCCATCGCGCAGATGCAGGTGCCAGTCATCGGGGCGGCGGAGCGTCAGAGTATCGGTCATGGCGCCGGGCTAGCACAGGCCGGCCGCACGGGAAAGTGACAACAAACCTTGCCAGGCGACCAGATTGCCGCAAGTCCCGGAAAGATCACGGTCTTGACGCGCAGCGGCAGCCATGACCTGTTGTGCCAAGGGAGATTGAGACACATGAGCCAGCCAGATTCCATCGATGCCGTTCAGAAGATGCTGGGCGAACAGGGCTATGTCTGTGGCCGTGCGTTGGCCACTGTGGTGTTCCTGTCGCTGAGACTGGGCCGGCCGCTGTTTCTGGAAGGTGAAGCGGGCGTCGGCAAGACCGAGATCGCCAAGGCCCTGGCCTCTGGACTTGGCCGCCGCCTGATCCGGCTTCAATGCTATGAAGGGCTCGATGCGTCCTCGGCCGTCTATGAATGGAACTTTCCCGCCCAGATGGTGGCCATCCGCACCGCCGAGGCGGTCGGCGGGTCCGACCGGAAGGGTCTGCAGGAGGAACTGTTTAGCGGCGACTATCTGATCCGCCGCCCGCTGCTCGAGGCGATGGAGCCCGACCCGGCCGGTCCGCCGGTGCTACTGATCGACGAACTGGACCGCACCGACGAACCGTTCGAGGCCTTCCTGCTGGAGGCGCTGAGCGATTTCCAGGTGACAATCCCCGAGATCGGCACGATCAAGGCGCCCGAACCGCCCATCGTCATCGTCACGTCGAACCGCACGCGCGAGGTACATGACGCGCTCAAGCGCCGCTGCCTGTACCACTGGGTCGACTACCCCGATTTCGACCGCGAGCTGGAGATCCTGCACGCCCGCGCGCCCGAGGCCGCCGAGGCGCTGAGCCGTGAAGTGGTGGCCTTTGTCCAGCATCTGCGCACCGAGGACCTGTTCAAGAAACCCGGCGTGGCCGAAACCATCGACTGGGCGAAGTGCCTGCTGGCGCTGGACGTGATCAACCTCAGCCCCGAGGTGATCGGCGACACGCTGGGCGCGATCCTGAAATACCAGGACGACATCCAGAAACTGCAGGGCTCCGAGGCCAAGCGCATTCTGGATCAGGCCAAAGCCACGCTCGAACCGGTCTGATGTCGTCGCGGCGCCAAAACACTCCGGGGGCCTAGCGATGGCCGAACAGCTTCCGCTGGATATCCCGGTCGATCCGAAACTGGCGCAAAACATCACCCATTTCGCGCGCGCCTTGCGCAAAGCCGGGCTGCCGATCGGCCCGGGCCGCGTGGTCGATGCCATCCGCGCGGTGCAGGCGGCGGGCTTCACCCGCAAGCAGGATTTCTATTGGACCCTGCACGCCTGTTTCGTGAATCGGCCCGAGCATCGCACAGTGTTTGCCCAGATCTTCCGCCTGTACTGGCGCGATCCAAGGTATCTGGAGCATATGATGTCGATGATGCTGCCGGCCATTCGCGGAGTTCAGGAGGAACGCATGGCCGAAGCGGGCGAAAAACGCGCGGCCGAGGCCCTGCTGGATGGTGTCGAACGGGACGAGCCCAAGGGCGTCGAGCAAGATGGCGAAAGCGAAATCGAGATTGACGCCACGCAGACCGCCTCGTCCGAAGAACGGCTGAGGTCGCTGGATTTCGAACAGATGAGCACCGCGGAAACCGCACAGGCCAAGCGCATTCTGGCGCGGCTGCAACTGCCGGTGGACCCGATCGCCTCGCGCCGGGGGCAGGCCAGCCATCTGGGCCAGCGGATCGACCGGGCGCGCACCTTGCGCGCGGCCATGCGTCAGGGCGGCGAGATGCGACAGATCGCACTCGTCAAACCGAAACCGCGCTGGCCCAATCTGATCGCGCTGTGTGACATCTCGGGGTCGATGAGCCAGTACAGCCGGATCATCCTGCACTTCCTGCACACGGTCTCGAACGCCAAGGGGGCTGGCTGGGCCAAGGTGCATGCGTTCACCTTCGGCACGCGGCTGACGAACATCACGCGGCACCTGCATCAGCGCGACGTCGATGCCGCGCTGGCCGCCGCCGGGGCCGAGGCGCAGGATTGGGAGGGCGGCACGCGCATCGGCGAATGCCTGCACCAGTTCAACCGCGACTGGTCGCGCCGGGTTATGGGACAGGGGGCCGTCGTGCTGCTGATTACCGACGGGCTGGAGCGGGGTGATCCCGATCTGCTTGAAAAAGAGATCGAACGCCTGCACTTGTCAGCCCGGCGGCTGATCTGGCTGAACCCGCTGCTGCGCTGGGACGGGTTCGCGCCAAGGGCGCAGGGCGTCGCCACCATGCTGCCGCATGTGGACAGCTTCCGCGCCGGACATTCGATTGCATCGCTTGAGGATCTGGCCGCCGTGATTTCACGACCCGACGACCAGGGAGAGAAAGCGCGGTTGTTGGCCGCGCTTTCAGGCTGACGTTACTGCAGTTGCTTTTCGTTGCACTCGCGCGCCATTTCCATGGCC
Source organism: Ruegeria sp. BC6 (assembly GCF_056539185.1). Lineage (NCBI taxonomy): Bacteria > Pseudomonadati > Pseudomonadota > Alphaproteobacteria > Rhodobacterales > Roseobacteraceae > Ruegeria > Ruegeria sp. BC6. The sequence continues at coordinate 356,787 of NZ_JBQFUM010000001.1, forward strand.
TTGTAGGTGCCGGTCAGATCGACGGTGAAGCCAAAGGATTTCTCGGGGAACACCGCCATGACCTTTTGCTTGGCCAGGTCGTCGGCGAATTGCGGGTCGTCCGACAGGACATAGCCGCCCGAATACCCCTTGGTGATGTTGCCCTTCATTCCGGTTGCCTCGCCGACATACAGGTTGTCGCCCAGCAGGATGGCGACGGCCTCCTTGTCTCCGCGCTTGATGTCGGTTTCCGCCTTGGTAAAGACACCGACATATCCAACGCTGCGGTCTTCGGTCAGACCCATCTGCACCACGTTCTCGGCATCATCGACCGCTTCGATCAGGCATGACTTTTTGTCCTTGTCGACAAAGACCTTCCAGCCCTCGACCTCTCCGTAGCGTTCGAAAGTGTCGGCCCAGGCGCTGCCTGCAATCAATGCCGCTGCGCCGATGGTTAGTGTAAATATCTGTTTCAAGACATTGTCTCCTTTACGAAATCTCTTGCGTCAATTCGGCCGCAAGTCGGGCCTGACCGCAGGCTAGTCGGCGTCCGAAAAACAATCAAATGTTTGATTGTCTGGCGCGGACTTCGGCCGAAACCTGCCTTCTGCGTCACATGACGAACCAAGTTGGCAGGGTCGGTGTCCGAGATAATCCACCTGAGAACGCGCCCCTTGCTTTTCATCGCGTCAATCCTGCTTATGTTGATGCGAACCACCGCGGGAGGGTCCGATGGACAGATTTGACAACAGTCCGGAAACGGCATTGGCGTGGTTTCGCGAGGGTCGCGGCGCGGTTCTGGCGACGGTCGTCGAAACCTGGGGCAGCGCACCCCGGAGGGTGGGGGCCCAGTTGGTCATCAGCGGCGACGGCCGGATCGAAGGCTCGGTCTCGGGTGGCTGTGTCGAAGGCGCGGTGATCGTCGAGGCGCTTGAAGCCATCGAAGAAGGCGAAGCGCGCCTGCTGGAATTCGGGGTCAGCGACGAGGATGCCTTTGCCGTCGGGCTGGCCTGCGGCGGCACGATCCGGGTTCTGGTCGAGCCGGTGGGCTCGGTCCTGCCCGAACCGATGCTGGCCGAACTGGTGGCGGCGCGGGCGCGGCGAGACCCTGTGGCCTATGAGGTCAATATCGAGACCGGCCACCGTGCGCTGCGGCGCAACGCCTATGCGGACCGGTTGCGCATGGATCGTTCAGGGTTCGAAGAAGACGGTCAGACCTTCGTGGCCGTGCACAACCCGCCCTTGCGGCTGATCGTGGTGGGCGCGGTCCATATCGCGCAGGCGCTGGTGCCGATGGCGCGGATCGCGGGCTATGACCCGATCATCATCGACCCGCGCGAGGCGTTTGCGTCGCAATCCCGCTTTCCCGGTGAAAAGCTGCTGACCGACTGGCCGGACGAGGCCGTGGCCAGCATTGGACTGGATGCGCGTACGGCGGTGGTGCTACTGACCCACGACCCCAAGCTGGATGATCCGGCCCTGCAGGCCGCGCTGAATTCGGAAGTGTTCTACATCGGCGCGCTGGGGTCGTCGCGCACCCATGCCAAACGGGTGCAGCGGATGACCGAGGCGGGTTTTTCGGCAGCGCAGTTGCAGCGCATCCACGGGCCGATCGGTCTGGACATCGGCGCGGCCGGACCGGCCGAGATTGCCGTTGCGATCATCGCGCAGATGACGGCGGTGCTGCGGGGCAAGGCATGAAATTCGGCCCTGTACCGGTTGCGGACGCGAAGGGCGCGATCCTTGCGCATTCGGTCATGGCTGGCAAGAAAAAGCTGCGCAAGGGAATGATGCTAGGCGACGCGCATGTTGCCTTGTTGACCGACGCGGGCGTGTCCGAGGTGGTCGTCGCTCGGCTGGAACCCGGCGACTGTCACGAGGACGAAGCCGCGCGCCATTTGGCTGCGGCACTGACCCCGGATCCGAAGGGAGCCAACTTGCGCGTGACCGAGCCGTTTACAGGCCGCGTCAACCTGATTGCGGATCAAGCTGGTGTTGCCCTTCTGGACGTTGACGCTCTGCTGGCGTTCAATCAGGTCAACCCGATGATCACGGTGGCCACCGTCCCTCAGCATCAGCAGATGGGTGCGGGTGGCATGGTTGCCACGATCAAGATCATTTCCTACGCGGTGCCGCTGGCGGACGTTGAGCAAGCGGCGGAGCTGGCAAAGGGGGCCATTGGCCTGGCAGCGCCAATATTTGGCAGCGCCGGGTTGGTGGTGACCGACATCCCCGGCGGGCCGCCCAACGACAAGGGCATCGCCGCGATGCGCGGCCGGGTCGAGGCCCTGGGTCTGAGCCTGGACGATGTGCAGATCGTTCCGCATGCGGTCGACGCTCTGGCGCAGGCAGTGTCCCGGATGAATACCGATATCGTCATGATCCTGACCGGCTCGGCCACATCCGATGTCGAGGACGTGGCGCCTCAGGCTGTTCGGCGCGCGGGAGGGCAGGTGGACCGTTTCGGCATGCCGGTTGATCCGGGCAACCTGTTGTTTCTTGGGGCTTTGGGCAAGCGGCCGGTCATCGGTTTGCCGGGATGCGCACGTTCGCCCGCGTTGAACGGGGCCGACTGGGTGCTGTCTCGGGTCGCCTGCGGCATCCCGACCACGGGAGCCGATATCGCGGCGATGGGCGTCGGTGGTCTGCTAAAGGAAATCCCGACCCGTCCGCAACCTCGGGCCAAACGCAAAGTGACGTAACGGCAGTTTCGCCCCGTTGGAGACCTGCAATACATGTTGGCAGTTGGCTCCCAAGAGACGGGTTGAAAACGGCCAAGTTTTTTGTTCTCAAACGACTTTTCCCGTGTTTAACTCGGGCCAAGGATAAATACGAAAATGGGAGGAACTTATGACACAGGTCTCAATGACCGTGAACGGAAAGACCGTGAGCGGTGATGTCGAAGGCCGGACACTGCTGTCCAGCTTTCTGCGTGATCACCTGTCGCTGACCGGTACCCATGTGGGCTGTGACACGGCCCAGTGCGGCGCCTGCGTGGTTCATGTGAACGGCGAGGCGGTGAAGTCCTGCAACATGCTGGCGCTCGAGGCGGACGGGGCCGAGGTCGGCACCATCGAAGGGCAGGCGAACCCGGACGGATCGCTGAACGTGATCCAGCAGGCGTTTCAGGATCATCACGGCCTGCAATGCGGTTTCTGCACGCCCGGCATGGTGATGTCGGCGGCGGCTCTGCTGAAGGAGAACCCGCGCCCGACCGAGGCCGAAATCCGCAAATACCTGGAAGGCAACCTGTGCCGGTGCACCGGGTACCACAACATCGTCAAGGCGATCATGGCCGCGTCCGGCCAGGACGTCAGCCACATCGCCGCCGAGTGATGCCGCTGCGGGCGTGACTGAGAACGCCCGTGGGATGACAGGGATGCACGCAAGCATCCGTTTATGGGAGGAGAACAAGCTATGCCCAAAGACAGTGGCATCGGAGCCAGTTCCAAGCGCCGCGAGGACGTGCGCTTTTTGACCGGAGCAGGCAATTACACCGACGACATCAACGTACGTGGTCAGGCCTATGTGTATTTCCTGCGATCCGACATCGCGCATGGCCGGATCAAAAGCATCGACACGTCCGCCGCCGAGTCCATGCCCGGCGTGGTCCGGGTGTTTACCGGCAAGGATTTCGAAGGCGTGGGCGGCATGCCCTGTGGCTGGGAGGTGACCGACAAGCACGGCGCGCCCATGCAGGAACCGCCGCACCCGATCCTGGCGCAAGGCAAGGTGCGCCATGTGGGCGACCCGATCGCGGCCGTCGTGGCCGACAGCCTGGAACAGGCCCGCGACGCGGCCGAAGCGATCGACGTGGATATCGAGGAACTGCCCGCCGTTCTGGACATGAAAGCCGCCGCCGAAGAGGGCGCGCCGCTGGTCCATGACGATCTGAAAAACAACATCTGCTATGACTGGCAGTTGGGCGAGGCCGACGATGCCAAGGTGAACGAGGTTTTCGCCAATGCGGCGCATGTCACCACCTTGGAACTGGTGAACAACCGCCTGGTCGCCAACCCGATGGAGCCGCGCGTGGCCGTGGCGGAATACAGCCGGGGCACGGATGAATACACGCTCTATACCACCTCGCAGAACCCGCATGTGATCCGGCTGCTGATGTGCGCCTTCGTGCTGGGCCTGCCCGAGCACAAGGTCCGCGTCGTGGCGCCGGACGTAGGTGGCGGTTTTGGCACCAAGATCTTCCACTACGCGGAAGAGGCGTTCTGTACCTTCGCCGCCAAGGCCTGCAACCGTCCGGTCAAGTGGACGGCCAGCCGCTCCGAGGCGTTCATGTCGGATGCACAGGGCCGTGACCATGTCAGCAAGATCGAACTGGCGCTGGATGCCGACAACAATTTCGTCGGGCTGCGGACAAACACTTTTGCCAATCTGGGCGCGTATCTGTCGACGTTTTCCAGCTCGGTGCCGACCTGGCTGCACGGGACGCTGATGGCAGGCAACTACAAGACGCCGGTCATTCAGGTGAACGTGCGGGCGATGTTCACCAACACCGTGCCGGTGGATGCCTATCGCGGCGCAGGCCGCCCCGAGGCGACCTATCAGCTGGAGCGCGTGATCGACAAGGCCGCGCGCGAGCTGGGGGTCGACCCGGTGGCGCTGCGCCGGCAGAACTTCATCACGCAGTTCCCCTATGACACGCCTGTGGCGCTGACCTACGACACCGGCGACTACAACGGCACCATGGACAAGCTGGAGCAGGCCGCCGATTTCGCGGGCTTCCCGGCACGTCGCGCCGAAAGCGAGGCGCGGGGCAAGCTGCGCGGCCTGGGCGTGAACTGCTATATCGAGGCCTGCGGCATCGCGCCTTCGAACATCGTAGGCATGCTGGGGGCGCGTGCGGGTCTCTATGACGCGGCAACCGTTCGGGTGAACGCCACCGGCTCGATCAGCGTCATGGTCGGGGCGCACAGCCACGGGCAGGGGCACGAGACCGCCTTTCCGCAGGTCGTGGCCGACATGATCGGCATCGACGAGTCGATGGTCGAGATCGTGCACGGCGATACCTCGAAGATCCCGTTTGGCATGGGCACCTATGGGTCGCGCTCTCTCGCGGTCTGTGGATCGGCCATGGTCAAGGCGACCGAGAAGGTGATCGACAAGGCCAAGAAGATCGCGGCGCACCTGCTGGAGGCGTCCGAGGCCGATATCGAGCTTAAGGATGGCCAGTTCACCGTGGCCGGCACCGACAAGTCGGTGGCCTGGGGGGATGTGACCCTGACGGCCTATGTGCCGCACAACTTCCCGCTGGAGGTCGAGCCGGGGCTGGAGGAGACCGCGTTCTATGATCCGGCCAACTTCACCTTCCCGGCCGGCGCCTATGCCTGCGAGGTCGAGGTTGACCCTGAGACCGGGCAGGTGACCATCGAACGGTTCACCGCAGCGGATGATTTCGGCAACATCATCAACCCGATGATCGTTGACGGCCAGGTGCATGGCGGTATCGGGCAGGGGATCGGTCAGGCCCTGCTGGAAAACTGCGTCTATGACGAAAACGGCCAGCTGTTGAGCGCGTCCTTCATGGACTATGCCATGCCGCGGGCCGATGACGTGCCGTTCTATACCGTGGATCATTCGAGCCAGACGCCCTGCACGCACAATCCGCTGGGTGTGAAGGGCTGCGGCGAGGCCGGGGCGATTGGATCGCCGCCTGCGGTGGTCAATGCCGTGATCGATGCGCTGAACTCGGGTGGCAAGGCGGTGGACCACATCGACATGCCGGTCAGCCCGTCGCGTGTTTGGGCGGCGATGAACAGCTGAGTGGAGAGGTTGGTGTGCGAGGGGTCAGCCCTTCGCGCTCCCTGGTCAATCAAATGCCAGATGAAGGGCGGTTCCGCGCCTTTCGGAAAGGAAAAGCGAAATGTACAATTTCGAGTTCAAGAACCCCTCGACCATTGCTGATGCGGTTGCCGCGTTGGCGGGAGAGGATGCACAGGCGTTGGGGGGCGGTCAGACCCTGATCCCGACGATGAAGCAAAGACTGGCCTCACCCGCGACGCTGGTGAGCCTGGGTGCCATTCCCGAGTTGAAGGGCGTCTGCATCGAAGATGATGGGTCGATTTCGATTGGAGCGGCGACCACGCATGCCACGGTAGCAGCAGAAGTTGCGGGCAAGTATCCCGCGCTGGCTGATCTGGCGGGGCATATCGGTGATCCTGCCGTTCGCAACAGAGGCACGATAGGCGGGTCACTGGCCAACAACGATCCGGCGGCCTGCTACCCCGCAGCTGCATTGGGGTCAGGCGCGACCATTCGAACGAATGCGCGCGAAATCGCCGCGGATGACTTCTTTCAGGGCATGTTCACGACAGCGCTGGACGAGGGCGAGCTGATCACGACGGTCCGGTTCCCGGTACCGCAGGCAGCGAGTTACCAGAAGTTTCTGCAGCCTGCCTCGCGCTTTGCGCTGGTGGGTGTTTTCCTTGCCCGCTTCGCGGACGGGGTGCGCGTTGCCGTGACCGGAGCCAGCGAAGACGGCGTGTTCCGTTGGAGCGAAGCCGAGCAGGCGCTGAGCGAGGAATTCCGGCCCGATGCCCTTATGGATCTTCGGGTCAACCCGATGAACATGATCGGAGATTTGCACGGCAGCAAAGACTACCGCGCACACTTGGTGGGTGTCATGACCCGGCGGGCGGTTCAAGCCTGCATGTAACGCGGTCGCAGTGACTGCTTTGGGCCCCGGACGTGTTCCGGGGCCTATTTCTTTTTTGCCACACGCGGAAGCCTTTTGGGCTGCCAGTAGGCTCCGGCATCCTCGCGCGCTTTCTGATAGTCCTGAACCCGGTGATAAGCCGCGTCGCCCTTGATTGCGAAAAGGTGGCTCAGAAGAACTTCGAGAACGGCCATCGCTCCGGAGAAGCTGGAGAACTGATGCTGAGATCGGGTGCTGACGGTCAGCGTCACGTCCGCCTCAACCCCCGGGGCAATGACATCGCTGTCAGCGAGCAGAACAACGCGCATACCCCTTTCCCGGGCAAACCGGATGGCACGTATCGTGTCAGCAGAATAGGGATGAACGGTGATCGCGAACAGGCAGTCGGTTTCGCCCGCGCTCAGAAGGTCGTCGATGGCCGACCCCATATGTCTGGGGATCAACTGCATTCCCGGGTGGGCCATGCGTCCGGCGTAGTGGAAGTAATAGGCCAAGGCATAGCTTGCGCGGGTTGCAGTGACCAAGCACTGGGGAGCATCGGACATTAGTGTGACTGCGGATCTGACCTTGCCCGGGTCCAGTTGACGCAACGAACGTGACACTACGTTCATTTCGTTTCGCGCATAGTTGGCCTGTGCCGACGCAAAGGCATCGCCGGCATTCAACTGGGTCAGCCAATCCCGGCTGAGGCGGTCTTCGCTGTCTGTCACAAGATCCCTGCGGAAAGGGCGGCGGAAGGCTTCGAAGCCGTCAAAACCAAGATGCTGCGCCAGCCGAACGATCACGTTTGTGCTGACGCCGATCTTTTCGGCAGACACGCGGATGGAGTCGATTCCGAAATCGCCCGGATGGTCGATGATGTATTTTGTTGCGGCCTGCAATTGGGCCGGCAAATGGTCGATCTCTCGGCGCAGCCGATCCATCAGGTGGTGAGTTGAGGGTGTCATGATGGGAGAAAAACAAATGTTTTGAACAATACAAGAGAAAAACACCCTCACACGAGCTAAGCACGCAAGAAACCGATAGGATGATTCAATGTCTGACACACAGGCTTCGTCGCTTCCGTATGTTTTGGTCGCACCGAACGGTGCGCGACGCAGTCATGCGGATCACCCCGCCTTGCCGGTTTTGACCGGCGAGATTGTGGAGACGGCCATTGCCTGCCATGCGGCCGGGGCAAACGGGTTGCACCTGCATGTCAGGGATGGGCAGGGCGCGCATTCTCTGGATGCAGGCCGCTATCGGGAGGCTATGGCCGAGCTTGCCCGAACCGTGCCAACGATGGATGTTCAGATCACGACCGAGGCCGCGGGTATCTACGACGTTTCTGCGCAGTTGGAGTGCCTGAAGCAGGTGGCCCCGAAATGGGCCTCGATCTCGGTTCGGGAAATTGCGCGCGCGCCCGATCTGGCCCCGCGGGTTTATGGGCTGTGCGCGGAACAGGGAACTCGGGTGCAGCATATCCTGTACGATTCGACGGATGCGGATCTGCTGGAGCGATGGCAGTCGGAAGGGATCGTGCGGCGCGAGCAGGAAGACCGCTTGCTGGTCTTGGGACGCTATGCCACCGGGCAGGAATCCCAACCGGCGGACCTCGAGGCCTTTCCCGCTGCTCGTACGCCTTGGATGGTTTGTGCGTTCGGGCGTCTGGAACACGCCTGTCTGGCGGCTGCCGCCGCTCGTGGCGGCGATGTCAGGGTTGGTTTTGAGAACAGCCTGACGAACTCGGATGGAACCCGATGGACGGACAACGCGGCCTCGGTCGCGGCGTTGATCGCTTTGCTGAAAGGACACTGACATGAGCCATGTTTTTCCGCGCCACACCAAGGCGGAATTGCCGATCGCTGTCGGCGGTGACGGGTGCTATTTGATCGACGCACAGGGCAAACGGTATCTCGACTGCGGGGATGCGGCCGTGTCGTGTCTGGGACATTCAAACCCGGCAGTGATCCACGCGGTGCAGGAGCAGGTCCAGAAGATCGCTTTTGCCCATACTGGTTTCATGACCTCGGAACCGGCCGAAGCCCTGGCAGATCTGCTGATCCAGCATGCGCCCGGATCGTTGGACCGGGTCTATTTCGTGTCCGGCGGGTCCGAGGCGACCGAGGCCGCGATCAAGCTGGCGCGCCAGTACTTCCTTGAAATCGGGCAGCCCGAGCGGTCTCGGGTTATTGCACGGCGGCAGAGCTATCATGGCAATACGCTGGGCGCGCTTTCAGCGGGCGGAAATGCATGGCGACGGGCTCAATTCGCACCAATGCTGATCGAGATGAGCCATATCGCGCCCTGCTACGAATACGCCGAAAAGCCCGAAGGCGAGAGCAGCTATGACTATGGCCAACGCGTGGCGAATGAGCTTGAGGTGGAGATCCTGCGGCTGGGCCCCGAGACCGTGATGGCGTTTATGGCGGAACCGGTGGTCGGGGCCACGTTGGGCGCCGTCCCCGCGGTCGAGGGGTATTACAAGCGGATCCGCAAAATCTGTGATCAATACGGCGTGTTGTTGATCCTCGACGAGGTCATGTGCGGCATGGGCCGGACCGGCCATCTGTTTGCCTGCGACCACGATGGGGTGGCGCCGGATATTCTTTGCATCGCCAAGGGCTTGGGGGCTGGATATCAACCCATCGGTGCCACGCTGTGCACCGATCGGATTTATGACGCCATCCGAAATGGCTCGGGTTTCTTCCAGCACGGCCATACCTATGTCGGACACCCGGTGGCCACGGCGGCAGCCCTGGCTGTTGTGACAGAACTTACCTCGCGCGATTTGCCGGCCCGTGCCCGCGACATGGGTGACAAACTGCAAACCAAACTCGAGGCGGCCTTTGGCCAGCATCCCAATGTCGGGGACATCCGTGGTCGCGGCCTGTTCCGAGGCATCGAACTGGTGGCTGACAGAGATACGCGCGAACCGTTTGACCCGGCCCGGGGAGTGGCGGCCAAGATCAAGAAAGCTGCCGTCGAAGCGGGTTTGATCTGCTATCCGATGTCCGGAACACGCGACGGCAGGAGAGGCGACCATGTGCTTCTGGCCCCGCCATTCATCATCGAAGAGCCGCAGTTGGACGAACTGGTGGACAAGTTGTCGGTTGCGATTTCCAAAGCAATCTGACACGCCGCCCTGACTTTGACCCACAAATAAAAAAGCTCCCTCGAACAAGGGAGCTTTGGTCACTCGGATCCATGTGCCGTCACTTCTGGGGAAGCGGTCCGATCATCATGATCATCTGGCGGCCTTCCATCTTCGGCATGTTTTCGATCTTGCCGATTTCCTTGACGTCTTCCGCCACGCGCTCAAGCAGTTCACGTCCCAGGTTCTGGTGCGCCATTTCCCGGCCGCGGAAGCGCAGGGTCACTTTGACCTTGTCGCCATTCTCGAGAAACTTGAAAACGTTCCGCATCTTGACGTCGTAATCATGCGTATCGGTGTTGGGCCGGAACTTGACCTCTTTCACCTCGATGATCTTCTGTTTCTTGCGGGCTTCGCTTTCGCGTTTCTGCTGCTCGTACTTGAACTTGCCAAAGTCCATGATCTTGCAGACCGGCGGATTCGCGTTGGGCGAGATCTCGACCAGATCAAGACCGGCATCGGCTGCCATCTGCATGGCCTTGGCGGGATGAACCACCCCGACATTCTCACCTTCGGCGCCGATCAGGCGAATTTCGGGGGCACGGATCTTTTCATTGACGCGCGGGCCGGTATCACGTTGAGGCGGCGCGTTGTGAGGTCTGCGGGCTATGGGTTCATTCCTTTGATAATTGCCGATTTCCGAGCCGGGAACTTAAACTGAGACGAAGGTTCTTTCAAGCGCCATATAGGTGCTATGACACGAAATTCGCACGTGTCGACGCGGTGCTCGGGTCGGCGGAACGGGCGTTCGCCGGCCCGGATCTCGGCTCAGCCGACAAAGGCTTTTTCGATCACGAATTCCTTGGGGTCCGAGTTCGCGCCTTCACGCAAGCCAAACTCTTCGAGAATGGCCTTGATGTCGTGGTTGAAGGCCAGGCTGCCGCAGACCATGGCGCGGTCGGTCTCGGGCTTGATGCCGCCCTCGATACCCAGGTCCTTGAAGACGGTGCCGTCCTTCAGCAGGTCGGTGATCCGGCCCATCTTGGGGCTCTGTTCGCGGGTGGTGGTCGGGTAATAGCGGATCTTGTCGGCGAAACCTTCGCCGATCAGTTCGGCCAGCAACTCGTCCTTGCGGATGTTCTCGATTAGCTGGCGGCCATATTCCAGCTCCGCCACCTCGCGGCAGGTGTGGGTGATGATGACCTCGTCGTAGTCCTCATAGGTCTGCGGCTCGCGCAGCAGCGAGGCAAAGGGGGCAAACCCTGTTCCGGTGGCAAAGAACCACAGGCGCTTGCCCGGCAGCAGTGCATCATGCACCAGCGTACCCACGGGTTTGGGCCGCAGAATGATCTGATCGCCGGGCTGGATGTGCTGCAGTTTCGAGGTCAGCGGGCCGTCCTGCACCTTGATCGAATAGAATTCCAGTTCCTCGTCCCACGACGGCGACGCGATCGAATAGGCGCGCAGCAACGGTTTTCCGTTGTCGCCCAAAAGGCCGATCATAACGAATTCGCCCGAGCGGAAGCGCAGCGATTGCGGACGCGTGACCTTGAACGAAAACAGGCGGTCGGTCCAGTGTTTCACTTCCAGAACGGTCTGGGCGTCCGGCAGGACGGGGGCCTTCACGGCGGTTGCTTCGGTCACGGGCTTCATCTCTGTCATCGTTTCACTACCGGTCTGGTAAACCGGCATCTCCGTTTAAGCTTTGATCCAGGTCAGGAAAAGGGGGCAGATTGCCCCGATCGTTGCGTCAGCCGCGCAGGCGGGCCTGATAATCGTGGTCCTGCCAGTTGGCGCGGGCCAGCCATTGGTCCTCGGGCTGGCGGGCGGCAAGGTCTGCGTCAATCTCGACCTCGTCGAAGCCGCTGCGCCGGGCCATCGCGTATTGGTCGGCCAACACGTGTCCCTTCGCGCGCAGGCGGCCTTCATAGCCCTTCAGGCGCAGCGTACGGGCAATGGTAAAGCCTCGGCCATCGGCAAAGGACGGAAAGTCGACGCGCACCATGCGCGTGTTTCCAAGCCGTTCGAACAATTCGTCGGGGTCCGTATCCGAGGTGACGTCCAGTGCGATCACATCGTTTGCGGCATCCTCAAGGGTGACAAAGCCGTCGGTCCAGTCATCAGGGGCAAAGCCCTCGTCATTCACGATTACGTTCATGTTTTCTCTCCGCTGCGTACCATTTTGCCGTCGACGAAATGGATGCCGCATTCTTCCTTGTTCTGATCGCGCCAGCGTCCGGCGCGGGGATCTTCGCCATCCTTCACCGGCGAGGTGCAGGGCGCACAGCCGATCGAGGGATAGCCCTTTGCCACCAACGGATGCCGGGGCAGGCGGTTTTCTTCCATGTAGGCGCGCACGTCCTGAGGCGCCCAATGCGCCAGAGGGTTCACCTTGATCCGGCCGGTGCCGTCCTCGACCTCGAAGAACTCGAGCGTGGCGCGGGTGCCGGATTGGAACCGCTTGCGCCCGGTAATCCAGCCTTCATAGCCCGCCAAGGCCCGCTGCAAGGGGAAGGTCTTGCGCAGGTTGCAGCAGGCATCCATGTCGCGCAGCCGCAGTGCGCCATAGGGGTCTTCGCGCTGAATATCCTCGTCATCCGCGCGGATGATCTGGACGTTCTTCAAACCCAGACGTTCGCTGACCTCATGCTGGTATTCCAGCGTCTCGGTAAACAGCATCATCGTGTCGATGAACAGGACAGGCGTGGCCTTGTCGACCACGGCAGCCATGTGCAGCAACACCACCGACTCGGCGCCGAAGCTTGAGACAAGCGCTAGGTTGCCTGCTTCCTCAAGCGCACCATGCATGACGTCATGTGCGCTGTGGTGGCGGAACCGGGCGTTCAGCGCCTCGACCTTTTCGGTCAGTTCGCGTCGTTCCCGGCCCAGTTCCGTCTGGATCAGGTCAAGCGGCATTGGCCCGCGCCTCGGGGTAGAGGGCCGCCTTGAACGGGGCCATTCCAACACGGCGGTAGGTTTCCAAAAAGGTCTCCTCGGCGCTTGCGCGCTGTTCCAGATAGGTTTCCACGATCCGTTCGACCGCGGGCACGATCTCATCATAGGCAAAGCCCGGACCGGTGCGGTCGCCGATGGCGGCCGTTTCGGTGGCGTCTCCGCCCAGCGTGATCTGGTAGTTCTCGACGCCCGCGCGATCCAGGCCCAAAATGCCGATGTGACCCACGTGGTGATGCCCGCAGGCGTTGATGCAGCCCGAGATCTTGATCTTCAGATGGCCGATGTCATGCTCCAGCTTCAGCTCGTCAAACCGGGTCGCGATCTGCTGCGCCACCGGGATCGAGCGGGCCGTTGCCAGTGCGCAATAGTCCATGCCGGGGCAGGCGATGATGTCGCTGATCAGACCGATATTTGCGGTGGCCAGACCGTGCTCTTTCAGCTTTGCGTGGATCGCGGGCAGGTCCGATTTGTGGACATGCGGCAGGATCACGTTCTGCTCGTGGCTGATGCGCAGCTCGTCATAGGCGTATTGCTCGGCCAGATCGGCCATCACGCGCATCTGCTCGGCGGTTGCATCACCCGGCGTCTGGCCGTGCTTCTTGATCGAGATCGTGACGATCGCGTGATCCGCCTGCTTGTGCGGCGCGATGTTGGTGTCGATCCACGAGCGGAATACCGGGTCGTTCGAATAGGCGCTCTCGAATGCCGCGACTGAGCCTTCGCGGAAGGCGGGCGGGGCGAAATGCGCCTTGATCTGATCCAGCAGCGCCATGTCGGCGCCCTTGAACTGCGGGCGGACCTGCAGGAAGCGTTCGTTGACCTTGGCGCGGATCGCGTCGATGCCGTGTTCATGCACGGTGATCTTGATGCGCGCCTTGTACTTGTTGTCCCGCCGGCCGATCTGGTTCCAGACCGAAACGGTGGCCTCCAGATAGGCCAGAAGGTCGTCAAAGGCGACGAAATCAGACAGCTCCTTGCCGATCATCGGCGTGCGGCCCAGACCGCCGCCGACCAGAACGCGGGCGCCCAGAAAGCCGTCGCGCTCGACCAGTTGCAGGCCGATGTCATGGGCCTTGATCACGGCGCGGTCATGCTCGGACCCGGTGATGGCGATCTTGAACTTGCGCGGCATGAACTGAAATTCCGGATGGTCGGTGGACCACTGACGCAGCAGTTCGGCATAGGGGCGCGGATCGGCGACCTCATCCGCGGCGGCACCGGCAAAATGGTCGGCGGTCACGTTGCGGATGGTGTTGCCGCTGGTTTGGATCGCATGCAGGCCGACCTCGGCCAGCGCGTCCAGCATGTCAGGCACGTCGCGCAGTTTCGGCCAGTTGTACTGAATGTTCTGGCGCGTGGTGAAGTGGCCGTAACCTTTGTCCCACTTCTCGGCCAGCAGGGCCAGTTGGCGCATCTGGGCGCTGTTAAGCGTGCCATAGGGGATGGCCACCCGCAGCATGTAGGCGTGCAGTTGCAGATACAGGCCGTTCATCAGGCGCAGGGGCTTGAACTCGTCCTCGGTCAGCGAGCCGTCGATGCGGCGTTCGACCTGGGCGCGGAACTGTGCGTTGCGCTCGGCCAGGAATGCTTTGTCAAACTCGGAGTAGCGGTACATCTTTGGCTGTCCTTTGTTGCAGCCCCGGATCCGGGGCCTTTTTACGGGGAGAGAGGGGCCTGAGGTCAGACCCGGGGCTGCGGGGAAGATTCCTGTTTGCCGTGGGCATAGTTGGACGGACCAGTCCGGCGGAAGTCTTCCCGAAAATGGGTGGGTTCAGGACCGTTTTCGCCTGCAACGACATCGGCAAGATAGGCACCTACGATCTTGTCGACTTGCTTCTGGGCATCCAGAAGACGCAGCTGAGCGTGCGCTTCGTCGGTGATCAGTTCGGCCTCGCGCAGATCGCGCGACCAACGGTCATCGGCGGTCAGATAGATTACGTCGCCTTCCAGCAGGTCATTTGCGGTAACGACTTTAGGGGTGAAAGCGCGGGCCATCAGGCAAGCTCCTTGTTGAATTCGGTGACGGCTTTGGCCGCGTCGCGCGGGGCCAGGCCATAGAATGTGAGTGCAGGACCGCCGAGGCCGGCAGCGGCGAGGTCTGCAGGCAGTTGATCCAGCGTCGTGGCGACAACGCGCTGATCAGGTCGCGAGGCATTTTCGACCAGCGTGACCGGCGTGGCGCGATCGGCGCCGTGCATGATCAGGCGTCCTTGAATGAAGCGCGCGGATTTCTTCCCCATGTAGATGGCTGCAACCGACCCCGGACGGGCCAGCGCAGCCCAGTCGTGATCGGCAAAGCCCTGCATGTCGTGCCCGGTCAGAAACCGGACCGAGGAGTTTCGGCCGCGTCGGGTCAGGCTTTGGCCAATTCCGGCCACCGCCGCCGAGGCAGCGGTAATGCCAGGAACGATCGTCCACGGGATACCGGCGGCGTCCAGCGCATCGATCTCTTCGTCCAGCCGGCCGAAGAGGGTCGCGTCACCGGATTTGAGGCGAACGACCCGCTGTCCCTTGAGTGCGTAGTCAACCAGCAATGCGTTGATGTCACCCTGCTTCCAGGACGGACCAAAGCCGGCCTTGCCCACGTCGACCAGCCGGGCGTTCTGGCCGGCCAGTCGCAGAACTTCTGGGCTGATCAGGCGATCATGCAAAACAACCTCGGCCCGCTGGAATGCGGACAGGGCCTTGAGAGTCAGCAATTCAGGATCACCGGGTCCTGCGCCGACGAAGTCGACCTGTCCCGTTTGTCCTTTTGTCTGCGTGGCCTTCATTGGGGAGCCCTGGCTGTTGTTTGACTTGGCCCTCAATATAGGAAATATTCCCGCCCAGATGCCATATTGCCGATCAAATAAGGACACGCGTTCTGAAATTCGCGGCAGGCGGAACATGGGTTTTCATTCGGAAGGAAAATTGGAATGTCGGTTCGAATAGACGACACGGATCGGAAAATTCTGGCCGAGCTGCAGCGAGACGCCAGTCAATCGCTGGACGAAATCGCGGCCAAGGTGGGCAGTTCAAAGACACCCGTTTGGAATCGGATCCGCAAGATGAAAGGGGCCGGAATCATCGGTCAGCAGACCGTTCTGCTGGACGCAGAGGCGCTGGGTTTCGAGGCGACGTTCTTTGTTCTGATCCGAACCTCCGAGCATGAGGCGGATTGGCAACGCAAGTTTCTGCAGGCCCTGCGTGATCGGCCCGAAGTTCAAGAGGCGCACCGCCTGGCTGGCGACATCGACTACATTCTGAAAGTTCGGGTCAGGAACGCACGGGCCTACGATGCTTTTTACCAGGCGCTGATCTCGGAGGTGCGCGTGCACAACGTCACCGCGCTGTTGTCGATGGAAGAAATCAAGTCGACCACCATGCTGCCCCTGAACGCCCTGGCCGACACCTGATCGACGCTCAGGCTTGGACCAAAAGTCGTGTCAGCCCGTGGAAATGGTACGTGTTGGCATATTCCGGGGATTCGGCCAGTCGCAGGCCCGGACAGCGGTCAAAAAGAATCGGCAGAGCAATCCGCATTTCCAGCCGGGCCAGCGGGGCGCCGACGCAGAAATGCAAACCACCGCCAAAGCTCGTGTTGGCCTGAATGCTGCGGGTGGGGTCAAAGTTGTCCGGGTCGGTCCAGACGTCCGGGTCACGGTTGGCGGCCCCAAGCATCAACGCCACCTGATCGCCGCGGGCAAACTGATTGCCAAAAACCTCGACGTCCTCATAGGCATAGCGCGTGAACATATGTAGCGGCGGGTCGAAGCGCAGGATCTCCTCGACCGTCATGTCGATTGTGTCCGGGCTCCGGGCATCAGGGGTGGTTCCGGACTCCAAAAGTGTTTTGACGCCGTTGCCCAGCGAATGAACGGTTGCCTCATGGCCGGCGTTCAACAATAGGATGCAGGTAGCGATCAACTCGTCGCGTGACAGTTTCTCGCCGTCTTCCTCTGCCGTGATCAAACGGGTGATCAGATCATCTTTCGGTTCGGATCGGCGGTGAGGGACGTAGTCGTTCAGAAATGCTGAGAACTCGGCGGAGGCCTGTGCTGCCTGATCTTCGGTCTCACGGGTGCGGCTGGCCTGATACATGGCGACCATGGCGTGGGACCACTGCAACAACTGCGGTGCCATGCTCTCGGGTACACCTAGCAACCGGCAGATCGTGATCACCGGAACTTGCGTGCAATAGGCATCCAGAAGGTCGAATGGAGCATCGGGGAACGCGTCGATCAGGTCGTGACACAGCCTTTCGATGTCCGATGCGAGCGCTCCGATAGCCCGCGAGGTAAAAGCGCGCAGAACCAGAGCGCGAAGGCGGGTATGGCGCGGAGGTTCGGCTTCGAGCAGCGAATGCGCTTCGACCGTCAGCCACGGCGCAAGGTGATCGGGGCCTTTTGTGGCCATCTCTGACGGTACTTCGCGTCCGAAACGCCGATCGCGCAAAAGCGCCTGGACCGCCGCGTGAGACATCGCCGCGGGCATGTCGTAGTCCTGCCAGTACACCAGGTCACCCTGATCGCGCGCAGCCCGGTAGAAAGGGTAGGGGTTTTGAACAAATTCGGGCTCGGTCGGAGATTGGTGAACGGTCTTCATGCGGCGCAGACTTGCCATGCGGCGCTGTGAATGCAAGACCCTGTTCCATGCAAAGGGTTTGGGTCACGATTGGTTTTCTGTTCGCGGTCGCGCTGTTGTCGGCAGCCGTCTGGTCTTATGGGTACCGGCAGGCGCTCTCTCAGCTAAGCGAGAAAGCCGAAGCCGATCTGGAGTTGGCGTCGGATCGTCTGAGCACGCAGTTGCAGGTCTATCAGGAACTTGCGGTGCTGATGGCCGAGCACCCGGCGCTGCGGGCGTTGGACACCAGCGACCGGCGGCGGACGGCGCAGGCGCTTCTGCTGGAGGTCGCGGACAAGACTTCGGCGGTGGATGTTCTTTATGCAGACGAGACCGGGCGCGTTCTGGCCGCTGCGCGGGACGTGGTGAATGGCAACATGGCCGATCAGCCCGCGTTTCAACGCGCGCTGCACGGCGCTCTTGGCAGCTCGCACGGGGTTTTGCGCGACACGGGAAACCGGATCTATTCCTATGCGGCGCCTGCGTTTTCCGAGGATGGTCAGGTAACTGGAGCCCTGATGGTCATCGCGGATGTCGAAGACGTTGAAAGCACGTGGCGCGGCAGTACAGAGGCGGTGTTCTTCGTGGATCGTGCTGGCTCGGTCTTCATTTCCAACCGGTCCGAACTGCTGTTCTGGCAACGTCCGCCGGGGCAAATCGGCTTGCAGCCGGCTAATGGCAAGCCGGGCGCGTTTTCGTCTACACGTATGGGCCCGCACGAACTATGGTCGATCGGCTGGAGCCCGTACCTGCCGGATCGCGCCCTGCACCTGACCCGCGATCTGCCGGTGATCGGAATGACTGGCGAAGTCTTGATGGATGTGACGCCGGCACGACGTCTGGCCGGATTGCAGGCTGCTGCGGTCGCAGCGATCTGCCTTGCCTTCGGCGCGTTGCTTTTTCTGGCGACCGAACGGCGGCGTACTCTGGCCGAAGCCAATGCGGTGCTGGAGAGCCGGGTGGCCCAGCGGACCCGCGCTTTGACGGCCGCCAACGTGGCTCTGCGCCGCGAGGTGGCCGAGCGGCAAGAGGCCGAAGCGGCGTTGAAACGCGCGCAGGACGATCTGGTTCAGGCCGGCAAGCTGAGCGCTCTGGGGAAAATGTCGGCGGGCATCAGCCACGAATTGAATCAGCCGCTGATGGCGATCCGGCAATACGCCGACAATGGCACGGCCTTTCTGGCGCAGGGCAAGCCCGAAAAGGCCCGCGAAAACCTGGGGCGTATCTCGGACATGGCTGCCCGTATGGCACGCATTATCAAGAACTTGCGATCCTTTGCCCGCAATGAGAGCGAGCCGATGGGCAAGGTCGATCTGGTTCAGGTGCTCAATACGGCCGTCGAACTGACTGACGGTCGGTTGCGCTCGGACGGGGTCACGTTGATCTGGCAGCCGCCCAATGCACCTGTCTTTGCCTGGGGCGGAGAGGTGCGGCTGGTGCAGGTCTTTGTCAATCTGATCACCAATGCCGCCGACGCGATGACCGGTCGGGAAACCCGAAGCCTAACAATCACGCTGACCCGTGGCGAGCGGTTGATGGTCGCGGTGCGCGATACCGGCCCGGGCATTCAGGATCCCGATCGCGTTTTTGAGCCGTTCTACACAACCAAAACCGTTGGCTCATCCGAGGGAATGGGCCTTGGCCTTTCGATCTCATACGGTCTGGTCCAGAGTTTCGGAGGAGAGATAAGCGGCGCGAACATGCCCGACGGAGCAGAATTCACCGTCGAGTTGGAACCATTTGAGAAGGAAGCCGCGGCATGATCCGAACGGTTCTATTGGTCGATGATGACGCCGCCGTGCGCGAGGCGCTGGCCCAGACTCTGGAACTTGCGGACTATTCCGTAATTCCCGCTGGATCGTTTGTGGCTGCCAAAGACCATATCCGGGACGATTTCCCGGGTGTGATTGTCTCGGATATTCGGATGCCGGGACGGGATGGGTTTCATCTTCTGTCCTATGCCCGCGAGGTCGACTCGGAGTTGCCGGTCGTTCTGCTGACCGGCGAAGGCGACATACCGATGGCGGTGCAGGCTATGGGGCAGGGCGCGTTCGACTTCCTTGAGAAGCCCTGCGCCGCCGCCGATCTGCTTGCGGTTCTCAGCCGAGCGTTTGCCGCGCGCAGTCAGGTATTGGACCACCGGGCAGCCAAGCGCGAATTGGAGAAGGGCGATCCTGCGGCCCGTTTGTTGTTCGGATTGTCACCGCAGGCTGATGCATTGCGGAACAGGGTGCGCAGCGTTGCCCCAACTCAGGCCGAAGTTCTGGTCACCGGACCGCCGGGCAGCGGTATTTCGAAAGTCGCCGACGTCATCCATTTGATGTCGCCACGCGCGCAGGGGCCGTTCGTCAAGCGCCCGGCGTCAGGTCTGGGGGCGGATGCCCTGCAGGCGATATGCAAGGATGCGGCAGCCGGATCGTTGTTTCTGGATGAAGTCTCGGCCATGCCCGAGGCGACGCAATATGCGGCCCTGGAGATGATCGAAAACGGGCCCGGGGTCCGCATCATCGCCGGAACAACCGCGGATCTGGCCGAGATGGCGGCCGAGGGTCGGTTCAACGCAGACTTGTTCTATCGGTTGGACGTGATGCGGGTGCGCGTACCGTCTTTGGCCGAACGCCCCGAGGACATCCCGGTGATCTTTCGCCACTACGTCGCCCAGGCGGCCGAGCAGGCCGGGATCGCGGTACCTGATGTCTCGTCCGAACACTTGGCGTCATTGATGGCACGGGACTGGCCCGGCAACGCGCGTTCACTGATGTCAGCTGCGATGCGTTTTGTTCTGGGGATGCCCGAGGATGTTGCCGCCGCGGCCGATCTTGGGCTGAACGAACAGATGGCGCGCGTTGAGCGTTCGTTGCTGATTGCGGCCTTGGGTCGTCACAACGGAAGGGCGTCGGATGCGGCCAAGTCCCTGAAACTGCCGCGCAAGACGTTCTACGACAAATTGGCCCGCTACGGCATACGCCCTGAAGACTATCGGCGCTGACGCGGAACGATTCGCCCGATGATTCGATGTATGTGCGGTTTTTCGCACACTCGCGAATTTGGGTGTGCGGTTTCCCGCACAAATGTCTGCGATAACAAAATACTCATTGCGGATGTTCTATTTAAGCCAATGAAAAGTAATTAGAAAATCTGTCTTCTGCCAGTCGTTTTCGAATTGTTGAACGGTGACCGTCGATTCGTTTCACTCTTGCGCATCCGGCATCCCTATGGATGTCAAAGGAAGTTTCTTTGGAAGTCTGGGAGGAAAAGACAGATGAAATTCCTGGCAACAGCCGCCACCGCGCTTGCGCTTTCGGTTACCGCAACAGCGGGCTTCGCTGCCTGCGACGATGGCGAGATCGTCGTCAAGTTCGCGCATGTGACGAACACCGACAAACACCCCAAGGGCATCGCCGCATCGCTGCTCGAGCAGCGCGTGAACGACGAGATGAACGGCGTCATGTGCATGGAGGTCTATCCAAACTCGACCTTGTACAACGACGACAAGGTGCTTGAGGCGATGCTGCAGGGCGACGTGCAACTGGCCGCCCCGTCGCTTTCGAAGTTCGAGAAGTTCACCAAGCAGTTCCGTCTGTTCGACCTGCCGTTCATGTTCAAGAACATCGACGCGGTTGATGCGTTCCAGGCCTCGGCGGATGGCCAGGCAATGAAAGACAGCATGCAGCGCCGCGGCCTGCAGGGTCTGGCGTTCTGGCACAACGGCATGAAGCAGATGTCGGCCAACAAGCCGCTGATCGATCCTTCGGACGCCAACGGCCTGAAATTCCGCGTTCAGTCTTCGGACGTGCTGGTTGCGCAGATGGAAGCCATCGGTGGCAGCCCGCAGAAAATGGCCTTCTCGGAGGTCTATGGTGCTCTGCAGCAGGGCGTTGTGGACGGTCAGGAGAACACGTGGTCGAACATCTACGGCAAGAAGTTCTTCGAAGTGCAGGATGGCACCACCGAAACCAACCACGGCATCATCGACTATCTGGTTGTGACTTCGGTCGACTGGCTGGACAGCCTCGATCCGGAAGTGCGCGAGCAGTTCCTGACGATCCTGGCCGAGGTGACCGAAGAGCGCAACAAAGAGGCGTTTGCGGTCAACGAAAAGGCCAAGCAAGCCATCATCGACGCGGGCGGCTCGATCCGCGAGCTGACACCCGAGCAGCGTCAGGCCTGGGTTGATGCGATGAAGCCGGTTTGGGACAAGTTCTCCGGTGACGTTGGTCAGGACAAGATCGACGCCGCTCAGGCGATCAACGCCGGGTTCTGATCCGACACGCTGGTGTGCTCCGACGGTCGCAAGCCCGCCGGAGCACATACCAGGCGGGCCCAATCGCGCCCGCCACCTCGATAAATCAACAAAAATGGGGACAGAAAGATGTCTGGTGCGAAAACCGGCCCCGGTGGGCTGGTCGACCGAATCGAAGAAACCCTGATCGCGTTGCTTCTTGGCCTGATGACGGCCGTGACCTTTGCCAACGTGATCGCGCGTTTCGTCTTCAACTCCAACATCCTTTGGGCGCTAGAGCTGACCGTATTCACTTTCGGATGGCTGGTATTGCTGGGGGCGTCCTACGCCGTCAAGAAACACGCGCATCTGGGTGTGGATGCCATCCTGAATATGCTGCCTCCGGCACCGCGCAGGGTATTGGCACTGATCGCGGTGGGGTGCTGCCTCGTATTCTCGCTGCTGCTGCTGAAGGGGTCCTACGACTACTGGGCGGTTTTTGCCGACCTGCCTCCGACCTCTGGACGCTGGTTCCCCACGGGCTTTGATTTCGACGCTCGTAGTCAGAGCTTCTACGAGGTGGACGACATCCCCATGGTCGCGCCGCTACGGTTCCTCGAAGACCTCATCAACTATGGCGAGTACTACGAGAAGCTGCCCAAGGTCGTGCCGTATTTCGTCCTGCCGCTGTCGATGCTGCTGCTGGTGATCCGCTTTGCCCAGGCCGGGCTGCAGATCCTGCGCGGTGAGGCCGACCGTATTGTCGCAAGCCACGAGGTTGAGGACGAGATCGAAGAAGTCCGGGCCCTTCAGGGAGAACACGACTGATGGATGTAGTACTACTTTTTGCCATGGTCGTGGGCCTGCTGCTGATCGGCGTTCCGATCGCAGTTGCCCTAGGGCTGAGCTCGACCCTGTTTCTTCTGATCTACTCGGACAGCTCGCTGGCTTCGGTTGCCGGGACCCTGTTCGAGGCGTTCGAGGGCCACTTTACCCTGCTGGCCATCCCGTTCTTCATCCTCGCATCGTCCTTCATGACGACCGGAGGGGTGGCGCGTCGGATCATTCGGTTCTCGATCGCCTGCGTTGGTCACCTGCCTGGCGGTCTGGCAATTGCGGGCGTGTTCGCATGTATGCTGTTCGCCGCGCTGTCAGGATCGTCCCCGGCCACCGTTGTTGCGATCGGTTCGATCGTGATCGCCGGTATGCGGCAGGTCGGCTATTCCAAGGAATTCGCAGCTGGCGTCATCTGTAACGCCGGTACGCTGGGTATCCTGATCCCGCCGTCGATCGTCATGGTTGTCTACGCGGCCGCGGTCGAAGTCTCGGTCGGCAGGATGTTCCTGGCCGGTGTCATTCCGGGGCTCATGGCCGGGTTCATGCTGATGGTCACAATCTATGTGATGGCCAAGGTCAAGAACCTGCCGAAAGGTGATTGGAAAGGCTGGGGCGAGATATTTGCGTCCGCACGCGAAGCCGGTTGGGGTCTGTTCCTGATCGTCATCATCCTGGGCGGCATCTACGGGGGTATCTTCACACCGACCGAAGCGGCGGCGGTCGCGGCTGTATACGCCTTCTTCATCGCCAGCTTCGTCTACAAGGACATGGGGCCACTCAGCACCCAGGATGGTGAGCAAAACCTCTCGCTTGTGAAAAAGCCGCTGGCGCTGATCACGGCCTTTTTCCACCCCGACACCAAACATACGCTGTTTGAGGCCGGCAAGCTGACGGTCACCCTGCTTTTCGTCATCGCCAACGCGCTGATCCTCAAGCATGTTCTGACCGATGAGCAAGTGCCGCAACACATTGCCGGCGCGATGCTGTCGGCGGGGTTGGGGCCGATCACTTTCCTGATCGTGGTCAATGTGATCCTTCTGATCGGCGGTCAGTTCATGGAGCCCTCGGGCCTGCTGGTTATCGTGGCGCCGCTGGTGTTTCCGATTGCCATCGAACTGGGCATCGACCCGATCCATCTGGGCATCATCATGGTGGTGAACATGGAAATCGGGATGATCACGCCTCCGGTCGGTCTGAACCTGTTCGTTACGTCGGGCGTCGCGGGAATGCCGATGATGGCCGTCGTGCGCGCAGCACTGCCGTTCCTGGCCGTTCTGTTCGTCTTCCTGATCATGATCACGTATATCCCATGGCTGTCGACGGTGTTGCCCAACACCTTCATGGGCCCCGAGATCATTACGAACTAGACCATCGCAATCGATCCGAACCGGGCAACCGGTTCGGGTCACTATTTGCGCAGCCGGCTGACATCTGACAAGCCGGCACGCTGAATGGCCGGGCTTGAACTCACCACCGGTTCTTCCCACATAGTGACCGAGGACGACCTCCCCACCATGGGTGATCATTCGGGACGACCCGAATTTGATAGAGGTGTCCCCGATGTCCTGGATCTTTCTTCTTTTTGCCGGTTTGCTGGAAATCGTCTGGGCAGTTGCCATGAAGCAGTCTGCTGGATTCACGCGGCTCTGGCCGACCGTTGTAATGGGTGGAGCAATGGTTGGTTCGTTCGGTTTGCTGGCCCTGGCCATGCGCTCCTTGCCACTGGGAACCGCCTACGTGCTGTGGACGGGTATTGGCGCGGTCGGTGCGTTCTTGGTTGGTGTGATGTTTTTGGGCGAGGCACTGACCCCGCTGCGTGTCATCGCAGCGACGCTGATCGTGTCAGGCATGGTCGCAATGAAACTTGCGTGACTGGCACGTTGTTGACGCAGGCACCCGCGGTGGGCAGGCTGGGACCATTCTGACCACCGCAACCAACGAGTGCCGAAACATGCTGACCGATCATGACAAGCGCCTGATGCGCGTGGCTTACCAAGAAGCCAAAGCCGGTTTCGATGAGGGCGGTTGCCCGATCGGATCTGTACTGGCTCGGAACGGCATGATCATCTCGCAGGGCCGAAACCAAAGGGTTCAGAAGGGGGATCCGATCGCCCATGGCGAGATGGATGCGCTGCGCAAGGCAGGCCGGCAGAAGACGTACCGAGATACCGTTCTGTATACCACTTTGTCTCCGTGCATGATGTGCGCCGGAACGATCGTTCAGTTCGGTATCCCACGCGTGGTCATCGGTGACACGAAAAACTTCGGCGGCAACGAAGACTTCCTGCGCGACCGAGGAGTCGAGGTTGTTTTGGCCGAAGACCCGGACTGCATCGCCCTGATGCGTAGGTTCGTGACCGAACAGCCCGAGCTTTGGGCCGAGGACATCGCGGACTGAGCGTGCGTAAACCGGTCAGGTCTGTTCCAGCGCGGAAATGATGCCCGAGAAATCGCGTGCCTTCAGGCTTGCACCGCCGACCAGCGCGCCGTCCACGTTTGACACTCCGAAAATCTCCGCCGCGTTGTCCGGCTTGACCGAACCGCCGTAGAGCAAACGAACCGACCGGCCGACACCTTCGCCAAATCGCCGTTCAAGTCTGGCGCGAATGAAATCGTGGACTTCGCCGATTTCTGCCAAGGTGGGAACCTTCCCGGTGCCGATGGCCCAGATCGGTTCGTAAGCCACGACGAGGTTCTCTCCGGTAGCAAGATCCGGGATCGATCCGGACAACTGTCCGCCAATGATATCGAGCGTATTGGCCGCTTCTCGCTGTTCAAGGCTTTCGCCGACGCAGATGATTGCGGTCAGGCCCGCGTTCATGGCCGCCCGGGCCTTGGCGCGGATATCGTCGTCTTTCTCGCCGTGGTCTTCGCGCCGTTCCGAATGCCCGACGATTACGCTGGTCGCGCCGGCGTCTTTCAGCATCTCGGCGCTCAGATCACCCGTATGGGCACCCGAAACCTCGGCGTGGCAATCCTGTCCGCCGATGGCGACGCCCGAGCCTTGCACGGCTTGTGCGGCCCGGTGGATCAGAGTTGCCGGAGGGCAGATCAGAATATCGACCGTCGGAGAAGGGTGCATTGCAGTCAGCGTGTCCAACTCGGACAGAGCAGCCCCGGTTCCGTTCATTTTCCAGTTTCCGGCTGCCAGTCTGCGTCGCATAGCGGGGTCTCCGTGATCTTTCGTGCGTTTCTATCCAGTTAGCACCCGGATCAAGGTCTGACAATTGTGCTTGGGTCGCCGTGCGCGGGCGAGTCGCGCGACGGACCAACCTGGGTGAACTCAACCAGACGGTGCCGGCAGCAGTTCACCTGCCCACAAACGCTGCAGGCTTGGCGTGCCTCAGCGCTGTTCGGCGAGGTTTTCGTCGAACTTGATCGACTCGCCGCAGCCACAGGCATCGACGACATTGGGATTTTTGAACTTGAACCCGGATTCCAGCAGCGAGACCTCGTAGTCGATCTCTGTTCCGAACAGAAACATCTGAGCCATCGGAGCGATCATGACCCGCGCCCCATCCTGTTCGACCACTTCGTCATGCGGGTCCGGCTGATCGACATACTCCATGGTATATTCCATACCGGCGCAGCCACCTTTCTTGACGCCAATCCGCAGACCGGCATGGCCGCCCGACGTCATCAGGCGGAGGATTTGCTCTGCAGCTTTGGGCGTCATCGTCACGGCCTGTTTGCCGGGAATGCCGAACATCGTCGTCTCCATTTTCGCGCGTTATCCCTAATCTAAGGCCGCAAGGGCCCGGGCTCAAGAGAGCGCGGTGCCACAAGTTTGCTCCTCGCGGGTTTTGACCGTACCGTACGGGTAAAGGCAGGGTTTGCCGATGAGATCGAATTGACAGCAGAACAAGGTGGGTTTCGATGATGTTGCGGATTTCAAATAAGGTTGGCTTTTGCCGGCAGGTTGCGTTTTTGGCTCTTCTGGTGGCCGGCAGTGCCGTTCATGCCGCGGGCGATCACAAGCGGCACCCGGTGAATTGCTCGACCGCCGAAGGCGACCTGCGCGCAATTGCGGCGGAAAAGAAACACGCCGAGGATCAGCAGGCGGAAAGTGTAGTCGCGATCACGCCGGCCGGGGCGCTGCTTGGATTGATCTCTGGAACAGAACAGAAGCGGTTGCAGATGCTGTCGGGTGACTATGTCAAGAAGCTGGACGACCGCGCCGCCGAGATCAAAGCAGAGTGCAACGTGAAGTGAGTGCACCTCAGCGAGTAAAATAGGGCCGCTCTCGGGCAAGAACGGCCCAGTATTGCGGAGCCTCGGCAGGGGGGCGGTATACGCTCCAACGTGGTCGCCATTGACTGCTGGAGCGATATTTGAGTTGCCGAGTTCCTGTGACGGGTCCGACTGCGAAGCCCGCGTTGTAGTTGTTGCGCATCAACGTAACGGTTCGACGACCGATCCGTGACAACTGGGTTTCAGGTTTGTGACGTTTCCCGCGCGCTCAGCGCGGCAGGCGCTTACATAAAGCCAAGTTCCAGCCTGGCTTCGTCGGACATCATCTCCATGCCCCAGGGTGGTTCCCAGGTCAGTTCGACATCCACCTCCTTGACCCCGGCAACGGGCTCGATGGCCTCGACGATCCAGCCGGGCATGTCACCGGCTACCGGGCAGCCCGGAGCGGTCAGGGTCATGATGACTTTGACTGCGTTGTCGCTGCTGATGTCGATCGTGTAGATCAGCCCAAGGTCATAGATATTGACCGGAATTTCAGGGTCATAGACAGTCCTGCAGGCCTCGACCACGGATTCGTACAGAGGGTGCTCAACGGTCGAAGGCGCAATCAGGGGCGTGCCTTCAAGCTGTTCGCTGGGGTGGGTCATGAATGCCTCGGGTTGTTACCTGAGCAATTATATAGGGAAAGCTAAAGGCAGCGTCCAGAGGGGGTAGGGCGCCCCGCTACAGGGCGCCGCACCGGTCAGTCGTTGATATCATGGTCAAACGTCCTGACTTGCCCATGTGGCAGCGCGAACATGCGCCGCAGAACTAGCCATGCGATCAACGACAAGGTGGCGAAGATCAAAAGCAGGACGGGCAGGTTCGGGGCCAAGCCGGGGATGACCAGAAGGATTCCGGTGATAGCCGCGCCGATAGCGAAGCCAAGGAAGATGAAACCTGGCAAGGCCACTTCCAGAATGCCCAGCGCCAGTGCGGCTGCCAGCCATACCCACCACGTCAGCCAGAACGGATCTGCCATCATTTGCCTCCCTTGAGCATTTTGAAGGCGTCGCCAAACGCTTCGAGCGCATTTGCGGGCACAACAATCGTCTGGCTGCCTCCGCTTTTGCCCATCGCATTCAATGCCTCAACTTGTTTCAGCGCAACTTGATATTGGGCGGCTTCGATCCCGTTGTCCTGGATGGCCTTTGCGACGACGCCGGTTGCGTAGGCTTCCGCGTCCGCCTGCACGCGGCGCGCCTTGGCGGCTTGTTCCGCCGCATACAGCTCGGCGTCGGCCTGCAGTTCGACCGCGCGTTTCTGGCCCTCGGCTTCGGTCACCTGCGCGCGACGGGCGCGTTCGGCATTCAACTGCTGCAGCATGGCGTCGCGGGTCGCCTGATCCAGGTTTACGTCCAGAATTTCGGCGCGGGTTACCTCGATCCCCCAGTCGTCAACCGCGGTTTCGACGCTTTCTTGAATGCGTTCAATCAGTTGCGCGCGATTTGACTGAACCTCGTCCAGGTCCATTTTGCCGATTTCGGCCCGCACGATACCAGCGACGGTCGTTGCGATGGCGCCGTCGACGTCCCGAATGCGGTAGACGGTCTTTTCAGGCTCGAGGATGCGGTAGAAGACCGAAGTATCGATCTGCACCAACACGTTGTCTTTGGTGATCGCGTCCTGCGTCGCATTGGGCAGCTGACGTTCCAGGATGGATATCTTGTGGCGCGCAACGTCCAGAAAAGGAACGATAAAGTTGATCCCGGGGCCCAGCACAGAGTGGAGGCGTCCGAACCGTTCGACCACGTATTTCTCGGATTGTGGAACGATCTTGATACCCTTGAGGATGATGACGACGACCAAAGCCGCCCCAAGCAGGTAGATGATGTTCGATGATAGCAGTCCGATGATCTGGTCTTCGGTCATTTCTGTCCTCATTTTTTGTGTACGATGGTATACATTTGGGGATTGAAGGGCTGAATTTCAACTTAGCTATGAAATGAACCGAACAGGATATCCATGCAAGGTAATTGGGACAAAGCACGGAGATTTCGGGTTGTGACTGCTTTGCATCCGCCGTTGATTCCGCTATCGGGGCGAAATGAAACTGATTATCGACACCGACCCCGGCATCGACGATGCCATGGCGATCGCTTACGCCGCCGCCGCTCCGGAAATTGACCTGATCGGCCTGACTACGGTCTTTGGCAATACGCATGTCCAGCAGTCCAGCCGGAACGCGCGGTTTCTGGCTTACAAGCTTGGGCTGGACATACCTGTGGCACAGGGCGCAGCGTTTCCATGGGAAGCTGACGCACACACGCCCTCTAAGCACGTGCATGGGGATGAGGGTTTTGGCGATGTGGTCGATGTGCCCGAGATCGGCGCGAACCACGACCTGAGCGCAGCCGAGTTTCTGGTCGAGATGGCCCGGCGTCACAAGAAGGACCTGACGGTATGTGCGGTTGGGCCGCTGACCAACATTGCCGATGCGATACGTCTGGATCCGGATTTTGCTCAGAACATCGGCCAATTGGTCATTATGGGCGGTGCGGTCTTCTGTCCCGGCAACATCACCGAACACGCCGAGGCGAATATTTATCACGATGCGAAAGCCGCAGACGAGGTGTTTGCCCAGCCCGCTCCGACGGTTCTGGTGGGTCTGGATGTGACCCTGAAAACGCTTTATCGCGCGGCTGATTTCGAGGAACTGGCACGACGTGCGCCTGAAATCGGTGGGTTTCTGAACGATATCTCTCAGTTCTATCTGGATTTCTACCGCGATATTGCCGGGTTGGACGGTTGCGGTCTTCATGACTCGACGGCCGTCATCGCCTGTTCGCACCGTGCGATGTTCGAAATTCAAGAAACAGGTTTGAAGGTGGTAACCGAAGGGCCCGAGGTTGGGGCAACCCGGCCGGACCCGTCTCGCCCACCATTGCAGGTGTGTTGTGACGTCGTTGGTCAGCAGGTGGTGGACCTGTTCACGCAAAGGGTTGCCAGCTTGCCCTGACGGGTTGCAATGGCCGGGCAGATCGGGCAAATCCTGCCCGGTTCAGCGACCCGAGGCGATGACATGACCCAGCGTTTCTCATTCGAATTGAAGGCCACCGACGGCAAGGCTCGCACCGGCGTTATCCACACGCCGCGGGGCGAGGTGCGCACGCCTGCCTTCATGCCCGTGGGCACCGCCGCGACGGTCAAGGCGATGATGCCCGAAAGCGTGCGTGCGACCGGGGCGGACATCCTGTTGGGCAACACCTATCACCTGATGCTGCGGCCCACGGCCGAACGGATCGACCGTCTGGGCGGGCTGCACAAATTCATGAACTGGGAGCGCCCGATCCTGACCGACTCGGGCGGGTTTCAGGTGATGTCCCTGGCGGGTCTGCGCAAGCTGACCGAGAAGGGCGTGACCTTCAAATCGCATATCGACGGGTCCAAACACGAGCTGACACCCGAGCGGTCGATGGAGATCCAGCGCCTGCTGGGGTCGGACATCGTGATGTGTTTCGACGAATGCCCCGCATTGCCTGCCGACCGCGACCGGATCGCCGAGTCGATGCGCCTGTCGATGCGATGGGCCGAACGGTCGCGCGAGGCCTTTGGCGATCGGCCCGGCCATGCGCTGTTCGGGATCATGCAGGGCGGGTTGGAGCGCGACCTACGCGAGGAAAGCGCCGAGGCGCTGAAGGCCATCGGGTTCGAAGGATATGCCGTTGGTGGCCTCGCGGTGGGCGAGGGGCAGGAGGCCATGTTCGACTGTCTGGACTATGCGCCTGATTTCCTGCCGACCGATAAGCCGCGCTATCTGATGGGCGTGGGCAAGCCCGACGACATCGTGGGCGCCGTGGCGCGCGGGATCGACATGATGGATTGCGTGCTGCCGTCGCGCTCGGGACGGACGGGGCAGGTGTTCACCCGCCGCGGGGTCGTGAACATCAAGAACGCCCGCCACGCCGACGATCCGCGTCCGCTGGACGAACAGTGCACGTGCCCAGCCTGCTCGAATTACTCGCGCGCCTACCTGCACCATGTATTTCGGGCCAACGAAATGATTTCGGGCATGCTGCTGACCTGGCACAATCTGCATTATTTCCAAGAGATCATGCAGGGTATGCGGGACGCCATCGCCGCCGGTGCATTCGAGGTCTGGCAGGCCGAGTTCCATGCGCAGCGGGCGCTGGGTGATATCGAGCCGCTCTAACGGGCGTGTTGGGCGACCCAAGTCAAAATCAGTGGATATGTTGCCGCGATGCCTTGCAGTCGGGGAAACCTCGGGCCATTCTGATTTGTACAGGTAAGGCGACGAGGTTGAAATGGGGCGGTCCGCGCCCCACCTTTATCGTCCGAGAAAGGAGATGGCCGACGGCTGCCTGAAACAGGGGTCAGTGCCATCTTGCCAATGATAAGGATAGAGCATGCAAGAGCCTCTTAATTCCTCATACCCCGTTCTGCCGCTGCGCGACATTGTCGTGTTTCCGCACATGATCGTCCCGCTGTTCGTGGGGCGCGAAAAGTCGGTGCGCGCGCTGGAAGAGGTGATGCAGGATGACAAGCAAATTCTGCTGTCCAGTCAAGTTGATCCTTCCGTCGACGACCCGACCCAGGACGGTATCTACCGCAGCGGCGTTCTGGCAAATGTCCTGCAGTTGCTCAAATTGCCCGATGGCACTGTCAAAGTGCTGGTCGAAGGGCAGGCACGCGTCAAGATTTCGGAGTTCATTGAGAATGAAGAATTCTTTGAGGCCCGCGCCGAATACCTGACCGAAATTCCCGGCGACGTAACGACGACGCAGGCGCTTTTGCGTACCGTCGCCGATGAGTTCGAGCGGTACGCCAAAGTTCGCAAGAACATTCCGGAAGAAGCCCTGACCGCTGTCAGCGAGACAACCGATCCGGCGAAACTGGCCGATTTGGTTTCGGGTCACCTTGGCATCGAGGTCGAACAGAAGCAGGACCTGCTGGAAACGCTCAGCATCAGCGAGCGTCTGGAAAAGGTCTATGGCCTGATGCAGGGCGAGATGTCGGTTCTTCAGGTCGAGAAGAAGATCAAGACCCGCGTCAAGTCGCAGATGGAGAAGACCCAGCGCGAATACTATCTGAATGAGCAGATGAAGGCCATTCAGAAGGAGCTGGGCGATGGTGAGGACGGCGCGAACGAGATCGCCGAGCTGGAAGCCAAGATCGCCGAGACCAAGCTTTCGAAAGAAGCCCGCGAAAAGGCGGAAGGCGAGCTGAAAAAGCTCAAGAACATGTCGCCGATGTCGGCCGAAGCGACAGTGGTGCGCAACTATCTGGATTGGATCCTGTCGCTGCCTTGGGGCACCAAGTCTCGGGTCAAGAAAGACCTTGGCCGGGCGCAGCAGATCCTCGATGCCGATCACTATGGCCTCGAAAAGGTCAAGGAACGGATCGTCGAGTATCTGGCGGTTCAGCAGCGCTCGAAGAAGTTGAAAGGCCCGATCATGTGCCTTGTCGGCCCTCCGGGCGTGGGCAAGACCTCGCTTGGGAAGTCGGTCGCCAAGGCCACGGGGCGCGAGTTCATCCGCATCTCGTTGGGTGGGGTGCGCGATGAATCCGAGATCCGCGGCCACCGCCGGACCTATATCGGCTCGATGCCCGGCAAGATCATCCAAGCGCTGAAAAAGGCGAAAACCACGAACCCGCTGATCTTGCTCGATGAAATCGACAAGATGGGGCAGGATTTCCGTGGTGATCCGGCTTCGGCCATGCTCGAGGTGCTGGACCCGGAACAGAACAGCACGTTCATGGACCACTATCTTGAGGTCGAATACGACCTGTCCAACGTGATGTTCCTGACCACGTCCAACAGCTACAACATGCCTGGGCCGCTTCTGGACCGGATGGAGATCATTCCGCTGGCCGGCTACACCGAGGACGAAAAGCGCGAGATCGCAAAGCAGCATCTGATCTCCAAGCAGGTGAAGAACCACGGGCTGAAAGCCAAAGAGTTCGAACTGACCGATGAGGCGTTGACCGCGATCATCCGCACCTATACCCGCGAGGCCGGTGTGCGGAATCTTGAGCGCGAGATTGCCAAGGTGGCGCGCAAATCGTTGACCCGGATCATCAAGAACGAGACCGACCGGGTTGTCGTGACGGCTGAGAACCTGCACGAATTCCTGGGTGTGCCCAAGTTCCGTTACGGTTTGGCTGAACAGGATGATCAGGTCGGCGTTGTGACCGGTCTGGCCTGGACCTCGGTCGGTGGCGACCTGCTGCATATCGAGGCGTTGAAGCTGCCAGGCAAGGGTCGGATGAAGACCACAGGCAAGCTGGGCGATGTGATGAAGGAATCCATCGACGCGGCTTCGTCTTATGTGCGGTCGATTTCGCCTCAGATCGGGGTCAAACCGCCGCAGTTCGACAAGATCGACATCCACGTGCACGTGCCTGACGGCGCGACGCCCAAGGATGGACCCAGCGCCGGCCTGGCGATGGTGACTTCGATCGTGTCGGTTCTGACCGGTATCCCGGTCCGCAAGGACATCGCCATGACGGGCGAAGTTTCGCTGCGTGGCAACGCCATGCCGATCGGCGGGTTGAAGGAGAAACTGCTCGCGGCTCTGCGGGGTGGCATCAAGACGGTGCTTATTCCGGAAGAGAACGAGAAGGATTTGGCCGACATCCCCGAAAACGTGAAGGAAGGGCTGGAGATCATCCCGGTCAAGCACGTGTCCGAAGTTCTTGAGCGCGCCTTGGTGCGCAAACCTGAGCCGATCGAATGGGATGAGGCCGCCGAAGAAGCCGCAGCCGCAGCGGCCAAGGCTTCGGATAACAGCGGACCTTCAGCCACGGCGCACTGATCTGAAAACAACGAGAAGGGCGGGGAATAATCCCCGCCCTTTCTGATTCAAAGCCCGATTACAGGTTTTGATGGGTCCAGAACTTCTTCCTCGGCTATGTAGCGCTGGAATTTCTCAGGGGGCAGGGCGGACCGGACTGCGATCCAGAAAATGGTCGATGACAGCAGGGTGCACAACAAGATGTCCCACCCGAACGGGATCAGGTGCAGCGCGCCGTCTCCGAATTGACCAAGAAACGAGATCAACCCAAGTCCGGCCAGATAGGGCGCGAGCCACAAGGCCTGTTTGAGATCCATCTGTTCCAGGCGTCCCCGAAACCGCACCAAAAGCAGGAGCAGTCCGATCAGAAGGGTGATGCCCAGGCGCCAGACCGTATCCCAGCCGCTCCAGTAGACGATCAGAGTTGCAATCGCAAAGGCCAGCATTCCGACAAAACCAACCGCTGGAACGCGGATCGAGCGGGGCCTGTCTGGCAGTAGGCTGCGCAGGCATACAACGGCGATGGGGCCCACGGCGAAGGACAGGACGATCGCTGCCCCGTTCAGGGCGATCACTGTCTCAAAGGGAATGGTCAAAAGGAAAAGGGTGCCAATCACGAAGTTGAGCACCAGCGCCCAGATGGGCACACCAAACGCCGACAGGTGTCGGATGCGCGCGGGCAGAAACCCGTTCTGCGACAGGGCCATCGCGATCCGGGCGTTCGAACCGGTGGCCACGAGGGCGTTTCCGAACGGCCCGATCACCGAGCCGACGTTGAGGATGCTGATGAACCACAATATCCCGACGGACATTATGACCCCGTCCAAAGGGCCTTCTCCGGCAAAACTCAGCTTGGCCCAGCCCTGCGCCAGCATCTGAGGGTCGAGCGAGCCGATGAAAGCGATCTGCAGGCCCAGATAGATCGCCGCACACATGATGATCGACAATACAAGCGCCGCCGGAATGTCGAATTTCGGGTTTCGCACCTCGCCTGCCATGTCGACCACATGCCTGAACCCGATGAACGAGAAGATTACACCACCGGTCGAAACGGCGGCCATTATTCCCTTGAGCCCATACGGTGCGAACCCCTCGGGCTGCGTGAAGTTCTCGGCATTGAAACGTGAAAGGATCAGCACCACGGACAACAGGATTGGAATGGCCACTTTTGCGCTTGTTATCATTGTGTTGACCCGCGCAAAGAACTTTACGCCAAGCATGTTAATCAGGACGAAGAACACCATGAATGCCAAGGCCACAGCCTGTCCGGGCGCGGTCAGGTCACCAGATGGCGCATGCAGCCAGCGTGCATAGGGTGCGAGGTAGGACAGCATCGCCTCGACCTCGATCGGAGCGGTCGTATTGTAACCGATCCAGGCAGTCCAACCCATCGTCATGGCGACGATATTGCCGTGTGAAAACTGCGGAACCCGAGCGATCCCTCCGGGGATCGGCAACATGGCAGAGATTTCGGCGAATGTGATGGCCAGAATGAACATTGCGACGGCCCCGATGACCCAGGATAAAACGGCCGCGGGGCCTGCGTGCTGAACGGCCAGAAGCGGCCCGAACAGCCAGCCTGAGCCAATGATTCCTCCGACAGATATGAATGTCAGACCCACCAGGCCGATGTCGCGCTTTAGTTCGGCCATGCATGTCCCTGATTGCCATGCCGGTGCTGCACCGGCCCGAACTCAAGGATAGACGCCGAGTCACATCCGTTTCAAGCGTCGAAAAAGAGAGGGAATGGTGGGTGATAAGAGATTTGAACTCCTGACATCTTCGATGTGAACGAAGCGCTCTACCACTGAGCTAATCACCCGTAGGGCGGCGTATTACAGTGCTTTTTATCCGGCTGCAAGAGGGGAGATACGCGGTATTTTCGCCATATCCGGACAAGACCGATTGGGTTCTTGCCCGGTCCGATAACTCTGAGCGTCTAACACGTAGCGCAGCCCAAATGCGGTCAATGCGGCGAGCCAGCTGCGCTAAATTGAAACCGAAACAAATGAAGCCTTGGTATGAACCAAACACTGATCGCTGAATTCGTTTCGGAACTAGGAAACGACTGCAACGTGGACGGCTAGGAAAGCCAAGCGAATTGTGTCGAGGGGGATTTTGCAGGGTAACTGGTAGCAGTAGAAACCGCCGTCTGACTTTTCGTTGGAGAAGTCGACGTTTTTGATGGCTCAGCGATGGCAACCGAGGGTTAGGGTGTCTCAGCGCCGGCGCTATCCCAAAGGAGTAAGCCAAACGCGCTCGGGAACAAATTTTCCGGTTCGTGCAAAAAACTTGAAAACGCCGCTTGACGATGCCCGGGCGTGGCCATAATACACCCCAACGTTCAGCAATGAACGGGCAGCGGGCGGTTGTAGCTCAGTTGGTTAGAGTACCGGCCTGTCACGCCGGGGGTCGCGGGTTCGAGCCCCGTCAACCGCGCCATCGCTGCCAGCCTTTGATCCGGGCAAACGGATCGACATAGACCCTAATGCGCGGTTGTAGCTCAGTTGGTTAGAGTACCGGCCTGTCACGCCGGGGGTCGCGGGTTCGAGCCCCGTCAACCGCGCCACTTCTCCTCAAAAGTCGTTGCGTTCCCTGTGGACACAGGGCTGCTTTTCTGGACAATCGGTCCCGGCAGGTAGCACGCAGTCGGGGTTTTCGATGGTCAGCTTGAACCGCGTCGTCATGGTTCGGGAAAGCAAGAAATGGATACGGAGTCTGGGGCCCGAGGCGCTGGACTGCGCCGAAATTTCGGGAAAATGGGGAACGCAATTCGGATTTCGCAGCCATACCCAGATCTGGCATCGTAAACACGATATCTGCAAAGGCCCGCTGATGGATGAGCGCGCGGAGGTTCGGCAATTCGATCTGATACTGGCCAACCAGGTCTGGGAACATCTGGACCGGCCCTATGAAGCCACTCTGAACGTGCTCGAAATGCTGCGGCCGGGAGGGTGGTTCTGGTTGGCCGTGCCGTTCTTCATCCCGTTCCATGCGGCTCCGAACGACTGTTCGCGTTGGTCGGCGCGGGGATTGCGCAACTTGCTGACCGAATGCGGCTTTGATCCGGAAGGTATACAGGCCGCGCAATGGGGCAACCGTCAGGCGGCTTTGCGGAACCTCGAACCGGTCTGGCCGCCCGTCTACGACCCCGAAACCGACAGTCTGGAAAACGACCCGGATTTTCCGATCTGTGCCTGGGCCATGGCACAAAAGAGCGAAGACGGGTGAGCCAAGCGGAGAAAATCTGCTCGTTCACACTTTGTTCTAACTTTTCGGTTGGAGACTCAGCGTCGCTCGCCTATCTCTAGGACACTTGTGTGTTGGGGGCCTGAATGGCTGAGCTGAAGAATATCGAGGTGCGCGGCGCGCGCGAGCACAACCTGAAAAACATTGACGTGGACATTCCGCGCGATCAGCTGGTTGTCATCACGGGTCTGTCCGGGTCAGGAAAGTCGTCCTTGGCCTTCGATACGATCTATGCCGAGGGCCAGCGCCGCTATGTCGAAAGCCTTTCGGCCTATGCGCGCCAGTTTCTGGACATGATGGAAAAGCCCGATGTTGATCACATTAGCGGCCTGTCCCCGGCGATCTCGATCGAGCAGAAGACCACGTCGAAAAACCCACGCTCGACCGTGGGAACGGTGACCGAGATCTATGACTATCTGCGCCTGCTGTTCGCGCGCGCAGGCACGCCCTACAGCCCTGCCACCGGTTTGCCGATCGAAGCCCAGCAGGTTCAGGACATGGTCGATCGGATCATGGCGATGGAGGAGGGCACCCGAGGCTATCTGCTGGCGCCCATCGTTCGCGACCGCAAGGGTGAGTACAAGAAAGAGTTTCTGGAACTGCGCAAGCAGGGGTTCCAGCGCGTCAAGGTCGATGGCCAGTTCTACGAACTGGACGAGCCGCCGACGCTGGACAAGAAGTTCCGCCATGACATCGACGTGGTTGTTGACCGGATCGTCGTGCGCGAGGGGATGGAGACCCGCCTGGCCGACAGCCTGCGCACCGCGCTGGACCTGGCCGATGGCATCGCGATACTGGAGACCGCCCCGCGCGAGGGCGAGCCCGAGCGCATCACGTTCTCCGAGAATTTTGCCTGTCCGGTCAGTGGGTTCACCATCCCCGAGATCGAGCCGCGCCTGTTTTCGTTCAACGCGCCCTTTGGGGCTTGCCCGGATTGCGACGGGCTGGGGGTCGAGCTGTTTTTCGATGAACGGCTTGTGGTGCCTGATCAGACCTTGAAACTGTATGACGGTGCGTTGGCCCCGTGGCGCAAGGGTAAGTCGCCGTATTTCCTGCAGACGATCGAAGCGATCGCGCGCCACTATGAGTTCGACAAGAACACGCCGTGGAAGGACCTTCCGGCGCATGTTCAGCAGGTGTTTCTGCATGGCTCGGGCGATGATGAAATTCAGTTCCGCTATGACGAGGGCGGTCGGGTCTATCAGGTGACCCGCAGCTTCGAGGGCGTGATCCCGAACATGGAGCGCCGCTATCGCGAAACCGACAGCGCGTGGATCCGCGAGGAATTCGAGCGGTATCAGAACAACCGTCCCTGCCACACCTGCGAGGGCTATCGCCTGCGCCCCGAGGCGCTGGCCGTCAAGATTGCCTGGCTGCATGTCGGCCAGGTGGTCGAGATGTCGATCAAGGAAGCTCTGGCCTGGGTCGAGGACGCGCCGAACCATCTGAGCGCCCAGAAAAACGAGATTGCCCGCGCGATTCTCAAAGAGATTCGCGAGCGGCTGGGATTTCTGAATAACGTAGGTTTGGAGTACCTTACGTTATCTCGTTCAAGTGGTACCCTGTCAGGCGGCGAAAGCCAGCGCATCCGGTTGGCCAGCCAGATCGGCTCGGGCCTGACCGGGGTGCTTTACGTGCTGGACGAACCCTCGATCGGGTTGCATCAGCGCGACAATGACCGCCTTTTGGGCACGCTGAAGAACCTGCGCGATCAGGGCAACACCGTGATTGTCGTCGAGCATGACGAGGAAGCCATCCGCGAGGCCGACTATGTGTTCGACATCGGCCCCGGTGCCGGCGTGCATGGCGGGCAGGTGGTCAGCCACGGCACGCCCGAGCAGATCGCGGCAGATGCGGCCTCGATCACGGGGCAGTATCTGTCGGGGGTTCGAGAAATTCCGGTGCCCGCCGAGCGGCGCAAGGGGAACAAGAAAAAGGTAACGGTTGTAAAAGCTTCGGGCAACAACCTCAAAGACGTGACGGCCGAGTTTCCGCTGGGCAAGTTCGTCTGCGTGACCGGGGTGTCGGGCGGCGGCAAGTCAACCCTGACGATCGAGACGCTGTTCAAGACCGCCTCGATGCGTCTGAATGGTGCGCGTCAGACGCCTGCGCCCTGCGAAACGATCAAGGGGCTGGAACATCTGGACAAGGTGATCGACATCGACCAGCGGCCCATCGGGCGCACGCCACGGTCGAACCCGGCCACATATACCGGCGCCTTCACCCCGATCCGCGACTGGTTCGCCGGTCTGCCCGAGGCGAAGGCGCGGGGCTACAAGCCCGGGCGGTTCAGTTTCAACGTCAAGGGCGGGCGCTGCGAGGCCTGTCAGGGCGACGGAGTCATCAAGATCGAGATGCATTTCCTGCCCGACGTCTATGTCACCTGCGAGACCTGCAAGGGCGCGCGTTACAACCGCGAGACGCTCGAGATCAAGTTCAAGGGCAAGTCCATCGCCGACGTGCTGGATATGACGGTCGAAGACGCGCAGGAGTTCTTCAAGGCCGTACCCTCGATCCGCGACAAGATGGATGCGCTGGCACGCGTGGGGCTGGGCTACATCAAGGTCGGCCAGCAGGCCACGACCCTGTCGGGCGGCGAGGCGCAGCGAGTCAAGCTTTCGAAAGAGCTGGCAAAACGTTCGACGGGCCGGACCCTGTACATTCTGGACGAGCCCACAACCGGCCTGCATTTCGAAGATGTGCGCAAGCTGTTGGAAGTGCTGCATGAACTGGTCGATCAGGGCAATACTGTCGTCGTGATCGAACACAATCTGGACGTGGTGAAAACCGCCGACTGGATCATCGACATCGGCCCTGAGGGTGGCGATGGCGGCGGCGAGATCGTTGCCGTGGGCGCCCCGGAAGAGGTCGCCGAATGCGAGCGCAGCCACACCGGGCGATACCTCAAGCCGATGCTGAACCCCGAGCGCGTGGCGGCCGAATAGGGCGCCTGCGCGTCAGTACAGAATATCCGCCACCGCGCCGATAAGGTTCAGCACTTTGCGCGTATCGGGGTCGATTCTGTAGACGTAGTCGCCCGCGCGAACGTAGTTGCCGCCACGTTTCAGGCCATAGCGGTACGGATCGTCGATCCAGACATAGTCGCGATCAATCCGGTCTCCGACCTTGTACCAGTTCTTGGCCTGACCGGGCGGGACGCAGGGCACGGCCTTCTTGGCCAACCCGGGCGGGCATTTGGCAACGGATTTTGCGCCCTTCTGCGGGGCCGCACGTTCGACCGAGAACGTGTCCTTGGTCTTTCCTTTGCCTTTGCTGTTGTCAGCCAGTGTCGCGACCGGGGTCAGTGACAGGCCGGCAAGCAGTGCAATATGCATAAGTGTCTTCATGGGCGGTTCCCCTCGGTTTGTCGCGCCGTCATGCCGCGTTTCCCGATATTTTGGAATGACCGCCCGAAGTGCAAGCCCTGGGCGGCGAAATGCCGCCCAAGCTCAGCCGCGGCCGCGCTTTTCGAACCGGGGCAGCATGGCCGAGAAATCCATTCCCTTGCCGTCTTCGGCTTCGACGAACTGTTCGTAAAGCGCAGTGGCGATCTGGCCCATCGGCGTGTCGGCGTCGGCGCTTTCGGCGGCCTGCTGGCTGAGCCGCAGGTCCTTGAGCATCAGCTCGGCAGCGAAACCGGGCTTGTAGCCGTTGTCCGCAGGTGACTGCGGCCCGACACCGGGGGCGGGGCAATAGGCGTTCATGCTCCAGCTGTAGCCCGACGAGGTGCTGACCACGTCGAACATCTTCTGACGGTCCAGGCCCAGCTTGTCGGCCAGGGCAAAGGCCTCGCAAGTGGCGATCATGGTGACACCCAGGATCATGTTGTTGCAGATCTTGGCGGCCTGACCGGCGCCCGCCGCGCCGCAATGCACCGCCTTCTGGCCCATGATCTCGAACAGCGGGGCCGCCTTGGCAAAGGCCGCGTCCGAGCCGCCGGCCATGAAGGTCAGCGTGCCTGCGGCCGCGCCACCGATTCCGCCCGAAACGGGCGCGTCCACGGCCAGAAGCCCGGCCTGTTCGGCCTGGTCCGCCACGGCGCGGGCGCTGTCCACATCGACGGTCGAGCAGTCGATGAACACCGCGCCTTTCTCCATCTGCGGAATGATCTGATCGGCCACCGCGCGCAGGATGTCACCGTTGGGCAGCATGGTAATGACCGCCTCGGCCCCGCGGACCGCATCAAGGGCCGTTTCGGCCTTGGTCACGCCCTCGACCGACGCGCCCACGGTGTCGAACCCGGTCACGTCGTGACCGGCCTTGGCCAGATTGGCCGCCATCGGCGCGCCCATGTTGCCCAGGCCAATGAATCCGATCTTCATGTTTCACTCCTCCTCGAATGTCAGCGTGTCCGCGCCCAGCGGCATCAGCATCCGTGATACCGCCGCGGCCGGTACGTTCATGTCCGCAAACTGCCATTTCGGGTTGCGGTCCTTGTCGATGATCTGCGCCCGGATACCTTCGAGAAAGTCGCCATGCTCCATCGACCGGAAGGTAAAGCGGTATTCCAGCTCCAGCGCCTTGCGCATGGTCAGGGCCGGGCCGCGCAGGCGGTGCAGCATCTCGATCGCGCAGGCCATGGACAGCGGCGAATTGCGGCCCATCGCCTCGAGCGCGCCTCGGGTGAATTCGGTGTCGCCATTGCGCAGGTCGGTCAGCACGTCGCCCAGAGTTTCACCACCGAAGAAACGGTCGATGTCGTCCTGCGGTAGGGTGCGGTCCGGGGCAGGGGCGGCGTGTTCGGCCAGCAACTCGGCTTGGCCCGAGGCCTCGAGCATCTCGATCATGTCGGGCCAATTGTCCTGCGGGATGAAGTGGTCGGCGAACCCGGCATAGATCGCGTCGCCCGGACCCATGCGCGCGCCGGTGACGCCCAGATATTCGCCCAACCGCCCCGGCGCCAGCGCCAGCAGCAGCGATCCACCCACATCCGGCACCAGCCCGATCGAGCATTCGGGCATCGCGATCTTCGAGCTTTCGCCGACGATCCGGTGTGTGCCGTGGCAGCCGATGCCTACGCCGCCGCCCATCGTAAAGCCCTGCAGGAAGCTGACCACGGGCTTGGGATACTCGAAGATCATCGCGTTCAGGCGGTATTCATCGCGCCAGAACTTCTGCCCATAGGCATAGTCCCCCTTGGTGCCCGTTGTGTACAACTCGGCGATGTCTCCGCCCGCGCAAAAGGCCTTTTCGCCCTCGGCATCCAGGATGACCAGATCGACCTCGTCATCCTCGCGCCAATTGCGCAGGGCGGTGTCGATGGCCATGCACATCTCGTAGCTCAGCGCATTCAGGGCCTTGGGTCGGGTCAGGGTGATCCGGCCGGCGCGGCCCGTGGTGCGGATGTCGATATCGGACATGGAAACCTCAGCGATGGGCGAGCAGTTGGCGGGCAACGATCACGCGCATGATCTCGTTCGTGCCTTCCAGAATTTGGTGCACCCGCAGATCGCGCACAAGCTTTTCGATGCCGTAGTCGGCCAGATAGCCGTAGCCGCCATGCAGCTGCAGGCACTGATCGACCACTTTCGATCCGGTCTCGGTCACGAATTTCTTGGCCATCGCGCAGAATTTGGTGGCGTCGGGCGTGCCCTGATCCAGCTTCCATGCGGCCTGACGCAGGAAGGTGCGGGCGGCCTGCAGTTCGATCTCCATGTCGGCCAGCCGGAATTGCAGGGCTTGAAACTGGTCGATGGTCTGGCCGAAGGCCTTCCGCTCGGACATGTACTGCAGCGTCATGTCCAGCCCCGCCTGCGCCGCGCCCAGCGAGCATGAGGCGATGTTCAGGCGCCCGCCATCCAGACCCATCATCGCGTATTTGAACCCGTCGCCCTCGGTCCCGACAAGGTTTTCGGCCGGGATCTTGCAGTCGTCGAACTGGACCTGCGCGGTGGGCTGGCTTTTCCAGCCCATCTTTTGTTCCAGTGCGCCGAAGCTGAGGCCCGGTGTGCCGTCCTCGACATAGACGGTCGAGATCCCCTTGGGCCCGTCGCCGCCTGTGCGGACCATGCAGACATAGGCATCGGAATAGCCGCCGCCCGAGATGAAGGCCTTGGTGCCGTTCAGCGTATAGCCCTCGTTGGTGCGCTCGGCCCGCGTCTTGAGCGCCGCCGCGTCCGACCCCGAGCCCGGTTCGGTCAGGCAATAGCTGAGCACCGTGTTCAGGCTGAGAACGTCGGGCATGATGCGCGATTTCAGTTCATCGCTGGCAAAGCTGTCCAGCATCTTGGCGCACATGTTGTGGATCGACAGAAAGGCCGCGACCGAGGGGCAGGCCATCGACAGCGCCTCGAACACCAGCGTGGCGTCCAGACGGGTCAAGCCCGAGCCGCCGCTTTCTTCGGACACGTACAGCCCGCCGAAGCCCAGTTCGCCGACCTTGGGCCACAGGTCCTTGGGGATGGTGCCCTCGGCCTCCCACTGGCGGGCGAAAGGTGCGATCTGTTCTTGCCCGAACGCGTAGGCCATATCGAAAATGGCCGTCTGTTCTTCGGTCAGCGCGAAATCCATGGCCGGTCTCCCCCTTGTGGCGACGTGAATTGAACGACTGTTTATTTATTGCGCAATCCTTACAGAAATTTTTCACGCGGAGCAAACCCCGTGATGCACATGCGCCGGATTTGGGTGATTGCCAAAAGGCGGTTATGCTGAGCCATTCGTTTTATTGATTGATCGGAGTTGTGGATGTCGAATTACAAGATGGCCGTGGTTGCGATACACGGAATGGGCAGCCAGTCGGTCGGACCGAACCAGCCGTCCT
The DNA here is from genome assembly GCF_056539185.1 of Ruegeria sp. BC6. Taxonomy (NCBI): domain Bacteria; kingdom Pseudomonadati; phylum Pseudomonadota; class Alphaproteobacteria; order Rhodobacterales; family Roseobacteraceae; genus Ruegeria; species Ruegeria sp. BC6. Next base: position 400,119 of record NZ_JBQFUM010000001.1, read on the forward strand.
CGGTGCCGACGTTTTCGAGCGACTTGCACGACCGGGTGGGGCGGCAGTTGGGGCAGGACATGAGCAAAGTTGCCTGGCACGAGGTGATCTGGGCGCAAATCCTGCAGGGCCGGCAGATGGACTATCTGAACAGCATAAGCCCCTATACGGGCTATGACCGCACACGCCGTTTCGTTGTGTGCAACCTGTCTGACGCGGCATCCTATCGCCCGACCCCCGACGGCAGCGACAAGACCTATACCGCGATCCATGAACGAGTTGCGCAGGTGATACGCATCGTCCGGTTTCAGGTCGGCGAGCGCGCCCCCATCCTGATCGTCGCTCATTCCTTGGGTGGGCATATCATGTCGAACTACATCTATGACCTTCAGCGCCATCTGCGCCACGGTGGATTGCCGCAGCACGGCGTTCCGGTGGAGGACATGCAGACAGTGGCCGGGCTGGTCACGTTTGGCTGCAACATCCCGATCTTTCTGTTCGCCTATCCCGAACAGGACATCACGCCGATCCAACGCCCCAACCAGGAATTGCCACTGACCCTGCAATTCCATAACTGGTGGCAGAACTATTATGACAAGCACGACGTTCTTGGCTTTCCCCTCGGACCGATCGCGCCCAGCTATGGGCAGCTTGTCGGGACGGGTGAGATCACCGATCAGGCTATTCGGGTCGGGAATGTCCTCACCGGATGGAATCCGTTTTCGCACAATGGGTATTGGAAAGCCCGCAGCCTGTACGAGCCCGTGGCCGACCGGATCAGACAGATCCTGAATGCGGTATGAGCGTCACAGATCAGCGTGGAATTCGTCAATCAGGTGCCGGACCACGGCCTGGCCCGGATCGTCGCCATTGGCCAGCGCTTCGGCGTGAACGCGACGCTGTCGCGTGGCTGAGGTACCGCTCTCGGCAATCTGACGCAAACGGGCCAACTCGGCCATGGTGCCCAATGCTTCGGCATCTTCGGCCAGCATGCCCATCAACTCGCCCATCAGGTCGGGCATCGGTTTGATCGAGCGGTCTCCGAAATCGATCAGACCTTCGCCCACGCCGTAGCGCTGCGCGCGCCAACGGTTTTCGCCGATCAGGAACCGATCATATTGCCGCCAGCGCAGGTTGCGGTCTTTCAGGCGGCAGAGCATTCGGGTCAGTGCCTGCACCATGGCCGCAAGCGACAGCGCGTGTTCCATGCGAGGCTGCACATCCATGATCCGCGTCTCGAGCGTCGGATAGCTGTGCGACGGTCGAAGGTCCCACCAGATCTTCGAGGTATCCTCGATTACGCCCAATTCGACCAGGACACCGGTGGTGCGCTCGTATTCGGACCAGCTACCAAAAACAGGGGGCAGGCCGGTGCGGGGCAGGTTGTCGAACACCGTCAGGCGATACGAGGACAGCCCGGTATCCTGTCCGTTCCAGAAGGGTGATGAGGTTGAAAGCGCCAGGAGGTGGGGCAGAAAATAACACAGTTGCGGCAGGATATCGGCGCGCTGAGCGGGGTCGTCTACACCGACATGCACATGCATCCCGCAGATTAGCATGCGCCGGGCGACACCCCCCAGCGCGTGTTGCAGGTTGTCATACCGCTCTTTTCGCGTGTGGTGCTGGTCTTTCCAATCCGCAAACGGGTGGCAGGATACAGCGATGGGCGACAGGTTGTGCTCGGCAGCGCGCTTGGCGACACAGGACCTCAGCCGCCTGAGGTCCTCACGTGCGGACTTGACCGTCGTATGCGGGCGGGTCCCAACCTCGATCTGGCATTGCAGGAATTCCGGGCTGACCTGGCCTTCAAAATCCGCCTGGCAGGCCTGCATCAATGCCTCGGGCGCCTGAGCCAGCTGCAAGCTGTCGCGATCGACAAGCAGGTATTCCTCTTCGATGCCGATCGTGAAATCCTGCTGCATGTGCGGGCCTCCCGTTTCCTTTTGGGATCAGTGAATACGGAATCCGCTCTTTTGCCAAGGCTTTGGCGCCATCGACCTTGCGCTGACCCGTGTGCCAAAGGTAAGCACCGCAGAAGCCAGACAGATAATCGGAGCCGTGTGTCGTGAAACCCAGGAAATTCCCGAAGCTCAATGCATTCTTGGACAGGTTCGGCACACGGTTGATCGACAAGGCCCCCGAGCGGGATGAGCGGGCACGGCTTGAAGCATTCGAGCGGGCAGGCGGCCTGACCCGACCGGCCTATGCCCTGTCACCCGGGATGGAAGGGTTCGATATTGCCGAACTGGTCGTCGAGTATACGGTCCATGCCGAAGCACTGGCTGCTTTGAAGGATCCTGAGCGGAACCAGACCGGCTACCGGATCGGCAACGGGTACTACGACAGTCCGGACGCCGACGCTCTGTACTTGATGATCCGGCGGTTCAAGCCGAAACGCGTCGTCGAGGTCGGATGTGGAAACTCCACCCGAGTGACCCGGCAGGCCGTTCTAGACGGCGGCTTGGAAACCCGGATCACGGCGATCGACCCGTATCCGCGCGCAGAGATCGCGCATGTTGTTGATCAATTCGAACAAAAACGACTGGAAGAGGTCGACGCATCCGTGTTCGATCAGCTCGAGGCCGGAGACGTTCTGTTCATCGACTCGAGCCATGTCGTGCGCATGAGCAATGACGTAGCGCATCTGTTCTGCCGCATCATTCCGAACCTGAAACCGGGCGTCGTGATCCATGTCCACGATGTTTTTTTGCCCTATGAATACCCCAAGCGGTTTTTCTATGACTGCCCGGGTTGGGGCGAGCAGTACATGCTGCACGCTTTGCTGCAATCTGGTTCTTTTTCAATGCTTTGGCCCGGTTTTTACCTTCAGCAGGCGCGCCCCGATGCCGTCGAAGCGTTGCCTTTTCTGACTGGAGGCCGAGCGCAGAGTATCTGGGTTCAGAAGCGGTAAAGCAGATTTTTTCGTGATCCGCTTTTTGAAAGCGCGCGTACCCCTTTCCATATCACGCTGGAGAGGAGACTAAACATGTTCCGTCGTACATTCATGGGTGCCGCAGCCGCCGTCGCACTCGCACTGCCGATGAAAGCCCAAGCCGCAGACATCGTGGACACCGCAGTTTCGGCCGGGTCGTTCAACACGCTGGTTGCCGCTGTTCAGGCCGCCGGTCTGGTGGACACGCTGAAGGGCAAAGGCCCCTTCACGGTGTTCGCGCCCACCGATGAAGCGTTCGCCGCTCTGCCCGAGGGCACTGTCGAGACGCTGCTGATGCCCGAAAACAAGGATCAGTTGGTCGCCATCCTGACCTATCACGTTGTGCCGGCTAAAGTGATGTCGGGTGACATCGCTGGTAAGCGGGCCAAGGTTCTGACCGTTCAGGGCGAACGTCTGAGCGTCAATGCCAAGAACGGCGTCAAGGTCGACGGAGCGAATGTCGTTCAGGCCGACATCGAGGCAAGCAACGGCGTCATCCACGTCGTCGACACTGTTCTGATCCCCGAGTAATCAAGACACTCGCCACAAAATCAAAGCCCCGGTCGATCGGCCGGGGCTTTGTCGTTTCAAAGCAGTCTGACTTTTGTTCCGATTTGGACCAGAGGATACAGTTCCTCGACATGCTGGTTGTACAACCCGATACACCCGGATGAACTTTGGCGTCCGATCTTTCGGGTGTCATGTGTGCCATGCACCAGGTAAGCCGGCCAGGACAGGTACATTGCGCGGGTTCCAAGTGGGTTGCCTGGATCTCCACCTTCCATGCGGACCGGCAGGTTGGGATCGCGCTCGCGCATCGATGCGGTCGGCGTCCAGCTGGGGTTTTCCGCTTTGCGCACGACTTCGGTGTAGCCGCGTTTGGTCAGCTCTTCGCTCATGGGAACCGAGCTGGGGTACAGCTTGTAGGTACCGTCAGGACCCCAGTAATGCACCGCCCGGCTGGTGATGTCTGCCAGCAAGCAGCCCACGCCCAGTTCATCGAAGTGATCCTGCCAGTCCTGCTTGGAAAAGGACGATACGTTGCGGCGAACGGGAAGCTGAGTACTGATCGCCTCTTCGGTTTGAGGGAAGGCGTCCTGGCTCTGCGCCCGCAACAAGGTCGGCGACGCCAATACGGATGCAACCCCCAAAAGGGCCGAGCGGCGGGAAATTCTGGTTGTCACGATGGCCTCCTGGCGACTGACTGCTCGAATTTTCGGCCAATTTATGCCGGGCAGTGAGGTGAAGCCAGAGGTCGGTGCTGAAATTCTCGTGAACGCGTGCCGGATTGCGCAGTTTTTTGCCAAGCAAAAGGTGCACAAGGTGACGGTTGGCGAATTGGGTTTGCCTGCGGACAAAAAGGCCGCCCCAATTTAGGGCGGCCTTTGCTCGTAAAATCAGTTTGTTAATCCATCGCTTTGAAGTTGAACTCGCCACCTTCTTTGATGCCCGACGGCCAGCGCGACGTCACGGTCTTGGTGCGGGTGTAGAACTTGAAGCTGTCGGGGCCGTGCTGGTTCAGGTCTCCGAACATGGATTTCTTCCAGCCTCCGAAGGTGTGATAGGCCAGCGGCACCGGGATCGGGACGTTGATACCAACCATGCCGATATTGACCCGGCTGGCGAAATCACGGGCGGTGTCGCCGTCGCGGGTGAAGATCGCGGTGCCGTTGCCGTATTCATGGTCCATCGCCAGCTTCAGCGCCTCTTCGTACGATCCGGCGCGGACGGTGGACAGAACGGGGCCGAAGATCTCCTGTTTGTAGATGTCCATGTCAGGGGTGACATGGTCGAACAGGTGGGGGCCGACAAAGAAACCGTCTTCATAGCCCTGCAGCTTGAAGTCGCGGTTGTCGACGACCAGTTTCGCGCCCTGTTCCACGCCCGAATTGATCAGGCCCAGGATGCGTTCCTTGGCGGCGGCGGTCACGACGGGCCCCATATCGACGTCGTCGCCCGCGGTATAGGGGCCGACCTTCAGCTTTTCGATGCGCGGCACCAACTTCTCGATCAGCGCGTCAGCGGTTTCCTCGCCCACCGGAACGGCCACCGAAACGGCCATGCAGCGTTCGCCGGCAGCGCCGAAACCGGCGCCCACCAGCGCGTCGGCGGCCTGATCCAGGTCGGCGTCGGGCATGACGATCATGTGGTTCTTGGCCCCGCCAAAACACTGGGCGCGTTTGCCGTTCGCCGTGGCGCGCGAATAGATGTACTGCGCGATGGGGGTCGAGCCGACGAAGGACACACCCTGAATGATCTCGCTGTCCAGCAGGGTGTCCACGGCCTCTTTGTCGCCGTTGACGACTTGGAACACACCTTTGGGCAGACCGGCCTCGACGAACAGTTCGGCCAGCATCAGCGGTACCGATGGGTCACGTTCCGAGGGCTTCAGCACCACCGCGTTGCCGCAGGCCAGTGCAGGGCCGACATGCCACAAGGGCATCATGGCCGGGAAGTTGAACGGCATGATGGCGGCGACAACGCCCAGCGGCTGGCGCATGGAATACATGTCGATGCCGGGGCCGGCGCTGTCGGTGAATTCACCCTTCAGCATCTGCGGGGCGCCGATGCAGTATTCGATTACCTCAAGCCCGCGCTGCAGGTCGCCTTTGGCGTCGGGCAGGGTCTTGCCGTGCTCGCGGCTCAGCGCTTCGGCCAGCTTTTCCATGTCGCGATGCATCAGGTGGACCATCTGCATCATCACGCGGGCGCGCTTTTGCGGGTTGGTCGCGCCCCATGCGGGCTGGGCTGCAGCGGCGTGTTCGATTGCTGCCGTCGTCTCGGCAGCGCTGGCCATCGGGCATTTGTACTGAACCTCGCCCGTGGCGGGGTTGTAGACGTCGTCAAATCGACCGGATGTGCCGGGCGTGTATTCGCCGTTGATGAAATGGGTCAGGTCTTGCATCGCAAACTCCTCCGCTGAATTTGCGCGCAGCATAGGCTTGCATAAATCTCATGAACAGAGGCAATATCCCAAAAGAGTTTTGCAAAAATGCAGGGGTGGGGATGGATCCGAACTGGGATGACATGCGCGTATTCCTGGCGGTTGCGCGCGAGGAAAGCCTGTCTTCGGCCGGGCGGTTATTAAAGATCGACCCGGCGACAGTGGGGCGGCGGGTTTCCCGGTTGGAAGCAGCACTGAAAGCGCCGCTTTTCACGAAGTCACCGCAGGGCTACGTACTGACCTCGGCCGGAGAGCGACTGTTCGAGCACGCTCAAGGCGCTGAGGAGGCGATGCGCGCAGCGGCTGGCGCGATGGAAGGCGCGACCAAGTCGCTGAGTGGTCAAATCCGGATCGGTGCTCCGGACGGAAGCGCCAACTATCTGCTGCCACAAGTCTGCGCCAAAATCAGCGACTCGAATCCCGACCTGGACATACAGATCCTGGCCTTGCCGCGGATCATCAACCTGTCGCGCCGCGAGGCGGATATGGCCATCACCGTCAGCGCCCCGACGGCCGGCAAGCTGCTGGTGCAAAAGATCAGCGACTACAAGCTGCATATGGTGGCAACAGCCGGCTACCTTTCGCGGCATGGACCCATTCGCTCGGTCAGTGAGCTGAAGGGTCACCGCATGATCGGTTATATCCCGGACATGATCTTCGACCGCGAGCTCGATTATCTCAACGATCTGGGTATTGATCGTGTCCCACTTGCATCGAACTCGGTCTCGGTGCAGTTGCGGCAAGCCTCGCTGGGTACCGGGGTATGTATCGCGCATGACTTCACGTTGCCGTTCCATCCTCAGCTGAAAAAAATTCTGACGGATCAAGTCAGTCTGACGCGCAGCTTTCACCTGGTTCGCCATCAGGGTGATCAACGCAACGAACGGTTGAACCGATTTGCAGAAGCGCTCAGCCGGGGAATTCGCGACGAAGTTGCGCGGCTGGAAGCCGAAGCCCAAGCTTGACAGGTTGATCTAATCGGGCAACGCTTTGGAAAACGGGAAAATTATTTCGGAGGTATTGCCCATGCTTGTACAGGCCATTCTGAAGTCCAAGTCGACGGACGGGGTTGTGACGGTGGCGCCTTCGATGACCGTGTCCGACGCGGCAAAGATTCTGGCCGATAAGCGCATTGGTACGGTGATCGTATCGGAGGACGATGGCGAAACCGCAGCCGGCATCCTCTCGGAACGCGATATCGTGCGGGAATTGGCCGCCAGTGGCAGCGGGTGCCTGACACAGCCGGTCAGCGCCTACATGACCAAGAAACTGGTGACCGCCACCCAACAGGACAAGGTGCAGGACGTTCTCGCTCGTATGACCGAAGGTCGGTTCCGCCACATGCCGATTGTCGAAGATGGCAAACTGATTGGGATCGTCACTCTGGGCGACGTCGTAAAAGCGCAATTGTCCGAACTGGCCATGGAAAAAGATGCCCTGCAGGGCATGATCATGGGGCACTAGCCCCATCTGACGACATTGCGGCCTCTTGCAGCTGCGCAAAACTTGTGTTTGCTTGCGCAGAAATTTTCTTGCTCAGGAGGGCGCGATGCGGGTTGGATTATATCCGGGAACCTTTGACCCCATCACCATGGGTCATATCGATATCATCCGCCGGGCAGCCATGCTGGTCGACAAGCTGGTGATCGGCGTCGCGATCAACCGCGACAAGGGTCCGCTGTTCTCGCTCGAAGAGCGGGTGGCCATGATCGAGGCGGAATGCGCCTACCTGACCGATCAGACCGGCACTGAAATTGTTGCGCATCCGTTCGAAAACCTGCTGATAGACTGCGCCCGGGACGTAGGGGCGCAGATCATCGTACGCGGCCTGCGTGCTGTTGCCGATTTCGAATATGAATTTCAGATGGTTGGGATGAACCGGGCGCTCGACGATTCGATCGAGACCGTGTTCCTGATGGCCGAAGCCCGACACCAGGCGATTGCCTCGAAACTGGTCAAGGAAATCGCCCGGCTGGGTGGGGACGTGTCGAAATTCGTCACGCCCCAGGTCAATATCGCACTGAAAGAGCGGTTAGGTTAGGGCGCCCATCGCGGCAGCGGTGTCCAGCATCCGGTTCGAGAAACCCCACTCGTTGTCATACCAGGCCAGAACGCGAACCAGCGTGCCGTCGGTCACTTTGGTTTCGGCCAACGACACGGTCGAGCTGTGGGAATCATGGTTGAAATCGATGGAGATCAACGGGCGGGTTTCCGCGGCCAGAACGGTCGGGATCTTGGCCGCGGCCTCGGTGAACAGGGCGTTGACCTCGTCTTCGGTAGTGGGGCGCGATACCTCGACTACCAGATCGACAACCGAGACGTTCGGGGTTGGAACCCGGATCGCCTGACCGGTCAGTTTGCCTTGCAGTTGCGGCAGAACCAGCCCCACGGCCGAGGCGGCGCCGGTGGTGGTCGGGATCATCGACAGGGCCGCCGCGCGCGACAGGTACGGGTCCTTGCCGGCGGTGTCATGCACCGGCTGGCTGGCGGTATAGGCGTGCACCGTGGTCATGTTGCCGTGCACGATACCCAAGCCCGCATCCAGCGCGGCAGCGACCGGCGACAGGCAGTTGGTGGTGCAGGATGCGTTGGAAACCACGGTGTCGGCGGCGGTCAGCTCGTGGTCGTTCACGCCGAACACCACTGTTTTAACCTCGCCATCCCCGCGCGCCGGCGCCGAGATCAGAACCTTTTTCGCGCCGTTCTTGAAATGGCGAGATGCAGCTTCGCGCGTGCGGAACACGCCGGTGCATTCCAGAACCACGTCGACGTCCGACCAATCCAGCGCCTCGGGGTCGCGCTCGTTGGTCAGCCGGATCGGGCCGGCGCCTACGTCCAGCCCGGCCTCGCTCAGGGTGACCGGCTTGGTGTAGCGGCCATGCACGCTGTCGAACTCGAACAGATGCGCATTCATTTCCGGCTTGGCGAGGTCGTTGATCGCGACGATCTGCACATCCGTACGACCGCTTTCCATCAAGCCGCGCAGGACACCGCGCCCGATCCGTCCAAATCCGTTGATTGCAAGTTTGAGTGTCATGTCGCGCTCCGTCTGAATGGCCGCTAAGCCGCGATTGAAATCAGTTAGCGCTAACAAAGGCAGTCAGGCGAAAATGTCAAGCAAAACCTCTGTCAGCGCCAGAACGCGACCCAGTCGAGAAAGTCGTAGAACTTCTTGCCGAGGAACAGGAGATGCTCGGTTCCAAACAGCGCGAAGTCCAGCATCAGACCGCCAAGAATAAGGACTCCCAGCCAGATCGCGATTTGGTTTGTCATTGCTGCTCCGAACAAAAAAGCCCGCCCAGATAACCTGAGCGGGCGACGCGGTTCAAGCGGTCTTGATGGGATCAGTTAAGCCGTCCCATGGCGACGGCCACATCGGCCATGCGTACCGAGAAGCCCCATTCGTTGTCGTACCACGCCAGCACGCGGACCATGCGGCCGTCTACGACGCGGGTCTGGTCTGGCGCGAAGATCGAGCTTTCCTCGGTGTGGTTGAAATCGGTCGACACCAGGGGGGCGGGTTCATAGCCCAGAACGCGCTGCATCGGCCCCTTGGCGGCCTCGGCGACGATGGCGTTGACCTCATCGACGGTCACCTCGCGCGAGGCGCGGAAGGTCAGGTCGACGGCCGACACGTTCGGCGTGGGCACGCGAATGGCCGAGCCGTCCAGACGCCCTTTGAGGTTCGGCAGAACCTCGCCCAGCGCCTTGGCGGCACCGGTGCTGGTGGGGATCATCGACATGGCGGCGGCGCGGGCGCGGTACAGGTCGCTGTGGCGGCGGTCCAGCGTGGGCTGGTCGCCGGTATAGGCGTGGATCGTGGTCATGATGCCGTTTTCAATGCCGATACCTTCGTCCAGCACCTTGGCAAGCGGGGCAAGGCAATTCGTGGTGCAGGACCCGTTCGAGACCATGTTGTCATTCGCGGTCAGTGTATTGTGGTTCACTCCGAACACGATCGTCTTGTCCACGTTCTTGCCCGGGGCCGACAGCAGAACCTTTTGCGCGCCACGTTCAAGGTGTGTTTTCGCCTTCAGCCCGTCGTTGAACTTGCCGGTGCATTCCAGAACGACGTCGCAGCCTTCCCAGTCCAGCTCGTTCATATCGTAGGTCGAGAACATCTGCATCGGCCCGCGACCCAGGTCCATCGTGTTGCCGCTGATCGAAACGTCGCGCGGAAAGCGGCCGTGGATGCTGTCGTATTTCAGCAGATGCGCCGAGGTTTCAAGCGGTCCGGTGGCGTTGACCTTGATCACTTCGATGTCGTTGCGGCCTGACGCGGCAATGTGCGACAGGGTACAGCGGCCGATGCGGCCAAAACCATTGATGCCGACCTTGATGGTCATGTGACGTCTCCAAATCCGCTTGTGTTCCGGGCGATATAGCGATGATCGGTCCATCTAAAAAGATAGAAAATACCATATTTGCAATGTGTTAGCGCAAACTTGGCGTGGTTGCGCTAACGCTTGCGCTAGCTGTCGGATCGGTTAGTGTCCAAAGTGCGACGGATGAACGGAAAGGATGCGGCATGAGCGGATTGCTGGCCCTGTTGGACGATGTGGCGGGAATCGCCAAGGTGGCGGCGGCCTCGGTCGACGATGTGGCGGCGGCCGCCGGCAAGGCGGGGGCCAAGACCGCGGGCGTGATCATCGATGACGCGGCCGTTACGCCGAAATACGTCCAAGGGTTTGCTCCGGCGCGCGAGTTGCCGATCATCTGGCGCATCGCGCGCGGGTCGATGTTCAACAAGGTCATTCTGCTGCTGCCTGTGGCGCTGTTGCTGGCGAACTTCGCGCCGTGGCTGATAACGCCCTTGCTGATGATCGGCGGCTCATACCTGTGTTTCGAGGGCGCCGAGAAGATTTTTCACGTGCTGTTCCCGCATGGCAGCCACGTGATCGAAGAGGACATGAACGTCCGTGATCCGGGTCATCTGGAGGAGCAGAAGATCAAAGGGGCGATCAAGACCGATTTCATCCTGTCGGCCGAGATCATGACCATCGCTCTTTCTGCAATCGAGGCCCCGAATGTCTGGATGCAGGCCGCAACGCTGGCCGTGGTGGGGATCGGTGTCACGGTGGCCGTCTATGGCTCGGTCGCGTTGATCGTCAAAATGGATGATGTCGGTCTTTATCTGGCAAAGAACGCGCCAACGCCGATTGGCCGCGGGCTGGGCCGCGGGCTGGTCAAGGCGATGCCAAAGGTCATGAAGACCCTGTCAGTCGTGGGTACGGCGGCGATGCTGTGGGTTGGCGGCTCGATCATGATCCATGGGCTCGAGGTGCTGGGCTTTGGCTGGCTGGGGCACCACATCCACGATTGGGCCTATGCGGCCGGTCATGCCGTGTCCGATCAATGGGTCGGCGCGGTGGAGTGGATCAGCAAGGCTGCGATGGACGGCGTGTTCGGGCTGGCCTGGGGGTTCGTTCTGATCCCGTTGGCGACCAAGGTCATCGCACCGCTGTGGCCCAAAAAGGCAGAGCAGACAGCCGACCATTGAGGTCCAAAAGAAAAGGGCGGCACGATGGCCGCCCTTTGATTGCTCGGATCGGCTGGATCAGCCCAGCAATTCCTTGACCTTGGCAACCGTCGCCTCGGCGGTGATGCCGAAATGCTTGTACAGTTCGCCTGCGGGAGCGGACGCGCCAAAGCTCGACATGCCGATGAAACCGGCCTTGGCCTCGCGGCCACGCTCGCCCAGCAGCCAGCGGTCCCAGCCGCCGGCACGGACGGCGGCCTCGATACCGACGCGGACGGGGCCGGCGGGCAGGACCTTCTTGCGATAGGCTTCGTCCTGCTCGGCGAACAGCTCCATGCAGGGCATCGAAACGACGCGGGTGCCGATCCCTTCGGCCTCGAGCATCGCCTTGGCCTCCATGGCCAGCGACACCTCGGACCCGGTGGCGATCAGGATCGCCTGACGCTTGCCCTCGGCCTCGGCCAGAACATAGGCGCCCTGGGCGGTCAGGTTCTTGGCCTTGTGCTGGGTGCGCACGGTCGGCACGCCCTGGCGGGTCAGCGACAGCACCGAGGGGCTGTCCTTGAAGGTCAGCGCCAGTTCCCAGGCCTCGGCGGTCTCGACGGTGTCGGCAGGGCGGAACACATAGGTGTTCGGCGTCGCGCGCGAGATCGCCAAATGCTCGACCGGTTGGTGCGTCGGGCCGTCTTCGCCCAGACCGATCGAGTCATGGGTCATCACGAAAACGCTGGGGATCTTCATCAGCGCGGCCAGACGCATCGACGGGCGCGCATAGTCGGTGAAGGCCATGAAAGTGCCGCCATAGGGGCGGATGCCACCATGCAGCGCCATGCCGTTCATCGCCGCGGCCATGCCGTGTTCACGGATGCCGTAGTGGATATAGCGGCCCTTGCGGTTTTCAGGAAGGAATACGCCCATATCGGCTGATTTGGTGTTGTTCGACCCGGTCAGGTCCGCCGAACCGCCGACCGTCTCGGTCATGATCGGGTTTACGACGTTCAGCACCTTTTCCGACGAGGCGCGGGTGGCCAGCTTGGGTTGATCCTCGGAAACCTGCTTTTTGAAGGCACGGATGGCGCCAGCCAGCTTCTTCGGCGCCTCGAACGCGTAGGCGCGGTTGAACTCGGCCTGCTTTCGCTCGGACAGTTGGGCAAAACGTTCTTCCCACGCTTTCCGTTCCATTGCGCCACGCGCGCCGATTGCTTCCCACGCGGATTTCACCTCGGTCGGAATTTCGAACGGTCCGTGCGGCCAGCCATATGCATCCTTGGCGGCCTGCAGCTGTTCGGCATCGGTCAATGCACCGTGACCTTTCGAGGTATCCTGCGCGGCATGCCCCAACGCGATATGGCTTTCGCAGGCGATCATGGTCGGTTTCTTCGACGCTTTTGCCTGCACAATCGCCGCATCGATGGCCTTGGGGTCGTGGCCGTCAATCTCGACCACATGCCAGCCTGAAGCGGCGAACCGGCGCACCTGATCAGTGCGGTCAGCAATGTCGACGGTGCCGTCGATGGTGATGTTGTTGTTGTCCCAGAACACGATCAGCTTGCTGAGCTCGTGCCGACCGGCCAGGGTGATGGCCTCCTGGCTGACACCTTCCATCAGGCAGCCGTCACCGGCGATCACATAGGTGTAGTGGTCGACAACCTTTTTGCCGTAATGAGCCCGCTGGATTTCTTCGGCCATCGCAAAACCGACGGCATTGGCAATTCCTTGCCCAAGAGGGCCAGTGGTGGTTTCGACACCGTCAATCAGGAAGTTTTCCGGGTGGCCGGCGGTTTTCGCGCCCAGTTGGCGGAAGTTCTTGATCTCGTCCAGAGTAACTGCGCTGTAGCCCGTCAGGTAGAGCAGGGAATAGATCAGCATCGAGCCATGGCCAGCCGACAGGATGAACCGGTCGCGGTCAGGCCAGTTTGGGGCCGAGGCGTCGAATTTCAGGTGTTTTTCAAACAACACGGTCGCGACGTCGGCCATGCCCATCGGCATTCCGGAATGGCCGGAATTGGCGGCGGCGACAGCATCAAGGGTCAGGGTGCGAATGGCCGCAGCCTTCGCCCAGTGTTCAGGGTTGGCATTGCGCAGCGCAGTCAGGTCCACGGGTGTTGTTCCTTTGGATTACGGCAGATTGCGGGCTGAATACCATCCACCCCCCAAAGTGCAAGCGGAACCCGGCGCGGCGCATTGCCATCGCTTCAAGAGTGTTGCTCAAGCCTTTGAAAGCAAAGAGTGGGTATTTTGGGGAACATTCCGTTAGACTAAGTACCGGTACGAGCCGTATTGATTCGGCCATCGGAAAAACAGAACGAACCTTGGTAAAGAGGTGACAGGGGCAATGAGCCAGATCGAAGACTTACAGCGACGCATCATGGCCGCGATGGATCGGATTGGCACCGGGATCGAAGCGCTGCAATCGGGGGGTCCGGTCGCGGGCAGCGAAGATGGACAATTGCGCGCCGCCCTGGATGAGGAAAAGCTGGCCAATGCGCAATTGGAAGAGCGCCTGAAGTCTCTGAAAGAGCGGCATGATCAGGAAATCGACGCTTTGCGCGCCCAGTTGGGCGAGTCCAATGCCAAACTGGCCACCGTCGAGGCCGCGCGTGCCGAACTGTCCGAAGCCAAGGCCGCGCTGGAAAATCAGGACGAAGTTGCAGCGCTGAAGGCCGAGATCTCCGAATTGCGGCGGCAGCTGGAGGATTCAGAGCGTATCCCCGAATTGAATGCCGAACTGGAAATGCTGCGGGCCGAACGCGCCAGCCACGGCGCAGCCATGTCGCGGCTTGATGACGACCTGCAGCGCTTGCGCAAGGCAAATGACCAATTGCGCGAAGCGGTCGACGAGTTGCGCAAGGCTGCTGAGGGCGGCGTTCCCGATGCCGAGCTTTTGAACAAGGCAACCGTGGCCGAGTTGGAGGCCACCCGGGCCGCCCGCGCCACCGACGCGGCCGAAGCTCATGCGGTTCTGGCGCGGCTTGAGCCTTTGCTGACCCACGCCAACCTGGCCGAAGGAGAGGTAGAGTAATGCCCGAGGTTACCATTCATATTGGCGGGCGCGGATTTGAGGTTTCCTGCCAGGACGGCGAGGAACCGTTTCTGCACGCAGCCGCGAAGATGCTGGATGATGAGGCCCAGGTGATGGCCGACCAGATTGGCCGTATGCCCGAGTCGCGGATGCTGTTGATGGCGGGGCTAATGCTGGCCGACAAGGCGGCGGCCACCGAGGATCGCATCAAAACACTCGAGGTGAAGCTGGCCGAGGTTGAAGGCGAATTGGAGCGTATGCGCAGTGCGCCCGCGCCAGAACCGGAACGGATCGAAGTGGCCGTTGTTCCGCCGTCGGTTACCGACACCCTTGCAGAGATGGCGGCACGCGCCGAGGCGCTGGCCTCGGTGATCGAAGAGAAGAACGCGAGATGACACATTTGCGGAGTTTGTGCCTGGCGGCGTTGGTCGGGGCGGTCTCGGGTCCGGCATTGGCACAGATTGACATCCTATCTGTGACCTTCACCTGCGAAAATGGCGTTGAGCTGCCCGTGACATACTTCAACCCCTCCGACGGTGAAGGGGCTGCGGCGATGATCGTCGATGGTCAGTTGATTGCGTTGCGCCAAGTCCAGAGCGGCTCGGGTATCCGTTACGAGTCGGTGAACGGGCAGGGGACGTATACCCTGCGGTCGAAAGGCTGGAACGCGATGGTCAGTTTCGCGGCGGCCGGAGCCACCGACGAAACCGATATTTTGAAAGACTGTGTCAGCCGCTGAGCGGCTGATCAGGCGTTTGCCTCGCGGATTTTGTCGGCGGCTTCCTTGTTGTAGGCGACACCGTTTTCATCGAACAGCGTGTCCAGCTCTCCTGACAGGGTCATTTCCGTGATGATATCACAACCACCCACAAATTCGCCTTTGACGTAGAGTTGGGGCACAGTCGGCCAGTCCGAATAGTCCTTGATGCCCTGGCGGATTTCCTCGTCCGCCAGAACGTTCACGTCGGTGTATTCGACACCCATATAGTTCAGAACACCGGCCACCCGAGATGAAAATCCGCACTGCGGCATTTCTTTGGTGCCCTTCATGTACAGCACCACATCTTTGCTTTTGACGGTTTCGTCGATCTGGGTCTTAACGTCGGTCATTTCGCGTTTCCTTGTTTACGTTCGTCCGTCTGTCGGGCGGTCATTTCGATCGGCGGCTGCGCCACCAGTTTCTTGGTTCAGTACGCTGGTTCATCGCATGAACCTCGTCGATTACATTGACTTTTGTCACGCCGTCGGCTTCCCACGGTCTGCGTTTCAAAGCGTTTGGGTCGGGGCGCATATCCGACAATCATCTTGTTCTGTTCCGTTTCAGATAGGCTTCGAGCAGAGCCTCGGCAACTACCAGCCCGCCGACACATATCCCGATCCAAACAACCCAACCGATCATGTCACGTGACCGAATTGTCGGATGCCATCGGAATGCACAAGGCAGCGCGTGCCATCACCAGAGTGAGCATGGCACTGGCCGCCGTCAGCCTCATCACTCGGGTACTTTCGTGGTCAAAGCCAGCGCGTGCAGCTCGCCATCCGGGCCGTCCATCTTGCCTTTCAGCGCCGCATAGACCGCGCGCTGCTGCTGTACCCTGTTCTTCCCGCGAAAGCTTTCGTCCACGACCATAGCGGACATGTGTACGCCATCGGTGCCGCCGACCTGGATTTCCGCATTCGGAAAGGCTTCGCGCAGCAGATGTTCGATTTCGTGGGCGCTCATTGGCATTTAAGATACTCCTGAAGGTCTTTTCAAAGATGTAGAGCGATGCCGAAGCCCGCGCAAGGGTGCGCAGCGCCCTTGGAAAAGTCAGATCCCGCGCTGATCGAACAGCGCAGGATCCGAGTATGGTTCAGCGTCGTCGTGCTCAGGCGACGGCTTCGGCAAAACTGCTGCGATACATCGCTGAGAGTTCACTCAGAGGAGCTTCGGACGCTCCGATCCGCACGGTTTCTCCGGTAAAGCGCCCGACCGAAACCAGCGGCACGCCCGCCTGGCCCGCCGCAATCATCAGAGCTTCGGCCTGATCGAAATTGCAGGCCACCAGGTAACGGCCCTGATCCTCACCGAAAAGGAACTCGGTCGGGGCGTCATCAAGATGCACACCCACGCCCGCGGCTTCGGCCAGTTCGAAGGCTGCCAGTGCAATGCCGCCATCGCTCAGGTCAGTACAGGCCTTGATCATCTCGCGATTGGCCCGGATGAAGTCGCCGTTGCGCTTTTCCGCATCCAGATCCACATGCGGCGCGTCGCCGTCTTCGCGGTTGAAGACCTCGGCCAGCAGGGCGGATTGGCCCAGATGCCCCTTGGTTTCACCGATCACCAGCGCCACATGCCCTTCCCGAACCTCGGTGCCGATGATGTCGTCGGCGTGATCCAAAAGGCCGACCGCACCGATGCTCGGTGTGGGCAGGATCGCCTGACCGTCGGTTTCGTTGTAGAGCGACACGTTGCCCGAAACGATCGGCATGTCCAGCGCGGCCACAGCGGCTCCGATGCCTTGGATGGCACCGACGAACTGGCCCATGATCTCGGGCTTTTCGGGGTTGCCAAAATTCAGGTTGTCAGTGGTGGCCAGCGGTTTGGCACCAACGGCGGTCAGGTTGCGATAGGCTTCGGCCACGGCCTGCTTGCCGCCTTCCTCGGGGTTGGCGCGCACGTATCGCGGGGTTACGTCCGAAGTGAAGGCCAGCACCTTGTCGGTGCCATGTACGCGCACCATGCCTGCTCCAACACCGGGCGTACGCGCCGTGTCAGCCATCACCATGGTGTCGTATTGCTCATAGACCCAGTGCTTGCTTGCGTAGTTGGGCGACGAGATCAGCGCACGCAGCCCGTCGATCGGGTCGATCTGCGGTACCTCGCCCAGGTCTTCGGCCGCCGGGGTGGGGACCCAGGGGCGGTCGTATTCCGGTGCCGTTGACGCCAGTTTCGACAGCGGCAGGTCGGCCTTGATTTCGCCGTTGTGCATGATCAGGAACCGGTCTTCGGCGATGGTTTCACCGACGATGGCGAAATCTAGATCCCATTTCTCGAACACGGCGCGGGCTTCGGCCTCAAGCTCGGGCTTCAGCACCATCAGCATGCGTTCCTGGGACTCGGACAGCATCATCTCGTAGGCGGTCATGTTCTCTTCGCGCTGGGGCACGTTTTCCAGGTCCAGCCGGACACCCAACCCGCCCTTGTCGCCCATCTCAACGGCCGAGCAGGTCAGGCCCGCCGCGCCCATGTCCTGAATCGAAATCACGGCGCCGGTCTGCATCAGTTCCAGCGTCGCCTCCATCAGGCGTTTTTCGGTGAAGGGGTCACCGACCTGCACGGTTGGGCGCTTTTCCTCGATGGTGTCGTCGAATTCCGCCGAGGCCATCGTGGCGCCGCCCACGCCGTCGCGACCGGTCTTGGCACCCAGATAGACAACGGGCACGCCAACGCCCGACGCGGCCGAGTAGAAGATCTTGTCGGCATCGGCCAGCCCGGCGGCAAAGGCGTTCACGAGGCAGTTGCCATTGTAGGCCGGATGGAACCGAACTTCACCGCCCACGGTCGGCACGCCGAAACAGTTGCCGTAGCCACCGATGCCTTCGACCACGCCGTTGACCAACTGGCGGGTCTTGGGGTGGTTGGGTTCGCCGAAGGACAGCGCGTTCATTGCCGCGATGGGCCGCGCGCCCATGGTGAACACGTCGCGCAGAATGCCGCCCACGCCGGTTGCCGCCCCTTGGTAGGGTTCGATGTACGAGGGGTGGTTGTGGCTTTCCATCTTGAAGACCACGGCCTGCCCGTCGCCGATATCGACCACACCGGCGTTTTCACCCGGACCGCAGATCACCTGAGTGCCCGAGGTGGGCAGCGTGCGCAGCCATTTCTTCGAGGATTTGTAGGAACAGTGCTCGTTCCACATGGCCGAGAAAATCCCCAGCTCGGTAAAGGTCGGCTCGCGCCCGATAATCTCGAGGATCATGTCGTATTCTTCGGGTTTCAACCCGTGTGCGGCAATCAGATCCGGTGTGATGGCGGGCTCTTGCATCGTGTGTCCTGTTTCCAAGGTGGCCGGGATTGCGGGCCTTTTAGGGCAACCGGGCGATTTGGGAAAGGGTCAAGAGCGCGCAGCGAACAGGAACCCGCTATTTGCTGGCGGAATGCGGCGGCCTGCGACCGGAAAATGACGGTCGCACCACCGGAATGACGGGGACAGCAGCGCGTGCGCCGCTGTCCCGCCGCCCTTATTGAGGCGGCTCTTCCTTCTTGTTCACCGCGTCGGCCGCGGCCGCGCCGATCGCCGCTTTCTGCTGTTCGGTCAGGTTTTCGGCCTCTTCCAAACCGGGGATGGCGACGCGCACCTCACGGCGGGCAAAGTCGATCCCGTTCTCCTTGAAGGCGGCCTTGACCCGGTTGAAGATCTCCTTGCGCAGGGTGAACTGCTTGCCGGGCTTGGCCATGAACTTGCCGCGGATGATCATGCCGACATCGTCAAAGTCGAACACGCCCTGCGATTTGAAGGGCTGCAGGAAGCCATCCTTGTGGAGCGGGTCCTCCATCATCTCGGCGCCGATCTTCTTGAAGATCTTCTTGACCTTGTTCGGATCAGTGTCGAAGGGCACGGTGAATTTCAGCTTCATGATGACCCAGTCGCGACTGTAGTTGGTCAGCTTCTGGATCTCTCCGTAAGGGATGGTATGCACCGGACCGCGATGGTGGCGCAGCTGCATGGAGCGGATCGAGATCTTCTCGACCGTGCCTGTGGTGCCACCCACATCGACATATTCACCGACTCGGAAAGCATCGTCGATCAGGAAGAAAATCCCGCCCACGATGTCCGAGACCAGTTTCTGCGCACCAAAGCCGATGGCCAGACCCAGGATACCGGCACCAGCCAGAAGCGGCGTAATGTCCAAGCCCAGAGCGCCCAGCGCCAGTAGGGCAAAGATGACCGCGATGGCAACCTGAGCGGTCACGCGCAGCAACGGTAGAACCGTGGCAAGGCGCGAGCCGCCGGCACCGCCGCCTTCGCCGGCTTCCTCATCGGGGCTCTGCTCCGAAGCGGTCTGCTCTTTGGCCAACCGGCGGTTGATCCAGAGCGAGACCACCTCGTTCAGGATGTAGCCGATTGCGATGATGATGAAGAACTGAACCAGTTTGCTGCCGGTTTCCGAGTCCCCGCCCGCGATATCCTGCAGGTCCAGATTCCAGGCATCTGCAATCATCAGAATGACCAGAATGCCGGCCAGAACGCGTCCGATGCGGATGTAGCTGCGTTTGGTCGATTTGTAGGCACGTTCCGCGATCGGACCATCGCCCATCATCGGCGGCAGCAGGTGCCGGGTCAGCCCGCGGATCAGCGTGTCGAGTGCCGGTGCGATCAACAGCCAGAACATCGTGACGAAATGCGCGCCTTCGGACAGAAGGGCAAACACGGCCGGATTCCGCTGAGCGGCGAGGAACTCGACCAAAAGCCAGGTACCCGCCGACACGGCGATCGCAAAATACGGATAGTAGCGGGCGACTTCTTCGTCGAAATGGGTGCGATCCGGATCGGAACCACGCATCATGTCGGTCAGACCGTTGCGGGCCGTCCAGGCGATGACGCCGACATAGATGTGGATGGCGGTGTTCAGCCAGAAACCAAGGCGCGATTCACCCGGCATCACGCCATTCATCGCATTGAAATCAAGGATGAACAGGGTGAACCCGATCAGCAGGAACAGGCCGATCAGGTTCCGATGCAGGTATTTTGCCCATTTGTCATTCACGTTGACCAGTCGCAGGTTGCTCTGCTTCGGGGCCAGAATGAAACGGGAAATCGCTGCTCCCAGCCGGGGGAACCAGATCAGGAAGAACACGAACGGTGCGGCCTGGGCAATCTGCTGTTCGTCCAGCAATCGACGCCCGACGAAAACCAGCGTGTAATAAAAGACAAGCAGCCCCAGAAACTCGACGCAGAAGCGCTTGAACAGAAAGACTACGGCGCCTTTTAGGTTGGTCGAGGCATCCCCATCGACGACTTTGATCCAACGGCGTGTCCAAAGGCCAACTGCGGTTTCTGCGGCATACCCGATTGCAAGCGCCAGGAAGGTGAACCCGAACAGGGTTGCCAGACCGCTTGCGCCAAACTTGTTTCCGAAATTGCTGAAGGCTTCGACCTGCGCCGAAACCAGCAGCGGAACCTTGCGGATGACATCCAGCCAAGACGCAGCCATGTCGCCCGCCGAGGATGAAATCGTTTGCAGCAGCCCCTTACGGGATGTCTGCGTTTCGGCCTGTTTCGCCGCGACCGCATCAAGCCGTTCCAGCAGAATGGCCCGGACCTGATCGTCAGACATTCTCGCCACCAGATCGTCGACCTGTTCGGGGGTCAGATCTTCGGGGATGGTCACATGGCTGGCGGTGGGTTCGCTGGTGCTCTGGGCCATGCTTGGCCGGGCCAGGAACGTGACGGATACCAACGCCATCAAAAACAGGCGGAGTAGGATGGTCATAAACTTTGTCCTCGAACACGAAATATTATGGTTTTTCGCGATCATAGGCCCGTTGGCAAAATAATTCCAAACGATTTGGCACCGCGCGCCGGGGTGCAGGCCAAAAAAAAAGGCCGAGCACTAAGCTCGGCCGTAGTCCAACAGGGAGGTATGAAGATGATGAGCGTTTCAGCATCATCGCCTTCGAGTGCTCATTTAGGGATCACTCTGTGAACGATCAAGGTTTTTTGGACGCATTGAGGGCATGTCCGCTATGCTGCAAGTGCATAGCTATAGTTTTCCCAGATGTTTCAGCTGCTTGCGATGCGCAATGATTTCATCCTGAACGAAATCTCGGAACGCTGCGACACGTTTTGAGTGCCTCAGTTCTTCAGGATAGGCCAAATATACAGGCACATTCGCCGTCTCGATGTCGGACAGGATCGGGACCAGGTCAGGGAAATCCTCGGTCACGTAGTCGGGCAGGACGCCAATTCCGAGGTCATTGAGGACACCCTGCAGAACACCAAAGTAATTGTTCACCGTCAGCAGTGAGCTGGGTTCGTAGGTCATAAGGTGACTGACCATCGACGCGCCAACGCCAACCTGGGGTGCGGAAGGGGTCTGACAGATCAGGCGGTGTTTCGAAATATCCTCCAGCGTCTGGGGCGCGCCTCCGTGCGAATCCAGATAGTTCTTGGTCGCGTACAACATCATTCGAACGGTCATCAGACGCTTGCGGACAAGATCGGCCTGACTGGGTTCCTTCATCCGGATAGCGACATCCGCTTCGCGCATCGGAAGATCCAGCACGCGTTCTTCGAGCATCAGGTCAATATTCAGGTCCGGATACTGCTCATACAGCTTGGGCAGGCGCGGCGCCAGCCACAGGGTCCCGAAGCCAAAAGTCGTGGTGACCCGCAGGACTCCAAAGACCTCATCCTCGCTGTCGCGGATTCGCGCCGCAGCAGCGTCCAGACGCTTGGACATGGCCGTTGTTGCATCGAACAGAAGCTCGCCCTGTTCCGTTAGAATCAGACCGCGGGCGTGGCGATGGAACAGTGTGGCACCCAGCGATTCCTCAAGTGCGCGAACCTGACGGCTGACGGCGGATTGGGACAGATTCAGCTTGTCTCCGGCATGCGTCAGGCTGCCGGCGTCAGCTACCGCGTGAAATATTCTGAGCTTGTCCCAATTCATCGTCGCAACTTTCGTTATCCTTTGGCAGCCCTATATGAAAGAGGTAACAAATTCCATATTCAAACGGGGAAATCGTTACAGAACAGGGGGAATTTTGTATACAGGTCAGAAATTGTGACCTAAAATGACGTCAAATGCAGCACACTATTCCGACGTGGGGAGGCGTCTGATGAGTCAGCCAAAGATTTCGCTCAATGACCGTTTCGATCTGTCCAAAAGCCCGGTGCTTTTGAATGGTACGCAGGCGCTTGTTCGTCTGATGATGATGCAGAAGGCACGCGATACCGCCGCCGGTCTAAACAGTGCCGGTCTGGTCACCGGATACCGGGGGTCTCCGCTGGGTGCGGTCGATCTTCAAATGTCGCGCGCCGAAAAGCAATTGGCCGAGTGCGATGTGACCTTTCAATACGGTCTGAACGAGGACCTGGCCGCCACAGCCCTGTGGGGCAGCCAGCAAGCGGGTTTGCGCGGCGACGGCAAATATGATGGCGTGTTCGGCCTGTGGTACGGCAAGGGGCCGGGTGTGGACCGGTCCGGCGATGTGATGCGTCACGCCAACAT
This sequence comes from Ruegeria sp. BC6, assembly GCF_056539185.1. NCBI lineage: Bacteria > Pseudomonadati > Pseudomonadota > Alphaproteobacteria > Rhodobacterales > Roseobacteraceae > Ruegeria > Ruegeria sp. BC6. The sequence continues at coordinate 422,692 of NZ_JBQFUM010000001.1, forward strand.
GGCCGGAACCGCCGAGCATGGTGGCGTTCTGATGGCGATGGGCGACGACCACACGGGCGAAAGCTCGACCGTGCTGCACCAGTCGGAATGGTCGATGGTCGATATGTACATGCCCGTCGTCAGTCCGGCCGGGGTGCAGGAAATCCTTGATTATGGAATCTACGGCTTTGCGCTCAGCCGGTTTGCCGGGGTTTGGGTTGGCCTCAAGACGATGAAGGACACGATCGAGGTGACCTCGGTCGTGGATGGCCGGCCCGACCGGATGCAACTGGTGACGCCGGAATTCGACATGCCTGAGGGCGGGCTGAACATCAGGCTGGGCGACACGCCGCACCTGCAGGAGGCGCGGATCATCGACTACAAGCGGTTCGCGGCCGAAGTGTTTTCACACGCCAACCGGATGGACCGGCGGGTCTGGGGCAAACCCGGCGCAAAAATCGGCATCGCCGCGGCGGGCAAGAACTGGCTGGACCTGGTGCACGCCATGTCGCTGCTGAACATTGACGAGGCCGAGGCCGAACGGTTGGGGATCACCACCTACAAGATCGGCCAGACCTTCCCGTTGGACATGAAGGGGTTCCATGATTGGGCCGAGGGGCTGGACCTGGTCATCATCGTCGAAGAAAAGCGCAAGCTGATCGAAGTGCAGGTCAAAGAGGCGATCTTTGACGACCGTCGCGGACGTCGCGTGTACGGCTGGTACAAGGGCGGGGCAGGCACGCTGCACCGCGAAGAGCTGTTCCCGACCCGGGGTGCGCTTGATCCGATCATGATCGCCGAAAAGCTGGGCGAGATCTTCATCGAGGAAGGGCGCGAAACCGACGGGATCCGCGCAGGGCTGGCCAGCCTGCAAGAGGCGCGCCGCAACGACAACGCGCAGGAGATCGCGACGCGGCTGCCGTATTTCTGCTCGGGCTGTCCGCACAATAGCTCGACCAAAGTGCCGGAGGGCAGCCGGGCCTATGCCGGGATCGGCTGTCACTACATGGTGCAGTGGATGGATCGCGAGACAACCGGCTTTACCCAGATGGGCGGCGAAGGCGCCAACTGGATCGGTGAGGCACCGTTTTCGACCACGAAACACGTGTTCCAGAACCTGGGCGACGGTACCTACAACCACTCGGGCGTGCAGGCGATCCGGGCGGCGCTGGCGGCCGGAACCAACATCACCTTCAAGATCCTGTTCAACGACGCGGTCGCCATGACTGGAGGGCAGGAGAACGAGGGCCATCTGACCGCCGAGCGCATCGTGCGCGAGGTCAAGGCCATGGGCGTCCAGCATGTGGCCGTCGTCTATGACGAAAAGGAGGACGTGAACTTCAAGGCGCTGCCCGGCGAAGTGGAAACCCACGAACGGGCCGAGCTGATGGCGGTTCAGAACAAGTTCCGAGAGATTGAAGGCGTGTCGGTCATCGTCTACGTCCAGACCTGCGCCGCCGAGAAACGCCGCCGCCGCAAGCGCGGGACCTTCCCGGACCCGGACAAGCGGGTGTTCATCAACTCGGACATCTGCGAGGGCTGCGGCGATTGCGGGGTGCAGTCGAACTGTGTCTCGATCGTGCCCAAGGAAACCGAGCTGGGCCGCAAGCGGGCGATTGACCAGTCCAGCTGCAACAAGGATTTCTCGTGCCTCAACGGGTTCTGCCCGTCCTTCGTCACGCTGGAAGGCGCCAAGATCCGCAAGGAAGCCACCACCGAGATCGATATCCCCCATCTGCCGCAGCCGGTTCTGCCGCAGATCGAAGGCACGCACAACGTGGTCATCACGGGCGTCGGCGGCACCGGGGTCGTGACGATCGGGGCGGTTCTGGCGCAGGCCGCGCAGATCGACGGCAAGGGCGCGGGCATGATGGAAATGGCCGGGCTGGCGCAAAAAGGGGGCGCGGTGCATATCCACTGTCGCCTGGCCAACAAGCCCGAGGACATCAGCGCCATCCGCGTGGCCACCGGCGAAGCGCATGCGCTGATCGGCGGTGACCTCGTGGTGTCGGCCGGGGCCAAGACGCTGGGCCTGACGCGCACTGGTCAGACCGGCGCGGTGGTCAACAGCCACGAGATCATAACCGGCGATTTCACCCGCAACACCGAATTCCACATTCCGGTCGACCGGCTGGAATTGGCGCTGGAAGCGCGACTGAAGGACGGTCTTGCCCTGTTCGACGCGACCGAGCTGGCACGCGCGGTGATGGGCGATTCGATCTATTCCAACATGATGGTGTTCGGGGCGGCATGGCAGCGGGGACTGCTGCCGGTCAGCCACGAGGCGATCATGACCGCGATCGAGCTGAACGGCGCCGCGGTCGAGCGCAACAAGCGCGCCTTCGAGGTCGGCCGCTGGGCGGTTCTTCATCCCGAGGAAGTGGCGCGCATCGTGACCCCCACGGTAACCGAGTTGCCCAAGACGCCCGAGCAGGCCATCGCCTTCCGGGCCGATCATCTGGTGGCCTATCAGGGCAAACGTTTGTCCAAGCGCTATCTCAAGCTGGTCGAGTCGATCGAAGACCCGAAGGTCCGGGATGCCGTCGCGCGTGGGTATCACAAGCTGTTGTCCTACAAGGATGAATACGAAGTGGCCCGCCTACTGCTGGACAGCCGTGACAAGGCCGCCGCCGAATTTGACGGCGACATCAAGATGACCTTCCACCTTGCTCCGCCGATCCTGGGGGGCAAAGGGCCGGACGGGCGTCCGCGCAAACGGCAATTCGGCGAATGGCTGCTGGGGCCGATGAAGGTTCTGGCCAAGCTGAAGGGGCTACGTGGCACGCCGCTGGACATCTTCGGCTATACCGCCGAGCGCCGAATGGAACGGGCCTTGATCCGTCAGTATGAGACGGACATGAAAGAGGTCCTGCCCAAGCTGGATGACAACACCCGTGATGCGATTGTCGCGCTGGCGCGGTTGCCGCTGGACATCCGCGGTTTCGGTCCGGTATTGGCCGCCAACGAAGCCAAGGCCGCCAAGCGGCGCGAGGAACTTCTGGCCGTGATCCGGCAAGGAGGGACCGAGACGCTGGCCGCGGCCGAGTAACGTCATATCGGTGTCATGGAGGCGCGGTAGGGTTCCCGTCCGCGCCGTCCGATGACGGCCACGCCGGAGACCCGTGATGAAATCACGTCGCCAAGTCGCTCGGGACATTTCCTACGCCCATTCTGCTGAAACGCGGGGTGGGCGCATGGTCATCAAACTGATGGAGAACACGACCGGTCGGCTGCGTCTGATCCGGCGCGCGGATGGTTACGAGCGCGAGGTCGCCAATGGCCGTGATTTCTGGTCGGTCATGGTCGAACGCTACGGGCTGAGCCTGAACGTGGTGGGCGGGGCGCTGTCAAACATCCCCAAGGACGGCCCGCTGATCCTGATCGCCAACCACCCCTACGGGATTCTTGATGGGTTGATGATGGGGCATGTGCTGTCCCAGACCCGCGGAGATTTCCGGATTCTGGCCAATCATGTGTTCCACAAGGCCGAGGATCTGAACCGTATCATCCTGCCGATCTCCTTCGATCAGACCAAAGAGGCGATGCGGCTGAACCTGCAGACCCGAAAAACCGCCCTGGATTATCTGGGTCAGGGTGGGGCAATCGGGATTTTTCCCGGTGGCACGGTCAGCACGGCGGCCCGACCGTTCGCGCACCCGATGGACCCGGGCTGGCGCGGATTCACCGCTCGGATGGTAGCCAAGTCAAAAGCGACCGTGGTGCCTTTGTTTTTCGATGGTCACACCTCGCGCCTGTTCCAGATTGCCAGCCATCTGCATGTGACGCTGCGCATGGGTTTGCTGATCAAAGAGTTCAAAAAGCGCGTCGATACCCCGGTTGATGTGGTCGTGGGGCAGCCCATCGGCCGCGACGTTCTGGACCCATTGGCCGGCGATACGCGCAAGATGATGGATTTCTTGCGCAAAGCCACGTATGAGCTGTCTCCGAAGCCGCTGAAGTCGTATGACTATGGCTATGAATTCGAGGAACGGCATCGCGCCTGAAGGGGCAAATGGCAGTAGGCATCTTTGATTCCGGATTGGGCGGGCTGACCGTCCTGAACGCCGCGCAGACACGTCTGCCGGAGGTGGATTTCCTGTATTACGCGGACAGCGCGCACGCGCCGTATGGCGTGCGCGACGCTGAGGATATCTACAACCTGACCCGAAACGCGGTGCAGGACCTGTGGTCGCGCGGCTGCGATCTGGTGATTCTGGCCTGCAACACGGCCAGCGCTGCGGCGCTGCGACGGATGCAGGAAGAGGGCGTGCCGCAGGGCAAGCGCGTGCTGGGTGTGTTCGTCCCGCTGATCGAGGCACTGACCGAGCGCCAGTGGGGCGACAACAGCCCCCCGCGCGAAGTGGCGGTCAAGCATGTGGCCCTGTTTGCCACGCCGGCAACCGTGGCCAGCCGTGCGTTCCAGCGTGAACTGGCGTTCCGCGCCATCGGCGTCGATGTTGAGGCGCAGGCCTGCGGTGGCGTGGTCGATGCCATCGAGGACGGTGACATGATCCTGGCCGAAGCCCTTGTGCGGAGCCATGTGGACGCGTTGAAGCGCAAGATGCCGCAACCGCAGGCTGCGATCTTGGGCTGCACCCATTACCCCTTGATGGCCGAAGCCTTTCAGGCAGCGTTGGGACCGGACGTGCAGGTGTTCAGCCAGGGCGACCTCGTGGCCGAAAGCCTTGCGGATTATCTCCAGCGGCATCCGGATATGCTGGGCGGGGGTGAGGCGGGTTACCTGACCACAGGCAATCCGCTGAAGGTCAGTGACCGAGCAACGCAATTTCTCCGACGACAGATCACCTTCAAGGCCGCCTGACTTAGGTCAAGGACCGGCCTCTGTCATGAATTTATTCGGTACCTGTCACGTCGGCGGGTGCCATACGTGTCAAATAAATCTACGAGGTCTGACATGACCCACAAAATCGCAATCCTGGGCGCTTCGGGCTATACCGGTGCCGAACTGGTACGGCTGATCGCCGAGCACCCGAACATGGAAATCACCGCCCTGGCGGCCGAGCGCAAGGCCGGGCAGACCATGGCCGAGGTGTTTCCGCATCTGCGCCATCTGGATTTGCCGCGTCTGTGCAAGATTGAGCAGATTGACTTTGGCCAGATCGACCTGTGCTTTTGCGCGCTGCCGCACAAGACCAGCCAGGAGGTCATCCGGGATTTGCCCTCCGACCTCAAAATCGTTGATTTGTCGGCGGATTTCCGGCTGGCCGACCCCGATGAATACGAGAAATGGTACGGCAATCCGCATGCCGCACTCACGCATCAGGATGAGGCTGTCTACGGGCTGACTGAGTTCTACCGTGAGGATATCCGCGCTGCGCGGCTGGTGGCTGGCACCGGGTGCAATGCTGCCACGGGGCAGTACGTGCTGCGGCCGTTGATCGCGGCCGGTGTTATCGACCTGGATGACATCATTCTTGATCTGAAATGCGCTGTCTCCGGGGCGGGGCGTGCGCTGAAAGAGAACCTTCTGCACGCCGAACTGAGCGAGGGCACCAACGCTTATGCCGTCGGCGGTACCCACCGGCATCTGGGCGAGTTCGATCAGGAGTTCTCGAAACTGGCGGGCCGCGCGGTTCACATCCAGTTTACGCCGCACCTGATCCCCGCGAACCGGGGCATTCTGGCGACCTCGTATGTGAAGGGTGATCCGCAGAGCGTTTATGAAACGCTGTGTGCAGCCTATGCAGACGAGCCTTTCATTCAGATGCTGCCCTTTGGCGAAACGCCTTCGACCCACCATGTGCGCGGGTCGAACTTCTGCCATATCGGCGTCGTTGCTGACAGGATCGAACGGCGAGCCATCGTGATTGCGGCGCTGGACAACCTGACAAAAGGTAGCAGTGGGCAGGCCTTGCAGAACGCAAACCTGATGTTAGGTGAACCCGAAACGACCGGGCTTATGATGGCCCCACTGTTCCCATGAGGGCGAGATGAAGACGCTGAAGAAACGTCGTCGTGTACAGATCATTCTGTTGGCTTTTGTGGCTTTGGCCCTGGCGACGGGCTTGATCGGTTATGCCATGCGAGACGGGATCAACTATTTCCGCTCGCCCAGCCAGGTAATCGCCGAACCGCCGGCGCCGAACGAGGTGTTCCGCATCGGTGGCTTGGTCGAAGAAGGCTCGATCGTACGAGGGCAGGGTGAAACCGTACGGTTCACCGTCACCGACGGGGGTGAGAGTGTGAAGGTGGCCTTCACCGGTGTCTTGCCTGATCTGTTTTCCGAGGGTCAGGGGATGGTCGGCACCGGAAGCTACGTTGATGGTGTGTTCCAAGCCACTGAAATTCTGGCAAAACACGACGAGACCTATATGCCGAAAGAGGTCATCGATGCCTTGAAGGAGCAGGGCGTCTACGAAGAGCCGGCAGACAGTTGAGACAGGACAGCCTTCGGTAGGTTGCCTGAATGAGTGTTCAAGGGCGTTGCGCGATCTGGTCGTGCAGCGCCCTTCTTCGTTTCATGGACTTAAGGATTTCACCGGACCGTGGGCCGCATAGGAACACAGAGGTGCAGCATGCAGTCGGTTCAACAGATTGCCAACGAGATCGTAACCCGCGAGGGCGGCTTCGTCGATGATCCGGACGACCCCGGAGGGGCCACGAAATACGGTGTCACAATCCACACGATGCGACGGTTGGGCCTTGACCTGACGCGTGACGGCACTGTCGATCGCCGCGACGTGATGGCGCTTGGCCGGGATCAGGCCGTCGCGATTTTCATCACGCATTACTTTCAAAAGCCCGGTCTGGCACGGGTGCCCCACGTGCTGCAGCCGACGCTGTTCGATATGTACGTGAATGCGGGCGGACAGGCGGTACGCATCCTGCAGCGTCTTTTGGTGCAGATGGGATTTTCGCTCGCCGTGGATGGCGTTTTGGGGCCGCGAACGGCTGGGGCGTGCGATCAGGCCGCAAATCCCGATCCGGTGGTGTTGCGCGACGCGTATGGGGTGGCACGAATGAACTACTATTTCCGGCTGGCTGACCGACGTCCGGCCTTGCGCAAATACGTGCGCAGCCGCAACGGTGGGAAAGGGGGGTGGATCCGCCGGGCCGAGGAGTTTCTATCTCCACCCTATCACCTGAGCATGGCCGAGTTTCAGCAAAGGATAGCCGTATGGGACTGATCGCAGGTGTTTTTGACCTTCTGTTCGGAAGTGGGCGCAACGTGGTGCGCGAAACTGCAGAGGTGTTTCGCGAGAACGCGGAGGCCGGTGCGGAACGCGCTGTTGCGCTGCGTGGACAGGCCATGAGTCAGCTCGGCGCGGAATTCGAGGTTCCCCGCAAAGGCGGGTTTGACCGTTTCATGGATGGTTTGAACCGGTTGCCAAGGCCTGCATTGGCGCTGGGGACATTGGGTCTGTTCGCGGCCGCGATGGTCGATCCACTGTGGTTTGCGGCGCGGATGCAGGGAATTGCACTGGTGCCCGAGCCGCTGTGGTGGCTACTGGGCGTCATCGTGTCGTTCTATTTCGGAGCGCGGCACCAAGCGAAGGTTCAGGACCTTCAGCGTGATATCTCAGTTACGATGATGCGTGCGCCACAGGTCATGGCTAACTTGCAAGCTCTTCACGAGATGCGAGCGGACAGTCCGGGAGCCGCCGATCCGGGGCCGGATGCGGAACTGACGGCCCAGGTGATCATCCCCGATCACAACCCGGCGCTGGAGGACTGGCGGCGTCTGCAGCGCGCCTGACCCGCGACACTATGTGCGCCTGATTGCGGCGAAAGTGATTGGCGCTTGCCCGGGCGCGGGATTATACCCGTGCCCATGATTACCGAGCTTGGACATTTCGCCCTTATCCTGGCCTTCATGGTGGCCATAGTTCAGACAGTCGTGCCATTGATCGGCGCCGCAAAACGCTGGCCGTCATGGATGCTGTTCTCGGAGCCCGCGGCTATTGCGCAATGTCTTCTGACAGGATTTGCCTTCGCTGCGCTGGTGTGGGCCTTTGCGACCTCGGATTTCTCGCTGCGGATCGTGGTGGAAAACAGCCACTCTCTGAAGCCGATGCTGTATAAGATCAGCGGAACTTGGGGAAACCACGAAGGCTCGATGCTGTTGTGGGTATTGATCGTGGCGCTTTTTGGCGCGACGGCCGCGCTTTTTGGCCAGGGTTTGCCACCCACGCTCAAGGCCCGTGTCTTGGCGATGCAGGCCGCAATCGGGGTGGCGTTCTACGCCTTCATTCTGTTTACGTCGAACCCGTTTGACAGGCTTCCCGTGGCGCCGTTTGACGGCCGCGATCTGAACCCCTTGCTGCAGGACCCCGGCTTGGCTTTCCATCCGCCGTTTCTGTACCTTGGATATGTGGGCCTGAGCATGGCATTCAGCTTTGCCGTCGCTGCCTTGATCGAGGGGCGGGTGGACGCGGCGTGGGGTCGTTGGGTTCGACCGTGGACCTTGGCAGCCTGGATATTCCTGACCATCGGCATCGCGTTGGGATCCTGGTGGGCCTATTACGAACTGGGTTGGGGCGGATTCTGGTTTTGGGATCCTGTGGAAAACGCGTCTTTCATGCCGTGGCTTCTGGCCGCCGCCCTGTTGCACTCGGCCATCGTGGTCGAAAAGCGCGAAGCCCTGAAAAGCTGGACCATTCTGCTGGCGATCATCGCTTTTGGCTTTTCGCTGATCGGAACCTTCATCGTGCGCTCGGGCCTTTTGACGTCGGTTCACGCCTTCGCAAACGACCCTGAGCGTGGTGTGTTCATCCTGTTCATTCTGGTGGCGTTCATCGGCGGAGCGCTGATCCTGTTCGCCGCCAGGGCGCAGGCGATGGAGGCCAAGGGGCTGTTCGGAATGGTCAGCCGTGAAAGCGCATTGGTGCTGAACAATATCCTGTTGGCTGTCAGCAGTTTTGTCGTGTTCTTCGGGACCCTGTGGCCGATGGTGGCCGAGATGATGTTCGACCGAAAGCTCTCGGTCGGGGCACCGTTCTTCAATGCGGCCTTTACGCCGTTCATGGTGGTGTTGGGCATCGCATTGCCGCTTGGCTCGATGCTGCCGTGGAAGCGCGGCAGGCTGGGCCGCGTCGCATGGCAGCTGCGCTATGCGTTTGTTCTGGCCGTTTCGCTGGCCATACTGGTTTGGGTGCTGCAGACGGGCCGCAGCGCGCTTGGCCCGGTTGGTTTGTTCCTTGGCGCATGGATCACCTTCGGCGCCGCGGTCGATCTGTGGAGCCGTACAGGCCGCACCGGCGGCTTCCGGCGTCTGATGCGTCTGCCGGGTGCGGATTGGGGCAAGGCGATCGCCCATACCGGTCTGGGGGTCACGATCTTTGCGATTGCCGGCCTGACCGCCTGGGAGGTCGAGGACATCCGTGTTGCACGTATCGGCGAGACCTTCGACGTGGGCGGTTTCTCGTTCACTCTGGACGGTGTGCGCGAGGTTGAGGGGCCGAACTATTTCTCCACCATGGCCGATGTGCAGGTTCAAAAAGATGGTCGAGAGATAGCTACGTTGAACCCGGAAAAACGGACCTATCCGGTGGCCGCCATGCCCACGACCGAAGCCGCGATTGACTACCGCTTTCTGCGTGATGTCTACGTGGTCATCGGGGATCAGCAGGACGATGGCGGCTGGGTCATGCGTACTTACATCAAACCTCTTGCGAATTGGATTTGGGGAGGCTGCATACTGATGGCTCTGGGCGGATTGTTCAGCTTGTCCGACCGCCGCTTCCGGGTGGCCGCAGGCGCGCGCAAGGCTCCGGCAGGCGGGGTGCCAGCAGAATGAAACGTCTGATCGTTTTGTTGTTGTTGCTGGCATCGCCGCTGATGGCGGTCCAGCCGGATGAGGTGCTGGACGATCCGGTACTTGAAGCCCGAGCGCGAGACATCAGTACGGGCCTGCGTTGTCTGGTCTGCCGAAACGAAAGCATCGACGAAAGCAACGCGGAACTGGCCCGTGACCTGCGCATTTTGCTGCGCGAACGGCTGGTCGCGGGCGACACCGATGAAGAAGCGGTTGCCTATATCGTCGACCGCTACGGAGAATACGTGCTGCTCAAACCCACGACCACGGGGGCGAACCTGCTTTTGTGGCTGGCAGGGCCGGCCATGCTGTTGATTGCCGCGGGTCTGGGGTGGAACTTCCTGCGCGGTCGTGCGCGGGTTGACGAGACCTCCGCCGTAGACGGTTTGAGTGACGACGAGAAAGAGCGCCTGCGCCGGATTCTTGAAGACTGACGTGCGGTTTGCCTTTCCCTTGCGCGGCATTTGCGTCAGGGTTCGGGAAATTCTGCGCATGTGAGGACTTCATGGAATACGAAACGGTGCTTTTGGACATCACGGACGGTCTGGCTGTGGTCACGCTGAACCGGCCGGACAAGATGAACGCGCTTACGACGAAAATGCGCGCCGAGATTACCCATGCGATGAAAAAAGCCGCTCATGACGCGCGCGCAATCGTCCTGACGGGCGCGGGTCCGGCCTTTTGCTCCGGCCAGGATCTGGGCGATGCGTCCAGCACCGGCAAGATCGATCTGGAACGCGCGCTGCGCGATGAATATGAACCGATGCTGGAAGCCGTTCATGATTGTCCGGTGCCGACGATCGCGGCGGTGAACGGTCCCGCGGCGGGGGCAGGGGCCAACCTGGCCCTGTGTGCCGATGTGGTCATAGCGACCGAAAGCGCCTATTTCCTGCAGGCCTTTGCCCGGATCGGTCTTTTGCCGGACGCCGGCGGAACTTGGTTCATGCCGCGCCAGATGGGTCTGGCCAAAGCCATGGGTGCGGCCCTGTTCGCCGACAAGATTTCTGCGCGTCAGGCCGACCAATGGGGCATGATCTACGAGGCGGTTGCGGACGATGAATTCGCCTCGCATTGGCGCAAGCGCGCCGAGTACCTGGCCAAAGGGCCGACTGCGGGCTTTGCCGCGATCAAAAAGGCGATGAGAGGCACCTACGAAAATACCTTGCCGCAACAACTGGCGACCGAGGCGCACCTGCAGGGAGAATGTGGGCGCACCCGCGACTTCGCCGAAGGCGTGGTGGCATTTTTGGAAAAACGCGCCCCCCGGTTCGAGGGGCGCTGACCATCAGGCCCGGCGGCGGCGACGCGCGCGCCGTTCGGGCATCGCCTCGTCCCCGGTTCCGTCGCTGGCCGACGAGAAAGGCCCAAGGACTGCAGTAATTTGCTCGAGCGACGGACGGGCGCCACGGGGTTCAGTGTCCAGTGCCTTGCGCATCTCACGCAGGTGCGCTGGCATCGTTCCGCAGCAACCACCGATGATGGTCGCACCTGAATCCCGCGCCATGGCTGCGTAACGGCCCATCAGTTCGGGCGTGCCGTCATAGTGGATGTGGCCATCAACATATCTCGGAATGCCCGCATTGCCCTTGGAGATCAGGGGGCGTTCGGTTCCCTGAGCCACAAAACCCAGAACCGTGCGCAGGATGTCAGACGCGCCGGTGCCGCAGTTGGCGCCAAAGGCGATCGGCGGGTTGGGCAGGGTTTCGACCAGTTGCGCCAGATCTGCCGAGGTCACGCCCATCATGGTGCGCCCGGCGGTGTCAAAACTCATGGTACCGCACCAAGGCATGTCGGCCAGGGCAAAAGCCTCGGCCGCGGCGCGGAATTCCTCCGGCGCGCTGATCGTTTCTACCCACAGCACGTCGACGCCGCCTTCTTTCAGCGCCTCGGCCTGTTCGTGGAACATCTCTACCGCCTCGGCATGGGTCAGGCTGCCCACTGGTTCCAGGATTTCCCCGGTCGGGCCGACCGATCCTGCAACCACCACCGGGCGCCCGGCGGCATCTGCCACCTCACGCGCCAGTTCGGCGCCGATGCGGTTCAACTCGGCCACGCGAGTGTGGGCGTCGTGCAGCTTCAGACGTGCCGCCGTTCCGCCGAATGTATTGGTCAGGAACAGGTCGCTGCCTGCGTCCACCGACCCCTGATACAGGGCGCGGATCTTGTCGGGCTGGTCGGTGTTCCACAGCTCGGGCGCGTCGCCCGATTGCAGCCCCATGTTGAACAGGTTCGTTCCGGTGGCGCCGTCGGCAAGAATGGCGTCCTTCGTTTCCAGCAGTCTGGTCAGCGCGTTGGTCATTGGAGATGTCCGGAGTTGTGGCCCCACGGGCCAAAAATTTAGACGCCCCGTGTCGCATGACCGGGACGTCAAATCAAATTCATAATACTCATGAAGATCATGAGGTGGGCGGCATGCCTCAGTTGGCTTCGCTCATCACCTGAGCTTTGGCTTCGGGCAGCAGTTCCGCCATCTTGGCGCGGATTTCCTCGGGGCTGGACAGATCGCCCAGATCGGCGGCGACCTTGCGCACAACGTCCTCGTGGCCGGCCTCTTCGAAATCGGCGATCACGACGGATTTTGCATACTCGGCGGCCTCGTCGCCGCTTTTACCCATTTTTTCCGCAGCCCACAGGCCCAGCAGCTTGTTGCAACGGGCTTGCGCCTTGAACTGCATTTCTTCGTCATGGGCGAATTTTGCTTCAAAGGCGTTTTCGCGTTCGTCGAACGTGGTCATGGGTGTTGGGCCTCTTCAAGTAAAAGTGTGTTTCCTGATGATATGACCATACGCGCAGCCGGGTGCAAGGTATTTGCGCTGCGTCAAAGCCTCTCGGATGCATGAACTTGCGGGAAAGGGGGGCTTGCACTATGAGAGCGCCAACGCGATGGGACTCATTCCCTCGCCCCAGCCTGGAAAGGTCGCACATGGCGCGTCGCAAGAAGATTTACGAAGGCAAGGCCAAGATCCTGTACGAAGGCCCCGAACCGGGCACGATCGTGCAGTATTTCAAAGATGACGCCACCGCGTTCAACGCGGAAAAGAAAGACGTGATCGACGGCAAGGGTGTTCTGAACAACCGCCTGAGCGAATTCTTCATGACCGGTCTGAACCAGATCGGGGTGCCGACCCATTTCATCCGCCGCCTGAACATGCGCGAACAGCTTGTTCGTAGCTGCGAGATCATCCCGTTGGAGGTGATCGTCCGCAACTATGCCGCCGGGTCGCTGTCGAAACGGCTGGGCATCGCCGAGGGCACGCAGTTGCCGCGTCCGATCGTGGAATACTGCTACAAGGACGACTCGCTGGGTGATCCGCTTGTGACCGAGGAGCACATCGCTGCGTTCGGCTGGGCCAGTCAGCAGGACATGGACGACATCCTCAGCCTGGCGCTGCGGGTGAACGACTTCATGAGCGGCGTGATGCTGGCTGTGGGTATCCGTCTGGTCGACTTCAAGATCGAAATCGGTCGTGTCTACGAGGGTGACTTCCAACGCCTGATCGTCGCTGATGAGATCAGCCCGGACAGCTGCCGCCTGTGGGACATCGAGACAGGGCAAAAGCTGGACAAGGACGTGTTCCGCCGCGATCTGGGCAGCTTGACCGATGCCTATTCCGAGGTCGCCCGTCGCCTGGGGGTTCTGCCGAAAAGCAATGTGAGCAAGCCCACCCTGATCAACTGATGGCGCCGACAGGCAGGGCCTAACAAGGATGCGCTGCTCCTATTCGGAGCGGCGCATTTTTCATTGCGGGTTTGACAGGTCAGGCCCCCGTCACGCATCTTCGGGTTGACCGACCAACCCGGTCCGCTAACCAAGGTGGCACACTGAATGAGCGCGTTGTTCGATCAAGCGGTTTTTCTGAAGTTTCTGGCGGCCGTGCTGGCCATATTCAACCCGCTCTACAACATCCCGATCTTCCTGAGCATGACGCGCGACTGCACACCTGCCGAACGGCGCAGGGTAGCTATGATCGTGATGGCCTCGGTGACGGTGATCGCGCTGATCTCGGTCGCTATTGGTGAAGAGGTGTTGGCTGTCTTCGGGATCGACGTTCCTTCGTTTCGCGCGGCCGGCGGGCTGATTATCTTCGGGATCGGCATGTCGATGCTGAACGCGCAAGACCGTGCGCCGGGCGACCAGGCGGCCGTGGTCGATGGTCACGCGCGCAAGTTGAACTTTGCCGTTGTTCCGCTGGCGATCCCATTGACGATTGGCCCGGGCACGATTGCCGTGACGATTGTGTTCTCGCATCAACTGTCGGATGGGGCCGAACTTGTGACCCTTGGCTCGGCGATCCTGATCGCTTGTTTCATCGTCGGGCTCGGCCTGTTGTTTGCCGACAGCATCTCGCGTCTTGTAGGTGAGACGATGATCAACGTGCTGACCCGGATCATGGCGATCCTGCTGGTTGCCGTGGCCGTCGAGATGGTTCTGACCGGCATCTTCAACGCGGTTGATGCACATTATCCCGGGTTGACGGGCAGCGCGGGCAATTGAATTCCTCAAGATGAAGCGCCTGCGGTCATTCGACCGCATCACAAAGGCTTGTTCTGCGCGGTCAGTCGCGCTATCCCCCGCGCAACGGAACAGGCCCCGGCGCGGCGGGCCACAGGTGGAGTTGCGACGATGAAGGCACGGGTGCACGTAATGCTCAAGAACGGGGTTCTCGACCCCCAAGGCGAGGCTGTGCGCCACGCATTGGGCGCACTGGGGTTCGACAAGGTGCAAGGCGTGCGGCAGGGCAAGGTAATTGACCTAGAACTGGCCGATGGCGCAACCGAGGCTGATGTGGCCGAAATGTGCGAGAAGCTGTTGGCCAACACGGTCATCGAGCGTTACGAGATCGAACTGGTCTGAGTTCTCTGACCGTCATCCCCAAGGAGGGTTTCCCATGCGCGCAGCGGTTGTCGTTTTTCCGGGGTCCAACTGTGACCGGGATCTTGCCGTCGCCTTTGAGCAGGCTGGTTTTCAGGTCGACATGGTCTGGCACAAGGATGCCCAACTGCCGCAGGGCGTGGACATCGTGGGCGTGCCGGGTGGGTTTTCCTACGGCGATTACCTGCGCTGCGGTGCGATCGCCGCGCAGTCTCCGATCTGCAAGGCGGTAGTCGAACACACAGAACGGGGCGGCTATGCCATCGGCATCTGCAACGGGTTCCAGATACTGACCGAGACCGGCATCCTGCCGGGCGCACTGCTGCGCAATGCCGGCCTGAAATACATCTGTCGAACCGTTGGGCTGAAGGTGGAGACCAGCGACAGCGCCTTTACTCAGGGCTACAACGCCGGAGACGTGATTCAGATTCCGATCGCGCATCACGATGGCAACTACTTCGCTGATGACGAAACAATTGCCCGCCTGCGGGACGAGGATCGGATTGCCTTCAGCTATACCGACAACCCCAACGGCTCGCGCGGGGATATTGCCGGGATCCTGTCGCATAACCGGCGCGTGCTGGGCATGATGCCCCACCCCGAGCGGGCGGCGGACGAGGCCCATGGCGGCACCGACGGAGTGGCGCTCTTCCGCGCATTGTCGGGTGTGCTGACACCTGCGTGACTTGAGGTCGTGGGCGCGGAAGCGTAGCTTCAGTGCATGAGTTCCGACGCGCAATCAGGCTGGACAAATCTATTTGGCCGCGGTGCCCCTTTGGGGTGGCGCCTGCGGCTCGCCGTGTTCGTGTTGCTGGTTGCTGCTGCGGCGACGGTCTGGGTCACCAACAGCCTGCTGACCAATCGGTTTACGGAATCGACTCGCAACAGGGCTGAACTGCGTCTGGCGCTCTATTCCGGCAACCTGCTGAGCGAATTGCGTCGGAACGCCATCGTTCCACAATTGCTGGCCCGGGACCCGACCTTGATTTCGGCATTGCAGTCAGCCGATTTTTCCCTGTCGACGCAGCGGCTTCTGTCCTTTGTTGAAGAAATCGGGGCTGCGTCGCTGATGCTGTTGGATCGGGATGGTCGGGTCGTTGCCGCAACAGACCGCAATCGACTGGGCGAGTCCCATCGAAGTGACCCGTATTTCGTGAATGCCGTCAGGTCGAACGCGACGATCTTTTCCGAGATTGCGCGCGAGACTGGCAGCTATGGCTTTCTCTATTCCCGCAGGATCGAGGCCGGGTCCGAAATTCTGGGCGTGATCGTGGTCGAGGTTGATCTGCGCAAGTTTGAAAACGCCTGGGCCGGGATCTCGGACGCGGTCATGGTGACCGACAGCACCGGAACTATCATTCTGTCGACCGAACCCCAGTGGCGCGGCTTGAACGAGACCGAGGCGTTGTTGCGGCAGCATCCCCAGGGTGCCATCCAGCGCGCAATTCGGGCGACTACCGATTGGACGGCCTTGCCGCCGGACGCCTATGTTGCGGGCGAGGCCGTGATGCGCATGGAGACCCGCATCCCGTTCCGCGGTTGGAAGATGACCTCGTTCACGACCTATTCCTCGATCCGCGAAAAGGTGAACAGCGTGCTGGCACTCGAGATCATGGGGTTTGCGATTCTCCTGGCGCTGACCTTTTATGCACTGAGCCGCAGGGCCACGTTCCGCATGGCGCTGTTCCAACGCGAGTCGGCGGAGCTTCGCGCATTGAACGCAAGGCTGCAGCGTGAAATCGCCGAACGCGAACGGGTTGAAAAGACGCTGGAAGTGGCGGAACAGACGCTGGCGCAAAGCTCGAAGTTGGCAGCCCTGGGCGAGATGTCGGCGGCCGTAAGTCACGAGTTGAACCAGCCGCTGGCGGCGATGAAGACCTATCTGGCGGGCGCGCGGCTGCTGCTGCGCCGTAACCGTCCCGAAGAGGCACTGGCCAGCTTTGGTCGGATCGACGGTCTGATCGAGCGGATGGGCGCGATCACGCGACAGCTCAAGTCTTATGCCCGTAAGGGCGCGGACGCGTTTTCGCCCGTAAATCTTGGGGAGGCGTTGGCCTCATCCCTGTCGATGATGGAACCGCAGCTGCGTCAGAGGCAGGTCAAGATCACCCAGATTCTTCCCGAAGAGCCGGTGATCGTGATGGGAGATCGGATGAGGATCGAACAGGTTATGGTCAACCTGTTGCGAAACGCGCTCGACGCCACCAAATCTGTTGCAGAGCCAGAGGTCGAGATCATTCTGGCCGCAGGCGAGACCGCCGTGCTGGCGGTGCGCGACAATGGCCACGGGATCGAGGATATCGAGAACCTGTTCGAGCCGTTCTACACCACCAAGCGGCCCGGAGATGGGGTCGGCTTGGGGCTTGCCATCTCGTCCGGGATCGTGAACGACCATGGCGGACGGCTGACTGCGCGCAACGGCCAGAACGGCGGCGCGGTATTCGAGATGCAACTGCCCATTTTGGGACATGACGGCCTTGAGGCCGCAGAATAACGAGGACGTACCTATGGCACAGGCCATGAAGATTGCCATCGTGGATGATGAACAGGACATGCGCCAGTCGATCAGCCAATGGTTGGCGCTGTCCGGCTATGACACCGAAACCTTTGCCAGCGCCGAGGATGCGCTGAAGGTTCTGGGGCCGGATTACCCGGGGATCGTGATCTCGGACATCAAGATGCCCGGTATGGATGGCATTCAACTTTTGAAAAAGCTGATGGGTGCCGACAGCACCTTGCCGGTGATCATGATTACCGGTCACGGCGACGTGCCAATGGCGGTCGAAGCGATGCGGGTGGGGGCGTTCGACTTTCTGGAGAAGCCGTTCAACCCGGATCGGATGTCGGAACTGGCCAAACGCGCCAGCAACGCGCGGCGGCTGACGCTGGACAACCGCGCCCTGCGGCGCGAGCTGTCGGGTGGCACGCAGATCATGAACAAGCTGATCGGCGCCAGCCCGGTGATGGAGCGCCTGCGCGAGGATATTCTGGACCTGGGCCAGGCCGACGGGCATGTGCTGATCGACGGTGAGACCGGCACCGGCAAGACCCTGGTGGCGCACGCGCTGCATGCAGTGGGCAGCCGGGCGGGCAAGAAATTCGTTCTGGTCTCCTGTGCCGCGCTGGAAGAAGAGGCGCTGGCCAAGCGGCTGTTCGGTCCCATGATGCCTGAAGACACGCAACTGCCCGCCATCGAGGAAGCCCGGGGCGGTACTCTGGTGCTGGAGGACATCGAGGCGCTGAGCGACACGCTGCAGGCGAGGTTGCTGAGCGTAATGAACGAGCAGGGGACGCCGGCTGAAACCCGGATCGTTGCGATCTCGAACCTGCAGGAAGCTGGCAAGACCAGCGAGGACGTGCTGCGGCCCGATCTGTTTTACCGGCTGGCGGCGCTGCGGATCACCATGCCGCCGCTGCGGCAGAGAGGCGAGGATATCCTGACCCTGTTCACCCGGCTGAGCGAGCAGTTTGCCGAGGAATATGGTTGTGAGGCGCCGCAAGTCAGCGCCCAGGAGGCCGCGCAGCTGCTGCAGGCCCCGTGGCCGGGCAACGTGCGCCAGTTGATCAACATCGCCGAACGCGCGGTTCTGCAGTCGCGGCGCGGCTCGGGCACCATCGCGTCACTGTTGATGTCCGATCACGAAGAGATGCAGCCGGTGATGACCACCGAGGGTAAGCCGCTGAAGGAATACGTTGAGGCGTTCGAACGGATGCTGATCGACAACACAATGCGGCGCCACAAGGGATCCATCGCCTCGGTGATGGAGGAACTTTGCCTGCCGCGCCGGACTTTGAATGAAAAAATGGCCAAGTACGGGTTGCAACGGGCGGACTATCTGTAGGCGAGGGGGGCAATCCCTGTTGGCCTTCTGGCCAAAGTACACCCGGGAAATTTGAGGCCGGAGGATGCCCGACCTGTCTGTAGATCGGGCTCCTTTGCAGTTTGCCCATTGTGTTTTCCACAGGACTGCTTTTATTGTACCGGGACGGGTCGGGCGCATTTTTGTGCCTGGATGTCCCGAATCATTGAGTTTCGCTGCTTTGCTGCAGGTGGTGACCTTTCCCGCCCGGCCAAGCAGACCGATTGTGCCCCGTTACGGGGCAGTAGAGTACCTGAGCCCGAACTTCGGGCGAAAGGAATAATGGGCAGGCAGCGGCGTGTTCGCGCCTGTCGGAGAAGAACCGCGATGACGCGCGCGCTACGATTGAGTATACGGGCAGGGGGCCACAGCGCCGATCCCTGCCGTGCGCCGTCCGTAATCGCCCAGACAAGACACCACCCCAGATGCGCCTGTCCGCCTGGACAGGTCAGGACAACGCGTTTGGCGCGGTGCACCAAGGACACATGGCAAAGAAAATGCTTATCGATGCCACCCACGCGGAGGAGACCCGCGTCGTGGTGGTGGACGGAAACAAGGTCGAGGAGTTCGATTTTGAATCCGAAAACAAACGCCAGCTTGCTGGCAACATCTACCTGGCAAAAGTAACGCGCGTCGAACCTTCGCTGCAGGCGGCCTTTGTTGACTATGGCGGGAACCGGCATGGCTTCCTTGCGTTCTCGGAAATCCATCCGGACTACTACCAGATTCCGGTCGCGGACCGCGAAGCCCTCATGGAGGAAGAGCGCGCCTATGCCGAGGCAATGAAGGCGCGGGACGAGGCCGAAGAATCCAAGCCCAAGAGGCGCCGCTCGCGTTCGCGTTCGAAGGCGGCAGAGGTCAAGACGGACGATCCGGTCGAAACGCTGGACGTATCCGCCGAGCCGACAGGCATGGAAACCATCGATCTGGTCGAGGAAGACGCCACTGATCAGGATGTGCCCGAAGGCACGTCTCCGATGGAGACGGTCGCTGAAACTCCGGTCGAAGAGCCGAGTGAAGACGCGAGTGACGAACCGGCGGACGAAACGGCCGAAGCCGACGCCGCACCCGCGGAACCCGTCGAAGCAGACGAGCCCGAAGCGGATCTAGCCGACGAAACCGACGTCGAAGCTGATGAGGCCAAGCCGGATGCGGCGGCCAAGGATGACACAATCGAGTCGGTTGCGGATGATGATGACAGCGAGGATATCCGTCCTCCGCGCAAACCACGCCCGCGCCGCTACAAGATTCAGGAAGTCATCAAGGTGCGCCAGGTTCTGTTGGTGCAGGTCGTCAAGGAAGAACGTGGCAACAAGGGTGCCGCGCTGACCACTTACCTGTCGCTGGCCGGCCGGTATTGTGTGTTGATGCCGAACACCGCACGCGGGGGCGGCATCAGCCGCAAGATCACCAACGCCGCGGACCGCAAGAAGCTCAAGGAAATCGCATCCGAGATCGACGTGCCTATGGGCGCCGGTCTGATCATCCGTACAGCCGGCGCCAAGCGTACCAAGTCCGAGATCAAGCGCGACTACGAATACCTGCAGCGCCTGTGGGAGCAGATCCGCGAACTGACGCTCAAATCGATCGCTCCTGCGAAGATCTACGAGGAGGGCGATCTGATCAAACGGTCGATCCGTGATCTTTACAATCGGGACATCGACGAGGTTCTGGTCGAAGGCGAAGGTGGCTACCGCATCGCCAAAGACTTTATGAAGATGATCATGCCGTCGCACGCCAAGAACGTGAAGCGGTACGAGGATCAGTTGCCGCTGTTCGCGCGCTATCAGGTGGAAAGCTATCTGGCGGGGATGTTCAACCCGACGGTCCAGCTGAAATCGGGCGGGTATATCGTGATCGGCGTGACCGAGGCGTTGGTTGCCATCGACGTGAACTCTGGCCGCGCCACCAAGGAAGGCTCGATCGAGGAAACTGCGCTCAAAACCAACCTTGAGGCCGCCGAGGAAGTTGCACGCCAGCTGCGCCTGCGCGACCTGGCCGGTCTGATCGTCATCGACTTCATCGACATGGACGAGCGCAAGAACAACCTGGCGGTCGAAAAGCGCCTGAAGGACAAGCTGAAGACCGATCGGGCCCGTATTCAGGTTGGACGGATCTCGGGCTTTGGCCTGCTGGAGATGAGCCGCCAGCGCCTGCGCCCAGGAATGCTTGAGGCAACCACACAGCCTTGCCCGTCCTGTCATGGCACCGGTCTGATCCGCTCGGACGACAACATGGCTCTGTCGATCCTGCGTCAGATCGAAGAGGAAGGGACGCGCCGCCGCTCACGCGAGGTGCTGGTGCGGTGTCCGGTCAGCATTGCGAACTTCCTGATGAACCAGAAGCGCGAACATATCGCGCAGATCGAGGCCCGCTATGGCCTGTCTGTTCGGATCGAAGGCGACATTCATCTGGTCAGCCCTGATTTCTCGATGGAGAAGTTCAAGACGGCCAGCCGGATCGTTCCCGAAGCTTCTGCGCCGGTGGTGTCCGCGACGGCATCGCTGATGGATCTGGTGGATTCCGAGGACGAGGTTGAAGACAGCGCCGTCGAGCCGGAACAGGCGGAAGAGGAAGCCAAGCCGAAGCGCAAGCGCCGCCGGCGTCGCCGCAAGAAGAACGGCGGTAACGGCGAGCAGGCCGAGGCAACCAGTTTTGACGAAGCTGCGGAAGACAAGGCGACCACCGAGGCGCAACCCGAGGAGTCCGGGACGGAAAAGACCGCAGAGTCTGAATCCGCTCCGGCTGAGACCGCAGAAGCTGGCGCCGAAAACGTGACCGAGGGTGAAGCGGAACAGGCCGAAGAAAAATCGGCCAAGCCCAAAAAACGTCGGGCACCGCGCCGCAAGAAGACGGCCGAAGTCGAAGAGGCGCCCGCGCCGGAACCCGAGGTGGCCGAAGAAGCGGTTCAGGCGGCCGCAGAAACGCCTGCTGATGAGGCTGCGGGTGCTGAGGACAATGCCCCCGAAGCGCAAGCCGAGGAGCCGGTCGAAGAGAGTGAGCCCGAGGTAGCGGCAGAAGTCGAAACGCCAGATGCCGAGCCCGTGGCGGAAGCGCCGGAAGCGGCAACAGAAGAAAAAGCCGAGGACGCCGCAGAGCCGGTGCTTGAGACGGTGGCGGAAGAACCCGAGCCGTCTCCGGCCAAGCCCAAACGGCGCGGTTGGTGGTCACTGGGCCAA
Source organism: Ruegeria sp. BC6 (assembly GCF_056539185.1). Lineage (NCBI taxonomy): Bacteria > Pseudomonadati > Pseudomonadota > Alphaproteobacteria > Rhodobacterales > Roseobacteraceae > Ruegeria > Ruegeria sp. BC6. Next base: position 444,358 of record NZ_JBQFUM010000001.1, read on the forward strand.
TAAGACAAAAAAAGGCGGACAGTATTGTCCGCCTTTTTTCTTTCAGGTCCCGCCGTTTTTCCGAATGAGATAGACGTGGTGATCCGCAGCTTCTTCCATCCCGATCAGCTCGTGCCCGGACTCCGAGCAGAAATGAGGTACATCGACGATTGCGGCCGGATCGTCGGCAAGGACCCGGAGAAGGGAGCCCGCAGGCATGGCCTTGAGCCGTTTGCGGGCTTTCAGGACGGGCAGGGGGCACAGCAGGCCCAATGCATCCAGTGTTTCGGCTTCTTGTGTCATGGCTCTCAGATATTTGCATGACGCACAGCTGTCCAGCCGGCAACCACGAGGATGTGACCGAATGGCCCCGTGACGCGCCCCATAGGATATCCTATGTGCAGTGGCATGTTCGGAATCGATATCATCGACGCGGGGCTTCTGCCCGCCATGTTCATCGCGCTGGTCGGCGGGTTGATCAGCTTTCTGTCGCCCTGCGTGTTGCCGATCGTGCCGCCTTATCTGGCCTATATGAGCGGCGTGACCATTCACGAGATGCAGGATCAGGCGCAGGCTCGACGCAAGGCGACCCTGTCGGCACTGTTCTTCGTCCTTGGGCTGTCGACGGTATTCCTGCTGCTGGGCTTCACGGCCTCGGCCTTCGGCGCATTCGTACTGCAGAACCAGGAGCTGTTCGCCAAGGCCTCGGGTCTGGTGGTGATCGTGTTCGGCCTGCATTTCCTGAACGTGTTCCGCATTCCGATCCTGGACCGCGAAGCGCGGCTCGAAACCGGGGACTCAGGCGGCTCGGTTTTTGGGGCTTACATTCTGGGGCTGGCCTTCGCATTCGGCTGGACCCCGTGCATCGGCCCCCAGCTGGGCGCGATTCTGTCGCTGGCCGCGTCCGAGGCTTCGGTGGCGCGGGGCACGCTGTTGCTGGGCGTCTACGCGGCGGGTCTGGGCATACCGTTCCTGCTGGCTGCGATGTTCCTGAACCGTTCAATGGCGGTGATGAACAAGCTGAAACCGCATATGGGAACGATCGAAAAAGTCATGGGTGGCTTGTTGCTGGTCGTCGGCATCATGCTGGTGACGGGTCTGTTCACCGAGTTCAGCTGGTGGCTGCTTGAGACGTTCCCGGCATTGGCCACTCTGGGCTGACGCGGCGCCCGGTCGCGATGATCGGGCCTTACCTTGGCCACATCGCTGCGCTAACCTGCCCGCAACAAGGGCAAAGGCATGAGCAGTCAGGTTCCGCAATCTGGGGTACAACGACGCCGGGTGTTCTATATCCCCGGCTATGATCCGATCCATCCCCGCCGCTATCGCGAACTCTATCGAAAAGAGGGGCGCGCGCAGTCAGCGATTTCCGGGTATCGGTTGGAGGTCTCGGCCAAGACGGGCGATGGCCCCTATGGCTGGCACGTCCGGTCGGAGCAGGACGGGGCCGAAGTAGATACGGATGTCGAGGTTCTAGTCTGGTCCGACATCGTGCGCGACAGCATGGACAGCTCGATCCCGGCGACCTACTGGCAACTGCTGTGCACGGCCTCGATCTACATCTCGACTGGCACGCTGTGGCGGCTGATGCGGCTGCGCAAAGGACCGGTGATCGCCGCACTCTATCCGGTGGCGATGTTGCTGGGGCAGTTGGCGCTGGCGGGATTGGTCTTCTACGGTGTGGCAATGTTGTCCGAGTCCGCGATGCATTGGTTGGTTGAAGCTGTGGAAGGACCCGCGCTGTTCGGTCCCTATTTTGCGGCGCGGATGTATCTCAGCCTGGCTATTGGCGTGTTGGCGGGCTGGTGGGTCTTGCGCTGGTTCCGAAAGATCGACAACCGCCTGTTCGCCTATTACCTGATGCACGACTATGCCTATTCTGCGCGGCTGCGGGGAGAAACGCCGCCCGAGTTGCAGGCTCGGCTGGACGAATTCCGTGCCACTATTGCGGCAGCGCTACGGTCGCCCGTCGATGAGGTTCTGGTGGTGGGCCACAGTTCCGGCGCCCATCTGGGGGTTTCGGTTCTGGCCGACCTGCTGCGGCGGGGCGAGGTGCCACCGGATGGCCCGGTCCTGTCGTTCCTGACATTGGGGCAGGTGGTGCCGATGGTGTCATTCCTGCCGCGGGCCGGCCGGTTGCGGTCCGACCTGCAATTGCTGTCGCAGACCGAGCAGTTGACATGGGTCGATGTCTCGGCACCCGGGGATGGCTGCGCCTTTGCCCTATGTGATCCGGTTGCGGTCAGCGGGGTTGCCGGGCCGGGCAAGCGGTGGCCGCTGGTTCTGTCAGCCGCTTTTACGCAAACCCTGTCGCCCGAACGTTGGGCCGCGTTGCGCTGGCGGTTCTTCCGTTTGCATTTCCAGTATCTTTGCGCGTTCGACCGGCCTAGCGACTATGACTATTTCCGCATCACGGCCGGCCCGCTGACACTGGGCGCTCGGTTCGCCGGCCGGGCGCCGTCGAAATCGCGGATCGAGCGGGCGGTGTCAAAGTACCGGACGGTGCGCGCATGACCCCGCCCAAGCCGCCCGCCAGACCGGACAAGGTATCTCTGTGGCAATACCTGCGCCTGTTCCGGCGTGACATCCTGTCGGCCCAGCCGCAACGCCTGTACCGCGCCTGGATGGCCGAGTTCCGCACCCCGTTCTTCCGGTCCTACCTGATCAACCAGCCCGAGCTGATCGACCGGGTTGTGAAACACCGTCCTCAGGATTTCCCGAAATCCGGCCGGATCAGCGAAGGCCTGCGGCCCCTGCTAGGCCAATCGGTATTCCTGACCAACGGCGCGACCTGGGAGCGCCAACGCCGCATCATCGATCCGGCCTTCGAGGGCGGGCGGCTGAAACAGACCTTTCCCGCGATGCTGGCCTCGGCCGAGGCTTGCGCCGATCGCCTGCGCGACAGGACGGGCGTGCCGGTCGAGATCGAAGAGGTCACCAGCCATGCCGCCGCCGACGTGATCTTTCGCACCTTGTTCTCGGTGCCTATCGAGCACGAAATCGCCGCACAGGTGTTCGAGAAATTCCGCGCCTATCAGCGGCAGCAACCTCTGCTGAACCTTGCGGCTTTCGTGCCGCTGCCCGGCTGGGTGCCTCGGTTCCACCCGCGCAAGACCCGCCGTGCGGCGGCTGAAATCCGCGCCTTGATCGCCCGCATGACCCGCGAGCGGGCCGCGCAGATCGCCGCCGGCGCCGCGCCCGACGATCTGGCCACCAAGATCATGACCACGTCCGACCCCCTGACCGGGCAGTGTTTCGATACCGATGAGATGATCGATCAGGTGGCCATCTTCTTTCTGGCCGGGCACGAGACCAGCGCCTCGGCCCTGGCATGGACGCTGTACCTGATGGCCGCCTATCCTGACTGGCAGGACCGCGTGGCCGAGGAAGCCCGCGCGCAGGATGAAATCAGTTTTGCCAGCATGTCCAAACTGCGCATCAGCCGCGATGTGTTCCGCGAGGCGCTGCGCCTCTATCCGCCGGTGCCGATGATGGTGCGCGAGGCCACATGCCCCGAACGCTTCCGCGACCGCGACGTGCCCAAGGGCGCGCAGATCGTGCTCAGCCCATGGCACCTGCATCGGCATGAACGGCTGTGGGAGGACCCCGACAGCTTTGACCCGGCCCGCTGGGCGACTGAAAACGGCAAAGCCTGTCAGCGGGCGGCCTTCATACCGTTTTCGGCCGGGCCGCGAGTCTGCACCGGGGCGGGGTTTGCGATGGTCGAGGGGCCGTTGATCCTGTCGACCCTGCTGCGGCGGTACCGCTTCGAACCTGTCGAGGGCCACACCCCGGTCCCGGTGGCGCATCTGACGGTCCGGTCGCGCGACGGAATCTGGCTGCGCGTGGTTGAGCGCTAACAAACTATCATCGCCCCGCGCCATGCTGTATGCGGTTGGAAAAGCGGAATCATTACTGAACGGGAAAGTGTTATGTCCAAGGCTGAACAGCGCGAACAGATGATCAACGGTGCGGGTTTTATCGCGGCTTTGGATCAGAGCGGCGGCTCGACGCCCAAGGCGCTGGCGCTGTACGGGGTGCAGCCGTCCGACTATGGCTCGGACGAGGAAATGTTTGCCGAGATCCAGAAGATGCGCGCGCGGATCATCCTGGCCGATGACTTCACCCGCGAAAAGGTGATCGGCGCGATCCTGTTCGAACGCACGCTGAGCGAGGAAATCGACGGTCGCAAGGTGGCCGATTACCTGTGGTCAGTCAAAGGCATCGTGCCGTTCCTCAAGATCGACAAGGGGCTGGAGGACACCGCCAACGGTGTGCAGCTGATGAAGCCCATCCCGGGCCTGGCCGAGACGCTGGCCAAGGCCGAAGGTGTGTTCGGCACCAAGGAACGCTCGGTCATCCACGAGGCCAATGCCGCGGGCATCGCCGCCGTGGTGAAACAGCAATTCGACGTGGCCCGCGAGGTGATCGCCGCCGGCATGGTTCCGATCATCGAGCCCGAGGTGAACATCAAGTCGGACACCAAGGCCGAAGCGGAAGAGATCCTGAAAGCCGAAATCCTCAAGAACCTCGACGAGTTGGGCGAAGGGCAGGACGTCATGCTGAAGCTGACCCTGCCCAGCAAGGCCAATCTGTATGACGAGGCCGCCGATCATCCGCGTGTTCTGCGGGTTGTGGCGTTGTCGGGCGGCTATTCGACCGACGAGGCCTGTGACCTGCTGGCGCAGAACGGCAAGATGATCGCCTCTTTCTCGCGCGCGCTGACCGAGGGGCTGTCGAAACAGCAGTCGGATGCCGAGTTCAACGCGGCCCTTGGCAGCAATATCGACAAGATCTACCGCGCCTCGGTCTGAGGTTCGACCGGTTTGATGAAAAAGCGGCGCATCTGCGCCGCTTTTTCGCGCATGGCGCAGCTGGTGGCGTGGTCATTCACCAGCCCCATCGCCTGCATGAAGGCAAACACCGTGGTGGGGCCGACAAATTTCCACCCGCGCTTTTTCAGATCCTTGGACATGGCAACCGACTCGGGCGAAGTCGAGGCCGTCTGCGGCGCAGGAGGGGACTCGGGCTCGAACCGCCAGACATAGGCCGCCAGCGAGCCGGTTTCGGCCACCAGTTCCTGTGCGCGGCGGGCGTTGTTGATCACCGCCTCGATCTTGCCGCGATGGCGGATGATACCGGCATCTTGCAGCAGTCGTTCAACGTCCGCTTCAGAAAAACCGGCCATCACGTTGAAATCAAAATCGGAAAAGGCTTTCCGGAAGTTCTCGCGCTTGGCCAGAATGGTGCGCCAGCTGAGGCCGGATTGGAAGCTTTCAAGGCAGAGCTTCTCAAACAGACGCTGGTCGTCACCTACCGGATAACCCCATTCATTGTCGTGATAGTCGAAGAACTCCGGCGCGGCCTGACACCAGCCGCATCGCGGTTGGCCATCCGGCCCGGTCACGAGTTCGCGCATCGAATGTACCCCTTTTGTTCGCCATCACCCTAGGCGCAGACGGATATCAGATCAAGGGTTGCGATCGGGTGACCGGTACCAGTTCAGAACAAAGACGCGAATGGCCGACGCCAATCCAGTCTCGGGGTCGCGCGCGACATCAATTTCCGAGGCCAGCACATTGATCGGCAAGCCTTTTGCCTTGGCGATGTCTCGGAACGCCTGCCAGAACTCATCCTCGAGCGAAACCGAAGTGCGGTGCCCCTTGAGCGTCAGCGAGCGTTTGACCGGCGGGCCGCTCATTCGTCCAGCTCGTGATTGTCCAGATCGCGGCTGGCCTTGTCGGCACGGGCCTTGTCCAGCTGTTTGTCTGCCTTGCTGCGCCCGAACGCCGCCGCGTTCCGGTCGGCGCGGGCCTTTTTCTCGGCCCGCGCCTTTTCCTTGCGATACCGGTTCAGATTGACCGGCTTGCCCATCAGTCCTTGGGCCCGATCATCTGCTCGGGGCGCACGACGGCGTCAAAGGTCGCCTCGTCGACGAAGCCCAGCTTGATGGCCTCTTCCTTCAGCGTGGTCCCGTTCTTGTGCGCAGTCTTAGCGACCGTGGTTGCGTTGTCATAGCCGATGGTGGGGGCCAGGGCGGTGACCAGCATCAGCGATTCCTTCATCAGCTTGTCGATGCGCGCCTCGTTGGCCTTGGTGCCCAGAAGCATGCGTTCGGTGAAGCTGTCCGTCGCGTCGCCCAGCAGCTGGATCGACTGCAGCAGATTGTAGGCCATCATCGGGTTGTAGACGTTCAGTTCGAAATGGCCCTGGCTGCCGGCGAACTTGATCGCAGCGTCATTGCCCATGACGTGGGCTGCGACCTGGGTCAGCGCCTCGGCCTGGGTCGGGTTGACTTTGCCCGGCATGATCGACGATCCGGGCTCGTTCTCCGGCAGGATCAGCTCGCCCAGACCCGAACGCGGCCCCGACCCGAGGAAGCGGATGTCGTTAGCGATCTTGTAGCAGCTGCCCGCGACGGTGGCCAAGGCGCCCGAGAGGAACACCATGGCGTCATGAGCGGCCAGCGACTCGAATTTGTTGGGCGCGGTGACGAAGGGCAGGCCGGTGATTTCGGCCATGTTGGCGGCGACGGCCTCGGCCCAGCCCTTCTGGGTGTTCAGCCCGGTGCCGACGGCGGTGCCGCCCTGCGCCAGCTCGTAGATGCCGGGCATGGCGGTGTTCACACGGGCGATGCCCTGACGGATCTGGTGGGCATAGCCGCTAAATTCCTGGCCCAGGGTCAGCGGGGTCGCGTCCTGCGTGTGAGTGCGGCCGATCTTGATGATGTCCTTGAATTCCGCCGACTTCTGCCCGAGCCCGGCGGCCAGCTTTTCCAGCCCCGGCAGCAGCACGTCACGCACGCTCATAGCGGTGGCGATATGCATGGCGGTGGGGAAGGTGTCGTTCGACGATTGTCCCATGTTGCAGTGATCGTTCGGGTGCACCGGATCCTTCGAGCCGATCACGCCGCCCAGGATCTCGATCGCGCGGTTCGCGATGACCTCGTTGGCGTTCATGTTCGACTGGGTGCCTGATCCGGTCTGCCAGACGACCAGCGGGAAGTTGTCGTCGAACTTGCCCTCGATCACCTCGCCTGCGGCCTGGATGATCGCGTCGGCGATACGTGCGTCCAGTTTGCCGGTGGCCTTGTTCTGCATGGCGCAGGCCTTCTTGACCACGCCCAGCGCGCGCACGATGGCGACGGGCTGCTTCTCCCATCCGATGGGGAAGTTCATGATCGAGCGCTGCGTCTGCGCCCCCCAATACTTGTCGGCAGGAACCTCGAGCGGGCCAAAACTGTCGGATTCGGTGCGGGTCTGAGACATCTGTCACTCCGTCTGGTATGCAGTCGCATGCCGTTTAACCGCAGCTAAGCCATGGTTCAATCGGCCAGTTGCGCGCACCTTAGTCCGAAGGGCAAAAAAGGTATAGCCATGCGGTGTGCGTCACTTTTCTTGGTCGGTCACAGGGCCGTACCATTGTGCCCGTTCCCGGCTGAGCTAAGATAAAGAAGGCAACCGCGGAGAAAGAACCATGAATCGCTCAGACCGGACCTCATCTTTCGCGCAAATGGCCCGATGGCTGTCGGTACTGGCGTTTGGGCTTTTGTTGGCGTCTCCCGGATGGGCGCAGGACATCGGTCCCTTTGTCGGCGACTATGTCGGATCTGCGGACGTGGTGGATGCGGACGGATCGTCGACCCCGCGGGACATGAGCGTTTCCATCGCAGAGACGGGCGAAGGGTTCGTGGTCAAGTGGAAGACTACCACCTACAAAGCCGACGGCCGGGTGAAAGAACAAAGCTTCTCGGTCGAGTTCCGACCTTCTGATCGGAACAACATCTATTCCGCAGCCATGAAGCGGAATGTCTTCGGTCATGAGGTTCCACTGGACCCAATGAAGGGTGAGCCTTTTGTCTGGGGGCGGATCGAAGGGGAAACGCTGACCGTCTTCTCGCTGTTCATAGATGAGGACGGCGGGTACGAATTGCAGCAGTATGACCGGACGCTGGCCGAGGGCGGGCTGAACCTGTCCTTTTCCCGGTTCAGAGATGGACAGAAGTCACGTTCGGTCGAAACATTCCTGGAAAAACAATAGGCTCCGCCAAAAAAGCGAAGCCTGGTCCAATGGATACGGACTACTTGCGGAAGCTGTCCAGCGATACGATATCCGCATCGTGATGCGGCTCGTCTTCGGGTTCGACCTCGATCGACTCGGCCTCGATTTCCACCGGGTCCTCATCTTCTTCGTCCGAGCTTTCGAAGCGCAGGCCGAATTCGACCGACGGATCGACAAAGGTCTGGATGGCCGAATAGGGGATATACAGCGGCTCAGGAGCGTCACCGAAATTGAGCGTGATGGCAAATCCGTCCTCGCCAACCTCGAGATTTTCGAACCAGTGCTGCACCACGATCGTCATCTCGTCAGGGTAGCGTTCGCGCAGCCAGTCAGCGATTTCGACGCCGGGCTCACGGGTATCGAACGTGATGAAGAAATGGTGCGCGCCGGGCAATCCGGCTTCGGAAACGCGCTTCAGAACAGCCTTGATCAGCCCGCGCATAGCGTTGTGCATCAAGTTGCCGTAGTCAATGCCTTGCGACATGTGTCATCCTCGAAAGTGGTTATCCCAAGCATAAGGGATTTGATCGGAAACGAAAGAGCGGGTTGCGTCTGATTGTTCAAACCAGATGCAGGATTGCGCCTGCTCCTATCATGATGCCCAGCGTCGTTGCCAGACCGGTTTTTCTTATGAAAATCAAGACTCCGGCAAGGCATGTCAATCCAACGGCTGCGATGTCCAAGGTCGAAAAAATCGGAATGGGCAGTGAGATCGGACCAAACTCGACTTCTCCGATGGTTCCAAACAGGACGTGCAGTCCGAACCACACCGACAGGTTGAGAATCACACCGACGACCGCCGCGGTAATTGCGCGCAATGCTCCCGACAGTCTCGGTCTTTGCGCTATGACGTCCAGGTAAGGTGCGGCAACGAATATCCACAGGAAGCACGGAACGAAGGTCGCCCACAGCGCAACGACCCCGGCTGCCAGCGCAAGGGACATCCCGCCCGCCAACTGCCCGGCGAGCATGGCGACGAATTGCGTGACCAGTATCAAAGGGCCGGGGGTTGTTTCTGCCAGTCCCAGCGCATCGATCATCTGATCGGTAGAGATCCATTGATAGTTCTCGACGACCGTCTGGGTCATGTAGGCCAGCACCGCATAGGCCCCGCCGAAAGTGACTACGGCCAATCGAGCAAAGAACCAGCCCAGATCGCTTAGCAACGTCTGGCCGGAAAGGGTCAACAACACCAGCGGAGCCAACCACAGAAACAGCCAGAGCGCTGCGGTCCGCACGGGCCGAGCCAACGCGGTATCGACATTCTGCGAAACTGAAGGCTGCTCTGAAGGCTTACGTGAAAAGCCCCAGACAGCCGCGGCCAGAATGATCAGGGGGAAAGGTAGATTCAGAGCGAAGATCGCCAAGAACGCCAGTATCGCAAGAATCCCGGGCTCTGCCCCAGATAGAGTCTTGCGAGAAAGATTGAGCACCGCCTGCAGAACGATCACGATAACCGTGGCCTTGATCCCGAGAAATGCAGCCTGAACCAGGGGAAGATCTCCGTAGGCAGCATACAGGCCGACCAGCACAGCTATCACCAGCGCTCCGGGCAGAACAAACAGGCCGCCGGCAATCAGCCCGCCCGGCACGCCCCGCAGCCGCCAGCCGGCATAGGTGGCCAGTTGCATGGCTTCGGGGCCGGGCAGCAACATGCACAACGACAGCGCGCGCAGAAAGCTCTGCTCATCCAACCATGGCCGCCGTTCGACCAATTCCTGGTGCATCAATGAGATCTGTGCCGCTGGGCCACCAAATGAGAGGAGGCCGATGCGGCCGAACACCCGGACCAGTTCTGACAGTGAGGGGTTCACTACAGGGGATCCGCCCTGCATGCGCCGGTTTCGGCGGTCCTCGGGCGGCTCCATCCGATATTCGGAGCATAGGTGCCGATCCGACTACCAGCGATCATTGGAAATTGCGCAGCCATGGCATGTGCCCCTTTGGATTTGGAGACATGCGAACCCGGGCTGCCGCCGGGCAGGGCGTTCACATGCTGACCCCGTGTGCTCTTGCTACTCGGGGTCAGCACGCGCGGTCAAGAACCGGTTCAGGCCCAGTCCAGCCGTTGCCCTGTCATGCAAACGGGCAAGGTATCCTGCGGGAACTGGCCGAGCTGTTCGAACAGGGAAACGAAGTCGAACTGGTTGTAGGCTTCGACCATCTTGTCACCTTTGAAGCGCGCCATAACTTGGCCTGTGACCTCCAAGGGCGCGCCGTTGTCCGCCCGCGAGGTCCGCACATGCAGAACGGCCGACGCCCAATCGCCGTTTTCGATAATTTTGGGCAAGTCCACCTGGATTTCGCCCAGAACGTGCCGAAAGGCCATGACCAGGTCGCGAAAGTCGTCCGCCCCGACCTGCATTTCGGGTATCAGCCCTTCGGCCATCGTTTCCGGGGCAAAATACTGGTCGATCGCGTCAATATTGCCTTTTTCCCAGACCTCGGAATACCAGGCTCTGAGTATCTCTGAATGAGTCATCCCAACTCTCCTGTCTGTCTTCCGCTACTTTGAATGACAGGAGTGAACAGTTTCTGAATAGCGGCCAAATTCGGCGCAAAAACTCAGACAAAATCCAGGGAAATGCAGGTTTCTGTTGCCAGGTACCTGCGAACCCCGCCTTACGCGGCTAGGCGCAAGGACTTAAGTTTCGGTCTGGTTACTGCTTACGCAGCAACTGCAACCGGAGCACGATTGTCATTTGCAATTGTACTGTTTTCGCCGGTAACGGTGGCAGACAGCCGAGACAAAGCTAACCCCTTTAGACGTTCGTCGATCCTGTTTCGGCCCCATGATCCCCAAATGAAGGATGTATGGTGGAGCCGCCGGGTACCGCCCCCGGGTCCGATCCGCTTATTACGAGCGCGTTTATGTCCATAGTCCCGAAGGACAGGATTTATATAGGTGAGGATATTTGCGGATGCAAACCCCCAAAGCGCGGGATCATGGCGATTTTTCCAACCTTTCACGCGGGCTTGAAGAGGTTGGCGGCAATCAGCCAGATCGCCAGCACCAGCTCGATTCCGCCGAAGGTCAACGCTTTGGCCAACGGGGGATTGTCCAGCAGTACGGACACGAACCGACCCAGCGCCGCGCCCGCATAGACCACGCCCAACATCGCGTAGGCCATCGGGTGGTTCAGCCACAATACGGCGATGCCGGTCACGACAAACAGCCCGCCGACCGAGGCCCGCATTTCGCTGAGGCCCATCGTGCTGTTGGTGGGCGCAAGGTCCAGCGACGCCGCCGTCCAAGCCGGAGCCAGAAAGCCGAACAAGCCAAAGCCGATGGTCAGAAGGGCTGCGATGATGTTGAGTATTCCGGTCATTGGGGCCTCGCGTTTCAAATGCCTGCCCGTCGAACCTAATCTGTTTCGGGGCAGGGGGAAGACCTCAGATTGCGGCCCACAGGCCGAGAACACCCACAAGGATCAGGCTGAGCGCCCAGACCATTTCCAGGTTGAACCAGCTGCGAGACAGAAACTGCAGGCCCAGCCAGCGATAGACCGCGAAGGCCAACGCACCGCCGCCCAGCATCATCGCGCCTGTATGGACCGCGGCTACAGCCAGAACCAGCAGGCCATTGGTGCCCATGATCTCTGACACGGCTCTGTGGCCGGTATCCAGCTCGTCCAGCCCGCACAGGCCCAGATAGATCGGGACCAGCATCAGCGCCGCTCCATGCGCCAGCGCCACCAGAAACGACCACAGCGCCAGCCGACTGGGCGGTACGCGCGCCAGAAACCGTGGGTGGCGCCGGGTGATCGCGATGTAGAGGCCCATAGCGATCACGATCAGGGCCGCTCCGATCCGGATTTCGCGCTGATAGTCTACAAGGATGGTCATCAGCGCAAAGGGCAGCAAAACACCCAGCATCGCCACAAAATGCCCGCCCGCCAGCGCTGCCAACGCGCGCCAGAGAGCGGATTGGCGTTGCTCCATCAATGCCGCCGACACGGCCAACGGCCAGCCCATACCGGGGTTCAACCCGTGATAGGCACCGCTCAGAACAACGGCCAGCCAGAGGCCGGCCGTCGATGTCATCAAGACGTCCAATTCAGACCGAAGGGTAGCAGAAACTGTCGGTGGAGCAGTCTCCTCCCTCAAGCCGGATCTGGTGGCTGCGATACCCTTTCGGGAAGTCCACCCAGAAATCCTTGTCCAGTGTCAGGCCGCCTTTTTCGCCTACATCTGCCTTGACCATCGCAGCGCCGCGATCGCCGGGATAGAATTGGTCATCCCATGTGGAATAGAGCGAATTGGTCCAATAGACGCGTTTGCCGTCACGGCTGATCTCGACCATCTGCGGGCCATAACCAAAGTCCTTGCCGTTGGGATGCTTGGTTTTCTTGACGATTCCGCCGATCTCGACCTTGCCGGCCAGCTTGGGCTTCATCGGGTCCGAGACATCGTATTGGTGCATTTCACCGGTGCCCCAGCACGCGACATACAGGTATTTGTCGTCCAAGCTCAGGTCGATGTCGGTCACCAGAGGCGGCACCGCCGAGAACCCTTTGAGCAGATCGGGAAGATCATCCGGATCAGCGGGTTGCGGGTCGATCGTGATGGTCTTCTTGGCCTCGAAACTGCCATCCTTGTTGCGCCACCAGGTAAAGATTGCGCCCTGAAGATTGGTGGTGTCGACCACCACACCGCAGAACCCGTATTGCTTGACCGGGTCATGCGCCGGCCGGATTTCCAGCGCCATCTGGTGGTTCTCGCCCAAATCGATGGTCTGGATGTTGGTGCGGTCGCGCAGGTTCCAGAAATGGATCCGGTGGCCATATTTGTTCGACAGAAGATCTTCGGCCACGATCCCGTTTTCGAATTGCGGGGGCAGACCCCATTCGGAACTGACCATGTAGTCACGCGGCAGGTTCCACCAGAAATCATAGTGCTTGTCCTGCACGCCGCGCTCGATCTCGTAACGCCCGATGATGTCGAAGGTCTCGCAATCCATGATGAAGATGCCCGGAGGCCCATCGGTGCCATCCGGTCCGCCGCCGCCCAAGGTGCTGACATAGATACCTTCGGGTCCGCAATGGATCGTGTGGGGGCGGGAATACCCCGTCTTTGCAAAGACTTCTTCGGGCTCGATGATCTTGTGAATTTTGGCCTTCAGCGGCTCTTTCACGTCAATCACGTAGATCCGGCTGGAACGGATACCGGGGATGATCAGGTACCGGCGCTCAAGAAAAGCGTGGCCGGTCAGCGGAGACAGGGCCGAAGAACAGGCGTTCCATCCGAAATGGTGAAACTCGTCGCCCTTGTTGGGCATCATCACCTTGTGAACGATCTTTCCGTAGTCGCCCGAAGTTGGGTCGACATTCACAACCGCCAGGCCATCGGGCTGCGAAAAATCGGGGCTGAGCATCAGCGTGAAGGCCAAGGTTTCGGGCGGGGCCTCCATGGCCATCTTGGCGGATGGATAGAATGTTGGATCCGGTCTTTTGTTCATAACGTCCTCCCGTAAGTCATTGAAAATCAATTTTATTGAGAGTGCCGGTCTTCCCGCCGGATGATGGTCTGCCTGCTCGAGTGTCCTTTCCGTCGATGTGATGCGTCAAGAAGTATTCAGATTGTCTTCAGGCCGGTTTCCGCCGACGTTCGGCCACATCATGGGCCAGGCGGCGGGTGTAGGTTTCCAGTTCGACCAGCGCGGCGTCGACGGTCTCGGCGTCCTGCGCCTCCAGCGCGTCGGCGATCTTGCTGTGCAGGCGGATGATCTCTTCGCGCGAGCGGGCGGTGAAGGTGATCATGTTCATCAGGGGCTGCATCGCCTCGACCGCGCCGGCCAGCTGATAGGACAGGACAGGGTTGCCCGCACCATCCACCAGCGCGCGGTGAAAGGCCACGTCCGAGGCGCAGAAGGCCTCATCCGTCAGACCGGGTTGAGCCTGACGGAAGATTTCCGCGCGCATGGTGGCCAATTGATCGGCGGTACGCCGCTGCGCCGACAGGGGCGCGCAGGCCCGTTCCAATGCATAGCGGGCCTCGCAGGCCGTATCAAAGCTGACCTCGTTCATCGACAGCAGCAGCGTCGAAGTCGTGATCTGCTGGGAATAGGCGTCCTGGAAACTCAGCCGGTTGACGAAGGCACCCCCGGTCGCGCCGCGCTGGGTGCGGATCAGCGATTGCGCCGCCAGCCGTTTCAAGGCCTCGCGCACGGTGGGGCGTGAGACCTGGAACTGGTCCGCCAGTTCGGATTCAGAGGGCAGGCGCTCGTCCACGATCAGCTCTCCTGATACGATGGCATCGCGGATGGCCTGGGCGATCTGTGCGGACAAGTCGGTGCTTTTCTGAGGATCGATTTTCATCTTCTGCAGGCCGCCGTGAAAAATTTATTTGTCTGACATTTAAAAGTCTGACATTTGAAAAGCAAGCACCGAGTCGGGAGGGAACATGAGTCGGGCACTTCTACGCAGTGGTTTGTGGCTGGGCTTTTTCGTCCTGATCCTGTGGGCCTGGTGGGTGATGTACACCATGAGCCGCGACATGGGCGTCGATTGGATTGGCCGACCCGGGCCAATGGCCGAGGCGATGCGTGCGATGGATCCCCGCATGGACATGTACATGCCGATGGCCGAGTTCGGCCCGCTGTTCGTGATGTGGGCGATCATGATGGCCGCGATGATGCTTCCGACGTTGGTTCCGACACTGAAAAGCTATGAGGATTTGATCCAGAGCGCCAATGGAACAAGGCTTGGGTGGGTCGGCGTTCTGTTGGGCTATTTCGTGGTCTGGGCCGGGTTCGCCGCGTTGATCACAGGTGTTCAGCTGGCGTTGCTGTTCGGGGGCGTGATCGACATGCTGGGCATTGCCAAGTCTCCGCTCTTTGCTGCCGGTCTTCTGATTGCCGTCGGTGCCTTTCAATTCACGCGCGCCAAGGAGGTGTGCCACGGGGTGTGTCACGCGCCGATGACCTATTTCCTTGGACACTGGCGCACCGGCTTCTCTGGCGGACTGCGTATGGGCCTTGGGCTGGGCGCCTTTTGTGTCGGCTGCTGCTGGGGGTTCATGGCGCTTGGCTTTGTCGGAGGCGTGATGAGCCTGCTGTGGATGGGCTTGGCGACCCTGTTCATGGTGTTGGAGAAATTGCCCCAGATCGGTCATGTTCTGACACGGCCGCTGGGTTTCGCATTGATTGCAGGTGGCCTTGGGCTGCTGATCTACCCAATTGCATACGGAGGATAAGCCGATGGCAAAAAACAGAAAACCCGATGCCGACAAGCTGCCGGTCAGTCAGCGAATTGATAGCCGGATGCCCAATCCCAAGCGGCGCGAGATGAGCCCGACGGACTGGGCCATCAAGGGTGAGCTTATCCTGAACTGCTCCTGCGACGTGTTCTGCCCCTGCGTGGTTTCGCTGGGGGCGCACCCTCCGACGGAAGGGCATTGTCATGCGTGGATGGGCGTGATCATCGACGAAGGACACTATGAAGGTGAGGACCTGTCGGGTCTGAACGTCGGTCTGTTGGTCGATATTCCCGGCCGGATGGGCGAAGGCCAGTGGAAGGTCGCCGCTTACGTGGATGAGCGCGCAAGTGGCAAGGCGTACAACGGTCTGCTGCAGATTTTCAGCGGGCAGGCCGGTGGCACCACTGGGTTGTTCACGATGCTGGTGAGTGAAATCATCGGCGCCGAGCGTGCTCCGGTGCAGATCGAGCGCGACGGCAACAAACGCCGCATCGTCATCGGCCGCAAGATCCAGGGTGAGATCGAGATGCTGGCAGGCAAAGACCCCGAGCATCCGGTCATGGTTTCGAATTCCAAATATTGGATGGGCCCGGACATCATCGTGGCGCGTGGCACCAAGTCTAAGGTGCGCGATTATGGTCGTGTCTGGGATTTCGGCGGCAAATCTGCCGAAATCTGCCCGATCGACTGGCACGGACCAAAGTGATGATTTCCGGCGCCTATGCTCGGCAGATGGCCCGCTATAACCGCTGGCAGAACAGCCAGTTGGCGGGCTTTCTTCAAGAGCTTTCGCCCGAGGAATTGACCCGGGAACGCGGCGCATTTTTCGGGTCGATCCTGGGGACTGCCAACCATCTGTTGTGGGGCGACTGGATTTGGGTGTCGCGGTTCGACAAAGGTCCGGGGCCTGAAAGCAATCCGCACCGCAAGGGCGGCGGTATACACGAGAGCGTCCACCTGAGTCCGGATCTAGCGCACTGGCTTCCACTGCGCGAGACCATCGATGCGCGGATCGATGCTTGGGTTGAAACTCTGGGCGACGAGCCAATCTCGGGTCCGTTCACCTGGTATTCCGCGGCAAAAGAAGAAGACATTACATTACCTTACGCTGTGTGTGTGATGCATTTTTTCAATCATCAAACGCATCACCGGGGACAAATCCACAAAATGCTGACCGAGGCCGGGTCTGGGGCCCCGGTCAGTGATCTCGTTTTCTTGCCCGAGGAGGTCTAAGTGCCACAGATTTCTTTGTCGCGCCGGCTGCGGCGCACGCCGTTCTCCGACGGGGTCGAGGCGGCCGGTGTCAAAGGTTATACCGTGTACAACCGGATGTTGCTGCCCACGGTATTTGAAAGCGTCGAGGCCGACTATCGGCATCTCAAAACCCACGTGCAGGTCTGGGACGTATCATGCGAGCGGCAGGTCGAACTGCGCGGTCCCGATGCGGCGCGGCTGATGCAGATGCTGACCCCGCGCGACCTGCGCGGCATGTTGCCGGGCCAGTGCTACTATGTGCCGATCGTGGACGAAACCGGGGGAATGCTGAACGATCCCGTGGCGGTGAAACTGGCGGATGACCGATGGTGGATTTCGATCGCAGACAGTGATTTGCTGTTGTGGGTCAAAGGCTTGGCCAACGGATATCGACTGGATGTTCTGGTGGATGAGCCGGACGTGTCGCCCTTGGCGGTGCAGGGACCCAAGTCGGATGACCTGATGGCGCGGGTCTTTGGCGACCGGGTGCGTGATATCCGCTTCTTCAAGTTCGACATGTTCCAGTTCGAGGGGCGTGATCTGGCGATTGCGCGGTCGGGCTATTCCAAACAGGGCGGGTTCGAGATCTATGTCGAAGGCGGCGACGTCGGCATGCCCTTGTGGAATGCGCTTTTCGCCGCCGGAGAGGACCTGCAGGTTCGGGCGGGCTGCCCCAACCTGATCGAGCGGATCGAGGGCGGGTTGCTGTCTTACGGCAATGACATGACCGATGACAACACGCCCCATGAATGCGGGTTGGGCAAGTTCTGCAACACGCATACGGCCATTGGCTGCATCGGGCGGGATGCGCTGTTGCGGGTGGCCAAAGAGGGGCCGGTTCAGCAAATCCGTCCGATCGCGATCGAGGGCGACGCGGTGCCCCCCTGCGATCGGCCGTGGCCGATCTATGGCGGCGGCAAGCGTGTGGGCCAGGTGACCTCGGCTACCTGGTCGCCGGATTTTCAAACCAACGTGTCGATCGGTATGCTGCGGCTGAGCCATTGGGATCCGGGAACGCAGGTTGAAGTCGAAACGCCGTCTGGAATGCGGACTGCAATCGTGCAGGACAAGTTCTGGATTTGAGCCGGGAAGGGCGCGCGGGACGCGCCCGAGAAGCATATGGGCCAGATGACAGATCGGTTGGGCCACGGTCAATGAAAGGAATTGGAATATGTTCAACGCTTTGGTGATGGAAAAGGACGAGGAAAGCGGACTGGCCAGCCCGGTCATCAAGCAGATTTCGGAAGATGACTTGCCGCATGGTGAAGTGCGTGTGGCCGTCGAGTTCTCGACCGTCAACTACAAGGATGGTTTGTGCATGTCGCCCAAGGGCGGCGGTCTGGTCCGAAATTATCCGCATGTGCCCGGGATCGACTATGCCGGAACGGTCGAAGAATCCTCGGACGACCGGTACAAACCCGGCGACAAGGTCGTGCTGACCGGTTGGCGCGTGGGTGAGGCACATTGGGGCGGGTACGCCCAAAAGGCCAGCGCGCTGGCCGATTGGCTGGTGCCTCTGCCCGAGGGGTTGAGCACGCGCCAGGCCATGGCCGTGGGAACTGCTGGTTTTACCGCGATGCTGGCGGTGATGGCGCTGGAAGATCACGGTCTGACGCCCGACCGCGGGCCGGTTCTGGTAACCGGTGCAGCCGGGGGCGTCGGCTCGGTTGCCACGGCGATTCTGGCCAATTTGGGATACGAAGTTGCGGCAGTGACCGGGCGGCCTGAAACCGAAGGTTATCTGAAGGCGCTTGGCGCCACGTCGATCGTGCCACGTGACGAGTTGAACGAAACCACCAAACGTCCGCTGGAAAGCGAAACCTGGGCTGGCTGCGTTGATGCCGTCGGGGGCGCTATGCTGGCGCGCGTACTGGGCCAGATGAAGTATGGCGCCTCGGTGGCAGCGGTCGGTCTGGCCGGTGGCGCGGGCCTGCCGGCGACCGTCATTCCGTTCCTGCTGCGTGGTGTCAACCTGTTGGGAATCGACAGCGTGATGCAGCCGTTCGACAACCGACTGCGGGCCTGGCAGCGGGTGGCTTCGGATCTGCCGATGGACAAGCTGGAAGCGATGATTCAGCCGGCCACTCTGAATGATCTTCCGAAGCTGGGTGCCGACATCCTAAACGGTCAGGTCAAGGGGCGCGTGGTCGTTGACCTGAACGCCTGAGCCTTGGTTTTTTCTGTGCCAGACCGGCCCGCCACAGGGCCGGTCTTTTTTGTCCGGGGGACCGGGTTTTTCGCGGAAACAACTCTGGTCATTGCCACATTTCCCGATCATGATTGCTATACATCCCAGGTGCGATGGCGTAAGAGCCATTCCAACATCACCTGAAGACGGGGAGTGAGCAGCATGTCTGACGATTTTGAACTGGACACCGATGATCTGAAACGCCGCATGGATGGCGCGATGGCCAACCTCAGAACCGAATTCGCGTCGCTGCGCACCGGACGTGCCTCGGCTTCGATGCTCGAGCCGGTTATGGTGGATGCGTATGGGTCGATGACACCGATCAACCAGGTCGGCACTGTAAACGTTCCCGAGCCGCGCATGGTCACCGTGAATGTTTGGGACAAGTCCTTGGTCGGCAAAGTGGAAAAGGCGATCCGGGAAAGCGGACTGGGCATCAACCCGCAGCTGAACGGAACGATCATCATGCTGCCGATCCCCGAGCTGAACGAAGAGCGCCGCCGCGAGCTGGGCAAAGTGGCCGGGCAATACGCCGAACACGCCCGCGTTGCCATTCGCAACGTGCGCCGCGATGGCATGGATCAGATCAAGAAAGCCAAGGCCGACGGCCTGTCGGAAGACGATCAGAAGTTCTGGGAAACCGAGGTTCAGGAACTGACCGACCAGATGATCAAGGCCGTCGATGCGGCCCTTGAGGCCAAGCAGGCCGAAATCATGCAGGTTTGAGCGCAAGCCATGCCCGCTGATCCCCAAAACGAGCCCCCCTGTGGACCGCGTCACGTGGCCATCATCATGGATGGCAACGGTAGGTGGGCCCAGGCGCGCGGCCGGCCACGGCTGTACGGGCATCA
This sequence comes from Ruegeria sp. BC6, assembly GCF_056539185.1. Taxonomy (NCBI): domain Bacteria; kingdom Pseudomonadati; phylum Pseudomonadota; class Alphaproteobacteria; order Rhodobacterales; family Roseobacteraceae; genus Ruegeria; species Ruegeria sp. BC6. The sequence continues at coordinate 463,888 of NZ_JBQFUM010000001.1, forward strand.
CGCCGGTGCCCGTCGGGTGCGCGAAGTGGTCGAAGCCTGCCCGGGGCTGGGGATCAAATACCTGACGATTTTTGCCTTCTCGACGGAAAACTGGAAACGGACCCAGGTCGAGGTTGCCGGTCTGATGAGCCTGTTCAAGCGCTACATCATCAAGGAAACCCGAACCCTGGCCCAAAACGGTATCCGTGTTCGATTCATCGGCGACAGGGTGCGGCTGGACGCCAAATTGATCGAGTTGATGGACACGCTGGAGCGCGAGACGTCCGACAATGACCTTGTCCACCTGACCGTCGCTCTCAACTATGGTGGTCGGGACGAAGTGGCCCGGGCAACCAAGCGGCTGGCGCGGGACGTTGCCGCAGGCAACCTGCGGCCCGAAGATGTCGACGAGGAAACGCTGCCCAGATATCTGGACACGCGCGTCCTGCCTGACCCCGATCTGGTCATTCGCACCAGTGGCGAGGCGCGGATATCGAATTTCCTTCTCTGGCAATCCGCTTACTCGGAATACGAATTCATCGACACGCTCTGGCCCGACTTCACCGCAGCCGAGCTGGAACGGCTGTGCAAGAGCTTCGGGTCGCGCGAACGCCGGTTCGGAGCAGTTCCGGCATGACGGACGGCCGATGGTCCGACCTGACCACCCGGGTGTTGTCTGCCCTGGTACTGGTCGCTATTGGAGCGGTCGAGGTTTGGCTGGGCGGACTATGGTTCGAGACATTTGTTGCCGCCGCGTGTGGTCTGATGACCTGGGAACTGGTTCGCATGATCGATTCCGATCGGGTGGGCGTCGCGGTTCAGTTGGGAATCCTGACCGGCGTTGCCGTCATGCTTAGCTATCATGTTCCGCCACTCTACAAACTGCCCTTTCTGATCGCGCCCGCCCTGGTCGGGGCAGGGCAGGTCTCGCACTCACGCGGGATCTACGTGCTGTTTGCCATGTGGATTGCCTGTGCGGGTTACGGGTTCATCCAGATCCGCGAGACGATGGGGTTTGGCTGGATGGTCTGGTTAATCCTGGTCGTCGTTGCCACGGACGTAGCTGGGTACTTCGTAGGAAAGACGTTCGGTGGCCCGAAGTTCTGGCCGCGCGTCAGCCCCAAGAAGACCTGGTCGGGCACGGCGGGCGGCTGGGTGGCAGCCGCGCTGGTGGGCGCAGCCGTTGCCGCGTATGCCGGGTTTGGCTACCGGTTTGTTTTGGTTTCGGTCCTGGCCTCGATGGCCAGCCAGGCCGGTGATATCGTGGAAAGCGCCGTCAAGCGGCGGTTCGGGGTCAAGGATAGCTCGAACCTGGTGCCGGGACACGGCGGTTTTCTGGATCGATTTGACGGCATGATGGGTGCATCGCTGATGGTTCTGATCGCGTCGCTGGTCTATTCGCCCGGGGAAATCTGATGCGAAAGGTTTCGATATTCGGCGCGACCGGATCGATCGGCCAGAATACGATCGATCTGATTGCTCGGGCCCCGGAGGATTACAAGGTGGTCGCCGTCACCGGCGGTACGAATGTCCGGCAACTGGCGCAGGACGCCCTCCGGTTGGGCGCCGAAGTGGCGGTAACCGCCTTTGACCGACATCTGGACGATCTGCGCGATGCTTTGTCCGGCACAGGGATCGAGGCCGCCGCGGGCGCAACCGCGCTGATCGAAGCGGCCGCTCGCCCGGCAGACTGGGTCATGTCCGCCATTGTTGGCTCGGCCGGTTTGGCGCCGGGGCTTGAGGCTTTGAAGCAGGGCGCGACCCTGGCCTTGGCAAACAAGGAAACGCTGGTGTGTGCCGGCCCGCTTGTTCTGGAAACCGCGGAACGCCATGGCGCGCGTCTGCTGCCTGTCGACAGCGAGCATTCGGCGGTCTTTCAGGCGCTTGTCGGTGAAGACATGGAAGCGGTCGAACGCATCATCATCACAGCCAGCGGCGGCGCCTTTCGCGACTGGCCGGTCGAGAAGCTGGCCGGCGCTACGGTCGAGCAAGCTTCGAGCCACCCAAATTGGGACATGGGCCAGCGGATAACGATCGACAGCGCCTCGATGTTCAACAAGGCGCTGGAAGTGATCGAGACCAAAGAGTTTTTCGGGATCAACCCTGACAGGATCGAGGTTGTGGTTCACCCCGAATCCATCGTGCATGCTCTGGTCGGATTTCGCGATGGCGCAGTGATGGCGCATCTGGGTGCGCCTGATATGCGGCACGCGATCGGCTATGCGCTGCATTGGCCCGAAAGGCGCGACCTGCCGGTGCCACGCCTGGACCTGGCCAAGTTGGGCCAGCTGCGTTTTCGTGATCCGGACCCGGCGCGTTACCCGGCCCTGGTGCTGGCCCGCGAGGTCATGCAACGCGGTGGCCTGTCAGGCGCGATCTTCAACGCCGCCAAGGAGCGTGCGTTGGATCATTTCATCGGCCAACGCATCGGCTTTTTGGACATGACCGACGCCGTGGCCGCCGTTCTGGACCGTTTCGACGAGGCAGGCGGCCTTATTGATGCCCCTTTGACCCTTGATAACGTCCTGAAAACGGACCATCTCGCACGTCAATGGGTGGATGACGCCGTACTACGAAGAGCAGGATAGAATTTTGGACATACTCTCGCTGATTCCGCAATTTGGTGGGCTGGTCTATACGATTGCCGCATTCGTCGTGGCGTTGTCCGTCATCGTGGCGGTGCATGAATACGGGCACTACATCGTTGGCCGCTGGTCGGGGATCCATGCCGAGGTGTTCTCGTTGGGGTTTGGTCCGGTGCTTTGGAGCCGAATGGACAAACGCGGCACCAAATGGCAGATCGCTCTGTTGCCTTTTGGCGGTTATGTGAAATTCCTGGGCGATGCCAATGCGGCCTCGGGCAAGGATACCGAGACGATGGCCGAAATCACCACGCAAAGCCCCGAAGAATTGCGTCGGACGATGCATGGCGCACCGCTTTGGGCGCGGACTGCCACGGTTGCGGCCGGGCCGGTCTTCAATTTCGTTCTGTCGATCCTTGTCTTCGGTTTGATCTTCTGGTCGCAAGGCGTGACCCGTGAGCCACTGACGGTCGGATCGCTGAAACCTTTGCCGGGCACTGTGCAGGAGCTTCAGGAGGGGGACGAAATCGTTGCGATCGCCGGCATTCCCACGCCTGATTTCGATCAGGAGGGGGCCTGGACCGAGTTTACCGAGGCGCTGCCGGTGCAGCCGGTTCTCGAATACACGGTCATCCGCGACGGCCAGACCCTCGACGTATCGGCCCCGTGGCTGTTCCCGCCCTTGATCCAGCAGGTCGCCCCGCGCAGTGCTGCGATGGATATCCAGTTGCAGGCGGGCGACGTCATCACCTCGGTTGATGGCGAACCAATATTTGCCTTCGAACAGCTCAAGGAAAAGGTCGAAAGCTCGGACGGAAAGGTGCTTCTGCTGGACGTCTGGCGCGACGGCGCCGAGTTGGAATTTGCACTGGCGCCGCGTCGCACGGATGAACCGCAGGCGGACGGCGGCTTCAAAACCGAATGGCGGATTGGAATCGTCGGCGGCATGATGCTGGTGCCGGCGACCGAACCTGCGGGTCTAGTCGACTCGCTGCATGGCGGTGTCATCCAGACCGGCCGCATCATCGAGGGGTCGCTGTCCGGTATTTGGCACATGGTCACCGGTGCGATCAGCACCTGCAACATGTCCGGACCCATTGGTATCGCGGAAACCTCAGGCGCGATGGCGAGCCAAGGGGCACAGAGCTTCATCTTCTTCATCGCGGTTCTGTCCACTGCTGTAGGCTTGCTGAACCTGTTCCCAATCCCGGCATTGGACGGGGGCCACCTTGTTTTCTATGCCTATGAAGCCGTCGCAGGGAAACCGCCCAGCGACCGAGCTTTGCAACTGTTGATGGCGGTGGGGATCACGTTAATTCTCAGCCTCATGATCTTCTCGGTAAGCAACGACCTGTTCTGCTGATTGTGGCGGCATTGACGCGTTGCGGTCGCAAAATTGCCTCAATTCAAACCTAGTTTATTTGGGGAGATTTTGCCGAGACATGCAACCAAGCGGGCTGTAACCAATGACCAAGGCATTGCGAAATTCCTATCGGGGCTTCAGCTTCCTGTTTGTATTGAACTGGGACGCGTTGCTGAGCTTTGGGCTGACCGCTTTGGCATTGGCAGGCGCCGCATATCTGGCCGGTATGTGATTCCCCATACCCAGCTGAACGACTCGAGCGCGACCGATCCGGTCGCGTTTTTCGTTTGTGCTTTTGACAAGGCCCACCAGAGCGGCTACTCAACTTCTAAAGTCCGAAATTCTAGGTAGAGACAAAAATGGCTTACAGGAGAGGCGCGGGCACATCCTGCGGTACTGCGCAACCGCACGGCAACATTTTGTGGCGGGCACTAACGATTTTTTTCCTCTTTGCGGCAATGAGTTTTACGGCGGTACCGCAAGCCGCCCAGGCCCAGACCTACACGATTTCGTCGTTCGATGTTCAGGGCAACCGTCGCATTGAGACGTCCACCATCATCGCCCGGACAGGAATCACACCCGGTCAGACAGTCACTGCGGGCCAGTTGAATGACGCCTACCAGCGTTTGCTTGACAGTGGTGTTTTTGAGACAGTCGAATTGACCCCGCGCGGGAACACTCTGGTGATCGAGGTCGCCGAGTATCCGACGATCAACAAGATCAGCATCGAGGGCAATCGCCGCGTAAAGGATGACGTGTTGATCCAGGCAATCTCGTCGCAGCCGCGCCGGGTGTTCACGCCGCAGGTCGCGGAGTCCGACGCTGACAAGATCGCCGAAATCTACTCGGCGCAAGGGCGTGTGTCGGCCACTGTCATTCCGCGGATCATCCGCCGCAGCGACAACCGGGTGGATCTGGTTTTTGAAGTCGCCGAAGGCACCACGATTGAGATCGAGCGCGTCAGCTTTGTTGGAAACCGTGCATATTCCGACCGTCGTCTGCGCCGTGTTCTTGAATCCAAGCAGGCCAACATCCTGCGTACCTTCCTGCGCGGTGACACGTTCATTGCCGACCGCATCGAATTCGACAAACAGGTTCTGCGTGATTTCTACCTGTCGCGCGGCTATGTCGATTTTCGGATCAACAGCGCCAATGTCGAGTTCACGCGTGAGCGCGACGCCTTCTATCTGGTGATGAACATCACCGAAGGTCAGAAATTCTCGTTCGGCAACATCTCGACGGTCAGCGAAATCCCGGGCGTTGATGCGGCCGAGTATCAGAAGGCCCTCAAGATCAAACCTGGTGTTACGTATTCGCCAACTCTGATTGAGAATTCGATCGCTCGGCAGGAGCGTCTTGGCCTGAAGCAGGGCGTCGACTTTCTGCGCGTTGAGCCGCGTGTGACCCGCAACGACCGTGACCTGACGCTGGACGTTCAGTTCGTGCTGACCAGAGGCCCGCGCATTTTCGTCGAACGGATCGACATCGAGGGCAACACGACCACTCTGGACCGGGTCATCCGGCGCCAGTTCGACACGGTCGAGGGTGACCCCTTCAACCCGCGCGAAATCCGGCAGAGTGCCGAACGTATCCGGGCCTTGGGTTTCTTCTCGGTCGCGGATGTGGAAACTCGCGAAGGGTCCAGCCCCAGCCAGGTGATCGTGGACGTGGATGTCCAGGAGCAGCCGACCGGTTCGCTGGCGTTGGGCGGCAGCTACTCGGTTTCCGACGGTTTCGGGATCGCCATCCGGCTTGAGGAACGGAACTTCCTCGGGCGCGGACAGGAATTTGGCCTGACGCTGTCGACTGCGCAGGACTCTGAGCAGTACGTCATCAACTTTGCCGAACCGTACCTGTTGGGCCGGAAACTGCGTTTCGATCTGGGCTTTGGCCTTTCAAGGACCAATTCCAGCTTTGCCAGCTATGACACCAAGAGCGTGTTCATCAATCCGCAGCTCAGCTATGCGATTGGCGAACTGTCCTCGTTGCGGCTGCGTTACAACTGGAACAAGTCCGAGATGTCGCAGCAGGACGACGAGGTCAACGGGGCAGTCATCGCATCGGAAATCGCGCAAGGCAAGCGTTCGACAAGCTCGCTGGGGTTGGCCTATGTCTATGACAGCCGACTGGGCGGCCTGAACCCGAATGCGGGTGTATTGTTCGAGGTCGGCGTGGACGCGGCTGGCCTTGGTGGAGACAACAAGTACTTCAAGACCTCGACCCGGGCGATTGCCCAGACAAAGGTTCTGAACGAAGAGATGACGCTGCGGGCGTCATTTGAGGCCGGCGCGCTCCATTGGCAAGGTGACGACTTCAGCCGGGCAATTGACCGTTATGTTCTGGGGCCGTCAACGTTCCGTGGCTTCGAGCCGGCCGGTATCGGCCCTCGTGACCTGTCGAACGGGCAGGATGATGCGATCGGCGGCAACTACTACTGGGTCGCCCGGTTCGAGTCGGACTTCCCCTTGGGGCTGCCCGAGGAACTGGGGCTGCGCGGCGGTGTCTTCTATGACATCGGCAACCTGTACAACATCAACAATGTTGATACGACAGGTGCCAATATCGTCGGCGCAGACGGCTCGATCCGTCAGGTCATCGGCGTCTCGCTGCTGTGGGATACGCCGTTCGGTCCGCTGCGGTTCAACTTCTCGCAGGCCGTGAAGAAGGAAGACTTCGACAAAGAGCAGAACTTCGACTTTACTATTCAGGCACGGTTCTGACGTCCATGATCAAGACGATATCGAAGTTTGTACAGGGCCCGTTACGGGCCCTGTGTGTTTTGATCTTCCTGGTGGTGTCGCTCCCACTGGCCGCCCAGCAGTTGGGTGTACCGCAATCCGGCGTGCTGACCATCTCAAGCGACCGGATCTTCGCCGAGTCCGCATTCGGGCGACGGATTTTTGATGAGATCGAAGCAGAAAGTGCTGCGCTGGCCGCTGAAAATGAACGCATCGTTGCGGAACTGAGCCGCGAGGAAAAAGAGCTGACGCAAAAGCGTGAAGTTCTGAGCCCTGAGGAGTTCCGCCCGCTTGCGGAAGCCTTCGACCGAAAGGTCCAGTCTCACCGCGAGGGGCAACGCGCGAAACTGGATGCTCTGGCCCGCCGCAGTGACGAGGCGCGCAATCAGTTCTTTGAGTTGGCGCAGCCCGTGCTCATCGACCTTCTGCGTGAAACAGGCGCGTCGCTGATCATCGAACGATCCAACGTATTTCTCAGCTCGGACGCCTCGGATGTTACGGCCATCGCCATCCGCAGGATTGACGCGGCCATCGGCGACGGATCGCAGCTGGAAGAGGGCGACAAGCCATAGCGTGGCTTGCCCTTGGGTACGGGTATTGCTAACCACGCGTGAACGAGACCTCGAGAACAGGACACCCTGAAAATGACCACGGAAACCAAGAGCGCCGACATTCAGCTGATCCAGCGGATCCTGCCGCATCGCTATCCGTTCCTGCTGGTTGACAAGGTGGAAGAGATTGACGGCTATCAGTCGGCGGTTGGTATCAAGAACGTCACCATGAACGAGCCGCATTTCCAGGGCCATTTCCCCGGAACGCCGATCATGCCCGGCGTTACCATCGTCGAAGCGATGGCACAAACCGCAGGTGTTATGCTGGGCGTCGGCATGGATGTCATCGACAGCGAACTGCTGATCTATTTCATGAATATCGACAAGTGCAAATTCCGCCGCAAAGTGGTGCCGGGTGACGTGCTGAAAATGCATGTCGAAACCGTTCGCGGCAAGAAGGGCGGCAAGATCTTCAAGTTCAGCGGCCGCGCGACCGTTGACGGCGAAGTGGCGGCCGAGGCCGAGTTCTCGGCCTATGTCGATTGGGATATGGAAAAAACAGCATGAGCCGAATTCATCCCAGCGCGATCATCGAAGACGGCGCTCAGATCGGCCAGGACTGCGTAATCGGCCCGTTCTGCCATGTGGGGCCACAGGTGCGTTTGGGCGACCGAGTCGAGCTGAAGTCGCATGTGGTTGTCACCGGGGATACCTCGATCGGTGACGACTGCGTCATCTTCAACTTTTCGGTGATTGGTGAAATCCCGCAGGACCTCAAGTTCGGGGGCGAAAACACGCGGCTGGAAATTGGCAAGCGAAACCGCATCCGGGAACACGTTACGGTCAATACCGGCACCGAGGGTGGCGGCGGCGTCACTCGCATCGGCGATGACTGCCTGCTGATGGCCGGGGTCCATGTGGCCCATGACGTACAGATCGGCAACCGGGTGATCATGGTGAACCATTCCGGCGCCGCCGGCCACTGCATCATCGAGGATGACGTGATCATCGGCGGCATTTCCGGTTTGCATCAATGGGTGCGCGTGGGCCGCGGCGCCATCATCGGTGCGCTGACCATGGTGCCCAACGATGTCATCCCTTACGGCCTGGTTCAGGCCTCGCGCGGCGAATTGGAGGGGCTGAACCTTGTTGGCCTGAAACGCCGCGGCGTTTCCCGCGCGGACATTTCGGCGCTGCGTGCGGCCTTTCGCGAGCTGTCCGAAGGCGAGGGCACCTTTATGGACCGCGCCAAGCGTCTGGGCGACAGCACAGACAGCGACTATGTGCGTCAGATCGTGGAATTCGTGACGGGCGAAAGCGATCGTTCGTTCCTGACACCAAGGAAATAGGATCATGCTGGCTCTGATCGCGGGAACAGGGGTTTTGCCGGACGAACTGGTTGCGCACCTGCCGGAACGCCCCTTGGTTTGCGCGATGGAGGGATTTCAGCCCGAAACTCTGACGCCAGACGTGACCTTCCCGCTGGAGCAGTTGGGCAGTTTTGTCGCCGAGCTCAAAGCGCGCGGCGTCACAGATGTATGCCTCGCAGGTGCGGTCCGCAGGCCAGACATAAACCCCGCCCGGATTGACGCGCAGACCATGCCCTTGGTTCCGATCATCCAGCAGGCGCTGGTGTCGGGTGACGACGGAGCCCTGCGGGCGGTGATCGGCATTTTGGAGGGCGCCGGACTGCGCGTGCGGGCCGCACACGAGATCGCTCCGGACCTGTTGCCTCCTCTCGGGTGTCTGACCCAGGCACAGCCGACTGAGGCGGAACTGGGCGATGCGAACCGGGCCGTGGGTGTCCTGCGTGCGATGGGGGCAGCGGATATCGGACAGGCTTGCGTTGTTCACAAAGGCCAGGTTCTGGTTGTCGAAGGGGCCTTCGGCACGGCCTGGATGCTGCAATCTCTGGCCGCTCGCCCTGATGCGGGCGGTGGTATTCTGTTCAAGGGCCCCAAGCCGGGCCAAGACCGACGTGCCGATCTGCCTGCCATCGGCCCCGACACCGTATCCAGCGCCGTTGCGGCCGGTTTGTCCGGCATCGTCATCGAAAAGGGTGGGGTGATCGTGTTGGACCGGCCCCAAGTGATCGCGGAATGCGACCGCCTGGGCCTGTTCCTGCACGTACATGAGCGGGCCGTCTGATGCGCGTTTTTCTGGTCGCCGGTGAACCGTCGGGCGACCGTCTGGGCGGTGCGCTGATGGAGGGGTTGAAGACCCTTGTTCCGGATATCGAATTCGACGGGGTTGGCGGGCCGCTGATGCAGGCTCAGGGTCTGGTCAGCCGCTTCCCGATGTCCGAGCTCAGCGTGATGGGCCTGGTCGAGGTTCTGCCCAAGTTCTTTCACCTCAAACGTCGCATCGCCGAAACGGCGCAGGCCGTTCTTGATACCCAGCCCGACGTTCTGATTACTATCGACAGCCCCGACTTTTCGCTACGCGTGGCCAAGCAGGTCAAGGCGCGCAGCAATATACGCACCGTGCACTACGTCGCGCCCAGCGTCTGGGCCTGGCGCCCCAAGAGGGCGGACAAAATGGCCAAAGTCATCGACCATGTTCTGGCCCTGCTGCCGTTCGAGCCACCCTATATGGAAAAAGCCGGAATGGAGTGCGATTTCGTGGGCCACCCGGTGGCCAGCGAGCCGGTTGCAAACGACGCGCAGATCGCGCAGTTCCGCGCCGATCACGGGCTGGGCGACGCGCCGATCCTGCTGGCGTTGCCCGGCTCGCGCCGGGGCGAGGTCGATCGGCTGGCGCCGGTATTCGGAGCGGCGCTTGACCTGTACCTGAAAGACCGCCCCGACATGCGGGTGGTGGTTCCGGCGGTCGCGCATGTGGCCGATACCGTAGCTGCCCATGTCCGGTCCTGGCCGGGTCAGCCGGTCGTGGTGGACCCGCGCAACATCGATACGGATCACGCGGTTGCCAGCAAGCGTGCGGCCTTTGCCGCCGCCGAGATCGCCCTGGCCGCGTCCGGCACGGTCTCATTGGAGCTGGCGGCCCAGTCCACGCCGATGGTGATTGCCTACAAGCTGACCTGGCTGACCCAGAAGATCGCCGAGCGCATGGTCAAGCTGGATACGGTCACGCTGGTCAACCTGGTGTCCGAAACCCGGACAGTGCCGGAATGCCTGCTGGATGACTGCACGCCTGAAGCCATTTCCGCCGCGCTTGCCTCCGTGTCGGCCGCGCCGGACGCGCAGGAACAGGCCATGGCCGTCACGATGGAGCGTCTCGGCCGCGGTGGCGAAGCGCCCGGTCTTCGGGCCGCGCGCGCGGTGTTGGAGCGGATGACGCCGTGATGCTGGACTATGTGGTCTTTGCGGCCTCGGCCTTCATGGCGCAGGTGCTGACCAATCTCGACAACCTCATGGCGCTGGTCGCCCTGATGATCGTAACCGGCCCGAAACGGGCGGTTCTCGGGTTTCTGCTGGCACAAGGGCTGGTGATCGGCGCGGCTTTCCTGCTGGCGCTGGGGGTCGAAGATGTTGTGCCGCACTGGGCCGGCTACCTCGGAGGCATCCCTCTGGCCTTGGGGCTTTTCGGGGCCGCTCGACAGCTTCGCGGAACAAATGCGCAGGACGCGCCTGCAGTGCCGGGCAGCGCCTCGGCGCTTGTGACAATGTTGTTGTTCACAAGCCTTTCGATGGACACGTTTGCGGTCCTCGCCCCCTTGCTGGCCGACTCCACCCCCGATTTCCGGCTGGCAGGTGTGCTCGGGGCAGGTCTGGCCGCGCTCTCCCTTGCGGTTGTGGGGCTGATCGGTGGGCGCGCCCAGATCATGACGGGGCGCCTGGCGCAACGGCTGGAGTACCTCGTGCCTTACGTCATGATCTGCGCCGGGCTTTATATCCTCAGCAATTCGTGGACCGACGCGGTTCAGTAACCGCGCCAGATCCAGCCGCCGCCAAAGATCCGGCTGCCCCCGGTTTCATAGAACACGCAGGCCTGACCGGGCGAGACGCCTTCTTCGGGCGTCAGCAATTCGACCTCGGCGGTGGTGTCGGTCAGCGGGCGGATGATTGCCTCGCGCGGGGGGCGGGTCGAGCGGACCTTGACCGAAACATGCCATTCTTTCTGCGAGGTGAAGGGCTCATCGCCCAGCCAGTTGATCTCGCGCACGGGAATGGTGCGGGTGGCCAGCAGTTCCTTTGGGCCGACGACGACCTGTTTGCGATCCACGTCCAGCTTGACGACATAGAGCGGCTCACTGAGCCCGCCGATGCCAAGACCGCGTCGCTGGCCGATCGTGTAGTGGATTACGCCGTCGTGCTGGCCCAGAACGCGACCGTCGGCGTGAACGATCTCGCCCGGTTCGGCCGCGCCGGGGCGCAGTTTCTCGATCACGCTGGCATAGTTGCCGTTGGGCACGAAGCAGATGTCCTGGCTGTCGGGCTTATCGGCTACGCTCAGCCCGTATTGCGCGGCCATCTCGCGGGTCGCGTCCTTGGACGGCAGATGCCCCAGCGGGAAGCGCAGGAACTCCAACTGCTCGGGCGTGGTTGAGAACAGGAAATAGGACTGGTCGCGGTTGGCATCCTCGGCGCAGTGCAATTCGGGGCCATTGGGGCCCATTTTGCGTTGGATGTAGTGGCCGGTCGCCATGCAGTCGGCCTCGAGATCCTTGGCGGTTTCCAGCAGGTCCTTGAACTTGACGCGCTCGTTGCAGCGGATGCAGGGCACCGGAGTCGCGCCGGCCAGATAGCTGTCGGCGAACTCGTCGATCACCGCGTCCTTGAAGATGTTTTCATAGTCCAGAACGTAGTGCGGAAAACCGCGCTCCTCGGCCACGCGGCGGGCGTCGTGGATGTCGATCCCGGCGCAGCACGCGCCTTTTTTGGCCAGCGCCGCCCCGTGGTCATACAGCTGCAGCGTCACACCCACCACATCATAACCCTGATCCGCCAGATACGCCGCCACGACTGAGCTGTCGACACCGCCCGACATGGCGACGACCACCCGCGTTTCCGACGGGGGTTTGGCAAAGCCAAGCGAGTTCAGAGGGGTCTCGGTGTCGAGGGCCATGGGCTGTTCCAGTCCGGGTTAAGAAAGACCGGCAGAATATAGGAAAATTCTACGCACTCTCAAGGGGCGGTTTCACCCCGCATTAAGTAGACTGCCGTCAGCTTTGTGGCACCAGAAAAAGGGTCGAAAGATGTATTTGCACAAAGTTGAGGGACCAAGGTCAGTTACCCTGCCGGATGGGTCTGTTTTGTCCCGAGCGGACTTGCCGCCTGCGGATACGAAACGCTGGGTCGCATCAAGAAAGGCCATTGTCGTTCGAGGCGTGCTTTATGGACTGATCTCCTTGTCGGACGCCAAGAAACGATACGGCCTGAGTGACGAAGAGTTCAACACATGGGTGTCTGCGGTTGCCGAACACGGAATCGAGGCCTTGAAAGTGACGGCGCTAAAAAAATATAGACAACCTAAAGGCGAAAGCGAATAAATGACTCAACGGTAACGTCAGATTAACCATTTGTGATCAGGGTTAACCCGAACTGGAATAGTTGAGCTGAATTGGAGCAGTGCAATGCGAATTCTTCTTGTCGAGGATGATCCGACCACGTCAAAAAGCATCGAGCTGATGCTGACGCATGCCAACCTGAACGTGTATGCGACGGACCTGGGCGAAGAAGGCATAGATCTGGCCAAGCTGTATGACTACGATCTGATCCTGCTTGACCTGAACCTGCCGGATATGAACGGACATGAAGTCCTGCGTCAGTTGCGTATTGCAAGGGTTGAAACGCCGATCCTGATCCTGTCCGGAGCCGACGACACCGAAAGCAAGATCAAGGGCTTCGGTTTCGGGGCCGACGACTACCTGACCAAACCGTTCCACCGCGAGGAGTTGGTGGCGCGGATCCATGCGATCATCCGCCGATCCAAAGGCCATTCGCAATCGATTATCCGAACCGGAAGAATCGCGGTCAATCTGGATGCCAAGACGGTCGAGGTCGACAATCAGGCGGTGCATCTGACCGGCAAGGAATACCAGATGCTGGAGCTTCTGAGCCTGCGCAAGGGCTCGACCCTGACCAAGGAGATGTTCCTCAACCACCTTTACGGCGGCATGGACGAGCCGGAACTCAAGATCATCGACGTTTTCATCTGCAAGCTGCGCAAAAAGCTCAGCAACGCCACGGGCGGCGAGAACTACATCGAAACGGTGTGGGGCCGAGGATATGTATTGCGCGATTTCCAGACGGACACGGTGGAAAACACCCGCTTGGCCGTCGGCGCCTGAAAACCTGACCCATCTGCCACCGCGGTCCAGGGTGGCATTCGCACTCACGGCTCGGCACATCTGGACCTGACCATGACCTCGCCCTATCACTGGGGTCCAAGACGATGTGACAGGGCGAGGCCATGAGCAATTCGATTGCAGTAGAAGATCTGACCGAGAACCAGGCTCGAGAGGAGTTGGCACGACTTGCGGAACTCCTGCAGCGGGCCAACGACCTGTATCACGGTCAGGACGCGCCCGAGATCTCGGATGCCGAATACGATGCCCTGAAACTACGGAATCTCGAAATCGAGTCGCGGTTTCCGCAGCTAAAGCGCACCGACAGCCCCAGCGATCAGGTTGGTGCGCGGCCGGTGGACGGTTTCGGCAAAGTGACCCATGCGGTGCGCATGATGTCGCTTGGCAACGCATTCGACGATGAGAATGTAGCAGACTTCGTTCGGTCCGTTCGAAACTATCTTGGGCTGAGCGAGGAGGCGCCCCTCGAATTCACGGCCGAACCAAAGATCGACGGTTTGTCGCTGTCCTTGCGTTATGTGGACGGCGAACTGGTGCAGGCGGCAACACGGGGCGATGGGGAAGTTGGCGAAAACGTCACGCCCAATGCGTTGACCGTTTCAGATATCCCTCAAAAGATCGCCGACGCGCCCGGGATCCTGGAGGTTCGCGGCGAAGTCTATATGTCTCATGACGATTTCGAGAAGCTGAATGCCAAGCAGGCAGAGGCGGGGGCGAAGTTGTTTGCGAATCCGAGAAATGCGGCCGCGGGTTCGCTACGCCAGCTTGACCCAGAAGTTACGCGCGCAAGGCCCCTGCGGTTCTTCGCCTATGCCTGGGGCGAACTGTCCGAGCCGTTGGGAACCACCCAGTCGTCTGCGTTGGAACGATTGAAGTCCTTTGGCTTTTCCACCAACGACCTGACTGCCGTTTGCAGCTCGACCGCGCAAATGCTGGAGCACTACCGCGCAATCGAAGAGCAGCGCTCTACGCTTGGCTATGACATCGACGGCGTCGTCTACAAAGTGAACGATTTGTCGTTGCAGGCCCGTCTTGGGTTTCGCTCGACCACACCAAGATGGGCGATCGCTCATAAATTTCCTGCCGAACTCGCCTGGACCCGGCTTGAGGCGATTGACATTCAAGTTGGCCGCACCGGCGCGCTTAGCCCGGTTGCGCGGCTGCACCCGGTGACGGTTGGCGGTGTGGTCGTGTCCAATGCAACCTTGCACAACGAAGACTACATCGCCGGTCGGGATTCGAAAGGCGAGCAGATCCGCGGAGGCAAGGATATTCGGGTCGGTGATTGGGTGCAGGTGTACCGCGCAGGCGATGTGATCCCAAAAATAGCCGACGTCGACCTGAGCAAACGGCCGGAACAAGCTGTCCCGTTTGAGTTTCCGGCGAAATGTCCGGAATGCGGCAGTGACGCGATCCGCGAGGAAGGCGACTCGGTGCGGCGCTGTACCGGAGGGGTGATCTGCCCGGCGCAAGCGGTCGAGAAACTGAAGCACTTCGTTTCCCGCAAGGCGTTTGACATCGATGGGTTGGGGGCCAAGCAGATCGAAATGTTCTACAACGACCCGGACCTGCCGATCCGTACGCCGGCAGACATTTTCACATTGCAAAAGCGGGACGCTGCAAATCTGAACAAGCTGGCCAACCGAAAAGGCTGGGGCAGTCAGAGCGCCGCAAAACTCTTTGCCGCGATCGAGGAAAAGCGGACAATTCCGCTGGGCCGCCTTCTGTTTGCGCTGGGTATTCGACACCTTGGTGAAGCCGCCTCGAACCTGATCGCCAATCACTACGGCACGTGGGACGCGTTCGAGCAGGCTGTCACGGCTGCCAGCCAATTCAGCGGACCCGAATGGGATGAACTGCTGAATATCGACGGCGTCGGTGAAGTCATGGCCCGGACCCTGGTTTCGACATTTGCTCAGGACGCAGAGCGCCAAAGCATCGATGCGCTGGTCGCCCAACTGAACGTACAAGAGGCCAAACGGCCGGATACATCGGGCAGCCCAGTCGCGGGAAAAACGGTTGTCTTTACGGGTACGCTCGAAAAAATGACCCGGGCCGAAGCAAAGGCCCGCGCGGAAGCCTTGGGGGCCAAAGTGGCTGGCTCAGTCAGCGCAAAAACGGACTATCTGGTGGCCGGCCCCGGCGCAGGTTCCAAGGCCAAGAAGGCGGCAGAGCTGGGGATCGAAACCTTGGATGAAGACAGCTGGCTGCAGTTGATCGGGGACGCATGAGCGGCCGTCCAGAGCAACTGTTCCCGCTTTTTGCAGGGCTCGAGAGGCTGGATGGTATCGGTCCCAAGACCGCACGCCTGCTGGCGCAGACCGGGCTGGAAACGCCACGCGATCTGCTGTTTGCATTGCCATATGCAGTGGTTGACCGGCGGCGGCGTGATACGATCCGGGGCGTCGATCTGCCCAAAACACTCACGGTGGAAGTCACCGTCGGCGCCCACCGCCCGCCGCACAACAGGGGCGGAGCCTATCGGATTTTCGTGCAGGACAGTCAGACCGATTTCCAGCTGGTCTTCTTTCACGCCCGGGCCGACTACCTGAAAAAGGTCCTGCCTGAGGGGGCGAGACGGGTGGTGTCCGGCAAGCTCGAACTGTTTGACGGTACAGCGCAAATGGTTCACCCGGACCACATTCTGCCGGTCGAACAGGCGAACAGCATCCCCGAGTTTGAACCGGTCTATCACCTTACCCAAGGTGTCACCCAAAAGACGGCCTACAAGGCGGCGCAAAGCGCGCTGGCACGCCTGCCAGATTTGGCGGAATGGGCGGATCCTGCACAGGTTGCCCGCCAGAGCTGGCCGACCTGGGCCGATGCAGTCCGGGCGGCTCACACACCGCAAGGTGCCGATGACGTGGCAGCGTTTGCTCCCGCGCGCGAACGTCTGGCCTATGACGAACTGTTCGCCCATCAACTGACTCTGGCTCTGGCCCGACTGCGAGAACGCAAAACTCGTGGAACCGTAAGTGTCGCGACCGGGGCGTTGCAGACCCGTGTACTGGATGCGCTTCCGTACAAACCCACTGGGGCGCAGTTGCGTGCCATACGCGAGATAACCGAGGACATGGGTGCTCCGACCCGAATGAACCGCCTGCTGCAGGGGGACGTCGGATCCGGCAAGACACTGGTTGCGTTCATGGCGCTTCTGGTTGCGGTAGAGGCCGGTGCTCAGGGTGTCATGATGGCTCCGACCGAGATCCTCGCGCGCCAGCATCTGGAGGGCCTTCGCCCCCTGGCCGAGGACGCCGGCGTGGTTCTCGAAATCCTGACGGGACGGGACAAGGGGTCCGAGCGCAAGGCGAAGCTGGCCGCGCTCAAGGCGGGTGACATCCAAATTCTGGTAGGCACTCACGCGGTTTTCCAGAACGATGTGGCATTCCATGACTTGCGTCTGGCGATTGTCGACGAACAGCACAGGTTCGGTGTCCGCCAGCGGATGGAGCTCTCTGAGAAGGGACAGGGGGCCGATGTTCTGGTCATGACAGCCACACCGATCCCACGCAGCCTTGCGCTTGCACAATATGGGGATATGGACGTCTCGGTCCTGGATGAGAAACCGCCGGGACGCAAACCGGTCAAAACTGCGATTGTCAGCACTTCGCGCATGGAGGAGGTGGTCGATCATCTGCGCCGCGCGATCGAAGACGGAAAGCAGTGTTATTGGGTCTGTCCGCTGGTCGACGAATCCGAGGTCTCCGACCTCACCGCGGCCGAGGAACGGTTCAAACACTTGCGGGCCCAGCTGGGTGACGGAATCGTCGGCCTTGTGCACGGACAGATGCCCCCGGCCGAGAAAGATGCGGCAATGGCCGCCTTTCAGGACGGGCGGACCAAGGTTTTGGTTGCAACGACGGTCATTGAGGTGGGGGTCAACGTCCCCAACGCCACGATAATGGTCATTGAGCGGGCGGAAATCTTCGGGCTGGCCCAGTTGCACCAGTTACGCGGCCGGGTCGGACGCGGGCATGACGCGTCAACCTGCCTATTGATGTATCAAGCACCGCTCAGCGAAGGGGGTCGAAGGCGGCTGGAAGTTTTGCGGGAAACCGAAGATGGATTCAGAATTGCCGAAACGGACCTCGAGATGCGTGGGGCAGGTGACCTGATCGGGACCGCGCAATCCGGTCTTCCCCGGTTCCAGATTGCCGATTTGGAACGGCAGGCTGGACTTATGGCTGTTGCCCAATCTGACGCGCGTGCGCTGCTGGCTTCGGATCCGAAATTAACCTCCGAACGAGGTCAGGCCGCCCGTGTTCTTCTTTGGTTGATGAAACAGGATCAGGCCATCCGTTTGATTTCAGTGGGTTAGCGGGTTGCGCGCAAAAAGTTCACAAATGTTCTCATAAAGTTCTTTACTGATCTCCGGAAATATGAGAACAAAAGGTCAACAAAGGATTAATTCCCGACCGGAGGTGAAACATGCTGACCCAGATCAAAAGCGCTTTCAGCCGTTCGCAAGCCACGCTTTTGCAGGATGCAGCCGGCGCAGCTTCGCTGGTAGTCATGCTGATGGTGGCGCTTCACTTGCCCGTCGGGTTCTAAGCCTTTCTGCCTGCGATCTCGTGCCGATCAACCCGCGTATGTCATCCCCATTTCAGTCAAGGGTGACCTGCCTGTCCCAAACCCCTTGAAGGGGCCGTGCCTCGGCCCCACGCGGTAATCCGGACCCCACGCGAGAAACGCATTGACTGCCGCCGCCCTTTCCGCCCGGAAGGAGCGGCGGTTTTTTTTACAGTTGACCGGTTTTGAAGATCTCAAGCAGGGCTGACAGGACCGAGTTGACGGCCACCGAGGCCAGAATCATTCCCATGACCCGGCTGATGATTGCCGCCCCCGAATGACCGATCAGCCGGATGATCGGCTCGGCCAGCAGCATCAACACAAATGCGCAAGCCAGTACGGACAGCATGACCAGCGCAGTAATGCCCTGGTCTGCCACGCTGTAGCGGTGGTTGTCGGTCAAAATGACGATGGCCAGCATCGCACCGGGTGAGGCCAGTGACGGGACCGCCAAGGGGAAGATCGCCGGGTTGTGCCTGTGCAACTTGTCTTCCATGTCTTCTTCGGCCTGGCGCTGTTCGATTTCCTGTTTACTTTCGCCAAAAATCATCGTCAGCGCGAACAGGAACAGGATGATCCCGCCGGCGACCTGAAACGAGTTGAGGCCGATATCCAGCGCCTCGATCAGCAATTGCCCAAAGACCAGAAAGAACAGAAGGATCCCGGCGCTGATCAGTGCGGCCAGCAGGGCAGTGCGCCGGCGCGCGGCGACTTCGATACCCGCAGTGACGGCAATGAAAACCGGGATGGTTCCGATCGGGTCGATGACGACCCACAAGGTTACAAAATGTTCCAGAAGGTTGTTCAATTGGCTTCTCCGTCAAATTGGTCAGGAGGTTAGCCGCCTTCGATTCAAAAGACCATGTTCAGGCGCAGTTGGCTTGTTCGGCCTTCTCGAAAGCCTCGGCGGTTGCGTCGAGCGCAAGCATGATCGACGCGTGCCGGTTCTTGTAATCGCGGGCGGGCCGCAGAACTTCCAACTCGTCAAACGGCGCATCCGGGGCGGGGCCGTCACTCTTGAGCATGGCCGCCAACTGGTCGCGCGCGGTTTCGATTTGGGGGCGGGTTGCCCCGATGACCGATGCACCGACCACTGCCGCTGCGGCCTGACCCAGTGCGCAGGCTTTCACGTCCTGACCAAACTCGGTAATCCGGCCGTCCCGCACTTTGATGTCCACGGCAACCGTCGAGCCGCACAAGGGCGACCGTTTCTTGACGGTCGCATCCGGATCGTCCAACCGCTGAAGGTGCGGGATGTCGGCCGCCAGCGCCAGAATGCGCCCGGAGTAGAGCTTGATCAGGTCGGTTTCGCCGGACATGGGTTTCCCTCGGTGGCTGTTCCCCATACATAGTGGCCATGTTCTGGGATGCAAAAGGTTTTTGCGATGTCGCGCTCTGCTACGTTCGACCCGTCGACACTCAAATTCAATGAGGCCGGGTTGGTCCCGGCCATCGCGCAAGAGGAGAGCACCGGCGAGGTTCTCATGATGGCCTGGATGAACGCCGAGGCGATCCGAAAGACGCTGGAAACCCGGCGCGTCACCTATTGGTCGCGCTCGCGCCAGTCCTTCTGGGTCAAGGGAGAAAGCTCGGGCCACGTACAAGAGTTGGTGGATTTTCGCGTCGATTGCGATCGGGATTGCCTGTTAGTTCTGGTGCGACAAAGCGGCCCCGCTTGCCACACAAACCGCCGAAGCTGCTTCTACACAGCCGTCCGGGACGGGGAAGAGGTCGAATTGATGTCGCCGATGGTCTGAGGGCGCCTAGCGGGCCTAAAGACCGACCATTGCGCGGACATCTTCGGGCGTCGCTCCTTCGGCCCGGTATTTCGCAATCGCCCTGGCGTCGTCTCGTTTGGCCAGCCGTTTGCCGGTGTCGTCCCGGATAAGTCGGTGGTGGTGATAGGTGGGCGTCCACAGCCCCAACAAGCGCTGCAGCACCACGTGAATCCCGGTTGCGTCAAACAGATCCTGACCGCGAACCACATGTGAGATGTTCTGGGCGGCATCATCCAGTACGACTGACAGGTGATAGGACGTGCCCATACCCCGTCGGGCGAGGACGACATCGCCGACACCGTGCAGCATCTGTTCGTCCGACAATTCTATCCAGCCAGTCGCGCCATCCGGAGCGGACCCGGTCTCGTGAAACCTCAACCCGGTGGCGTCCCTCGCGATCCGGCGCAGCGCTTCGGACATATTGAGGCGCAGGGCCACATCCTCCGGGATCGCGGACTGCACCTGATATGTCCATTTTTCACGGCATGTTCCCGGATATATGACGCCGTCAGGTCCGTGCAGCGGATACCCTTCCTGCGGCGCATTGGCGGCGGCCGCGATATCCTTGCGATTGCAGGTGCACGGATATAGCAGCCCTTGGGACCACAGCCGGTTCAAGGCCTGCCGGTAGAGCGGCATGCGATCGGATTGCCGCAACACAGGGCGAGGCCACGTCAAACCCAACCACGTCAGATCGTCATAGATCTGATCCTCCCAACGCCGACGCGCCCGGGACTGATCGATATCCTCGATCCGCAGCAGGAACGTGCCGGAGTTTCGGGCAGCGAGGCCATACGCCAGCAATGCAGAATACGCATGACCAAGATGCAATGGCCCGGTTGGAGATGGGGCAAATCTTGTGGTGAATTTCACGTTTTTTCAACGATATATACGTCAGATTTCAAGTCTAGCCCTGGCAGGTGCGGTCCGTGTTCGCGAAACAGAAGGCGCGCCGCTCCCATGTCCAGCCATTCGTTCAGGCGCCCGGTATAGCCGGGGTCGTCCAATGTATGGTCGTTGAACGAGAACGCCAGCAGGCCACTCTTTGGCAAGACTTTCATCAGCATGTCGAATGTCTGGGGCGGCGCGGCGCCGGCGCCGATCACTCCGATCGCGGCGATTGCCTTGTATGCCCCCGTCTCCAACGGGTTGGGATCGGTGATGTCGATGGCAGCAAGGTTGCGGTAGACGCCCTTGGCAGCAGCACCTTTCAGCATCTCTGGTGTCGGATCGACGCCGTCGATTGCCCGGTATCCGACCTTGTGCAAGGCGACACCGGACAACCCGGTCCCGCAGCCATAGTCAAGGATAGGTGTGTCCGGTTGCGGCAACTTGGACCACAACGCCTCGGCCACGCGGCCCGGCGTGGCATACCCGTGCTCGGCCACCTCATCTTCGTAAGAGGCCGCCCATTTCTGGTAATGCGCCTGGGTTTCCTGCGGCGTGTTCAGATCATATGTGTTTTTGAGGAACTTCTCGCTCATGCCGTCAGTTTAGGCGCGTGGCCCGGTCCGCGTCCAGTCAGCTTTGCGTCAGCCACTGCTGCCATGCCTCCTTGGCGCGATCGGTATAGGCTTTGTAGCGATCCTTGCGGCCGCGCCGTCCGCCTTTCAATCCGTCGACCGGTCGGAACAAACCAAAATTCACGTTCATAGGCTGAAAGGTCTTGGCCTCTGCGCCGCCGGTGATGTGGTGGATCAGCGCGCCCATGGCGCTGTCCTGTGGAACCGGGGGCAGGGAGTCGCCAAGGATCTCTGCCGCCGCGAGACGACCTGCCAGCAGGCCCATCGCGGCGCTCTCGACATATCCTTCAACCCCGGTGATTTGCCCGGCAAATCGGATGTTTGGCTTGGATTTCAGGCGCATCTGCGCATCCAGCAAGGTGGGCGAATTGATGAAGGTGTTGCGATGGATGCCGCCCAGACGGGCAAAACTGGCATTCTCGAGCCCCGGGATCATCCGGAACACCTCGGTCTGGGCGCCGTATTTCATCTTGGTCTGGAACCCAACGATGTTGAACAGCGTGCCCAAAGCGTTGTCGCGGCGCAGTTGAACCACGGCATGGGGCTTTACGTCCGGCTGATGCGGATTGGTTAGGCCCACCGGTTTCATGGGCCCGTGGCGGAGGGTCTCGCGGCCCCGTTCGGCCATGACCTCGATCGGCAGGCAGCCATCAAAATAGCCGGCGGTTTCACCTTCGTGGAACTCGGTCTTGTCAGCGGCCAGCAGCGCGTCGATGAAGGCCTC
The DNA here is from genome assembly GCF_056539185.1 of Ruegeria sp. BC6. Classification (NCBI taxonomy): domain Bacteria; kingdom Pseudomonadati; phylum Pseudomonadota; class Alphaproteobacteria; order Rhodobacterales; family Roseobacteraceae; genus Ruegeria; species Ruegeria sp. BC6. Next base: position 485,966 of record NZ_JBQFUM010000001.1, read on the forward strand.
GTACTGGTCACGGTCCATCGGGCAGTTCAGATAGGCAGTACGCTCTTCCTCGGTCTCACCCTTGTCATAGCGCGACTGCATCCACGCCTTGCTCATATCGATCGTGTCAGCGTAGACGATCGGGGCAATCGCGTCGAAAAAGGCCAGCGCTTCGGCTCCGGTCTCGCGCTGGATCGCTGCGCCCAACGCTGGCGAGGTCAGCGGACCGGTGGCAAATATCCAATGCCCATCGTCCGGAAGCGTAGTGACCTCCTCACCGGTGACGGTGACGCGTGGGTGCGCCTTCAGCTTGGCGGTCACCGTTTCGGCAAAGGGTTCACGGTCTACGGCAAGAGCACCGCCCGCAGGAAGTCGGTGGGCGTCTGCCGTGGTCATGATCAACCCATTGGCCGCGCGCATTTCCCAGTGCAGCAAACCAACGGCGTTCTGCTCGTCATCATCAGACCGGAACGAGTTGGAGCAGACCATCTCGCCAAGGTTGCCGGTTTGATGCGCAAAAGTGCCCACTTTGGGGCGCATTTCGTGAATCACGACGTCCACGCCCATTTCGGCAGCCTGCCATGCGGCCTCGGATCCGGCCATTCCGCCGCCAACGATATGCAATTTCTGTGTCATGTGCGTCCAAATAGGGCAGGTGGCCCGCGCGTGCAACGGCCAACGAAAACTGCCGCCGACAAGGCAGCAACGCTATGATTTTATTGGGAAGTCTTGGGGTCGCCGCTGCGGGAATGTCTGCGCCGGTGAGAGAAACCAGCTTGGAGGGACCTTCCGCCCACGGCGACCCAAAAGATAGTGAGGGCCTCAGCCCTGTCTCAGCTTTGCCACACAGATGCCCTTTTGAAAAGTGCAAAAATGCGAACAGTCGATAATTTTAGCCATAACAATTGCGTCATTGGGTCCAATTTGGTGAGCGTTTTTCGATAAATGCGGAAATACCTTCCTCGGTATCCCGGTGCAGCATATTTTCAGCCATTACGCCGCCGGTATAGGCATATGCCTGATCCAAAGGCATCTGAAGCTGCTGATAAAACGCCTGTTTCCCGATCTTTACCGCCGCGCCCAGTTTGGAGGCCAACTGCTCGGCCAACGACAGGGTTTCATGTTCCAGCAGCGTTTCCGGAACGACACGATTGACCAGGCCCAGCTCGGCGGCCCGCTCCGCTGGTATGAAATCACCGGTGGTCAGCATCTCAAACGCCAGTTTGCGCGGAATGTTGCGGCTCAGCGCCACCATCGGCGTCGAGCAGAAGAGACCAATATTCACGCCATTGACGCCGAATCGCGTTCCTTCGGCTGCCACGGCCAGATCGCAGGTCGCCACCAGTTGGCAGCCGGCGGCCGTTGCAATGCCATGGACCTGCGCGATCACCGGTTGGGGCAGGGATTGGATCGACATCATCATTCGGGCGCAGCGATTGAACAGATCGGTGAAGTAGGCCTTGCCGCCATCTTCGGCCTGCCGGCCTGCGGTCATCTGCTTGAGGTCGTGACCGGCACAAAACGCCTTGCCTGCCCCAGACAGTATCACGGCGCGGATCGTACGATCATCGCGCAGGGTATCCAGTTCAGATTGCAGCGCCTCCAGCATTTCGTCGCTCAGCGCATTCAGCCGCTCGGGCGTATTCATTTTCAGATGAGCGATCGCGCCCGTGTCGTTACGTTCCAAAATTGCCATCTTGCCCTCCTGCCGGCTGTGGGGCCAACTCTAGGTCGGCAAATCGAGGAGGGGAAGCATGTCATTGGCAATGAACAAGAAAGAGCTGACGGAATATCTGGCGCAGGTCTTCCCGCAGGTGCACAAGGATTTCGTCGTCATGGATCTGACCGACGACTCGATCCGCATGCGCCTCGTTGTCGAAGATCGGCATCTGCGTCCGGGCGGAACCGTGTCCGGGCCTTCGATGTTCGCCCTGGCCGATGTCTGCGTCTATTCGATGGTTCTGGCGCGAAAGGGCCAGCAATCGCTGGCGGTGACCACCAGCAGTTCCATGGATTTTCTGCGCAAACCTGCCGGTGGGGCCGACATGATTGCCGAGTGCAGGTTGCTGAAACTGGGGCGTACGCTGGCTGTTGGTGACGTCCTGATGTACTCGGAAGGGCAGGAGGCGCCGGTGGCGCGCGCCAGCATGACCTACTCGCTGCCACCTGCCGGGTCCGCCGCAGCTGCGTTCGGATAAAAAAATGCCGGGGACAAGCCCCGGCGCAGGAAGAGGTCCCGTAATTGGGACTGGGGATATTCTAGCCAAGCCAGAATTGGCGGCGTGCTTCGCGGTCAGCCTCAAAGCGCGTCAGTCCGACATCCTTCAGCAGACGGTCGTCCAGCCTGCTCAGGTTGACGCGACTGCGGCGCCGGCGTTCCCATTGGGTGACAGTCGCCGCAAAACGCACGGCCAGCGCAGCGATCAGAGGCAGCCGGGGGCTGTCGTTCAGCAGCAAGAGGGCGGGGGTGTGCATTGCGCGTGTCATGGTAAGTATCCTTTCAAATTGTATTGACACAAAGCATAAATGTTCGGTACATTGTTGTGATACATTCAGGATTGTACTGAACGCAAAGGAAGAATTGTAATGGATACAATTTGGCCGACAGACCTGCCAAAATCCAAGGGACCAAAGTACACACTGGTCGCCGATACAATTCGAAAAGCCATCGAAAACAAGCAGCTGGAAGTCGGGATGAAACTTCCTCCGGTGCGGGAACTGGCGTATAGACTGCAAATCACACCGGGAACGGTCGCCCGGGCTTATTCCATTCTGACCGAGGAGGGGTTGCTGCAAGCCGAGGTCGGGCGTGGTACATTCGTGGCACCACCGAAAATGCCATTGCTGGACGATGTCTGGTCACGGCAGCTTCATCTTCGGGACGACAAGTATGACGCCAATGTCAGCCTGTTCAGCCCGCGACTGCCAGATGTCGGACAGGTATCCCTGATACGGTCATGCCTTGCCAAGGTGGCCCAGGGGGATCCGAAGATGTTCATGAACTATCCCACCCGCGACGCTTACCTACCTGTGCGCGAGGCGGTCGTAGATTGGCTCTCCGACTTGCCGCTGGGTGCTTTGAACGCCGATGACATCGTTCTTACGCATGGCGGGCAAAGCGGACTGTGCGTTGTGTTCCAGACCGTTCTGCGCGATCCGAAACCCGTTGTTCTGGTCGAGGACCTCTCTTATGCGGGATTCCGTCGCGCCGGTGAGTTGATGCGCGCCGAAGTTGTCGGTGTGAAAATGGACAAATGGGGTATCAGCCCGGACGCACTGGACTACATCCTTCGTCAAACTCGGGCCCAGGCGATCTGCGTGTCGCCCGAAGTTCAGAATCCGACCGGCGGGCATTCGCCTCTTGAGCGCCGCAACGAGGTGATCGAGATCGCCCGCCGCCACGATCTGCAAATCATCGAAGACGATTGCTATCGTATGGGCGAGGCGCGCGCACCCAGCTACAGGGCTCTTGCACCTGAACGGGGCTGGCACGTATCGTCGATTTCCAAGACCCTCACCCCTGCGTTGCGCGTGGGGTTCGCTATCGCTCCGCGCGAACGCAGCGGAGACCTGCGCCGATCGGCGGAATACGGGTATTTCGGGTTGGCGCAGCCATTGGCCGAATTGACCCGCTTGCTCCTCAGTCACCCTCAGTCCCGGCAAATGGCGCGGGATGTTCGCGCGAAGATGGGTGAATATGTACGGGTTGCCGTCAATGCACTGGGTGGCTTCAATCTGAACTGGGACCCCGACATTCCCTTTGTCTGGCTGAGCCTGCCGTCCGGCTGGCGTGCTGCAGCTTTCAGCAGGGCTGCCGAGCGTGAGGGCATTCAACTCCGATCGGCAGATGAATTCGCGCTGAGGGATGGAAGGGCGCCAAATGCCGTGCGCATTGCGATGAACGGGCATGTCTCGCTTAAGCAGTTCGAATCCGCCATGTTGCGTCTGCGCGCCTTGCTGGACAATCCGCCCGAACAAATCAGTGTTTGATTTGGGGTAAATAGATACCTATTTTTTAAGCTGCTGTTTTTTAAACTTAAATTGGACGTTACCGTTCTTGACGTGCACTTTCGAGCCATCTAAATACCCATTCATCGAATTCGGGCCGCTCCGCCTTTGGGGCGGTCTTTCACATCAAACAGGATTGTCCTGACATGAAAACCTTCTCTGCAACTCCTGCAGACATCGACAAGAAGTGGATCCTGATCGACGCCGAGGGCGTTGTTCTGGGCCGTCTTGCCTCGATCGTCGCCATGCGCCTGCGTGGCAAGCACAAGCCGTCGTTCACCCCGAACATGGACATGGGCGACAACGTCATCGTCATCAACGCCGACAAGATCCAGATGACCGGCAAGAAGCGCGACGAGCACTTCTACTGGCACACTGGCCACCCGGGCGGCATCAAATCGCGCACCAAACAGCAGATCCTGGAAGGCGCGCATCCCGAGCGTGTGGTCTTTCAGGCCGTCAAGCGCATGCTGCCGGGCAACCGTCTGTCGCGTCAGCAGATGACCAACCTGCGCATCTATGCCGGTGCCGAGCACCCGCACGAAGCTCAGGCCCCCGAAGTTCTGGATGTCAAATCCATGAACAAGAAAAACACCCGGAGCTAATGACCGATGGCTGATCAGATCAATACTCTCGAAGAGCTGAGCGCCGTCGCAGGCGTTGAAACCGTGGCCGAAGAAGTTGTTGTGCGCGAGCCCGTGCGTGACGAACTGGGTCGCTCCTATGCAACCGGCAAGCGTAAAGACGCTGTTGCCCGCGTTTGGATCAAGCCGGGTTCCGGCAAGGTCACCGTGAACGGCAAGGACCAGGACGTGTATTTCGCACGCCCCGTTCTGCAGCTGATCCTGCGCCAGCCGTTCCAGGTTGCCGGTGTCGAAGGTGAATTCGACGTTGTGGCAACCGTCAAGGGCGGTGGCCTGACCGGTCAGGCCGGTGCGGTCAAGCACGGCATCTCGAAAGCGCTGCAGCTGTACGATCCCAGCCTGCGCGGTGCCCTGAAAGCCGCGGGCTTCCTGACCCGCGACAGCCGCGTTGTGGAACGCAAGAAATACGGCAAGCGCAAAGCCCGCCGTTCGTTCCAGTTCTCGAAGCGATAATCGCTACCGAGTTTTTCAAATGCAAAGGGCTCGCAACCGCGAGCCCTTTTTTCGTTGATTTTCTCCGGCCTTACTCTTCGTAGACCATTTTCCACGCGCCGTTTTCCACCACGTTGACGTAGACCGTATCGGCGCCCTGATGGTCATCGGGGCCAAATGTCATGTGGTTGCCGACCAGTTCATCCTGATAGTCCAGCGTCTCCATTGCCGCGATAAAGCTTTCCTGGGTCAGGTCGGGGCCTGCCGCCTCCAGCGCCTTGACCATCATTTCGGCCGCGGCATAGCCCAGCATCGAAAAGCCCACCGGGTCTTCGCCGGTGGCGGCCTTGTATTCCTCGATGAAGGCCTTGGGGGCAGGTTCATCCGCGCGGGCCCACAAGTCCTGCCACGAGGCGGCGGCGTAGAAGCCGTCGGTCACTCCACCCGGCACCTGTGCCACCACGGTCAGGAAGCTGGCCGAGGTGCCCAGGAATTTCATGTCGGTCAGGCCCATCTTCTTGGCGGTGCCGACCACGGTGATGGCCTGCCGCACGCCCAAGGCGATTGTGACGATGTCGCAGCCTTCTTCCTTCAGCTTGCTGAGCGAGCCCACGAAATCGGTTTCGTCAGGTTTATGAGTGGTTTCCGCGGCAAAGGTAATGCCGGCTTCCTTGGCGCCCTCCTGGCTGCCTTCCAGGATTTCCTTGCCGAAATCAGTCGGCAGATACATCGTGCAGACCTTGTCGCCACCGAATTCCTGCGCCAGATATTTCACGCCCACGCGCGCCTGGTCGTAATAGCTGGAAAACGAGGTGAACTTGTTCTTCATCGGCTCCTGCAGCATCTGCCGCGCGGCCGACAGGGGGGCGACGTTGGGGATGCCTTTGGGATCCAGCAGTTTGAACCCGGCCAGGTTCATCGGCGTGCCCAGCGATTGCAGCATGGCAAACACCTTGTCGCGGTTCAGCAGCTTGTTGTAGCCCTGCATCGCGCGCGGCATCTGGTATCCGTTGTCCTCGACCACATAGCGGATCTTGCGGCCATGCACGCCGCCATTTGCATTGACCCGGTCGAACACCACGTTCGCGCCCTTGGTGGCCGGAACCCCGACAGCGGCGAAAATGCCGCTGAGGTCGTTGACCGAGCCGATGACGATTTCATCGTCGGTCACGCCTTGCGTTTCGGCCCAGCCCATCGAGGCCAGGGCGGACAGGGCGGTTGCTGCCGCCAGCCGTCTGATTGCTTTGGTCATGTGTCTTCCTCCCTTAGGATTGATCCCTGTTCTATTTGTACATGTCTTCAATGAGATGCGCGTGTTTCTTTTCCACCAGGCTGCGTTTCAGTTTCATCGTCGCGGTCAGTTCGTCATCTTCGGCGGTCAGCAGCACGTCGATCAGGCGGAAATCCTTGATCTGCTCGACCCGCGCGAATTCCTTGTTCACCGCCGCCACTTCGGCACCGATCAGTTCGCGCACCTCGGCTGCAGCGCAGAGCGAGGCGAAGTTCGAAAACGGCACCTTGCGGTCCTGCGCGAACTTCTCGACGTTTTCCTGATCGATCATCACCAGCGCCGTCAGGTACTTGCGGCGGTCGCCGATGATCACTGCGTCCGAGATGTAATGCGAGAACTTCAGCCGGCTTTCGATCTCGGCCGGGGTGATGTTCTTTCCGCCGGCGGTTATGATGATGTCTTTGAGGCGGCCGGTGATGGTGACATAGCCGTCCGCGTCCACGTGCCCCATATCGCCGGTGCGCAGCCAGCCATCGGCGGTGAAGGTCTCGGCGGTTTTGGCATTGTTGCGCCAATAGCCCTGGAACACGTTCAGGCCGCGGATCTGGATTTCGCCCTCGTCCGAGATACGCAGGTCGATCCCCGGTGCGGGCTTGCCGATGGTACCGATGTGGTTGGCCTCGGGCGTGTTCAGCGTGGCGATGCCCGAGGTCTCGGTCATGCCGAAGCCCTCGACCAGCGGCACGCCGATGGCCCAGTACCATTTCAGCAGCTCGGGCGAGATCGGGGCCGCACCGGACCCGCCGCGCCGCAGCCGGTCCATGCCTAGCATCCGGCGCAGGTTGCGCAGCACCAGCCGGTCCCACAGCCAGAAATTCGCGGCCACCGCCGGCGGCACCGGTTTGCCCTGCAGGATGTACTCGGCCCGTTTCATCCCGGCCTTCAGCGCCATGCCAAAGGCGGCGCGCCCAGCCGGGGTGGCCTCTTGCGCCATGATCAGCACCTGCGAATAGATCTTCTCCCACACGCGCGGGACGGCGGTAAAGGTCGAGGGCGACACTTCCTGCAGGTTGGCAAAGACCGTCTCGGGGCTTTCGGCGAAGTTTACCGTACATTTCGAGGCCAGCGGGAAATAGATCGACACGTCGCGCTCAAGGATATGACACAGCGGCAAAAAGCAAAGCTGCTCGTCCGTTTCCAGCGCGGGCAGGCAGCGTGCGCCGCATTCGATCGCGGCCATGATGTTTTCGTTGCTCAGCATCGCACCCTTGGGCATGCCGGTGGTGCCCGAGGTATAGATCAGCAGCGCCGTGTCCTGCGGCGTGGCCAGTGCGATTTCGGCTTCGAACCGGCCCGGTTCTTCGCGCTCGGCCGCGCGGCCGAGGGCATAGAGATCCTCGATCATCATGCAGCGGGGGTGGGCCAAGTCGTGCAGGCCTTCGTCTTCGAGTATGATGACCTTCAACAGGCCGGGCACCTCGTCTTCTATGTCCAGAAATTTGTCCAGCTGCTCTTCGTCTTCGACGATCAGAAAGCGGCTATCGCTGTCATTGATCAGGTACTTCAACTGGCTGGCCGAGTCGGTGGTGTAGACGCCCGAGGCGATGCCGCCGACGCATTGGATGCCCAGATCGAACCAGGCCCATTCCTTGCGGTCCTCGGACAGGATCGAGACGACCTCGCCGCGTTGCAGTCCCAGCTTGCGCAGCGCCAGCCCGATCCATTTGGCGTGCTGCCAGTAGACGGCCCAGGAATAGGATTTCCAGATGCCCAGATCCTTTTCCCGATGCGCGGTGCGGTCGCCCAGGGCGGCACAGCGTTTCTGGAACAGCTCGGGGATGGTGACGCAGCCATCGACCCGCACGGGGCGCTGGCCGGGGGTGGCGTTGAACTGGACGCCGTTGATGGTGGTCTGCGGGGGCAGGGTGGTCATGTTCATCCGGCTCACCTCCACGTCTTCTTGCGTTTCCAGCGGCGGTTTTCCCGCGCGCCTTCCTCCTGCACGCCCAGATAGAAGTTCTGGATGTCCTCGGACCGCATCAACACGTCGGCGGGGCCGTCCATCACGATGCGCCCGACCTCCATGACATAGCCATGATCGGCCAGTTCCAGCGCGGCGTTGGCGTTCTGCTCGACCAGCATCATGGTCATGTTCTGCTCGTCATTTAGGCGTCTGAGGATGCCGAAGATCTCTTGGACCAGCAGCGGCGACAGGCCCAGCGAGGGTTCGTCCAGCAGCATGATGCGCGGGTTGGCCATCAGGCCGCGGCCGATGGCCAGCATCTGCTGCTGCCCACCAGACAGTGTGCCGGCCTCTTGGTTGCGACGTTCCTTCAGGACCGGGAAGTAGGAAAACACCAACTCGCGATCGCGCTCGATCTGGGCCTTGTCATGCAGGGTGTAGGCCCCGAGGCTGAGGTTTTCGTTCACGGTCAGCAGCGGGAACACCTCGCGCCCCTCGGGCACATGCACGATGCCCTTCTGGACGATCTTGTGCGGCTCCAGCCCTTGGATTTCCTCGCCGTCGAAGGTGATCGTTCCCTTTTCCGGGTCCATCACACCCGAGACGGTCTTCATCAATGTCGTCTTGCCCGCCCCGTTGGCGCCCAGGATCGAGACGATCTGGCCCGGGCGCACGTCCAGCGACACGCCGCGGATCGCCATGATCGGGCCATAGAAGCTTTCGATGTTGCGGATGCTCAGGATCGGTGCGCTCATGAGGCTTTCCCCAGATAGGCTTCGACGACGGCGGGGTGCGATTGCACCTGCGCCGGTGTCCCAAGGGCCAGTTTCGCCCCATCGGCCATGGCCAGCACCCGGTCGGACACGCCCGAGACCAGCCCCATGTCATGTTCGACCATCAACACCGTGATCCCCATTTGCCGCCGGATGTCGTAGATCCACCAGCGCATGTCGGTTGTTTCTTCGACCGACAGCCCGGAGGCCGGTTCATCCAGCAGCAGCAGCTTGGGGTCGGTGGCCAGCGCGCGCGCGACCTCGACCACCTTGCGCACGCCGTAGGGAAGCCCGGCGATCATCTTGTCGCGATAGGCCTGCAGATCGAGGAAATCGATGATCTCTTCGACCTTCTCGCGGTTCTCCAGCTCTTGCCGGCGGGCCGAGGGGGTAAAGAACACCTCGGACAGCAGGTTGGTCCGCCGGTGGCGGTGCCGCCCGACCAGCAGGTTCTGCAACACGGTTGCATGTTCGAACAGCTCGATGTTCTGGAAGGTGCGCGCGACGCCATAGGCGGCCACGCCCGAGGGCTTGACCTGCAGCAGATCGTGCCCGTCGAACCGGATCTGGCCCGCGTATGGGTCGTAGAAACGCGAGATCAGGTTGAACACCGTGGATTTGCCGGCCCCGTTCGGGCCTACGATGGCAAAGACCTCGCCTTCTTCGACCGAAAAGGACAGATCGTTCACCGCTGTCAGGCCACCGAATTTCAGGGTGACGTTCTCGAATTCCAGCAGGCTCATCTCAGGCGCTCCGTCTTGAGATAGGATTTTTGCCGCTTGAACATGTCCTTGCGGTAGAAGGGGAACAGCTCGAACCAGGCGCGGATTTTCAGCCAGCGGCCATAGATGCCCATGGGCTCGAATAGGATGAACCCGATCAGGATCATGCCGAAGATGCCGAATTCCAGCCCCGGAATGGCGACGGTTCCGCCACCGAAAAGGGCGCCTGCGTATTCCTTGGCGATCGACAGGAACTGCGGCAGAAACCCGATGACGATGGCGCCCAGAAACGCGCCGTGGATCGAGCCCAGCCCGCCGATCACGATCATCATCAGCAACTGGATCGAGATCACCACGCTGAAGGTTTCGTTGTTGAAGGCCCCGGCATAAAGGCCCATCAGCGCCCCCGCCCATCCGGTCACGGCGCAGGAAAGGGCAAAGGACACGGTCTTGGTGCGCGCGATGTCGATGCCCATCGCCTGCGCGGACACTTCCGAGTCGCGCACCGCGATGAAGCTGCGCCCCAGCGGCGTACGCAGAAGGTTGATATAGCCCAGCGTGACCAGAACCGTGACGGCCAGAACCAGCCAGTAGAACTGCTCGGGCGTGCCCCAGCGATCGACCAGATGGCCGAATATCTCGACCCCGCCCATGTATTTGCCCGCCACGCCGCCGGTGATCGGTTCGGCCAGAACGATGAGGTCGTCCATCAGGATCGACAGGGCCAGGGTGAAGATCGCCAGATAGATTCCGTGTAGCCGCAGGGCAGGGATGGCAACCGTGACCCCGGCGATACCGGTCAGGATGCCGGCCAACGGAAAGGCCACCAGAAACGGCACGCCTGACTCGATCAGGATCACGTTGGCATAGCAGCCAAAGGCCAGAAACGCCGCGTGGCCTAGGCTGGCCTGGCCGGTATGCCCGGTCAGGATCATCAGACCCAGCCCGGCGATGGCCCAGATCAGAACGTTCGTCAGCTCTCCCAGATAGAACGCGTCCAGCCACCACGGCGCGGCAAAGACCACCGCCAGCAGGATCAGGTAGAGCGACAGTTGGTATCCGTCCTTCCACGGGCGGATGTCCTGCATGTAGTCGGTTTTGAAAACGATCCTCATGCGCTCAGACCTTCTTGACCCGGACCTGGCTGAACAGGCCGTGCGGACGGAAGATCAGCACCGCCAGCAACAGCGCATAGGGCGCGATCTGGCTGTAGCCCGCAGCGATGTAGCGGCTGGCGAAGGGTTCGATCACGCCGACGATCAGACCGCCCGCCAAGGCTCCGGGCAGGCTGCCAAACCCGCCGATGACCGCGGCCGCAAACGCCTTGATTCCCAGCAGCCCGGTGGTCGGATCGACCGAACCCTTGGCGGCGAACAGGATGCCCGCGATCCCGGCCACGACGCCGGCCAGACCCCAGATGAAACCCTGAACACGCTTGACCGGCACCCCCATGTAATAGGCCGCCAACTGGTTCTGCGAGGCGCCCTGCATTGCCAGCCCCAGCTTGGTCTTGCTGAAAAACACATACAGCCCCCAGGTCAGCAACACGGTCACGACGATGACCGCCACGTCCTCCATCCCCAGAACTAGGCCGCCAAAGCGGACCTCCTTGCCGGCAAGCGGGTTTTCCAGCGTCTGCGGCTCGTGGCCCCAGATCAGCCCGGCGACAAAGCGGATCACGAAGCCCAGGGCGATGGTCAGGATGACCACGGCGGTCTGGCTTTCCCCGAACAGGCGGCGGATGATCAGCCGGTCCAGCAGATACCCCAGCGCGCCCATGATCCCCAGCGAGATGGGCAGGGCCAGCCAGAAGGGCAGGCCCATGTATTCGGTGTTGGTCAGCCCGATGGTGACGAAGGCGCCCAGCATCATGAAATCGCCCTGGGCGAAGTTCACGGCCTCGGTCGCCTTGTAGATCAACACGAAGCCAAGCGCGATCAGGCCGTAGACACAGCCGTTCGCCAGCCCGCTGATCAGCAGCTGTGCGTTGTCCAAATTCTCCTCCCCATGCCGGTTTGCCCGGCGTCCTGACGCCCCGGATCTCCTCCAATCACCGGGGCGCCTGTTCTACTATGGAGTGATTATTACCTTACCGTCACTCTTTTTCAGTGCAACTGCCAGATCAGAAACGATTTTGTTCAGCGGGACATGCGCCGAGACATCCGTTTTCCACCGTCCGTCCGCAAAGCGGGCCTGCACCTCGGCAACCGCGCGCATCTGCTCTTCGGGCGGCGTGGACATCATCCATTTGGTCAGCCAGAAGCCCTCGATCCGCTTGCTCATAAAGATAAGCTGGCCCATTTGGGTCAGCTTCGGAGGCTCGCTGCTGAGTTTGCCATAAGACACCCAGCGCCCGCCGTTGGGCATGGCGCAGAATACTTGCTCGGACAGCTGATCCGAGACCGCATCCAGAAAAACCCGAGGCTTGAGCTGTGCGCTGATGGCCGCAAACTTGGAGACGGCATCGTCTTCGGTGGTTACGATGACCTCGGCCGCTCCGTGGCTTTTGAGCAGTTCGACCGTTTCAGGGCGCCGCACCATGGCAATCGGCTTCAGGCCAAGGTCTCGGCCCAGCCCGCACATCAGCTTGCCCAACTGGCTGGTGGCCGCGGAAACGACAAAGGCCTCACCTTCGGAACGCGCGATCTCAACCATTGCCATTGCGGTCAGCGGATTGACGATCTGTGCAGCACCGTCATCGTCCGAGATCTCGGGCCGCAAAGGAATGCACATCTGGGCCTGTGTCAGGGCATACTCGGCCCATGCGCCGGACCCGGAGGCGACGAAGGCGACCCTTTGCCCCTTCAGCGCTTCTGCGCCCGCGCCGGTGGCCACGACGTCCCCGCACCCTTCGAAACCGGCCGGGGCACCCTTGACCCGCGGCTGACCGTACTCACCTTTGATGAAATGGAGGTCTGAGGGGTTCACCGATGCGGTGCGCAATTTGATCAGCACCTGGCCAGGGCCAGGCGTGGGCACCGGGATCTCGGCATTCTCAACCCAGTCGGCGGCGTCCTCGATCGCCGGGCCCGTGGCGGTACCCGAGTATCCGTCAAATTTCTGGATCACGGCAAACATGGATTTGGGGAGGTCAGTCATTCTTTTTCCTTTGTTTCCGACATTTTCAAGCAAACGGGTCGATCCGAGTGCGCGCCCCGGGGCAGGGCGCACCGATGCCGACAATAGGTCGTCCCGACTTGATGCGACTGGTTGAGCCAAGCCAAACAAATGGCACCGGGCACGTCAATCGACCACAGGGTTAACGTTGGGGAATTGGGAAGCCGGTGCAGGTGTGACAAGGCCGGACAATTGCCGGCCTTGTCGAATGATCTTATTGCGTCAACAGGTTGCGCAGTTCCTGGATCTTGAGCGCAGCCGTTTCCGGCGCTTCCTTGATGCCATCGAGGATCTTGATCACCTGGTCCTGGATTTCCTGGCTCAGCTGGCTGTTTTTCACGGATTCAACCATCGCGTCATAGTCGAACTGCTCGGCCGACAGCATGCCTTCGTCAACCCAGGTATTCAGCAACTCCTGCCCTTGGGCAGTGAGGGCTGCAACCTGATCGCCTGCCTGGTTGGCCAGATCCGTCGCAGCATCGCCGGCCTGGTTAGCCAGATCCGTGGCTGTCTGACCGGCTTGCTCGGCGGCTTCACCGGCCTGTTCGACGGCGGCCGAGGCTGCGTCACCCGCTTGCTGCGTGGCCGTCGATAAAGCCTCGCTGGCGGCTTCCTGGGCTGCGGTTGCGGCCTCGCCAACGGCCTCGCCGGCTTCTTTGGCGGCAGATTGCAGTTTCTCGGCCGGGGTGGGCTCGGGCTGATTCAGGTAGAAATACGCGCCGGCACCCAATCCGGCGATGATAATTAGGATGATAATGCGGGACATTGGGGTCTCCTTTTCGGATGTGTGCCGCTGATGTGGGGAGAAACTACCTGAGATCAAAGGGGAAATCCCAAAGATTCGGCGCATGTTCGGGGTTTGGGCCACTCGGCGCTGATCAGTCAGACGATCGGCGGCAACAACACGCCACCGGCGAAAATACACGGTTGCAACCATCAGGCGAACAAGAAAGGGGGGGCGTCATTGGGAAGTAGTGGCGGAGAGACAGGGATTCGAACCCTGGGTGGGCTTGCACCCACAACGGTTTTCGAGACCGCCCCGTTCGACCACTCCGGCACCTCTCCGCGGGGGTCTGTGAGGGGGGGATTTAGTTGTGATCGCCGAGGGGTGCAAGCAGAAAATTCCCGAATTCGCCAAACCGTGGATTTTCCATTGCCAGTCCGACGAAATCTCCTAGGCTGACATGTATGAGACATCTTCTGCACCGCATTTCGCTTCTGCTCATCCTGCCCGTGTTCGCGTTCGCTCTGACGGCTCAAAACGCCTTGTCCGCCAGCCGGGATCGGATTGAGGCTTTTCTGACGACGACGGGTTTTGACGTGGCGCTGGAAAGCATCGCATTGGCCTCGGCTTCGGCGCCTCAGATGCTGGGGATCGACCCCGAGGGTTTTGGCTCGCAATGGACGCGTCTGACGGAAGAGGTGTTCGACACCGACGACATGCATGAAACAGCGGTTGCGATTCTCGAACAGACGCTGAGCGACGAGGCCCTGAACCACGCGGTCGAGTTTTATGCCTCGGATCTGGGACAACGGCTTGTCGAGGCGGAAAATGCCTCGCACCTTGTTGAGGATGACGAAGCCAAGCAACTTGAGGGGCAGGAGATCATATCCGATCTGGTCAAGTCCGGTTCGAGCCGCATCGAAAGCCTGAAGCGGATGAACAGCGCCATCGATGCCAGCGAAACCTCATTGCGGGCGCTGCAGGAGATCCAGCTGCGGTTCCTGCTGGCCGCCAGCGCCGCCGGAGTGATCGACCTGCAGTTGGACGCGGACGGGCTGCGCCAGATGATGAAGCTGAACGAACCCGAGATGCGGCAGTCATTGCAACTGTCCGCCTTGGCCAACGCGGCCTACACCTATCAGGATTTCTCTGACGCGGATGTCGACGCCTATACCAAAGCGCTGGAACAGCCGCTGATGCAGGAAGTCTACGAGCTGTTGAACGCAATCCAGTACGAGATCATGGCCATGCGGTTTGAAGTGCTGGCGGCGCGCATGGCCGAACTGCGTCCGGCTCAGGACATCTGATGCGGCTGTTTCTGGCTCTGTGGCTGGTTTTGGCCGGTTGGGCCAGTGCGGTCACGGCGGACCAGGTCGACCGTCTGACCAAGGCAATGCATTTGTCCGACGTGATGCAGATTCTGCGTGATGAGGGTGTCGCGCAGGGGCGCGAACTGGACAAAAGCCTGCTGGACGGTGAGGGCGGATCGTTTTTCGAGGCCCAGGTTGAAGACTTGTACGACAAGGCGTGGATGCAGGCCAAGATTTATGAAGCGCTGGCTGGCGGTATGTCCGAAGGGCAACTGGAGCAGGCTGCGCTGTTTTTCGAAAGCGATCTGGGCCGCGCCGTCGTGTCTCTGGAAAACTCGGCCCGTCGAACTTTTTCCGACGAAGCCATCGAAGAGATGGCCATGGCCGCCTATCGGGAGGCCGATCGTGATGCGGCCTATTTTCGTCTGATCGATGAGTATGTCGAGATCAACGACCTTGTTGATCGGAACGTGCGCGGGGCGTTGCAGGCCGATTACAATTTCTTCCGTGGGTTGGCGGACGGGCAGGGCATCACGGGCGACGACGGCGAAATGTTGGCCCAATTGCTGGCGCAGGGAGCGCAGTCCGAGCAACAAACCCGCGAGTGGCTGTACTCGTTCCTTCTGTTTGCGTACCAACCGCTCAGCGAGGCCCAGCTGCGCGAGAATATCGCCTTTTCACGTACCGAGGCAGGGCAGGCCTTGAACAACGCCTTGTTCGCAGGTCTGGACACCATGTTCAACGAGTTGTCATACCAGCTGGGCGTAACGGTGGCGCAGGTTCTGCAAGCGTCGGATCTTTAGGCCGGTTTGCTGTTGACTTTACCGTTTGATCCGTGGATAAGCGCGCATCCCGGCCGGAACCTCCGCGCCGGGTATCGTTATTGCTGGCCTGACGGGTGCGCCCTGACGGTCGTTCATCCGCCCGAAAAGGGCGCGCTGTTCGAGGTGGCTTTGGCCGAAACGCCCGTCTGACGGGGACCACAGAACGCGGTAGAAAAAGGAAAGACGCATGTTTGCAGTCCTGAAGACTGGCGGCAAGCAGTACAAGGTTCAGGCGGGCGACGTGCTCCGCGTTGAAAAACTGGCTGCCGACGCAGGTGAAAAAGTCCAATTCAACGACGTTCTGATGCTGGGTGGCGACGCCCCGGTTGTCGGCGCGCCGTTCATCGATGGTGCGGCCGTTCAGGCGGAAGTGATCGAACAGATCAAAGGTGACAAGGTCATCAAATTCGTCAAGCGCCGCCGCAAGCACAGCTCGAAGCGCACCGTTGGCCACCGTCAGAAGCTGACCCTGGTCAAGATCACCGACATCCTGCCCTCGGGCGCGGACAAGTCGGGCGTCAAGGCCGCAACCGGTTCGGCTCCGGCAGGTGAAGTTGCGAAAGCAGCGAAACCCGCCAAGAAAGCCGCTGCCAAGGCAGAAGCCCCGGCCGCTGCTGCTGCCGCTGACGATCTGACCAAGATCACCGGTGTTGGTCCCGCAGCTGCCAAGAAACTGGCCGAAGCCGGTATCGAAAGCTTTGCCGCTCTGGCCGCCTTGTCGGACGAGCAGATTGCTGCTATCGAGACGGTCAAAGTGAAACCCGAATGGGTTGAGCAGGCCAAAGAGCTGGCCAAAGGCTAAGGAGAGAGAGAATGGCACATAAAAAAGCTGGCGGTTCCTCCCGTAACGGCCGCGACTCAGCGGGTCGTCGCCTTGGCGTGAAACTGTATGGTGGCCAAGCCGCCGTTGCAGGCAACATCATCGTGCGTCAGCGCGGCACCAAGTTCTGGCCGGGCGAAGGCGTGGGCATGGGCAAGGATCACACCATCTTTGCAACTGTCGATGGCGCCGTGAAGTTCCACAAGGGACTGAAAAACCGCACCTTCATTTCGGTCCTGCCAGTGGCGGAGGCCGCAGAGTAAGCCGAAACCCAGAAGGTTTAAGAGAAATTCATGGGGGACCGGCACAAAGTGCCGGTCCCCTTTCTCGTTTTGACGCAGATTTGATCGAAAGCCCCGATGCCCGTTGCAACCACCAGTTTCCTTGTTTTCGCCGCCAGCCAGGTCGGCACGCCGGGACCGGCCAACATGGTCCTGTTGGGAACGGGTGCGCGCTATGGGTTCCGCGCGGCGCTGCCTTTCGTGGCGGGCGTGATTCTGGGCAAACAGCTGATCATCTGGCCGCTGGGCTTTGGCCTTCTGCAACTGGCGGAACAGGCCCCCACCGCGTTTGCGGTTCTGAAATATGCTTCGGCGGCCTATATTTGCTGGCTTGCGTGGAAAATCGCCAACCTGCGCCTGTCCCATCAGGACGCGGGCGAGTCGGTTCCGGGTTTCTGGGCCGGGCTGGTGGTGCATCCGCTGAACCCCAAGGCCTGGGCGATGATCATCGCGGGATTCACCGGGTTCGTCGCGGCGGGAACGTCGGTGCTGAGTGCGACGCTCACGATCGCGCTCGTTTTGTTGACCTGCCAGTTGGTCCTGCACCCGATCTGGACCTTTGCGGGCGATAGAATTGCCCGCGTGGTTGCGGGACGGCCGGCGGAAAAATATCTGATGTGGACTCTCGCGGGTCTGACAGTTGCATCCGTACTTTTCGTGTTGTTCGGAGGAGGAACACACCAATGAAACTTGAGGCAATCATAAATCAGCCGGTCATTGAAACCGAGCGGTTCGACCTGCGCCCGCTGCGCCGGTCGGACATGGGCCTGATCGAGCACTATGCAGGGGACGAGCGCGTGGCGCGCATGACCACGTCGATTCCACACCCTTTGCCGCCCGGTTCGATCGAGGCTTTCGTGACCCGCGCCATGGCCGAGGACCGGGACGAGGACATCTGGGCGATGGACGCCACCAAGGACGGCGGACCCGAGTTGATCGGGGTGATCTCGCTCAAGCGGCTGGATCGCAACCAGTCCGAAGTGGGCTATTGGGTCGCGCCCTTGTATTGGAACACGGGCATTGCCTCGCTGGCGGTGGAAACGCTGGTTCAGGCGAATCCGTTGGAAAACGCCACGATGTTTGCCAGCGTGTTTCAGGACAATCCCGCCTCGGCGCGGGTTCTGACCCATTGCGGGTTCCAGTACCTTGGCGATGCCGAAAGCTTCTCAGTGGCACGCGACGCAAATGTGCCCACCTGGACGTACAGCAAAAAACTCTGACTTGTGGCCGATGGGGCCTTTGCAGTAGGGGACTGACATGAAATTTCTCGATCTTGCAAAGGTCTACATCCGGTCCGGGGCCGGCGGTAGCGGGTGCGTCAGCTTTCGACGCGAAAAGTACATCGAATACGGCGGACCCGATGGCGGGGACGGCGGCAAGGGCGGGTCCGTCTGGGCCGAGGTCGTGGACGGGCTGAACACCCTGATCGACTTCCGCTATCAGCAGCATTTCTTTGCCAAGAACGGACAGCCCGGCCGGGGCCAGCAGCGCACCGGCAAGGATGGCGACGACATCATTTTGCGCGTGCCCGTCGGAACCGAAATCCTGGACGAAGATCAGGAGACGGTGATCGCCGACCTGACCGAAGTGGGGCAACGAGTCCTGCTGGCGCGGGGTGGCAATGGCGGCTTTGGCAACCTGCATTTCAAATCGGCCACAAACCAGGCGCCACGCCGGGCCAATCCGGGGCAACCGGGCGTGGACCGCACGATCTGGCTGCGTCTGAAGCTGATTGCCGATGTAGGTCTGCTGGGTCTGCCGAACGCGGGCAAATCGACCTTTTTGGCCGCAACATCGAACGCCCGGCCCAAGATCGCCGATTATCCCTTTACCACGCTGCATCCCAATCTGGGCGTCGTCGGCGTGGACAATGTGGAATTCGTTGTGGCCGACATTCCCGGCCTGATCGAAGGCGCGCACGAAGGCCGCGGCATCGGCGACCGTTTTCTGGGCCATGTCGAACGCTGCGCGGTGTTGCTGCATCTGGTCGACGGCACGTCCGAGACCATCGCGCAGGATTATCACACCATCATCCACGAGCTTGAGGCCTATGGCGGCGCGCTGGCTGACAAGCCCCGGATCACCGTGCTGAACAAGATTGACGCGTTGGACGAAGAACAGCTCGAACTGGCCAAGTCCGAGCTGGAAGAGGCCGTGGGCGGCCCCGTCATGACCATGTCGGGCGTCGCCCGGCAAGGCGTGACCGAGGTTCTGCGGGCCCTGCGCGCCCAGATCGACGAAAACCGCCTGCGTCAGAAACCCACCGAGGAGCGCGAGACGTGGCAGCCCTGACCGACGCAAAGCGCCTGGTGGTCAAGATCGGCTCGGCGTTGCTGGTCGATCGTACGACCGGCAAGCTGCGTTCGGAGTGGTTGCATTCGCTGGCGCAGGACGTGGCGTGGCTCAAGGGGCAGGGGGCCGATGTGGTTCTGGTCTCCTCCGGTTCGATCGCGCTGGGGCGCGGTGTTCTGGGCCTGCCCGCAACCGCGCTGTCGCTGGAGCAGTCCCAGGCCGCGGCCGCCGTCGGGCAGATCCGGCTGGCGCGGGCCTATGAAGAGGCGTTGGCCCCGCACAACATCACCACGGCGCAGGTTCTGGTGACGCTTGAGGACAGCGAGAACCGCCGCCGGTACCTGAACTCGCGCGCGACGCTGGAAACTCTGCTGGGGTTGGGTGTTGTGCCCATCGTGAACGAAAATGACACGGTGGCCACGGATGAAATCCGTTACGGCGACAATGATCGCCTGGCCGCGCAGATCGCCGTGACCGTCGGTGCGGACCAATTGATTCTGCTGTCCGATGTCGATGGGTTCTACACCGGCAACCCTGTCGAGGACCCGTCCGCCACCCGGTTTGACGTGATCGACGCGATCACGCGCGAGATCGAGGCGATGGCCGGTGACGCCGGTTCGGGGCTGTCCAAGGGCGGCATGAAGACCAAGCTGATGGCCGCGCAGATGGCGACGGCGGCGGGCTGTGACATGGCGATTACGGAAGGGTCGCCTTTGAACCCGCTGAAATTGCTGAACAATGGCGCGAACAGCACTTGGTTCAAAGCCAAGTTGGACCCGCATGCGGCGCGTAAACGCTGGATTTCGGCGATGAAGCCGCGGGGCGAGATCACGGTCGATGCAGGGGCCGCGCGCGCACTCGAGAATGGCAAGAGCCTGTTGCCGGCCGGCATCGTCGAAGTGACGGGCGATTTCGGACGGGGCGACCCGGTGGCCATCAAGGATTACGAAGGCCGGCGTTTGGGATTGGGCCTCAGCCGCTATACCGCGCACGAGGCCGACGCTATCAAGGGGCGCAAATCCTCCGAGATCGAGGACGCACTCGGCTTTCCCGGCCGTGCGGTGATGATCCACCGTGACGATCTGGCTTTGTAGCCGCGAAAACTGATAGATTTGGCTGGTCCGACGACCGGAAAGGCAGATGACATGAAGGACTTTGACAGCATTCCCGCCCTGATGGCCGATCTTGGCAAGCGCGCCAAGGATGCGTCTCGGGATCTGGCCTTCGCCTCGGCCGAGCGCAAACACGCCGCGTTGATCGCCGCCGCCGAAGCCGTGTGGAATAACCGCGCACAGATCATCGAGGCCAACAAGAAAGACCTGGACTATGGCCGCGACAAGGGTCTGAGCCCGGCCATGATGGACCGGCTGATGCTGGACGAGACGCGCATTCAGGGCATGGTCGACGGGTTGCGCACCGTGGCCGAACAGACCGATCCGGTGGGTGAGGTTCTGGCCGAATGGGATATGCCCTCGGGGCTGAACATCCGCCGCGTACGCACCCCGCTGGGCGTGATCGGCGTGATCTATGAAAGCCGCCCGAACGTGACCGCGGATGCCGGGGCGCTGTGCCTCAAGTCGGGCAATGCCGTGATTCTGCGCGGCGGATCCGAAAGCTTTCATTCTTCGACCGCGATCCACGCCTGCCTGGTCGAGGGTCTGAAGGCCGCAAACCTGCCCGAGGATGCGATCCAGTTGGTCCCGACCCGTGACCGGGCGGCGGTGCAGGAATTGCTGACCATGACCGACTACGTCGACGTCATCGTGCCGCGCGGCGGCAAGGGGCTGGTCGGGCTGGTCCAGCGCGAGGCGCGGGTGCCGGTCTTTGCCCATCTTGAAGGGATCGTGCACATCTATGTCGACAAGGCGGCGGATCCGCAGAAAACGCTGGACGTGGTGCTGAACGCAAAGACCCGCCGCACAGGCATCTGCGGGGCGGCCGAATGCCTGCTGGTGCATCAGGATATCGTGGAAACGCTGGGGCGCGACGTGATCGCGGCGCTGCTGGCCGCGGGCGTCGAGGTCCATGCCGCGGGTGCGCTGGCCATCGACGGAACCGTGCCGGCCAGCGATGACGATTGGGGCAAGGAGTTTCTGGACAGCATCATCGCCGCAAAACCGGTGGCCGATATCGACGAGGCAATCGCGCATATCCGGCAATACGGATCGAACCACACCGATTGCATCATGACCGAGGATCAGTCCGCCGCCGACCGCTTCTTTGAACGGCTCGACAGTGCGATCCTGATGCACAACGCCTCGACCCAGTTCGCCGATGGGGGTGAGTTCGGAATGGGCGCCGAAATCGGGATTGCCACGGGCAAGATGCACGCGCGTGGCCCGGTGGGGGCGGCGCAGCTGACCAGCTTCAAATACCTGGTGCGCGGCAACGGCACGACGCGCGCCTGAGGTGCTGCGTCAGAACCGCAGCACCACGCGGGTTGCGCCCGTCTCGGCCGAAACCCGGCGGCCCTGAGCGGCCGCCGTCTGCGGCAGCAGGGCGAACTGCACCTGCGCCGGCGTGACCCTGTTGGCGAATGTGCCGGTCGGGAGACCTTTCCACAGGTCGGGATCGATATTCATGCGGTCGGCCGTACCGGTGACCGTCCATTTGTCGCCCACGCTGTCAATCTTGACCTCGCCGCCCATGGGCATGGCGCTTTCGCAGCACATGATGGCCAGAAAGGCCAGTTTGATCTGATTGCGCGGCATCGCCTCGGTGACGTTCCAATGAACCCGGACTCGGCCCGCACGCTCGACATCGCGCAGCAGGTCGGCCACTTCGCTGCGGCCCAACGGCTGATCGCTGGCCGCGCCGAAGGCCACGCGGAAGAACCGGATCCGCGCTCCGGCGCTGCCGACGCTGCCGGTGATCAGTTCCATCTCGGGGCCCTGGGTGCCACCAACCATCTCCAACAGTTCCAGACCGTTCGTGATCGCGCCGATCGGGCTGATCAAATCGTGGCAGATCCGAGAGCCGATCAACTCGGCCAGGTTGACGTTGGTGTCGCCCATGCGTACCTCCTGAAGTATCCGCCCGTGCACGACCCGGAGCCGCCGCATGACAGATCTGAATGCCATTCTTGCACCGGGCATGTTTGTCCGCCACCCAGATTTCCCCGACTGGGGCGTTGGACAGGTCCAGTCCAACATCGGGGGCAAGATCACCGTGAACTTTCGCGACCAGGGCAAAGTGGTGATTGACGGAACACGCATCGCCTTGATGCCGGTTCTTGATCCATGAAACTGGTTTAGGAAAGGTTAACGGGGCTCGCCACCCGGTTCGTGTTGCCATTCGCCGCGCAGCTGCGGTATCAGCGCTGGGATCGCAACAAGACGACGACCATTCCACATGCCGGATACGGGCCCTTCATTCACTGTCAAACTTGCCGAAACCGACGAGGAACTGCGCGCGGCGCAGCGGCTGCGTTATGATGTCTTCGTGCGGGAACTGGGCGGCGGCGGCGAGATGGTCGATCATGCAGAGGGTCTGGAACGCGATCAGTTCGACCCGTATTTTGATCACATGCTGGCCTATGACGACGCCACCGGAGAAGTGGTCGGTGTCTACCGCCTGTTGCCGGGTGACCGCGTAGCTGAAGTCGGACGGTTCTACTCTGAGGATGAATACGACCTTACCGTTCTGAAAAACAGCGGCCGCAAATTGCTGGAACTCGGCCGGTCCTGCCTGCATCCGGACTTTCGCGGCGGAACCGCAATGTATCATTTGTGGAATGGCCTCGCGAAATATGTGTCCGAACGGGAGATCGAGGTTCTGTTCGGCGTTGCCAGTTTTCACGGCACAGACGTCAAGCACCTTGCCCAGCCTCTGTCGATGCTGCATCACAACCACCTGGCTCCACCCGAGTTGCGGGTGCGTGCGCAGCCGGATGTTTATCAGAACATGAACCTGGTTCCGAAAGATGCGCTGGATCGACGGAGTGCGATGTTGCAGGTTCCGGCCTTGATCAAGGCCTATCTTCGATTAGGCGGGTTTGTGGGCGAGGGGGCATTCATCGATCATGCCTTCAACACCACCGACGTTTGCCTGATCCTCGACACCTCTCGGATGAATGAAAGACAGAGACGCATCTATGGCGGAGCGTGACGTGCCAAACGGCGCTGTCTGGCACAGCTCGGACGACCCCGACCCGGTTGAATTGGGCGTGTGGGGTTGGATTTTGGTGATCCTGCGGGGGCTTCCTCTGGCTGTGCTGGTGTTCGGTGGTCTGATCGTTCTGTTGCTTGTGCGCCTGGTCGAAAGACCCATCTTTGGCCTGCGTCGGCCGATAACGCCGTTCATTGCCCAATTCGTATGTCGCAATGCGTTTCGAATTCTGGGGATCGGATTTTCAAGCTCGGGTGAGCTGATGCAGCAGCGCGGGGCCGTCGTGGCCAATCACACGTCCTGGCTGGACATCTTCGCGCTCAACGCCCGCAAGCGTGTATACTTCGTGTCCAAGGCCGAGGTGGCGAACTGGCCCGGCATCGGTTGGCTGGCCCGGGCCACCGGAACCGTGTTCATCGAACGCAATCCCAAGAAAGCGCGCGAGCAGACCAGATTGTTCGAAGACCGTCTGAAGGCCGGGCACAAGCTGTTGTTTTTTCCAGAGGGCACATCGACGGACGGACTGCGGGTTTTGCCATTCAAAACAACGCTTTTTGCGGCATTCTTTGCAGATGAACTGCGTGATTTCATGTATGTTCAGCCGGTTTCGGTTGTCTACCACGCGCCCGATGGGCAGCCGGACCGGTTCTATGGCTGGTGGGGGGACATGGATTTTGCCCCGCATCTTCTGAAGACGCTGGGCGCGCGGCAACAGGGGCGGGTCGAATTGATCTATCATTCTCCGGCCCGGGTCAGCGATTTCGACAACCGCAAGGCTTTGGCCGCGCATTGCGAGCAGGCCGTCCGCCACGGGCATGCCTTGGCGCGGCCAGAAAAATAGGGGCAAAAGCCCCTTGCACCATCAACCAACCTGCCGTATACGCGCGGCATTCAAATCCGCAGGCGGGGTTTGGTCGTTTTGAGGGAGACATCCTCATCAAGGCCGCCGGTTGGAGCAAACGCTTCTTTCACCCCCGCCAAGGCGAAAACCGGAAAAGGAAAACATAGCATGGCTCTTCCCGAGTTCACCATGCGTCAGCTGCTGGAAGCTGGCGTTCACTTTGGTCACCAGACACAGCGTTGGAACCCCCGCATGGCGCCTTTCATCTATGGCGCACGCAACGGCATCCACATCATGGACCTGACCCAGACCGTTCCGATGCTGGACCAGGCGCTGCAGGCGGTACGTGACACCGTCGCCAAAGGTGGCCGCGTTCTGTTTGTCGGCACCAAGCGTCAGGCAGCACAGCCGATCGCCGAAGCCGCTGAAAAATCGGCTCAGTATTACATGAACCACCGCTGGCTGGGCGGCACGCTGACCAACTGGAAAACCGTTTCCCAGTCGATCAACCGTCTGAACCAGATCGACGAAGCCATGGAATCGGGCGCTGAAGGCCTGACCAAGAAAGAGCGTCTGGGCATGGAGCGTGACCAGGCCAAGCTGCAGGCTTCGCTGGGCGGCATCCGCGAGATGGGCGGCGTTCCTGACCTGCTGTTCGTCATCGACGTCAAGAAAGAAGCCCTGGCCATCGCCGAAGCCAACAAGCTGGGTATCCCGGTTGTGGCCGTCGTCGACACCAACTGCTCGCCGGATGGTGTGGACTACATCATCCCCGGCAACGACGATGCTGCCCGTGCAATCGCACTGTATTGCGATCTGGCCGCACGCGCTGCGCTGGACGGCATGACCGCTCAGCTGGGCGCCGCCGGCGTCGACCTGGGCGAGTTCGAAGAAGCACCGGTTGAAGAAGCCGTTGCAGACGAAGCCGAAGCGTCGGCCGAAGCGTAAGCTGCCCGCCACGTAAATGACATATGGGGCAGGGTAGACCTGCCCCAATTCCGTTTGAATTGAGGAGAGCCAAGAGATGGCAATCACTGCAGCAATGGTGAAAGAACTGCGCGACTCGACCGGCGCGGGCATGATGGACGCGAAAAAAGCGCTGACCGAAACCGGCGGCAACATGGACGAGGCCGTTGACTGGCTGCGCACCAAAGGTCTGGCGAAGGCCGCAAAGAAATCTGGCCGTACCGCAGCAGAAGGCCTGGTTGCCGTTCACGTCGAAGGTGGCAACGGTGTTGCTGTCGAAGTGAACTCGGAAACCGACTTTGTCGCGAAGAACGCCGAGTTCCAGGAAATGGTCGGCAAGATCACCTACGCAGCCCAAGGCGTTGACTCGGTTGAGGAACTGCTGGCCGCTGATCTGGGCGGCAAGTCGGTTGCCGACACGCTGACCGACAAGATCGCCACCATCGGCGAAAACATGTCGGTCCGCCGCATGGCCAAACTGTCGGGCGACACCGTGGTCTCGTATGTCCACAACGCCGCAACCAACGGCATGGGCAAGATCGGTGTTCTGGTTGCTCTGTCGGGCGGCGATGAAGCCATCGGCAAGCAGGTCGCGATGCACATCGCAGCCGTGAACCCGGCGGCTCTGTCCGAAGCCGACCTGGATCCGGCTGTTGTCGAAAAAGAAAAGCAGGTCCAGATGGACATCGCGCGCGAGTCCGGCAAGCCCGAGCAGGTCATCGAAAAGATGATCGAGGGCCGCATGAAGAAATTCGTCGCGGAATCGACCCTGCTGAGCCAGCAGTTCGTTGTGAACCCCGACCTGACCGTGGAAGCAGCGGCCAAGGAAGCCGGCGCAACCATCACCGGTTTTGTTCGCCTCGAAGTTGGCGAAGGCATCGTGGTCGAAAAAGAAGACTTTGCTGCCGAAGTCGCCAAAGCGGCTCAGGGCTGACGCCTGTTCAGCCCGGGTTTTCCGGGCTGCTCCAAAACATCCGAAACCGGTTGCGCGACGCGCGACCGGTTTTTTTTGGCGAATTTCCGATTGATCAGAGGAGTAATTGGAGGGCCCCGCAAGATGGGGATGGTCGAGGCCCCCCAAAATTTCCGACATCGGCACACGGACGAATAAGCGCCCTTTGTCAGAGCGAACGGAGAGCCTTGGCAATACAAAGATCCGTCCAAATGTTCCTTGGCTAAAGCCACCACTCACGGAACAGGATCAATGTGCAATTTCTGCGCAGTTTTAGGAAGTCATGTATTCCTTACCTAAGGTCAACTGCCGCGCGACAGCGGATTCAGACCTCCATGACGAACATCTGATTCTGCAGCGAAGCCTTCAAAACCGCCTGCGCAGTCGTTTCGACGGAGAGAGCCTCGCGCGCCAGCCTGAGGTGTTTTTCAACAGTCGCCGAGGTCAATCCCATCAGCAGGGCAATGTCCTGGGTCGTTTTACCGTCACCCACCCATTCCAAAGCCTCACGCTGCCGCTTGGTCAAGGCGCGGTTCGGGGGATTGTAGGGTAGGGTCAGGATCTTGAGGTGGGCGATGTTGTTCATCAGAAGGATGTCATCGCCATGCTCAGCCCACATCTCGTCCATCTCGTCCTGGCTGCGGTTCAGAGCGGCCAGCGAAATTGCCCCCTTCGACCGCATGGACACCGAAGTGAAACTGATCGTGTAGCCGACGGTGATCCCTTTCGAGCGGTTGAACTCGTACACCTTGCGTTCTTCGTTGGTCATCGTGCCGCTGGACATCATCTCGCGGATCATGCTCCAGCTTGCGGCCCCTTCGTGATCCAGCGCCCATTTCAGCATGGGCGCATGGAAATACAGACCGTCCCGAAGGAAACCGTCCATGTATTCCTTGCAGTGATTGGTCAGGATCACGAAATCTTCGGGGTCGCCCAAAGACGTTTGGGTGCGGTATTGCGTGTGTCCGTACAACAGGCGGTCAAAACCATACTTGGCCATCTGTTCGGTGTGCGCGGCCCAAAGCTCCTCGAGGGTTTTCACATAGCTCAGAAAGTTGAGGTATTCCTTGAGCGTCATCATGCGCCGCCACCCTCCTGAAGATGCGCGGCCAGCGCTTCCAGCGCCAGAACATAGCTTTGTGCGCCAAAGCCGCAGATCTGCCCGATGGCGACGGCCGAGATGTAGGACTTGTGCCGAAATGCCTCGCGGGCGTGGATATTGGACAGGTGAACCTCGACCACCGGCAGTTGAGCCGACGAAATGGCGTCCATCAACGCTATTGACGTGTGGGTATACGCGCCGGCATTCAGTACGATCCCGTCATGAGTCTCGCGCGCGGCGTGGATGGCATCGATCAACACACCTTCATGGTTTGATTGAGCGCACTCCACACGCAACCCGATCGATGCGCCATGCGAAACGCACAAGTCTTCGATCATCTTCAAGGTGGTATGACCGTAAACCTCGGGCTGCCGTGTGCCCAAAAGGTTCAGGTTCGGTCCGTTCAATACAAGAATACTACGCATTACTTTTCTGTCCCCATACCTGTTTCATAGCCGCGAATTGAAAACGCGTCTACCGGCTTTGCTCTCATGAGGCGAGCGGGCGCAGGTCAGGTCATGGGGACAGGCTGTGAAACGACTGTGAAAGTCGTTCCTAGTCGATGGACACGACAACTTTGCCGAGAACCGACCGATCGCCCAACATCTCCAAAGCTTCGGCGGCGCGGGGCAAGGAAAAGCGGGCGCTGATACGCGGCTTGATCTTGCCGCCATGATACATGGCAAATAGTTCCCGCAAGTTTTCGGCATGTCCGGCCGGATCGCGGAATACGGACGCGCCCCAGAACACGCCGACGATCTCACAGCCTTTGAGCAAAGGCAGATTCAACGGGATGTTGGGGATACCGGCCGGAAAGCCAACGACCAGAAACCGCCCCTTCCAGGCCATCGCGCGCAATGCCGGCTCGGCGTAGTCGCCGCCAACCGCATCATAGACCACGTCAACGCCATCACCGCCCGCCAGCTTCTTGACTTCGGCCGAGAACGCTTTTTGCGCCTCTCGCGTCATCTCCTTGGAGTAGACGATCGTTTCATCAGCGCCCAAATCCTTGCAGAACTGAGCTTTGTCTTCCGTGGACACCGCAGCAATCACACGCGCGCCCATGGCTTTGCCCAATTCAACCGCGGCCGAGCCGACACCGCCAGCGGCCCCAAGCACCAACAGAGTTTCACCGCCTTTGAGCCCGGCGCGATCCTTCAGTGCATGGTAGGACGTTCCGTAGGTGAAAATGAAACAAGCCGCATCCTCGTACGGCATGGACTCCGGGATGGTAACGGCGCTGGCGGCCGGAATGCAAAGCTGTTCGGCGAAACCTCCGTGACCTGTCAGGGCCAGAACGCGGTCACCGACCTTCAGATCGGAGACGCCATCTCCAACGGCGATCAAATCGCCCGACACCTCCCCTCCGGGCGCGAAGGGGCGCGGTGGTTTCATCTGGTACAAATCGCGGATGATCAGCGTGTCCGGAAAATTCACGCCTGCCGCACGTACCCGGATCAGCACCTGACCCTTTTTGGGCGTTGGATCGGGCAGGGTGGTCAGTTCAAGTGTTTCCGGACCACCCGGGGCGACGCTGAGTAATGCTTGCATTTCGTTTTCCGATCCTCGCCATTTGTTGGCCCGAAGGTCGGGTCCTCACACCATGTTGTCAAGGCAGATGTGAAATGCAATTCTGCACAGTGAAACTGACCCGACCTGAAATAGAACTCAGGACGCAATAAAAACGAATTATGGGGAGAGGCTGATGACACCGGAGAACTTATTTTCGCTAGCGGGCAAGACTGCTTTGGTCACGGGCGGCGCGACCGGCATTGGTCGGATGGCAGCCGAGGCTCTGCTGCGCGCGGGTGCGCGGGTGCTGATCGCCTCGCGCAAGGGCGAAGCCTGCGAAGCTGTGGCCGCCGAACTGAACGCGCTGGATGCGTCCGGAACCGCCGAAGGGTTTGCCGGTGACGTCAGCAGCGAGGCCGGCATTGACGCACTGGTCGAAGAGGTGAGCAACCGCACCCAAAGGCTTGATATTCTTATGAACAATGCCGGCGTTTCGTGGGGCGCTCCTATGGGACAGTTTCCCTATGACGCCTGGGACAAAGTCATGTCCGTGAATGTCGCCGGCATCTTTCATCTGACCCAGAAGCTGCTTCCTCTGCTGATGCAATCGGGCTCGGACGATGATCCTGCACGGGTAATCAACGTCGCATCGGTGATGGGCGAGGTTCCGATGGGTGATGGCGCCTACAGCTATTCCGCGTCCAAGGCGGCCGTCATCCATCTAACCAAGATCATGGCAAAGGAGCTGTCGCCCTACCGCGTGACTGTGAATGCTCTGGCACCTGGACCGTTCGTTTCGCGCATGACCGCCTTTGCCACGGCTGACGAGGAAAAACGCGAGAAAGTGGGCAAGTCGGTCCCGCTGAGACGTGTCGGGCGCGACGAGGACATCGCGGGTTGTATGCTGTTCCTCAGCGGACGCGGCGGCAGTTACGTGACCGGCGCCGTGATCCCGGTCTCGGGTGGTATCAACGTTCTGACCGGAGGAAACATCTTTGCTGATGCCCTGTGAAACCCGGTTCTGCATCAAGCGAGGCCGATCGCATGAGCAATGACCCGAACACTCTCGACCTTGTCGCCGTAGATGACTATCTGCGCGCCAACCTGCAAGGCTATGCCGGTCCGCTTGAGGCGACGAAGTTCACGGTGGGTCAGTCCAATCCGACCTACGAACTGCGCACGCCTGGAAAATCCTATGTTCTGCGGCGTAAACCGCCCGGAGTTCTGCTGAAATCTGCCCACGCGGTCGACCGCGAATTCCGTGTTCAGAACGCGTTGGCGCACAGCAAAGTACCGGTGCCGCGCATGTACGTGCTGTGCGAGGATGACAGCATCATCGGCTCTGCCTTCTATGTCATGGAGCGTCTCGACGGCCGGAATTTTCTGGAACCGACCATGAAGGGCGAAACCAACGAAACCCGCAGCGCCGTTCTGGATGAGATGAACCGGGTTCTGGCCGAATTGCACATGGTCGACATCGACGCTGTGGGCCTGTCCGACTACGGACCGACCGGCAACTACTTTGAACGCCAGATCGCGCGCTGGACCAAACAGTATCGCGCCTCGGAAACCGAAACGGTTGCCGACATGGATGCGCTGATCGACGCGCTGGAAAGCTCGATCCCGGCGGATGATGGTCAACGAACGCTGGTTCATGGCGACTATCGCATCGACAATCTGATGTTCGAGCGGGACGGAACCCGCTGCATCGGTGTCCTGGATTGGGAGCTGTCCACCATCGGCCATCCCTATGCCGATCTGGCGGCCGTAATCATGCAATGGCAGATGCCGCCGGGCAAAGAGGGTCGAGGGCTGGCTGGTGTTGACCGAAGCAGCCTTGGGCTGCCCAGCGATCAGCAGTTCATCGCCTCATACTGTCAGCGGCGCGGATTGCCGGGCATCGACAATTTCGGCTTCTATCTTGCGTTCAACTTCTTCCGCATGGCCGGAATTCTTCAAGGCGTCTACAAACGCGCCCTGGACGGGAATGCATCCGATCCGGCCCGGGCGCGCGCATTCGGAGCCTATGTGCCCATGTTCGCCAAACATGGCCTTGTAGCGCTGGGATAGAGGGGCAGGCTTGGTATCCGAGACATCATCAAGCGCCGACACTGGCAAGGATCGGAACTTCGTCACTGCACTGGCGCGGGGGCTTGAACTGCTGCGGTGTTTTCGCCACGGCGAAACCGCCCTGACCAACACGGATTTTGCGGAACGCACGGGTCTGCCCAAGCCAACGATCTCGCGGTTGACCCATACGCTGTGCCAACTGGGTTATCTTGTTCAGGATCACGCAGGCGGTTCTTATCGGCTTGGTGTCGGAGTGCTGCGGCTGGGATTTGGAGTTCTGGGGGCGGCTGACATATGCGAGCGTGCCGTCGAGGTACTGAGGGAACTGCGCGATGGAGCCAATCCGTACCTGACGGCCGCCCTGGGCGAAGCGCATCGGGCCGAGGTCGTATACGTCGCGGTCAGCAGGTCGACGCAGAACGTGGCGCTTACCATGCATGTCGGATCCCGGCTGCCGTTGTTCTCCTCGGCCATGGGGCGGGCCATTCTGGTTGGCATGACCGAGGATCAAAGGGAAACGGCGATTGACGCTGCTCGACGCGATCTGAACCTGCCCGAAAATCACCTGCGCGACTCGATAAAAACCGCGTTGGATGAATACGATACACAAGGTTATTGTACCGGATATTCTCTGTGGCGGGACGACGTCCATGCCATTTCCGTTCCGGTGTCCACCGCCAGCGACGGGCGGGTATTTGGATTGAATATCGGCGGGCCCAGCTTTTACGTGACCCCGGAAGAGCTTGAAGGAGACCACGCGCACAAGCTGATAGATGCCGCCCGGCAATTGGGACTGCGTCCCTGAAACCTCAGTGTGACGCCTCGAGCTCGAGTTCTACGTTGGCCAGGCTGTTCTTACCAAAAAACATCTCGGACCCGACAAACAGGCTGGGCACCCCAAAAACCCCGCGGCGGACGGCCGATTTTGTCTGATCCTTTAGGGTCTGCTTGGCCAAATCGCCGGTGATCGCCTCACGGATTTTTCGTACCGGCAGGTCACGTTCTTGAATGATGTCGGTCAACACATTCAGGTCGTCAATCTTCTGCCCGTGCACCCATATTGCATCAAAAACGGCGTCTACATATCTGTCTTCCCATGATTTTCCCATCGCCGCGACCGCGCCACGCATGGCGAATTTCGTGTTCAGCGGAAAATAGGGGCTCATATGAAAGTTCAGGCCGCGCCGCCGCGCAAAGCGGTGCAGGTCATGGGTCAGATACGCCGATTTCTTCCGATTTTCCGAGAACGCCTGAAATGGGTTCTGGTTGTTGGTAGCCTTGAAAACTGTACTCAGCAGAACCGGCACAAAGCGAATCTCAGCCCCATGACGCTCGGCGAGATCTGGCAAAACCTTATGAGCGAGGTAAGCGTTCGGGCTGCAAAAGTCGTATACGAATTCCACGTTCTGCGTCATCTGGCACCTCCGGCCGGTGGCGAATTCAGGGGTAACGGCTGCAAATCACGAATCCAGAACGCCGTCAGTCTAGCAGCGTCGCGGGTCGTGGCCGAGAGCAGACTTGCAGACCGCTCGCCCGGCAATTTTCGCCGGCTGTGTTTTTGGGCTGTTTTTCTTTGCCACGGGGCGGCAGGATTGCGCGTAGATGAAAGAAAAAACGGGGAAATTTCGGCCAATGCAATTTGATCGGACGAGGCTGGACCGCATTCAGACATGGATGCAAAGGTATGTGGACGAACGAAAATACCCCGGGTGCGCCTTTCTGTTGAAGCAGCACGGGCGCGAAGTTTTCTTTCACGATTGCGGATTGCGCAGTCTCGAGAGTGATTTGCCGTTCAACCGCGAGACCTTGGTTCGCATCTATTCGATGACCAAGCCGGTAACCACGACAGCGCTGATGATGCTGGTAGAACAAGGTCTGATGCACCTTGAGGCGCCGGTATCCGAGTTTCTGCCGGAATTCGCCGAAATGAAGGCGTTGCGGAAAGACGCGCAATCCATTGAACAAACAGAAAACTCGAAGCCGCCGACCCTGCATCAACTGCTGACCCACACCAGCGGGCTAAGCTATCCGTTCAATCCGGGCGTTCTGCCTGCCGCAATGGATGCTCAGGACCTGATGTTCAAACCGGACCAGGGTCTGCTGGCCGATCAGGTTCGGGCCGTGGCTGCATTGCCGTTGGCGTTTCAACCCGGCAGCCGCTGGGAGTATTCGGTCGGCATCGACGTTATCGGACGGGTGGTCGAAGTCGTGTCCGGCAGGAGTTTGGACCAGTTCTTTGCCGACGAGATCTTTGGGCCGCTTGAGATGGACGAAACCGGGTTTTCGGTTCCCAAAGGCGCAGGGAACCGGTTCGCCTCGCTCTATACACCGCTCGAGGGAGACGCGATGGCCCTGAACGCGGCCAAGTCCGGCGGCGAAACGTTGCGATTGGTGGATCAGGCCGGAGACTCGCCATTTGAAGCGGCCACGCTGTTTTCCGGCGGTGGTGGGCTGGTCAGCACGATCGACGATTTTGCCCGTTTCGCCGAGATGCTGCGCGCCAAAGGGCAGGTGGGTGATCAACGACTGCTGGGCCCGAGCACGGTGGATTTCATGATGCGCAACCACTTGCCGGGCGACATCGCGTCCATGGGTCCTCAGAGCTTTGCGGAACAGCCGATGGACGGCATGGGGTTCGGGCTTGGCGGCGCTGTGGTTCTGGACCCGGGCCGTGCGCGCACCCCTGGATCGGTTGGAGACTTCAGTTGGGGCGGAATGGCGTCGACCTTTTTCTGGGTCGACCAAAAGAACGACATGTCGGCTGTTTTCTTTACGCAGCTATCGCCCTCCAGCTCCTACCCGTCACGCTCAGAACTCAAAGCCCTGGTTCACGCCGCCCTCATTGAATGACCCGCACGGGCCTGCTAGGCCGATCACGAACAGAACCAGAGAGAGTCGAATGACCGAAGCCGAACGCATCCTGTTGGATTTGCTGGACATTGAACGCCTTGAGGTAGACTTGTTCCGAGGCACCGGGTCCGGCGGTGAAACGCCCACGCGGATATTTGGTGGTCAGGTCATTGCGCAGGCTCTGGCGGCGGCGTACCGAACGGTCGAAAACCGCCTTTGCCATTCACTGCATGCCTATTTCATCCGTCCGGGAGATCCGGAAATTCCGGTTATCTATCAGGTAGATCGCGCGCGGGATGGTGGGTCGTTCACCACACGGCGCGTGGTGGCTATCCAGCACGGCAAGCAGATCCTCAACATGTCGGCCTCGTTCCACATTCAGGATGAAGGCTGGAACCATCAGCACGCGATGCCTGATGTCCCATCGCCCGAAACGCAACCGTCCCGCGATGAATTGCGGCAAAAATACCTGAACCGCGTTCCCGAAAGGCTGCGCGCCGAATTGCTGCGCGAACGTCCGATCGAAGTGCGCGAAATTGATCCCTTGGACATATTCCAGCCCGAGAAAAGCGACGACCGAAACCATCTGTGGTTCCGCATGGGAGCAGCGGAACAGGCTGATCACGTGAACCAACACCTGTTGCTGGCCTATGCCTCGGACATGGCGCTGCTGAGTTCCGGCATGCGGCCGCACGGGTTGAGCTGGTTCACGGGCGAAATCAATGGCGCGAGCCTGGATCACGCGATCTGGTTTCATGCGCCGGTTCAATTCCAGAATTGGCATCTCTATTCCATGGAGTCGCCATGGACGGGGCAGGGACGCAGCTTCAACCGCGGGTCAATCTATGCGCAGGACGGTACCTTGGTCGCCTCCGTCGCGCAGGAAGGCCTTCTGCGCCGCGCCCGAAAGAAAGACTAGGTATCGCCTGCAAACTGCTGATTCAACTTGTTCATTCCTGAAATCCAACGGTCGTAATCGGCGGTTTTCAGGCGTATGTAGTCGAGAACCTGCGGGTGCGGCAGAACCAGAAAGGTCTCGGCGCCAATGGCCTCGACACAAGCCTGTGCCACGTCCTCGGGTTCAAGCATGCCATCAATCGCGGCAACTGAGTCTTCAAATCCTTTGGTCATTTCCGATCGGACAGCCTGAGGACACAAGACCGAAACCCGGATGCCTTTGTCGGCATAGGTCAAAGCCAGCCATTCCGCGAAACCAACCGCCGCATGTTTGGTGACTCCGTATGGCGCGGCTCCGGGCTGGTTGAGCAGCCCCGCAGCCGAAGCCGTGATCAATATGTAGCCGCCGCCGCGCGCAATCATCCTCGGCACCAGATGGCGGGCCGTCCACACATGAGACATGACGTTGATCTTCCAAATCCTGTCCCAATGCGCATCGGGAACATCGAAACCGCCAAGCGCCAGGATGCCGGCGTTGGCGCAGAACAGGTCAATGGGGCCGATGCTGGATTCGACGCTTTCGATCATTTGCTGGATATCGTGTTCGTCGGCCACATCGCATTTGAACGAATGCCCGCCAATGTCCTGGGCGACGGCTTCGGCGCCGGCTTCATCGATATCCGCACAGATCACACGCGCGCCATCCGCCGCGAAGCGCGTCGCAATACCTTTGCCGATGCCTTGGGCTGCACCGGTAACAACTACGATTTTTCCTTGAAGGTCCATCAGCGCATCCTGTCTTGGGTTCACACAGGACCGTAACAGGTTGAAATAGCACCGCCAATGCGAACGTGGCGGTGCCAGACTTCACATCTTTATTTACATAATACCGATTACGCGCACTTTAGATTGCGGATCAGTAGAATGCCTGCAACCCGGTCTGCGCCCGCCCCAGGATCAACGCATGAACATCATGCGTGCCCTCGTAGGTATTGACGGTCTCAAGGTTGACCATGTGACGAATGACTTGGAACTCCAACGAGATACCGTTGCCACCATGCATGTCCCGCGCCATCCGCGCGATATCCAACGCCTTGCCGCAATTGTTCCGCTTGATGATCGAGATCATCTCAGGCGCAGCTTCGGCATTGTCCATCAACCGTCCGACTGTCAGGCTGGCCTGCAAGCCCAACGCGATTTCGGTCTGCATGTCCGCCAGTTTCTTTTGGAACAGTTGTGTCTGCGCCAAAGGACGATTGAACTGCTTGCGATCCAATCCATACTGACGAGCCGCGTGCCAGCAGCATTCTGCGGCCCCCATGACACCCCAACTGATGCCATAGCGCGCTCGGTTCAGACATCCGAACGGCCCTTTCAGGCCCTGGACGTGCGGCAGCAAGGCACTTTCTTCAACCTCCACGCCATCCATCACGATTTCGCCGGTGATTGACGCGCGCAGGCTAAGCTTGTTTTTGATCTTGGGTGCGCTCAGACCCTTGGCACCCTTTTCAAGCACGAAGCCGCGGATCTTTCCGTCATGAGCATCGGACTTGGCCCAGACAACAAACACATCGGCAATTGGCGCGTTGGAAATCCACATCTTGCTGCCGGTCAGACGGTAACCGCCGTCGATCTTTTCCGCCCGGGTTTTCATGCCCGCCGGATCAGACCCCGCATCCGGTTCGGTCAGGCCAAAGCAACCGATCCATTCACCACTGGCCAGTTTCGGAAGGTATTTCCGGCGCTGCTCTTCACTGCCATAGGCATAGATCGGATATATCACCAGCGAGCTTTGCACCGACATCATCGAGCGATAGCCGGAATCCACACGTTCGACCTCGCGCGCGACAAGACCGTAGGTTACGTAACCGGCGCCAATCCCGCCGTATTCCTCGGGAATGGTGGTGCCCAGCAGGCCCATTTCGCCCATCTCACGGAAGATTTCGGGATCGGTTTCCTCGTTCTGAAACGCCTGAGTTACCCGAGGCTGCAGCTTTTCCTGTGCATACGCACGAGCGCTGTCGGCGATCAGGCGTTCATCCTCGGTCAGTTGATCAGACAGGCGGAACGGATCGTCCCAGGTAAAGCGGCCAAGATCGGGCGCATCCTTTGCGCGCAATGCAGGTTTGGTGTCGGGGGCATTCATCTTCTGGCTCCAAACTGAAGTTCATACGCACCCTACCCTGCAATTTACGCAAAAAACAGCGAGACATTTGCAAGTTTTCATGAGTAAAACGCATAGATGGATACGCCTCGTCGACTCTTTCCGTCAATTTCTTCGCTTCGCGCGCTCGAAGCGTTGGACCGGTTGGGTTCCGCCTCGGCCGCCGCGGAAGAGCTTGCGCTGACCCAGAGCGCCGTCAGCCGACAACTGCAGACGCTCGAGACCCAGCTGGGCGTGCAGCTCATTCTGCGTGACAAAAAGCGATTGGCGTTGACGCCGGTGGCGCAGGACTATGTCGCGGAAATACGACAAGGTCTGAACCAAATTGCGCAGGCCTCCCTGAAACTGCACGTCGCGCCAGTGGGTGGAACGCTGAATCTGGCAATCCTGCCGACATTCGGAATGCGTTGGCTGGTGCCACGACTGCCGGATTTTGCCCGTTTGCATCCTGACATCACAATCAACATGTCCACGCGCCTGAGGCCATTCAACTTCTCATCAGAACCCTTTGATGCTGCGTTACATTTCGGGGAACCGGATTGGCCCGGCACCGAGCGCCTGCTGCTGAAGGTGGAAAGGGTTCTGCCGGTATGTGCCCCCTCGCTGCTGCCAGGAGGCGCGCCGGACGATCCGCGCGAATTGCTGAAACTGCCCCTGCTTCACATCCAGACCCGCCCGCGCGCCTGGCAAGACTGGTTCAAGCAAATGGGCGTTCCGCATTCCGGCGCCCTGCCCGGCACGGTGCACGATCAATTCACGACCATCAATCAAGCCGCCCTGCATGGGCTGGGCGTCGCCCTGCTGCCCAACTATCTGATCGAGCAAGACCGGGCGACCGGCAGACTTGTTGCAGCCTGCAAGGATCCGGTTGAAACCATGGGGGCCTATTACCTGGTCTGGCCAAACTCAAAGTCCGAAGATCCGACACTTCGGCACTTCCGTCACTGGTTGGCGTCTCAGGCCCAAAACGACGAAACACTGCCCAGATAGGCTAATCCAGCGCGTATCCGGCACCTCGAACCGTTCGAAGGGGGTCGGCTCCGCCAAACGCAGTCAACGCCTTGCGCAATCGACCAATATGGACATCCACGGTGCGGGAATCGACATAGACGTCGCGCCCCCAGGCACGGTCCAATAGCTGATCGCGACTGAACACGCGCCCCGGCTTCTCCATGAAGGTGCACAGCAGCCGGAATTCGGTTGGCCCCATCCGGAGCGGCTTGCCCGCCCGACTGGCCTTGTGGCTTTCGAGGTCCACGACGATGTCGTGATATTCCAGGGTTTCCGCAGCCGCCGCCGGGCGTACCCGACGCAGTTGAGCTCGGATCCGCGCCATCAGTTCCGCCATCGAATACGGTTTGGCCACATAGTCATCGGCCCCCGTCTCCAAACCGCTCACCTTGTCCGCCTCATCGGACCGCGCCGACAGCATGATGATCGGGCTCGCGCGGGTCTGCGGGCGTGCCTTTAGCTGACGACACAGCTCAATCCCACTGAGATTGGGCATCATCCAGTCAAGCACGATCAGATCAGGCGCCACCTCTTGGACCAGCACCAGGGCTTCTTCGCCGCTTGCCGCCTGAACCACTTCGTACCCGGCGGACTGCATGTTGTAGGCCAGCACCTCGCGCAGCGCCGGCTCATCATCGACGATCAGGATAGTGGGCTGGCCTGTCGGCATGCCGGCCACTCCCTACAGAGATTGCGAGGTGTTGTCTGCTTTCGGGCGCGCTTCGGTCGGCCGTTCGCCGGTCACCAGATAGATCACCTGTTCTGCGATGGCAGTGACGTGGTCACCCATCCGCTCGATGTTCTTGGCGATGAAATGCAGATGCATGCATGCCGTGATGTTGCGCGGGTCTTCAGCCATGAAGGTCAGCAACTCGCGGAACAGGCCGTTGTACATCTGGTCCACTTCCTGGTCCCGATCGATAACGTCACGGGCCAGCTCAGCATCCCTTTGAATATAGGCGTCCAATGCGTCACGCAGCATCCGCTCAACCTCACGCGCCATGCGGCGCAGTGCGGCGGTGCTGCCGCCGATCTGGTTGGCCTCGACCAGAATGGTGGTGCGCTTGGCGATGTTCTTTGCGTAATCGCCGATGCGTTCCAGGTTGGCCGAAACCTTGAGAACGGACAGCACCAACCGTAGGTCGCCGGCGGTGGGCGCCCGCAGAGCGATCACCCGGGCGGTTTCCTCATTGATCAGGTCCTCAAGCGCATCAATCGCCTTGTCGCCCTGCCGCACCTGCTGCGCAAGCTCCTCGTCCCGCGTTTCCAGCGAACGGGCCGCACCTGTAATCGCGGCTTCGACCAGACCACCCATTTTCATGATGTGGGCCTGAACCGCCTCAAGATCGCGGTCGAAGGCAGATGCAATATGTTGTTCGCTCATGGTCTTTTACCTGTTCTCAGCCGATGCGGCCGGTGATGTAGCTTTCGGTACGCGGGTCTTCGGGGTTGGTGAAGATTTGGGCGGTATCACCGAACTCGACAAGATTGCCCAAGTGAAAAAACGCCGTTTTCTGGCTGACGCGCGCCGCCTGTTGCATCGAATGGGTGACGATCACGACCGAGAACCTCTCCCGCAGTTCATCGATCAGCTCTTCGACCTGGGCGGTGGCAATCGGGTCCAGCGCCGAACAGGGCTCGTCCATCAACAGAACTTCGGGTGCCGTGGCGATGGCGCGGGCGATACACAGGCGCTGTTGTTGCCCTCCTGACAAACCAGTGCCAGGGGCATCCAGGCGATCCTTCACCTCGTCCCAGATGGCGCCGCGGCGTAGGGATTTCTCGACGATCTCGTCAAGTTCGGCCTTGGTCTTGGCCAAACCATGAATCCGCGGGCCGTATGCGATGTTGTCATAGATCGACTTCGGAAAAGGGTTGGGTTTCTGGAACACCATGCCGACCTTGGCGCGCAGTTGCACGGGGTCGATCCGCTTGTCATAGATGTCTTCCCCGTCCAGGCGGATTTCACCCTCGACCCGACAGATGTCGATGGTGTCGTTCATCCGGTTCAGACACCGCAAAAAGGTAGACTTGCCGCACCCCGAGGGCCCGATGAACGCCGTAACGGTCTTGTCCTGGATTTCTACATTCACGTCCTTGATGGCGTGCGTGTCACCATAGAACACGTTCACGTTCCTGGCTGAGACCTTGAGGGTTTCGGTTTCCAATGCGCTATCCACGGGTGGCGGGTCCTTCGTTTTTTGGTCCGAGTACTCGGCTTGACCGTTCCTAGCCTATCACGCGCCAGTCTTACATGGGCAAAATGACGGTGAACACCGCACCCTTTCCCAAATCACTTTCCACCCGCAACCGACCGCGGTGGCGGTTGATGATGTGCTTGACGATAGCCAGGCCCAGCCCCGTCCCCCCCAATTCGCGCGAGCGGTGGCTGTCGGCGCGATAAAACCGTTCGGTAAGACGAGGCAGATGAACCGGATCGATGCCAGGGCCCTTGTCGATGACCCGCACCCGGGCGGCCGGTCCCCGGATCGCGGTATCCTGATCTGAGACCGAGACTTGCACATCGACACTGCCACCGCTGCCGCCATATTTGATGGCGTTTTCAATCAGGTTGGTGAAAACTTGCCGCAGCTGGTCATTGTCGCCCGGAAGGCGAACGGGGTTATCCGGGGCGTTCAGAGACAGGGAAACACCCGCGTCATCCGCCAAGGGGCGCAACGTCTCGAGCGTCACGCGCAGCACTTCGATCAGTTCAATCTGCTGCCTTGGCCGAATGCGCTCTTCGCTCTCGACCCGATTCAACGACAGCAGGTCACCGACCAGACGGTTCATCCGGTTGGCCTCGGCTGTCATGATCTTCAAGAATCTGTCCCGGGCCACCGCGTCATCCTTCGCCGGTCCTTGCAAGGTCTCGATGAAGCCCATCAGAGCGGTTAGTGGGGTACGAAGTTCGTGGCTGACATTGGCAACGAAGTCACGGCGCATCTGGCTGGCCTGTTCAAGGTGGGTCACATCCATGAACGTTGCCAGAACCGCGCCACCGGAAACCGCGCCGACGCCCTGCATGTACCGACAGTGAACCTGAAACGCAGTGTCCTGTGCACCGTCGTTCGCCAGATGCCGGCTGTTGGCCGGCCCCTTGCTCCGCAAGCTTTTCTCCATCGCTTCGATGACCTGTGGCTGTCGCAGGATCGTCGCAAAATGGCGACCGTCGATGTTTCGGCCCAACAGCGCACGCGCATCCGCGTTCGAAGCGATGATCCGCTCGGTCTGATCGACCATCAATGCGGGCATCGGCAAGGCAGAGACGACTTCGGCAAGCAGTTCGTTGCTCATGACCGGTTCACAGGACCTATGCGACGGGCGAAACGGGCGTGAGCGTTTCCCGGAACTTGCGCATGTTCTCTTGATAATGGAGCGCGCTGAACGTGATCCGCCGGGCCGCCGCCTCGTCCAGTTGCCGAACCACCTTGCCCGGGGCTCCCATCACCAGCGAGTTGTCGGGGATCTCCTTGCCTTCCGTGATCAGGGCCCCTGCCCCGATCAGGCAGTTCCGGCCGATCTTCGCGCCGTTAAGGACGATGGCTCCCATACCAATCAGGCTATTGTCACCGATAGTGCAGCCATGCAGCATCACTTTGTGGCCGATGGTGCAATTCTTTCCGATCGTCAGAGGAAAACCGGCGTCGATATGCATCACGCAGTTCTCCTGAACGTTGCTGCCCTCGCCCACGCGGATTTCTTCGTGATCGGCTCGGATCGTGCACCCGAACCAGACGGATGCACCTCGCTCCAGGACGACTTTGCCGATCAGGTTCGCGTCCGGCGCAACCCAGCTGTCTTCGTGGATCTGCGGGACGTCCTGTCCCAATGCGTAAATGGTCATGACATGCTCTCGAATTCGTATTGCAAGGCGCGGACGTGATCCTGCAACCGGGGCTGCTGAATACGGCGCATCCGCTCGGCGCTGACGATCGTCTTCAGCTTTTCCTCGGTTGCGGCCAGATCGTCATTGATCAACACATAGTCGTAGTAGCCCCAATGGCTGATTTCGTCCCAGCTTTTCATCATGCGTTTGGAAATGACGTCGGCGCTGTCCTGACCACGGGTTTCAAGCCGGCGGCGCAGCTCTTTGATCGATGGCGGTAGAATGAAAATGGACAAAGCATGTTTGCCCAGCTCGGAATTCCGGATCTGCACTTCACCCTGCCAGTCTACGTCAAACAGCACGTCCCGCCCGCTCTGGATCGCTTCGCGCACTGGTCCAGCGGGTGAGCCGTAGAAATTGCCGAACACATGGGCATGTTCCAGCATCTGCCCATTTGACACTTGCTGGCGGAAATCATCTTCGCTGAGAAAATAGTATTCGCGTCCATGTTCCTCACCCGGGCGCGGGGCGCGGGTAGTGGCCGAGATCGAAAACTCGAGATCGGTGTCCCACTCCATCAGGCGACGGGCCAAAGTGGATTTTCCGGCACCCGAGGGCGACGAAAGGATGATGAGTAGACCGCGGCGATCCGCCATTACACTTTTCCTTGCTTATTCGACATTTTGCACCTGCTCTCTCAACTGATCGATCACCGCCTTCAACTCCAGTCCGATCGTTGTCAGGTCCGAATTCTGGGATTTGGAGCACAGCGTGTTGGCCTCGCGGTTGAACTCCTGCATCAGGAAATCCAACTTGCGGCCGACCGGGGCCTCCTGCTCCAGCAGTGCGCGCGCGGCTACGACATGCGCGGCCAGGCGGTCCAGTTCTTCGGTGATGTCCGCCTTGACCGCGATCAGGGCCAACTCCTGCGCCACCCGGTCGGGATCGGCGCCCTGGCTGTTTTCCATTACCCGCGCAAGGTTCTGGCGCAGAGTGTCGGCCATGGCTTCCTTGCGCCGCTCGGCCAGCTCGCTGGCCTGCTCGGTCAGGGTCTGGATCTGATCCAACCGGGCCGACAGGATGGAAGCCAGGGCTTGCCCCTCATCCCGGCGCATTGTCACAAACTCAGCCAGCAGACTGCCAAATTCGGATTTCAACGCCTCGACCAGCGGCGCGGGATCGTCGTCTTCGGCTGCCGCGTCCAGCATCCCCTTGAGCATCAGCAGATCGCTGGCCTTTGACGGAGCAAGCGCGACACCTTTGTTGACCGCCAATTCCTCGGCCTGCGCCAACGCCTCCAGCGCGGCGCTCATTGCGCCTTCGTTCAGCTTCAGTTCGGCGGCGGTTTCTTCGCGGGCGACGCGCAGGCTCAGCGTCACGTTGCCCCGGCTGATCTGTTTGGACATATCCGCGCG
Source organism: Ruegeria sp. BC6 (assembly GCF_056539185.1). Lineage (NCBI taxonomy): Bacteria > Pseudomonadati > Pseudomonadota > Alphaproteobacteria > Rhodobacterales > Roseobacteraceae > Ruegeria > Ruegeria sp. BC6. The sequence goes on from NZ_JBQFUM010000001.1 coordinate 528,802, forward strand.
CAGCGCAGCCTCAAGTCCCGTCAGCCAGTCCGGCACCCGCAACCGCATGTCCAGACCCTTGCCGTTGACACTGCGCAGTTCCCAGCTCCAGCTGTGCGGCCCCAATGCGCCCTTTCCGGATGCAAAACCGGTCATGGATTTGATCATGCCTGCCCTTTCCCACTGCTGCGCAGCCTTGTTCTGCTGCACCTAAAGCTATCGTACCCCATAGGGCAAGACCTTGCCGGATGTGCAATTCATCGCAAGAAGTTAACCATTCCTTAAAGATTTGGTCCAAAATTGAATAAACCCGTGTCAATCTGTCAGTCGAAGGATGGGTCGGCCGCTATCGCTTTGCATGGCGCACGGACCGGATGGCCGCCAATCGACACGAGGTGCATGGTAATGAAAACCTTCTTCTGGAATGGTTCCGGGTCGAAAGCTGGAAAGATCATCGCAATGGATCGCTTTGACAGTGGGCGCAGTCTGTCCCCCATCCGTCAGGCCGAGGCGTATTGGACCGCGCTGCTGAGCGGCGACGGCGTTCCCAAGCGTTCCCAGATCGACCCACGCGGCCTCGAAAACATTCTGGAATACACATTCATTCTGGAACGCATCGCGCCCGGCCTCGCCCGGTTTCGACTGGCGGGAAGCCATCTGAACAAGATCGCGGGGATGGAGGTGCGCGGAATGCCTCTGACCGCCTTCTTTGATCCCAGCGCCCGTGATCAGGTGTCAGAGGCCTTGGAAGAGGTGTTCGCCGCTCCGGCGATCGGTGAGTTCAGCCTTGTTTCAAAAGGCAAGCTCGGCCGGACGCGGCTGCAGGCCCACATGATCCTGTTGCCCCTCAGAAGCGATCTGGGGGATGTCAGCCGGGTGCTGGGTGTGATGGTCAGCGATGGCACGATAGGCGCTACGCCGCGACGGTTCGGAATCGAGGACACTCGGATCCGCACACTGGTGAACATTCAGGATCAGGCCCACAACAGCCGGCTTTTCGAGGCGGGCTTTGCCGAGGATCAGGCCGATTTCCAGAGACCGGCGAAACACCTGCGGCTGGTCTTCTCTCGCGACGAGTAAAAAGCAGAACGGCGGACCCGAGGGCCCGCCGTTTGCGTTTCAATCCGACATGCCTCAGCTTGCTGCGCGGTCCTTTCGGTCGCGGCGCAGGTTGGTCAGCTCTTCAGCCACCAGGAACGCCAGCTCCAGCGACTGCGATGCGTTCAAACGCGGATCGCAGGCGGTGTGGTAGCGGTCCGACAGGTCCTCTTCGCTGACCGCGCGGACGCCGCCGGTGCATTCGGTCACGTCCAGACCGGTCATCTCGAAATGCACGCCGCCGGGGATCGTGCCCTCGGCCTGATGCACGCCGAAGAAATCCCGCACCTCGCGCAGGACCGATTCGAACGGACGGGTCTTGTAGCCGGTGGCCGACTTGATCGTGTTGCCGTGCATCGGGTCGCAGACCCAGGTCACCTTGGCACCCTCTTCCTTGACGGCCTTGATCAGGCGCGGCAGGTGCTCGCCCGCCTTGCCCGCGCCGAAGCGCGCGATCAGGGTCAGACGGCCTTCTTCGTTGTCCGGGTTCAGCTTGGACATCAGAACCTTGAGGTCCTCGGCCGTGGTGGTCGGTCCGCATTTCAAACCGATCGGGTTCAGCACGCCGCGGCAGAATTCGACATGCGCGCCGTCGGGCTGACGGGTGCGGTCGCCGATCCAGATCATATGGCCCGAGCCGGCCAGCCATTTGCCCGAAGTCGAATCCAGTCGCGTCAGCGCTTCTTCGTACTCCAACAGCAGTCCTTCGTGGCTGGTGTAGAACTCGACGGTCGAGAATTCATGGGTGGTATCCGCGGTGATGCCGGCGGCCTCCATGAAGTCGATCGTGTCCTGAATGCGGTCGGCGATCTCGGAATACTTCTGCACGTCCTGTTCGTTGGTAAAGCCCAAGGTCCAGGAATGCACACGGCTCATGTCCGCGAAACCGCCGGTCGAGAACGCGCGCAGCAGGTTCAGAGTGGCCGCAGCCTGGGTATAGGCCTGCAGCATCTTTTCCGGGTTCGGGATACGCGCCTCGGGCGTGAAGGCCAGTTCGTTGATGATGTCACCACGGTAGCTGGGCAGTTCCACACCATCGATCACTTCGGTCGGCGCGCTGCGCGGCTTGGCGAACTGGCCAGCCATACGGCCCACCTTGACCACCGGAACCTTGGCACCATAGGTCAGAACCATCGCCATCTGCAGCATCACCTTGAAGGTGTCGCGGATCGCATCGGCGCTGAACTGGTCGAAGCTTTCGGCGCAGTCCCCACCCTGCAGCAGGAAGGCCTCGCCACGGCCGGCCGCACCCAAGTGCTGTTTCAGACGCCGGGCCTCGCCCGCAAAAACCAGCGGGGGATACTGCGAAAGCTTGGCCTCGACTTTGGCCAGCGCGGCCGCGTCGGTATAGTCTGGCATCTGAACCCGCGGCTTGCTGCGCCAGTTCGTTTTTTGCCACTCGGTCATAGCTTTGATCTCCGCTGAGGTAATTCAGGTGGTCTCTATACAAAATCCATAGACCAGAGACCATATCCGATTTGCGCCTCTTGACGTCGGAAACAAGCTTTGAGCATGGTGTCGGTCAAATTCGCCGCAGGCCTCGGGCCTCGGCCCGCCGAATCAAGGACAGTTCGCCATGCAAGAGCAACGCCAAGTTGTCACTGTGGACAAGCGCGCGGCCAAGCCGCTCAATTTCGTATTCGTGTTGCTCGACAAGTTTTCGTTGCTGTCTTTTGCCTCGGCACTGGACAGCCTTCGGATTGCCAATCGGATGGCGGATCAGCAGATCTATACCTGGTCGCTGGCCGGTGAAGGCGGAGAGGTGGTCAGCTGCTCGGCCGGGACGACGTTCGAGCTTGACCGCGATCTGGACGAACTGCAGCGGGACGAGGTGATCCTTGTATGTGGCGGCGTCGATGTTCAGGCGGCGACCACCAAAAAGGTTCTGAACTGGCTGCGCCGCGAGGCCCGCAAAGGTCTGAAGATCGGTGGCTTGTGCACGGCGGCCTATACCCTTGCCAAAGCCGGCCTGCTGGACGGCAAACGCGCCACCATCCACTGGGAAAACGCCGACAGCTTTGCGGAAGAGTTCGAAAACGTCGAACTGACGAAATCCGTCTTTCTGATCGACGGCAACCGGATGACAACGGCTGGTGGCACCTCGTCAATCGACCTGATGCTGAAGCTGATTGCCGATGACTACGGTGAGGAGTTGGCCAATGCCGTTGCCGACCAGATGATCTATTCCTCTATCCGCACCGATCAGGACACCCAGCGCCTTTCGACGCCCACGCGGATCGGCGTGCGCCACCCCAAGCTGAGCCAGGTCATCCTGATGATGGAGAAGAACATCGAGGAGCCGATTTCGCCCTCGATCCTGGCCAAGGATGTTGGCATGTCGACTCGCCAGCTCGAGCGGCTGTTCCGCCGGTATCTGAGTCGTTCGCCCAAGCGCTATTACATGGAATTGCGGCTGCACAAGGCGCGCAACCTGCTGATGCAGACCGACATGAGCGTGATCAACGTGGCCTTGGCCTGCGGCTTTGCCAGCCCCAGCCATTTCTCGAAATGCTACCGCGCGCATTACAACACCACGCCCTATCGCGAGCGTGGCACCCAGAGCGGGCGGCTGTCGGTCTGACGCCTAGAACATGCCCAGAATGGGCTCGGCGCGTGTGTTGATGCTGAACTGCAGAACTAGCACGCCGTCGTGGCGTTTATGCAAAAGAGCGTAATAGTAGAGATAGCTGTTCTTGTCGTTCCAGTAGATCCGCATTTCCTGCGCGAACCCGTTCTCAAGCTCGACCCGTTTGGCAACGTCGGCACTGGTCAGGTAGTACGGGACAAGGTCACGCAGCTGCCCTTGCAGGACTTGCATCTGCTGCGGCGTGTATTCGTCGGCGCCGCCCAACCGGTTGATGACGTTCGAGAACTCGCGGTTCTTGATCTTGGTGTCGACGAAGGCTTCGTATTCGGCATAGGTCGCAAAGACCTCGTCGGCCGCGGCGGGAAGTGTCGAAAGGGACAAAAATATCGCTGCGAGAATGCGGAACATATCAATCCTCTTAGAAGTGTATCGCTGCACTCCTAGGACGAACGGGAAATCCTGTAAACCGCACCCTGCCCGACCGAGATGAACCAGATCGCACCGTCTAGGGCCTGCACGATGTCGCGGACCCGTTCGGTCTCGGGGCCTTTGATCTGCTCGACCTCGCGCAACGGGTTTCCGGACAGCCGTGCGATATAGTCGAATTTCAGCGAACCCACGAAGATGTCACCCCGCCACTCGGGAAACATCCCGCCGGAATAGACCATCAAGCCCGAGGGCGCGATGGACGGATCCCAATACAAGCGCGGCTGTTCCATTCCGTCTTTGCTGGTGCCTTCGCCAATCTTCTCTCCGGAATAATGCGTCCCGTAGGAAATGACCGGCCAACCGTAGTTGGCGCCGGGTTTCACAAGGTTCACCTCGTCCCCGCCCCTGGCGCCATGTTCCGAGACCCACAACCGGCCGCTCGTATCAACATCAGCGCCTTGCGGGTTGCGATGACCAAAGGACCAGATCTCGGGACGGATGCCTTCTTGCGCGACAAACGGATTATCCGCCGGGATCGAGCCATCGCGGTTGATCCGAATAACCGTCCCCATGTGGTTCGAGCGGTCCTGCGCGCTTGGCCTGTCGCCACGATCCCCCACAGTGATGAACAGCGTCCCGTCCTGCGCCTCGACCACGCGCGATCCGAAATGCCGGCCACCCGAGCCGCCGGGAACCGCTTCGAATATCACCTTCAGGTTGGTCAGCCGCTTGCCGTTCTCGGACAGGCGCGCCACGGCAACCGCCGTACCGGCCCCGCCGCTCTGCGGTTTCGAGAATGTTAGAAACACCTCTCTGGTGCGGTCAAAATCGCGGGCGATGGTTACGTCCAGCAGACCGCCCTGCCCTTGCGCCGCGACTTTCGGAACGCCCCGGACCTTGGTGGCCTTGCCGTCACGCGCCAAAAGCAACTGGCCGTCGCGCTCGGTAACCAAAAAACTGCCATCAGGCAGCAGGCCGATCGCCCAGGGCGTATCGAGGCCGGCAAGCATGGTCGTCACCGAGACCTCGCCTGCGGATGTCTTCAATGACTCGCCCGACGCGACGCTGCCGCAAATCATCAGAATGAGAATCGTGAAAACCCTGATCATATCTATCGCTCCAATCCCGGTCAGAATGAGCCGCCCGGGAACCAAACCCTAGAAAACAAATAGAGTTGTTCAGCCAAAAGACACATTCCTGTTTGGACTTTTCTTTTCTGAACAGCTTGCCTAGGGTCTTGCTCAGAACGAATACGTTCCAACAAGGGAGTAACCTAATGAAAAAGCTGCTTACTGCGACTGCAGCAACCGCATTGCTGGCCGGTGCCGCAATGGCCGAAGACGTCAAACTGGGCGTTCTGTTCGGATTTACCGGGCCGATTGAATCACTGGCCCCGGCAATGGGTTCGGGCGCTGAACTGGCGATGGCCGAAGTGACCGAATCCGGCAAGCTGCTGGGCGGCGCCACCGTCACCCCGTCGCGCGCCGATACCGGCTGCATCGACAACGGCCTGGCCACCTCGAACGGCGAACGCATGATCGCCGATGGCGTCGCCGGCATCATCGGCGGCGACTGCTCGGGTGTAACTGGCGCAATCCTGCAGAACGTCGCTATTCCGAATGGCATGGTCATGATCTCGCCGTCAGCGACCTCACCCGGTCTGTCGACGATGGAAGACAACGGGCTGTTCTTCCGCACCGCCCCGTCGGATGCGCGCGAAGGTCAGGTTATGGCTGACATTCTGAAAGACCGCGGCATCAATTCGATCGCTCTGACCTATACCAACAACGACTACGGCAAAGGTCTGGCCGACGCGATCCAGTCGTCGTTCGAGGCCGTGGGCGGTGAAGTGACCATCGTTGCAGCACATGAAGACGGCAAAGCGGACTATTCGGCCGAAGTCGGCGCACTGGCCTCGGCGGGTGGGGACATCCTCGTGGTTGCCGGTTACCTGGATCAGGGTGGTCTGGGCATCATCCAGTCCGCTCTGGACAGCGGCGCGTTCGACACGTTCGGTCTGCCGGGCGGCATGATCGGTGACTCGCTGCCTGCGAATGTCGGCCCCGATCTGGACGGCTCGTTTGGTCAGATCGCCGGTTCCGGCGGCGAAGGCGCCGAGAAGTATTTTGCCATGGCCGAAGCCGCGGGCTTTGACGGCTCGTCGCCCTACTCGCCTGAAAGCTATGACGCAGCCGCGTTGTTCATGCTGGCCATGCAGGCAGCAGGGTCGGCCGATCCGGCCCAGTACGGTGGCAAGATCCTGGATGTGGCCAACGCCCCCGGCGAGAAGATCTATCCGGGTGAACTGGCCAAGGGTCTGGAACTGCTGGCCGCTGGTCAGGACATCGACTATGTCGGCGCTTCGGGTGTCGAACTGATCGGTCCGGGCGAAAGCGCTGGGTCCTACCGCGAGATCGAAGTGAAAGACGGCAAGAACGAGACCGTCAAGTTCCGTTGATCCGTCAGCTGACCGCATGATACCAAGCAGCCCGGGCCTTGTGCCCGGGCTGTTTCAATGACAAAAGGCGCCACCTTATCTTGGGGATGGGGCAACACGAAGAACCGCGAAAGCCGCGGACAGGGGAACACATGATCGTCGTCGAGGACGTGCACAAGCATTTCGGCGGTTTCCATGCGGTGGACGGGGCATCGCTGGAGATCGAAAAGGGCTCGATTACTGGCCTGATCGGTCCAAACGGGGCCGGAAAAACCACTCTTTTCAACGTGATCGCGGGTGTTCTGCCTCCGACCAGCGGCAAGGTCTGGATGGATGGCGAAGACATCACCGGCCTGCCGCCCCATGATCTGTTTCACAAGGGGCTGTTGCGCACCTTCCAGATCGCGCACGAGTTCTCGTCGATGACATGCCGCGAAAACCTGATGATGGTCCCCGGTGGCCAATCCGGTGAATCGCTGTGGAACACATGGTTCGGCCGCAAGCGGATTGCGGATGAGGAACGCGCCCTGCGTGCCAAGGCCGACGAGGTGCTGGAGTTCCTGACCATCGAACATTTGGCCGACCACAAGGCGGGTCAGGTCTCGGGCGGCCAGAAAAAGCTGCTGGAACTGGGTCGCACGATGATGGTGGACGCCAAGATCGTGTTCCTAGATGAGGTCGGCGCAGGCGTGAACCGTACCCTGCTGATGACCATCGCCGATACGATCCTGCGTCTGAACAAGGAACGCGGCTACACCTTCGTCGTGATCGAACACGACATGGATTTCATCGGCAAGATCTGCGATCCGGTGATCTGCATGGCCGAGGGCAAGGTGCTTGCGCAAGGCACGCTGGACGAGATCAAGGCCAACGAGCACGTCATCGAGGCCTATCTGGGCACTGGTCTCAAGAACAAAGACCAGTTGGAGGCCGGGGCATGAGCGACAATCCCTATCAGGACGACAAGGGCAACAAGGACGCCTCGATTACCAACACGCATGGCATCGGCACAATGACGCCGGCCCATCGGGTCAGCGGCAAGACCCACCGGGTAGAAGGCGGTCCATTCCTGATCGGTGACACCATGACCGGCGGGTACGGCAAAGGCCCCGACATTCTGCACGATTGTACGATCGCCGTGGACAAGGGCGAAATCGCCGTGATCGTCGGCCCCAACGGCGCTGGCAAATCCACCGCGATGAAGGCCGTCTTCGGCATGCTGGACGTGCGCGCCGGATCGGTGCGGTTGGATGGAGAGGACATCACCAACCTCAGCCCGCAGGACCGGGTGATCAAAGGCATGGGCTTTGTGCCCCAAACGCAGAACATTTTCACCTCGATGACGGTTCAGGAAAATCTGGAAATGGGCGCGTTCATCCGCACGGATGATTTCTCGGACACGATGGAACAGGTGTTTGAGCTGTTCCCGATCCTGAGAGACAAACGCAACCAGGCGGCGGGCGAGCTCTCGGGCGGTCAGCGCCAACAAGTGGCCGTCGGCCGCGCGCTTATGACCAAGCCCAAAGTGCTGATGCTGGACGAACCGACTGCGGGCGTTTCGCCGATCGTGATGGACGAACTGTTCGACCGCATCATCGAAGTGTCGCGCACTGGCCTTCCGATCCTGATGGTCGAGCAGAATGCCCGCCAGGCACTTGAGATCGCCGACAAGGGCTATGTGCTGGTCCAAGGCCGCAATGCATACACGGGAACCGGTAAGGAACTGCTGGCGGACGAGGAAGTGCGCAAGTCGTTTTTGGGCGGCTAACCGACGGTTTTCAGAATTCGGTTTTTTCATGGGGCCGGTCGGGATTCTCGACTGGCCCTTTTGCTTGATCGCTTTGCGCAAAATTGAAGGCCAGAAGATGGCAATAGGTGTTTCCGGCCACACCCTTCTTCCTTAAAACCCTTATTAGGCATCTGAAAAATATAAATTATTTCCTGGCAGCGCACCGGTTCAAAAAGCCTGTGGAATTTCTCGGAATGCCAATCTGCTGCTTTAATCAGGTCAAATTTCAAAAATATCGCTGCGCCCGAACCACTATACCAATCCCCGAAACGCGCCCCAATTGGGGGGCACAAAAATTGGAAGTCAAAATGAAGAAATGGATGATCGCCGCACTGGTCGCACACTTGGCAACTGGCGCTGTGGCTCAGCAACGCGAGTTTGTGTGCATATCGGATATTGATGGAACCGAGTACCGGCTGACACGGCTTGAAGGCGAGCAAAAGGGATCGGTCAAATTCGGTGACACGACCGGGGATGCTCAGGTGTTTCCTGGACTGAACAACATGACGTTCATCCTGGCGACCGAACAGCATGTCATGACCTTCTTCGTCAAAAGCCCTGATCTGTCCTACAACCTGTCCATTCGCCGTCCGGTCCTTCAGAATGACCGCGGCCAATGCACGGAAACCGGAGCCTAGTCCCGCAATCATCTGCGATTTCAGGCCGCATCCCACATGGTGGCGCGGTCTTTTTCTTTCGGGGATCCGCAGAGGGTTGGAGCGCGTGTGATCAATGTCCGCCAAACCACATAAAAACATGCACAAAGCCGCAAAAATCATGCTCCAAATTGTTGTGTCTTTCGTCGGCGTCATGCCATAAAGCCGCACCCGGACAGTGAGAAGAACATAATGGACCTACTGAATGCGCTTGTTGCGCTTGCGAACTTTGTGATCGTGCCTGCGGTTGCCTATGGCAGCCAGTTGGCACTTGGGGCGCTGGGGGTCACCCTGATCTACGGCATCCTGCGGTTTTCCAACTTTGCCCACGGGGATACGATGGCCTTCGGCGCAATGATCGCCGTGCTGGTCACTTGGGGTCTCCAGGCCGCAGGGATCGGGTTCGGGCCCCTGCCGACGGCGCTTCTGGCGCTTCCGTTTGCGATCCTGGGGTGCATCCTTCTGGTGCTGATCACCGACAGGCTGGTCTATCGGTTCTACCGCGAGCAAAAGGCCAAACCTGTGATCCTTGTGATCGTGTCCATGGGTGTGATGTTCATCATGAATGGGCTGGTGCGCTTCATCATCGGCCCCGATGACCAAAGGTTCTCGGATGGGGCACGGTTCCTGATTTCTGCGCGGGATTTCAAAAAGATGACCGGGCTGGATGAGGGGCTTGCGATCAAAACCTCGCAGGGTATCACCGTGATCGTCGCCGTCGTTGCCGTCGCCTTGCTGTTCTGGTTCCTCAACAAGACCCGCACCGGCAAGTCGATGCGCGCTTATTCCGACAACGAGGATCTGGCCTTGTTGTCCGGCATCAACCCGGAACGTGTGGTGATGATCACCTGGATCATCGTTGCAGCACTGGCCACGACGGCCGGAGTTCTCTACGGGCTGGACAAGAGCTTCAAGCCATTCGTCTATTTCCAGCTGCTTCTGCCGATCTTTGCCTCTGCCATCGTGGGCGGATTGGGTAACCCGATTGGGGCGATCGCAGGCGGATTCATCATCGCCTTTTCCGAAGTCACGATCACTTATGCCTGGAAGAAGGTGCTGACCTACCTTGCCCCGGAAAGCCTCGAACCTTCGGGCCTGGTACAGTTCCTGTCCACCGATTACAAATTCGCCGTCAGCTTCGTCATTCTGCTGATCGTGCTTCTGTTCAAGCCAACAGGTCTGTTCAAGGGGAAAGCGGTATGAACGAAGCAGTCAAAAACACCCTGCTTTTCGTGATTGTCGGCGGGCTGATCCTGCTGACCGGTTTCGTTCAAAGCTGGAACACGGCGATCTTGATTCTGAACATGGGTCTGATTTCCGCGATCATGGCGATCGGTGTGAACCTGCAATGGGGCTTTGCCGGACTTTTCAATGTCGGCGTCATGGGTTTTGTTGCGCTGGGCGGACTTGCGGTTGTGCTGGTCTCTACCCCTCCGACACCCGGAGCCTGGTCCGCGGGCGGGTACGGGATCGTGCTGGCGCTTCTGCTGGGGGCAGCGACCGTTGTCGCAGCCGTGATGGCCGCGCAAAAAATGCCCAAGGGCCGGGCACGAACGCTGGCGATCATCGCAATCCTCGTCGTCGGGTTCTTCGTCTATCGCGCGGTGTTCGACCCGAGCATCGCTGCCGTCGAAGCCATCGACCCAGCCATTGCGGGAAATATCGGCGGGCTGAATCTTCCGGTGCTGCTTGCGTGGCCGGCGGGTGGGCTATTGGCCGCGGGCGCTGCCTGGCTGATTGGCAAGACGGCGTTGGGTCTGCGCTCGGACTACCTTGCGATTGCCACGCTGGGCATCGCCGAGATCATCATTGCGATCATGAAAAACGAGGACTGGCTGGCCCGAGGGGTCAAGAACGTCTACGGCATCCCCCGCCCCTCACCTATCGTGGGCTATGAGATTGACCTGCAGAGCGACCCGTCCTTCGTCGAACGTGCAGCCTCATTCGGGCTGGACCCGGTGACCGCTTCGACCCTGTGGGTGAAACTGGGTTATGCATTCCTGTTCCTGATCGTGCTTCTCATCCTGCTCTGGATGGCTCAGATGGCGCTCAAAAGCCCGTGGGGCCGCATGATGCGCGCGATCCGCGACAACGAGGTCGCCGCCGAAGCCATGGGCAAGGACGTCACCCGCCGTCATCTGCAGATCTTCGTTCTGGGCTCGGCCATCTGTGGCATTGCCGGGGCGATGATGACGACGCTGGACGGCCAGCTGACACCCAGCGCCTACCAACCGCTCCGGTTCACCTTCCTTGTCTGGGTGATGGTGATCGTCGGCGGTTCCGGCAACAATTTCGGCTCGGTCCTGGGGGCCTTTCTGATCTGGTTCCTGTGGGTCGAGGTCGAACCGATCGGTCTGTGGCTTATGAACCTGATCACTTCCAGCATGCCAGATGGCAACGCGCTTAAGGCCCACCTGATCGAAAGCACGGCACATATGCGCCTGTTCACGATGGGGCTTATCCTGCTGATTGTTCTCAGATTCAGCCCAAGGGGCCTGATCCCCGAGAAGTAGACATCTTTCATCACGAAAGCGTCAAGCCGCGCCATGCAAATGGCGCGGTTTCTTGATTGCAGCTTGAAAAATCAATAGACGCATTCACACTCTATGAACCATACCGGCGCATATTGTTCGAAAGACCACTCACCTGATGCGCCGTTCGTAACGAGTAAACTCTGACCCAGAAGAAAAGTTTTTGCACCATGAAGACTTCCACAAAGAAAATTGCCCTTATGGTTCCGGTCCTGGCTGTTGTGGCCGGATGCATCCCGAGCCCACGTGAACTGGAAACCACACCCGTCCAGGTACAGACGCCAAAGGGCGTCGTGACCTGCCAACTGTACCGCCAGGATCGGGTTGACTGGGATCGCGCGATTGATTTCCCGGCCACCAAGATGTCGGTTCCCGAAGCTGACGCCTATTGCCAGCAGGAAGGACAGCGGCGCCTCAAGCGCTGACGCGGCACGCCCCGCCAGTTCCGGCTGGCAGGGCGATGAAATTCAACGGTTGCGAAACAGCCCGCCCAGAATGCCGCGAACGATGCGGCGTCCTGTGGTTCCTTTCAGCTCTTTGATGACTGCCTCGCTCATGGCAGAGGCAAAGCTGTCCTGCTTTCGGACCGATCGTGCAGACGAGCGCCCTACTCCGCTGCCGCTGTATCTGCGCGCCGCCGAATACTCCCGCTCGGACACCGACCGGGTGTCGTCTTGCTCCTCGGGTTCGGCTTCCTCGGCCTCGGCCGCGGCTTTGGCCGCGCGCGCCTGCAAGATTTCGAATGCCGATTTGCGATCCAGAAGAGTTTCGTACTTTCCGGCCATCGGAGACGCCGCCATCACAGCCTTGCGCTCGGCGTCGGTAATCGGGCCCAGCTGCGAACCCGGCGGACGTATCAGTGTCCGCTCGACCATACCGGGCGCGCCCTTCCGTTCGAGCATCGAGGTCAACGCCTCACCCACTCCGACCTCCCGGATCGCGGTTTCCGTGTCGAAGGCCGGGTTTTCCCGATAGGTTTCCGCGGCCAGCCGCAAATTCTTGCGATCCCGCGCGGTGAAGGCGCGCAAGGCATGTTGGACGCGGTTGCCCAACTGCCCGAGGATATCTTCGGGAATGTCCGCCGGGTTCTGAGTAATGAAGTAAACCCCAACGCCTTTGGATCGGATCAATCGGGCGACCTGCTCGACCTTGTCCACCAGAACCTTTGGCGCATCGTCGAACAACAGATGGGCTTCGTCGAAGAAAAAGACCAGCTTGGGCTTGTCGGGATCGCCGACTTCGGGAAGTTCCTCAAACAGTTCGCTCAGCAGCCACAAAAGAAACGTGGCATACAGCCCGGGCGCGCCCATCAGCTTGTCAGAAGCCAAGATGTTGACCATCCCGTGGCCGTTTTTATCCAGCCGCATCAAATCCGACAGTTCGAGCGCGGGCTCACCAAACAGCCGCGCGCCGCCTTGGTTTTCCAACACTAGCAATCGTCGTTGTATGGCACCGATCGAAGCGGTCGAGACATTTCCGTAGCGCAGGGAAAGTTGCGACCGGTTTTCACCAATCCAGACCAGAAGAGCCTGCAGGTCCTTCAGATCCAGCAGCGGCATCCCTTCTTCATCCGCAACCCGGAAGGCGATGTTCAGCACACCTTCCTGCGCTTCGCTCAGGTCCAGAAGCCGGGAAAACAGCAGCGGCCCCATCTCGGTAACCGTTGTCCGGACAGGGTGGCCCTGCTCACCAAACAGATCCCAGAACGTGACCGGGCACGCGGCATAGGAGTAATCGGCAAACCCGATGCGCTGGGCACGGTCCATGAAGGCCTGATGCAACTTGTGATCGGGGCTGCCGGGACGCGCCAGTCCGGACAGGTCACCTTTGACGTCAGACAGGAAAACAGGAACGCCCTGCTGCGAGAACCCTTCGGCCAGGATTTGCAGGGTCACGGTCTTGCCCGTCCCCGTAGCACCGGCAATCAAGCCGTGCCGGTTTGCATATTTCAGCGTCAAACCCTGCGGCTGCTTGTAATCAACACCGCCACCGCCGACAAAAACGTTTTCCGTCATATTGATACGTCCCAAAACTTAGCGTCCCGGCACCACCATACAAACTTAACCTTTGACTGCGATAGTGATTTTGCCCGCCTCGCAATTCCCTCGTGTGGTGGGCAAACTTCCTCCCTGTCGACTGGCTGTGCTTTCGGGCACAGCCCTTTTTTGAAATTGCCAAGTTTCTGCTTGTGGAAACATTAAATTTCGCTGTTAGCAGTTGACCACTGGGTTCGCCTCTCGTAACGTTCGGGCATAACTAAGTCGGCCAGTCCGACGGGGAGATACATTGATTGAAGGGAGCCGCACGTACGGCTCCCTTTGTCGTTTGTACTCAAAGGCTTCCCGGCGTCACTTCAGGTGGCCTACGATGGGTCGGCGAAAATCCGTCCAATCCCGCGTGTGGCGCGCGCTTTGCAACTGACATGGCGGAGCAGGAATGCTAGAGACGTTTGAAAAAGCTGTATCAGCACAATGAGGCACTGATGATCACCAAACTTGTTCCAGCCACCCTGGTAACGGCTGCATTGCTGGGCTCAGGCGCGTTCGCCCAGGAAGCCACGACTGAAACTCAAGAGCAGACCCAAACCGGTCAGACCACGGATACCGGCTCCGACCTGGATCTGGGGCAAAGCGGCCCGCGTGTCGGCGAGCAATATGTCCGCGAGAAGTCGGGCGACTGGGAGATCTCCTGCATCAAGGCGCAGAACGGAGATGACCCCTGCGCGATGGTTCAGATTCTCAACGGTGCGCAGAATGAACCTCTGGCCGAGATTACCGTTGGTAAGCTGCCCGCCGGTGGTGCCGCCGCAGCCTGGGCAAACGTCATTGTTCCGCTGGAAACCCTGCTGCAGGCACAACTGGCCATCTCGATCGATGGCGCACCGCGCAAGCTGTACAACTATCACCACTGTGTTCCGGTCGGTTGCGTTGCACAGCTGGGTCTGACGCAGGGCGACATTGACGCGATGAAAGCAGGAACGAAGGCTACCATTTCACTGGTGCCCGCACGCGCGCCCGATCAGGTTATCAACATGGATCTGTCGCTGAGCGGATTTACCGCTGCCTTTGACGGCCTGCAGGTCAACACCAACTGATCACGCCAAAATGAATGACCAAAGCCGCCATCATCCGATGGCGGCTTTTTTCATACCTTCTTGAGGGCCAAGACCGCGTTCAGACCGCCAAACGCAAAGGCGTTGCTCAGTGCGACATTTACTTCGGCCTCGCGCGCCTCGTTTGGTACGACGTCCAAAGCGCATTCCGGGTCGGGTTCTTCATACCCGATGGTCGGAGCAATCACGCCGTCACGGACGGCCATGATACAGGCCAACAGTTCAACCGCGCCGGTTCCGCCGATAAGGTGGCCGTGCATGGATTTGGTCGACGAGATCATCAGATCGTCGGCATGGCGTCCAAATACATCCGCGACCGCTGCGCATTCGGTCTTGTCATTGGCGGCGGTTCCGGTGCCGTGGGCGTTGATATAGCCCACGTCACTTGCGTTCAGCCCCGCGTCCTTCAAGGCCCCGGCCATGGCGCGGGCCGCGCCCTGTTTGCTGGGCATCACGATATCCGTCGCGTCCGAAGACATCGCATAGCCCGCAACCTCACACAGGATTTCAGCGCCGCGAGCACGCGCATGTTCGTATTCCTCGAATACGAACACACCGGCGCCCTCGCCCTGAACCATGCCATTGCGATTTGCGCTGAACGGCCGGCACGCGTCCTTCGACATAACCCGAAGGCCTTCCCAGGCCTTGACCCCGCCAAAACACAACATGGACTCCGACCCACCGGTAATCATCGCCGGGGCGGCGCCACTGCGCACCATCTGGAACGCCAGCGCCATCGCGTGGTTGGACGATGCACAGGCCGTCGAAACGGTGAAGCTGGGGCCTTTGAGGTTGTGCTCCATCGAAATGTGGCTTGCGGCCGCGTTGTTCATCAGCTTCGGCACGACGAACGGATGGACCCGGTTCTTCCCGTCTTCGTAGACCGAGCGGTAGTTGTCATCCCAGGTCGAAACACCACCACCGGCCGTTCCCAGAACGACCCCCGACCGAACGGCCAATTCGCCGTGAAACTCCAGCCCCGACTGGTCGATCGCCTCTTTGGCCGCAGTCAGAGTGAATTGCGTGAAACGGTCATACAGCGCCATCTGCTGACGATTGAACCGGCCCTCGGCCTCGAACCCGCGGACCTGGCCGCCAATTTTGATGCTCAGTCGGTCGACGTCACGAAATTCAAGCTCGGAAATGCCGCAACGGCCTTCGCGCATCGCTTCCAGGGTGTCGGGCACGGAATGGCCCAGCGAATTGATCGTGCCAGCGCCGGTAATGACAACCCGTTTCATGACCGCGGATCAGACCTTTTCCGCGACCAGTTTTTCGATCCCGGCAATGATCGCTGCAACATTCGAGATGTCGAAATCACTTGCCGTCGGTTCGTTGGCGTTGAAGGGGATCGAGATGTCGAATTCTTCCTCGATAGCAAAGATGCTTTCAACCAGGCCCATGCTATCGATTCCGAGATCTTCCAGAGAGCTTTCGGGCGTCACGTCGGACGGCTCCAGCACGGCCTGCTCTGCAATGATTGCGATGACGCGGTCGCTGATGCTCATGTCGTTCCCCTGATTGTCGCGTTGCGGTTGATTTAATCGCTCGACGAGGGTTTGAAAACCGTCTTTTTAAGCGCCTCTACGTCACGGGCCATGCGTGGAAGCCGACGCTGTGCCTTGTAGATTTCGGTGTGCGTTTCCATTTTCACGCCCGGATAGCCCATGATCACACGACCTGCCGGGACATTCGAAAGTATCTTGGTTCCGCCGCCCGCGATCACGCCGTCACCAATGAAGATATTGTCGACGACTCCGGTCTGGCCACCCAAAACCACGTTGTTGCCGATCTCGACCGAACCGGACACTCCGGTTTGACCGCACAGCAGACAGTCTCTGCCGACCTGGGTGTTGTGCCCGACATGAACAAGATTGTCCAACTTGGAACCGTCTCCGATGACGGTGTTGCGGATCGTACCGTTGTCGATGGTGCAGTTCGCGCCAACCTCGACATCATTGCCGATCTGGACCGCACCGAGCGAATGGATGCGCAACCAGCTCTGCGCCTTGGCGTCTCCGGCGTCGCCCATGGTCTTGCGCACGTTTTCCACACCCGACACCTCGGGCGTGACAAAGCTGAACCCATCCCCGCCGATCCTCGCTCCGGGTTGCGCAATAAAGCGATCGCCGATGATGGCACGCGCGCCGATGCTGACCATCTCGCGCAACAGGCAGTTCTGGCCCAACACGACATCCATACCAACGTGGCACTGGGCGCCGATCACCGTTCCGGATCCGATGCGGGCCCGGGGGCCGACAACGGCCAGAGGCCCGATGGACACATCTCCGGCGATCTCGGCCGTCGGGTCCACGACCGCCGAAGGATGGATCCCGGGTGCGACGCCCTGCCCCCGGTCCAGCATCGTGGTAATTCCGGCCATTGCCATACGGGGGCGGCCGACGAACACGGCGCCCTCCAAACCCAGTGCGCGCCAGTCGGCACCCTCCCACAGAACGGCACAGCGCGCCTGACCCTCAGCCAGGGCCTCGGCGTATTTCGGAGCCATCGCCATAGCCAGATCGGTCGGACCAGCATCCTTGGGCTCGGCCGCCCTCAGAATCGTCAGGCTGGTGTTTCCCTCGGCCGGCGCCCCCAGAGCATCGGCGATTTGCTGTAAGGTGAACTGCATCGCGGGCTTCCTTGTCGCAGGATTTAGCGCCCTGTGCTTACCCCTGAACGTTCGGCAGGGCCACCCCTGCTTTTTGCAGGGCATCCCAAATCTTCTGGTCCCGACCATAGACATCGCGCCGATACTGCACGTCGCCCTTCGGCCCGACGAATGCGGTGCGATAAATCAGATGAACCGGAACCGGCTGTTTGAGGTCAACCTTGGTTTCACGTCCGGTACCCAGCACCCTGTGGAAAAAGGCCTTGGGATCCTCTTCCTGTTTTGCCAGCAAAGCATAGGCGAAATCAAAAGGTTGCGCCAAACGAATGCACCCGTGAGAGAAGGCGCGCACTTCGCGTGCGAACAGGCTCTTCTGGGGGGTGTCGTGCAGATAGATGTTGTACTTGTTGGGGAACATGAACTTGACCAGCCCCAGAGCGTTGCTCTGCCCCGGAGGCTGGCGCATCGCAAACGGGAAGCTGCGAGCCGTGAACTGGTTGAAGTCCACCGCATTGCGGTTCACCTGCCGTCCACGCCGATCGGTGATCTCAAGATGCCGGACGGCATTGGGGTTGGCCCGCAACTTCGGCAGGTATTCCTTGGTGATGATCGAGCGCGGTACATGCCAGCTGGGATTGATCACCATGTGCTCCATCACATCCGAAAACTCGGGGCTTTGACGATCGCTGGTGTTTTTGCCGATCACCGCACGTGTTTCAAATGTCACCCGACCATCGTCGACGATTTTCGCGGAAAAGTCGGCCTGGTTAACCAGAACATGCCGTGCGCCCCTGTCGCGAGGGAGCCAGCGTTCACGTTCCATCGCAACCATCACCGCCTTGAGCCGGTCAGAAGGTGAACGGTTGATTTCGGCAATCGTTCCCTGGCCTGCGACACCATCTGGTTCAAGTCCATGGGCGCGTTGGAAGGCTTGCACCGCGGCCACCATGGAGTCGTCATATTCCGGGCTGGCCGTGGGCTTGAGGAACCCCATCGCAACCAGACGGTTACGCAGCTTTATGACGCTCGGCCCCGTATCGCCGCGTTCGTATTTTCCGGTTGGTACGGTCGGCCCCCATTCACCGTGTTCGTTAAGTGACTGCAGCGCCATCTTCTGCTTGAGCAGCGCCCGGTACTGACTGGACTGCGGCGGAAGCTGCGCGAGATAAGAGCCGTCAGTGGATCTCATCATCGCCGCAAGATGATCCGAAGCCGGCTTCCGTTCGACCGCACGCACGAGGCCGGCATCGATCTGAGCCGGGCGCAGCAGCCCGGACTGAATATCCTGCGCATAGCGGACAAACGCCTCGCTCAGAGCCGCCTCAAGCGCCCCGAGATCGCGGTTTGACCGAGCGCTTTCCATCTTCGCCATCAGGCCGTCGACGTCATATCGTTCGGCCGGAAGCCCGTGCATCTGAGCATGGGACAATGCTTTGATAAGTGCCGACCGACGCGCCGCATGATCAGAGGTAGGACCGACCCAAATCGGCGCGAATTCCTGTTCTCGATAAAAGGACGCGATATCCGGGGTTGTCTCTGCGCTTTCCGCGACAGCCATCCGAAACGCGAAACTCTCAGCCTGGGTCGGAGCCGCCTGAACGGATGTGGCCGACACGGCGATGCTTGCGGCAAACAGAAAAATCGTACAGGTCCGACGGACAGAATTCATGGGATAGCCTTGGTTTTCAATAACTTGGAACACTAGTTTTCTCGCCCGACAATTATGTTTCACGCCTCGGGGGATTGTCCACTCACATTTCCAACAGCACATCACACCGCTGGCCCCCTGATGCGCGTTTGCATCGTCTGGAAAAAAACGAAAGGGATTCAGGCCTGTCCGCCACATTTTTTGTCACTTGCGCAGATTTTCGCCGAAAATTCCCCGTAAGAAAGCACAAGACCAAAAGATCACTTGGCGCAAGAATCCCTCTGTGGCATAAAATCCGCATCTGGGATGGGAAAGAATTAAGAAAGCGCACGTAACATCGTGTGCAGGCAGGAACTGTACGGGACGAAACACGCTATGACCAAGAGCAGTACCTCGGGGATGACCCGGCGTGCCCTATTGGGCGCATTCGCGGCAACGGCAGTTGTTGCAGCACCAACCTACTCAAACGCAGCAGGCTTCCTTCGC
The DNA here is from genome assembly GCF_056539185.1 of Ruegeria sp. BC6. Taxonomy (NCBI): domain Bacteria; kingdom Pseudomonadati; phylum Pseudomonadota; class Alphaproteobacteria; order Rhodobacterales; family Roseobacteraceae; genus Ruegeria; species Ruegeria sp. BC6. The sequence goes on from NZ_JBQFUM010000001.1 coordinate 548,165, forward strand.
GGGGGCGGAGACATCCGCAGGATCCGTATGTATTCGGGCCGTACGGGCGAGCGTTTGGATATGATCTACTGGGTCGATGGCAAATACGTCAAAGACGCGGTCAAGGAAATCAACCACTTCATGCGTGATTGGCGCACCGATCAGTCAAAGGACATGGATCTGCGCACGATCGACATCATGGCCGCGGCCCACAACCTTCTGGATGTGAACGAGCCCTACATGCTGTTGTCGGGCTACCGCTCTCCGCAGACCAACGCCATGCTGCGCCGTCGGTCGCGCGGTGTCGCCAAGAACTCTCTCCACGTTAAAGGTCAGGCTGCGGACCTGCGGCTTGCCTCCCGCTCGGTCTCACAGATGGCCAAGGCAGCCATTTCGTGCCGTGCCGGCGGTGTCGGCCAATACTATGGATCAAATTTCGTGCACATGGACTGCGGCGACGTTCGCTCCTGGCGCGGCTAATACACTACCACTCACCAACCCCGCAAAAAGCCCCGGCGCATCACTGCCCGGGGCTTTTTGCTGCGGCAGCGCCCATCTGGCAGTGACATACAAAGGCGCAGGAGCGTTACGCCTTGAAACTCTGGAAGAAAGTGGCGCACCTGAGAGGATTCGAACCTCTGGCCTCTGCCTTCGGAGGGCAGCGCTCTATCCAGCTGAGCTACAGGTGCGTTGGCCGTTAGCTAACCTTGTTCCGATCCGGGTGCAACTGGATTTTGCATGTCGGAACGCGGTTTAGCGACGAACAATCAGGCAAACAATTCGTGCGCCAGTTCCAGCGCTTCGATCAGCGTGTCGACCTCATCGGTAGTGTTGTACAGACCAAAACTGGCGCGGCAGGTGGCCGTAACCCCGAGATGATCCATCAACGGTCCGGCGCAATGGTGCCCCGCCCGAACGGCGACGCCCTTCTTGTCGAGAATGGTGGATACATCGTGCGCGTGGCCCGCACCATCCAGCGTAAAGCTGAAGATAGCGGCCTTGTCGGGCGTCGTCCCCTGAACCTGCAGCCAGTTCAGCCCGGTCAGGCGCTGCATTGCATAGTCGCGCAAGCCCGCCTCATGGGCCGCGATGTTGTCCATCCCCAAACCCATCATGTAGTCCAGCGCAACGCCCATGCCGATTGTCTGGACGATACCCGGAGTGCCGGCTTCGAATTTCATCGGCGGATCGTTGTAGATCACCCTGTCTTTCGACACTTCCTTGATCATATCGCCTCCCCCGATGAAGGGGCGCATCTCGGCCATGCGTTCCGATTTGATAAAGATCGCGCCGGATCCCGACGGGCCGTACAGCTTGTGTCCGGTAATAGCATAGAAATCGCACCCGATATCCTGCAGATCCACCGGCATGTGAACCGCGCCCTGGCTTCCGTCGACCAGCACAGGCACGCCTTTGGCATGGGCGCCTTCGGTGATCGCCTTTACGTCAACCACGGTACCCAGAACGTTGGAACACTGGGTCACCGCCACCAGTTTGGTCTTGGGCCCGATGGCGTCGATCACGGCCTGCGGATCCAGCGCGCCGCTTGCATCCACGTCCACCCATTTCAGAACGACGCCCTGGCGTTCGCGCAGAAATTGCCAGGGTACGATATTGGCATGATGCTCCATGACGCTCAGAACAATTTCGTCACCGGCGTGCATCCGCGGCATGGCCCACCCATAGGCGACAAGGTTGATCCCCTCGGTCGTCCCGGAATTAAGGACGATCTCATCCTCATTCGCGACATTCAAAAACCGGGCGACGGTCCCGCGCACGGATTCGTACTTTTCGGTCGCCAGGTTGGACAGGTAGTGCAATCCGCGATGCACGTTCGAATACTCGTGCGCATAGGCATTGGTGACTGCATCTATCACCACCTGAGGTTTCTGCGCCGAGGCCCCATTGTCGAGATACGTTAACGGTTTCCCGTTCACCTCACGCGAGAGGATCGGGAAATCGGCGCGGATTTTCTGGACGTCATACATGAACGAATTCCCTAAACAGGTCCACTTGGAGTCATCAACAGGACGAAAGGTATCGCCAGCAATCCCGAGATGAGGATGACCACGAAGGATTTGCCCAGCGAGTCGAAGTGATGCGCCTGATTGATGAAATGCAGGCTGATGTAGAGGCTGTACAGGCTCATCCCCAGTACGAGGATCAGGAACATCGTCGGCGCAACCATCACCATGACGAAGATGATCAATTGGCCCAGAATCTGCAGGAATTGCAGCCAGACCATCAGCAGCATCATGCCGTCCAGGCTACCGGTGCCGCCAAGCATCCTGCCGACAAAATGAAACGCGAAGATGCCCAAGAGAACGGCCCCGGCCGAAGTCGCCAACGACTGCACGACCGGTTCAAACGCCATATCCAGAGATGGATCAAGCGCCGGAAACACAAGGGTCGACAGTGATTGAGACAAAGCGTTCAGGACAACGACCAGTGCCAGCGCTGTCCAAAGCACATCCCGACCGGGTACTCCGGCCAACAGACGCCTTGCCGCCTCGGCCGGATTTGCCAATGTCAGAACGGCCAGATGTGCCAGAAATGCGGCGTTCATGCCGGCGCCCTTCGTGTTTGAGAAAACCCGGAAAACCAGAACCAGACGAATACCGCAACCCACAGGGCCCCGGTCAGCGTCTGGACAGGACCCGGACCGATGAAACCCGCCACCAGCCCGTTCAACAACACCAGCGGTGATGAGGCGAGGAGAGCCCAGAACAGCGCAAGCCGCGCCTGATAGGACGTGGTTGCACCGCCGAACATACGAGCAATCAGATAAGTTCCCCAGGCAAGGACGTAGAGCAGCAACGGCAGAATGAAGACCGACCCCAGCAAGGCCCCACCCATCAGCATGTTCAGGTCCAGCCCCTCAAGATGGGCCCGACGCGATAGCCCCGGCAACTGCGCGATAAAGCCAATCACACAGAACGCCATGACAAAGGCCAGCGCGCGGTCTTCGCGCGGGCCCATGTCCAGCAGTCGACGCACCACCCGACCGGGCCCGCGATACGAGGCGACGATATCGGTGGTCACCGGCATCAGCTGTGCCGCGCCAACCAGCCTTCCAGCCGCGAGACGATGTCCTCGGCCAGCGCTTCGTCTTCGATCTCTTCCACGGCTTCGGCCAAAAAGGCCAGCGTCAGCATGTTGGTCGCCTCCTTTGCCGGAACCCCGCGCGAGCGCAGGTAGAACAGCGCGGTCTCGTCGATCGCACCCGAGGTCGACCCATGCGAACAGGCCACGTCGTCGGCATAGATCTCAAGCTCGGGCTTGGCCAGGAACTGACTGTCGTCATCCAGCAGCAAAGACTGGCTGATCTGGTAACCATCGGTCTTCTGGGCGCCTTCCTTGACCAGAATCTTGCCCTGGAACACGCCGGTCGCGCCGTTACGCAGAACCTTCTTGAACACCTGACGGCTTTCGCAGTTCACCGCGTCATGGGTAATGAACACCGTGTCGTCATGGTGAAAGTCGCCATCCCCCACACAGGCACCGGCCACATGCGCCACCGCGTCGTCACCGGTCAGCTCGACCACCTGTTCATTGCGCGTCAGCACGCCATTCACGGTCAGGGTGAAGGATTTGTAGACGGAGTCCTTGCCCAGCCGGGTGAACATATGCGTCGCAGCACGGCGCTGATGGTCCCTGCCCTGCGCCCGGACATGGTGCAGCGTGCCGCCATCGGCGATGTCGATCTCGATGCATTTGTTGAACCGCGAGGCCGCCGGACCATTCTCGAGAATCGTCACCTCGGCGCCGCTTTCCACGCGGATCACGTGGTGCAGGATCGCGTCCGAGCTTTCGGATTCGTGGCGATAGACCAGACTGATCGGCTTGGACGGGTTGCCGGTCACGTGGATCGCCACGCCATCCTGCGCAAAGGCGGTGTTCAATGCCGCGAGCGGGCGCTGAACCGGGGTCTGACCGCGCTCCTCGAGCACGCCATACAGCTGCTTGGCCCAGTGGATGTCCTTGCAGCAGATATCCTCAAGCCGGTCAATGCTCACGCCTTCCAGTGTCAGGTCATCGCTGTCCTCGGGGCTGAACACGCCATCGACGAAGACGATCTTCAGGCGGTCGAACCCGTCAAAGACCATCGGTTCGTCGGTGTGGAACACCTCGGCCGTTGGGGCCTCGGGCGAGGTAAGCGTATCGGGACGCGTGTATTTCCAATACTCGTCGCGCCGCCCGGGCAAACCCATGGCGCGCAGCCGGGCCAGGGCCGCCTCGCGTGCGTCGCGGGTGCAGCCGGCTTCGGGCATGCGCAGCGTGGCCAGCCGCGCTTCGGTCGCGGATTGTTTCACGTCGGGCAAGGCCATCAGTTCACCTCGGCAAGAATGTCGGCGTAACCGTTGTTTTCGACTTCCAGCGCCAGCTCCGGCCCGCCGGTCTTGACGATCCGGCCATCGGCCATGATGTGCACCACGTCCGGTTTGATGTGGTCCAACAGACGCTGATAGTGGGTTATCACTAGGAACCCACGGCCTTCGTCGCGCAGCGCGTTCACGCCCTCGGCCACCAGCTTCATCGCATCCACGTCGAGGCCCGAGTCGGTCTCGTCCAGGATGCACATCTTGGGCTCGAGCATCGCCATCTGCAGGATTTCGTTGCGCTTCTTCTCACCGCCCGAGAAGCCCACGTTCACGGGGCGTTTCAGCATGTCGGCGTCAATCTTCAGCGACTTGGCCTTTTCACGCACCAGTTTCAGGAAATCCGCAGCCGAGAGTTCTTCCTCGCCGCGCGCCTTGCGCTGGGCGTTCACGGCCGTGCGCAGGAAGGTCATGTTGCCCACGCCCGGGATCTCGACCGGGTACTGGAACGCCAGGAACACGCCGGCGGCGGCACGCTCTTCCGGCTCCATCTCCAGCAGGTCGGCGCCATCCAGAGTCGCCGAACCCTCGGTGACCTCGTACCCGTCGCGGCCCGACAGCACATAGCTGAGCGTCGACTTGCCCGAGCCGTTCGGCCCCATGATCGCGTGTACCTTGCCGGCCTCGACCGTCAGGTCCACGCCCTTGAGGATCTGCTTTTCCTCTTCCTCAAGTTTGACGTGCAGGTTCTTGATTTCCAGCATGTTTTGTCCTTTTGCGTATCGTCGGGACGCGCCGGCCCCGGTCTGTTCCTATCCCAGCACCCTGCGCAGCAGCCGCGCCGCGATCCATCCCAGGACCGCCCCGCCGCCGATTGCCCAGACCGGGTTGATGAAATCGGTGTAGTTGACGTTGACATAGGCCACGCCCAGCAAGCCGCCCAGAACCGGCAGCGCATATGACGCCGCGGTCAGGACATCATCCCTGCGGGTGCGCGGCGAGCGGGCCATCAGCCGACCGAGCCTTCCAGCGAGATCGCGACCAGCTGCTGGGCTTCCATGGCGAACTCCATCGGCAGCGCCTGCAGCACGTCCTTGCAGAACCCGTTGACCACAAGCGCCACGGCCTCTTCCTCGTCCATGCCGCGCTGGCGGCAATAGAACAGCTGATCGTCATCGACCTTCGAGGTGGTAGCCTCGTGCTCGACCCGGCTGCTGTTGTTCTTGACCTCGATATACGGAACGGTATGCGCCCCGCATTTGTCGCCGATCAGCAGGCTGTCGCATTGTGTATAGTTGCGGCTGTTCTTGGCCTTGGGGTGCATCGACACCAGCCCGCGATAGGTGTTCTGGGCCTTGCCCGCGCTGATGCCCTTGGACACGATGCGCGACTTGGTGTTCTTGCCCAAATGGATCATCTTGGTGCCGGTATCGGCCTGCTGCATGTTGTTGGTGATGGCGATCGAGTAGAACTCGCCCTGGCTGTCATCGCCCCGCAGGATGCAGGACGGGTATTTCCAGGTCACGGCACTGCCGGTCTCGACCTGCGTCCACATCACCTTGGACCGGTCGCCCCGGCAATCGGCGCGCTTGGTCACGAAGTTGTAGATGCCGCCCTTGCCGTTCTCATCGCCCGGGAACCAGTTCTGGACGGTCGAGTATTTCACCTCGGCGTCTTCTTCGACGATGATCTCGACCACTGCGGCGTGCAGTTGCGCGGTATCACGCTGCGGCGCGGTGCAGCCTTCCAGATAGGACACGTACGAGCCCTTGTCGGCGATGATCAGAGTCCGCTCGAATTGGCCCGTGTTTTCTGCGTTGATGCGGAAATAGGTGCTCAGCTCCATTGGGCAGCGCACGCCGGGCGGCACATAGACGAACGAGCCGTCCGAGAACACGGCCGAGTTCAGCGTGGCATAGAAATTGTCCGACACCGGAACCACCGAGCCCAAATACTTCTTGACCAATTCCGGGTGTTCCTTGATCGCTTCGGAGATCGAGCAGAAGATGACGCCGGCCTTCTTCAGCTCGGCCTGGAAGGTCGTGCCAACCGAAACCGAGTCGAACACCGCATCCACGGCGACCTTGCGGCCCTCGGCCGGGGCATCCTCAGCGCCCTCGACGCCTGCCAAAATCATCTGTTCTTTCAGCGGGATACCCAGCTTTTCGTAAGTGGCCAGCAGCTTGGGGTCGACTTCGTCTAGCGACTTGGGCTTGGTCTCCATCGACTTGGGCCGGGCGTAGTAATACTGGTCCTGAAAGTCGATTTCAGGATAGTGGACCATGGCCCATTTGGGCTCTTCCATCTGGGTCCAGCGCTCGAAGGCCTTCAGACGCCATTCGGTCATCCACTCGGGCTCTTCGTTCTTTTCCGAGATCAGTTTGACGATATCGGGGTTCACGCCCTTGGGCGCGTATTCCATCTCGATATCCGTATCCCACCCGTATTTGTAGGTTCCGACCTCGCGCACCGCGTCAACGGTTTCCTGATCGACACCTTCTTTTACCTGGGTCTGGTCCAAAGCGGCCATGTTCCACCCTCCGTCAGATCACGCGGCCCGCGCGCGATGCTTTTTCTCTTTTTCCAGCCACGTTTCGGCGAAACGCAGCACGTCTTCTTCACTCGTCTCGGGGCCCAGCGAAACGCGTATCGCGCTGGCCGCCGTGGCCTCGTCATATCCCATCGCGGTCAGTACCGCGCTTGCCCTCACCTTGCCGCTGGAGCAGGCCGAACCGGCGCTGATCGCAAAGCCCGACAGATCCATCTGCATCACCTGCGTTTCGCCCTTCCAGCCGGGCGTCGCAAAGCACAGGGTGTTGGGCAACCGATCCTGATCTTTCCCGACAAAAATAGTAGATTTAGAACCAGCCTCAAGAGCCTTTTCTAGAATATTTCTAAGTTCTGCAACCTTTTCCCAAACTCCGTTTGCCAGATCCCGCGCCGCCGCTTCAGCCGCAGCGCCTAACCCCGCGATTCCAATGACATTTTCCGTCCCCGACCGACGCCCCATTTCCTGGCCACCGCCCTTGATCCGGGCCTCCAGATCGGTGCCGCGTTTCATCACCACGGCGCCCACACCCTTTGGCCCGCCCAGCTTGTGCGCCGAGACCAACGCCATCTGCACATCCAGCCAGTTGAACGCGATCGGCAGTTTCCCGAACGCCTGCGTTGCATCGGTGACGGCCAGACCCTTGGGCAAGGCCTGAATGATTCCGGTTTCCGAATTGGCAAGTTGCAACGTGGACCGGGCCGGGTCGGCAACGGTAACAGCGCCTTGGTTCGAAACCGGCAAATCCTCAACGGTCCAGGCCATTACGGCATCATGTTCGATCGCCGCGCCATGCAGGTCGCGCCCTTCCAAGACCAACGCCGCGCCTTCGGTGGACCCGGATGTGAATACGATATCGGCCCCATCCGCGCCAAAGGCCGCGGCCACCTGAGCACGCGCCTTTTCGATGACGGCTTTGGCCGCACGCCCCTCGGCATGTACCGAGGAGGGGTTGCCGCAGACCTCCATCGCCGCGATCATCGCGTCGCGCGCCTCGGGGCGCAGCGGGGTCGTGGCGTTGTGATCCAGGTAAACGCGTCTCATGGACTCACCTTTTCATCCACGGCCACACCCTTCGAGATTCCCGATCCGCTCACCGGTCAATCATCCACGACCGAGAACAGCCCAGGCACCGCCGGACACGGCGCAAGGTCGTTCTGGATCACATCGGACAAGCGTGTTTGGTGCAGGAACACGTAGACATGCGCACTGAGACTTTCCCACAGGCGATTGGTCAGCGACTGCGCCCGGCTGCCGGAGGATCCCCCCGAAGCCCCGGCCCCCTTGTGCATGGCGTCCACGGTCTCGTCCACCGCCGACAAAATCTCGACCACGCGAATCTCGGACGCAGGCCGCGCCAGACGATAGCCGCCCCCCGGCCCGCGCACCGATGCGACCAGATCGGCGCGGCGAAGTTTGACGAACAACTGTTCCAGATAAGGAAGCGAGATGTCCTGACGCTCGGAAATCTCACCCAGCGTCACCAAAGTGTCGGCGGGCTGAAGCGCGATGTCAGCCAGCGCAACCATTGCGTAACGACCTTTGGTGGACAGCTTCATTTCCTCGATCCCTCCGGCGTGAACCGCGTGAAAACATTGACGTCGCCGCGGTCAGTGCGTATCTCCGACTGACAGCGTGTTCACGCTGCGATACTCAATTAGAACCGTTCTAAGGTGCCTGACGATAACCGTCAAGTATATCCCGGCGCCCGCGAGAAAAAGACAGGACAACCGCACACATGCCCGAGGTGATTTTTCCCGGACCTGAAGGCCGCCTGGAAGGCCGTTACCACCCCCAAAAGGAAAAAGACGCACCGATCGCCATCGTGCTGCACCCGCACCCCCAGTTCGGCGGGACCATGAACAACAAGGTCGTCTACAACCTGCACTACGCATTCTACAACATGGGCTTTACGGTCCTGCGCTTCAATTTCCGGGGGGTCGGCCGCAGTCAGGGCGAGTATGACCAGGGCGTCGGAGAACTCAGCGACGCGGCATCGGCGCTGGACTATCTGCAGTCGATGAACAACAACTCGAAACACTGCTGGGTCGCAGGCTTTTCGTTCGGAGCCTGGATCGGCATGCAGTTACTGATGCGTCGCCCCGAGATCACCGGCTTCATCAGCGTTTCGCCGCCCGCGAACATGTATGATTTTTCGTTCCTTGCCCCCTGCCCCTCGTCCGGGCTGATCATCAACGGAACGGCCGACCGTGTGGCACCGCCGGCGGATACCACCGCACTGGTCGGAAAGCTGCACGAGCAGAAGGGTATCACCATCACCCATACCGAGGTTGAAGGAGCCGACCACTTCTTCCAGGGTGAGCACATGGATACGCTGATGACCAACGTGACCGACTACGTCAAACGCCGCCTGACCGAGAACACACGCTGATGTCCGACACCATCACCATTCTCGCGGCGAAACTAGCCGAGGATACGATGAAGGTCATGGACGAAACCGGCCAGGATCGGTTCTACGTCGAAGTCGGTGACGTGCTGGGCGCAGCCTCCCAATCGCTTGAGGAGGCTTTCCTTACCGAAATCCGTGTCCGGTTGGCCGAGCGCAAGGCGCGGCAATTCCTGATCAAGAGGCTGTCGGATCACAGATCCAAGGTGAAGGCGATCGAAAAGCAATAGGCGCACAAAAAAGGAGCCCGCGGGCTCCTTTTTCGTTTCATTCGTAGCGTTCAAACTGTTGTTGCGCCTGACCTATCAACCAATTTGGCTGCGTCAGTATCGACGGACCCCCCGTCAGCAAGCCACCCAATCGCCACGATTATTGCCGAAGCAAACACGACCGTTTTTGCAAATGTCGTCATGAAACACACTCGTTAAAAAAGTAATCGAAAACGTGGGGTAGTTTACACGCTTTCCGGCCTTGCCATAGTCGGGTTTACCTGACCCTAGGTGAACCAACGCAAGGGGCGATTGCCTGAATTTCCTTGCACCGTTTCTGAGTTCTGTGCTCAACGTCCCAGCAGATGCATCAAGGGTTCAAGAACCATGCCCCACGCCTACCTGATCCTCCTTCTCGCCGTTATTGCCGAGACAATCGGAACGACCGCATTGCAGGCCAGCCAGCAATTCACCCGGTTCTGGCCCTCGGTTCTGGTGGTGGTGGGCTATGGCTTTGCCTTTTACCTGATGGCGCTGACGTTGAAGGTAATGCCCGTCGGCATCGTTTACGCGATCTGGTCCGGGCTTGGCATCGCTCTGATTGCGCTGATCGGCTTTGTGGTTTTCGGCCAACGGCTGGACTGGCCGGCGGTTCTGGGCCTTGCGATGATTCTGGGCGGCATTCTGGTCATCCACCTCTTTTCGCAGACTGCGGGCCACTGATCGCGCGTTAGGGCTGGTAACTTGTGCCGCGCCGCGTTATGCGCGCGGCAACTTCCCGTTCAAAGGCTGACCTCATGGACCTGCGCAACATCGCAATCATCGCTCACGTGGACCACGGTAAAACGACCCTGGTTGACGAGCTTCTGAAACAATCCGGTGCATTCCGGGAGAACCAGGCCGTGGCCGAGCGCGCCATGGACAGCAACGACCTGGAACGTGAACGCGGCATCACAATCCTGGCCAAGGCCACCAGTGTCGAGTGGAAAGGCACGCGCATCAACATCGTTGACACCCCCGGCCACGCCGATTTCGGCGGCGAGGTCGAGCGTATCCTCAGCATGGTCGACGGTGTTGTGCTGCTGGTTGATGCCGCCGAAGGCCCGATGCCTCAGACCAAGTTCGTGACCTCGAAGGCGCTGGCGCTGGGTCTGCGTCCGATCGTGGTGCTGAACAAGGTCGACAAGCCCGATGCCGAGCCCGACCGCGCCCTGGACGAATGCTTTGACCTGTTCGCCAACCTCGGCGCCGACGATGACCAGCTGGATTTCCCGGCCATGTACGCCTCGGGGCGGTCGGGCTGGGCCGACATGGAACTGGACGGCCCGCGCAAGGACCTGTCCGCCCTGTTCGACTTGGTAGTCGACCACGTTCCCGCCCCCAAACAAGCTGAGCGCAAGGATGAACCCTTCCGCATGTTGGCGACCACTCTGGGCAGCGACCCGTTCATCGGTCGCATCCTGACCGGCCGTGTGGAAAGCGGTACGCTCAAAGCGGGTGACAGCCTCAAAGCGCTCAGCCGTGACGGCAAGCTGATCGAGAATTTCCGGGCTACCAAGATCCTGGCCTTCCGCGGCCTCAGCCAGCAACCGATCGACGTCGCCGAAGCGGGCGACATCGTAACCATCGCAGGCATGAGCAAGGCCACCGTTGCGGATTCGCTGGTGGCGCCCCAGGTGGACGAGGCCCTGCCCGCCCAGCCGATCGACCCGCCGACCATCACCGTCACCTTCGGCATCAACGACTCGCCGCTGGCGGGGCGTGACGGCAAGAAGGTCCAGTCGCGCGTCATCCGCGACCGCCTGATGAAAGAGGCCGAATCGAACGTGGCCATCCAGATCACGGACACCCCCGGCGGCGAAGCCTTCGAGGTTGCGGGCCGCGGTGAATTGCAGATGGGCGTTCTGATCGAGAACATGCGTCGCGAAGGGTTCGAACTCAGTATCTCGCGCCCGCAGGTTCTGTTCCGCGAGGAAGACGGCCAACGCCTGGAGCCCATCGAGGAAGTCACCATCGACGTGGATGACGAATTCTCGGGCGCAGTCATCGAAAAGGTAACAGGCGCGCGCAAGGGCGAGCTGGTTGAGATGCGCCCCGCCGGAGTTGGCAAAACCCGCATCATCGCGCACGTACCGTCGCGTGGCCTGATCGGCTATCACGGTGAATTCCTGACCGACACCCGCGGGACCGGCGTTCTGAACCGCGTGTTCCACGGCTGGGCGCCGCACAAGGGCCCGATCCCCGGACGGCGCGCCGGCGTTCTGATCTCGATGGAGAACGGCCAAGCCGTCGCCTACGCGCTGTGGAACCTGGAAGAGCGTGGGCGGATGTTCGTCGGCCCTCAGACCGATGTGTATCAGGGCATGATCATCGGCGAGCATTCGCGGGACAATGACCTTGAGGTGAACCCGCTGAAAGGCAAGAAGCTGACCAACGTGCGGGCCAGCGGTTCGGACGATGCCGTTCGACTGACACCGCATATCCAGTTCTCGCTGGAGGAGGCCATTGCTTACATCGACGACGATGAGCTGGTCGAAGTAACTCCGAACGCGATCCGACTGCGAAAGCGGTTCCTTGACCCGCACGAACGCAAGCGTATGGCCAAGTCAGCCTGACCCCCGGTCCGTTCGATTTTGGACGGGCCGGAAACAATGGCGCGAATGTGACATTTTTGCGTCCATCTGAAGCGGTGTATTCTCAGGGAAGCCATGAATGGATCATGGCTTCCCTTTTGTTTTACCTGCAATTTCGCCCATAAGATGAATTAATTTCGCATTGCTATCGCGGTGTTGCCCTTGAAAATGCGACGTGATAGGGGTGTATTTGTGTTCAAAGTGTGTCATCGCCAAGTTGTTCGGTGATGAGTTTAACGAGTTTAAGGAGGCGCAATATGCGCATCAAATCCCGTCTACTGACAATAGTATTTGCTTCAGCTTCATTGCCGCTGATGTCCGGCGGGCCTGTTGTCGCCGCGGACAAGTGTACCATCCAGACCGCTCGGCAGTCGGTTTCCACAGAAACTCTGTGTGCCTGTACGGTCGTGGATGCACGGATGCTGCGTTACATCCAGCGTCGTGCCGATTTTGAAGACATTCTTGCCCGCACTTTGCAGACCTGCCCGGCCTTCGCGGCCGTACTGACGGATTTCCCGACCGCGTCGATTGGTACAGTCGAACAAAGATCCGGCGACGGACCTTCGGACCCGGGCGGTAGTTCTTCGGGTGGCAGCTCCAGTGGCGGCAGTTCGTCTGGCGGCGGCGGAGTTACTCCAACCGGTGGCGGTAGCTCCAGTGGAGGCGGTTCCAGCGGTGGCAATCCTCCACCGCCGGCACCTCCGGGAGGTTCAGGCGGTAGCTCCAGCGGAGGTAGCTCCAGCGGTGGTAGTTCCAGTGGCGGCAGCTCCAGCGGTGGGTCCGGCGATGGTGGTGGCAGCTCCAGCGGCGGTAGCTCCAGTGGCGGTTCCGGTGACGGTGGCAGTTCCAGCGGCGGTAGCTCTAGCGGTGGGTCCGGCGATGGTGGCGGCAGCTCCAGCGGCGGTAGCTCCAGTGGCAGCTCCAGTGGCGGCAGCTCCAGTGGCGGTTCCGGTGACGGTGGCAGTTCAAGTGGCGGCAGCTCCAGTGGAGGGTCCGGCGATGGTGGCGGCAGCTCCAGCGGCGGTAGCTCCAGTGGCGGTTCCGGTGACGGTGGCAGTTCCAGTGGCGGTAGCTCCAGTGGCGGTTCCGGTGATGGTGGCAGTTCCAGTGGCGGTAGCTCGAGCGGTGGCTCTGGTGATGGCGGCTCGGGCGGTGGCGACGGCGGTGACGGCGGCGGCTCGGGTGATGGTGGATCAGGCGGCGGCGACGGCGGTGACGGTGGCGGCTCGGGTGATGGCGGCTCGGGCGGCGGCGACGGTGGCAGCTCAAGCGGCGGCAACGGTAACGGCGGCGGCAACGGTAACGGCGGCGGCGTTAACGGTAATAATGGCGGTGGAAATGGACCAGAAGGCGCAAGCCCTGGTCAGGGCAACAACGCCAACAATGACGAGGACTAACCGCCTTTGGTCGTGATGCCACGTTTCAGTGGCAATCTGGCATACAAATGAAAAAGGGCGATGAATTCATCGCCCTTTTTTGCTGGAGCCTTTAAGAAACTCAATTCGCTGTGGCTTCTTAGCTTCGCCCGTAAATCCCAACCCAACGCTGGGGCTGTTTCGGATCCTGCATCCGAAGGAACAAATAGCGTGTGGCCGACCACGGTTTGATCCGATTGGTCAGGTTGTCCAGCACGAGATCACCCTGATTGGAGCGGTAAACCAGAACCGCATGGGGGCCGCGGCGGGTATCCAGAACGGTCGCCAGCAAAAGCTTGTTGGGATCAATTCCAGCCTTGATCAGGTCGCGCTTTTTCAGCAGCGCGAAATCCTCGCAATCACCGCCGCGCGATGTTGGCAGGGCCCAACGCTCCCGCGTCTTGTACTGCACTTGGTCCGTGACCTCACGCGTTGTCGCATTGACCTGGGCATTGATTTGCTTGACCAGTCGCAGTTCCTGATGGCTGGGCAGCGAAACCGACTTCTTGTTCGCACAAGCCCAAGCATACTGGCGGCACAAGGTCCGTGCGCCCGACGGCGGTGGCGAAGCCGAAAACCCCGAAATGAAAGCTGTCTCTGAAGCGCTGGCTTGTCCTGTCGCAAGAACGGCACCGCCGATCACCCCCAACACACCCAGAGCCAATGTGGCCTTGCTGGCCGCGCGACTTGCCATTGTGTTGAGCCTGTCCAAAACCCGATTCATGCCTGTCCCTCGATCCCATACGTTCGACTGACTGCCGCTTCTGAGGACCATATTCTGCTTTTGGAAACTATCCGTTAACAGACTGGCTCTGGCAATCCTTCGTCAGGTTGTCGGCAAAAAACGGCGGAAATTCGTAACTCAATATGACCTTTTCTGCGCAAGAAAATGGCGAAGCCTGACACAATTAGAGGTAGAGCGTCATAATTTCGCCGCCGCAAAAAATCTCAACCCATTGAAAGTTTGAGGGAAATTTTGTTGCGGGACGTGATCACCGGAACACTATCGGCCCAATTCCAGGATCGGCGTCGCAACTTTGGCTGACGTTGCGTCACCCAAAGCGGGTTCCGGAGCCAATCCAAGACCGGCTCCGGTTGATTCTCACTCGGTCGTTTCGACGACCAGCAATTCGCGCTCGCTTGCGCCCCGGGCGTGGCTCAGGGCTTCTTGGTATTCAGCCGAGTTGTAACAGGCGACGGCGGCTTCAACCGACGGGAACTTCGCCACGACATTGCGGGGCCGCTCTTTGCCTTCCAGTTGGACATAGCGTCCTGCACGGGCAATGAACGTGCCCCCATGTTTGGAAATGGCCGGGCCGGCAAGCTCGGCGTATTTGCCATAAGCTTCGGCATCAGTAACCGTGACATGTGCAATCCAGAGTGCTGGCATCTTATCCTCCCAAAACCTCTTCCGCGGCCTTGATGGCCGCCGCGGCGTTGGCGGCATCGCGACCACCGCCCTGCGCCATGTCGGGACGCCCGCCGCCGCCCTTGCCGCCCAGTTCCTGCACGGCGGCCTTGACCAGATCGACGGCCGATATCGACTGCGTCAGGTCGCTTGTGACACCGGCAGCAACTGCAGCCTTGCCGCCCGTGTCGGCGATCAGAAGAACGGCGCCCGATCCCAGCCGCGCTTTGTGCTCATCAATGAGGGCCGGCAGATCCTTGCCCGACACACCATTCAGAGCCTGTGCCAGGAACTTGACGCCGTTGATCTCTTTGGCTTCCGCGCCGCCGCCTTGACCGGCTCCACCGGCCATCGCCAGATCGCGGCGCAGTTGCGCCACTTCGTTCTGCAACGACTTGCGCTCGTCCAGCAGAGCTTTGATGCGATCGACGACATCATCCGGCTGCGCCTTCAACTCGGCAGCAATCTGGCCAAGCCGCCGATCCTGCTCGGTCAAGTACCGCAATGCAGAGTCCCCGGTCAGAGCCTCGATCCGCCGCACGCCCGCGCTGCTTGCACTGTCACCCAGAATGACAAAGGTCCCGATATCTCCTGTCTGGCGCACATGCGTACCGCCACACAGTTCGATCGACCAGGTTTGGCCGTCGTGGCCCTTGCCGGTCTGGGCCTTGCCCATCGAGACGACCCGGACTTCGTCGCCGTATTTCTCACCGAACAACGCCTGTGCCCCCAAGGCGCGGGCATCGTCCGGGGTCATGATACGGGTTTCGACCGTCGAGTTCTGACGAATGAACTCATTCACCTCGCGTTCCACGGTCTGCAACTCAGCCTGTGTCAGCGCTTTGGCGTGGCTGAAATCAAACCGCAGACGGTCGGCAGCATTCAACGATCCGCGCTGTGCAACATGATCGCCAAGCGTTTCTCGCAGCGCTTCGTGCAGTAGGTGGGTCGCCGAGTGGTTCGCTCGGATGGCCGAGCGCCGGGCGTGATCGACTTCGAGCTCGACGGCATCACCTTTGGCGATCGCACCGCTGTCCACGACGATCTTGTGTGCATAGACCTTGCCATCCGCGAACTTCCGGGTGTCTTCGACCGTCGCGCTCTGGGTGCGATCTTCAAGACGGCGGATGCTGCCGGAATCGCCAACTTGGCCACCCGCCTCGCCGTAAAAGGGTGTCTGATTTACGACCACCCAGCCGGATCCGCCCTGCTCGATACGGTCTACAAGGTCACCGTCGACCACCAGGGCCACAACCTGACCCTCAGCCACTTCTGTTTCGTAGCCCAGGAAATCGGTCGCACCGCTTGCGTCCAGTATGTCGAACCAGACTGCCTGATCTGCAGCCTCACCCGAACCAGCCCAGGCGGCGCGCGCCTTCGCCTTCTGCTCGGCCATGGCGGTGTCGAATCCGTCGGTATCAACCGTCCGACCTTTTTCGCGCAGGGCATCCTGGGTCAGGTCAAGCGGGAACCCATAGGTGTCATACAGCTTGAAGGCGGCATCCCCGGGCAGTGGCGCCCCGTCCGGCAGGCCCGCCACTTCGTCATCCAGCAGTTTGAGGCCGCGGTCCAGCGTCTGCTTGAACCGGGTTTCCTCCAACAACAACGTCTCTTCGATCAGAGCCTGAGCACGACCCAGCTCGGAATACTGCGCGCCCATCAATTGAACCAGTGTCGGAACAAGCTTGTGCATGACCGGATCCTTGGCGCCCAGAAGATGCGCATGGCGCATGGCCCGGCGCATGATCCGGCGCAGGACATATCCGCGACCATCATTCGAGGGCATGACCCCGTCAGCAATCAGGAAAGAGGTCGACCGCAAGTGGTCGGCAATTACCCGATGGTGCACATTCTGATCGCCATAGGGGTCCACATGCGTGACTTCGGCCGAGGCCTCGATCAGTGTCTTGAAAAGGTCGGTGTCATAGTTGTCATGGCTGCCCTGCAGCAACGCGCCGATCCGTTCCAGACCCATGCCGGTATCGATCGACTGCATGTCCAGTTCACGCATCGAGCCGTCTTCGAACTGCTCGTTCTGCATGAAAACGATATTCCAGATCTCGATGAACCGGTCACCGTCTTCCTCGGCCGATCCCGGAGGTCCGCCCCAGATGTGGTCGCCGTGATCATAGAAGATCTCGGTACAGGGGCCGCAGGGGCCGGTCGGGCCCATCTGCCAGAAATTGTCGCTGGTGGCGATGCGGATGATCCGGTCTTCGGGAACGCCGACTTTCTTCCATATCTCGAACGCCTCGTCATCGGTATGATAGACGGTCGTCAGCAGTCGATTCTTGTCGATCCCGAACTCCTTGGTGATCAACTCCCAAGCGAACGGAATCGCTTCCGATTTGAAATAGTCTCCGAACGAGAAGTTGCCCAGCATCTCGAAGAACGTGTGGTGGCGGGCCGTGTAACCGACATTGTCCAGGTCGTTGTGCTTGCCGCCGGCGCGCACGCATTTCTGCGCCGTGGTGGCACGTGTGTAGTCGCGTGTCTCAAGGCCGGTGAACAGGTTCTTGAACTGCACCATGCCCGAGTTGACGAACATCAGCGTCGGGTCGTTGCGCGGCACAAGCGGGCTCGACGCGACCACTTCGTGCCCTTGTTTGGCAAAGTAGTTCAGAAAGGTTGAGCGGATATCGTTCAGCGTGGGCATTGGGCTCTCTCAGCGCGCATTCATGATCTATCGCGACGGTTTAGCCCCCTGCCCGCCGATAGTCCACAGGATTGCTGCAGTGCAAACGAAACAAGGTGAACCCGAGGGCTCACCTTGCCAGTGTTCTCTCTGATCTTCCGATCAGGCTTCGAGGATATCATCCTCATCCGCCGCAGGCGGCATGTCGAAATCAAGTCCGTGCGCGGCACGGATCTTATCCTCGATTTCCAGCGCAACCCGACTGTTGTCCCGCAGGTATTGCTTGGCGTTTTCACGCCCCTGCCCGATCCGCTCATCCCCATAGCTGAACCACGAGCCGGACTTTTCGACCACTCCAGCTTTGACGCCTAGATCCAGCAGTTCGCCCATCTTGCTGATGCCCTCGCCATACATGATGTCGAATTCCACCTGCTTGAACGGCGGGGCCACCTTGTTCTTGACCACCTTCACGCGGGTCTGGTTGCCGACCACCTCATCGCGGTCTTTGATCGCGCCGATGCGGCGGATGTCCAGGCGGACCGAGCTGTAGAATTTCAGCGCGTTGCCTCCGGTCGTAGTTTCCGGGCTGCCGAACATGACGCCGATCTTCATGCGGATCTGGTTGATGAAAATCACCATGCAGTTGCTGCGGGCGATCGAGCCGGTCAGTTTGCGCATCGCCTGGCTCATCAGCCGGGCCTGCACGCCCACGTTGCTGTCGCCCATGTCGCCTTCCAGCTCGGATTTCGGCGTCAGCGCCGCCACAGAGTCCACCACGACCATGTTCACCGCCCCGGAACGCACCAGCGTATCGGTGATTTCCAGCGCCTGCTCACCCGTGTCGGGCTGCGAGATCAGCAGTTCGTCCAGATCCACCCCCAGCTTGCGCGCGTATTGCGGGTCCAGCGCGTGTTCCGCATCGACGAATGCACAGACGCCGCCGCGTTTCTGCTGCTCGGCGATACAATGCAGGGTCAGGGTCGTCTTGCCCGAGCTTTCCGGGCCGTAGATTTCGACAATCCGACCCATCGGAAGTCCGCCAATGCCAAGGGCAATATCCAGCCCAAGCGACCCGGTTGAACTGGCTTCGATCTCCTGCCGGGCACCATCGCCCAGTTTCATGATCGAGCCCTTGCCGAACTGCCGCTCGATCTGCGCCAACGCGCTGTCCAGCGCCTTTTGCTTGTCGGGGTTTTTCTTGTCGTTCATTGTCAGAAGATCCGCCATTGTCCTGTCGCCTTCCCTTTTGTCACACCCATCACCGGGCGGCAATCGCTGCTTTGTTCGCCTCTTGTTCCTTATGAGATCAAAAAGAGAACATTTCAACAAAAACTTTCATTCCTTACCATTCGATGAAGAGGTTAAAAAGTCGTTTACTCTGATCTCGAAACTGCTCAATCATGCCCAAGGCTCTGTCTTTTCAATGAAACTTTGCTTGCGCAGGCTGGCGATTTTGTGCGGAAGCAATTGACCTTGGCTGCCGGGGCGGACAATCATGTGGCACGACAGCCTTCGGCGCAGGAAAGACATGAAATGCTGATCTTCTTCAAGGAACGCCTTGCGCTTTTGTCCCTGCCCAAAACCGGAAGCACCGCCTATCAGGTCGCGTTGCGGGACCGGGCGGATATCGTGGTGTCGGGTCCACCGGATCTGAAACATGCGCCGGTGCGTCGCTACGACCGTTTCTTCCAGAACATTTTCCGCAAGATGTACGACACTGAAATGGAAATCATGGCCGTCGTGCGCGAACCCGTCGATTGGCTGGGCAGCTGGTACCGGTACAGGACGCGCACCGAATTGACGGGCCACCCGCATTCGACCGACGGCATGTCTTTCGACAAGTTTGTCCAGGCCTATATGCTATCGCCCCGTCCCGCGTTTGCCGATGTCGGCAGCCAAACAGAATTCTTACGGACCCGCAGCAACGGCGCCGGTGCTTCGCACATCTTTCGCTACGAACACCAGGACGAGATTCTGGACTTCCTTCAAGGTCGGCTGAACGCCCGGATCAGTCTGACCCGCGAAAATGTATCCCCCAAACGGGAACTGATACTGTCTGACCAGACCTTGGATGCATTCCGCAAGGCTCATGCTGCCGAGTTTCGTCTGCATCAGCAGGCGCGTTAGTTGAGGTGCTGAAACACCGCCTCGGTCAATTGTGTCAGTGAAAAAGGCTTGGGCAGGAAGGTCGAGTGCCTGATCTCAGGCCCAGCATCCCCAAACGCGCCTTCGGTATAGCCCGACATGAAGACCACCCGCACATCGGGCCGGCTTTCCAGCGCCTTGGCAACCCAGGTTGGACCATCCATTCCGGGCATGACCACGTCCGTGACGAAGACGTCGACGTACAGGTTCTGATCCTCGAGAATGCGCAACGCGTCCTCGGCCGAGCCCGCCTCAAAGACGGTATAGCCCTTGAGGCGCAAGGCACGGGTGGCAAAGGCGCGTACCGGCGCCTCATCCTCGACCAGCAAAACGACACCTTCGCCTTGATGCGCGTTCGGTTCCGGTTGTGCCGGCGGTTCGATCGCAACCTCGGTGTCTCGTGCCAAGCAGACCGGCAGCATGACGTTGAACTCGGTCCCACGCCCTTCGGTGCTGTCCACGAAGATGAAGCCGCCGGTTTGCTTGACGATGCCATAGACCGTCGACAAACCCAGCCCGGTCCCCTCGCCTGTCCGTTTGGTCGTGTAGAAGGGTTCGAAAATCTTCTGTAGCTTGTCTGACGGAATACCGACGCCACTGTCGATGACCTTGACCGAAACATATTCGCCCACCGGAACCGTCGCCCTGTCCCGCATCAGCGGCTCGATCAAAGAAAACACCTCGGTTTCGATACGGATTTCTCCTCCGTCGGGCATCGCATCGCGCGCGTTTACAACCAGGTTCATGATGACCTGTTCCAACTGCCTCTTGTCTGCGCGAACGGGCTTGAGAACCGGATCATGACTGAGGATCAGCTTGACCTTCTCGCCCACCAGGCGGTTCAACAAGTGGATCAGGTCGGAAATAGTATCGCGCAGATCCAGCACTTCGGGTCGCAGAGTCTGTTTTCGGGAAAAGGCCAGCAACTGGCTGACCAACGCAGCGGCCCGGTTGGCATTCTGGTTTATCTGGACGAGATCGCCGTAGTTCGGATCACTTTGATCATGGCGCAGCAGCAGCAGGTCGCAATGTCCGGAAATGGCGGTCAGCAGGTTGTTGAAATCATGCGCCACACCGCCCGCCAGCTGCCCGACCGCCTGCATCTTTTGCCCCTGGACGAACTGAGCCTCCAGCGTCTTGAGTTCGGTCGCGTCGTTCAGCACGGCAACAAGGCGCACCTCACCGTTCTTGACGATGCGGGTCAGGGTCAGTTGCACGAAGACCTCTCGGTCCTTTCCACCCAGCCGCAGGAATTCGGAACGTGGTGGCCCATCGCACGCGGCGACCTGAAGCAGCCAGTCCCGCAAGGGATGCCCCAATCCGCTCAGAATCGTGTCGATATTGGTCTGACCCAATTCAACATCACCGATCAGCTTGCGCGCCAATCGATTGGCATCCAGAATCTCTCCGCCCGGAGCGAGGTGCATCATGGGTACCGGGACGTCGGCGAAAGCCGTGGTCCACTGATCTGCAGGCGCGTCGTCAAGCACGACCAGCGCTATATCCCGGCCCGCGCTGGTTTTTTGAACTTCGCACACGAATACCCGCCGCGAACCTTCTTGAGCAGGCAGGCGCAGAACCGTTTCACCGGATATGACCTCCGGCGTCAGAGCCTCGGCCGCGCCCACCTCGTTGCCTCGGAGCATCGCCTCGGCCGCTGCATTCATGTTCAGGACCACGTCATTTCGCCCGAGCGTCACGATCGGAAGCGAAGTATACGCCCAAGGTTGCCGACCCGAGGCCTTGATCCGCCACAGGTACAGATCATCGCCAAGGTCGATCGCCAGAACTGGAATTGTCGTACCCTTTGTCACGATGTCTTCTGCCGCGCGCCCTTCGACTTGCGCCAATGACTGCATCCGAACCAGTATTGCCGCAGGATTGGCGAAAACGGACCGCAAACACATGTCCAGCCTTGCGCCTGTCGAGGCGTTGAACCTGTCCCGCGCTGCGGAGTTCACGATCAGCACCCGCCCGTTGGCATCCGTGATGAAACCCGGAGCGGGCTCTTTTTCCAGAAACGACGCGAGAATGGTTTGCGCCTGTTTGTCAACGCGGTACGAGAACCATCCGCGCAACAGAACAAACGCGCCAACGGCCAGAAAAGACCCTCCAACCGCCAGCAGGCCAGAAACCAACCGGGGTGAGAACGGAAAGAGCTGTGCGAGAATGACCAACAAAAGCGCGACACCGACCAGAGAAATGGCCCGCGACCAGCTCGGAAAATGTCGCCCGGTCAAGCTTGGCGTAAATTGAGCGACTTCGGTCATCAACAACTCGATTCAAAATCAATCCAGGGCATTTCGTGGTACAAAGAGTTAATATCCGCTTAAGAAATCCAGCGGACATTCTCCTTTAAGTTGTTTTCAGCGTATCAGCGTCGCGTCAAGTGAGCGGAATAGAAGCCGTCGGTGCCGTGTACAACCTGCCACAATCGGCTGAACGTGCATTGCCATTCCGGATGCGCCGACAGGAACGTGTCTATGACGCCTCTGTTTTCGACATCCAGCATCGAACAGGTGGCGTAGGCCAATACACCGTCATCACAGACGAGGGGTGCGGCCGCGTCCAGAATGGACAATTGTGTCTGAGGCAACTGGGCCAATTGCTCGGGCGTCAATGCCCATTTGCCCGCAGGTGCGCGCCGCCACGAGCCGCTCCCAGAACAGGGGGCGTCAGTCAGCACCACGTCAAACGGGCCGTGTTCTTCCAGGTCATCCGTAGACAGGATGGAAATGTGCGCTCCCGCCCGTTGCGCTCGGTCAGGAAGGTCACGCATACGCCCGGGGTTGGCGTCATGGGCGAAGACTTCGACACCGCCAGAGGCGGCCATGGCCAACGCTTTGCCGCCACCCCCGGCACAATAGTCCAGAACCCTCATGCCGGGTCTTAGGTTCAATGCAGCAACGACAGCCTGGCTCGCCGCATCCTGCAACTCGACCAAGCCGTCACGATAGCTTTGGGATTGCGAAATCTTCCGGGCACCTTCGACAACTTCAAGCGCTGTCTCGCAGGCCGGGTGAGGCGCAGTGGAAATCCCTTCCCGCGACAGTGCATCCACCGCCTCTTGCAAACTCGTGCGGGCCAGATTGACCCGCAGGTGAACCGGAGCGCGTGATTGCAGCGCGGCGGCGGCCTCTCTGGCATTTTCACCAAGCGACCGCTCGAAGACCGGCCAAAGCCACTCGGGTATGTCAAACTGCTCGGCTTCCGTTTCGATTGGACGTCCGACCTCGTCCGCCGTGACGGGGTCTGGGGCGTGACCAACTCCGTTGAACAGATCGACCGGGTCCTGGCCCCGGGACCGCAGAGCGCCCAACATCAGGCCTCGCCCGGTCCTTGCACCGCCGATCGCAGCGAAAGACCGAAGATGCCGAAGCGCGTCAAAGATATGGTCGCGGATCGCCGCCCTGTCCTTCGATCCCGCAAAACGGCTGCGCCGCGCCCAACCCGTCAACGCTTTCTCGGCGGGAGTTCCGCCAAGAAAATCGTCTAGGATTTCGATAGCGGCCTGAACGCGCGCGCCTGGGGTCATGTCGAGGTCCTGAGTTCGACGGAAACCATCACATCACGCGATAGTTTGGGCTTTCGCGTGTGATCTGCACGTCATGCACGTGGCTTTCTTTCAAACCCGCTCCGGTGATCTTCACGAACTGACAATTGCGGCGCATTTCATCAACGGTCGCGCAGCCGGTATAGCCCATGGCAGCACGCAGCCCGCCGACCAGTTGATGAACGACGGCGCTGGCCGAGCCCTTGTAGGGCACCTGTCCCTCGATCCCCTCGGGCACCAACTTGTCATTCGCGGCGTCTTTCTGGAAATAACGATCGGCCGAGCCGCGCGCCATCGCGCCCAGGCTGCCCATGCCGCGATAGGATTTGAAAGAGCGGCCCTGGTACAGGATCACCTCGCCCGGGCTTTCGTCGGTGCCGGCGATCATCGAGCCAACCATGGCGCAGGACGCGCCCGCCGCGATGGCCTTGGCGAAATCGCCCGAGAACTTGATACCACCATCGGCGATGACCGGCACGTCGCCAGCCGCAGCCGAGCAATCCATGATTGCCGTCAACTGGGGCACGCCGACACCGGCCACCATGCGCGTGGTGCAGATCGAGCCCGGCCCGATCCCGACCTTGACCGCATCGGCGCCAGCGTCGATCAGGGCCTTGGTTGCGTCGCCCGTTGCGACGTTGCCCGCGATGATCTGCACTTCGTTCGACAGGGCCTTGATCCGCTTCACCGCGTCCAGCACCCCTTGGGAATGGCCGTGCGCCGTGTCGACCACGATGATGTCGACGCCAGAGTCGACCAATTGCTCGGATCGTTCAAAGCCGGCATCGCCAACCGACGTGGCCGCCGCAACCCGCAGCCGACCCAGATGGTCTTTGCAGGCCGTGGGGTTCAGCACCGCTTGTTCCGTATCCTTCAAGGTCAGCAGACCGGTCAGTTTGCCCGATCCGTCGACGACCAGCAGCTTTTCAATCCGGCGAGCCTTCATCAGGCTCTTTGCCTCTTCCAGGTCGGCCGGCTCCTGCAGCATCGCCAGATTATCCGTGGTCATCATCGCGCGGATCGGCTGGTCGTCCGACGTGGCAAAACGCATGTCGCGGTTGGTCACGATGCCCACGACGCGGCCTTCGTCATCCACCACCGGGAACCCCGTGAAGTTGTAGCGTTCAACCAGGGCCTTGGCATCGGCCAGCGTTTGATTGGCGCGCAGGGTGACGGGGTTGTAGACGATGCCGGATTCGAAGCGTTTGACCCGGCGCACCTCACGCGACTGCTCCTCGACGGTCAGGTTCTTGTGGATGACCCCGATGCCCCCGGCCTGCGCCATTGCGATGGCCATCCGCGCCTCGGTCACCGTGTCCATGGCCGAGCTGAGCAGCGGTATGTTCATGGTGATCGCGCGCGTCACGCGCGTGGACGTGTCCGCCGTTGCCGGCAGCACCGACGAGGCCGCCGGAACCAAAAGAACGTCATCAAAGGTGAGTGCCTCACGAATCTGCATCTGCTAACCCCATGCAAAACCCCGTTTGGCGGTGACCCTATTGCATGGTTTCGACCAAAGGAAAAGCCCCTGCCCCAACTTGTTCGCCCACAAACCGCCGCGATGGCGCGGAAAACGACGCAAGCCGCGCAAAACCTGCCGCGGATTGGCCTTTCCCTTTGCCGCGAAACCCATATCTTGCCGCCATATGCGCGAACACCAAAAAGGCATCCGTCATGACCACCGATCCCCTTGTCGTCTTTACCCCTTCGGGCAAACGCGGACATTTCCCCGTTGGCACTCCGATCCTGACGGCGGCCCGGCAGCTGGGGGTCGATCTGGATTCGGTCTGCGGTGGGCGCGGGATCTGCTCGAAATGCCAGATCACGCCCAGCTATGGCGAGTTTCCCAAACACGGCGTCACGGTCCGCGAAGACGCGCTGAGCGAATGGAACGCGGTTGAGCAGCGCTATGACGACAAACGCGGTCTGAAACCGGGCCGGCGTCTGGGCTGTCAGGCCACCGTTCAAGGCGACGTGGTGATCGACGTTCCGCCCGAAAGCCAGGTTCACCGCCAGGTGGTGCGCAAGGCCGCCGCCGCGCGGGCCATCACCATGGACCCGGCCACGCGCCTGTATTTCGTGGTGGTCGAAGAACCCGACATGCACTCGCCCACCGGCGATCTTGAACGGCTGGAGCGTGCGCTGCGCGAGCAGTGGCAGATCGACGCCGTCACCGCCGACCATTCGCTTCTGTCGAAACTGCAGCCGACCCTGCGCAAGGGCAAGTGGGAAGTCACGGTCGCCCTGCACAAGGGCCACAAGGACAGCGTGGCGCGCATCGTCGAAATCTGGCCCGGCCTGCACGAAAACGGGCTGTACGGGCTGGCCATCGACCTCGGTTCGACCACCATCGCCGCGCATCTTACCGATCTGGACACCGGCGAGGTCAAGGCCTCCTCCGGCCTGATGAACCCACAGATCCGGTTCGGCGAGGATCTCATGAGCCGCGTCTCGTACGCGATGATGAACCCCGGCGGTGATCAGGAAATGACCCGGGCCGTGCGTGAGGCGATCAACGATCTGGTCACCTCGATCGCTGAGGAGGCCGGGATCGACCCGGCCCTGATCGTGGAAACCGTGTTCGTCTGCAACCCGGTGATGCACCACCTGCTGTTGGGTCTGGACCCGGTCGAACTGGGCCAGGCGCCGTTTGCGCTGGCCACGTCGGAAAGCGTGTCGCTGCCCGCGCGCGAGATGGATATGACCACGATGAACCCCCGCGCGCAGGTCTACATCCTGCCCTGCATCGCGGGCCATGTGGGGGCCGACTGCGCCGCCGTGGCGCTAAGCGAAGAGCCGGGCAAGTCGCAGGACCTGGTTTTGATCGTGGACGTCGGCACCAATGCCGAGATTCTGCTGGGCAACACGACCCGCGTGCTGGCTTGTTCCTCGCCCACCGGACCGGCTTTCGAAGGTGCGCAGATCAGCTCGGGCCAGCGTGCCGCGCCCGGCGCGATCGAGCGCATTCAAATCGACCCCGTGACCAAGGAACCCCGGTTCCGGGTGATCGGCTCGGACAAGTGGTCGGACGAAGACGGGTTCGAGGCCGACATCGCCACCACCGGCATCACCGGCATCTGCGGGTCGGGCATCATCGAGGCGGTGGCCGAAATGCGCATGGCCGGCCTGCTGGACGAGAGCGGACTGATCGGCTCGGCCGAACAGACCGGCAGCAGCCGCTGCATCCCCGAGGGACGCACTCATTCCTACCTGATCCATGACGCCAGCGCCGAGGGCGGCCCGCGCATCACCGTGACCCAAGGCGACATCCGGGCGATCCAGCTGGCGAAATCCGCGCTCTATGCCGGGGCGCGGCTGCTGATGGACGAGATGGGCGTGGACAAGGTCGATCGCGTGGTGCTGGCCGGAGCGTTCGGTGCCCATATCTCGACCAAACACGCGATGGTTCTGGGCATGATCCCCGACGCGCCGCTGAACAAGGTCCAAAGCGCCGGCAACGCCGCCGGTACCGGCGCGCGCATCGCGTTGTGCAACATCGCTGCCCGGGCCGAGATCGAACGCGTGGTGCGCGAGATCACCAAGGTCGAAACCGCGATCGAGCCGAAATTTCAGGAGCATTTCGTGGCCGCCAACGCGATCCCGCACAAGACCGACCAGTTCCCGGAACTGGCCAAGATCGTCACCCTGCCCGCCCCGTCCTTCAACACCGGAGGCGATGCGGAAAAAACTGGCCGCCGTCGCCGCAGAAAGGCATAGTCCGGAAAACTGCGGAGGACCCCCATGCAAACAGCAAACGAAGATCAGGCTGAATACTGGGGCAACTCCGAGTCCGGCACCAAGTGGCTGACTTTTGAGGACAAACTGGACCACATGCTGGCCCCGGTTCTGGACCTCGTTCTGGAACAGGCCGAACTGGAACCCGGAATGCGCGTGCTGGACATCGGCTGCGGGACCGGCGCCAGCACCATCGCGGCCGCCCAGCGTGTCGGACCGCAGGGTCATGTTCTTGGCGGCGACATTTCTGAGCCGTTCCTAAACCGAGCGCGGGAAAGGGCCTTGTCCGCGGGTGTTGAAAACGTCGATTTCCAATGCGTCGACGCTCAGGTCGCCCCGTTCCCCGAGGGTGCGTTCGACGCTGCGATATCGCGCTTCGGTGTCATGTTCTTTCAGGATTCGGTTGCGGCGTTTGCCAACATCGCAAAAGCTCTGGTCCCCGGCGGACGGATGACCTTTGCCGCGTGGGGGCCGCTGGCCGACAATCCCTGGTTCAGGATTCCCCACATGGCCGCCACAGCGCATCTGGGCCACCCTCCAAAATATGGACGCTACGCACCCGGGCCACTGGCCTTTCATGACATCGATCATGTGACCGGGATGATGGCAACGGCAGGTTTGGATGACATCTTCGCCAACCCTGTAAGCCTCCGACTGCCGGGGCTTGGATCGGTGGAGGCCACCGCCGAGCTATGCACCCGGGTCGGGCCGGCCGCGCGCGTGATAGCGCATTTTGAAGGCGATGAGGCCGACGAACGAAAAATCCAAAGCGCCGTAGCTGAGGAGTTTTCGAGTTTTCAAACGGCAGATGGGTTTGGCATCCCGGCGGTCATCAACGTCTTTCAGGCCCGCAAGCCCTCCTGATACACCAGATCGTGTCGCCCTTGGCCAATCATACCCGCTGACCGGTATTGTTTCCGATCGTCAACTCTTTGCAGCCTTTTGAGCCTAATTGTCTGCGTTTTTGCCAGTGTTTTTCTCACCATCCGGAAACTTAATAAGATTCTTGGTGATTTTTGCGTAAAAATCGTAAAATATGAATGTATTGGGCAGAGTAATTCAAATCTATAGAAGCCGCTGAACCGGTTCGCTTTAGTGAGTAAGACGTTTACCAGTTGGTGCTACATGGACAGGGGGATGGGCCGTGCAGGTGCGTGGCTACCGAACACGCAACACACACGCGCATTGATCAATTTCATTCAATGGAGCCAGGGCGGAGTGGTTCTGGACGCTGCGTTGACCGAAGTTGTCAACGCGTTTGGAGCCGATTGCGGTACCCTCAGCCGTGTCTGGCTCAATAAAGGTGGCAGCCGAATAGCTGCGCGCGCAGATACCCGTGACAAGACAATAAGTCGGCCGCTTTTCCTTTCCTTTACGAATGACGTGATTGGTCCGTTTGCGAGCAAGCCAAAGAAAGGCGTCGTCTTCAGCCTCAAGGATCACGGGAAACCCATAAACGAGTTTTCTGCCGTTGTTCTGGACTGGATCTCGCACCGCAAGCTGCACGATATTCTGTTTGTCTGTCTCGACAACCAAGGCTGCGAAATCGATTTTCTGGAGCTGCATTTCGCCAAAGGCCTCGAACCCGGCTGGCGCGAAGCGATAGAGACAGTCGCACCCGAAATTTCCGAGATCTACCGCAACAGACGCGCCGGTCTGATTACCGAAGCACTGTCTCGCCAATCCGTAACGACCATCCAAAGGGCGGTGAATGACGCGCCGCTGATGAGCCTCGAAAACCCAGCGGGCCTGACACGGGCCGAATGGCGGGTCTGCGTTCTGATTTCCCGGGGACTGTCGCAACAGTCCATTGGATCCGAGCTCGAGATTGGTCCCGCGACTGTGAGAACGCATCTCAAGCATATCTACGGCAAGACAGGAATGGAGAACTTCCACATGTTGGCCCGACGGCTGGTTTCGATCGAAGAACGCGAAGCCTTGCACGGCAGACACAATCAGGCACGCGCATGATGATTAATCTGCCTTGGCATATCTGGGTACCACTGTGGTTGATGGTGCCGCTGTTCATGGCGGTGGCGTGGACGGACCTAACCGAATACCGGATACCGAACCTGTACTGCCTTATAGGGTTTGCCCTGTTTCTGGTCGGGTCCCCTGCCCTCGGTTTGCATGAAGTTGGATTGCGATTGATCGCCGCCGGGCTTTGCTTTGGGATCTGTTTTGCCCTTTTCGCCGCCGGTTGGCTGGGGGGCGGAGACGCCAAAATGCTACCGGTGGTCTTCCTGGCGATACCGACCCAAGCCCTTTCGACATACATGCTGCTGCTTTCTGCCGCGATGGCGTTTGGACTGACCAGCTTGACCCTGCTGCGCCTGTTCGTCCGACAACCGACAGGAAAGCTTGCAGCAACGCTCAGCGGACGCGAGTTTCCTCTTGGGATTGCCATAGGCCTTTCAGGCCTGATCCTGGCCGGCTGGTCGATGCTGCTTTACAGCGCCTGAAAGAGCGCGACCCAAGTCGGGGACGCACAGTTGACCTCGTGTGGGCCCGAGAGCGCCGCACCCACAAAAACAGCGTCATTTCACGAAGGTTTCGACGTATCGAATGATGATCGGCGCAAGGATCAGCCCCGCGATCGAGGGCAACATCAGGCTCGCCATGACGGCGGACATCTGCACCGGCAACTTGTTGGCTTTCTCCTGCGCGCGAAGCTCTCTCAGTTCGCGCATTTCTTCGGAATACGTAGTCAAGGCGGCCGACAACGGGACACCGAACCGAGACGACTGGAGAACGACGCTCACGAACGAACTCATTTCGTCGATCCCCGTCCGGCGCGCCATTCTCATCAACGCAACTTCACGGTCGCGCCCGGCCTGAATCTCGCTCAGGGCAATCAGAATTTCCTCGGACATTTCGGGCGATACAGTCTGCATTTCCACTGCAACTTTGAGAAGCGCCTGGTCAAAGCCCATTCCCGCCTCGATCCCAATCTGGAGCAAGTCCAGCATGTTCGGGAACGCGTTTTCCATGCGACGTTTACGCTCCTTGATCCGAGCGCTCATCCAAAGTTGGGGGATGAAAAACCCGATGCCGCAGAGGATGCCAAGGTTCCGCAAGATCTGAAACGAATTCAGACCAGACACATAGTCGTTGATCGTAGCACCGATACTGGACGCAGGCTGCCAAGACATGAGGACAAGAAAGACAAGCGGCAGAAACGTCGCCAAGCCCAAACGGATCAGATAGAAATTGGCGATTGCATTCCGGCCGCGAAACCCTGAGCGCGCAAGCACTTGGCCAACTTCGAACCTGACACTTGCATCACTTGGGATAAGTGCAGCGCTCAGCCCGGTCGGTGTATCGCCCTCCACCTTTTCCGGCACAAGACGTGCAAGGCTCTGGCCCCTTGTTCGTTTGGGCAGCATCCGTTCGGCTGCTGTAGACCGATCGCCGAGCGACGATGATATCCCAAAGAATGCAACGATCGCGCCGGCGGCAACAACGCCCAGGATCATAAGTTGGGAAATAAGACCGGTGTCGAGTAGCGAGTTCACGATTTCCATTTCGACAACCCTCCCTCAGATCCGGAAATTGACAAGCTTTAACAAAACGATGGCGTTCAGAACGATGGCCGCTGAAATGACGCTCATGACGGGCCAGAAAATCGGGTATTGCACCACGCTTCCGTAATAGTCCGGCGTCATGACCGTCATCACGAGGGCAATCCCGACAGGAATGAACGACAGGATATAGGCGGTCATCCGACCCTCGGCAGAAATGGCCTTGATCTTGCGCCGCAGAGACATGCGGGCACGGATGACGCGCGCCAATGTTCGCAGAATGCCGGCCAGATCGCCACCAGTGCCGTGCTGCATCGTCAGCGCGACCGAGAGGTACTGGATATCCTCTTCATCTACCCGGTCTGCCATGTTGCGAATGGCGGTCGTCAACTCTTCCCCATAAGCGACTTGGTCCACGACCAGACCGAATTCAGTTCCGATCGGATCGGGCATTTCGTTTGCCACGCTCTGCAAGGTAGTGTTCAACGGATGTCCGACCTTCAACCCACGCGACATCAGGTCCAACGCATCCGGCAATTGCTTGATCAGCGCGGCCTTGCGCCGTCTGAGGTTGGCGCCAAGGTAGACCAACGGGGCCAACAGGAAGCACACAGCGCTTACAGGAATGACCGTCAGTGGGTTGGCCACCAGTGAGCCTCCGATCGCCGAAACCAGAAAAGCACCCCCACATCCCAACAGGAACATTTCCGGCACCATGTGCAGGCCCGATGCCGCAAGGGCACCCGGCAAGTCGCCGACCAGCGGAAACGACTTCATGAGTGGTTTGCTCTCCCGCGGTTTGAGCAATTCCAGAACGTCCTCGCCAGTCTTTCCCTGGTTCAGCATCTGGATGCGCCGGTTTATCGCCTCTTCCCGGTTTTCTCCGCGCTTCAAAAGCTGACGGACCCCTTCGAAAGCAATCAGGGCGCCGAGAAATATCAAGAGTGACAGAACAAAGCGGACATCGTAACCGCCCACTTCCATCTCTGGTCCGATCAACGAGTCTATGCTGTGCGTCGAAAAGAAGGATCTGAGATCTTCCAACATGGCTGGGTCCCTCAGTTGAACTTGATCGATGACAGGTCGACACCCGCCGCCGCCAGCGCATCGCTGGATTTCGGTCGGATACCGGTCGGCATGAAGCGCCCGAGGATGTTGCCGGCCTCGTCCTTGCCTTCACGTTTGAAGACGAAGATGTCCTGCATGGTCACGATATCGCCCTCCATGCCGGTGATCTCGGCAATCGAGGTGACACGGCGGGTACCATCAGACAGGCGGTTCAATTGCAGAACAAAGTGAATTGCCGAAGCGATAGTCGCGCGGATTGCTGCATGCGGCAGCTCCAGCCCGCCCATTTGCACCATCTGCTCGACCCGGGAAAGTGCATCGCGTGGGCTGTTGGCGTGTACCGTCGTCATCGACCCGTCATGGCCGGTATTCATCGCCTGCAACATATCGAATGCTTCGGAGCCGCGCACCTCGCCGATGATGATCCGATCCGGACGCATCCGCAGCGCGTTTCGCACAAGGTCTCGTTGGGCAACGGCGCCAGTACCGTCGAGGCCAGCAGGCCGCGTTTCCATGCGCAAGACATGTTCCTGCTGAAGCTGAAGTTCGGCCGCGTCTTCAATCGTGACGATCCGCTCCCGAGGGCTGATATACGACGACAATGCATTCAGCATCGTGGTCTTGCCCGATCCGGTTCCGCCCGAGATCAGCACGTTCATCTTGGCTTCAACCAATCCCCGCAGCAGTTTGGCCGCGCTTTCGTTCAAGGCCTCGTTTTTGATCAGGCGTTCCATCGTCAGCGGAACCCGCGAGAATTTTCGAATGGAAAGCGCCGGCCCGTCCAGTGCGCAGGGCCGAATGATCGCGTTGACGCGGCTGCCATCTTCCAACCGCGCATCCACCCACGGTTGCCGTTCATCAATACGGCGACCGATCCGGCTGACGATCTTGTCGATGATCCGCAGCAGATGACGTTCGTCACGGAAACGTGCCGATGTCTTTTCGAGGATGCCCGAGCGCTCGACAAAAATCTGCGTGTGGCCGTTCACGAGGATATCGTTGATCGTGGGGTCGGCCAACAACGGTTCCAGCGGGCCCAAGCCAAGCACCTCGTGCATCAGCTCTTCGACAAGCTGCTTGACCTCCTCGCTGCGCATCGCACGGCCTTCGGCGCGCAGCAGTTCGGTGACATGTCGCCCAATTTCGCCCCGCAGTGTTTCTTCCTCGACCTTTTCGATAACGGCGAGGTTCAGCTTGTCCAGCAACGAGTTATGCAGTCGTGCCTTGAGATCTATCCGATCGTTCTGGATGTCATGCATCAATACGAGGTCATCGCCGGAGCCATGAACCGGCTTGCCGATCTGAGCAAACTGCTTGGTGTCCAACGGCACAACTTTCGAAGCGTCCGGTTTTTCCTGGCCTGGTCGGTCGAATTCTCGAAACATCTACTTAACCTTCTGCAAATATTTAACTATTCCGAAACACTCTGCCTCAGTGCTGGCCGACCCGAGGCGGCAAAGACAGGCATGTCTCGTGTGCCAGCTTTCGGATTGCGCGTGTCATCGGTGCGCGGGATGAAACATCTTCCAACGGCACGCCCCGATCGACCGACTCGCGTACTGTGCGCTCGTCGCGAGGCACCCAAAATGCAAAGTCCTTTTCAAGGAGTTTTGCCGCCGCTCTGTGGTGCGCCGCCGGAATGATGGGTTTCTTTTCAAGGTTGGCGACCAGTTGAATTTCCAGTGCTGGATTTTCCGCTTGGTAGAAATCCATCAGCTTGCGGGCCGAGCGAACGGACGGAACGGCAACGTCCGTCACCAAATATAGACGGTCCGCTTGCGTCAGGACGGGCGTAATCCATTCCACCAGCGCCCGCGGCAAATCTACCACGACGTAGTCATGGGTACGTTTGAGGGAATCCAGAATGGCCGAAATCTGCTCTTCCTTGATTGCAGTCAACGGACCATAGCGCGACGGAGCCGCCAGGATATCGACCCCGCAGGGCGACTTGACCATCGCCTGTTCCAAAAAGGCACTGTCGGGAATGCTGCCTTCCATGGCCATGCGCCACATCGCGTCGCTTTCGGCGACATCCATCAAGGCAGCAATCGAGCCGAACTGAAAGTCCAGATCCACCAGTGCAACCGAGTTCGACGCCGTCTTTTTCAGGAAGCCGGCCTTGGATTGAAGCTCGTTCGCCATATTGGCCGCAACCAAGGACGATCCGACGCCACCACGAGATTTGCCAACCGCGATCAACTTGCCAAGTGTGGCTTGTCCACCCCAAACGGCGGGAAGCTGCGCCTGCCGCCGGGCACGGATCGCATCCACCTGCGGAATGATCTCCTCATGGATTGCATTGCGCGGCAGCACGTCATCAACTCCAAGCTTTTTGAGCTGTCGGGCCTTCTCAAGCGGCAGATCTTCAGACGCCAGGGCGATAATGATCGCATTGGGCATGCGCGCATCACAAATCTGCTGTGCGGTCTGCAACAGCTCGGGCGAACTGTCATCCACATCGAACAGAACCACGTCATGACGCGCTGACAAGGCAACGGCCGTCCCGTTGACCCGCGCGACAGTGTCCTTGCGGCCCGTAAAGCGGCAATTGCTCAGCCCCTCCAACGACGTTTCGATTGCCGCGAAAATCTCTTCGTCCGGTGAAATCAACAGCACTGAAATCTGCTTGGCACTCATGACTCTTCTCCTTACTCAACGGCACCGATGGCAAGATCCTCGGCCGGGACGGATGTGCTCATCGTTGGGATTGAAATGGTGTTGGGGCTGCTGGCGGATATAGCAGGGTTGCCAGCAGCAAGGGCGACCAGCGGCCCAATTGGCAGCGCGAAATCGTAGTCCAGGTTTACCAGTTCGGCTGTAACTACCGGCGTATAGGGTCCACCAAGAAAACCAAGACGAGGATCGTGCGAATAGGTGATTTGCACATTTGCCGCGGTGGCTCCGGGCGGCAGCAGCATTTCGATCTCGTCCCAGATCCGGCTGCCATAGGCGGTTGATGCGTCAAGCTGACACGGCGCCGGCAGGTTCGGAGTGGCGCAGATGCTGCCGCTGCGGCACAGCGCGCCGAACTTGGTTGTTGCGGGGGCGCCACCGGCCAGCGTGTGCGTGTTTGGCATCGCGCCACACAGTGGCGGCCCGACCGTGGCAAGCCGAGAGGCTTTTTGCATCGCTTTCTGCGCCATCGTCGTGGACCAGTAGAGCCGTCCGTACTCGAGAATTCCAAACACGAGCACCAGGAACAACGGAACGACCATGCCCAGCTCGACCAGTGCCGACCCGTTTTCACGTCGCCAGAAAGCGCGCGCCATATGCAGGTTTCCGGTCATACCCCAAACACCCGGCTCTGATCCGAGATTTCGGTGTCGAGAGGCCCCAGCGCCGCCCCGAAAAGGCTAAAAACATTTCCAAACAGGTACTCAATCCGGATCTGAGCCGTGACCTCGACCACCGAAGTCGGATTGATCCGGTACACGCCAGCCCGCGAGATACAGCGCGGCGTGACGTCGATAACGGTTGTGCCATGCGGCATGATCGACGAACCGCCCAACTGGTTCTGGACGATGTCCGTGGCCAGAGCGTCATAGCTGCCGACTCCGCCCGCTGCGCACAAGTCCAACGGTGCGATCCGCGCGATCATACGCGAGGCATCGCGCACCCCGGCCGATGTTGCCTGATGAATCCAGGTGATACGCCCACCTTCGATGATCACGGCAAAGAACAGCAGGATCAACGGAAGTACGATCCCGAACTCGACCATCGGGGCGCCGGCCTCGCACGACCGCAACCGTCGGATATGCCGAACGAGCCGAGTCATCGATACAACCTCACGACATCGCGAAAGATGCCATCATCGCTGCTGCCACCGACTCCACCGCCGACCTGCTCGACCACCTCGACATAGATGTCAAAATCAGTCCCCGAGGATTCTTCGAGCGGCTGGATCAGGAAAACCTTTACAAACTCCTGCACCGGAACGTTCTCCGCGCGTCCCGCGACCGGATTGGCACCGCAGTTTATGGCGGCTGCGATAAATGTGCGGCGGTCAGGGTCGTCCAGCGTTGTGCTCGCGCATTGCGGGCGGCCGGACTCGCTGCGCCCGAACAGCACATCACCCGTGCCAGCCCTGGCGATCTCGTCGAGATACATTTCGTATCGCGTGTTTCCAGTCGGGTTGCCCAGCGGGTGTGGCGTCAGATCGTTGGCGGGGCCGTCGCCATAGTTCATGTCCAGATAAGCTGCTTTACCGGAGGTCCAGACACCGTTCCCAAAACGGCCGCCATGCGCGCAGGTGCCGGCGGCGAAGCAATCGTCGGGCGGAAACGGCATCGAGTCGGTCGAAACCTCGGGATTGTTCTTCAGGCAGCTTCCGCCAGAGTTTTCCCAGCCCGCGATGACCTGCGGTCCGGGCGCATAGTCTTCATCATTCTTGAGCTTGCTCATCGTCGAGTGAAAAATATCGAACCGTGAATTGTAGATTGCGCTGCCAATGCCATTTCGCTGACCGGGTTCGGTATCGACCCCGCGCTGAGACACGCATTGCGTCAGGTTTCCATGCGCCGCGATCAGGCAGATATAGAGTTTGGATCCGGTCTGCCCCGCGCAAGGACCGTTGGGGTTTATGCCGATGTCCGTCGGGTCGAGGAAACCAAAATTCCCCGGCCCCCAAGCGGCACCGTTACCTCCAGTACGTAACTTGATGGTCGATCCCTTGTTTGCATTCGCTGTCCAGCCGGGAGGGATGCAGAACATCAACGGCGTCACATCACAGGCATATTGGGTGTAACCCGCAATCGCGACGGCCTCGACATCCTCATCCGGGCGAGTCACGCCCAACAGATCCGCGAGGGCCCGACCGAACGGAAGGAAAACGGTTCTAGGGGTCGCGGTCACCTCAACCAGAACGGCAAGAGCGGGATCGGTCGTAACAAACCCATCGACTGGATCATTGTCATCCGGATCGGCGGCAGGATCGGGCAGTCCCGACAGAAACCGCAGCGAATAATCTGCGGCCGTCCCCAGATCTTGGCTGCCCTCGGCAAAGAACTGGGAGTCTTCGATCATTCCGGCTGCTGCAGCCGTGGCGCGTGTGATCGCGTCACTGCCGCCATCCAGTTCTCCGGCGGCGGCCAGAGCCACGTGATCGGTATAAGCCTGCAGGTCGGTCTGCGTAGAAGCCAGTCGCCCAAGATCGAAGGTCAGCGCCGCCATGCCAACGATCACGGTCATGCAAATTCCGACGAAAACCAGAATGGTCCCCTGTTCGTCGTCCTTTATGTTGCGCAACGTGGGCATGAACAGACCTCGCGAGCGATCAGTTGGACACGGTTGCATTCGTGGGGTTGCCGGCAACAGGAACTTCCTGGACGTCCGTGGTGCCCCGACGCACCTTCACGATCGGCTTGGGCGCGCCCTCTGCAACCGGCGACTTTTCAAGCAGAATGTCGCTGAGGCGGATGGCCTCCAATGGCTTGTCTTCCTGGATTTGCAGGGACCGCAGCGACAGGCTGAGTTGCCCGGCTTTCTGAGCCAATGCCAACCGCTGTCCCTGGTCCGGCGTGACTTCGACAGTCACCGTTCGGGCAATCCCGGGCTGGTCGACATCTTCATCTGCCGTCTGATCAACACCAATGACACGGATGTTTTGCAGGATCGTCACCGCCCGCAGCGACTCGTTCTTGCCCTGCGTCAGCACGATATCAACAAAGTCACCTGGTGTGACGAACCCGCCAACACCGGTCTGCGCATCCACATTGATGGCCATTGCACGATTGTTTTCGCCCAAGGTCTGAACGATGGTGACCTTCTCACCGAAGTCAGAAACCTTTGATGCCAACAGGATTTCACCCTGCGCCAACGCGCGCTTGGCGCGTCGTGGATCGACACCTGCTGTGGGCAGAACATCTTCGAAACTTGTAAATACACCTGCCGGCACGGAATCCGCCGGCCAGTCGATGGCGGTCAACTTGTGACCTTCAATCGGCGATCCGAACGGGATCTCTTCTGCTGCTGCGACCACGCGAACGATCGTCGGATCAGCGGCGGCCTGGCTCCGTCTCAGCTGCTCCTGCGCGATCATCACGGCGCCACCCGCCAGACCCACGCCAAGAATAGTCATCATCAAGGATTTCAATCGCATAGGTCCCTCCAAATAGCCGGGCCGGTCATTCTGAAAACGTGGAGCCAGTCCTTGGCCGAAACTGCGTCACGCGGGACGCCGAATGCCGAGACTGGGCTGGTTCTGGCTTCCCGCCGTCGTCGCGGCGGAAAACCAGTTGCTTTTCAGGTCAAAACCACAGGATTACGGGCGTGTTGCAGCCGTGTTGGCGTCATTGAAGTTGGTGTTGGTTGTGCCGCCCAGACCGGTCAGCAGGGTCCCGCCAACAGCGATCGCGATGAACAGTGCGATACCGTATTCGACAAGAGTGGCGCCACGCTCGTCACGGCGCAGACGAATGAAAAGACTACGAATTGCCTTCGACATGATTTGAACTCCAGTTTGTACTCATTAATGTGCGTATTTCGCACAGGAACGAGGGTTCCCCCGTCAGTTCAAATCGTATCGGGCCCGCATCTCGCAAACCTCCCCACAAACGAAAAGGATTTCCCGTTTAACGCGAGAATTCATTCATTTTGGCTTTTTTGTGGCGGGATTTTGGCGCGAAATGGTCCGAGTCCAGCTCAGCTTTGGAGCTTCAAGCGGGCCAATATCAAAGTGCTTGGAGCGGGTAGCGGGAATCGAACCCGCGCGTTCAGCTTGGGAAGCTGACTACACACGCAGTGGTTCGTCTTGCTTTATTGGTCCGTCGGTCCATTTGTTCAAAAACTTGTTCAGAATTGACCGAACTGAACTGAACCGAAAAAAGCACCTGCCAGATACCTGGTACACGTCGCGTATATACAAAAGCTATGTATTGAAAAACACAAGTCGGATTAGGTTAAGCCATAAGTCGATTTAGGTTAAAACTCACATCAACCAAGTTGGGGACGGTGATGAGTATGTCGGCACCAATGCCGCGTCCGTGGTGGTGAGGCGCGCGATTTGGATACACGATCGCCCGAAGGCCTTGGCACTAGTGGATGCCCGACTGACCTATCCGGGCAGCACCGTGAAGGATTGGGGCATGATCGCCAATTAACGACTGGACGCGTTTGTCGCCCACCCGGCTGGCAATGATTTGGATGCACTGGCCGAGAAAATGGGGCGTCACTGGGGCCGAACTGCAGCTACGGTACAAAGCGGCCCTAAAGCGCGCCAAGACCGAGGCGAAAAAGCAGTTGGACGATGACGACCGCGAACGGATGCAGCCTGAAGGCCAGCACCCCGCCATGACGGCATTCTGAACGGTGCGTTGGGTGACCCATCGCGGCGGCGCAGACCTACGCGGACATTCAACGAATGCGTGACGCTTTGTCGGATCGTACGTTCTCGATCTTGCGGGCGCAGGCTGACAATCCAGACAGTCACGTCACCGAAACCGAGGCAAAGGCGGCATACGAAGCGGGCCAAAACGGTCTGTATTGACCATGGCGGGATTTGCACTGTCCATCCGCACGAAGGTCTGACATGGGCGACAAGCAAGCAGCACGAAGGCAAGGGCAACAAGGGCAATTCCCCTTGCAGCTACTTCATCCCAAAATGATCATATTCACGAGCCGCATAGGCCACAGCCGTGGTCGGTCCCGCCTGCGGCTTGTGGGTCAGCACCTGACCGATACGGGCCGTTGATGTCGGGTGTGGGCCTCTCAGTGGGGCGTTCGGGGTGCAGTATCGGCCGCAAGATGGGTGACACGGGCTAGTTTGGCGGTGCCCCACGTGAACCAATGTCAACAAAAAATACTTCAGAAAAACGGAATTTTTTATGTTTCAACCATGCGTCGGACGGTTCAGACTAATGGGCATGAGCATGACAGCTCTAAACCTGATCGATGTCCTAACCATAGTCGGAACGGTCGCATCGGTGGCAGGTCTGGTCGTCGCACTGAGAAATTTTCACCAAAAGTAACAGTGCAACGACCCAAACCTAGAAAGCAGTCTAGCAGACGGGCACTGGAAACAGTGTCCGTCACGACTCACAGTAATCACTATTTTTTTGGCGCATCAAGGTTAATGCGCGACGCCCGTTGACAAGCGCTGGAACAAAAGTAGAACACATGCTATGAGGAGATGGCCCCGTACAATTCCCTATGACTTGCGATGCAGGCTCGAATCTTTGCACGAGTATCGAAGTGCGCCATCGATCCAGACCCAATGGGGTGAAGTGCTGGAATGGCTGGAGAAACATGGTGTAGAACCACCCACCCATGCACTACCAACTGAACCTGAGTTAAAAGGTCCGATCGATCCAAGCTAGGCTGCCGGATGGTCTGGCGCGTCCCCCAAGGCCAACAATAAAAGGATAGCTAAAAGGGGTGATCCAACAAGACCTATCAGAAACCAGATCAACCCCGATCTGTTGCGATCACCTGCCATTGTGATCGGCAGTATGTAGAGCCAAATTACAAGGAACCCTGCAAGGATAACGAATAAGAAACCAAAAATACTGTCCATCTGATCTTGGCCTTTCGCTGTATGGCATTGCAAATGTTTGGGCCGATGGCCGTCAAAGTGTTAGCAGTGTTGATCCGGAAGAAAGCCAAACAGCGCGGTTAAGTAAAGACCCTTGTTTATCGACGTGTATCGGCCGCGTCTTTAAGGGTTTCTCATCTAGACGGTGGGATGCCAAAGGTCCTTCTCGACAAGCATTTGACCACTGTGTGAAGCCAATTCACCCTCGAGGAATTTCAAGCGTTGCCAAGTGTAGCCATCCTCAATGTCGATGTGACCACAAAAATCATCTATCGAATTTACGAAGTGCATCGCTTCAGTTAGGCTGCCAAAGTACTGAATATTAGTGCCTTCATCGTCGAACCATTGGGCAACGAACAGCTTTTGCTGCCTGCCTTTTTGTTGTTCCTGCCGCCGGTGCCATCCACAAATCTCGGCGAAAACCTCGGATTTATCTGCTTCGGCCCAAATCGCGACAGCCTTTTTGGCGTTCTCAGTTTGCCCAAGTGGTGTATGGTTTTTGTACTTTTCACAGTATTTATCCCCCACTTCTGGTCCAAACCACCAGGCTGCTTGCTCAGCAGCAGTTTCCGGCAGATTTCTAAGTGCCATGAATGCTGCGACTGTATGTCGAAATGTATACCTGGTTTTTGTTGTCAACTTGGTCTCAGGAAGTTCCAATTCTCAATCTCCTTGGCAGCATTTCGTTTTGTGCAAGCTTAAAACAGTTGTTGGGTACGGCTCGTCATATGCGACGAAAATGATCGAGCCAGTTTTGACTTCCACGGAAAAAATACGGACGGTTTCGTCCGTAATTCATTGATGAATCCGGCCGCTGCGCTTCGCTCAGCCACCGAGCATGTTATCGGCAAAACCACGGCTCTACACAGTATTGTCCATTTTCCATAGATCACTGTCACGCGGATATTGCAGGCTGTCTTTAGCCCGGGGCGTAGCCATCACTGTGTCCATCAGCATATCCAAGTCTGTCGTAACATGCCGAAAGAACCAAAAGGGACAATAAGGAAGTTATAAAATGTACATTTCTCAACGACTTGCCCCAGCACTTTCGTAAACGGCTTCGACAACTAAGCCCAATTCTTTACAAGCCTCAAAATCACCCATGATCAGGGGATCATTTCCCATGGCCTGACCGCTGGAGGCATAATTCTGTTCCATGCGATCGGCATAGAAGTCAGCCATGCGATCGGCTTCTTTCATTGCCTGCTTTGCCCGCGTTTCAATATCGCCGACCGGGTATCCATTTTCTTTGGCATGGCTCATTCGAAAGAGCGAGGCGACCACCAAATTCCGAGAGTACCCGTCTTGAAATCCGGTCAAAAGTTCCTCTCCAAAGTTTGCGCCGCCATACCTAATCGCTCCGCTATAAAGCCCCGCGCAGCGCACAAATGGATAGCCTACTTCAACTTGATCAGGGGGCCTTTGCATCAACCGAGAAAGTGGTTCCAACTGGGATTGCGCAGTCGCTGCACTCGCAACTAACGCCCCGGAAACTACCAAGTAGAGTAATCTCATTCTAACACCTCAATTTGTTTGAGCGGACATTTGTTGAAGGGTTGAAATCAAGTTCAAACGCCAACCAATTTCAGTCCGTTTTTCCAGAAGAGCGGACGAACGAACGGGTTGCTTAACCCCACGCCACAGCTGCGGGAGACGTACCGCATGCTTCAAGGCGACCAGCCAAAGCGATTAGCTTTCCTTTTGTCGCTGCAATTTCGCCTTCCAAGTCGGCACCAGAAAGGCTTGAGACCGGCACGCCAATCAAGAAAACGCCCAACGCATCGCCCGTTACGGCATTTTTCTGTGCGGCTACCAATGTTGGAACTTTTGCCGACTCCTGTTTGTACAGGTTTGCGGCGCGGGAACACGACACTTCACTGTAAGTGTCGCCCATGGAAACTGGAGTTATTGACCCCGGCTGTTGGGCGCAGGCAGATGTAAACAGAGTCCCACACACTCCCAAAACTGGAATTGTCTTCTTGATCTTCATCGCTTAGTTCTCCTTTCCTTCAAATCAGAGCTAGGAAGAGAACCCAAAACTTGCTTGCGAATTTCTGCCAAAAAAACCGAGAGTTAACGGAATTTGACTTAGCTCCAAAAAAACATGCGGATTTCGTTATGTATACTACCAGGTGATGGCATTTTTCAGATGAACAAGAAGCCGAGAAACCGTTTTGCCCGATTTTGAGAACCCCGCCCTGATTTTTGCGGCTGTCATCAGTCTCATTCTGGTCATTTCGCTGATCGGCTCTGCCCGTCACTTTTTTTCTGCCCGCCGTTATACGGGTAACGTCATTCCGTTACGCAGAAGATCGCGCCTTAAGTTGCCGCGTTCACTGACACCAAGCCGGTCGGTTGTAGTCTGGATGGCCGCTCTAACCGGTGTCGCGGTCTTTCTGACTAGCTTTGGTCCAGACCAAACAGACCGGCGCACAGTGGAAGGTATCGCCAAAGTCCGAGACGTGGACACGATCGTCGTTCAGGGCGTTCCAGTGAGGTTGAACGGCATAGATGGGCCTGAGTTAAGCACTAGCGCAGGGTTGGCTGCTAAGCAGTGGATGGCGGACCACTTGCGCGGCCAGACGGTCACCTGCGAATTGAACGGCGAACGAACCTACGACCGCTGGGTGGGGGTTTGCTTTGTGGACGGTGAGGACATCGGCGCGGACGCAATCGCTGCCGGACATGCATTGGACTGCCGCCGTTATTCAGGTGGCCGATACCGCCGTTTGGAAACGCCGGAAGCGAGGGCGAGGATTGTTCGAGCTGGGTATTGTTAATACTCAGCCTAGCTTGGCCTCGACTATTCAACTCTACGCCCCTGCCATATTAGAATGGCGTTAGATAGTGTTAAGCCTAGCACACCTGCTAGGTTCGCGAGACTAGGCTCAACAGAAGATTTGGTGGAGAAAAAATCAAACACCTTACTTTGATACTTATTGCAATAGGCGTTATGGCTTGGCTGGTAGGGTCAATTGAGCCTCCAACACCGCCGCCACAAAAGCCTGCGGTTATTCAAGAAATTGACACAGCGGTTTATTTGTACGTAACCGGCGATCGGGTTAACCAACGCGAAGGTCCTGGTACGACGCACAAAAAACTGGGTCAATTGCTGCGAGGCGCACGCGTTCGCCACGTTTCCAATATAAGCGGTTGGACTGAAATTGTGTCGTCGCTCGGAAGGGGTTGGATGTCCTCCAAATATTTAGCTTCGACCAAGCCTCCGATCGAAAAACTTGAGCCAAAAGCAAAGAGTAGAAAAATCGCGCCGCCGACGAGTAGAGAAATCCAAGCTGCTCGGAAAGCTATTATTCGTCAGAGTATCGCTGCATACCCCGGCTCTTGTCCTTGCCCTTACAACACAGATCGCGCAGGGCGGCGTTGCGGGAAGCGAAGCGCATGGTCCAAGCCAGGTGGATACAACCCCATTTGCTATGACAGCGACATCACAGATCAAAGGCTTAAAGCGTTCCTTGCACGGCAGAGGTAAGCTGCAGACTTACGTATGCCAAATATCTTGCATAATGGTAAAAAATTAGGGGACGGACAAAACTGGGACGCCCTTACCCAACGCTTCATCAGTGCCATACAGCAATTGATCTAGCCTCCCAGTTCGATCAGCTCAGGTAGCCGACAGCACTAGTCAGTTGCACGGCCGCTTAAGAGTTTAGAACAAGTGTTTTCACAAAGTGGAAAAAGGGGAGCCGTTCCCGATTTCTCCTTTTGGCGGCTCACAATCCTTTTGCGCGTTGTCCAGCATTGCCAGTCCGCGTCGGTCCCATTCAGCATTTGTGTCATACCACCCCATACTTTTCGGGCGTTGCTGGCCAGTTCTGTGGATCGGTCTTGATCAACCTGATCACACCGGCCAACCCGGTCGGCCAATCGTGGTGGACGTGGTAGCTGTTAATCTGACCCAACGTGTGCAAAGCGGCGTGAACCTTTTCAGCAGTTCTTTGGTTGCCGTGACTGCCCATCAAAAACGCTAGGTCCATTCGTTTCTCATCCACAAA
Organism: Ruegeria sp. BC6; assembly: GCF_056539185.1. NCBI lineage: Bacteria > Pseudomonadati > Pseudomonadota > Alphaproteobacteria > Rhodobacterales > Roseobacteraceae > Ruegeria > Ruegeria sp. BC6. Next base: position 592,280 of record NZ_JBQFUM010000001.1, read on the forward strand.
GGCCCGAAGGTTATCGCGAAGCCAAAGTACATAGACGATCCGGTGAAGCGGATCGTTCGGCCATTCGAGCGGCTTGCCACCGTTGGCGCGAACCATTTCGGTCTCGGTGATGTCCGATGGCAGTTGAACCACATTACCCCCCGTTGATCGCTTCGCTCAGGAAGTCTTCGAAGCTGGTGACGTTGTCAGGTTCGTCTGTAGGTGTGTCGCGGGTTGTTACCGACGATGCCGCCAAGGCGATGCCATCCTTGGTACGCAGTCCCAGATCGCGGGCCAGTGCCTGCATCTGCCGGGACAACTCCTGCTGGTGTGTGTGGAACGGGCTGCGGCCTGACGATCCGTTCACGTGCGTCACAGTGGCGGGTGTCATCATGCACAGGATGCGATTGTCGGCCATCTGCTGAGTTACAAACGCCAGCTCAAGGATCATATTCAAATCGGCTTCGGTCCAGCGGTCGGGCGCGGATCGATAGAGGTTCACGAACGTGCGCTTACCCAGATCGTTCAACATTTCCAATCCGGCCACATCCGGCACGGCCACGCTGGCGGGTTCATCGGCCTGTGTGGCCCGTCGCAGGCCGGTCAGGCTGTCTTTGCGTGTATCGTGCTGTTTCCGGGGCATTCGTGCACATCCTGTCTGATTGCGCGTAAATCGTCCTGAATCTATGTGTTCTGACGGTAGTACTGTGGCGTCAAATGAACATTTGTTGCAACATTTTTGCGTGAAGGGGGGGCAAATCTGAAATTAGGACGCGAAATTGAGTTGGGGGCGCGGTGCTGGCTTTGGCGTTTGGTCTTGCTCACTCCCTCCCCACGCTTTGTCAGCGACGGCACCAACACGTCACGAACAGCAACGACATCGGAACGTGATCGCAACGACATCGTTGTCATGCGTGAAGAAGTGGTGGTGGTGATGGTGGTGGTGGTGGTGGTGGTGTCGACGTCATAGGGTGACTGTCTCGACGCTGATGGTGATGGCACTGATCGCGGCGCTCAAGTCGGTGTCGGTACTACTGCTGCTGGTGGTGCCCAGACTAGGCGGGGGGCGGTTGCTGGTACCAGTCTCGGCCCGACCCACCAACCCGTTACCCCAACAGATATAGACGGTTCGTTATGTTTGTTGGTGTGGTCAACCAACAGATATAGACGGTTGGTTATTGATGGTGAGTACAGTGAATTCAACTGTCTTTCCGACAACAGCTTCAACAGTTGTGCGGGCTTTGGTGTAATCGCTGGCGACGATTGCTTCAACAGCGTACGCGTACGCTTCGTCACGCTTGTAACGTACTTTCACGAAACTTGCGTCACGATGTATTAAGGATTCTTTAAATACATGATGACGCAAGTTTACAGCGTTGGTGACGCTAATTTCATCCAGATCGCGACGTGCGGTCGCTTCACTGGCCCAAATGTCCGGAAACACACGCACAGCTTCACGACCAGACAACGGAACGAAGCGGTGTTTGTATATCGCTCTTTCTATACGGCTCATCCCTGCCAAGTAATCATGCGATGATTTTATCTGATCGACGGTCGCATCAATCACCACTGGCGACAAAAGATGTACTTCTTTCGCTATAGGATTATGGATCAAACGCAAGCGATCCAGCGTCTGTTCGATTTCTTTCTCGCGCATCTGTTCCAGCACGCGTTGTGCCCAGCCATCCGGATGGACCTTGACCGCCAGCGGGTACGGTAAGCCGTTTCTCATCCGAATGCCCCGCCACTGATCTACGAACTGAGACCTAGTCAACAGCACGCCCGCCCGCACCGCGTAGGCCGCCGCGATTTCTTCCACGTCCATGATCTTGGGTTGGTTGCGTCCGATCACGATACCCAAAGGGTAGTCTTCCCATTTGTTCAGGCCCCGGATCGCGTTGAAGTGGCCGAAACGCTCACTGTCATCCAGACCCAAGGGGCTGCGGGCGTTCATGTAGCTGAACACGGCAGCGTTCGGGTACTGGTTGTGGATCACGTTTTGCAGTTTGCCTTGCAGCACATGCGTCCGTTCAAGCCACTCACCATCACGACGTTCGCCCGTAACGGCAGATTTGCTGAAGGTCTGATCGACCACCTGCGTGATGATAGCATTGCGCTCGACCGGGTGGTGGTTGATTTCCATTTGTCCGAACAGCACCGTCATCAACTCGGGATCGCCGGTACCGTCCAGATGCAGAAAGGGTCGGTTGCGGCCGTTGACCAGTTCCCGCAGGGCAACCGTCTGGTAGTGCCATACACCCTGTCCGTCGACCGTAAAACGGACCGTGGTCGGCTGGTCGTGCGCAAGATCAATCTCATCGGCCAACGCCCGAAAGAGCATCCGCAACTGCCGGATCGGTCGGGGCGGTTTGCTCAGAACGTCATCAAGGACCGACATCGCCCCCGACAGTCTCACCAGATCGCGGCACAACCGCATCAGCGCGTGCGGCTCGAAATGGTCCAGACCGGCCAGCGCGGTTTCGATATGGGACCGAGTCCAGCCGTAGGCCCGCAGTGCCGCCAAGATCGCAAAGGGGTAGTTGTAGGCGATGAACCGCAGGGTTTGCATCAGCGGCGCGATGTAGTCCGCGTGCACCGCCAGTGCTTCGTCCCGACCTTCTGCGTTCCCATCGTATTGCAGGCCGAACTGAAGGGCTTCGACCGGGATCGAAGACGTATGTTTCCCAAAGTCGCGCGGCCGCTCATCGAAGACCACGACATCGGGCTTGTGATTGTTTGGCAGCGGTAACCACGCCCAGTCGTGCGGGGCGAAGATCACCTGAACGTTTTCCAGATCGGCGGCCTGTCTCAGATAGGCGCACGACCCCGAGTGCGGGCACTTTTCGCACAGGGCCGCTTGGACGCTCAGACCGTGATTGATGACCTTCTTTGCCCGACCGGACATGCGGCACATTTTGATGCGCTTGTCGCCGGCGTCGGGATCATTCGCATCGCGACCCCGCATGACAAGGCTGGTACCATTGAAGCGCATTGTGGCCTCAGTGGCCATTTCGTGGTCGGGCATGAGTACCAAAGCGGTGATATCGGGGTTCGCTTCCAGGGCGGCCAGCAGGTCGGCAGTTTTTCCGACACCCTGCGCCCCGGTCAGCATCGTGCGTGCCAACGGCAGGTCGCTGGTCATGTGCATTCGTGGCGTATAAGTCAGCCCGAACTGTGCCATTATTTCGCCAAGGCGACATGCACGCAGGTATTCATCTTCTTCGACCGCGTAAGACTCTCTGACTGCGCGGGCCGCCCGAACGTCGTTGGCCGCGCGTTCCATCCAGTGCCGGACCGTCTGACCATGGGCGGCAATCGCCTGATCACGTGGTGCCACCGGCGCAGGGAAGTGGGGCAGTATGGCGGGTGGTGGTGGTGTCTCATATCGCGCAAAGCGGTAGACCGTCTTGATGCCGTGCGCATGGCTGATCAGGACGGGACGGTCGTTCGGGTGCATCGGTCTCGGCTTCAGAAAGAACGTCGCCTTGTCGTCACCATATTCGACGCCTTCAACGGGATCGGGCACGGACTTGCGATGCCATTCGTCGGGATGGTCCAAGATGTCGCCAACCCGCACGTACGACCCGTCTTTCACTGGTACCTGGAAATTGTCATCCAGTACCGCCCCCCGCATCATCTGCAACACGATCTTGCGGGCTTGGTTCTTGGATATGTTCGAACGCTTTGCCACGCGGTCGGCCCGAGTGTCGACATACTCGGCTTCTATGCGGGCCAGTTCGGGCCGCATTGCCTCGGTCGCCTGTGACACCAGCAGATCGGCTTGTGCCTGTTCCTGCGGCGTCATCTTTAGCCCGGTCAGAAACAGCCCGTCCGAATGCTGCGTCACGGTCGGGCATCTGGTCAGACCTTGACCCAGCATCGGCGCGGCTTCGAAGATCAGTCGTTCCGGACTGGCAACGGATGTATCGATAATGGATCGAACAAGCGCGCCGCCACTTTTGCTGGCCTTGATCCAGCCCAGCCCGTGCAACCAAGCGCGTCGACCCAAGGTCTTGATCGTCTCGCGGATGGTCGCACCGGACCGCATCTGAACATAGACGTGCAGGCCGTCTGACCGGGTCAGGGTACCATCCGGCATCACGATGCCGGCGCTGCTGCTGGCCCGCACGACGACGCGCGCCGTGTCCAGTTCCGGCCAGATCAGCCGCATGGCCTGCCACGGTCCGCCCATGGCCGCGATGCGCTGCCGGATCGCCTCGGGCATCTGGTCGGTGTCGTAGTCGATGAGCAACCAAGCCGGTTCATCCGGTGGAAAATGGAAATGCCGCAGGCTTCGACTGATCATCCCGGCCCGTTCCGATCCGACCGTGGTGATATCGGACACAGACGACCCGTTTTTCATCACCCCGATGCTGATCGCCTGATTGGGGCGCAGGCCGTCCAGTATCCCGGCCAGATCGGCTGGTGTTTGCGCCGGGACGTGGTCGGCTCTGCCAAAAGACATATTGGCAACGGGCGTCTTGATCAGTTGACCGGTCGGACTGAGGGTGAATTGCTTGCACAGCAGCCCGTGCCCGGTCGTAAAAACCGTCACGGCACTTGCCGTTGCGGTTTGGTCAAGGGTAGGATGCATGTGTCATGGCCTTTCTATTGGTACGACAGGGTCAAGTCAGTTCAGTCCCCCCCGGCCCGTAACAGGCCGGGGGGTTTTCCGTTTCCGCAACACCGTCGGCCATGACGACACCGGTTGTTACATGCGGGAACGGTATTCTTACGCCGCCACCCCCGGCACATCCGCCAGCAGTCGAGCAACCAGCAGCACCGCCAGAGCGCGCGCACCGTCCCGTGTCGGGGCACCCTCGGCCAGCTTTCGGCCGGTCGGTACCAGATGGGACGATTGACCAGGTAACTGCACCAGTTCTTCAACTTCACACTTCCAGCTTATGTCGCGCGGGTGAGACTCCCAGACCCGCACCCGCGCACGTCGACCTGCGTAACCTTCTTCGCGACCATTGACCCATTCGATTGTTTTGGTATTACTCATATCCATTCCTGACATTGGGGGAACTGGCACGTTGACCCCGGTTGAGATCGCCCCGGCCCGCACAGGTCGGGGCGTTTGCTTATGCGGCTGTGGTGGACCAGTCGCGGCGCGGGTAAAACAACATCACGAACGACCACGGACCGGGGCATGTTTCGTAATCCTTGGTCATCACCGCATCGGTCATGTACGCCCAAAATTCGGGTCCAGCTTCCCAGCAGACGCCCCAAGCGGTTGGGTCTTCGGTCATGTCGGTCCGTTCGCCCGGTTCCCAGATCGCCAGTTCGATGTCGGGGTCTTGGTCAAACCACGTGTCATCGGGCTTGGCTTCTTCGATCAGTTTGACCAAAGCGGCGTGAAAGGCGCGGGCGGCAGCTTCGGGGCTGTCATGGTCCTTTACGTTAAAATCGATGGCGCGTTCAGCGGTGGTGTCTACAGGGCGTCTATTTTTCATAACGCTGTCGCCGTAACGAATTTTCATGTGTCAGTTCTCCGGCCACAGTTATCCCGTCCCCCCGGCTGGGCCAGCACCGGGCGGGGATTGATCAGGCGGCCACCCGTTCTTTCGACGCCAGCCACGCCATGAACTTTTCGGTGGAAACAAACTGACGAGGTCCAACGGTCGAGATCGGTGGAAACGTCTTATCTTCACCCACCAGATTGAAAACGGTCGTGCGACCCAGACCCAGAACGGTCTGAATATCGCCGGGATAAGTCATCATCGGCTTGTTGAGGATCGACACAATCGCATCGTTGACGGCAATCGTGCCTTGCAGCTTGTGCGACTCTGCCTGCACTGCCTGCTTCACAGCTTCGGTTAGCTGCTTGGTGAGAATTTCAGGATCAAACATTGTTTGGCACCCCTTAAAAGTTGCGGTGCCTATCTATTGATCACAAAAAATCCCGCGATGCCAAAGGCTATCACGGGACTAATTTTACAAAATTTCAGAAGGTATGTGTTTTTCCAGTGTTCGTTCCGACCGGGACGCGATCCCATGCCCCTCTAGGATGGCGTTCACACGGTCTTTCAGCACCCGTGATGCGTTCGCCTTGGACCGCAGCTTTTTGCCGTTCTCCGCAGCCGCCTGACGGATCGCCATCGCCACGGCCTCGGACTCGTCGGTCCAACGTGCCGCACCACCCTTTGCGGCCAGTTCTGCCTTCTGTGCGCGTCTGTGTGTGCGTTCGGCATATTGCAGTATCGAAGCCGTTTCAGCACCGGTCAGGTCCATACGATCCGACATGGAAAGATCGGCAAAGGTATCGACCAACAACCGCAGTTCGTTGGGGCGATCTTTGAACCGGGCGATCACTTCATCCGGCAGGTCTAGCTCAACGCCGGTATTGCCACGCACGACAGTCACATCAGCACCGCTTCCAAAGCCCCGAAGGCTTCGGCCTGCATTTCGGCCAGCACGTGACCATAGGTCCGCTCGACCATTTCGACGCTGGTGCCGCAGTGTTTCGCCAGAGGAAAGACCGGCACACCGGCATAGATCGCACTGGTGATGAAACCATGGCGCAGCGCATAGGGTGTGGCGTCCAGTTCCAGCCCGTCCCAGCGGTTCTTGATCATGTCGGGCGTGAAGGGTCGTCCGTCGGCTTCCAGCAGGTGCGTATAAGCGCCTGCTGCACGCGCAGCAAAGAACGCCGCGACACCGGGCGTCAACGTGATGTGTCTGGTGCCAGTCTTGCCGGTCAGCGTCAGGGTGTTGCCCCGCAGGTCAGACACCTGAGCATTGCGCATTTCACCCGGTCGCGCCCCGGTCAGCCAGAGTGCTTTGACCAGATCGTGAAAGTCGGGATCGGTGTTCGACAGTTGGGCAAGGATTGCATCGACATCTTTCCGGGTGAGGATCGCGGCCGGTGCCGCCTTCGGCTCCTTCAGCTTCTTCAGCCGCTGCCAGTCGCCATCCACGCCATGGGCATTCAATGCAGCCTTGAGGGTGCCGACGGCCTTGTTGACGGTGGCGATGCCCCTGCCCGGCCCGACCAGTCCGTCGCGCCAAGTGTTCAGCGTGGCCAGCCGTACATCCGCGATCCGTTTGTCACGCAGATCGCCCATCAGCTTCAGGTGGCTTCGGATCGTGGCCATGGGTCGCGTGCCCTTGGTCAGCGCGCTTGACGCCTCATAGGCATCCAGAGCGTCACCAATGGTCGCCAGTTCGCCGGGCGTGTCGTTGGCCGGGGTGTTGTCCATCTTGCGGACCAGATCGGCCACCTGATCGAACGTCATCGCGTCGACCGGCCCGAGTGCCTTGTCGGGCCGTCCCGGTACGCGCGCGCCCCACGTGCAGCCCCGCTTGCCGACCCGCATAAGGACATATCGTTTGCTGCCGAGCGGATGGGCGTAATAGCTGGTGCGGGGCTTGAGTGCCGCGCGCTTGGTCGGGTCGGACAGGTCTACTCGGGGCATGGATACGTGCTAATCAGTGCGCCAAGCAAGACTGCGCCCACTGGTTGCTCGCCGACTTCTGGATTAGCCTCTACAAAGGGTCGTAGGATAGAGATTGTGTATTCTTGGTTCAAATCGGGGTTATTGGGTTCACAGAACGACCTGTCATGTCCGCCGCTCGCCCTGAAAACCTCTGCCCACAAAAGGCCAGTGTGAATGCCGTGCAAGTAGATTGACGCAGTGTTGCTCTCTAATGATTGGCTTCCGTCAATGAGATTGAGAACTTCACTCGCGGACGGTTCAGAAAAAGCAGGTGACACAAAAACCAACTGTGCAATCGCTGTGGTCAGTAGACGGTTCATTTGGCTTGGCCCCACTTGTTCAAAACTTGTTCAAATTTGTTCTTGAACGCAAATATGGGGTCATGCAAGCCGCTTTGATCCGAACTGAACTAAGATCTTTGTTTTTATGGGGAAATTTTTGGAGCGGGTAGCGGGAATCGAACCCGCGCGTTCAGCTTGGGAAGCTGACAGGCTACCATTACATCATACCCGCCGCTCGGTGCTGAATATCACCCGTCCTTCGCAGAGTTCAAGATGCTTCGATCAGCGCGGCAAACAAAAAGGCCGGGCAGATTGCCCGGCCCGTTGACAAAGCAGCCTGCTCAGGCCCGGCGACGTCGAGCACCGCCCCGGCGGCCACGTGCGCTCTCGCCTTCGGCGCCTGCAGCATCGGCCGGTTTGTTGAACTTGATCCACTCGCCGCCATGCGGGTCGTTATTGGTCAGCAGGTTGGCGGCGCGGATGGCCTCCATTTCCTTGCCGGCGCGCGGCTTGGTCGAGCCCAGACCGAACATCTGAACGAAGGTTTCATCATCCATGCCCTCGGGCAGGATGATGCCCGCCGCCGCGACCTCGGCCTTTTTCTCGGCGATCTTCTTCTGCGTCACCGGAAGCGCCACCGGATTCATGATGGCCGAGGTCATGCCCGCGCCCATCGCCATCGGCAGGAAGGCGTTGTTGATGCCGTGACGGTTCGGCAGACCGAACGAGATGTTCGACGCACCGCAGGTGGTGTTCACACCCAGCTCCTCGCGCAGGCGGCGCACAAGGGCAAAGACCTGCTGGCCGGCGGTAGCCATCGCGCCAATCGGCATCACCAGCGGGTCCACAACGATGTCGTGGGCCGGAATGCCATAGTCGGCGGCGCGCTGGACGATCTTCTTGGCCACCTCAAAACGCACGTCGGGGTCTTCGGAAATGCCCGTGTCGTCGTTCGAAATAGCAACGACCGGCACGTTGTATTTCTTGACCAGCGGCAGCACCAGTTCCAGGCGGTCCTCCTCACCGGTGACCGAGTTCAGCAGCGGGCGGCCTTCGGCAGCCTCGAGCCCGGCCTCCAACGCGCCCGGAACCGAGCTGTCGATGCACAGCGGCACGTCGACCAGACCCTGCACCAGCTCGACGATCTGTCGCATCAGCGGCGGTTCGGTCTCGTTCGGGTTGGGGTTCGAGTTGTAAACCACGCCTGCGTTGATATCGAGCACGGTCGCCCCGGCCGCGACCTGTGCCAGCGCGTCCTTCTCGACGGTCGAGAAATCACCCGCTTCCAGCTCGGCGGCCAGCTTTTTGCGGCCGGTGGGGTTGATCCGTTCGCCGATCACGCAGAACGGCTGATCGAAGCCGATGATCGCGGTTTTGGTCTTTGATTCTACGACTGTACGGGTCATGTCCGGTCCTTAGGAGTTTGCAGGCTTCGCCGAGGCGCCGCCGTTTTCGATGGCCCAGTTGGCATTGGTCTTGATGCCGCCAAGCGGGAAGAAGTGCACGTTGGTGATGTTGAAGTCGGGGTTGGCCGCCTTGTGCTGGGCCAATTCGGTAATCACGTCGGTCGGCTCGTAGGGCAGCAGCAGCTTGGACACGTCCATGGCGCGCTTCTGCAGCACCTTCAGTGATGGGCCCACACCGCAGGCGATCGCGAATTTGATCAGGGTCTGCAGCTTGGCCGGACCGGCGATGCCGATATGGATCGGCAGGTCGATCCCCGCCGCCTTCAGGCCGTCGGCCCATGCGATGATCGGCTTGGCGTCAAAGGCAAACTGGGTGGCCAGCGCCATTTCGGCGTCGGTGGTTTCGCTGAATTTCTGCTTCCAGCGCAATGCCTCGTCCACGTTTTTGGTCGAACCGTCCGGGTCGATATCCTTGTTGCCCTCGGGGTGGCCTGCGACGTGCAGACGCTTGAAGCCCGCCTTGTCGAACAGACCCGTTTCCAGCAACTGCATCGAGCTGTCGAACTGGCCATGCGGCTTGTCCACGCCCCCGGCCAGCAGCAAGGCCTGCTCGACACCCGCCTCGCCCTGATACATGGCGATCCAGTTCTCCAGCGTCGCCGCGTCCTTGATGATCCGCGCCGGGAAATGCGGCATGACAGGATATCCCTCGGCCGCAATCCGCTTGGCGGTCTTGACCATGTCCTCGATGGGTGTGCCCTCGATATGGGCGATGTACACGCGCGTGCCTTCGGGCAGCAGGTCGCGGAAATCCTCGACCTTCTCGGCGGTGCGCGGCATGACTTCGATCGAATAACCCTGCAAGAAGGCTTCGACGGTCGGGTTCACCGGGGCCTTATCGGCCGCATCACGTTTCTTGAAGTTCAGCAAAGCCATTGCGGCCTCCCATAAAGATCTGGGGCTCATGCCCAACCGTCATTTGCGATCAGGGCCTTGATGCGGTCCTGATCGTATTCCGTTTCCAGGCGTAGCGCTTCAGCCTCGGCGATCTCGGTCGGGTCACCCTCAACCTCGAACGGCTCGGCTTTGCGCCACTCGGCCAGATAGGCATCACTGTCCTTGGCGTTCACCTTCATGGCGGCGCGGTCGATGGCTTGCTCGAACCGCACATCCAACTGTCGCTTTGCGCCACGGCGGCCCTTGCCCACGATGACCTGAGCGGGGATGTCGCGCCAGTAAACGATGGTGACGTCAGGCATTGCTCTTGATTCCTCCTAACCAGATGGTCCGGTTCTAAACGGCTATGTGGGGCCGGGTCGGTCGGATTTCGACACCCGGGGCTTTTACAGCGACGTTTTGCAGTTCGGGATACAGGCCCTGTACCGGTTTCTCCAGTCTCGGGGTCCATCAAAATCCTCATGACTTTAATGAGCGTCTTGCACGACGCGCGCCCGCGACCTAAGGTCGGGGTAACTCGAAAATCGGAGGGCGTGACGATGGCGCCCAAGCGTCCCAAAGGTGCGGGCGCGTTCCCGAAGGTGGTCGAAAGCCCCGCGCCGGCAAGACCCGATCCAGATGCCCTGTATGCCGCGCTGGATTTGGGGACAAACAGTTGTCGCATGCTGATCGCCCAGCCCAAGGGCAGCGGCTTTCATGTGGTCGACAGCTTCTCGAAGTCCGTGCAGCTTGGTGCCGGGCTTGAAAGGACCGGACGGCTGTCGCGGTCTTCGATGGCGCGCACCATCCAAGCCCTTAGGATCTGCCAGCAAAAGCTGAAACGCAACAAGGTCAAGCGTATGCGGCTTGTGGCGACCGAAGCCTGCCGCCGCGCCCGAAACTCACGCGACTTCATACGTCAGGTGAAGCGTGAGACCGGCCTGACCCTTGAAATCATCCAACCCGAGGAAGAAGCCCGTCTGGCGGTCATTTCCTGTGCTCCGCTGGTCAGCACCAAGACCGAGCAGTTGCTGGTCGTCGATATCGGCGGCGGCTCGACCGAGCTGGTCTGGATCGACCTGTCCTCGGTTCCGCGACGCGACCGTTCAACGGCGATCATGCGGCTGCACAACGGGTTTCACACGGTCGACAGTCCCTTTCCCGCCGCCAAGGTGGTGGACTGGATCAGCGTTCCACTGGGCGTCGCCACACTGCGCGATCAGTTCCACGATGTCGAAGACGATGCTGCCCGCTTTGCCCTGATGAGTTGGTTTTTTGAAGAAAACCTCGCCGATTTTGCGCCCTATAAGGACGAACAGGCCCGCGAGGGGTTTCAGATCGTTGGCACAAGCGGCACCGTCACAACGGTCGCTGCCTCTCATCTGGGCCTGAAACGCTATGACCGGACCAAGGTGGACGGCCTGCGCATGACCAGCGATCAGATTGACAAGGTCATTCGCGGCTATCTGGAGCTTGGCCCTCAAGGCCGCCGTCGCGATCCGCGCATCGGCGAGGACCGGCAGGCCCTGATCATGTCCGGATCTGCTATCTTGCAAGCGCTGTTGCGCTGCTGGCCGACCGACCGCCTATCGGTGGCGGACCGTGGGCTGCGCGAGGGTTTGCTTTATGCACAGATGAGCGCCGATGGCGTCCTGGAAGACGGGCCGTTTTGAGAAAGCTCTGCGCTGCATGCCGCTTGCGACCATAGCGATCGCCTACCGGGTTTCGACGGCCGCAACCACGATCTGTGCGCTTGAGGCTGCCGGGTTCAAGGTATTCAGCCCGGGTTTTCATATCGCCAACACCGTTCCGCATCATGCTTTGGCGATTGGCGGCATTGGGATCGCCGTGCCAGCGGTCGACTCGGCAGAGGCACTAGAACTGCTGCACAGTTTTTCGGCGTCACCGCCGATATCTGGCGGCCTCGGCGGGAAGGTCTTGAACGGTCTGGGATGGGCGGTATTTGGTGTTTCTGCGCCTTGGCCCGATCTGCTATTGAGGGAGCGGTCGATATCATCGGCTTGATGCCACATGAACAAGCGGGTAAAGGCCTCGCAGTCTTCAGGAGACCTTTTCGATGGCCAAGAAACCCAGCGGCAAAAACACTTCGGGACGCGGACAGCGTGACCTGAAGGTCAAGGTCAAGACCGCGCGCGGACGCAAGCTCAGCTCGACCCGCTGGCTCGAGCGGCAGCTGAATGATCCGTATGTTAAGCGAGCGCAGGCCGAGGGGTATCGGGGGCGCGCGGCCTACAAGATTCTGGAGTTGGACGACAAGTTCCGCTTTCTGGTTCCCGGCGCACGCGTGGTCGACCTTGGCTGCGCGCCCGGTGGCTGGTGTCAGGTCGCGGTCAAACGCGTGAATGCGCTGGGCGAGAAATCGGGCAAGCGGATCGGGACGGTTCTGGGTGTTGACCTGCAAGAGGTCGAGCCCGTGGCGGGTGCCGAAACCCACGTTCTGGACTTCATGGAAGACGATGCCGACGAGAAGGTAAAACAGTGGCTTGGCGGCAAAGCCGACGTTGTCATGTCGGACATGGCCGCAGCGTCCTCCGGGCACAAGCAGACCGACCACCTGAGGATCATGGCGCTGTGCGAAACCGCCGCCTATTTCGCCTTTGACGTGCTGGAGGTCGGAGGAACCTTTGTCGCAAAAGTTCTGGCTGGTGGCGCCGAGGGCGATCTGCAGAAACTGCTGAAGCAGAAGTTCGACAAAGTGGCAAACGTCAAACCGCCAGCTTCACGGTCGGACAGTTCGGAAAAATTCGTGGTGGCAACCGGTTTTCGGGGCTGATCAATCGTCGTCGAGCGCGATCTTGTCGGCTACAATCCGCTGCGGCCGCAACGATGCCGCCGCGATCCCCTGCAGCAGCAACGCCTCGCCATGGTTGAGATACGTGGCCGGCTTGTTGCGCAACTCGTCGATCCGCTGATCCAGCGAGACCCGGCGCGTTGCCACAGGTTGGTCGAGCTTTGTCGACGGGCGTTTCAAATACAACATGGATTACCACATCCTGAACTGGTCAATGCCTTGTCCATGGATGTTGGCCGGTAAATGGGACTGCAAAATGGCGCAACTGCGTCGCTTCGATGCCGGTTTACCGGCCCAGTTGCCGCGCAAGATCCTGAAGCGTTGGGCTGTCGGGCAGAGTCCGAAGACCCTCGTCCAATACCTGACGGGCTGCATCCGTGCCGCGGTTGATTTGGGCCAGCTGGATCAGCATTGGCCAAGCATCCTCGCGCTGGGGATCCATGGATACCACCTGACGAAAGGCCTGTTCGGCGGCGACAGGGTTTCTCAGCGTCAGCGCCATCCCTCCAAGGACCAGGTGGGTTTCCGGGAAATCCAGACGGTTGGACAAGGAGCGCTGCCAATCCGCCATGTTCTCACGCGCGTTGTTGCGCTGCAGGGGTGTCAAAGCCGCGGCGGGAATGGGCAGGAACTCCTTGGCAGCTGCAAGGCGTACACTTCGCATTGGGTCGGACAACAGCGGCGACAAACGGGCCACCCTGTCGTCCAGCCCTGCCGCCCGCTGCAACACCGCCGCGTTGGCGCGAACCAATGGGTCTTCGTCCGTCAGCATCGCTGCTGTTTGCTCGGCCATTTCGGGGGTCGCGAAAGGTTGCAGCAGATAGGCGGCCGTCGCCCGCACAATGCCGGGTTGCGCACCGTCCTGAGCAACAGCCAGCAACGCGGCCGGGTCGTCGACCTCTCCGGCAAATGCGGGGGCGAATGCGGTCCCGAAATGGGGCGTACGATGATCGGAGTCCGGGAACCAGTCATTTATGGCGGCGGCGGCCCAGGGCTGATCCTGATCCGTGTGGCAATCAGTGCAGGCATCCTCTCCCAAGCCCAGATCGGGGCGCGGCACACGGAAACTGTGATCGCGCCGACCATCGACGCCCATATAGAGACGTTCGATCATGTGGCAGCTTTTGCACTGCGCCCCCTCGCCTCCCTCCGGGTGGTGGTGGTGTGAGGGATCGTCGTATTGCGCCTTTCGCAGTGACGGAAAATCGGGGTTGCCAGCCGGGGAATGGCACTGCGTACAGACCGCATTGCCCTCGGCCTTCAAGGTTGCACTGTGCGCCTCATGGCAATTCAGGCAGCCGACGCCTTGCGCATACATTTTGGACTGCAGAAAAGATCCATAGACATAGACCTCGTCCAGTATTTGGCCGTCGGGCTGGTACAGACCCGGACGCAGAAGCGCCAGATTGTAGGCATCGTGGAATGGCGTGCCCGGCAGCGGGTTTCCGTCCTCCAGAGCTTCACGGCGGGAATGACAGCCGGCGCATTGCTGAATCTCGACCTCGGTGTCGCCCGTACCCCAGATGGCAGGAAAGCCAAACTCGTTCAGCCCGGCAGGTGCAGGCTGACCTTTTGTCCAATCCAGATGAGCCGAGCCGGGGCCATGGCAGGCCTCACAACCCACGCCGATCTCGACCTGCTCGGAAGCAAAGGACTGGGTCTGCGGCTGAAAGTTCTTTTCGAACCCTGTCGCGTGACACTCCGCGCAGCGGCCGTTCCAATTCTTGTATGGGCCGGTCCAGTGCAACCCATCGTCTGGCGGCAAGTCCTGATCCGGATACAGGTGATACCAGCGCTTGGCCTGCGTGTCCCAGACCACATCAAAGCTCTGCAATCGGCCGGGCTCGGTTTCAAACAGATATTGCTGCAACGGCTCGATCCCAGCGACGGAATGAACCCTGTATTGCAGGCTTTGGCCGTCTTTCTCGGTCACGTCGGCAAGATAGTCCGACCCCTCCCGTCGAAACGTGACGGTCATGCCGTCATGAGAAAAGGCCGTATTACCGAAGTCGGCCACAACGGTGTCAGGCGTGGGCTCTATCCAGGCCAACGCGTGGTGGGATCCCGCCCAGGCTTGCACCTGTTCGTCATGACAATCGCGACAAGCGTCCGAGCCGACATAGTCCTGCGCCCAAGCCCAACCGCCGTTTTGCAAAAGGGCGCATCCGGAAAACGCGATGATCCGGGCGATGCGGTGCCAATTTCTCATGAAGCTCCGACCTCGCCCTGATTGTCGATGTCCATCAGCGCGCCGTTGAACTCTGCGCCGAAAATTAGGATGGCAGCGCACAGATACATGAAAATCAACGCGGCCATGGCCCCCGCCAGGCCAGCATAGGTGGCGCTGTAGGTCGCGAATTGCGCGATATAGACCGAGAACCCCCACCCTCCGGCCGCCCACAACAGAAGGGTCAGCGCCACTCCGGGCAGGATTTGCATGATGCGGTGACGCTTGGTCGGCAGGATCAGATGGGCCAGTAAGACCGTTCCTGCCGGCACCGCCACCGTGAAGGTCCACCGCAAACGGTCAACCGACAGCCACTCGCCCACGTCCACGGCCGTATTCTCGGACACCAGACGTGTATAGACCGGCAGCACCAGTTCAACCGCCGCGATCAGCAGGATCGCGGCTCCGCCCAAAATGACTAACCCGAGGCAAAGCAGGCGCGTCTTCCAGAATGGCCAGCTGTCATTGTCATGATAGGCCTGATTCATGGCGGCACGTACGGCCGCCACTCCGTTCGAGGCAAAGTAGACGGCCAGCAGACCGCCCAGCGTGATCACACCCGAACCCGACCCGTCCAGAACCGCGCGCAGTTCGGCCACGATGGGTTGGGCCACGTCTTGTGGCCACGCACCGAATATCAACTCGATCAGTTCGTCCGTCACATATCCCTGCGACAACGACCCGGCCAAAGCGACGGTGAAAAGAACAAACGGAAACAGCGCCAGCATCAGCGACATCGCCACATGGCTGCTCATGACGAAACCGTTTTTGTCGCCAAAGCGTTGGACCGCCAGCCACAGCGCCCGGTCAAACCGGCCGAAAACGGGAATCGAAAGACGTGTCATTGGGAAACTCTAGCCTGCAATCCGCGTTGGAAGAACCGGCCAATGTGCCAATTGCACGAGATTCTACCGAATAACTGTCTGGCCCGATTGCATAAAGCCCGCTGCCTGTGCAGGATTGCCCCACAAAACTCCAATCGCTGCCGGCTTGCACCGGTATAGCCGAGGCCCCGCATGACGCCATCAGAGCCCCCCACCCGCACACCGCTGAGGTTGAGTGTCGTCCGCGACGTCACCATCGTGCTGACGCTTGTGGTTCTGGGGCTTTACGCAGGCGCCAGCTTTCTGATTCCGCTGACCATGGCCTTGCTGATCAACGTGCTGATCATCGCACTCAGCGATCGGGTGATCGCGCTGACCCGTGCCCCAGTCTGGCTGGCCAACCTGGCCGCTGTAACAGTGGTTCTGGCGGGCCTGTTCATGATCACCTACATTCTGGGCAGTCAGGCCACGCAGTTCGCGCGGACCGCGGGTACCTACGAAAGCCAGTTCGACGGCGTGATCAACCGCGTCACCGGTCTGGTCGGGAATGATGTCACCTCTTTTGTCCGGGACAACCTGATCAGCATCGACATGACCTCGGTCGCGCGGATTTTGCTGGGCAGCGCCACCTCGATGCTGAACCAGTTCTTCCTGATCAGCCTTTATGTGGCCTTCCTTATGGCCGAACGGCTGGCCTTCCGCAAAAAGCTGCGGATTGCGGCCGGCAACCCCGTCACCGGAGCCGAGCTTTCTTCGGTTCTGGATGCGATTACCTTCAGCTTGCAGCGCTATGTCGGGGTCAAGACCTTCATCAGCCTCGTTACCGCTGGAATCAGCTATTCGGTTTTTCGCGTGTTGGACCTGGAATACGCGGAAACCTGGGCTGTTCTGACGTTTGCTCTGAACTTCATCCCATCAATCGGGTCGATCATCGCGGTGATCTTTCCCGCGATGATCGCCCTTGTTCAGTTCGAGACGATCGGCCCGTTCCTGATCATCGTCTTCGGGTGCGGCACGATCCAGTTCCTGATCGGCAACTTCCTTGATCCGGCCCTGCTGGGCCGTTCGCTGAACATGTCGACCTTTCTTGTCATCCTTGCTCTGACCTTCTGGACGACGGTCTGGGGCCTGATCGGCGCGTTTCTCAGCGTTCCGTTGACCGTGTGCATTCTGATCATCTTCAGCCACATTCCGGCCCTGCGCCCGATCGCCGTGCTGATGTCGCTGGACGGACGCCTGGCCGACGACGTCAAGTCGCACAGTCCTGATCGGGGCTGAACGCCCTAAAATCGGGGGTGGATCGGTCCCGGGTGCGCTGCTAACTTTCAAATATTGCAATGGATTGACCGAAAAGATCCAGCGGGTCCGGCGCAAACGCATGATTGACCATTTCTGATGATTGGACCGCCATGACACCGCTTGACCAAATCAACGATCTCAAAGCCCGGATGGCCCAATCGATCATTGGACAGACACAGGTCATCGACCGCCTTCTGATCGGGCTGCTGGCCAACGGGAATCTGCTGATCGAAGGTTTGCCCGGCCTGGCAAAAACCCGTGCAGTCAAGGCGATGGCGCGCAATCTTGATGCCGAGTTCAGCCGCATCCAGTTCACGCCCGACCTGCTGCCGTCCGACGTGACTGGGACCGAGGTCTATACCCAGACCGAAGCGGGCGGCACCTTTCGGTTCGAGCCCGGCCCGATCTTTGCCAACATCGTCCTGGCGGACGAGATCAACCGCGCGCCGGCCAAGGTTCAGGCTGCTCTGCTTGAGGCGATGGAGGAACGGCAGGTCACCGTATCCGGCACCACCCACAAGATGGAGCCGCTGTTCATCGTTATGGCCACCCAGAACCCGATCGAGCAGGAAGGGACCTATCCGCTGCCCGAGGCGCAGATGGACCGGTTCCTGATGCATGTGCAGATCACATACCCCCCGGTCGAGGACGAGGTGCTGGTGATCCGTCTGGTCCGCGGCGAGGACACCGCCGCCAATTCCGGGACCACCGCCGAGAAACCCTCACCGATCCCCCAAGATGCCGTTTTTGCCGCCCGGCAGCAGATCGGGCAGATCCATGTCTCGGATGCTATGGATCGGTACATGGCCGATCTGGTCCAAGCCACCCGGACGCCGTCCGCGCTCAGCGATGACCTCGCCGCGTGGATCGAGATCGGCGCCAGCCCGCGGGCGTCGCTGGCGCTGGACAAATGCGGGCGGGCCCATGCCTGGATGAACGGGCGCGACTATGTGGACCCGGCGGACATCCGTGCCATTGCCCATGACGTGTTCCGCCACCGCATCACGCTGAGTTTCGAAGCGCAGGGAGACGCCAAGACCGCCGATGACGTGATCGACGAGGTCCTAAAGCTCGTCGCCCTGCCCTGATCGCAACAAAGGAGAGCCGCGTGTCCCCGACCGCAGCGACATCCCGCGACCCACGCATCCATGTCGATGCCCGCCACCTGCTGAGCCTCGGCGGGCGCACCGGCGCGCTCAGCCTTCTGCCCCGACAGCCAGCCCGTTCGGTGCTGAACGGCCGCCATACCTCGCGCCTGCGCGGGCGCGGCCTGAATTTCGAGGAACTGCGCAGCTATCTGCCCGGCGACGACATCCGCACAATCGACTGGAAAGTGACGGCCCGAACCGGCGAGCCGCATGTGCGCGTCTATACCGAAGAGCGTGACCGCCCGGCGCTGCTGCTGGTGGATCAGCGGGTCTCGATGTTCTTCGGCACAAAAGTCTACATGAAATCGGTGGTGGCGGCCGAGGCTGCGGCCATCGCCGCCCATCGGGTTCTGGCGCAAGGCGACCGCGTCGGCGGGATCGTGTTCGGTGATACCGACCTGGCCGAACATCGGCCACAGCGCCGCCCGGCGGCTTTGCGGCGGTTTCTGTCCTCGCTCGGCGCACTCAATTGCAGCCTGCATGCCGGGTTGCGCCCACAAGCCACGGTCTCGCTGAACCAGGTGCTGCAACAGGCTGCGCGCATCGCACATACCAATGCCTTGGTCTGCGTGTTCTCGGACTTTGACGGCCTGACCGACGGGTCCGAACGGCTGCTTAGCCGCCTGGCCCATTCCAACGACCTGATCCTGTTCGACATTTCCGACCCGATCTCGCACCACATGCCGCCCGAGCTTCGGCTGACGGTCTCGGACGGCGACCAGCAGATCGAACTGGACGCGTCAGACCGTCAAATGTCGGACCGCGTGACTCAAGCGATGGAGCAAAGACTGGCGCAGCTGCAATCCTGGTCGCGCCGATACGGGTTTCCCATTGTCCCGCTGACCACCGCCGAGCCCGCTTTGGCCCAGATCCTGAGGCTGTTCGGCCACCAACGGGGGCGGTCATGACCCCGGACACCGAAGGCAAATCGCTGGTCGAGCTGCTGGACATGCTGAAACCGGCGCCCGAGCCGGCTCCGATTTCCATGGTACCGCAGACCTGGGGCTGGGTTGTTCTGGCAGTGGCACTGTTGCTGGTGCTTGGTCTGATCCTCGTGGCGATCCTGCGGCACCGGCAGTCAAATGCCTATCGGCGGTATGCACTGAAGGAATTGGACCGGTGTCAGAATGACCCGGCCAAAGCCGCCGAGATCGTGCGCCGCGCGGCGCTTGTCGCCTTTCCCCGGTCTCAGGTGGCCGGTTTGACCGGCGACGACTGGATAAATTTTCTGGGTCATACCGCTGACCTGTCCGGGTTTTCCGCCTCGGCCCTCGGCAATCTGGCGGCCGCCCCCTACCGCAAGGGGGTCACCGATCCGGATGCCGCCAAACTGGCGCGGCACTGGATCAAGTCGCATCGGTCCAAGGGGGCGGTCTGATGTTCAGTTTCGCCGCGCCTTGGGTGTTTCTTCTGCTGCCACTGCCAGCACTGGTCCATTTCCTTGCTCCGCCGCACCGGCAACGAGTCGATGCCATCCGCATCCCGTTTTTTCGCCACGTCGCCCAGGCGGCCGGGGCCGAGCCGCAATCCGGCTCGGTAACCCTGAGACGGACGCGGATGCAAACCGGTCTGGCGATCCTGATCTGGGTGCTGCTGGTTCTGGCAATGGCCCGGCCCGAACGGCTGGGCGACCCGATCGTCATCGAGAAATCTGCCCGCGACGTGGTGCTGGCCGTGGACATCTCGGGTTCGATGGACCAGCGCGATTTCAAGGCCGCAGATGGCACGCCCAAGCAGCGGCTGGAGGCCGTCAAGGACGTCCTGCGCGCCTTCATCGCCGCGCGGGACGGTGACCGGATGGCGCTGATCATCTTCGGCACCCGCGCTTTCGTTCAGGCCCCGTTCACCGAGGATTTGCAAAGCCTCAACGACTTTCTGGATCAGACTGCCGTCGGCATGGCAGGTCCGAACACGGCGCTGGGCGATGCGATCGGGCTGGGCATCCGGACCTTCGAGTCGAGCGAGGTCGACCAACGCCTGATGATCGTGCTGTCGGACGGTGCCGACACCTCAAGCCGCATGACGCCGATCAATGCCGCGTCGATTGCGGCGGACAAGGGGGTCGTGATCTACACGATTGGCGTCGGCGACCCGGATGCCACGGGCGAAGACCGGGTCGATCTGGACGCGCTGAAGGACATCGCCAACAAAACCCAAGGCCATTATTTCTTTGCCGATGATGGGGCCGCCCTGACCGAGGTCTACCGACAGATCGACGCCCAGAACCCCCGTGTGGTGGAAACCCAAAGCTACCGCCCGAGGGTCAGCCTTGCGCATTATCCACTGGCGGCGGCGCTGCTCCTCATCCTCGCCAGCACCCTGGGCTTTCGCCTTTCACAGGGTCGGAGGCGCGTGGCATGATAGACGCTCTTGCCCAGTTTCATTTCCTGCGCCCCTACTGGTTGCTGCTGTTGCTGCCGATTGCCGCTGTCTGGTGGCTGACCCGGCCGCGCAGATCGGGCAGCTCGGACCTGCCTGCGGGCATCGCGCCCCACCTCGCTCAGGCACTGCGTCTGGGGGCCGACGATCAACGGCGGGTCGGTCCGCTGGACCTCGCCGCGCTGGCTGCCGGTCTTCTGACCCTTGCCGTGGCGGGGCCGACATGGTCACGGGCGCCGAACCCTCTGATCGCGGACACCGCGCCGCTGGTGATCGCGCTCAAGGTCACCGACAGCATGGAGGAGGCCGACCTGGCGCCGTCACGGCTGGACCGTGCAAAGTTGAAGATCACCGATCTGATCAACACCCGCGCAGGTGCGCCCACTGCCCTGATCGCCTATGCCGGAACGGCGCACCGGGTCGCGCCGTTGACCGAAGACGCCAACATCCTGCGCCCCTTGCTCGAAGGCTTGACCCCGGCGGTCATGCCGGTCGCGGGCGATGCCGCCGGTGACGCGCTGTCGCTGGCGCAGGATATTCTGGGCGATAAGATGGGCACAGGTGCGGTTCTCTTCGTACTTGACGATATCGATCCGCAACAGGTTTCCGCGTTGGGACAATCTGATACCCCTTTGTTTTTTCTGACAATGCTTCCGAATGGCCGCCAGATTCCGCAACTGGACGCCCTGCGCAGCGCCACGATCGTTCCCTTCTCGGGCGACGACCGTGACATCTCCCGGCTGAACCGCGGGATCACCCGCAGTTTTTCCGCGGCCCTGGGCGAGGATGACCGCGTCGACTGGCAGGACCGCGCCTGGATGCTGGCCTGGCCCGTCGCCTTGATCGCGCTGCTGTGGTTCCGACGTGGCTGGGTCATTCGCTGGGGGTTTGTGGCATTGCTGTTTCTGCCACCGACCGGCGCGCGCGC
This sequence comes from Ruegeria sp. BC6, assembly GCF_056539185.1. Taxonomy (NCBI): domain Bacteria; kingdom Pseudomonadati; phylum Pseudomonadota; class Alphaproteobacteria; order Rhodobacterales; family Roseobacteraceae; genus Ruegeria; species Ruegeria sp. BC6. Next base: position 613,938 of record NZ_JBQFUM010000001.1, read on the forward strand.
AGACGGTTGGCAGGACTGGTTGCTGACCCCGGACCAGCAGGGCCAGATCGCCATGAACCGCAAGGACTACGCCGCCGCCAGCACGCTGTTTCAAGATCCGTATCACCGAGGCTACGCCCAGTTGAAAGCCGGGCAATATGCCGAAGCCTCCGAGACCTTTGCCCAGCTTTCCACGCCCGAAGCAGCGTTTGCCGAAGGCATGGCCCGCATCCGAAATCGAGAGTATCGTCCGGCCATCGCAGCCTTTGAAACCGCGCTGGAGCGCCGCCCGGATTGGCCGGAGGCCGCGTACAACCTGGCCGTCGCCCAGGCCATTCTGGCCGAGGTCGAATCCACCCGCGAGCAATCCGATACCGGCGAGGAGGCGGGCATCGGGGCGGATGACGTGGTGTTCGACAACGAAGCCGGTTTGGGCGCGGACACCACGCAACAGGCCGAGACCGGGGACGCCGCGCCCTTGTCGGCCGACCAGTGGATCAGCGCCATCGACACCGACATGCAGGACTTCCTGCGCAGCCGGTTTGTTCTTGAAAATCAGGAGCGTTCCCAATGAGGTACTTCGCGCTCTTGATGCTGCTTCTGTGGCCCGCCCAGGCTTCGGCGCAAGCACCAGACATCCAGCCCCGCGTCACGATCGAAGTGCCGCCGGATCCGACAATCGTCGGCCAGCCCGCCATCGTTCGCCTGAAGGTGCTGGTGCCGACCTACATGCCAAATCCGCCGGTCTTTCCATCGCTTGAACAGGAAAACCTTCTGGTACGCCTGCCCGATCGCGCTTCGGGGCCGGTCAGCGAGAGCGTCGAAGGCCAAACATGGTCCGGGGTTCAGCGCAGCTATCGGCTGTATCCGTTGGCCCCCGGCACGTATGATTTCGCCGCGGCCGAGGTGCAGGTGACCTATGCCGATCCCGAAACCAACGATCCCGTTCAGGTCTCGGTTCCCCTGCCTGCCGTTCGCCTGACAGTCGGGATTCCTGACGCAGCCCGAGGATTGGATCCCCTGATAATCGCTGACGGGTTCGAACTGTCGCAGGAGATTGAGGGCGATACCAGCCTTCAAACCGGAGACGCACTGACCCGCACCCTGACGGCAAAGATCACCGGAACGACCCCGATCATGATCCCGCCTTTGTTACCCGGGATTGAGGACCCGTTGTTGCGAGCCTATCCCAATGAGCCCCGATTGACGGAAACCGAAGACCGGGGCGTTCTGTCCGGCCAACGAACCGACCGCGTGACCTATGTGGCTCAGGACGGCGGACAGACCCAATTGCCGGCTGTCGAGATCGATTGGTTCAACCTCAAGACCAACAAGGTCGAAACTGCGCGCGCCGATCCCGTCGACCTCGTTCTTGCACCGCCGCCTTGGCAGCCTCCGGACCGGGAAACGGTTATACGTCTGGTCGGTTATTTCATCATCGGAGCCTCAATATTATGGCTTGTTTTCCGAAGGATACATCCGGCTCTCAATGCACATTTGGAAGTGGCCAGACAACGAAGACTGGGCTCGGCGGCGCATGCGTTTTCAGAACTCAAGCAAGCTGTGCGCCAACAAGACTTGGCCCGTGTCTATGAAACGTTGGAAGACTGGAAGCGGCGGCTGGCCGACCCACCTGACACTGCTGAATTCGAGGCTTCTCTGGCCGAAATCGGCGCGTCCAGATATGGCGGCGGCGATCAGCAAGCGGAAAACTGGAGCAAGGTCCGAGATTGCCTTGACCGTATCGCCCGCCCCCTAGGCCACTCTCAATCCGCTTTGCCTCAGCTCAATCCCTGACGCGGCTGCCAATTACTTACCTTACGTCAACCCAATCTGAGCCAAATCCCAGGGCGCTATCTTCAAACATAAGTATTTTTAGATTGGTCTTTGTGATAGTTATCAATTGCCTAGAGGGGCTTGTCTTGATTCCCCCTTTTTGCCGGACCGCCTGACCTGAGAGGGGCGTGTTGAATGATTGACGGATCGGGGAACGCATTTTCCCCTTTTGACTTTCCTGCAAGGCCGTTTTTGCCTGACCACATAAGGAGAAAAAGATGTCATCACAGGGAAATTTAACACATCTATGGCGCAGAGGGTTGCGACGATTGGCCGTTGCTACGGTTTCTGTCGCGCTGGCCGCGCCGGCCTGGGCGCAAGATCAGAAGCCCAACATTCTGGTCATCTGGGGCGACGACATCGGTCAGTCGAACATCTCGGCCTACACCAAAGGCATGATGGGATACCGTACGCCCAATATCGACCGGGTCGCGAATGAAGGTATGATCTTCACCGACTATTATGGTGAGCAGTCCTGTACCGCAGGGCGGTCGTCTTACATCATGGGTCAGTCAGTGTTCCGCACAGGGCTGTCGAAGGTTGGCCTGCCAGGTGCCGATCTTGGTATGCAGGTCGAAGATCCGACCATTGCTGGGTTGTTGAAGGACCACGGCTATGCCACCGGTCAATTCGGCAAGAACCACCTGGGAGACAAAGATGAACATCTTCCGACAAACCACGGATTTGACGAGTTTTTCGGAAATCTCTACCACCTGAACGCGGAAGAGGAGCCCGAGAACGAAGACTATCCGGGTGGCACCGTTTTGCCCGATGGTCGGACTTTCCGCGAAGCCTTCGGTCCCCGTGGCGTCATCAAGTCCAAGGCCGACGGAACCATCGAAGATACCGGACCGCTGACCAAGAAGCGGATGGAAACCGTGGATGAGGAAACGGTGGCTGCGGCGATCGACTTCATCAAGCGGGCCCACGAGCAGGGCCAGCCCTTCTATGTCTGGTGGAACGGAACGCGCATGCACTTCCGCACTCATGTCAAAGACGAGATGCGCCAGCAGGCCAATGACATGACCGGTCGTGTGATGGACGAATATTCGGCCGGCATGATCGAACATGACATGCATGTGGGCCAGCTGCTCGATCTGCTGGACGAGCTGGGCATCGCCGACAACACGATCGTTCATTACTCGACAGACAACGGACCGCACTACAATACGTGGCCTGATGCTGCGTCCACGCCGTTCTGGGGCGAAAAGAACACCAACTGGGAAGGCGGCTGGCGCGTGCCCTCGATGGTGCGTTGGCCCGGCAAGATCGAACCCGGTTCGGTCACCAACGAGATCGTGCATCACATGGACTGGCTTCCGACCTATCTGGCGGCGGCCGGAGACCCCGAGATCAAGGACAAGCTGAAGGCAGGCTATTCGTCCTCGGGGATGGGTCGCGACTACAAGGTGCATCTGGACGGCTACAACATCCTGCCGCTCTTGACGGGTGAAACCACAGAAAGCCCGCGCAAGGAGATCTTCTATTTCTCGGATGACGGCGACATGACGGCGCTGCGCTTCGGAGACTGGAAGCTGATCTTCCTGGAGCAGAAGGCCTGGGCCACCCTGCGCGCCTGGATGGAGCCGTGGACCGAACTGCGCGTTCCGATCATCGTGAACCTGCGCCGCGATCCCTATGAACGCGGATATCGCACGTCCAACACCTACTACGACTGGATGATCGACCGCGTGTATTTCCTGGTGCCCGCGCAGCAATACGTGGCGAATTTCCTCGCAACTTTCCAGGAGTTCCCGCCGCGCCAGAAGGCGGCGAGCTTCAGCCTGGATCAGGTGATGGAAAAGATGCTGACGCCGACCAACAACTGATAAAGGTCGGTTCTACTCTCGAGGGTCGCCGGCTTGATCGGCGACCCTCATTTCTTTGATGCGAAAGGATATTTCATGTTCCGCCTGATCTTCTCAGCCGCCGTTTTCGCGTTGCCTGCGGGCCTTGCGGCGGACCCTCTGCCCAGTTGGACCGACAGTCCGGCCAAGGAACGGATCATCGCCTTTGTCGATACGGTGACGACGCCGAACTCGGACGGCTATGTCACCCCTGCAGACAGGGTGGCGGTGTTTGACAATGACGGGACGCTCTGGGCCGAGCAGCCGGTATATTTCCAGTTCATCTACGCCATGGATGAGTTGGCCGAGATGGCGCAGGACGACCCCTCGATCCTGACCACGCCGACCTTGGAGGCAGCGGCCCAAGGCGACGCTGAAACCGTGCTGAAGGGCGGTGAAGATGCCTTGATCGAAGTCGTCAGCGCCACGCATTCGGGGCTCAGCGTCGATGCCTTCCAGGCTTCCGTCGCCGAATGGCTCCAGACGGAACGCCATCCCGATACGGGGCTGGCCTATGACCAGATGACGTATCAGCCCATGGTCGAACTGCTCCGGTATCTGCGCGACGAGGGGTTCACGACCTACATAGTTTCGGGCGGAGGCCTGCATTTCATGCGCGTGTTCGCCGAAGACGCCTATGGGATACCCCCCAACCAGATCTTGGGAACCTATGCGGACAGCACCTACGAATTTGTCGACGGCACGCCCACGATCATGAAGGCGCCCGCGCTGGCGTTCATCGACGACAAGGAGGGCAAACCGATCAACATCGAGCGCACGATCGGGAAACGACCGATCCTGGCGGTCGGGAACTCGGACGGTGATTTTGCCATGCTGGAATGGACCACCGCCGGCGATGGGCCGCGGATGGGCGTTCTGATCCATCACACAGATGCCGAACGGGAATGGGCCTATGATCGCGACAGTCACATCGGGCGGCTTGTCGACGGGCTGGACAAAGGCCCTGAAATGGGCTGGGTTATCGTAGATATGGCCAAGGACTGGTCCCGGGTTTTCACCGGCTCGAACTAAAGCGCGGAAAGGTCGGCACACACATGTGGACATTCATCGCCTCGCTGTCCGTCTTTGCCATCTACTGTGTCGCGGTATTTTTCGCAGTACGGGCCGCCCAGACGGCGCGCACCCCGCAGGGTGCCGTGGGATGGGTGGTGTTTCTGCTTTCGGCACCGTTTCTGGCGGTGCCGCTATACCTGTTTCTGGGACATCACCGGTTCAAAGGGTATCGGATCGCCCGCAAGGAAAGCGAGCGCGTGGTCGAAGGGATCCGCAGCTTTGCCGATCACTCGAAACCCGATCCAGCGACGCTGACCGTCAATCCGCGCCCGTTTGAAGCGCTGGCTCACCTGCCCCTGTCCCGCGGCAACGGGGCCGAACTGTTGATCGACGGAGAGGCGACGTTCCAATCCATCTTCCGCGCGATCGATGCGGCCAAAAACTACGTCCTCATTCAGTTCTACATCGTGCGCGATGACGCGCTGGGGCTGGAACTGCAAGACAGGCTGATCGATGCGGCCAAACGCGGGGTCAGCGTCCGGTTCATGACTGACGCAGTAGGCAGCTATGGCCTGCCGTCCTCATACCTGGAGGAGCTGCGCTCGGCCGGTGTGGATGTCGCTGATCCACGGGACCAGCGCGGGCCGAAGTTCCGGTTTCAGCTGAATTACCGCAACCACCGCAAGACCGTGATCATCGACGGCGAAACCGGGTTCATCGGCGGGCACAATGTGGGCGTCGAATACCTGGGGCAGGATCCGTATTTTGGCCGCTGGCGGGACACCCACATCAAGATGACCGGCCATATCGTTCGTCAGTTGCAGCTGATTTTCACCGAGGACTGGCACTGGGCCCGCGGAGAAGACCTGATTGACGTGCTGGACTGGGCCGGATCGGAATCCGATCAGGACATGAACGCGCTGCTGGTCGCCACCGGACCGGGCGACGCGACTGAAACGGGGTCGTTGATGTTCTTTTCCACGATCGCTGCGGCACAGGAGCGGCTGTGGATCGCATCACCCTATTTCGTGCCGGATATCGACGTGATGACGGCACTGGAACATGCCGCGCTGCGCGGCGTTGACGTCCGCATTCTGGTGCCGGACATGATTGACCACCGCCTGCCCTGGTTGGCCGCCTTTGCCTATTTCGATGAAATCCGGGATTCCGGCGTGCGTGTATTCCGCTACACCGACGGGTTCATGCACCAAAAGGTAATTCTGGTGGACGACACGTTGGCCGCAGTTGGCACCACCAACCTGGACAACCGCTCGTTCCGTCTGAATTTCGAAGCGATGGCGCTGTTCTTCGACAACCGGGCAGCCGCTGCCGCCGAGGACATGCTGAAGACCGATTTCGAAGCCAGCTACGAAATGTCCAGAAGCCTCGCCCAGCAACCGCCGCATATCCGCTATGGCGCGCCTTTGGCGCGGCTGTTCTCGCCGATCCTCTAGGTCAGGAACCGTTCCTGGAATACGCGCGTCATCAGCGCGACCATGAATGCCGTGGAAAGACCGAAGGCCAACAATCCGGTGACCGAGGCGAAGGCCCCGAAAATCCGCAAGCCCTCGCCCAATACAATGTCGCCATAGCCCAGCGTCGTGAAGGTCACGAGCGAGAAATACAAGGCCGAGTTCCAGTCCGGCAGGACATCTCCCATCACCCAGACGATCGCCCAGATCCACACCTGAATCGTATGCGTCGCCACGATGACGGCCAGCGCCAAGGCGATCGGGCCTGCCGTCGGCAGAAAGGTTCCCTGCCCTTCCCATCTGTCGATCACCTTGCGCACCATGATGGTGCACCATGTGAGCAGCCCGATCTCGATCAGGAAACACAGCCCCAGATAGAAGCTGCCCCAAAGGATCTGCTGCGACAATGTCATGGTAATACCCTGCATCGGCCCGGAAACTGAAACTGCACAATGGCGGCTCTGCCCTCAAGGCACAAGGCCGGACAGCGGGCAGTCGTGCGACGAAAAGAACCGAAACTTTTTGAAGGCTGGACAGCGGATCGGCGCGCCGCACATTGTAGAGCGCACTAGGTGAGACTGATCATGTTGTTGGAAATACAGAATATCCACAAAACCTACCCGCGCGGGCGGCCTGTCCTGAACGACGTATCGTTGTCGCTGGAACGCGGTCAGACGCTTGCCATCACCGGCGAAAGTGGCAGCGGCAAAAGCACGTTGCTGAACCTTGCCGGCGCGCTGGACAGTTTTGACAGCGGTGAGATCGTTCTGGATGGCACGGCGTTGTCGCGACTGGACGATCGCGGCCGCGCATTACTAAGGCGCGAAGACGTGTCGCTGGTGTTCCAGCAATTCAATCTGATCCCGTCGCTGACGGTTGCGCAGAACCTGTCATTTCATGCCCGGCTGGCAAATCGCGTTGACCCCGAGTGGGTCGCGCATCTGACCGCGACGCTCGGTCTCGCCGAATTGACCCAACGCTATCCCGAACATCTGTCGGGCGGCCAGCAACAGCGGGTCGCGATTGGCCGGGCCCTTGCCGTCCGTCCCAAGCTGCTGCTGGCGGACGAGCCAACGGGAAACCTGGACGAGACTGCAAGCGCGGCGGTTCTGGAGCTGATGCTGTCCTTGGTTGCAGATACCGGGGCAGCCCTGCTGTTGGTCACGCATTCGCCCGTGATCGCAGCCCGGCTTGATCAAACGGCACACCTGGCAAACGGGCGGATCGCATGACGCGCACCGTGATCCAGGCCCTCTGGTCGCATTGGCGTTGGCACCGTATCCAACTGGCCACGCTGCTGATCGGAATCGCGCTTGCGACAGGCCTTTGGTCGGCGGTCCAGGCTATCAACGCCGAAGCCCGTGCCAGCTATGCGCGTGCCAACCAACAATTGGCGCTTGGGCAGATGGAGATGCTGCGGCATCCATCCGGCCACATTCCTTTGGACACATACGTAAATCTGCGTCACGCCGGATGGCAGGTCGCGGCCGTTCTGGAAGGTCGGTACAGGGTTGGGGACCGATCGGTTCTTTTGACCGGAGTAGACCTTGTCGCCCACCCGCCGCTTCCGGCGGTAACGCGACTGGAACAGGAAGAAGCCCCACCCGACCCGGCGACCATGCTGACCGCGCCCGGCCGACTGCTGGCGCCACCAGACTTGGTGCCAATGCTGCAGGATCAGCCCGATCTTCCACCGGCGATCGCCAGCACTGCGCTTCCCCCCAATGTGGTTCTGACCGATATCGGCGTGGCTGAGACACTGTTGAACAAACCGGGTGAGATTTCGCGACTTGCCATCCTGCCCGATCAGCCTCGCGGAGTTGCGCCCCTGTCCCAGGTTGCGCCGGAGCTGAACCGTCAGCCCCCTTCCAACAGCGTCGACACTACACGCCTGACCGACAGCTTCCACCTTAACCTTTCCGCGTTCGGCCTGCTGTCCTTCGCCGTAGGGCTGTTCATCGTGCACGGAACGGTTGGGCTGGCCTTTGCGCAGCGCCGTGGAATGGTCCGCAGTCTGCGCGCGATGGGTGTCCCGATGGGTACGCTTTCCCGCATCATTCTGGCCGAACTTTTAGGTCTGGCTTTGATCGGTGGATCCATGGGCCTGCTGCTGGGTTTTTTCCTGGCCGGAGCGTTGTTACCCGATGTCGCCGCAACCCTGCGCGGGCTCTATGGTGCACCGGTGGATGGTCAGTTGCAACTGAGGGTCGGTTGGGTGCTGGCCGGGCTGGGTATGTCCATCACAGGAACCCTGGCAGCCAGCGGATACGCCCTGTGGCGTCTGGGCCGAATGCCGGTATTGTCCGGCCCAGGCTTGCAGGCATGGCGTGGCCGCAGCACACGAGCCGTCGTGACCGGACTGGCGGGTGTTGGGCTCGCTCTTGGCGGGGTCGTGATCTTTCTGCTCTTTGACGGATTGGTCGCTGGTTTCGCTCTGATGGCAGGCATTCTGACCGGCAGCGCCCTTTTGCTGCCTCTGGTTCTGTCCAGCATATTGCACCTGTGCGCGGGGCGCGCCCGTGACCCGGTTCGGCAGTGGGTGCTGGCCGACATGCAGGCCCAGCTGCCGGGCCTGTCGCTTGCACTGATGGCTCTGCTGCTGGCCCTGGCCGCCAATATCGGTGTCGGAACCATGGTGTCCAGCTTCCGGCTTACCTTTGTCGGTTGGCTGGACCAGCGCCTGATGGCCGAGCTATACATCACGGCAAAGGACTCGGATCAAGGTCTAGAGATCGAGACATGGCTGACCCCGCGCGTTGACGCAGTCCTACCGATACGGAATGTGGAGCTGGATCATCCAACAGGCCCGCTGTTTCTGTACGGAGTGGTCGATCACGCGACCTACCGGGACAACTGGCCCCTTGTCGCCGCTGTCCCGGACGTATGGACCAAGGTTCTGGCCGACGGCGCCATCCTGATCAACGAACAACTGGCCCGCCGTGCTGATCTGTGGCCCGGGGATTCGATTGCGCTCAACGCCGATCACACTCTGGCAATCGCTGGCGTCTATTCCGACTACGGCAATTCGACCGGGCAAGGGATCGTCTCAATGGACCTGTTCGGCAGGGTCGCGCCAAATGCCGAAAACCGACGGTTTGGTATTCGCATCGCTCCGGAGCGCGTAGATGAGCTGGCGGCGGACCTGCAGAACAGGTTTGATCTGGACCCCGGCGCGATCATCCGGCAGGCCGCGCTGAAGGCGCAGTCCATGGCGATCTTCGAAAAGACATTTGTCGTGACATCCGCTCTGAACATCCTGACGCTTGGCGTGGCCGGCTTTGCCATTCTGACCAGCTTGCTTACGCTCTGGACCCAGCGGCTGCCTCAGATCGCTCCGGTCTGGGCAATGGGGCTGACGCTGTCGCATTTGTCCAAACTGGAACTGGCGCGCAGCATGGTTCTGGCTTTCCTTACCGCCTGCCTCGCCTTGCCGCTGGGTCTGGCACTGGCTTGGATTCTGCTGGCCGTCATCAATGTCGAGGCGTTTGGATGGCGGCTACCCATGCACCTTTTCCCGTCGTCATGGGTGCAGCTCATGCTGTGGACACTTGTGGCCGCCGCCCTTGCCGCGGCGCTGCCTGCCTGGCGGCTTCCGCGGATGCCGCCGGCCGATCTGCTGAGGGTCTTTGCCAATGAACGCTAAACTACTCGTGTGTGCGCTGTTCTGGCCCCTTGCGGCAATGGCGCAGGGGTTTGCCGGTTTGGGCGGTTCAGCCGACGGGTTTGACGTACCACAACCAGAGTACCAGTTCGAATTCCCCGCCGACCACGGCCCGCATCCATCCTATCGGATCGAATGGTGGTACCTGACGGCCAATCTGACCGGAGAGGACGGTCGGGACTACGGCATACAGTGGACCCTGTTTCGCTCTGCCTTGAAGCCATTTGAAACCGCTGGCTGGCAAAGCCCACAGATCTGGATGGGCCATGCCGCGCTGACAACTCCGGAACGCCACTTCTTTGCCGAGCGCCTGTCTCGTGGTGGAATTGGGCAGGCCGGTGTCACGGCCGACCCGTTCGAAGCATGGATCGACGAATGGCGCATGGCAGGACCAACGCTCCAGACCCTGACCCTGACTGCAAACGGAGCCGATTTCGGGTACGACCTGAACCTGTCTGCTTCGGGGCCGCTGGTCTTTCATGGTGAGAATGGCTTTTCCGTGAAATCCGCTGATGGGCAAGCCAGCTACTATTATTCGCAGCCGGACTACGCCGTCCAAGGCACGTTGCATCTGCCCGACGGCGATGTAGCGGTCACCGGGAGCGGATGGCTGGACCGAGAGTGGTCTTCGCAGCCTTTGGCCGCCGATCAGTCAGGGTGGGACTGGTTCTCACTCAATTTCGAGGACGGCGACAAGTTGATGGCGTTTCGCCTGCGCGGCGGACGTGGGGACTATACCTCAGCCACCTGGATCAACGCGGACGGTTCCAGCCGCAGCCTGCCGGACGGGTCAGGTATCTTCACGCCACTGGAAACCAGCCGGGTCGCGGACCGCGATGTTCCGACGGATTGGCGCGTGACCATCCCGGGCGAGGATTTGGACATTCGCGTCCAGGCTCAGAACACCCAAGCCTGGATGGGGACGCGCTTTCAATACTGGGAGGGACCGGTCACCGTTTCAGGCAGCCACAAGGGGCGCGGCTACCTTGAGATGACCGGGTACTAGCGGGTTTAGCGGACCACGTAGACCGAAACGTTCGAGTGGCGCACCACTCGCGCCGCGTTCGGTCCCAGCAGGTAGTCCTTGAAATCCGGCTTGTGCGCACCGATCACGATCAGATCGCTGCCGGCACTTTCGGCGGTCTTCAGGATCTCCTGATAGGCCGTGCCGGTTGCAACGACATGGCGGATCTTGGCATTGCGCTCCGACCCGACTGCATCGACACACAGCTCAACCAGCTTGTCATGCGCTTCGTGCTGCGCCTTGTCGTGGAAGTCGGGCCGGAAAAAACCGGACACCCAGCTTTCACCGAAATCCGGCAGTACGGTCACCACGTCCAGCTGCGCCCCATCGAGATCGGCCAGTTTCGCGGCAATTTTCAGGACAGGAGCATCGATATTGCCGTTGCTGATATCAACGGCGCACAGGACGGATTTTGTCATGCGGGCACCTCTTGTCTGGCGGCACGGCCGCGTTGCAGGAAGGCGATCAACCCCAGCAGCAGCATGGCCGGGATATAGATCAACTGTTTGGGCGGCTGGCTGACCGGAAGATCGGCGGATGCGATACGCACAGGCTCGTCCGCGTAATAGTCGAAATTGGCCAGGTCATCGGCGATGGGCGAGCCGAACATAGGTTCGTCCATCTTCACCAGGCCATCTTCCTCGATCAACAAAAAGCCCATGGCATCAACACGCGCCGCACCATCAGGTTCGGACCCCACGGTGACGACGACCGTGGTCTCGGTCATGTTGCCGGTGTCGAAATCCGGACCGCTGACCACGACCCGGACATCGGTGCCGGGTTCAGCCTCACCAATGGCCTCCACGAATCCGGCCGGCTCGACCTCGAGGTGCGAGGGCGAGATGCGATCCATGAAATAGTCCGGCCGGAACAGCGCGAAGGCGATCGCAATCAGCGCAACGCTTTCGTAGATGCGGCTGTGGGTCAGGAAGTAGCCCATCGTGCCGGCCGTGAACACGAGGATCGCAATCGTGGCGAATATGGCCACTATGATCCCCTCAACCCAGGTGACATCGATCAGCAGCAGGTCGGTGTTGAAGATGAACACGAAAGGCAACGCCACGGTACGCAGGCTGTAGAAGAACGCAGTGAAGCCGGTCTTAATCGCGTCACCGCCCGATACGGCGGCCGCAGCAAAGCTGGCCAACCCCACAGGAGGCGTCACGTCGGCCATGATGCCGAAGTAGAACACGAACAGGTGGACCGCGATCAGCGGCACGATCAGGCCGCTTTGCGCGCCCAGTTCGACCACAACGCCCGCCATCAGCGAGCTGACGACGATATAGTTTGCCGTGGTCGGCAGCCCCATGCCCAGGATCAGGCTGAGCAGCCCTACCATCACCAGCATCAGGATCAGATTGCCGCCGGACAGGAACTCGACCAGATCGGCCATCACCTGCCCCACACCGGTCAGGGTCACGGTACCAACGATCACGCCGGCCGTGGCCGTGGCCAGCGCAATGCCGATCATGTTGCGCGCGCCGTCGATCAGGCCCTGCCACAGGTCGGCAACCCCATCGACAAAGGAGTTTGCCAGATCGCTCTGCCCCCGGAAGATCGCCTTGAGCGGTTTCTGCGTCAGCAGGATCACGAACAGCAGCGCGGTCGCCCAGAAGGCCGACAGACCCGGCGACTTCTGTTCGATCATCAGGAAGTAGACCAGAACGATGATCGGCAGCAGGTAATGCAGGCCGGCCTTGTAGATCTCGGAGATCACCGGCAGCTTCACTTCGGTCGCGTTCGGGTCATCGGGCTCAAGGTCGGGAACCTGAGCCGCCAGGTACAGCAGAGCAACATAGACGGCGCACACCGCCACGCTCAGTATCAGACCAGCGCTGGACGGCGCCCAGCTTGTGACGGCATCCACCGGGAACTGCGAACCATAGCAGAGCCCCGCAAACACCAGGAAGAACATCAGCATCCCCACGACCGTACGCGCCAGATGCACGTCGCGGTCGCCCAGAGTGGGCATGTTCCGCTTCACGGCCTCGAGATGCACGATATAGACCAGCGCGATGTAGGAAATCGCCGCCGGCAGGAAGGCGTGGGTGATGACCTCGACATACGAGATGCCCACGTACTCCACCATCAGGAAGGCGGCGGCGCCCATCACGGGCGGCATGATCTGGCCGTTGACCGAACTTGCAACCTCGACCGAGCCGGCCTGCTCGCTGGTAAAGCCTACGCGCTTCATCAGCGGGATGGTGAAGGTGCCGGTGGTGACGACGTTGGCGATGGACGAGCCCGAAATCAGGCCGGTTGCGGCCGAACCGACAACGGCGGCCTTGGCCGGACCGCCGCGCAAGTGACCCAGCGCGCCGAAGGCCATCTTGATGAAGTAATTCCCTGCCCCGGCCTTATCCAGCAAAGCGCCGAACAGAACGAAGAGGAACACGAATTTCGTCGAAACACCCAAGGCGATGCCGAACACACCCTCGGACGTGATCCACATGTGGCTCATCGCCTTTTTCAGGCTGGCGCCCTTCCAGCGGATCACTTCGGGCACCCACTCGGACGAGCCGAAGAACACATAGGCCAAGAAGATCGTCGCAATGATCGCCATGGCGGGGCCAAGCGCGCGCCGCGCGGCTTCGAACAGCAGGATCAAGCCACCGAGGGCGATCCATTTGTCGACATCGTCCGCCAGACCGCCCGCATTGACGATCTTGTCATAGAAGAAATAACCGTAAAGGGCGACACCGGCCCCCAGAACACCCATGATCCAATCCTGGATCGGAATGTAGTTTCGCGGACTGGATTTAAGCGCTGGATAAGCCGCGAAGGCCAGGAACATCGCGAAGGCCAAATGAAACTGACGCGCGTTGTTCACAACGCTGCCGGGCAGCACATAGTTGGCAATCGGTGACGCCAGAACGACTTGAAAGATCGACCAGATCGCGGCCACGATCGCCAGGAACAAGCCGACATTGCCAGCCGGGTCCCGCGCCCCCGCATCCGAGGATGCAACCAGTTCCTGTAGTTCTTCTTCGGATAACGGACGATTGCCCTGTTGATCAGCGCTCATCAAATGTCTCCCCGTCCAACGGCCGGTTTCCGGCGCAGTTTTGGTATTACCGGCCTCTCACCGGTGAAAACGAGGCGCGAACAGCGCCTCGTTTCTGGACTTGAAGGTGGATTACTGGATCCAGCCTTTTTCTTTGTAGTACTTCTCGGCGCCCGGATGCAGCGGAGCCGACAGACCGTCCTTGATCATTTCCTCAGGCTTGAGGTTGGCGAAGGCCGGGTGCAGCTTTTTGAAGTCGTCGAAGTTCTCGAAGACCGAGCTGACAACCGCGTACACCGCATCGTCAGACACGTTTGCCGAAGTCACGAAGGTCGCGCCCACACCGAAGGTCTGGGTGTCAGCGTCCGAACCGCGATACATGCCGCCGGGGATGGTGGCCGTACGGTAGAACGAGTTGTCGGCAACCAGCTTGTCAACGGCTTCGCCGCTGACGTTCACCAGAACCGAGTCGCACGCAGTGGTGGCTTCCTGGATCGAACCGGACGGGTGGCCGACGGTGTAGACCATCGCATCGATCTGGTTGTCACACAGCGCGGCCGACTGTTCGGCGGCCTTCAGCTCGGTTGCCAGTTCGAAGTCATCCGTGGTCCAACCCAGGGCTTCCATCAGAACTTCCATGGTGCCGCGCTGACCCGAACCGGGGTTGCCGATGTTGACGCGCTTGCCCTTCAGGTCTTCGAAGTTCTTGATGCCGGAATCGGCACGGGCCACCACGGTAAACGGCTCGGGGTGAACAGAGAATACGGCGCGCAGCTCTTCGAACGGGCCGTTTTCCTCGAATTTCGAGGTGCCGTTGTAGGCATGGTACTGCCAGTCGGACTGGGCCACACCGAATTCCAGCTCGCCTTCGCGAATGGTGTTGATGTTGTAGACCGATCCACCCGTCGATTCGACCGAGCAACGCACGCCATGTTCTTTGCGGCCCTTGTTCACCAGACGGCAGATCGCGCCACCGGTGGGATAGTACACGCCGGTCACACCGCCGGTGCCGATGGTGATGAATTCTTCGGCATAAGCCGCCGGAGCCATGAGGGCAGCGGTCACGACCGCGCCGAGGCTGAGCTTGCTTTTCTTGATCATTTAGGAACTCCCAAGATTCTTATTGTGGACGGAAGACAGGCCAAAGGCCCCTTGTCCGGGGGACGAGCCATTATGACAATCCGCATGAGCAGGCAACGGATGAGCTCAAATTTTCCCGAATTCTCCCAACAGTCACGATGGTTTGTTGCCCGTACCGCTGTTGTCAAGCGTTAAGCGCCCGACCCCGGCGCCGGGACGCACATATGACGAGGAACCCGAAAATTTCCCCGGCTTGACCCCGCAACTATGGGTGTCGCACCGTGTTGACCGGTCCGCGGCGCGTCAAGTATGATCTATCAGGTCGCTGAGTTCGAAGATTTTTTGTTTTCTGACAATCGGTTATTTGTTTTTTCCTGTTCGTGTGAGTTCACAGCGTGATTGGTTATTCTTCTTTGCAAAGCAAATCGTCATCAATCAGCGAGTTCCGCTGGCATTTGTTTCTGGCGCTGGTCTTTACGGTCGCCGCCGGAGAGATGTTTTTCGACACATATCGCGTCGTTTACTTCGGCGCGGTCTCTTTCGACGACTATTCCCACTACCTGCTGTATCTTCTGGATGAAGAGCGTGGCCGCGTTCCCCCTTCGCCGCATGTTTACCGCATAGGCTCGGTCATACTTGCGCTGCCGTTCTACAATCTGCCGTTCGTGTCACTGTCTACCGGGTCAGGAGAAGTCTTTCTTCCTGACAGCGTTGCCGACGCCAAGGCTCTGGCCGCGATGTGTGCCGCCAACGTCTTCTACCTGGTCCTGACGGCGCTTCTGGTTTACGCCTATTTGCTGCGGCGTGTTGGAACCACTGCGCAATGGGCATTCATCGGCGCCGCGTCAGTTCTGTTTCTGGGGCAGTTTCTGGCGCTGGAAGGCAATGACGGCATATCGGTCTTTCCGTTGACGGTGGCCCTTTTGTTGGCTGCCGAGAAGAAATGGAAGTGGTTTGTTCTTACCGTGTTTCTTGGCGCGTTCATCAATGAAAAGATCATCATCGTGACGCTGCTGATCTTTGGTCTGCGCGCATTGGCAATGATGTCCTTGCGCAGCGACGAGGCCAGGGTCACGGCCGCCCTGTTCTGCCTGTTCGTTGGATTTCTGGTTGTCATTACCGCATTTCCGTTTCCCGGCGTGAACGACAATCAGAGACAAGTTGGGCAATTCATCACCAGCGCGCTGTCCACGCTGAAAGGCAGCACAAGTGTCAAAGGACTGTATCTGAATGTCTGGCCGTTGTTGGTTCTGACCGCCTGCTGGTGGATTGCCGTAACCGGTCAGGCTGCAAATCAGGTCCTGCGCCGGACGGACGTTTTGGCGCTGCTGGCGTTTTTCTCGCTCATCGCCATGTTGAACGTACAGTTCAATATCGGTCGTCTGGTCACGTATTTCATGCCGTTTTTTGTCGTGGGCTGCATTCAGGCCCTCGCAGCCAGCGACAGCCAGCGCGCGACTACGCCCAGAGACGGTAATGGGTGACCGGTTCACCCGGCAACGCGAGGTCAGATGCTGAGCTTCTTGAACACCGGCTCGGGGATGTTTCGGATGATCGCCATGATCAATTGCCAAATCGGCTTGACGTAGATTACGTTCCGACCGCGCTCGACCGCCCGGGCCGTTGCGGCTGCAACCTCGGACGGCTGCGCGGTCAGACGCTCGGGCAGGTCCATTCCTTCGGTCATCTGCGTGTCGACGAACCCCGGAAGAACCGTCACGACATGCACGCCTTTCTTGGCGAGCCGGTTGCGCAATCCGGACAGAAATGCGGTCAGGCCGGCCTTGGCTGATCCGTATACATAGTTGGTCGCCCGGCCCCGATCACCTGCCACGGAACTGACACCCACGATCGTGCCCGATCCGCGCTCTTCGAACCGGTTGGCAATGGCTCCGAGGATCTGAGCCGGCCCTTCGAAGTTGCTGCGCATCACCAGAGAAGCCGCGGCGGCGTCCCTTTCGTTCTCGGCCTGCTCGCCCATGTACCCAACAACGCATACGACGATGCCCGGCAATTCAGGCAACGCATCGATGAACCCATCGAAGCTGTTGGCTTCCAGAACGTCGAACTCGTGCAACGATGCCCCTACACCATAGCGCAGTTCGATATCGGCCTTGTCGGTCTCGAGCGTCTCAGCATTCCGGGCGGCCAGCTGGACCAGGTGTCCCCGCTCGGCAAACTCATGAGCGATGGCCTTGCCGATATCCGACCGGGCACCAAGAACGAGAACGGGTTCCATTGTCATATTTCAAGCCTTTCTGACTGGGCCGAGCGGAACCGGTCCCGCCAACCATTGACGTTGCGCGCCTCGCGGAATCGGGTCACGCGATCGTCTGATCTGTTCAAAGTATTGGCCGACATCCTGCTGTCTTTGGCCAGGTAGAACCGTCCACCATGTTCCAGAGTGATCCGATCCAGCTTGTCCATGAGAATGAGCGTTTTGTCGGAAATCGGGAAGTCTAGCGCCAGCGTGTATCCCTCCATGGGGAAGGAAAACGGACTGTCCTGCGGGCCGAACCGTTTCAGCACGGACAAAAACGAACCCATGCCCTTGCCAGCGATGGCTTGCAAAAGCTCGGTCAGGCCGGCGCGTGAACGATGAATAGGCAACGCACATTGAAACTGGGCAAAGCCGCTGCGACCGTAGATACGGTTCCATCCCAATATGGCGTCCAGCGGATAAAAGAACGTATCCCAGTTCACCAGCTTGGTATCGCCGTTTCGAACCCCCATCCAGTAGTAACCGGCGTTGAATGCCCGAACCGTATGGCGATTCAAGGCAAACGACGGCAGATCCATCGGAACGGATTTTTTGCGCTTGGTCGGGCAGATCAGGGGTTGCCGGGCATACCGCCCCGGCAGGTCCGAGACCGCAGCGTGTTCTCCCAGCATCACCAGAGACCGCCCCAGGTTTCGGCCTGTGGACAAGCAGTCGATCCACGCGACCGAGTATGTTGCATCCTGTGCGGCCTCGAATGCATTCATCGCATCCTGAAGGCTGGGTGCGGCTATGGTCTTTTGCTTGATCCAACCTGTCTCGACCGGCTGCAACCGAACCGCTGCCCGCACGATGATCCCGGTAAGGCCCATGCCGCCCAAGGTGTGATCGAACAATGCGCTGTTCGACGCGCGGCTGCATCGGGTGATCTCCCCGTCATCGCCCATGACCTCAACCCATTCGACGCAATGGCGGAAACTACCGACACGGTGGTGGTTCTTGCCATGAACATCTGCGGCGATGGCACCGCCGATCGTGACGAATTTGGTGCCCGGTGTAACGATCGGAAACCAACCCCGGGGCAGAAACGCTGCAATCACGTCGCCCAACAGAACCCCCGCCTCGGCAACCAACACTCCGGTCTGGTTGTCGAAGGACACCATCCTGTTCAGATGCCGGGTATGTACGGTTGTCGTGCGCCCAATTGCGCTGTCCCCATAGGCGCGCCCATTGCCGCGCGCGATCACATCGGGTCCCTCCCGCACGACCGAACGAAGGCTTTCGACGCTGCGCGGCGCGATCACTCTGGTCTCAAGAACGGGGTACCTGCCCCAGCCGGAAAGCCTCATGCCCGCGCCTCCGCCGAGACGGTGTTGAATACGAAGCGCTTATCCAGATGGTACTTGATCACGTAACCCACTGTCAGCCCGATAACCGCGCCAACCTCGCGCATGAGATCGGTTTTCCAAACCACCCAAAAGGCCGTCTCGGTGCCCCAAAAAATTGCGGTTGTGACCACACCCATCGCCGTATACAACGAGAATTTCTGGCCGTGGGCCTTCAGTCCCGTCTGCCGGTCATAGAAAATCCAGTGCTTGTCGAGGGTATATTTGACCACAAGGCCGACCAGAGTACCCGCAAACACTGCAGCCGCGAAGTACCAGCCACCCTCGCCAAGCGACAGGACTGCGCGCTGCGCAGCCAGGTTCAAGGCCATCGCCACGATGGCAAAGGCGGAATAGCGCAGAATCAATCCCTGAACCGTCACAGCATTGACCCCGCGACAACGAACAGCAGAATTATGGCAAAGCAAAGCAGGCTGACCGGGTCCTTGGCCGCGTAGATCACGGGATCATCGTGCATGTTGCCACGATGCGTAATCATGACGGTCCGGGTGATCCAGAACAGCAGCACAGCACACACGCCCCACAGGGCCTGCGGGTAGGAGTAGAGCTGCACCACCGCCGGCGAGCTGACATAGAGTGCCATCACCAGAACGGCGACATAACCCGCGCTGACGGCGATCATGGAGATAATCGGAAGGTCATCTACGTGATAGCCGCGCCCGGTTGCCGACAATTTACCGCGTGCCGCATAGTCCACCAACTCGGCCTGCCTTTTGACCGCAGCAAGCGACAGGAACAGAAACATCGAAAATGCCAGGAGCCAGACTGAAAGCTCCAACCCTGTTGCCGCTCCACCCGCCACGATCCGGGTCGTGTAAAGGCCGGCCAAGACACAGATGTCGATGACCAACTGGCGCTTTAGATACAATGAATACCCGGTCGTCAGTACATAATACGCCACCATCACCAGGAAAAACTCCAGCCGGACCATGGCTGCAATGACCGAGCCTGAAATCAGCAGACCGGCAGCCATCCACGTTCCGGACGAAATCGGAATGCTGCCCGAAGCAAACGGCCGCGCGCGTTTGCGCGGATGCGCCCGATCTGCTGCAAGGTCCAGCAAGTCATTCAGGACATAGACACTGGATGCGATCAGGCTGAACGATATGAAAGCCAGCAGAGACAACCAAAAGACCTGCCCCGTCAGTTGATGGGCCGCCAGCATCGGCAAAAAGACCAGAAGGTTCTTCATCCATTGATGCGGACGCAGCGCCTTGAGGTAGGACTTGGCGGTCACTTCGTGTGTGTGCAGATGCTCGACCTTGGGTGCGACCGCTTCCGCTTGTTTCGCCAGTCCCGGCCCCGCGTTCACGGAAACCGCCAGTTTGGCCCTTCGCCAAACCGCCAGATCGGCGTGAGAATCGCCCATATAGGCGTATCCGCCCGGACCAAAGCGTTCGTCCAGAAACTCGGCCTTGTTTTCACCTTTCAGGTTCAGCGACCCGTCGGAACCATAAACCTCGTCAAAAATACCCAGATGGGCTCCGATGCTTTGGGCGATGCCCTCATCCGAGGCCGTCACAAGGGCGGTCTTGCCGCCATCAGCGCGCCATTTCTCGACGTATTCCACCACCTTGGGATCATAAGGCAACGAGGTGACGTCAATTTCGGCCTCTTCGGCCAGGTAACGTTTCAAAGAAGCGCGCCCACCCAACAGAGCCGCGGCGGAGTGAAACGGGCTGCGCCAGTTCCGTCCGAAAGCCGACCAAAAGCTTTCGTACAGCATGTCACTCTTCAAAAGAGTGCCATCCAGATCTACCACAAGGATTTTGCACATAAATCAACCAACTATAATCATTACCCGGGACGGGGAACTATGAGGTCCGTTATTGCAAAGCTCAAAAGCCATGGCAACTGCACAGCCGTGCCCGCCAACCCTTCTCGTCATAGCCTGCTTCGATATTACGTCAGTGCCTGTCACGGCTCTTTGTTTCACCAATTTCTATGGCCAAATGATGGCGTCACGGCCTGTCCCGGTGACGCTGTACCATAATCGCGTTCTTTCAATCGTTTGACAGCTCCGCACCCAAAGCGGCCGTATTCATATTGCGCGAGCTTCAAGGATCACGTCACTCTGGAATGCGCCCACTTCAGCGCCCAGTCACGCGCGGATACGCTGCCAGAGACACCGTGCAACGGAGACACAGACGACCCTTGTTGTAGCTATAGTTGACGATCTGGAAACTCTACCGCCGCACCTGATATTGCATCGAAGACGGCCCAGATCCCGCTAGTCCGCGTGCAGTTTCGTCGCACCAATTCGAGGCCGGATGCTCGAGGTTTAGCCAGCCGAGCACGCGAGCTTTGACAGAGCAAATGCCCTGAACACTATATCAAAACGGTTGCGGTGGTGGTGCCCAAGGAGAGACTCGAACTCTCACGCCCGTGAAGGCGGGGGATTTTGAATCCCCTGCGTCTACCATTCCGCCACTTGGGCCACGCGCATTGAATTACCGCCCATCTGGCCGAAGGTCCAGAGGCAAAAAACGGTCAATCGACGAACAGCCCGGGACAGATCGGTTGACGCCCCGTCGGACGCGTGGTTTGCCTCGTCATGACAAAGCTTGGGAACACGCGCTGATGCTGCAATCGCTTTATGATCGGACGATCCGACTGGCCGACCACCCACACGCACTGTGGGTGTTGGCATTTGTGGCATTCATCGAAAGCTCGGTCTTTCCGATTCCACCCGACGTGCTGATGATCCCGATGATTCTGGCGCGCCCATCGCGGGCATGGCTGATTGCCACCGTTGCGCTTGTATTCTCGGTCCTGGGCGGCCTTTTGGGATACGCAATCGGCGCGTTCTTCTACGACAGCATCGGACAACCCATCCTCGAAGCGATGGGCAAGGGTCACGCGATGCAGGAATTCAACCAGCGGTTCAACGATTTCGGGTTCTGGGCCGTTCTGACCGCCGGTGTCACGCCTTTCCCGTACAAGGTCATCACAATCATGTCCGGTTGGACGGGAATGCCACTGGGGACGTTCATCGCCACTTCGATTCTCGCCCGCGCTTTGCGGTTCTACATCGTCGCCGGGTTGCTTTGGGGCTTTGGCGAGCCTATCCGGGACTTCATCGAAAAGCGGCTTGGGCTGATGTTCACTTTGTTCATCATTCTTCTGATCGGCGGATTTCTGGTGGTGAAATACATATGACGCGGAAACGGACACTCATTTTGCTGGCTGCGGGTGGGTCTGCAGCTTTGCTACTTGCGGCTTGGGGGTTCCAGTATGTGGGCGGCATGGCCCCGTGTAAATTGTGCATCTGGCAACGCTACCCGCATGGTGCGGCTGTATTGCTCGGCGCGCTGGCCTTTGCACTTCCGGGCGTGCGCCTGCTGCCTCTCCTCGGCGCAGCCGCTGCCGCCGCCACGTCCGGTATCGGCGTCTATCACGCCGGGGTCGAGCGTGGTCTTTGGGAAGGTCCGTCCAGTTGCACATCGGGCAGTATCAGCGGCCTGTCTGCCGAGGAGCTGATGGAACAGATCATGGCGGCCCCGTTGGTGCGGTGCGATGATATCCCGTGGGAGATGTTCGGGTTGTCCATGGCCGGATGGAATGCTCTGCTATCCGCTGGGCTGGTTCTGGTCTGGCTGGCCGCCTGGCGCGCGCGTTGAACCTACTGGGCGTCCAGTTCTGCGTCCCAATACAGAAAGTCGATCCAGCTTTCATGCAGGTGGTTCGGCGGAAACTTCCGTCCGATATTCTGCAGCATGCTGGCGTCAGGCTGCCGAGGTGGCTTGCGCAGGCTCATCCCGGCCTGACGCAGCGATTTCGACCCCTTGCGCAGATTGCACGGACTGCAGGCGGCCACCACGTTCTGCCAACTGGTGACACCCCCTGCCGCACGCGGCACGACGTGGTCGAAAGTCAGTTCGCCCCGGCTGCCGCAGTACTGGCAGCGGAACTCATCCCTCAGAAATAAATTAAAGCGCGTGAAGGCCACGCGCTTTCTGGGTTTCACATAGTCTTTCAGGACAACCACCGACGGTATTCGGATCACCGTACTCGGGCTGCGGACCACTTCGTCATACTCGGCGACGATATCAACCCGGTCCAGCCAGGCGGCCTTTATCGCCTCCTGCCAGGGCCACAGCGACAGCGGATAGTAGGAAAGCGGGCGATAATCGGCGTTCAAAACCAATGCCGGATGGTGCTTGAGGGCACCTGGCTCCCTGACAAATTCGGTCCTGAAATCTCCGTCCATGGCTGAATCGCTCCTCGCTCTCGGCTGCCTGTATGGGACACCAGAGCGGGGAGCACCCGCCCCGGTCTTAACTTAACTATATATCGTGTCAAAACTCTGACAAGTCCTGTTTTTCCACAACATCTCGGTAACGAACTACCCCGAATCCGTAACAATCACGTGACAGTTATCCACAGCTTGCGCAGGTCCGGAACTGAGAGTAAGGCGGAGCTCATGTCATGGTTCATCCGCTTCAACAAACCCTTTGACGTGCTGCCGCAGTTCACCGACCGGCAAAATGCCGAGTCGCCCCGCAGCACCCTGTCGGATTTCATCGACCTGCCGGGGGTCTATCCGGCCGGGCGGCTGGACCGTGACAGTGAGGGGCTGATGTTGTTGACCGACAATGGGCGGCTGCAATCCCAGATCTCGGATCCCAAGCACAAAATGCCCAAAACCTATTGGGTCCAGGTCGAGGGCATCCCGGATGCGGCAGCCATTCGGGCCCTGCGTGACGGGGTCGTGTTGAATGACGGCATGACCCGCCCAGCCAAGGCGCGGCTGATCGACGAACCCGAGGGTCTGTGGCCACGCACGCCCCCAATCCGCGAACGCAAGACGGTGTCGGATTGCTGGCTGGAACTGACCCTGCGCGAGGGGCGCAACCGGCAGGTACGCCGCATGACGGCCGCCGTGGGCCACCCCACCCTGCGCCTGATCCGCGCCCAGATCGGAGACTGGACACTGGACGATCTCGCACCCGGCAGTTGGGACAGCTTGCCGATGCCCGTTCTGGAAACCGCCCCCCAACGCAAGCGGGACCGGCGTCCGCGGCGGTGACTTTTTCGGCGCTGTCCGCTATCATGTCGCCATGAAAGTAGCTGCCGGAATCCCGTCGCCTTCGGGCATTCTCGAGGCCGCGCTGTATGTCGATGATCTGGACGCCGCCGAACGGTTCTATGGCGAGGTTCTGGGCCTGAAACGCATTCAGCGCGTACTGGGCCGGCACGTGTTCTTCCGGGTCGGCGCCTCGGTATTGCTGTTGTTCAACCCCGACCAGACGGAACAGCCCCCGACCAACCCTGACCTGCCGGTGCCGCCGCATGGCGCACGCGGTCCGGGGCATGTGTGCCTGATCCTGACGCGCGACCAGATCACGGCGATGCGCAAGCACTTGCTGGACTGGAACGTCCCGGTCGAGGCCGAGTTTGACTGGCCCAACGGGGCACGCTCGCTCTATGTGCGCGACCCGGCCGGAAATTCGGTGGAGTTTGCCGAGGGTCACCTGTGGGGGTGACCCTGCCGCGTCACAGGCTCAGCTTGTCCCGCATGAAGGCCAACGCGACGCCCAGCCCATCGGGCGCGATACCGTGGCCGGTGCCCTTCATGATGTGGGCATAGACCTCTTTGAAGCCTGCGCGCTGCAAGGCCTCGGCGGCCTCGGGCAGCGATTGCGGGGGCACCACGTCATCGGCATCGCCATGGACCAGCAGCACGGGCATCCGGCTGACCACCTCGTCGGCCAGCAGGTCAGGCTCCAGCAGGCGGCCGGAAAACGCGATGACGCCGGCCACCGGGTCCTCGCGACGCGGGGCCACGTGCAGGCTCATCATGCTGCCCTGGGAAAAGCCGAACAGCACCACCTGCTCGGGCAGTACGTCCTCGTCCACCATCAGGGCATCGAGAAAGGCGTTGAAATCCTCGACCGCCATTTCCATGCCGCGCCGGGCCTCCTCCTCGGACGAGCCGTCGATCCACGGGATCGGAAACCACTGATACCCGTTGGGCATGCCGGGGATCTGCTCGGGCGCGTCAGGGGCCACGAACAGCGTGTCAGGCAGGTGTTCGCCCAGAACATCCGCAAGCCCCAGCAGATCGGCCCCGTTGGCGCCATAGCCATGCACGAACACCACGACCGAGCGCGTGTCGCCCGAAACCGGCTCTTTGCGGAGCGCGTTCAAAACCCTTG
Source organism: Ruegeria sp. BC6 (assembly GCF_056539185.1). Taxonomy (NCBI): domain Bacteria; kingdom Pseudomonadati; phylum Pseudomonadota; class Alphaproteobacteria; order Rhodobacterales; family Roseobacteraceae; genus Ruegeria; species Ruegeria sp. BC6. The sequence goes on from NZ_JBQFUM010000001.1 coordinate 638,637, forward strand.
TCATCTGATCCCTTCCCTATCCTTGGCCACGCGGTAATAGGCCCACAGAACCCGGGCTGCAACCGACCGCCACGGCGACCACGCCTCGGCCATCTGCCGCAGCGCCTTGTCGTTCGGCCGATCCGGCAAGCCGTACAGCATCCGTGCGGCCTCCTGCAGGGCCAGATCGCCCGGCGCGATCACATCCGCCCGCCCCAGCGAGAACATGGCATAGATCTCGGCCGTCCAGACCCCGATGCCCGGCACCTGCGTCAGGGTCGCAATGACCACGTCATCGGGTGCGTCGCGCAGGGCCTTGTAGTCGATCCGCGCCTCGGCCAACGCCCGGGCATAACGGATCTTCTGACGGCTCAACCCCACTGCGCGCAGCTCATCATCGGTGGCCCATTTGATCTTGCGCGGCCCGGTCAGGCCCGCCTGCTGCATCCGCCCCCAGATCGCGTTGGCCGAGGCCACGCTGACCTGCTGGCTGACGATGGCGCTGAGCAGTTGCGCGAAGCCGTCTGGGCGGCGGCGCAGGGGCAACGGGCGGGTCAGTTCGATCGCGTGCGCCATGAGCGGACAGGCGTCAGACAGCCACTCGGCCCCTTCCGCAACGCATTCTGGTGTCTCGATAATTCGACCAACGGTCATGGCTGCTCCGGGTGGCGGTTCGGGGCGCAGGTTAGGCTGCTTTGTCGCATATGCAACCCGCTTGTATGTCCGCCAGTTCGCCGATACCCATTTGCGCATGACGATGACCAGCACCGCCCCCGACGATACCCGCGCTAAGCGCAACGTTGCCGTTCTGGTGGCGGCGCAGGCGATTCTGGGCGCACAGATGCCGATGATCTTCATCGTCGGTGGATTGGCGGGGCAGTCGCTGGCCAGCAACGCTTGCCTCGCCACGCTGCCGATTTCGCTGATCGTTCTGGGATCGATGCTGGCGGCCACGCCGGTCTCGGCCATCATGCAGCGCTGGGGCCGCCGCGTCGGGTTCCTCGTCGGCGCAACCGCCGGCGCGGTGGGCGGCGCCGTAGGAGCCTATGGCCTGTACCTGGGGTCGTTTCCCGTGTTCCTGCTGGGCAGCCTGCTAACCGGCATCTACATGAGCGCGCACGGCTTCTATCGCTTTGCCGCCGCCGATACCGCGTCGGACGCGTTCCGGCCCAAGGCGATCTCGTACGTCATGGCCGGCGGTTTGGCTGCGGCCATCATCGGGCCGCAAATCGTCAAGCTGACCTCGCAGGCCTATGTCATTCCGTTCCTTGGCACCTATTTCGCGGTGATCGCGGTGAACGTCATCGGTTCGGTCCTGTTCCTGTTTCTGGATATTCCGACCCCCGACCGTCCGTCACAGGATGCACCCAAAGGCCGGTCGCGGCTCGAGCTGCTGAAAACCCCGCGCATCGCCGTGGCCATCATCTGTGCCATGGTCTCATACGCGCTGATGAACCTTGTGATGACTTCGACGCCGCTGGCCGTTGTCGGCTGTGGCTTCTCCGAAGGTGATGCGGCGGATGTGGTCACCAGCCACGTTCTGGCGATGTATGTTCCCAGTTTCCTCACCGGCCATCTGATCGCCAGGTTCGGGGCCGAGAAGATGGTCGCCATCGGCCTCGCGATTTTGGGCGGCGCGGGTGTCGTCGCGCTGCAGGGCGTTGAGATCGGGAACTTCTTTCTGGCCCTCGTGCTGCTTGGCATCGGCTGGAACTTCGGCTTCATCGGGGCCACCAGCATGCTGGCCGCACAGCACGAGGTGCATGAACGCGGCCGTGTGCAGGGCCTGAACGACCTGCTGGTGTTCGGAGGCGTGACGATTGCGTCGCTGGCCTCGGGCGGATTGATGAACTGTTCTGGCGGGTCCCCGGTCGAGGGATGGACCGCCGTCAACCTGGCGATGGTGCCGTTGCTGACTTTGGCAGGCGGCGCGCTGCTGTGGCTGGTGCTCAGACCCCGCGAGGCCAAACTCTCCTGATCACCACCGACCGGTGGTCGCGGTCCAGATCAGTGACACGCGCCGTCGGATTTCGCCCACGTCCAGCGCTCCAGCAGCGACCCGACCGGGCTCAGCCAGCACGCGGCGCAGGACGCGGTCTGCCTGCCAGCCGGCATAAAGCGCAGGGCGCGCCTGATCCGAAACATCGGCGCGACGCGCCCGGGCCGCGGCCATACGGTCCAGCGCGCGCTCGGCCAACTGGCGCACGCCGTCCGGCGTCCCGTCCAAAAGGGGAATGCGCCCGCGGGCTTCAAGCTCGGGGATGGCACGGAACCAGTTCGCCACACCGACCGCGTAGCCAAAATCGCGCAGGACCGTTTCGTCGGCGGCACCCAGGGCTTGCGCCGAAGCGACCATCAGCGACCCTGCGCTGTGCGTCAGGTAGGCCTCGAAGTGTTCCTCATCCTCGAACGGATCCCGGTAGATATCCCAACGCCTTACGGCCACGAATTCATCCAGCATCGCCGCCAGATGCGGGGACAGGACACGCGACAGGGGCGTGACCACCTCGTGCCGCCGCACCGTGGGCCCTTCGGCGATCTCCTGCAGCGCGTCGCGCCACCATTGCAGGCGCATTTCCGCGATCATCGGCTCTTGGGTGACCCAAGGCGCGCGGGCGACCTCGATATTCATCGCATAGATCGGAAACAGCACGGCCCGCGCCTGCACCGGCGCCGCCATCGCGGCCATGAACCGGTCCGGGTCGGCCCGGTGGACCAGCGCCGCGCAGGCCTTGACGTCGTCGTCGAAGGTCACGCTCACTCGGCCACCACCGATTGCGGGCTGCAATCGCGCACCAGCTTCCACTGGATCGCTTCCAGCAGCGCCTCGAACGAGGCATCGACGATGTTCGCGCTGACCCCAACCGTGGACCAGCGCCGCCCCTGCCCGTCTTCGCTGTCGATGATGACGCGGGTCACGGCTTCGGTCCCGCCTTGGGTGATGCGCACCTTGAAATCCACCAGGTGCATATCGTCCAGAATGGGCGAGTACTGCCCCAAATCCTTGGCCAACGCCTTGGCCAGCGCGTTCACCGGGCCGCGGTCGCTACCGTTTTCGTCCATCGACTCGCTGACCGACAGCTTCTTCTCGCCATCCACCTTCACCACGACGACCGCCTCGGACAAGCTGACCATCTGGTTGTACTTGTTCTTGCGCCGCTCGACGGTGACCTTGTAGCGCTTGACCTCGAAGAATTGCGGCAGCTGGCCCAGTTCATCGCGGGCCAGCAGCTCGAAACTGGCCTGCGCGGTGTCATAGGAATAGCCCTCGGCTTCGCGTGCCTTGATCCGCTCCAGGATGCGCCCCAGCGCCGGGTCGCCCGACTCGACCTGCAACCCGGCCTCGGTCAGGCGTTTTCGCAAATTCGACTGGCCCGCCTGGTTCGACATCGGAATGATCCGCGCATTGCCCACGGTGGCCGGATCGACATGTTCATAGGTCGAAGGGTCCTTGAGGATCGCGCTGGCATGCAGCCCCGCCTTGTGCGCAAAGGCCGAGGCCCCGACATAGGCCGCCTGTTTGCTGGGCACCCGGTTCAGGATGTCGTCCAGCAAGCGGCTGATGCGGGTCATACCGGTCAGCGCGTCGCGGCTGACCCCGATCTCGAAGGTCGAGGCATAGGACTCCTTCAACAGCAGCGTCGGGATCAACGCGGTCAGGTTGGCGTTGCCGCAGCGCTCACCCAGCCCGTTCAACGTGCCTTGGATCTGGCGCGCGCCGGCATCCACGGCCGCCAGGGAACAGGCCACGGCATTTTCGGTGTCGTTGTGGGTGTGGATGCCCAGCCGGTCTCCGGGAAAACCCGCCGCGATCAGCTCGGACACGATCCGCCCAACTTCGGCCGGCAGCGCGCCGCCATTGGTGTCGCACAACACCACCCAGCGGGCACCGGCCTCCAGCGCCGCCTGGCAGACCCGCATGGCATAGGCGGGGTTGTCCTTGTAGCCGTCAAAGAAATGCTCGGCGTCGAGCAACGCCTCGCGCCCCTGCGCCACGATATGCGCGACCGAGGCGCGGACGTTCTCGACATTTTCCTCCAGCGAGATCCCCAGCGCGTCGGTCACGTGATAGTCATGCGACTTTCCGACCAGACAGACCGCCCGCGTGCCGGCGTTCATGACGGCGGCCAGCACGTCGTCATTCTCGGCCGAGCGCCCTGCCCGCTTGGTCATGCCAAAGGCGGTCAGGCGGGCGCGCGTCTTGGGCGCGGCGTCAAAAAACGCGCTGTCGGTGGGGTTCGCGCCGGGCCAGCCGCCTTCGATATAGTCCACCCCCAAAGCATCCAGCGCCTGCGCGATCTGGACCTTTTCGGCGGTCGAGAACTGAACGCCCTGCGTCTGCTGCCCGTCGCGCAGCGTGGTGTCATAGAGGTACAGGCGCTCTTTGGTCATTCCACGCCCTCCAGCCTGCTGGCATCAAAGCCCGCGCCGGGCACCAGTTCGACCCCGTCCTTGCTCATCCGGACTTCCAGACCAGCCGCCAGATAGGCGGCCTTCAACCGATCCACTTCCGAGAAATCCTTGGTCTGCATCGCCTCGGCCCGAACACGGGCCAGCCGGTCGGCATGGGCCGACAGATCCACGTCGTCGGTTTCGGCCCAGGCCCCCATGTCAGGCTCCAACAGGCCCAGGACCCGCGCACTGGCCAGCAAGGTCGCGGCGTCGCCGTCCGAGGCCAGCCGATGCAGCTCGGCCAGGGCGCCCGCCGTGTTGAGGTCATCGGCAAGCGCCTCGATCACCTCGGGCGCCGCGCTGGGTGCGGGCTCGATGCCCGCAGTCAGCGCCCGCCACTTGCGCAACGTGGCCTCGGCCTCGCGCGCCTTCTTCTCGGTCCAGTCCATCGGCTTGCGATAGTGGGTCTGCAGGAAGACGAACCGGATCACCTCGCCCGGCACGCCCTGATCCAGCAGGTCATGCACGGTGAAGAAATTGCCCAGTGATTTGGACATCTTCTTGCCTTCGACCTGCAGCATCTCGTTATGCAGCCAATAGCGCGCAAATTCGCCGTGCGGATGGGCGCATTTGCTCTGGGCAATCTCGTTTTCGTGGTGCGGGAACATCAGGTCATTGCCGCCGCCATGGATGTCGAAACTCTCGCCCAGCAACTCATAGCTCATGGCCGAGCATTCGATGTGCCAGCCCGGACGCCCCCGGCCCCAGGGCGACTCCCAACCGGGCAGTTCATCGTCCGAAGGCTTCCACAGCACGAAATCCATCGGGTTCTTCTTATAGGGCGCCACCTCGACCCGCGCTCCTGCGATCATGTCGTCGACCGAACGGCCTGACAGCTTGCCATACTCGTCGCGCCAGCTGTCCACCGCGAACAGAACATGCCCCTCGGCCTCATAGGCGTGCCCCTTGGCGATCAGGTCCTCGATCATGGCGATCATCTGGTCGATATACCGCGTGGCCCGCGGCATCTGGTCGGGCTCCAGCGCCCCCAGCGCGCCCATGTCATGCAGGTACCAGCCGATCGTCTCGTCCGACCGCTCCTGCACCAACTGCTCGAGCGTTCCTTCGGCCCCGGCCCGCTTGCGCGCCAGGGCCGTCGCGTTGATCTTGTCATCGACGTCTGTGAAGTTGCGCACATAGGTCACATGCGCGGGCCCGTAGACGTGACGCAGCAGACGGTACAGCACGTCAAACACCACCACGGGCCGTGCATTGCCCAGATGCGCCCGGTCATACACGGTGGGACCACAGACATACATCCGCACGTTGTCGGGATCGATCGGAACGAAATCTTCCTTCGTCCGGGTCCGCGTGTTGTGCAGTTTGATCGTCGTCATACGTCTGACTCCTGGATACAGCAATAGCGTGCGCGTTGACGCGGGCTTAGCAACTTGTCTCAGGGAAGAAAACGAAAGAAACCGGCCCGCGTGAAAGTTCAGCAGGGAATGCAGCAGATAATGATGCAGGTCTTCCGGTTCATGGCCCATCGCATAACACGCCCGGTCCCGCGCGCCAAGACTTCTATTGCCGGCGGGGGAAGCTGATTGACAAATCATCGCGGCTCTGACCCATTCGGCGGACTTGCTGCAACGGAGGCGCGCCATGAAACTTTCGCACCGCATCACGCATCTGACCGGAGGCGGTTCGGACGGGTGGGACGTGTTCTATCGTGCGCGCCGCATGATTGCCGAAGGCCAGGCCGTGACCGAGCTGACCATCGGCGAGCATGACATCCGAACCCACCCCTCGATCCTGGCCGAGATGGATCGGTCGGCGCGCGCGGGCCATACCGGATACGCCATGGTGCCGGGCACCGATCTGCTGCGCGATACCGTGGCCGCGCGGGTGCAGACCCGGACGGGAGTTCCCACCACGCGCCACAACGTGCTGATCACCCCGGGCGGACAAGCCGCACTGTTCGCCGCGCATATGGCCGTGTGCGACCCGGGGGATGTGGGCCTCTATCTCGATCCGTTCTACGCCACCTATCCCGGCACGATCCGCGGGGCGGACGCTGTCGCGCGCGCGGTTCAGACCCGGGCCGAGGACGCCTTTCAACCCGACGCAGCCCAGATCGCGGAACAGGCCGAGGGTGCTGCTTCGCTGCTGATCAACACGCCGAACAACCCGACCGGGGTCGTCTATTCCCGCGAGACCCTGACCGAGATCGCCGATCTGTGCCGCGAACGCGACATCTGGCTGATTTCGGACGAGGTCTATGACACGCAGGTCTGGGACGGCGCACACCTGTCGCCCCGCGCCCTGCCCGGTATGGCCGACCGCACCCTGGTCGTGGGCTCGATGTCGAAATCCCACGCCATGACCGGGTCGCGCTGTGGCTGGATCGTTGGCCCCGAAGAGGCCATCGAACATCTGATCAACCTTGCCACGCACACCACCTACGGGGTTCCGGGATTCATTCAGGACGCTGCTAGCTTTGCGCTGACCGCCGGGGACGAACTGGAGGAAGAGGTTGCGGCCCCCTTCCGCCGCCGCCGCGCCTTGGCGATGCAGGTTCTGGCCAGACAGAACACCGTTGGCCTGATCCCGGCTCAAGGCGCGATGTATCTGATGCTGGACATCCGCGCGACCGGGCAAAGCGGCGAAGACTTCGCAAATGCGCTGCTGGACACCCACGCCATCGCGGTCATGCCCGGAGAAAGCTTCGGCCAAGCCGCCGCTGGACATGTGCGCGTGGCCATGACCATTGATGATGAACGGTTCGCCGCTGCCCTTCAGACCCTATGCGATTTCGCCGCCCGGTTGGCGAGCCAGACGGCGGCCGAGTGACCGAGACGGGTTTCGCTCAAAACCGGAAGGTCGTGCGCAGATTGAAGGTGTTGGTGTCCAGATCGCCGCGCGACCGCGTGACATCGTTGAAATTCTGCCGCAAGGCTTCGCCACTGATGATCAGCCGGTCGCTCAGAGGATAGGCTACGCCGATCCCGTACACGGCGGCCGTGTCGCTGTCGCCCGAAGTATTCGCACGCGCGGCACCCACCACGACGTAGCCCAAAGCGCGCCCGAACTCGTACCCGCCGCGCAGCTTCACGCGGGACACGCTGTCCAAACTGCCCTCCGAAGCGCCCAGGTCGAGGTTCAGCCGGTCATATTCCAACTCACCCCCGACGACGAAGCTGCCCAGATCCAGATCGTATCCGATATTCGCACCGATGCTGCCTGAGTTGCCTCCACTACTGCCGGGGCCGTCCGCGTCGGTATAGCCGAAGGTGAACCCGGCATAAGGTCCGGTCCAATCCTCGGCCAACACCACCTGCGCCGCTGGAATCAGCAGGACCGACAGCAAGGCGCGGATCAGTTTCATGCAGACCTCCGGTTTTCGTTCGGCAACCTTTGCGATTGCAACAGCTGCGGTGATGTGCACCTCAATTAAACATGTGCTTTGGTGCCGTCAGATCAATTTAAGTCACGCAAATCTTAACAATAAGTAATGGAAGCATAACATATTTCGCCCTTTGCGTGAGGATTTCCTGCGGCGTTCATCGACCTACCAAATTTTGGGGGCCAAAAGCGACATCGGTCGCAAACAGGACAGATTGCTTGCGCGGACCCTGACACCATTCGTCGCAGGAGTTGAGGACCACATGCCAAACGATATCTGGAAGATCTGCCTGATCAGCCGCACCATCGGTGCCGATCGGGGGCGTGCGGCACGAGGACGGCCGTGACGGGTTGAAGCTTCCCCCTGTTGACCTGACTTTCAATTTGGAACCCTCACCATGAACGACCAATCCCGCTCAACGTCCCGCAGTGGCGGCCGCGCCGCCCGTCGGGCCGCCCGTGCCGCGGCCCTGCCCGAACATCTGCGCCCCGTCCGCCCGGGGCTTGAGGGCGGCACCTACAAACCGCTCAGCCAACAGGACATGGAGCGTATACACTCCGCCGCGCTCGATGCGCTCGAAACCATCGGTCTGGCCGACGCGCCACCCAGCGGGATCGATTACCTGGTCAATGCCGGCTGTACGCTGGGCGATGACGGACGCATCCGTTTTCCCCGGGCGCTGGTCGAGGACACGATCGCCCGCGCCAACCGGTCGGTGACGCTATACAGCCGCGACGGCAAAACCGATCTCGAACTGTCCGGCGGACGCGTTCATTATGGAACCGCCGGTGCAGCCGTCAGCATGGTCGACGCCCAAGGCCGCAACTACCGCGACTCAACCGTGCAGGACTTGCACGATGCCGCGCGGATTTGCGAACAACTGGACAATATCCATTTCGTGCAGCGCCCCATGGTCTGCCGTGACATCACCGACAACCGCGAGATGGACCTGAACACGATTTATGCTTGTTGTTCTGGGACTTACAAGCATGTCGGAACATCCTTCACAGACCCCAGCTATGTAGCTCCGGCCATGGAAATGCTGCATATGATCGCTGGCGGCGAGGATAAATGGCGTGAACGGCCCTTCGTCTCGAACTCGAACTGCTTTGTCGTGCCTCCGATGAAATTCGCGACCGAGAGCTGCCAGGTGATGGAAGAATGCATCAAGGCGGGGATGCCGGTCCTGTTGCTATCCGCTGGGATGGCGGGTGCCACGGCCCCGTCAACGGTGGCCGGTGCGATTGTCCAGGCTACGGCGGAATGCCTGGCAGGTCTGGTTTATGTAAACGCCGTAAGCCCAGGCGCTCCGGCGGTTTTTGGCACTTGGCCCTTTGGTCTTGATCTCAGGACCGGTGCGATGAGCGTCGGGTCTGGCGAGCAGGCCCTGCTGACGGCAGGCTGCGCCCAGATGCACAAATTCTACGACCTGCCCGGCGGCGCTGCAGCCGGTGCTTCGGACTCCAAACTACCCGACATGCAAGCCGGATGGGAGCAGATGTGTTCCAACGTCATGGCCGGGCTGTCCGGCCTGAACATGGTCTACGAAGCAGCCGGCATGCACGCTTCGCTGCTGGGTTTCTGCTTTGAAAGCCTGATCCTTGGTGACGATCTGATCGGTCAGGCCCTGCGATGCGTTCGTGGGATCGAGGTCACGGACGACACGCTGGCGCTGGACCAGATCGCGTCGGTCTGTCTCGGTGGCCCGGGTCACTACCTGGGAACCGACGCAACACTCAGCCGGATGCAGGCCGACTATGTCTATCCAGCGCTTGGCGACCGGACCTCGCCCAAGGAATGGGCCGAGCTGGGCAAGCCGGACCTGGTCGAAAAGGCCACCGCGCGCAAAGAAGAGATCCTTGGCGCTCCGTCTCCGGCGCGTTTCGATCCGGCGCTGGATGCGGAACTCAGAAGCAGGTTCAACATTCACTTGCCTGCATAACCAATTGAAAAGCAGCCCAGATCGCTCTGGGCTGCCTCGTTTTTCAAGCTGTTAACCGTTGCTGGGCGGCAGCAGACCGGCTTCTTGCGCGGCTGCGATTTCGGCCTCATCCAGAGCGCCGTCACCATTCGCGTCCAAAAGCGAGAACGCATCGGCATCCATGTCGGGCACAACGGCCTGAACCTCTTCGATGGTCAGAACGCCGTCGCCATTTGCGTCAGCCGAACTCTGCGCGAATGCAAGCGCAGGGAACACGAGGGCAACTGCGGCCAGAACGGCCAGTTTCTGAGAGTTCATTGTCAGTCTCCTGATAGGGGGTTTGGTAGTCTGTCCGGACAGGCACACAAAACACCTGCTCAGCCGCACTGTCATCGGCCGCAAAGATTTTCCCGCAATTCGCGCCAATCCCTGCCCGTTTGGGCCATTTGGATTCGCAAGCTTTCGCTGCGCCAAGCCGCCCGCCGGCGCATCGGCACAACTTCCCTCATCCGTACCCCTGTTCCCGGCAATCCGCCGCTCAGCCCGACCGAGTCGAAAAAAGAAAGGGGGCCGAAGCCCCCTGTCAGTTTTGCCGTCCAGGCTCAATTCGTTGACCGCCCGGTGTTTTTTTGCCTGCGGCCTGGACTGCACATGGGGCGAGCGCACCCGCCCCGTGAGAGAGTGGGAAGGACCGATATTCCGCCCCACCCTGTTCCCGGCCAGCACGGGCATGCCGGCCGAGTGGACCAGGGCGACCTAGGGTAAGTCTCAGGTTTTGCCCTGCTCCGAATTCGTCGGGACCGGAAGTCCGGGGGGAAATCCAGGTCCCTACACCCCGCCTAGCGGGGCGTTTGCCTTAGCTACACCCGCTGGTTGCCCCGCAGGTGTTGCATTTCATGCAGGTGCCGTTGCGCACCAGCGTGTAGTTTCCGCATTCGCCACAAGGATCACCCTCGTATCCCTGCATTTTGGCTTTGGTCCGGGCATCCATCCCGGTGGCCGTTTCGGTGACGACGGTGGTTTCACTCTTGGTTTCAAAGGTCACGGCCGCTTCGGACAGTCCGGTCGCTTCGGCGGCACCGTTGAACATCATCAGGTCCTGCGGCAAACGCTTGCGCAAATAACCGGTCGAACTGATCTGTTTCAGCACCTCCAAGGATTTCGAAGCCGCGCTGTCGCTGATCTCCGAGACGTTCGATACGCCCTCTTCCTCGCCACGACCCAGGTCGTCGAATGTTGCGCCCTCGGGCTTCACATGCGCCAGGTCGGTGCGATCGAGGTACGACACGGCCAGTTCGCGGAAGATGTAGTCGAGGATCGACGTCGCGTTCTTGATCGAGTCGTTGCCCTGAACCATCCCGGCCGGTTCGAACTTGGTGAAGGTGAAGGCGTCGACAAACTCTTCCAGCGGCACGCCATATTGCAGACCGACCGAGACGGCGATGGCGAAGTTGTTCATCATTGCACGGAAGCCAGCGCCTTCCTTGTGCATGTCGATGAAGATCTCGCCCAGCTGCCCATCTTCGAATTCGCCGGTGCGCAGATAGACCTTGTGCCCGCCCACGATCGCCTTTTGGGTATACCCCTTGCGACGATGCGGCAGCTTTTCGCGGTGACTGCGGATGATCTCTTTGACCACCACCTTCTCGACGACCTTCTCGGCCAGTGTCACGGCCTTTTCCTGGATCGAGCCGCTTTCGAGAATTTCAGCCGCTTCGTCGTCATCCTCGACCAGCGCCGCTGCCAGCGGCTGGCTGAGCTTGGACCCGTCGCGATACAGCGCGTTGGCCTTGACGCCCAGGCTCCAGGACAGCTCGTAGGCCTTCTGGCAATCTTCGATCGTGGCGTCATTGGGCATGTTGATCGTCTTGCTGATCGCGCCCGAGATGAAGCTTTGCGCCGCAGCCATCATGGTGATGTGGCTGTCAACACCCAGGAACCGCTTGCCCTTCTTGCCGCAGGGGTTGGCGCAGTCGAAGATCGAGTAGTGCTCGGGCTTCAGATGCGGGGCCCCTTCCAGGGTCATGGTGCCGCAGACATGGTCGTTCGCCGCGTCGATATCCGACTTGCTGAAGCCCAGATGGCGCAGCATGTCAAAGGTCGGATCGTTCAGCTTGCTGGCCGGGATGCCCAGAACACCGGTGCAGAAATCCTCGCCCAGCGTCCACTGGTTGAAGACGAACCGGATGTCGAACGCGCTTTCCAGCGCGGCGTCGATCTTGGCCAGTTCGTTCGGGCCGAACCCGTGACCGGTCAGCGAAGTGTGGTTGATCCCCGGCGCGTTGCCGATGGTGCCATGCCCGACCGCGTAGGACACGATCTCCTCGATCTGGGCCGAGGAATAGCCCAGCTTTTCCAACGCCGACGGCACCGAGCGGTTGATGATCTTGAAGTAGCCGCCCCCGGCCAGTTTCTTGAACTTCACCAGCGCAAAGTCGGGCTCGATCCCGGTGGTGTCGCAGTCCATAACCAGACCGATCGTGCCGGTCGGCGCAATCACCGTGGCCTGCGCGTTGCGATAGCCGTTCTTTTCACCCAGGCTCAACGCTTCGTCCCAGGCGCTCATCGCCAGATCGATCAGGCGTTTGTCCGGACAGTTGGCGTGATCCAGCGGCACCGGCTTGACCGACAGCTTCTCATAGCCCTCGGTCACACCCTGCGCAGCGCGACGGTGGTTGCGGATGACCCGCAGCATATGCTCGGCGTTGCGCTTGTAGCCGGCGAACGGCCCCAGCTCTCCGGCGATCTCGGCCGAAGTGGCGTAGGCAACGCCGGTCATGATCGCGGTCAGTGCGCCACAGATCGCACGACCCTCGTCCGAGTCGTAGCCGTAGCCCATGTTCATCAGCAGTCCGCCGATATTGGCATAACCCAGACCCAGCGTACGGAAGTCATAAGACAGCTGCGCGATCTCTTTCGACGGGAACTGCGCCATTGTTACCGAGATCTCGAGCGTCAGCGTCCAGAGACGGGCCGCGTGCATGTAGTCGGCCGCCTGGAACTCGCCATCCTTCAGGAAGGTCAACAGGTTCATCGAAGCAAGGTTGCAGGCCGTGTCATCCAGAAACATGTACTCTGAGCACGGGTTCGAGCCACGAATCTCGCCGTCTTCAGGGCAAGTGTGCCATTCATTGACCGTGTCGTGGAATTGAATGCCCGGATCGGCGCAGGCCCAGGCCGCGTGGCCGACTTTTTCCCACAGATCGCGTGCCTTGACCGTCCGGGCAACCTTGCCGTCGGTACGGTTGATCAGCTCCCAATCGGCATCTTTTTCTACCGCCTTCAGGAAAGCGTTGGTCACACGGATCGAGTTGTTCGAGTTCTGCCCCGAGACCGAGCTGTAGGCCTCAGAGTCCCAGTCGGTGTCATAGGTCGGGAACTCGATGCTGTCGTGGCCCTGCTTGGCATAATCCAGCACGCGCTTGATATAAGTCTCGGGGATCGCGACCTTTTTCGCTTTGCGGATCGCCGCTTTCAGCGCGTCGTTTTTCTTGGGGTCATAGGCGTCGTCCTGTGCGCCGTCCCAAGCGCGGATGGCCTCGAAAATGCCGTTCAGCATCTTCTCGTGCATCTTCGATCCAGCAACGATCGAGGCCACCTTCTGCTCTTCAATCACCTTCCATTCGATGAATTGCTCGATGTCAGGGTGATCTGCATCGACGATCACCATCTTTGCTGCCCGACGGGTTGTCCCGCCTGATTTGATCGCGCCAGCGGCGCGGTCGCCGATCTTGAGAAAGCCCATGAGGCCCGAGGACTTGCCGCCACCCGACAGCGCTTCGCCTTCCGCGCGCAGATGGCTGAAGTTGGTCCCGGTACCCGAGCCGTATTTGAACAGGCGCGCCTCGCGCACCCACAGATCCATGATGCCGCCTTCGTTCACCAAGTCATCGTCGACCGACTGGATGAAGCACGCATGCGGCTGCGGATGTTCATAGGCCGATTTCGACTTGGTCAGTTTGCCGGTCTTGTAGTCCACATAGTGGTGACCTTGGGCCGGGCCGTCGATCCCATAGGCCCAGTGCAGACCGGTGTTGAACCATTGCGGGCTGTTCGGCGCGGCACGCTGTGTCGCCAGCATGTAGCGCATCTCGTCGAAATAGGCGCGCGCGTCCTCCTCGGTCGAGAAGTAACCGCCCTTCCAGCCCCAATAGGCCCAGGCACCCGCGAGGCGGTCAAACACCTGCTTCGAAGACGTTTCGCCACCAAATTCGGCATCGTCGGCCGGAACCGAGCGCCACAGAAACTCGGGCACGTCCTTCTCACGGACTTCTTTCAGTTTGCTGGGAACGCCGGCCTTGCGGAAATACTTCTGAGCGATCACGTCGCTGGCGACCTGGCTCCACCGAGAGGGGACCTCGATGTTATCAAGGCGGAACACGATCGTTCCATCCGGATTGCGGATCTCGGACGTGACGGACACGAAGTCCAACTCTGCGTATGCGTCCTGCCCTGCCTTGGTAAATGTTCTTTCAATCTTCATGTCCGCCGCCCTAGATCAATCAGCCCAAATTCGGTTGTCCGGCACCAATTCCGTTTTCTGGCGGGGTGCCGCCCGCCTTGACCGCCGATCAGGGACGCAGAGGACCGGGCGCTGCCTTTGGCAGCGCAAACCCGTTTGCACGGTTGCACGTCAGTTTGGAGTGCTTTCCGACCCTCGCCCTATGCCAACTCCGGCTATTCCTACCAGATTTAGTGGCAACTCACTCGGCCTATACAATCTGGCGTATCTACCCATAGTTGGTCAACGGCATTTTTTGGCTTCTAACCAAAACTTTTCTGTTGACCGCAAAACCGCAGGATGGGCCAAGGCACAACGCGCCGATTCCTCCACAACGCTGTCCACAAAACCGTGCAGATCGGTCAAATCGGATTTTCTTTTTTCCCGGCCCGGTTACGAGAAAATGGTCACCTGCCCGCCCGTGCCTCATACTGTGAGGAGAATCACCAATCTTCGTGGCAGCGCAACGCGATGCATCACGACACACAAATGACGGAGTGCGCCGTGAGAACCTCGATTATCCGTTTGTTTCCGGTCCTTACCTTGCTGGCCGCTTGTGCGACGCCCGAGCCGGAACAGTCTTCACGCAGCGCTCAGTTCGCCGAATACCCCGATCAATTGTTCAGCACGTTCGAAATCAGCTGCGAAGGTCCGGAGGAACGGTTCACACGCCCCGAACGCAGCAGTTTCGAGTGCCTTTCCTCTCTGCCTCCGGAAACCACCGCGTTCTTGATCCTCAACTATGACGGTTACCCGCAGGACTTGCCCAAAGGGGTGCGCCGCATGTCTTCGACCCGCAATCAGGCCGGTTACCGGGTCGATGCCGAGTTGTTTTTCCTGGTCCCCCAGAAGGACGGAGCGACGATCAAGGTTCCCGTCGAAAGCTCGGTTCTGGATGATGAGTTGACGCGGCTCTACCGGTATTTCGGTGGAACTCCGTTGTAAGGAAAGTGGTCGGGGCGGCGAGATTCGAACTCACGACCCCCTGTACCCAAAACAGGTGCGCTACCAGACTGCGCCACGCCCCGGACCGTGCGCCTTCCTAACGGCGTCATTCGGATTTGAAAAGCCCTAACAGGGCCAGATTGCAGGGCCTTGCGAAAAAAATTCGTGCCGCATGACCGTACCTGGTGCGATCGAGTAACGGGCGGCAAGCCCCGCATTCACCTCAAGAACCGCAAAGACCGAATCGCCGCCCTCGATTGGGGTCAGATCCCCCGGTACGGCATCGGAATGAACACGGGTCACCAAACCTGTGCGATCCAGAAAGATCATGTCCAGCGGGATCAAGGTGTTCTTCATCCAGAATGCGACCGGCTGGGGCGGATCGAACACGAACAGCATCCCTTCGCCCTGAGGCATGCTTTCGCGGAACATCAAACCCTTTGCCCGCTCCTGCGGGGAAACTGCCAATTCGACCAGAAACCGGACCTGTGCCTTGTCATTGCGAAGGTCCACCCGGTCAGACCGGCATTCAGCAAAGGCGCCTTGTGACAGAAAAATACTCAGAAGAAGACCGCCCAGAATCCGCATCACGCGCAGCGCTCAGTCATTGAGCGCGGATTCCCACGCAAGCACTTGTGCGGCCATGCGGCCCCGCTTGCCGTCGATGACCCGCATCGCCAGCGCCTCGCCCGGTTGGAGATCCGCCAACCCGGACCGGCGCAGAACTTCGATATGCAGAAACACGTCCTCGCTGCGACCAAAGACATTGGCAAAGCCGAAACCCTTGCTCTTGTCGAACCACTTGACCCGCGCGGCCTCGAGCGGCGCATGCGCGATCTCATTGGGATCCATTTCGGCGAAATCCGCCAGCATCACCGAGTCGGCCCGCTCGGGCGGATCAATGCTCACGACCTCAACCGCCTGAACCCCACGATCGGTGCGGTGAGTCATGATCTCAATGCCCGCGCCATCCGCGACCGAGCTTTGCCCGAAGTTCCTCAGAACGTTCACGTGCAGCAGGATATCAGGACCGCCATCGTCGGACACGACAAAGCCATACCCCTTTGCAGGGTCAAACCATTTTACGTGTCCACGAACGCGGTACATGCTGTTCAGGTCTTCTGGCACGGTGTTCCCATCACGAGATTCAAAGGGTCGTTAGGGGTCTGATGTGTATGGAAACGTCGGGCAAATTCAAGCTGAAAAAATTCAGACATTTCCGGGTGTTGCATTTCACGATACGCGAACGTCATGGATTCAACCTCTGTACGTTCCACTTTTGCTCGGACGGGTCGCGCCGCCAGCGGAACCTGTCGTGCAGCCGAAAGGCACCATCCGCCCAAAACTCGATTTCAACCGGCGTCAGCCTGTAGCCACCCCAGAATTCGGGCCTCGGCGGGTTGGATCCCAGCTTTGCCGTCACCTTTGCAACTTCAGCCATCAGGGCAGCCCGGCTGCTCAGAGGTTCCGACTGTCGCGATGCCCAGGCACCCAGCCGGCTTTTCAGCGAGCGTGACGCATAATATTCGTCGGCCAAGGGACCGTCTTCTTTGGTGATTGTACCACGAACCCGGATCTGACGCCGTAGTGATTTCCAGTGCATCACAAAGGCGGCTTTGCCGGCCGCATCCAGCTCTTGGGCCTTGGCACTGTGATAGTTGGTATAGAAAACGAAGGAGTCCGCCTCGATACCCTTCAGCAACACCATCCGTGCGTTCGGCATACCATCGGGGTCCACGGTCGCCAGGGCAATCGCGTTCGGATCGTTCGGTTCCGTCTTTTCGGCCTCGGCCAACCAACGGGCCGCGATCACGAACGGATCGTCACCGGCAAAGATGCCGTTTCGCTCACTCATGTCCATCCCCTGGAACGAATTGAACATGACCCTACGGCGAGAACCCGCCCCGGGCAAGAGTGCATGGCCTTGATGCAGCGCAATCAATGGCATAAACCAACGCAACACATCGCGACGACAGGCGGAGAACCGAACATGTCAAATCAGTTGATGGCCGGCAAGCGCGGCCTCATCATGGGACTGGCCAATGACAAATCAATCGCATGGGGAATCGCCCGCGCCTTGTCCGAAGCCGGAGCCGAACTGGCTTTCTCTTATCAGGGGGATGCACTAAAAAAACGGGTCGACCCGTTGGCGGCCCAACTGGGGAGCGAGATCGTCCTGCCCTGTGACGTCAGCAACGAAGAGTCGATCGACGAGCTGTTCGCGGCACTGAAAGAGAAATGGGGCAAGCTGGATTTCGTGGTCCACGCCATTGGTTTCTCCGACAAGAACGAACTTCGCGGCCGCTATGTCGACACGTCGCGCGCGAATTTCAAGCTGACGATGGACGTGTCGGTCTACTCTTTCACCGCAGTGATGCAACGCGCCGAAAAGCTGATGACCGACGGCGGCAGCGCCATCACCCTGACCTATTACGGCGCCGAGCAGGTCATGCCGCACTACAATGTCATGGGTGTGGCCAAGGCCGCGCTCGAGGCGTCGGTGAAATACCTGGCCGAGGACCTGGGCAAGGACAACATCCGCGTCAACGCGATCTCGGCCGGACCGATCAAAACCCTCGCCGCCAGCGGCATCGGCGACTTCCGCTACATCATGAAGTGGAACGAATACAACTCGCCCCTGCGCCGCAACGTGACCATCGATGACGTGGGCAAATCGGCCCTTTATCTTCTGTCCGACCTCAGCAGCGGCGTGACCGGTGAAAACCTGCACGTTGACTCGGGTTATCACATCGTCGGCATGAAAGCCGTCGACGCGCCGGATGTGGAAAAGGGATAAGACCATGAGCGCAAAGGACCGCCTGCCCCACGAAAAAGGCTTTCACATCAGCTGGGACCAGATTCACCGTGACTCGCGCGCGCTCGCTTGGCGGCTGGACGGTCAGGGCCCCGATGACGGTGCTTGGCGCGCCGTCGTCGCGATCACGCGCGGCGGCATGGCACCGGCGATGATCGTCAGCCGAGAGCTGGACATCCGCACCGTAGATACCATCAGCGTCAAATCCTATCACCATCAGGAACGTGGCGAGGCCGAGGTGCTCAAAGCCCCCGATGCCGATCTGATGGGGGATGGTGAGGGCGTGCTGATCATCGACGACCTGGTCGACAGCGGCAAGACGCTGGAACTGGTGCGCAAGATGTACCCCAAGGCCCATTTCGCCACGGTCTATGCCAAGCCCAAGGGCCGCCCAATGGTTGACACCTATATCACCGAGGTCAGCCAGGACACCTGGATCTTCTTCCCTTGGGATATGGCCCTGCAATATGTCGAGCCCTATCGCGGCACCGACTGATCCCACTTATCCACCACAAATCAGCAAGACCGGACACCCGATGACACTGACCCGCACCGCCGCTACCTTCGCCCCTCCGGTGATGGAGGCGCGGCGTTGGCTCGAAGGGGTCACGTTCTCGGAAGACTGCCCGCTGATCAATGTCAGCCAGGCGGCGCCGGTTGATCCGCCGCCGCTGGCGCTGCGGCAGGCGATGGCCGATTTCGCGATCAATCAGGACGCCGCACATCTCTACGGCCCGGTATTGGGCAACCCCGATCTGCGCACGGAGCTCGCGCGTGAGATCGGCGATCACTACGCTGCCGAGGTTCGGCCGGAGCAGACAGCCATCACCTCAGGCTGCAACCAGGCCTTTGCCTCGGTCATCTCGGCGATCACCGATCAAGGGGATGAGGTCATCCTGCCAACGCCTTGGTATTTCAACCACAAAATGTGGCTGGATATGGCCGGTGTTCGGGCGGTTGATCTGCCGACCGGGTCGGACCTGCTGCCCGATCCGGAACAGGCGCGCGCGCTGATCACCGAGCGCACGCGCGCGATCGCGCTGGTCACGCCCAACAATCCGGGTGGGGTCGAATACCCAGCGGATCTGGTCCGAGCCTTCTATGACCTTGCGCAACAGCATGGCCTGCGCCTGCTGGTCGATGAAACCTATCGTGATTTCGACAGCCGCAGTGGCCCGCCGCACGCGCTGTTCCAGCAGTCCGACTGGGACCGGACGCTGGTGCATCTCTATTCCTTCTCGAAGGCCTACCGCCTAACCGGCCACCGGGTGGGCGCGATCGCCACCGGTGCGCCGCTGCTGGCCGAGGTCGAGAAGTTCCTCGACACCGTCGCCATATGCCCCGGACAAATGGGCCAGTTCGCGGCGCTGTGGGGGATGCAGAACCTGTCTCAATGGCTGGCCGGGGAACGCGCCGAGATTCTCGATCGCCGCGCCGCAATCACGCTGAACATGCCCCGCCTGACGGACAAGGGATGGCGGCTGCTGGGTCTCGGGGCCTACTTCGCCTATCTCGAACACCCGTTCGATATTCCGTCGGACATTCTGGCGCGTAGATTGGTCGCCGAGGCCGGCATTCTGCTGTTGCCGGGCACGATGTTCATGCCCGATCACGACCCCGCCGGGAAACGCCAGGTGCGCATTGCTTTCGCCAATCTGGACCGTGCCGGAATCGGGCTATTGTTCGACCGCTTGCAGGCTCTGTCCTTCTGAGCTTGCCCCCCGACATCCCGCGTCGTATTCAGGGCCGCAACAGTCACGGCAGAACCCTGCCGCAAGATCCAAGAGGGCACTATGGCCGCAGGCATTAACAAACTCTCCAAAACCTTCGTCTGGATTCTCATGGGCATGCTGATGCTGGGTCTTGCCGGTTTTGGCGCCGTCAACCTCAGCGGAACGGTACGCACAGTCGCCCAGGTCGGGGATGAGGACGTTTCGGTCGATGCCTATGTCCGCGAGCTGCAGCGCGAAATCCGCGCGGTCGAGGCGCAGACCGGTCAACCGATGCAGATGTCACAAGCCCGCGAGCTGGGGCTGGATCAGCGGGCCTTGGCGCGTCTGGTTTCGCTGGCAGCCCTGAACAACGAGGTCGCACAGCTGGGTGTTTCGATCGGTGATGCCAACCTGCAGAAGGAAATCGTCGGCATTCAGGCCTTTCAGGGCCCTGACGGATCTTTTGACCGCGAAGCCTACCGCTTCCAGCTGGAACAGATCGGCATGACCGAAACCGAGTTCGAGGAAGATCTGCGAAAGGAAACAGCGCGGACAATCGTCCAAGGCGCGATGATGGACGGTGTTGAAATGCCCGCGATCATGACCAAAGCCTTGGCCGACTATGTTCTCGCTCGCCGCAGCTTTACCGTCGCAACTCTGTCGCCGGACGCTCTGACGACCCCGATCCCCGAGCCGACAGACGCCGAGATCCAAGCGTATTACGACGCGAATACCGATCGGTTCACCCTGCCGCGCACCAAAAAGATCACCTACGCCGTTCTGTCGCCGGAGATGCTGCAGGATACGGTCGAAATCGACGAAGACGCGCTCAAGCGTCTGTATGAGCAGCGCAAGGACCAGTATCAGCAACCCGAACGTCGTCTGGTTGAGCGGCTGGTCTACCCCTCGGAAGAAGAGGCGACTGCGGCGATGGCGCAGCTGGAAGTCGGCGGGGCGGATTTTGAGCAGCTGGTACGCGAACGCGAACTTGAACTGAGCAGCGTGGATCTGGGTGATGTGACCCGCGAAGATTTGGGCGAGGCCGCGGATGCCGTTTTTGCCGCAGAGATTGATCAGGTCGTGGGTCCCCTGCCCTCGGTCTTTGGTCCGGCCCTGTTCCGGGTCAACGGATCGCTGGCCGAACAGAACGTGAGCTTTGACGACGCCGAATCGGAACTGCGCGCAGAGCTGGCCGGCGAACGCGCCCGGCGCCTGATCGAAAGCCAGGCCGAAGACATCAACGACATGCTGGCCGGCGGCGCCACGCTGGAAGAGTTGGCCAACGAAACCGAAATGGAGCTTGGCAAGATTGACTGGACCCGCCAAAGTGACGACGGCATCGCCGCGTATGACGGTTTCCGCCAGGCTGCGCAGGCCGTCCGCGAAGATGACTTCCCTGAAATCGGATTCCTGGAGGATGGTTCGATCTTTGCCCTGCGGCTGGATGAGGTTCTGCCACCGCGCCCCGAGCCGCTGGAGTCCGCACGCGATCGCGTCGCCGCCGCATGGGTACAGGAACAGACAGCCAAAGCGCTTGAGGAACAGGCCAACGGCATCGTGACTCAATTGGCCGTCGACGGTGATTTCACGGCGACCGGGCTGCCATTCCGTGTCGAAAACGCGCTGACCCGGACTGCGTTTCTGGATAACGTCCCGGCCGACTTCATGACCCAGATCTTTGAGATGGAGCCCAATGAACTGCGCGTGATCGCGGGACCGGATGCGGCATTCATCGTGCGGCTGGACGAGGTTCTTCCGCCTGCGGAAACCGACGAACAGCGCCTGATGCAAGAGGCCGCTGCCGCTCAGCTGAACCAGGCACTGGCCCAAAACATTTTCGACATCTATGTGCGCGACGCTCAGACACGCGCGCAGCCGACCCTGGACCAGCGCGCGCTGAACGCGGTTCAGGCCAACTTCTGACCGGAACGAAAATGGCTCTGACACCCGATTTCGACAGCTTTGCCCGCGCCTATGAGGCCGGACAGAACCAGGTCGTTTATACCCGTCTGGCCGCGGATCTGGACACACCGGTTTCGCTGATGCTCAAGCTGACGGGCGCCCAGAAGGACGCCTTCGTCCTTGAATCGGTGACCGGAGGCGAAGTTCGCGGGCGGTATTCGATCATCGGGATGAAGCCGGATCTGATCTGGCGCTGTCGGGGCGAAACCTCGGAATTGAACCGTTCGGCGCGGTTTGATGCGGATGCGTTCGACGCGCAAGATGGCAACCCGATGGACAACCTGCGCGCGCTGCTCGCCGAAAGCCGCATCGACCTGCCCGATGACCTGCCCCAGGCTGCGGCCGGCCTGTTTGGTTATCTGGGATACGACATGGTGCGCCTTGTCGAACACCTGCCGGATGTGAACCCCGATCCTTTGGGCCTGCCGGATGCGATACTGCTGCGCCCGTCGGTGGTTGCGGTCTTGGACGGCGTGAAAGGCGAAGTCACTATTGTGTCTCCGGCCTGGGCCAGCGACGGGCAGTCAGCCAAGGCCGCTTACGCTCAAGCGGCCGAGCGTGTGATGGACGCGGTGCGCGACCTGGAACGCGCAATGCCCTCGGAGTCTCGAGATCTGGGCGAAGCACACGAGATCGCGCCGCCGGTATCCAACTTCACCAAGTCGGGCTACATGGAAGCCGTGGAAAAGGCCAAAGAGTACATCCGGGCTGGTGACATCTTCCAAGTGGTTCCGGCACAACGCTGGACGCAGGATTTCCCGCTGCCGCCCTTTGCGCTGTATCGTTCCTTGCGCCGCACAAATCCGTCGCCGTTCATGTTCTATTTCAACTTCGGTGGATTCCAGGTGATCGGCGCCAGCCCCGAAATACTTGTGCGCGTGTTCGGCAACGAAGTGACCATCCGGCCGATCGCCGGAACACGTCCTCGCGGTGCCACCCCCGAAGAGGACAAGGCGAACGAGCTGGATTTGCTGGCCGACAAAAAGGAACTGGCCGAGCACCTCATGCTGCTGGACCTGGGCCGCAACGACACAGGCCGCGTGTCCAAAATCGGCACCGTCCGCCCGACCGAGGAATTCATCATCGAGCGCTATAGCCACGTGATGCACATCGTGTCGAACGTTGTGGGCGAGTTGGCCGACGACAAGGATGCCCTGGACGCCTTCTTTGCCGGGATGCCGGCGGGCACGGTTTCAGGTGCACCGAAGGTCCGGGCGATGCAGATCATCGACGAGTTGGAACCCGAAAAGCGCGGTGTCTACGGCGGCGGTGTCGGCTATTTCAGCGCCGGTGGCGACATGGACATGTGCATTGCGCTGCGTACGGCCATCGTGAAGGACCAGAAACTGTATATCCAGGCCGGTGGTGGTGTCGTCTATGACAGCGACCCCGAGGCCGAATACATGGAAACCGTGCACAAATCGAATGCCATCAGGCGAGCCGCGGCGGATGCGGCGCGGTTCACCGGATCCGGGAATTCATAAAAAAGGCGGCCAATCTGGCCGCCTTTTCTTCTTTTTCTGCATTGATTACTGGATCTGGCTTTTCATCACCGCCGAGATCGGGGCCAGGGCAACTCGGTTGCCGCGATCCTCAAGCCCCCAGAGCAACAACGCCGAAATTGTCTCGGGCCGCAATCGGCCCAGCATCACAACTGCGCCTTCCTGCCCGGCACGAAAAGCTGCCTGGTCCAGGAACCGGCGCATGACCGTTGGATCCTGACGCGCACCGTCGATGTCGCGGAACACCACACTTGATGGAATGCCATTCCGCGCGGCCAGCTTTTGGACGGTGTTCAACCCGTTGTCCTGCACGACCAGCCCACGGCCCGTTCCTGCCGCGATGGCAGCCACCTGATCGGCCAACTTGCGGTTGCCCTGTATCCCGGTGTTCACGCCCTCGAGCAGGCCAACGGTTTCAGGCAAGGTTTCAAGCCAGACCGCCAACGAGACTTCGGCATCCTGCGCACTGGCCGCCTTTGGCAGGTCGGTCAAGGCCAGAACCTCGAACCCAGCCTCGCGATAGCGCTTCATCTTCTCCGCCGCTTGCGGATCCGAAGGGCTGACCGCAAAGCTTAGGGGATACGGAAAATCCTTCAGCGCCTCAGCCCCGAACGCACCTTCGTCATCGATCAGGATGATCGACATCAGCGGTTTGGCATCCGGGTTGTCAAAGGCGGCGGCATAAGCATCGATCGGCTTACCGGGCATGCCCTCACCCTCTGCCGGCTGATCGGCCGGGGCATCATCGCGTTCGGTCAGCGGGATCACGCGTTTGCCGGCAATCGAAGATGAGGCCGTTGCCTGTTCGCCGCCGATCTGGGGCAAGGCCGCGATCCGGGCCCGTTTGCGGGGCTGCGTGTCTTCGTCCCCCTCGACCGCGATCGGGCTGTCGCCGGTTCCGGTCGGTTGATCCGGCTCAGGTGTCGACGGCAGCGCGGCTGTTTCCGGCGCCGGGGTCGCCTCGGGTTCCGCATTTGCCGCAGTCTCTGGTTCGGCGGTCTCTGGCTCGACGGTCGTGACCTCTTGCGCCGGGGGCTGTGGTGCGGCCGGCGGTGTCGCGTCCACGGTGACGGGCTGGACCTCCTCGTCCGGGCTCGACGGAACCGGTCCGGGCGCCGGGGGCGCGGCTGGCGCGTCGGTCGTCACATCGACCGACGCGGCGTCTCCCGCACCCGGGTCGTTCAGGCCTGCCACGGTGTCACCGACCTGCGGACGATCATCCGGCTCGGCCTGAATGCCATCCAGTCCAGTGGCCCCATCCGCCGTATCGTCCAGCGCCTCCAACGCTCGTGGTGCGATTTCGACAAGATCGGAATCCGGACCAGCGCCCTGCACTTCCGTATCCGCCTTGGGCAGATCGGCTTCCACCGCGGCTGGCGCCGCTGTCTGAATATCCGGTTTGCTGCCAAGTGGCGTGTTCAGGGAAAGCACTGCGCCCAGAACCAACACAACGACCGCGCCGGCGATCATTCCACCGATAAATCCGCCCATCTGTTCTTGCCTCTCGTCTTTCATCCTGCCTCGGCAGCCCGTGCACCGTCTCTGCGGCACTCACCCGTCCGGTCGCCTTGTTGGGGTTGTCCCCTTGACGCTGCCGCACAAGCCTGAGCATGTATGTCCCGACACTATACCGTGGCGCGGGGCTGTATCGCCAGTCCGAATTGCCCAAACACAAGACAAGTGCCAAATGCTGCTGCTGATCGACAACTACGACTCGTTTACCTACAACCTTGTCCACTATTTGGGCGAATTGGGCGCGGAAATGGTCGTGCGCCGCAATGATGCGCTGGATGTGCAGGAAGCGATGGCCATGAACCCTGCCGGCATCTTGCTGAGTCCCGGCCCTTGTGATCCTGACCAGGCAGGGATCTGCCTCGCCCTGACCGAGGCAGCTGCGGAAACGCGCACGCCTTTGATGGGTGTTTGTCTGGGTCACCAGACCATCGGTCAGGCCTTTGGCGGCAAGGTCGTGCGGTGCCACGAAATCGTGCACGGCAAAATGGGAACCATGCATCACACTGGCAAAGGCCTGTTCGCCGGCCTGCCGTCACCGTTTGAGGCGACCCGCTACCACTCACTGGTCGTCGATCGGGAGACCCTGCCCGATTGCCTCGAAATCACGGCAGAGTTGGAAGACGGCACCATCATGGGCCTGCAACACAAAGAGCTGCCGATCCACGGTGTTCAATTCCACCCGGAGTCGATCGCCTCGGAACACGGCCACGCTCTGCTGAAGAATTTCCTGAACGAAATGAAAGTCCCCGCATGAGTGACGCGCTGAAACCGCTGATCGGAGCTGCGGCCGATCGCGCCCTGACCCGTGCCGAAGCCGAACAGGCCTTTGAGATCCTGTTTGAGGGCCGCGCCACGCCCAGCCAGATCGGCGGTCTGCTGATGGCCATGCGGACGCGCGGCGAAACGGTCGAGGAATATGCCGCCGCCGCCGCCGTGATGCGCGCGAAATGCAACGCGGTCAAAGCGCCAGCGGGCGCGATCGACATCGTGGGAACCGGCGGTGACGGGAAAGGCACGCTCAATATCTCGACCGCGACGGCCTTTGTCGTGGCTGGCGCGGGTGTTACCGTGGCCAAGCACGGCAACCGGAATCTCAGCTCGAAATCCGGGGCCGCCGATGCATTGGGACAGATGGGAATCAACGTGATGGTCGGTCCGCAAGTCGTTGAAAAGGCTTTGCAGTCCGTCGGCATCGGGTTCATGATGGCGCCCATGCATCACCCGGCCATCGCCCATGTCATGCCCACCCGGCAAGAGCTTGGTACCCGAACCATCTTCAACATCCTTGGCCCCCTGACCAACCCCGCCGGAGTCAAGCGGCAGCTGACCGGAGCCTTCAGCCGTGACCTGATCCGACCGATGGCCGAGACTCTTGGCTTGCTCGGGGCCGAGCACGCCTGGCTGGTACATGGCTCGGACGGGACCGACGAGTTGACGATTACTGGCATCAGCTGGGTCGCGTCGCTTGAAGACGGACGGGTGAAAGAGGTTGAACTGCATCCCGAAGATGCGGGCCTGCCGGTTCATCCGTTTGAAGATATTCTGGGCGGAACACCCGAGGAAAACGCCGTCGCGTTCCGCGCATTGCTGGATGGCGCGCCGTCGGCCTACCGGGATGCGGTCCTGCTGAACGCGGCTGCGGCCCTAGTGGTCGCCGAAGCTGCACCGGACCTGAAACAAGGCGTCGAAATGGCCGCCGAAAGCATCGACAGCGGCAAGGCGAAAGACAAGATTGCTGCTCTGGCACAACTCACACAGGAAGCCGCATGACCGAAACCGTTCTGGATAAGATCAAGGCCTACAAGCTGGAAGAAGTCGCCGCCGACAAAGCCCAAGTTCCCCTGGACGAGGTCGAGCAACAAGCCCGAGAAGCGTCTGAAACGCGCGGCTTTGTGGAGGCTCTGCGCACGGCCAGTCGCCGCAGTTATGGTCTGATCGCCGAAATCAAGAAGGCAAGCCCGTCCAAAGGGTTGATCCGTGAGGATTTCGATCCGCCCGCGCTGGCAAAAGCCTATGAAGAAGGTGGCGCCGCCTGCCTTTCGGTTTTGACCGACACACCCAGCTTTCAGGGCGCCAAGGGCTTCCTGACCGCCGCCCGGGCTTCATGCTCGCTTCCGGCACTGCGCAAGGACTTCATGTATGATCCCTATCAAGTGGTCGAAGCGCGGGCACTGGGTGCCGACTGTATCCTGATCATCATGGCATCGGTCGACGATCAGCAAGCCGCCGAACTGGAACAGACCGCGTTTGACTGGGACATGGATGTCCTGATCGAGGTACATGACGAGGCCGAGCTTGAGCGCGCGGCCGATCTCAAAAGCCCTCTCATCGGGATAAACAACCGCAATCTCAAGACGTTCGAGACCTCGCTTGATACCACTCGTCGCTTGTCCAAGCTGGTTCCCGCTGACCGCATGATCGTGTGCGAAAGCGGGCTGAACACCCCGGAAGACCTTGCGGATATCGCCCGCTATGGTGCCCGGTGTTTCCTGATCGGAGAAAGCCTCATGCGGCAGCAGGACGTCGCCGCCGCGACCCGTCACATTCTGTCGAACCCGCTGGTGCCGGGGGTCATGTGATGCCCCTGACGCATTTTGACAGCGACGGCCAGGCCCATATGGTCGATGTATCGGACAAGGACACGACAAACCGCGTCGCCGTTGCCGCGGGTTACGTGAAAATGGCGCAACAAACCTTTGAAATCATTTCCGAAGGCCGCGCGAAGAAGGGCGATGTTCTGGGGGTTGCCCGGTTGGCCGGGATCATGGGGGCAAAGAAGACACCGGACCTGATACCGCTGTGCCATCCCTTGCCTGTTACCAAGGTGTCGGTTGATCTGACATTGGACCCGGACCTGCCCGGCGTGCAGATCGAAGCGACGGTCAAGACCACCGGACAGACTGGTGTTGAGATGGAGGCCCTGACAGCCGTGTCTACCGCCTCGCTGACCGTCTATGACATGGCCAAAGCCGTCGACAAGGCAATGGAAATCGGCGGGATCCGCGTTCTGCTGAAAGATGGCGGTAAATCAGGTCGTTACGAGGCGAAATGATAACGGTTGAAGAAGCCCGACAGCTGCTGTTCGGCCTGGTAGCCACCATGCCCGAAGAGCAGATAGCGCTTGCTGACGCGGCCGGTCGAGTGCTGATGCGGGATGTAAAAGCCGAGCGGGACCAACCCCCGTTTGCCGCCTCTTCAATGGATGGATATGCGCTGAAGTCGGCCGAGGTTGAACGTCACGCAATGTTCAAGGTAATCGGTGAGGCCGCTGCTGGCCAGCGTTTCACCAGTACAGTTGGCCCGGGCCAGGCAGTTCGAATCTTCACCGGGGCTCCGGTCCCCGACGGGGCAGATTTCGTCGTCATCCAGGAAGATACCGACCTGCGCGGCGATCTGTTGACGATCACGGAAGATTCCGGCCAAAAAACCAACATCCGACCGGCAGGCGTGGACTTCACCATCGGCGATGTAGTTAGTGCGCCGCGAGTCCTCTCGCCCGAAGATCTTGCATTGCTGGCGGCGATGAATGTTCCAACCGTCTCCGTGGCCACCAAACCTCAGATCGCGCTGATCGCCACGGGAAACGAGCTGGTCACGCCGGGCGAAACTCCGGGACCTGACCAGATCATTGCCTCGAACTCGTTTGGCATCAAAGCATTGCTTGAGAATGCTGGCGCACATGTTCGCATGTTGCCAGTGGCACAAGACACACTGTCATCGCTGGAAACCGCATTTGGCTTGGCCGAAGGCTCCGATCTGGTCGTGACAATTGGTGGAGCGTCGGTGGGTGACTACGACCTTGTGGCCGAAGCATCGTATCGGCTGGGGCTCGAGCAATCCTTCTACAAGGTCCTGATGCGCCCCGGCAAGCCGCTGATGGCCGGGCGGCTGGGTGATGCAGCGATGATCGGGTTGCCCGGCAACCCAGTCAGCGCGATGGTTTGCGGATATCTCTTCCTGGTCCCCTTGGTCAAAAAGATGCTGGGCATCCAGACTGTTGACCCGATTCTCCATAAGGCCATCTTGTCGGATGCCCTTCCACCAAACGGCCCGCGCGAGCATTACATGCGCGCTCGATTGGAAAGCGATGGAATACGCGCGTTCGAGGATCAGGACAGTTCGCTGCTCAGCGTTCTGGCGCGGTCGAACGCCTTGCTGATGCGCCCTCCAAACGATCCCGCACGGGCTGCGGGGGAAACGGTGTCCTACCTGCCGATTTAGGTTCAGCCGGCAAATCCATTGACACAAAACGTGAACATGCGTAGAACAAAAGAAAACGCATGGGCAACGAGGTGTGAGCGATGCTGACCAAGAAGCAATTGGATTTGCTGGAATTCATCCACAAACGCGTTCAGGCGGACGGTGTTCCACCAAGCTTTGACGAAATGAAAACGGCGTTGGACCTGAGATCCAAATCCGGCATCCATCGGTTGATTACCGCACTGGAGGAGCGTGGGTTCATCCGGCGTCTCGCCCACAGGGCGCGCGCGATCGAGATCGTGAAACTGCCCGAAAGTCTGGGAGGCGAGCCGACCGCCGGCTTCACGCCCCGCGTGATCGAAGGTGACAAGCCCAGCGTGCCCCGCCCCGCCAATGTCGAGCCTGTCTCGGTGGACGCTCTCGAACTTCCGGTGATGGGCAGAATTGCCGCCGGTGTTCCGATCGAGGCGATCAGCCACATTTCCCATCATGTTGCGGTACCGGGCACGATGGTATCGGGCCGTGGCGAACACTATGCCCTTGAGGTGCGCGGAGACTCCATGATCGACGCCGGTATCAATGACGGGGACGTGGTCGTGATCCGCGAAACATCGTCGGCAGACAATGGCGACATTGTTGTGGCCTTGGTCGAAGACCAGGAAGCAACCCTGAAAAGATTCTTCCGGCGCGGCCAAGCGATCGCGCTCGAGGCCGCCAACCCCGCTTACGAAACGCGGGTATTGCCCGAGGACAAGGTTAAGGTTCAAGGGCGTCTGGTCGGACTTATTCGGACTTACTGAAGCCGTCGGGCAGTGCCGGTGACCAAAGGCGCGGCCCCGTCGCATCAGAGCTGCTGAACAGCTTTCCTTGGCGGATCGCAAGGCTGCCGGTCTTTCGCAGTCGGTCAGGATCAAAAACGGCGCAGTCACCGGTCAATTTGATCGGCACGGCAGAGACCACGAGTTCGCCCGGTCGGCAAACGGTGACCTGCTGCGCCGCGCGCTTGCCCGTGATGTGGACCAGCTGGAAATCCTCTAAAGGATATCGCTGAACAAGTTCTGGGGCCGATGGCCACCGGCCCGCAGCCTCCGGCTGGGTTGCTCCGTCTCCATCGTTTTCAAGCCAGACCGAAGCGACGAACCCAGCGCCTTTTTCCTTGCTCAACGCGCGGCCCTGCTCGGTCATCACCCCGACCAAACCACCTGAATCGGCGATCAGCACCTCGGGCCGCTGAACTTGTCCCCAGAATGCTGCGGCGAACGCCATCGGAAAAACTCCGACCCAGCGGCTGCGGCCCTGCCACAAGATGACCCACAGCGCACCCAAGGAAAACAGCGGCAGGACAAAACCGGGCGAGCTGGCAACGAAGCCCCGTGCACCATCCAGGCCGGACACCCAGTCCGAGACGGCCAGGATCCACGCCAGCCCGATACCCATCACATGGATCGCCACGGCCTCGAGCCCGAAAGGCGCGAGGATCGCTGCCAGAACTGCCGAGGGAACCACGACGGATCCCATAACCGGCACTGACAGGGTGTTGGCCAGCAAGCCGTAGTGCGACACCATATTGAAATGCGCCGCACCAATTGGGGCCGTCGCCAAACCAGCGACCGCCGAGGAGCACAGAAGCCCACCCGCCGGGCGCAACCACTTGGGCACTCTTGGAACCTCGACGTCGCGAAGGGCACCGAAAACCGCGACCAGTGCTGTTGTGGCGGCAAAGGACATCTGAAAGCCGGGGCTGAGCAATGACTCGGGGCGAAGAAACAGCACCAACAGCGCTGCAACCGCGACAGCCCGCAAAGATATGGCACGCCGATCGATCAAAACCGCCCCAAACAGAACCGATACCATCACAAAGGCGCGCTCGGTCGCGACATTGCCACCAGAAAGCAACAGATAGAGCGTTGCAGCGATCAGCGCGCAGACCGCGGCGACCTTGCGAACCGGCCATCGCAACGCCAGCGCGGGCAAGGCCGCAAGCAGTACCCGGCAAGTCACAAAAACGAACCCCGTCAACAACCCCATATGCAAACCTGAGATTGCAAGCAGATGGGCAAGGTTCGACGCACGCAAATTGTCCAAAGCGGCGGCGCTGATTCCGCTGCGATCCCCGGTCGAAACAGCTGCGGCAAAGCCGCCGACATCACCTGGCAGCACTTCTCTCACTCTGTCGGAAATGGCCATGCGCACGGCAGCGACACGCACCCCGGCCTCAAAGCGAGACGGAGCGGCGGTGACCACTGGCGTGCGCGTGTATCCGACCGCGCCCAAGCGCTGAAACCAGGCGTGTCTGCGAAAATCAAAGCCGCCGGGCTCGACGGGGCCTTGCGGCGGTGACAGATGGGCTGTTGTCATAATGCGTTGGCCAGGCACAATCGGTACATGGTCGCCATGCAACGAAAGTCGGATGCGCCGCGGGGTTTGGTCCGGCGGCACGTCCCCGATCCGTACCTGGTCCAGCGTAACCCGCAGCGCATCCGAAGCAGAGCGATCCAACGCCACGACCCTCCCCTCAACCGGGCCGTAATAGCGCCATTTCAGAACCGGCTCTGCAACTATGTGAGCGCGAGCACCCGCCAGGATGAACCCGACGGCGACCAGCGCCCCCCCTATTGCCAACGGAGCCCAGGCAGACGACATCCGGCGGCTGGCCCAAATGGCAAGCAGGACCAACCCGGACAGGCCCGAATAAATCCGCGCATCCGGCTCGAACCGGATTGCGAAATACAGGCCTATGCCGATGGCCAGACAAACCGGAGACCAAGGCAAAAGGTGCCCTCGCTGGTTTAGCAACGCACCTTCGACCCACGCCACAACACGCATGGTTGCCCCCGTCCTTGAGGCTCGTTAGACAGGCTCAACTCTACGCTCAACGCGGTTACCAAAAGGTTAATCACTACAATGTCCGATCAGGTCGTCACCCGATTTGCTCCCTCGCCCACCGGCTATCTGCACATTGGCGGAGCCCGTACTGCGCTGTTCAATTGGCTTTACGCCCGCGGTCGAGGCGGAAAGTTCCTGCTGCGGATCGAAGACACGGACCGCGAACGGTCAACGCCCGAAGCGACCGAGGCAATCCTCAAGGGCATGAGCTGGCTCGGGCTCGACCACGACGGAGATGTCATCAGCCAGTTCGAGGGCGCAGCTCGTCACGCCGAAGTCGCGCATCAGCTGCTGGCAGAAGGCAAAGCATACAAGTGCTTTGCAACCCAGGAAGAAATCGCGGCCTTTCGTGAACAGGCCCGGGCCGAGGGCAAGTCGACCCTGTTCCGCAGCCCGTGGCGCGACGCCGACCCCAGCACCCACCCCGATCGCCCCTTCGTTGTGCGGATCAAGGCGCCGCAGGATGGCACAACCGTCATCCGCGACAAGGTCCAAGGTGACGTAACCATCCGAAACGATCAGCTGGACGACATGGTCCTCCTGCGCTCGGACGGTACACCGGTCTATATGCTGGCGGTGGTCGTTGATGACCACGACATGGGTGTGACGCATGTCATTCGCGGCGACGACCACCTGAACAACGCGGCGCGGCAGATGATGATCTATGAAGCCATGGGCTGGAAAGTTCCGGTCTGGGCGCACATTCCGCTGATCCACGGCCCTGACGGAAAGAAACTCAGCAAGCGGCACGGCGCCTTGGGCGCGCAGGAGTATCAGGCCATGGGCTATCCTGCCGCCGGTATGCGAAACTATCTGGCGCGCCTGGGCTGGAGCCACGGGGACGACGAGTTCTTTACCGATGAACAGGCCAAGGAATGGTTCGACCTGGACGGAATCGGGAAAAGCCCGGCGCGGTTCGATCTGAAAAAGCTCGAGAACTTGTGCGGACAGCACATCGCCATATCCGATGATGCTGCATTGCGGCAAGAAATCGAAGAATACCTGGACGCCGCTGGACTGCCTGCGCTGACAGAAACACAATCGGGTGATTTGGAACGTGCGATGTATTGCCTCAAGGATCGGGCGCGTACATTTCCGGAACTCCTTGAAAAGGCGTATTTTGCACTGACTGCGCGACCGATCGAGCGCGATGAGAAAGCAGAAAAGGCGCTGAGTTCTGTATCCGACGGTATACTGGATCAATTGACGCCGCAGCTGCAAAATGCTAGCTGGACGCGGAACGAACTGGAGGAGACCCTCAATTCGTTTGCCGAGGCAAACGGGTTGAAGTTCGGCAAGCTGGCTGGCCCCCTCAGGGCTGCGTTGGCGGGTCGGGCCGTCACACCTTCGGTTTTTGACATGATGCTCGTGCTGGGTCGGGATGAGACCATTGCACGGATTTCTGATGCAGCGGCACAGTCCTGACTTCACATTCGGGTAACGCTGCTCCGCTACGACCTGACTCGCGCAGCCTTGCGCGATCACCGCCCGTTTTGTCGGTCAGCGAGCCGGCATTCGTATGATTGAGGAAGGGAAAACATGACCGAGAGCAACAAGACAGCGACTCTGACCGTCCACGGAAAAACCTATGAGTTGCCGGTTCATTCGCCAACGGCCGGACCCGACGTAGTCGACATCCGCAAGCTCTACGGTCAGGCCGGCGTGTTCACCTACGACCCGGGCTTCACTTCGACCGCAAGCTGCGACAGCACCATCACCTATATCGACGGTGAAAAGGGCGAGTTGCTGCACCGTGGCTATCCGATCGACCAACTGGCCGAGAAATCGCACTTCCTCGAAGTGTGCTTCCTGCTGCTGTACGGGTACCTGCCCAAGGCCGCCGAACTGGAAGAGTTCGAAACGACCATCACCCGCCACACCATGATCCACGAGCAGATGCACTATTTCTTCCGTGGTTTCCGCCGCGACGCGCATCCGATGGCTACGATGGTGGGCGTGGTCGGAGCCATGTCGGCCTTCTATCACGACTCGACTGACGTGGGCGACGAGCGCCAGCGCGAAATCGCGACGCACCGACTGATCGCAAAAATGCCGACAATTGCGGCGATGGCATACAAATACTCGATCGGTCAGCCGTTCATCTACCCGCGCAATGACTTGGACTACGCGTCGAACTTCCTGTACATGTGCTTCGCGGTTCCGGCCGAGGACTACGTCGTCAACCCGATCCTCAGCCGCGCCATGGACCGGATTTTCACCCTGCACGCCGATCACGAGCAGAACGCCTCGACCTCGACCGTGCGTCTGGCCTCGTCTTCGGGCGCGAACCCGTTCGCCTGCATCGCGGCCGGTATCGCCTGCCTTTGGGGCCCGGCGCACGGCGGCGCCAACCAGGCCTGCCTGGAGATGCTGGAAGAAATCGGCAGCGTCGACCGCATCCCCGAATTCATCGAACGCGCCAAAGACAAGAACGATCCGTTCCGCCTGATGGGCTTTGGTCACCGCGTGTACAAGAACTTTGACCCGCGCGCCAAGGTGATGAAGCAGTCGGCCGACGAGGTCCTCGACTTGCTGGGCATCGAGAACAACCCGAAAC
The DNA here is from genome assembly GCF_056539185.1 of Ruegeria sp. BC6. Lineage (NCBI taxonomy): Bacteria > Pseudomonadati > Pseudomonadota > Alphaproteobacteria > Rhodobacterales > Roseobacteraceae > Ruegeria > Ruegeria sp. BC6. The sequence continues at coordinate 672,927 of NZ_JBQFUM010000001.1, forward strand.
TGCAGGTGGCCAAGGCGCTTGAGAAACAGGCGCTGGAAGATCCGTATTTCGTCGACAAGAAGCTATTCCCGAACGTCGATTTCTACTCGGGCATCATCCTCGAGGCGATGGGTTTCCCGACCTCGATGTTCACCCCGATCTTCGCGCTGTCGCGCACCGTTGGTTGGGTCAGCCAGTGGAAAGAAATGATCGCCGACCCTCAGAACAAGATTGGCCGCCCGCGCCAGCTGTATCTGGGCGAAACTCTGCGCGACTACGTCGACATCGAAAACCGCTGAGACAGGCAAAAAGGCCCCGCCATCGAGCGGGGTCTTTTCTTATTGGAACAGTGACAATTGATCCCCGGCCCGCGCAGGCCGTGCAAAGAGGTCGCAACGCAGTTTGGGAGTTGTGGTCGCCAATCCAAGTCGCGCAATCGCAGACTTGAACCGCTTGGCGACCATTTCGGCGTAGACCCCCTCGCCGCGCATCCGATGCCCCCAACGCGGGTCGTAGTCCCTGCCCCCGTGCATTTCGCGCAACCGCGCCATGACCTTGTCGGCGCGACCGGGCTCGTGTTCGGACAACCACTCCTGCCACAGTTGCGAGACTTCGCGGGGCAACCGTAGCATGATCCAACTGGCCGCATCCGCGCCTGCGTCGCGGCCCGCCTCCAACAGCGCTTCAAGCTCGTGATCGGTCAGTCCCGGAATGATCGGGGACGTCATGACGCGCACGGGAATCCCGGCCTCGGTCAACATTCGGATCGTGCGCAGCCGGCGTTTTGGTGCAGGGGCACGCGGTTCCATCCGCCGCGACAGGCCATCATCCAACGTGGTCAGCGAGATGCCGACCCGGACCAGCCCGAGGGCGGCCATCGGCGCGAGAATGTCGATATCCCGTTCGATCAAAGCACCCTTTGTCACGATCGCAACCGGGTGGTTGAAATCTCTCAGAACCTCCAGGCAGGCCCTTGTGATCGCAAGTGTTTTTTCGATCGGCTGATACGGGTCCGTATTTGTACCCAGCGCAATCGGCGCCACCTTGTACCGCGCGGACGAAAGCTCGCGCGCAAGCACATCAGGCGCGTTCGGACGTGCGATCAGTCGCGTTTCGAAATCCAACCCGGCAGATAGACCGAGATATGCATGTGTTGGTCGGGCAAAGCAGTAGACGCAACCGTGTTCGCACCCGCGATACGGGTTGATCGACCGGTCAAATGGCAGATCGGGTGACTTGTTGTAGGTGATCAGAGACTTCGCGACCTCGTCCCGAACCGAGGTTCGCAAGGGAGGCAGAGGCTCGGGATCCTCCCAGCCGTCATCGACCGCTTCGTGCGCATACGCCTCGTACCGACCAGCATCGTTCGATACGGCACCTCGCCCGGAAATAGTGTGGCGCAACGGCATATTTGTTCCCTCTTTGTTCACGTAATTCCTAGCATCTGCGGGTTTCCGCGGCAAGTCTGCCATCACAGTTGCCGGCCTTGTCTCAAGCACAGAACCCATGAATACCGCTCAGAAAGATCATGTGAAATTTGGCGTCGAGCGCGGCAAGATTTTCACCTATAGGTCGGTCTCGGAACCGCCGAGGTCGCAATCGTCACAGTCTAACTGCGGCGAAATGGCCAAAACGGGAAAAACAGCCACCAAGGGCGCAAGGCCCGCCAGCTCAGGGAAATGACCCATGTCCGATGAAGAAGACATCGTCCTGTCGGAACTCAACGACGACGAACTCGTCGAACAGATGTTTGATGACCTCTACGATGGTCTGAAGGAAGAGATCGAAGAAGGCGTGAACATCCTGCTGGAACGTGGATGGGCACCTTATGACATTCTGACCAAGGCGCTTGTCGGCGGCATGACTATCGTCGGCCAGGATTTCCGCGACGGCATCCTGTTCGTGCCCGAAGTTCTGCTGGCCGCCAACGCGATGAAGGGCGGCATGGCCATCCTCAAGCCTCTGCTGGCGGAAACCGGCGCTCCGCGCGTTGGCAAGATGGTGATCGGCACCGTCAAGGGCGACATCCACGACATCGGCAAGAACCTCGTCTCGATGATGATGGAAGGCGCCGGTTTCGAGGTTGTCGATATCGGCATCAACAATCCGGTCGAAAACTACCTGGAAGCGCTTGAAACCGAGCAGCCTGATATTCTGGGCATGTCGGCCCTGCTGACGACGACCATGCCGTACATGAAAGTGGTCATCGACACGTTGGTCGAACAGGGCAAGCGTGACGATTACATCGTGCTGGTAGGCGGCGCCCCGCTGAACGAAGAGTTCGGCAAGGCGATCGGCGCTGACGCCTATTGCCGGGACGCGGCGGTTGCGGTCGAAACCGCCAAGGAGTTCGTCTCGCGCAAGCACAACCAACTGGCGGGTTGATCCTGCACGCCTTGTTTTGTCAAAGCCGCCTGTCCGGGCGGCTTTTTCATTTCCGGGCCGTGGCATCACAACGAGATCGAAACTCAGGTGCCGAGTGTGTGATCCCAAAGGCCGCGAACTTGCATCCGGGGCTTTTTCGCAGTCATTTGACATTGGAACCTTGCGGAGGCGACACATGCCGCAGCACGACATGCCTGACGACAAACGCCTGACGGAACAGGGGTTTGACGAGATGGACGCACAACAAAGCATCCTGTTGATCGCCTGCGGTGCGTTGGCGCGCGAGATTCTGGACCTGAAGACACGCAACGGCTGGGACCACCTTGCACTGACCTGCCTGCCCGCCATCCTGCATGTCTATCCCGAACGGATCACTCAGGCCGTCGAGGATGCCGTCGCCAAGCATCGCAACCAGTATGACCGGATTTTTGTCGTCTATGCCGATTGCGGGACCGGCGGACTGTTGGAGCAGGCGTGTAAACGGCTGGGTGTCGAAATGGTGCGGGGACCGCACTGTTACTCTTTCTTCGAGGGAAACGACAAATTCGCCGAACGCGGCGACGATGAGACGACGGCCTTCTACCTGACCGACTTTCTGGCCAGGCAATTTGATGCGTTCGTCTGGAAGCCGTTGGGGCTGGATCGGCACCCGGAACTGCGCGACATGTATTTCGGAAATTACACCAAGCTGATCTACCAGGCGCAGACAGATGACCCCGAACTGACCCGTCGGGCACAGGAATGCGCGGATCGGATGGGGCTGGAGTTCGAACGCCGTTTCACCGGATATGGCGATCTCGAGACCACTCTGAAAGACTGGGCCGGCGCACGCCCCAAATCCTCATGATTGGCCCCCGCGTGGCGAAACCGGCTCAGGCGTTTTCGCGCGCCACGTCTCGGATTCGGTCGATCATGGCACGCACACCGTTCGACCGCTGGGCCGACAGATGTTCATTCAACCCCAACCGGGCAAGCTCGGCCGCGGCGTCGACCTTCTCTACTTCGGCAACGGGCAAACCGTTGTAAAGCGAGCGCAATACAGCGATCAGACCGCGCACGATCAGCGCGTCGCTGTCGCCGTCAAACCGAAAAACATCTTCTTCGATCACCGGATGAAGCCAGACCTGACTGGCGCAGCCATGGACTTTGGTTGCCGGCACTTTCAAGGCGTCATCCAGCGGCTCCATCGCCTTGCCCTGCTCGATCACGTGGCGATACCGGTCTTCCCAGTCCTCAAGGAACTCGAAATCCTCGACAATCTCCTCAAAGGCAGGCGTGGCCATGAACGTGGGTCCTCTGGTTGCGGTTCTGGTTCTGACCTAAGTCGCCCGATGTCCGGTGTCCACCCCCATGGGCGGCTTTTCAAACGACCGAAAGTAGGCTAACCCAGTGCGGGTAATACCTTGCAAAGCTTTGGGTCCATGCAAAAAACTATTTCCGTCCTTCTTGTCGCCCTGTTGACCCTGTCCGCCTGCAGCAGCTGGCGCGATTCCCGGGCAAACCCGTCGAACTGGTTCGGGAACAGCACGCCTGCCCCGGTCGAGACATCGGCCAGCGACGCAGATGCGCTGGTGCCGAAGCAAAGCTCGGGCCGGGGACTGTTCGCGCGCCCTGAACCCGAAGATACCAGCGTACCGATCACCACCATCACCGAGCTGCGGATCGAACCGAACGCCTCGGGGGCCATCGTTGTCGCGCAAGGCACCGCCTTCCGCCAAGGCGCCTATGACGCAAAGCTCACCTTCGTCGAATCCGAGGAAAACCGGAAGAACGGCGTTATGGAGTTCGTTTTCCGCGTGAACTACCCGACCTATGCCACTGCGCAGGGCCCCGAACGTACGCGTGAAGTGACCGATGCGGTCAATGTCAGCCGTCAGGACCTTGAAGGCATTCGTTTGATCCGCGTAGTCGGTCAGCAGAACGCCCTGGAATCGCGTCGGCGCTGAATTCGATCTTACAGGGGGACAACCTGAACAGTTTGTCCCTTCGCTGCCAAGGCAATCTCGCCTCTGCAGAGTTTGAGCGCGTCCTCGCCAAAAACCTCGAACCGCCAGCCGGACATCGCAGCAACGTCACGGTCCCCAGCCGCGATCTGATCCAGCTCCGAGCTGGTCGCGATGAGCTTGGCCGCGACCCCTGCGGTTTCCGTCTTTGACTTCAGCAATACCCGCAGCAGGTCAGCCAGCGCGGGGTTCACCTTGATCTTGTCCCGGCTGTTGTCCACCCGCGGGAGATCCTCTGGAGGGCAATTCATACCGGCCTGTACGGCGGCCAGAATACCGTCGGCGATGGCACCTTTGCGCGCTTCGCGCAGCAGCAAACGCGAGCTGCCCAGATCAGCATGCGTGCGTGGTTTGGTCGACGCCAGTTCGACCAGCGCATCATCCTTGAATACACGGCTGCGTGGCACGTTGTTCTGCTGGGCATATTCCTCACGGAACCGGGCAAGCTCCCGCACCACCGCAAGGAACTTGGCCGAGTTGGTTCGGGTCTTGACCCGCCGCCATGCCTCTTCGGGGCGGATGTCATAGGTTGCCGGATCGGTCAGAACGCGCAACTCCTCCGCTACCCAATGGCTGCGCTTGGACTTCTCCAGCTCGGCGGCCAGATGTTCATAGATTTTGCGCAGATGCGTCACGTCCGCCAGCGCATAGGTCTGCTGGGCCTCGCTCAGCGGGCGCCGCGACCAATCGGTAAACCGCGAGGTCTTGTCCAGACCCTGTTTGCAGATCTTGCGAACCAGCGTTTCATAGCCAACCTGTTCCCCGAAACCACAAACCATTGCAGCGACCTGCGTATCGAAAAGCGGTTTGGGGAAAATACCGGCCTCCACCCAGAAAATCTCAAGGTCCTGGCGGGCGGCATGGAACACTTTGACGACGTTTTCGTTCTGGAACAATTCGTAAAGCGGCTCAAGCGACAAGCTGTCTGCCAGCGGATCGACCAATACCGCGCTGTCCTCGTCTTCAGAGGGCACGGCCAACTGGACCAGACATAACTTGGAGTAGTAGGTCCGCTCGCGCAGGAATTCGGTGTCGACGGTCACATAGGGGTGTTGGGCGGCAGCCTTGCAGAAGTCAGCCAACTCTCGCGTGGTTTTGAGGGTCTTCATGCGCTTGCTATTCTTGCTCTTGCTCTGGTCATTGCCCGTTGGTTTCTTCTGCCCCGAGCGCTTGGCCAGACCATAGGCCGAATTGGCCGCTCATGTAAATCTCTGGCGCAAGATCAGGGGAGTAACACCGGTGCGCGATCGCCACGGGCAAAGCGCTCCAGAACCGCCGGATACAGCTTGTGTTCCCAGGCCAGCACCTTCCGAGCAAGCGAATCCGGGGTGTCGCCGGGTTCGACCGGAACCCGGGCCTGCCCCAGGATCGGACCGTCATCCAGCGCCGCGGTGACCTCGTGCACGGTGCAGCCGTGTTCGGCATCCCCGGCGGCGATGGCGCGGGCGTGGGTGTTGAGCCCTTTGTACTTGGGCAGCAGCGAGGGGTGGATATTCAGCATCCGTCCCTGAAAGCGGGACACGAAATCGCCCGTCAGCACGCGCATGAACCCCGCCAGGCAGACGATGTCTGGCTGCGCCTCGAGCAGCGGCTTGCACAGCTCGGCCTCAAACGCGGCGCGGTCACCGCCGAACGGCCGGTGATCGACCACGGCTGTGGCAATCCCGCGATCCGCCGCCTTGGCCAAGCCGCCAGCATCTGCATTGTTCGACAGAACCAGACAGGGGCGCGCCGGGTGGTCGCCTGTCATGCTGTCGACCAGCGACACCATGTTCGACCCGCCCCCGGAAATCAGGATAGCGACGCGCTTGTGGCTCACAGCAGCTTGCCTGCGTAGCTGACGCCCGCCCCTTCGGTGACCGATCCGATGCGCGCGACGCTCTCGCCGGCATCCGTCAGCAGGGCGGCCAGGTCATCTGCGCGGTCGGCGGCACAGACGACGATCATGCCGATCCCGCAGTTGAAGGTCTTGAGCATTTCCGCCTCGGCGATGCCCCCGGTTTCCGCCATCCACCTGAACACCGGCGGCAGGTCCCAGGCATTCAGGTCGATTTCCGTACCCAGATCGTCGGGCAGCACGCGCGGCAGGTTCTCGGTCAGCCCACCGCCGGTGATATGCGCCAACGCATGGGCGCCACCGGCCCGGATCGCGGCGAGGGCGGGTTTGACGTAGAGCCGCGTGGGCGTGAGCAGCGCCTCTCCCAAAGGCCCATCACAGAACGGCGAATCCGCATCCCATCCCTGGCCCGAGATCTCGACCAGTTTGCGCACCAGCGAGTAGCCGTTGGAATGCACCCCGTCCGAGGCCAGCCCCAGCAGAACATCCCCGGCCTGCACACCGGCGGGCAGATCGCTGCCGCGCTCCATCGCGCCGACAGCAAAGCCTGCCAGGTCGAAATCGCCATCGGGGTACATCCCCGGCATCTCGGCGGTTTCACCCCCGATCAAGGCACAGCCCGAGCGGACGCAGCCCTCGGCGATGCCTTCGATGATCCGCGCGGCGGTGTCGGTGTCCAGCTTGCCCGTGGCGAAGTAATCTAGAAAGAACAACGGCTCGGCCCCCTGGCAGATCAGGTCGTTCACGCACATGGCCACCAGGTCGATCCCCACACCATCGACCACGCCCGTGTCGATCGCAATCCGCAGCTTGGTGCCCACGCCATCGGTTGCCCCCACCAGGATCGGGTCGGAATACCCTGCCCCTTTCAGGTCGAACAGCGCGCCGAACCCGCCAAGGCCGCTCATGACGCCGGGGCGGTTCGTCCGCTTGGCGGCGGGCTTGATCCGGTCGACCAGAGCGTTGCCCGCATCGATATCCACGCCCGCATCTGCATAGGTGATGCCGTTCTTGCCCGCTGTCATGGCCGTTCCCTCATGAATGCTTTCAGCGCGGGTTAGTCGATTGTGCGCCGCGTTGCAACGGTCAGGCTTGACGCGGCTGTTCTGCGTGGTACCCAAGCGCTCAGGCGGGCCTGTAGCTCAATTGGTTAGAGCAGAGCGCTCATAACGCTTTGGTTGGGGGTTCGAGTCCCTCCGGGCCTACCAAATACGGCCGAAATCACCGCCCGATGATGATGTCCGCGCACAAACCGCCCAAGCGTTCGCTTTGTCCCAGGCGCAAAACACCGCCGTGGACACGGGCGATATCTGCAACGATCGCCAGCCCGAGGCCCACCCCGCTGCCCTGATTCTGGTTCCGCGACGGGTCCAACCGGCTGAACGGTTTCACCGCCTCGGTCCGCTGCTCGGGCGGGATGCCGGGGCCATCATCCTCAACCCGAATGCGCAGCGATTTGTCAGTCAGGGTCATGCTGACTATCGCGTGCGACCCGTAGCGCACCGCGTTGCCGATCAGGTTTTCCACGGCGCGGCGGATCGCAGTCGGACGCAGCATCACTGCGCCCTGCCCTTCGGGCGGCAGCAACTCGACACTTTGTCCGGCCCGTTGCGCATCATCCACGATCGAGCGCAGAAGCTCATCCGGACGAACCTCGACCTGCTCTCCCTCAGACGCGCCGCGCGAGAAATCAAGGAAGGCATCCAGGAGTGACTGCATTTCGTTCACGTCCTGAAGCAGCGGCTTTGCATCTTCCTCGGGCAGCATCGACAGGCCAAGCTTGAGCCGGGTCAGAGGCGTTCGCAGGTCATGGCTGACTCCCGACAGCATCAGGGTCCGCTGCTCGATCTGCCGCTCGATCCTGGCGCGCATGTCAAGAAACGCGCTACCGGCGGCCCGCACCTCGACTGCCCCTCCGGGGGTGAACGGCACGACCCGACCGCGACCAAAAGCCTGCGCCGCATCGGCCAGCCGAGTGATCGGCCGCAACTGATTGCGCATGTACAAGAACGAAATCGAGGTCATGATCACCGCAAAGAACAGCATCGTGACGATCAACTGGTGCGGAGCGACCGTCGATAGACGCCGGCGATCAAAGCCAAGCTCCAAAACACCCAGATGGGTGTTCAAGAACAAAGTCGCGACCTGACTGTCCGGCAACGATACCGCCACGAGGTTCGGCAGCAGCTCTCGAAGATCAGCGTCGATCTGCGGTGCGATGAAATCATACCAGCGCCGCGGTTCAATCGTAGGCGTTTCGTTGATCCCCAGAAAGCGGGCCTGCATGTCCAGCACCCTCAAATCCGGACGCACCGCGGCCAGCGCCTGCTGTTGGGTTTCGGCACCCTGAATGTCTTCCAGAACCAGCCGCACTTCGCGCGACGCCGCCCGGGTCATCTGACCGGTCACATCCTCGAGGTGTTCACGCACGAATGCCACCGACACCACCAACAGAACCACGATCACCGGCAGCACCAGAATCAGGGCCGCCCGGGCATACAAGCTGCGGGGCAAATAGGGTTTGAGCCAGCGCGAGGACATGCGCTAAACCTAGCGGGCTGCCCCGCCAAGAGAAAGAGGCCAAGATGCTGCAAGCAGACGATTTCAACCCGAAACCGGGGATCCCTGTCGCCCTGCAGCCGGGCCTCAGGCTCTTGCTGGCCCCAAACCCGTCGCCGATGACCTATCTGGGGACAAATACATACCTCCTGGGCACCAGCGACCTTGCCGTAATCGACCCCGGACCGTTGAGCGACAGTCACATGCAGGCCATTCTGGATGCGCTGCAGCCCGGGCAAATGATCAGCCATATCGTGGTCACCCACAGCCACCTGGACCATTCGCCGCTGGCTGCTCCGCTGTCAGAGCGGACAGGTGCCCCGATCTACGCCTTTGGCGGGCCACAGGCAGGGCGCAGCGCGATCATGTCCCAACTGGCCGAGCAAGGCCTCGCCGGCGGCGGCGAGGGAATCGACACGGAATTCCGCCCGGACATCGAGTTGGCGGACGGCGACAGGATCGAGGGGGACGGATGGGGCCTTGAGGTCATTCACACGCCGGGTCATCTGGGCAATCACATCGCGCTGGCCTGGGGAGACGTTTGTTTCACCGCCGATCACGTGATGGGCTGGGCCAGTTCGCTGGTTTCGCCTCCGGATGGTGATCTGACAGACTTCATGAAAGCCTGCCACCGGCTACGCGCGCACGACTGGTCGGTCTTCCATGCCGGGCACGGCGCGCCGATCACAGACCCCTCGGGTCGGCTTGACTGGTTGATCCGCCACCGGCTGGAACGTGAGGCACAAATCCTCGACGCGCTGGCCGAGCGCCCGGGCACAGCCCGGGATCTGGCCCAGCGGATCTATGTCGAAACCCCGCCTGCCCTGCTTCCAGCGGCCGAGCGCAACGTGTTTGCCCATCTGGTGGATCTGACCGGAAAAGACCGCGTCGCCCCCCAAGGCGCGCTGTCGGTGCAGACCAGTTTTCACCGCATCTCCTGAACGCGCAAAAAATTCGCCCTCGGTGCTTTTCCCCTCTGGACGCCGAAAAACCGGATTGCTATATGCGCCTCAGTTCCGGCGTAGCTCAGCGGTAGAGCAGTTGACTGTTAATCAATTGGTCGTAGGTTCGATCCCTACCGCCGGAGCCAAAATCCTCTGATTTCAGAAGTTTGTGGCGCACCCAACCGCTCGCGTCCCGTGTATGGTCGGTTGCCGATCCGACAGGCCGGGTTTTCAGCTGGTTCCAAGCATACAATCAGCCTGCCCCCAAGGACCTGCGCCGTTAGTTTGGAGTTGGTCTTTCGATCAGCCCAATCCTGTCAATCACACCCGCGAAACATCAGAGAATTTTTCAGCGCCTGTGACGCAAGTTTGGTCCGCCATGCATTTGCACAGCAGATCGTCCGCTACAGTTCGTTTTTGTAGATCACCCCGCCCTTCATGATCAGGTCGAAGCGCTCTTCGTATTCGGTCATGACAGACATGTCCTCAAGGGGGTTGCCGTCGATCAGAAGGATATCCGCATGAGCACCTTCCGCAATGACACCCAGCGCCCCGGGATAAGGATTGCGCGGCCCCGACAAGGCAAGCAACTCGGCTGATTTCGAGGTTGCCTGACGGAGTATTTCGGCATTGTCGAACCATTCCGTTCTCAGAACGAACTCCTCGTTTGCGCGCTTGATCATCTCAGGAGAAGTGATCACGTCCGTGCCGAAGACGATATTCTCGAATCCAAGCTCCTTGGCCATGGTGAACATCTGGTTGATGCCGTCATAGGCTTCGTCATGCTTGGCTTTTTGTTCGTCGTTGTAGCCGGCCGGATGGAATGTGTAGACGATGACCTGCGGCGACAGCCAGGCATCATGCTCCATCATCACGCGCATGGCCTCTTCGCTCATCAGATTGCCATGCTCGATGGACTTCACCCCATTCTCGACGGCGCGGATGATGCCATCCGAGTTGTAGACATGGGCGGTAACGTAGGTGTTCCAGTCTTCGGCCGCCTCGACGGCTGCACGGATTTCGTCTTCCGTGTACTGCGTGGTGTCCAATGGATCAGCAAATGACCCGGTGCCGCCACCGACCGAAATCTTGATCTGCGAGGCCCTGCGGCGCAACACCTCGCGCACGGTTTTCAGAACCTCGTCACGCCCATCGGCAACTGCGACATGGAAGTATTTCATCGGAATGCTGGGCTCGAACACCAACGAACCGGGCTCGTTTGCGTCCGTCCGATGATCCGAGTGGCCCGAGCTTTGCGAGATCATGGGACCCGAAGGATAGACCCGAGGCCCCGTCAGGATGCCCTCATCTATGGCGCGTTTCAGTGAAAACGAGTTCCCGCCGACATCGCGGACCGTCGTGAACCCCTGCATCAGGTATTGTTCGGCGACGGTTGCGGCAACATAGGCCCAGTATTCGCGATCGGCATTGAATGCGATACCGAACGGCATCTGAAACATCAGATGCGCATGCATGTCGGCAAATCCGGGCATCAGGAACCGACCCTGTGCATCGATCACCGTTACTCCATCCAGCGCATCCAGATCAGGGCCAAGGGCCGTGATCATGCCGTCTTGGATCAAAACGTCCTGACCCTCGATCAGGTCGGAACTGACACCGTCGAAAATCCGAGCGCCGGTGATCAGGGTTCCGGCCTCTTGGGCGATCCCCGGCGCGGCGAGAACAAAAAAGAATAGCTTTGCTGCAATCCTGCAAGCTGTCCGCATCTTGGATTCCTTTCCGGTTTCAACAGGCTCACCGAAGCATGGTGCATTATCGAGAGGCTAGTCTCTTTCTGATCCGGATAAAACGATCACGTCGCGGCCGGCGCGTAGATCAACGCAACGATTCACTGCCGCAGGAAACAACAAAGCTGTGCACCCCGATTGAAATCCGAAACGGAAACCTGGGGCGCGTAATTCGTCCAAAGAAAGCAATTTTCGTCTGGACCTTGTCTTTGCAGATTGGTACACGCCCCTCAGTTCCGGCGTAGCTCAGCGGTAGAGCAGTTGACTGTTAATCAATTGGTCGTAGGTTCGATCCCTACCGCCGGAGCCAAAAATCCATAGAAATCAAGCGTTAACCTGCCAAGGCGTCCTTGAATTCATCCCGCAGTTTGCGTTTCAGCACCTTGCCCGTTGCATTCAGTGGCAGCGCTTCGACGAAGACCACTTTGTCCGGCACCTGCCACTTGGCGATCTTGCCGTCGAAAAACCCCAGCAGTTCGGCCTCGGACGGGTCTTCGCCCTCGGCCTTGACGGCCACCAGCAGCGGGCGTTCGTCCCATTTGGGATGCGGCACGCCGATCACGGCCGCGGTGGACAATCTCGGGTGCGCTACGGCGATGTTTTCCAGCTCGACCGAGCTGATCCATTCACCGCCCGATTTGATGATGTCCTTGGAACGGTCGCGGATGGTCATGTAGCCATCGGGGTCCAACGTCGCCACATCGCCGGTAGCGAACCAGCCATCCTGCAGAAGATCTTGATCCTGCAGCTGAAAATAGCTGTCCAACACCCAATGGCCGCGCACCATCAAGTCGCCCTGCGTGACCCCGTCATGCGGCAGGTCGTTGCCGTCGTCATCGACGATCTTCAGCTCGACCCCAAAGGGCGGACGACCCTGATTCTCGCGCAGTTTGTGCTGTTCCTCGATCGGCAGCTTGCGATGCTTGGCCAGCGGAATGTTGGCAGTGCCCAGCGGGCTCATCTCGCTCATCCCCCAGGCATGCACGGTGTCGACGCCGTATTTTTCCCGGAAGGTCGCGATCATCGAGGGCGGGCAGGCCGCGCCGCCGATCACCGTACGTTCGAGGCTTTCCAGCTTGGTGCCGCATTTGGCGGCATGGGCCAGCAAACCCTGCCAGATCGTGGGAACCCCCATCGCCAGCGTCACGCCATAGGTGTCGATCAGGTTCACCAGCGCCTCGCCATGCAGGTCCGGCCCGGGCAACACCATCTGCGAACCGGACATGGCACAGCCATAGGGCGACCCCCAGGCGTTGACATGGAACATGGGCACCACTGGCATCACCACATCCATCGCCGAATACCCGATGACGTCGCGGGTGTTCGAGGCAAAGCTGTGCAGAACGGTCGAACGGTGCGAATACAGCACGCCCTTGGGGTGGCCGGTCGTGCCCGAGGTGTAGCACAGGCTCGAGGCGGTGTTTTCATCGAAGACGGGCCATTCGAAATCGGGGGCACCGGTCTCGATCAACTCGTCATAGAATTCCAGGCCGGGGATCTGCTGCAGCGCGTCCTCGTTGCGCGGCCCCATCAGGACGAAATGCTTCACCTCGGTCAGTTGATCACGGATCGCGGCGACCAGCGGGATGAAGGTGGCGTCGAAGAACAGCACCCGGTCCTGCGCGTGATTGATGATGTAAACTAGCTGTTCGGGGAACAGGCGCGGGTTGATCGTGTGGCAGACAAACCCGGCACCCGAGGCGGCATAGTAGATTTCCAGATGCCGGCGGTTGTTCCAGGCCAGTGTGCCGATCCGGTCCTGCGGATGCAGGCCAAGCTTGGTCAGCGCCGACCCCATGCGCCGGGCATTGGCAGCGATCTCGCCCCAGGTCGTCTGGGTGACGGTTCCGTCGGTTTCGACCGAAACGATCTCGGTCTGACCATGATAGCGCGCAGCATGATCGATCAGTGACGAAATCAACAGCGGCTGCGTCATCATCTGTCCCAGCATGGACATCCTCCCATTCATCGCGCCGGCTTGATGCGGCGTCTGTTGCGGCCCGGCGGCACGGCGGCATGGCCGGCCCCAGGGCTTCTCCTCGGGGCCGATCCTGCCAATCATTTAATTGTCTGACAATAAAAGAATGCGGCCTGCCGTGGCGGCAGGCCGTCAGATTTGCAGGGCTTCAGCCCCGGTGCCGCAGCGCATAGGCCACAAGTGCGGCGGTCGAGCCGTCCTTGCCCTCGGTGCCCGCATCGCCATCGACGATTGGCCCCAGCGAGGTGGCCAACTCCTTGCCCAGCTCCACCCCCCACTGGTCGAACGAGTTGATGCCCAACAGCACGCCTTCGACGAACACCCGGTGTTCATACAGCGCAATGATCTGGCCCAGAACGAAGGGCGTCAGCTGCGGATAGATCAGCGTGGTCGAGGGCCGGTTGCCCGGGAACACGCGATGCCGGGCCTGACGCTCCAACTCGTCGCCATGCAGGCCCATCTCGGCCATGCGCGCTCGCGCTTCCTCAAGCGACCGGCCACGCATCAACGCCTCGGACTGAGCCAGGCAGTTGGCCAGCAGCAGACGGTGATGATGGGCCAGTTCGGGCTCGTGGCCTTCGGCGGCCACCATGAATTCGCAGGGGATCACGTCGGTGCCCTGATGGATCAGTTGGTAAAACGCGTGCTGCCCGTTGGTGCCGGGCTCACCCCAGACCACCGGCCCCGAAGGCACGCTCAGCGCCGAGCCGTCCATGGCCACCGATTTGCCGTTCGATTCCATCTCGAGCTGCTGGAAGTAGGCCGGCAGCCGCAGCAGCCGTTGGTCATAGGGCAGAACCGCGCGGCTGGCATGACCCAGCACCTGACGGTGCCAGAAGCCCACCAGCGCCAGCATCACCGGCATGTTCTCGGCCCAGCCCGCGGCGCGGAAATGCACGTCCATCGCCTGCCCGCCGCGAAGGAACGCGTCGAAGGCGTTCGAGCCCACCGCAATCATCACCGGCAGTCCAACCGGACCCCAGACCGAATAGCGCCCGCCGACCCAATCGGCGAAGCCGAACACGCGGTCAGACGGGATGCCGAAGTCCGCCGTCTTGTCGACGGCGCTGGACACGGCCGCGAACTGCCGCCCCGGGTCGCCGCCGCCGTCCAGCATCCAGGCCCGCGCCGTCCGCGCGTTGGTCATGGTTTCGATGGTGGTAAATGTCTTGGACGCCACGATCACCAGCGTCCGCGTCGGGTCCAGTTCGCGCAGCGTGTCGGCGATGTGCGCGCCATCCACGTTCGAGACATAGTGCAGGCGCGGCCCGTCGTGATAGGGCGCCAGCGCCAGCGTCGCCATCACCGGCCCAAGGTCCGAACCGCCGATGCCGATATTCACCACGTCGGTAAAGCTGCCCCCTGCCCCCTGGGCCGTTCCGCCCCGGACCTCTTCGGCGAACACGCGCATGCGCTGCAGGGTGTCCAGAACGTCGGGCATCACGTCCTGGCCATCAACCTCGACCGGGCCGCCGTCCAGATTGCGCAGCGCCGTATGCAGCACCGCGCGGCCCTCGGTCTCGTTGATCTTGTCGCCGCGGAACATCGCGTCGCGCCGCTCGGCCAGACCGGCTTGATCGCACAGGTCGATCAGCGCCGCGCGGATGTCCGCGGCGATCAGGGTCTTCGAATAGTCGAACAGCAAATCGCCGGTCGAGGCCGAGAAGCTCTGCGCCCGGTCGGGATCCTGCGCGAACAGGTCGAGGATGCGGGTATCCGCCGCCTGCGCGGCAAGGGTTCTGAGAGTGTCCAGTTGCATGAGATCAATCCGCCCAGTGTACCGTCATTCCATCCAAGACTGCCGCAATTGGCGCCTCCTCGGGCGGCAGGCTCATGGCACGCTCAAGCGCTGCGCGCTTTTGTTCACCATAGATGACCAGGTGTTTGGACAGCGCCCCATCCAGAACCGGACCCGTCAGTGTGATGCGCGTCTCGGGCTGCGTCTGCGGGCGAGCGACGGCCAATGCCGGTGCGTTGCTGGCCAATGCCTGCGCCAGCCCCTCCATCCCCGGAAACAACGAGGCCGTATGCATGTCGTCGCCCATTCCAAGAACCAGCACCGCCAACGGGCGCAGCGGCTCGATCAGAGCTTCGATTTGGGGCAGAACCTCTTCGGGCGTCTTGCCGGGAATATAGAGCGGGACATAGTCCGCCGCCGCCGCTCGATTGGTCAGAAGTCGGTCGCGGATCAGGCGTTCGTTCGACCGGTCACTGTCTGCCGGGACGCAGCGCTCGTCGGTGGGCAGCACTCGGACACGCTCCCATTCAAGGTCCGCGGCGCACAGGCTGTCGAAGATCGGCCCGGGCGTGGTGCCGCCGGGAACCGCAAAAGCCACGACATCGTTGTGCAGCAGCGCAGCCTCCAACTCTCCGGCCAGAACGTTGGCAACATCAATGGCCAGCATGTCCCTGTCAGCGTATTCCTGAATCTTCATGGCTTGATCCCTTGCCAATGGCGACCGTCGCGTTTCATCAGCAGTTCGGCGTCGCCGGGACCGGTACTGCCGCTGTCATAGGGTTTTGGCACGTCGCCGCGCGCCTGCCACCCCGCAATGATCGGGTCGGTCCAGGCCCAAGCGGCCTCGACCTCGTCTCCGCGCATGAACAGGGTTTGGTTGCCCCGGATCACGTCCATCACCAAACGCTCATAAGCATCCGGCGCTTCCTGGTTTTCGGGCCCGAGCGCTTCGGCAAAGCTCATATCCAACGGGACGTCGATCAAACGCATTCCGCCCTGCCCCGGCTCTTTGATCGTGACTTTCAGCGTTATGCCTTCGTTCGGCTGCAGCCGGATCGAAAGCGTGTTGGCATGCCGACCGGCCTCGGCCCCGAAGATCGAATGCGGGGCGTCCTTGAAGATGACGTTGATCACCGAGGACCTTGCCACCAGCCGCTTGCCGGTGCGCAGGTAAAACGGTGTGCCCGCCCACCGCCAATTGCTGACATGCGCCCGCAGCGCCACATAGCTTTCAGTGGTCGAGCGTGGATTGCCCACCGCTTCGCGGTAGCCCGGCCCGTCGGGTCCACCCGAATACTGCCCACGGACGATGTGGTGCGGCTGCACCGGGTCCAGCGCGCGGATCACCTTGAGCTTTTCGTCGCGCACGGCGTCCGAATCGAACTTGGCAGGCGGTTCCATCGCGATCAGGCACAACAGCTGCATCAGATGGTTTTGCACCATGTCGCGCATTGCCCCCGCGCGCTCGTAATATTCTTCGCGCCCGTCCACGCCGACTGTCTCGGCGACGGTGATCTGGATATGGTCGACGTACTGGCTGTTCCACAGCGGCTCAAACAGCATATTGCCGAACCGGACGGCCATAAGGTTCTGGACGGTTTCCTTGCCCAGGTAATGATCGATCCGGTAGACTTGGCTTTCGCTGAAATATGAGGCCAGCGTGGCATTCAACGCCCGCGCGCTGTCCAGGTCGTGACCGAATGGTTTTTCGACAACGATCCTCGTCTGCTCGTTTGCCAGACCGTGCTGGCGGATTTTCTCCGCCAACGGGGCGAACAATCCGGGTCCGACCGAGAAATAAAAGGCGCGGATCCGCGAATCCGTCAACTGCCCCGAAAGTTTTTCCCACCCATCATCAGAACTGGCGTCCAAGCGCAGATACTGCAGGCGGTTCAGGAACCCATCAAGATTGCCCGAATCCGCCGCTTGAGGAGGTGCGTGCTGGGCCAGTGACTCGGCCACGATCGCGCGATAGCCCGCCTGGTCATGCGCGGATCTTGCTGCGGCAATTATCCGAACATCGTCATTCCACTGTCCCGCGCAATAACGGCGAAACAAGGCAGGCAAAATCTTGCGCTGCGCCAGATCCCCGGTGCCACCAAAAATGACCAGATCAAATGGGTCGACGGGTATAACGCGAGAAACCATGAGCCGTCCTTAACGCGCCATCGCCGGCATGTCCAATGTTAGCGCAATCATATCCTGGACTTTCTCTGGTTTTCCGATCTGTACCAATCGTGTGCGCCGCACCGGACCGCCACCGAAACGCACAAGAATATTCAACCGCTCAACGCGTCCGCCGTCAACGGATTGCCAAGATCTGGTTGTGTTCAGAAATTATGAGAGTGAGTAACCTGCGCCGAAACGCAGGTCGGCCTTCATTCGATGATCCATCGGCCGGATCAAGGCGCATTGGCCTTTACCGCAACCTGACCGAAACGCTAGTTCAGCCGGTATTCTCCGACGACGTTCCGCCATTCTCCGGGTGCGATCATCTTGCGGTGGGTAAAGCGCACCGAATGCAGCGGACCCTCGATTTCGCGCTGCCAGAACTCGATGAAATTGAACAGCTTGGGATGATCCGGCGCCAAGTCGTAATCCTGCCAGATGAACGTGTTCAGAACATGGATGTAATCCGGCATGCGATAGAAGATTTCAGCCGTTGTCAGGCCATACCCCTTCAGCATCAATTCGGTTTCGTTTTTCTCCATTCAGACCTCCAGATTTCCTCAAAGGTCCCTTCAGGGTAACATGATTCCTTTTCAATCCGTATTAAAACAATGTGTTACCCGAAAAACACCGCGGTTTCAGGCCACTTCCGGGTTGCTTGCTTGCACCCTATGTGCCGGGTCTGATAAGATGCATCCACAAGATATAGACCCAGCACAAAAAACGGGCAGTTTACGTGAGCGATACGCCAGAAATCCCCGAAAACATGGATGAAACCCCGCCCGAGCGCCCGGTTTACGACGGCCCGACGGTATCCATCGAATCCGAGATGCGGACGTCCTATCTGGACTATGCGATGTCGGTCATCGTGTCCCGTGCGATCCCCGATCTGCGCGACGGCTTGAAACCGGTGCATCGGCGCATCCTCTATGCGATGCACGAGACCGGGAACACCCATGACAAAGCTTACCGCAAATCGGCCCGTCCCGTGGGCGATGTGATGGGTAAATACCATCCGCACGGTGACAGCGCGATCTATGACGCGCTGGTGCGTATGGCGCAGGATTTCTCGATGTCGCTGCCTCTGCTGGATGGTCAGGGCAACTTCGGCTCGATGGACGGCGACAACCCGGCGGCCATGCGCTACACCGAGGTTCGCATGGACAAGCCCGCCGCCGCCCTGTTGGCGGATATCGAGAAAGAGACGGTCGATTTCCAGGACAACTACGACGGCAAGGACAAGGAACCCACCGTCCTGCCCGCGCGGTTCCCGAACATGCTGGTCAACGGCGCCGGCGGTATCGCGGTGGGAATGGCCACCAACATCCCGCCGCACAACCTGGGCGAAGTGGTCGACGCGACGCTGGCGCTGATCGACGATCCGGACCTGACCAGCGAACAGCTGATCGAATACGTCCCCGGCCCCGATTTCCCCACGGGCGGCGTGATGCTGGGCCGTTCCGGCGCGCGCAAGGCCTATCTGGAAGGCCGTGGCAGCGTCATTATCCGCGCCAAGACCCGCGTCGAGGAATTGCGCAAGGACCGGTATGCCATCATCGTGGACGAGATCCCCTATCAGGTGAACAAGGCCTCGATGATCGAGAAGATCGCCGAAGCCGTGCGCGAAAAACGCATCGAAGGCGTCAGCCATGTTCAGGACGAATCCGACCGCAACGGCGTGCGGGTGGTGGTCGAGCTGAAGCGCGACGCAACACCCGAGGTGGTGCTGAACCAACTGTACCGGTTCACCCCGATGCAGACCTCGTTCGGGTGCAACATGCTGGCGCTGAACGGCGGCCGCCCCGAGCAGCTGACCCTGCGCCGGTTCCTGACCAGCTTCATCGACTTCCGCGAAGATGTGGTCGCCCGCCGCACCGCATACGACCTGCGCAAGGCGCGGGAACGCAGCCATATCCTGTGCGGTCTGGCCGTGGCGGTCTCGAACGTGGACGAGGTCGTTGCCACGATCCGGTCCTCGGCCGACGCGGCAGAGGCGCGCGAAAAGCTGATGACCCGCCGCTGGCCCGCAGCCGAGATCGAGAGCTATCTGCGCCTGATCGACGACCCGCTGTCCAAGATGAACGACGACGGCACCTACAACCTGACCGAGGTTCAGGCCCGCGCGATCCTTGATCTGCGCCTGCAACGCCTGACCCAGATTGGTGTCAAAGAGGTCACGGACGAGCTGGAAGACCTGGCCGCCAAGATCAAGGAATACCTGGACATTCTGTCCTCGCGCGAGCGCATCATGAGCATCATCGCCGACGAGCTGCGCGAGGTTCGAGAGCAGTTCGCAGTGCCGCGCCGCACTGAAATCGTCGACTGGTCCGGCGATATGGAAGACGAGGACCTGATCGAACGCGAGGACATGGTCGTCACCGTGACCTCGGGCGGCTACATCAAGCGTACGCCGCTGGCCGACTTCCGCGCGCAGAAGCGCGGCGGCAAGGGTCTGTCGGGGATGCAGACCAAGGAAGAGGACGTCGTAACCAATCTGTTCGTGGCGAACACGCATACGCAACTGCTGTTCTTCACCACCGACGGGATGGTCTACAAGCTCAAGACCTGGCGCCTGCCCCAATCGGGGCGCACCGGCAAGGGCAAGGCCATCGTCAACATCCTGCCGATTCCCACCGGTGTTTCGATTGCGGCGATCATGCCGGTCGATGTGCCGGATGAAGAATGGGAAAACCTGCAGATCGTCTTCGCCACCAGTGCCGGTGACGTGCGCCGAAACGCGCTGAGCGATTTCACCAACGTCAAGCGCAACGGCAAGATCGCGATGGATCTGCCCGAGGGTGTGGAACTGGTCAACGCGCGCATCTGTTCCGAGGATGACGACGTGATGCTGGTCACCAACTCCGGCCGGGCAATCCGCTTCCCGACCACTGCCGTGCGCGTGTTCAAGGGCCGCAAATCGACCGGTGTGCGCGGCATCAAACTGACGAATGGCGATCGAGTCGTCTCGATGTCCGTCATTCGCCACTTCGAGGCCACGGCAGACGAGCGCGCCGCCTACCTGAAGATGCGCCGCCTGATGGCAGGTGTCACCGAAGAGACCGAAACCGACGAAGACGAAGGCAACGCAGACAGCATCCTGCCTCAGGAGCGCTATGCCGAGATGTCTGCGGCGGAAAACCTTATCCTGACTATCACGGCCGGCGGGTCGGGCAAGCTCAGCTCGTCGCATGACTACCCGGTGCGCGGCCGCGGTGGAATGGGCGTGATGGCGATGGACAAGGCGATGCGGGGCGGCCCGCTGGTGGCCTCGTTCCCCGTCGAAATCGACGACCAGATCATGCTGGCCACGTCCAAGGGGCAGTCGATCCGGGTTCCGGTCGACGGTATATCGTTCCGGTCCCGCAGTGCGGGCGGGGTCAAGGTGTTCAACACCGGCAAAGGCGAGGAAGTCGTCAGCGTCGCTTGGATCGCAGACCAGGGTGACGAGGAAGACGATAGCGAAACGTAAGGATGGCCGCCTCTGATCGGCGGCCCTCATTTCAACGACGACGGAGCGGCTCTGCAACAGCAGCCGCTCCTTTTCGTTTCGGCGGATGTCGAAGCGTTCTTTCTGGGGGCAAGCCGGGTTTTGCGGTAGGCTCATCCAATGAGACCCGAACCCAGACTGGACATCATCGGCGCCGCCCTCGCCGACCCAACCCGCGCGCGCATCCTGTGCGAACTGATGGACGGGCGGGCGTTCACCAACAAAGAGTTGTCCTGCGCTGCCAACATAACGCCGCCAACTGCGACCTCCCATCTCAAGCAGTTGGAGCGGGCCGGCCTGACCACCTCGATACGCAGCGGCAGGCATGTCTATCACCGGATCGCAAACGCACAGGTCGCATCGGTTTTGGAAACGCTGTCCACGCTAACCCCCAGCGATCATGTCCGGCGAGCCGCGAAACCGGACTCGGGCGTTCTGTTGGCCCGTTGCTGCTATAACCATCTTGCCGGGCGTCTCGGTGTGTGGATCACGGACAACCTGCTGGATACGGGCGTTCTGCAACTGGCACATGGGGCTCTGGCGCCGGGTCCGCGATATCACGCGTTTCTGACCGATCTCGACCTGGACCCACCGCGGGTCAGAGCCCACAGGCCGATCGCCAAATTCTGTCTGGATTGGACGGAGCGCCGAAATCACATCTCAGGTCCCTTGGGAATCTCGATTCTGGAAAAAGCTCTGAAAGACAAATGGTTGGCGCGCCAGAGGTCCAGCCGCGCCCTGACCATCACGCAGGACGGCAAGATCGCACTGACTCGCCATTTCGGCTTGTCGGACTCCGCGTTTGATTGCCTCGGGTCGTCGGTTCGGTCGATGGCGAAACGATAAGTCACACTTGAGGTGCAAACCCGGTCATTCTGACGTTGCTTGGTTAGGAGACTGGAATGACCCAAAAACCACAGGACACCGAACGATATCTGACAGACAAAGGTTGGCGCGTGATCGTTCAGGTTCCCGAGGACCGCGCGCAGGCGGTGATTGATGCTGTTCTGGCCGAAGCCAACCTGGTTTACGGCGATTATGATCACGTCACCTTCCGGTCAACGCCCGGAACTCAGAGCTTTCGGTCACTCGGGACCGGACGCAATTCCGTCACCTGCGACACGGTTGATGTTCCCTGCGTCGAAGTTTCGTTCTTTCTGGATGTATCGAACGGCGTGCGTTCGAAGGTGCTGCGCGCAATCTACGCGGCCCATCCCTATGAAGAACCGGTGATCTTTCTGCACCCGTGTTTTCGAACGCTGCACATCCGCGGGCAGGACGAAGACAACCCGAACCGGTTCTGGAACCGGCCTCCGGAAGACTGGGTGCCTGATGCACACCGCGGCTAGATGACCCCTATCATACCCATAGCGGTCATCTTTCCAGGTCATAGACCGTAGAGCGTGCCGAATTTGTCTTCGAGATAAGCCAACAACGGCTCGGGTCCGGGCTCCATGCCGCTGGCGCGGCGGATGACATCGCGTGGGGCATACAGACCGCCATGCTGCTGAACATGCTCGCGCAGCCATCCGGTTGCCGCGGAGGTATCGCCCTGCGCCAATTGATCATCCAGACCTGGAATTGCCGCCCGCAGCGCCTGATACAGACAGCCCGCGTAGACATTGCCCAGCGAATAGGTCGGGAAGTAGCCAAACAGGCCTACCGACCAATGCACGTCCTGCAGACACCCGTTCGAAGGCTTGTCGACCGCATAGCCGAAATCGGCATGGAAACGGTCGTTCCACGCGGCCTCGAGGTCCTGCACCTGCAGATCGCCCGACATAAGTGCGCGCTCCAGATCGAACCGCAGCATGACGTGCAGATTGTACTGAACCTCGTCCGCTTCGGTACGGATGTATCCGTTGTGCACCCGGTTGACGGCGGCATAGAAGGTATCTTCATCCGCGATGCCAAAATCTCCGAAGGCGTCCGTCATCTGCCGGAACAGCCAGCCCGTGAAGGCCCGCGAGCGGCCCAGCTGATTTTCATAGATGCGGCTCTGGCTTTCATGAACGCCCATTGACACGCCCTGGCCCAGCGGTGTCAGCGCGTAGGCCGGGTCGATGCCCTGCTCATAGCAGGCGTGCCCGACCTCATGGATGGTCGAATAGAAACAGTTGAACGGGTCGGTTTCGCTGGTCCGAGTGGTGACGCGCACGTCGTCGCCGCTGCCCGAACAGAACGGGTGTACGGCCTTGTCCACCCGCCCCCGGTTCAAGTCGTACCCGAAAGTCTCCGCCAGCTTTTGCGTCAGCTTCATCTGGGCCGCTTCGTCGAACGTTCCGGTCACGCCCGCGGGGGACGGCCGGTCAAGAACCGCGGCGCGCAGCGCAACCAGACGCGGGCGCAGGGCGTCGAAGATGTCGGCGATCTGGGCAGCGGTCGTGTAGGGCTCGTAATCCTCGACCAGCGCGTCATAGACATCGCCGCCTTGCGCCAGAGCCACCCCTTCCTCGCGCCGCAGCGCCACGACTTCCTCCAGAACCGGAAGAAACGCAGCAACATCCTCGTCGGCGCGGGCCTGTGCCCACTTGCCCTGCGCGGCCGATGTCACGCGGGCGATGGCCGTGGCCAGATCAGCGGGCACCTTGACCGTGCGCTCGTATGTGCGGCGGATTTCGCGCAGTTGCGCCTGACCGACCTCGGTGTCGGCATGGGCGTTTTCCAGCCACTCTGCCACGCGCGGATCCGAACGGCGCGCATGCAACACGGCTTCGATTGCGGCCATCTCCTCGGCGCGCTGGTTGGCGGCCCCGCGCGGCATGACGGTCTCTTGGTCCCAGCCCAGGCGCCCGGCGATCTGTGCCAGTGCCGAGGTTTCACGCTGAAAGGCCATCAGGTCATTGAATGCAGTCATTGGGTCAAGCTCCGCGTAGCGAGGTTGCGATGGGATAAGCGGTCAGAAACCGGGCACGCAGGATCAGGGTCCAGACGACCACGGCCGAAAACTGGTGGAAGATGGCGATCTGCCAGGGCGCGCCGTAGACCACGGTGAGGATGCCAACGACCACCTGCAGCGACAGCGCCGCGAACATGGCGTTGAAGGCGAACCGGGTCTGCGGGTGGGCGCTGCTGCTGCCGCGCCGCCAGACGAAGATGCCGAAGGCGAACAGCACATAGCCCACGCAGCGGTGGATGAACTGCACCAGTCCCGGACTTTCGAAAAAGTTGCGCCACATCGGTTCAAGCGCGGTGGCGTCCGGCGGCAGCAGTTGCCCGCCGATCAGCGGCCAGTCGGTATAGGACCGGCCGGCGTCGATACCCGCCACCAATGCACCGATCAGGATCTGCAGAAAGGCAAAGTGCAGCAGCCCGGTCGACAGCGAGAACAGCCGCGCCTCTTTCGCGCGACGGGCCTGCATCAGGTCGCGTTCCTCGCGCCCCAGCATGAAGATGTACCAGGCCAGAAAGCCCAGGATCACGAACGCGAGGCCAAGATGGGTGGCCAGACGATAACTGGCAACGGCGGTCATCCCTTCGCCCTGCGTCACACCCGAGGCCACCATCCACCAACCGACGGCGCCCTGCACGCCGCCCAGCAGTCCGGGGATCGCAAGGCGCCCGGTCCAGCCTGCGGGGATCTTGCGCAGCACCAGAAAGCCAAAGAACCCAAGCGCCCAGACCAGGCCGATCACGCGGCCCAGTTGCCGGTGACCCCATTCCCACCAGTAGATGGTCTTGAAGTCATCCAGCTCCATCCACTGGTTCATGATGCGCCACTGGTCGATCTGTTTGTACTTGTCGAACTCGGCCTGCCAGTCGGCCTCGGACATCGGCGGGATCGCTCCGGTGACCGGTCGCCATTCGGTTATCGACAGGCCGCTGTCGGTCAGGCGGGTCAGCCCACCCACCGCAATCATCACGACGACAAGCGCGAACAAGATCATCAGCCAGATACGGATGGCCTTGCGTGCACCGCCCCGGCCGCGGTCGATCATGCCGGGCTGGACCGTTTCCTGCTTTTGTTCACCCGAGACTTCTTCGAAGATGCTGCGCTTGCCGCTCATGCCGTCCTCATGTCCTTGATTTTCCCGCAAGCTAGGGCCAGTGCCCGGGAAGGTCCAGCCTCAGCCCTTGTCCTTCCAGCGGACCATCTGACGCATGATCCCGTGCAGCATCTGCACATCGGCCCGCGTCATGCGCATGCGCGACCACAGGTTGCGCAGGTTCACCTTCATCCCTTCCGCCTTTTCCGGCGGGTAGAAGAACCCGGCCTCATCCAGCCGCTGTTCGTAGTGTTCTACCAGTTTCTCGACCTCGATGCCGGTGGCCCAGTCGCCTTTGCCCAGATCGGTGGCCTCGTGCACCACGTCGCCGGTCTGGCGCATCCACTCATAGGCGGTCAGCAACACGCACTGCCCCAGGTTCAGCGAGGCGTATTCGGGGTTCACCGGCACCGAGATGATCGCATTGGCCTTGGCGATGTCTTCATTCTCCAAACCGGCCCGCTCAGGCCCGAACAGCACGGCCACCTTTTCGCCCGCCGCCACCTTTTGGGCCGCGATCTGCATGGCACGCTCGGGGCTGTAGACGGGTTTGGTCAGGCCACGCTGACGGGCGGTGGTGGCGAAAACGTATGTGCGGTCGCCCAACGCGCCGGCCAGATCGTCGAACAGTTGCGCCTCGTCCAGCAGCCGCCCGGCACCGCTCGACATGGCCACGGCCTTGGGGTTGGGCCAGCCGTCGCGCGGGGCGACGATACGCATCCGGTCCAGGCCGAAATTCCACATCGCCCTCGCGGCGGCACCGATGTTTTCGCCCATCTGCGGGCGGACGAGCACGAATGAGGGCTGGGGTCTGTCGCTGAGCATTCTGATCTCCGAAAGTTGCGCCTGCCATACTGCCGCCGCTGGCACAGGGCAAGCCCGGCCGCCCTGCCCGATTGCAAATCACGCGGTCTGCGGGCAATAAAGTTTGCTTCGCCGCCGCAATCGGCTAAACCGCGCCAAAGACCAACCGCGAAGGATCCGCCAATGGACACCCCCGAGCAGCCTCAGATCTATCTGATCACCCCGCCGACCATCGACCCGGCCACCTTTCCCGACCGGCTGGCCCGCGTTCTGGACGGGACCGAGATCGCCTGCATCCGGCTGGCGCTGGCCGGCAGCGACGAGGACGCCATCGCCCGCGCGGCCGACGCCTGCCGCGAGGTGGCCCATGCGCGCGACGTGGCGCTGGTAATCTCGAACCATGTCCTGCTGGCGCAAAGGCTGGGGCTGGACGGGGTGCATCTGGACGATGCGGCCCGCTCGGTCCGGGCCGCGCGCAAAGAGCTGGGGGCGGATGCCATCGTCGGCAGCTTCTGCGAAACCTCGCGCCATGACGGGATGACCGCGGGCGAAGCCGGGGCCGACTATGTGGCATTTGGGCCCGTGGGGGACGTGTCGTTGGGCAAAGGGACCCGCGCCGAGCGTGATCTGTTCCAATGGTGGTCCGAGATGATCGAGGTTCCGGTGGTCGCCGAAGGCGGCCTGACACCCGAACTGGTTGCCGAACTGGCTGAATGTACCGACTTCTTCGGAATCGGAGACGAGATCTGGGCCGCAGAGGACCCGCTAAGCACCCTGAACACGCTGATCGCGCCGATGAAAACCGGCGGTTAGGACATAACCGCCCAGTACAGCCCCAAGCCCGCCAACAACAGCGAGGCGACTGTGGAGATACGACCGCGCAGCCTGGGCGAATCCGGCAAGAGCACGGTCAGGGTGGCCAGGATCAGAATCGCGACTCCGCTCAGCGCCAACAGGATGCCAGCGGCAAAACCCAGCACTGCCGGCGCGACATGGTGCGGCGGCACACCCAGGCGCGACGATGCCTCTGACAGTGTCAGGCCAAGGACCGCACCGGCCGCCAAAAGGAACAGCACACGCCAGACCCCCAACCGGTCGGTGACGAGGTTCCAAAGCGCCAACAAGGCGATGGCCGCCGGCACGACCGGCCATGGCAGGAACGGCCTCGCATTCAACACGTCGAACATCCCAAGCGGCAGCGTCACCAGAACGCCCAGCCCCAGCGCGGCAAGCTGAACAAGGACCGGGCGCAACTTCAGTGACAAGAAAACCAACACCGAGGCCAGCGCCAGAAGCTGTGCCCCCGCGCCCGCGACATGCAGCAGCCCGGCCCGGAAAAAAGCCTCGACCGCTTGCTGCGCCCCCAGCCCGGCCCCGCCTGCCAAGGGAATGCGAGGACTGACCTCGCCGCCGCTCAGAAACCCGGTATAAGGCGCCTCGACCCCTTGCTGGCGCAAGACCACGGGGCCGATCCCTTCGGGCCAGGTCAGGCGCAGGCTGCTTGCATCGGGTGGCAGAGGACCGGCCAACAGCACTCGGGAAATCCGCGGCACGTCAGGGTTGCCGACCACTGGAATACTTGCGCCTTCATAGGACAACGCAACCGGCCCGTTCACGTCGATCTGCAAGGATTGCTTCCAATCCGTTACAAAATCGTGGACGTGTTCCTCAAGCTCGGACGAGACAAGCCGGCGCAGCTGTGCGTAACGCGCGCTCCCGCCGTCGCCGCCCTGCGCGACGACTTGCGGATCAACCCCGGCCAGAACGGCCTCGGCGTTCAAGGCGATTTCGACCAGAAGCCGACCGTCCCGGACCTGAAAGTCAACGATTGTCCGTCCGCTCTGTTGCGCCCATGCAGGCATTGCCAAAAAAATAAATGCCAGCAATGGCGCAATGATCCAGGCGCGAAACCGCAGGAAGGTCAGCAAACGGATATTGAGACCCATCCGAAAATATCCAAAAGAACCAAAAAACACTGTGTCTGAGTGTTTCTTCCTTCCAAACAATTGGCAAGCCAAATCGCCGACGCGGACCCCGCCCGCGCAGCTTCCGGCTTGCACGCGCCCTGCGCCTGCGGCATGACGAGGAAATGACTCAGAACAGCGACATCCTGTGCATCGGATCCGTCCTGTGGGACGTGATCGGACGATCCGCCAGCCACATGCGGCAAGGGTCGGACGTGCCCGGCCGCATCACGCGCCTGCCCGGTGGCGTGGCGATGAACATCGCCATGACGCTAGTGCGCTTTGGCATGACCCCGACCCTGCTGACCGCCATCGGCAGCGACCCCGAGGGCGACGAACTGGTCCATGCCTGCAAGCGGCTGGGTATGGACACGACACATGTCTACCGCTCGCAGGACCTGCCCACAGACCGTTACATGGCGGTCGAAGGCGCAAACGGACTGATCGCCGCCATTGCCGACGCCCATTCGCTGGAGGCCGCCGGCGCCAAGATCCTGCGCCCGCTGATCCATGGCCCGCTGGGCTATGAAAACACCCCGTTCGAGGGGCAGATCGCGCTGGACGGCAACCTGACGCTGGACCTTCTGGAAGAGATCGCCGTCAGCCCGGCCTTCGCCCGTGCCGACCTGCGCGTGGCCCCGGCTTCGCCCGGCAAGGCCGAGCGGCTGCTGCCTTTCCTAAAGCACGGCCGGGCCACGCTGTATGTGAACCTCGAAGAAGCCGGGCTGCTGTGCCAGCGCGAGTTCGACGATTCCGAATCCGCTGCCCGGGCGCTGCTGGAGCGAGGCGCGCTGCGTGCGCTGGTGACCGACGGTGGCAACTCGGCCACCGTGGCCAGTGCCGACGCGGTGATCACCCAGAAACCTCCGTCGGTTCTGGTCACGCGCGTGACCGGCGCAGGCGACACATTCATGGCGGCCCATATCGCCGCCGAAGCCAATGGCGCCAGCATCGACGAGGCGCTGACCCGCGCCCTGCATGCCGCCGCAACCTATGTATCCGGAGAGACCCCCCTGTGATCGACATCCAGTATTCCGCCGAAGTGCGCGCGGCCAAGGACAACGGAACCCCCATCGTTGCCCTGGAAAGCACCATCATCACCCACGGCATGCCCTACCCGCAGAACATCGAGGTGGCGGCCCAGGTCGAGCAGGACATCCGCGACGCGGGCGCCGTTCCGGCCACCATCGCGGTGATCGACGGCCGGCTGCATGTGGGGCTGGAACCCGATCAGTTGAAGGATCTGGGACAGGCGCAGGGCGTGGCCAAGATCTCGCGCGCGGACATGGCGGCCTGCATCGCTTCGGGCGGGACCGGGGCCACCACCGTTGCCGCCACGATGATCGCGGCCCATTTCGCGGGGATCGAGGTCTTTGCCACCGGTGGCATCGGCGGGGTGCATCGCGGCGCGGAAACCAGCTTTGACATCTCGGCCGACCTGCACGAACTGGCGCAGACCCCAGTCACGGTCGTGGCTGCCGGGGCCAAGGCCATCCTCGATCTGGCCAAAACGCTCGAAGTGCTGGAGACGCTGGGCGTGCCGGTCATCGCCCATGCCCAGGATGAATTCCCGGCCTTCTGGTCGGCCAAGTCGCCCTTCGCCGCGCCCTTGCGGATGGACACGGCCGAGCAGATCGCCAAGGCCCATGCGACGCGCCGCGCTCTGGGTCTGCCAGGCGGGCAGCTGGTGGCCAATCCGATCCCGTTGGCCGATCAGATCCCGTCCGAGGAACTTGACCCGATCATCGCCTCGGCCCAGCAGGACGCCGAAGCGCATCGCATTACCGGCAAGGCCGTCACGCCCTATCTGCTGCAGCGCATCTACGAGCGGACCGAGGGCCGATCCCTGATCGCCAACATCGCCCTGGTGCGCAACAATGCGCGCCTTGCGGCTGGTATCGCCAAGGCATTGAAGGCTCAGGCTGACTAAGCGTCAAACGGACCTATTGTACCAAGGCGCCGGACTGATTAACTAATCCGGCAAACCGCTCGGAACCGCGATGAACACACCGTTTGATGAAGAACCCCACCGCCGCCCCGGCCTGCTGTCGCGGCTACGCGCGTCGTTTCTGACGGGTATCGTCGTCATCGCACCGGTCTGGCTGACGCTGTGGCTGATCCTGTCGGTGGTTGGCTGGATCGACAGCGCGGTCCTGCCCCTGATCCCACACCAGTTCCGCCCCGAGCAATATGTTGGCATCAACCTGCGCGGCGTGGGCGTGCTGTTCTTCCTGATCTTCACAGTTCTGGTCGGCTGGATCGCCAAAGGTATCCTGGGCCGGTCACTGATCCATTTTGCCGAAAGCCTGGTCAACCGGATGCCCGTCGTCCGGTCGATCTATTCCGGGATCAAGCAGATCTCGGAAACCGTCTTTGCCCAGACCGAGCGGTCGTTCGAGAAGGCCTGCCTGGTGCAGTATCCCCGCCGGGGCATCTGGGCCATCGGCTTCGTCTCGACCGAGGCCAAAGGCGAGATCAACAAACGCGCCGAAACCGGCGGCGGTCTGCTGAGCGTGTTCATCCCAACCACGCCGAACCCAACCTCGGGTTTTCTGCTGTTCTTCCCCGAGGAAGACGTGATCCTGCTGGACATGTCGATCGAGGATGCCGCCAAGCTGGTGATCTCGGCCGGGCTGGTCTATCCGAACCAGAAAGACCCAACCCAGCCGCCCGAGTGATCAGCCGAACATCGCGGGCAGATCAACGGTGCTGCGCACTCCCAGATCGGGCTTGTGATCGGCCAGAAACCGGCCGGCCGCGGCCCGTCCGGCCTGTTTCAGGCTGTGCAGAACCACCGGGTTGGGCACCGTCTTGGTCGCCACCGACAGGCTGTTCATCAGGGCGTCATCGGCGATCATGTGCACGAATACCCGGCTCATCTCGCCCGCCTGCAGTTTGCCCTCGGCCAGCAGGCGCTGCACGAAGTTGATCGCCCGCAACTCGCGCAGAAGGGACGAATTGAAGCTGATCTCGTTGATCCGGTTCTGAATCTGCTGCGGGGTCTTGGGAACCTCGTCGCGCTCCAGCGGGTTGATGTTCACGATCACCACATCTTCGGGCAGGCCCGCGTTGAAAAGCGGAAAAAGCGCCGGGTTGCCGGTATAGCCGCCATCCCAATAGGCTTCGGTCCGGTCGGTTTCGGGGTCGTGGATTTCAACCGCCTGGAACAGGTTCGGCAGGCAGGCCGAGGCGAGGATCGCATCAGTCGTCACCTCATCGCCCGTGAACACCCGGATCTTGCCGCTGCGCACGCAGGTGGCGCAGACGAACAGGCGCGGCCCCTGATCGGCGCAGACCTCGCCAAAGTCAAATGCCTCGACCACCGGGGCAAGCGGATTGCGATAGAACGGCCCATAGGCATAGGGCGACACCATCCGAGACCAGGTATCGGCTACCGAGAACGGCAAGGAATACTCCATCGCCTGCGCGATCTGGGCGGGTTCCATCCCGGCCAGCCAGTTGGCGATGCGCATGTCGCCCACCGCGCCCATCCTCTCCCACAGGGCGTTCAGCGTCTCGCGCGCGCCATCACGACCGGCATGGACCATGCCGGCCTTGAACGCAGCCCCGTTCAGCGCCCCGGCCGAGGTTCCGGTGATCGCCGCAACTTCGATGTCTTCGTCGTCCAGCAGACGGTCCAGCACGCCCCAGGTAAAGGCGCCATGCGCGCCGCCGCCCTGCAAGGCCAGATTGATGCGCTTTACCATATCCGCCGGCCCCGGCGCGCGCAGCGGATCACAGCGCGGTCCAGCCGCCGTCGACCGAGATCGTGGTGCCGGTGATCTGGGCCGCCGCGTCCGAGCACAGGAACACAGTGGTTCCACCCAGTTGTTCGACGGTCGCGAACTCTTTCGAGGGTTGCCGTTCGAGCATGACGTTCTTGATCACGTCCTCGCGGCTCATGTTGTATTCCTTCATCGTGTCGGGGATCTGCGCCTCCACCAGCGGTGTCAGCACATAGCCCGGACAGATGGCGTTGCAGGTGATGGGCTCCTGCGCGGTTTCCAGCGCAACGGTCTTGGTCATGCCGACGACCCCGTGCTTGGCCGCCACATAAGCCGCCTTGTAGGGCGATGCAGTCAGCCCATGCGCCGAGGCGATATTGACGATCCGCCCCCACCCGGCCTTGCGCATCATCGGCAGCGCCGCCGCCATTGTGTGAAAGGCCGAGTTCATGTTGATGGCGATGATCGCGTCCCATTTCTCGACCGGGAACTGGTCGATCGGCGCGACGTGCTGAATGCCTGCGTTGTTGACCAGGATATCGCAGGCTCCGGCCTGTTCGATCAACGCGCGGCATTCCTCGCCCTTGGACATGTCGGCCTTGATGTAGCGCGCGTTGGTCCCGGTCTCCTTGCTGATCTCGGCCGCCAGCGCATGATCTTCATCGCGGTCGGTGAACGAGTTCAGAACCACATCGGCCCCCGCCTTGGCCAATTCGCGCGCGATGCCCAACCCGATGCCCGAATTCGATCCGGTGATGATTGCTGTTTTTCCCGACAGGTTCATTTTGGGTCTCCCACAGACTCATGATTTGGAGACACAGTGCCATGCTGCACCTGCAAAATAAACGGGGAAAGACCCGGTTGCGGACACGGTCGATTTACGGGCTGGAATCTCGGAGCTCGAGGCAGAAAAAAACGCCCGCACGAAGCGGGCGTTAAGTTATTGAGGCAGGTTTCATACAGGCAAGAAACCTATCGAGCAGTGGAACCTTTATAAGCAATTCCGCGCCGTCATCCAAGCTAAAAGTTTGATAATAAGAAAAATCATCGGTACGGTGAATCCCAACAAAATAAGGCCAGAGCAGGATTGTTTCCAAAATGAGCCCCGATATTCTCCGTCCCATCCGCCCGTTGATCGCGGGAATCGCTGCCTCGGTTGTCGCCACGTTAGCGCAAGCAGAATCGACCCATGGCATAGCTATGTATGGAGACCCGGCCCTACCACCGGATTTTGTGTCGCTGCCTTATGCCAACCCCGACGCGCCCAAGGGCGGTAAGGTCGTGTTCGGCAATACCGGCGGCTATAACAGTCTCAACCCGTTTGTGCAAAAAGGCACCGCCCCATGGCAGCTGAGATTTTGGACCCACGAGGGGTTGATGGGCCGTTCGTGGGACGAACCTTTCACTCTTTACGGGCTTTTGGCCGAATCAATCGACACCGCGCCGGACCGATCCTGGGTCGAATTCACCCTGCGTGAGACTGCCCGATTCTCTGACGGATCGCCGGTCACGGTTGACGATGTGATCTGGTCTTACGAGACCCTCGGAACGCAGGGGCATCTGCGCTATCGCGGTCTGTGGGCCAAGATCGACAGTATTCAGCAGACCGGACCACGCTCGGTCCGGATCATCTTCAACGAGCCAGACCGCGAGCTGGCCCTGATCGCAGGGCTGCGGCCGATCCTCAAGAAGGCCCAATGGGAGGGCAAGGATTTCGCCGAGGCAGCGCTGCAAGATGTCCCGATCGGCACCGGCCCCTATGTCATCGATGACTACGAGGCCGGACGTTTCGTGAACCTCAAACGCAATCCGGATTATTGGGGCAACGATGTGCCGTTCCGCCGGGGTACCATGAATTTCGATGAGATGCGGTTGGAGTTCTACGGCGACCAGACGGTTCTGTTCGAGGCCTTCAAGGCCGGCGCGCTGTCGGCCGTCCGCGAGTTCAACGCCGACAAATGGGCCACGCAATACGATTTCCCGGCCGTTCAGCGCGGCGATGTCATCAAAACCGAGATTCCGCATAAAAAGCCCTCGGGCATGACAGGTCTGGTCATGAACACGCGCAAAGCGCCCTTTGACGATTGGCGCGTGCGTGAGGCGCTGACGCTTGCGTTCAATTTTGAATTCATCAACGGCACGATCACTGGCGGTGCTCAGCCTCGGATCACCTCGTATTTCTCGGGGTCTGAACTGGCGATGCAGCCCGGCCCGGCAACCGGTCGGGTGGCTGAGATGTTGCAACCCTACGCGGCTGATCTGCCGCCGGGAACCTTGGAAGGGTATGTTCTGCCCGAAGGCGACGACTCGGTTCGCAACCGAAAGGACATCCGCAAGGCGGCTGATCTGCTGGAGCAAGCCGGATGGACAATCCAGGACGGCGTGTTGAAGAACGCAGCTGGAGAGCCCCTCAAGATAACCCTGGTCATCAGTCAGGGGAGCTTGAATGTGGTTCAGAATGTGGATGCGATCGCCGAGATGTATGCCCGCGCGCTGGAACGGCTGGGGATCGAGCTGACCGTCGACAAGGTGGATGACGCACAATACACCCAGCGGGTGTCCGAGCTGGATTTCGACATGACCCCGTTCCGCCGCGCGCTGTCGCTGTCGCCGGGCAACGAACAACGCCTCTACTGGGGCAGCGAAGGCGCGGATGCCTCGGGGACACGCAACCTGATGGGGGTCACCTCTCCGGCAGTGGATGGGCTGATCGATGCGATGCTGGCCTCGGAAAGCCGTGAGGATTTCGTGGCCGCCACCCGCGCGCTGGACAGGGTTTTGACCGCCGGGCGGTATGTCATTCCGATCTGGAGCTTTGACGTTGGCCGCATCGCCCACGTGAAGGAAATGAAGCATCCTCAGATCTTGCCAATCTACGGCGACGGACCGCAGTTCATGCCCGATGTCTGGTGGTACGAGGAGTAGCAGGCAACCGGCAGGGGCTTGAGCCCCTGCCCACTTCAAGTGATGCGCTTGGCACGGATCGGACGCCGCGCGGGCGTCGGCAATTTTCGGCACATGTGACCAAACACCAAAAGGCGATCAAACAACCCCGCTGGCCGCTACTTCTAGAGCATTTGGCTACTTTTTGCGGGTGGAGCGGTTGTCACCACGATATCTCGCAATCCAAGTGAGGATCGACGCGACGGACACCTGCACCGAAAACAGATTTCTTAGATAGATCAAAGCCCTGTATTCGGCGCAGTCCAGAGTGTCAGCACTTGAGCGATCGCCAAAACCGACAGTGAGTGGGAAAACGGGCCGAGCACGGCGTGAAAAACCGCTTTGATTTTCCAGCACCCCGACCTGCGACATTTTGTCATGTCTTCGCGCGGGCTGCGCGCTCCGTACGCTGGTCTGGGGAAGAGCAGTCCTGAAACCCGAACCACGGAAGGCTCGCAGATGTTGAACTGGACTGATTTGACACAAGACTGGAGCGCGTCCTACGCACGTGCCAAGCGCCGTTTTCCGAACCTGCGCGATCAGGATATGGCGCGCGTGAGGACGGACAGGAAACGCTTTGAGGCCTATCTGGCCGAGCGGCACCACCTGACGGTGAACGAGGCCCATGAAGAGGTCGAGGATTTTCTCTACACCGAAGGCCTGAACCGCGAGCTTGCCCGGCGTTAGGCCAGCGACGTGACCCACAGGATGGTCGCATCCTCATCGCTTACCGAGATCACGTTGTGTCCCATGCTGCCGTCGTAATAGGCGCTGTCGCCCCGACGCATCTCAACCGGTTCATAAAACTCGGTGTACAGGCGGATCACACCGGTCAGCACATACAGGAATTCTTCGCCATCGTGACGCACCCAGCCGTCGAACTCGTCCATTGACCGGGCGCGCACGCGGGCCCGATAGGGCAGCATCTGCTTCTTGGTCAGCGTTTCGGCCAGCAACTCGTGCTCGTAGGTCGTGGTGGCGTGCGCGGTGCCTTCACCCATCTTGGTCACCGCCATGCGACCGATCACTTGATCCCGCTCGGGCGGGGTGAACAACTGCGGCACAGAGATTTCGAGCCCGATCGCCAGCTTCTTGAGCGCATCATAGGTCGGCGACATTTGGCCATTTTCGATCTTGCTGAGCGTGGACCGGGCCAACCCGGCCTGGTTCGCCGCCTGCTCGAGGGTCCATTTCCGCGCCTTGCGCAGTTCACGCACGCGGGCACCCAGATCTACCGGCTCCAGCTCGGTGCGGGAACCGTTGTCGCGGGCGATGCGTACGATGGATTTGTGGTCTTTGCTCGTCATGCGTCATTCTATAGGGCCAGCGCCGCGCGCTTGCAACGCGTGACAAAGGGCAATAGCCAAGGCGCATGTTGTCGATCTTCGATCAGGGGCCGCCGACGCCCTGCCCCGCGCTGTTCAACCTGGCCGCCCATGTGTTGCGCCGCGCCGATGCCACGCCCGACAAGGTGGCCCTGTCCGTGCTGCGCCCTGACGGTTCGGACGACTGGACCTTTGCGAAGTTGAAATCCGCGGTTCTGGGCACCGGAACCGGGCTGCTGCGTGCGGGCCTGGTGCCCGGCGACATCGTGCTGATGCGTCTGGGCAATACGGTCGATTTTCCCATAGCCTATCTGGGGGCGATCGCCGTCGGGCTGATCCCGGTACCGACCTCCTCGCAACTGACCGAGCCGGAAACGGAGCGGATGATCCGGGAGCTGGACCCAGCCGCAGTTCTGCGCGATCCGACCGTGGCCTGTGCCGCGCATCCCAACCAGATCGGCCTGACCAACCTTGCCGCCATGCGCGACCTGCCGCCCGCGTCGTTCGACATGGGCGATCCGGAACGCATGGCCTATGTCGTCTATACCTCGGGCACCTCGGGCAAGCCACGCGCCGTGGCCCATGCGCATCGCGCGATCTGGGCGCGGCAGATGATGGTCGATGGCTGGTACGGCCTGCGTGAGGCCGACCGCCTGTGCCACGCGGGCGCGTTCAACTGGACCTACACGCTGGGCACCGGCCTGATGGACCCGTGGACCATCGGCGCCACCGCGCTGATCCCCGAACCCGGAACCGACCCGGCCGCCCTGCCCGGGTTGCTGCGCCGCCACCGCGCCTCGATCTTTGCGGCCGCCCCCGGCGTGTACCGAAAGATGCTGAACGCGGCGGACACGCTGCCCCTGCCCGATCTGCGCCACGGCCTAAGCGCCGGCGAGAAACTGTCGCGCGCCCTGCACGAACGCTGGGTACAGGCCACCGGGACCGAGCTGTACGAGGCCTACGGCATGTCGGAATGCTCGACCTTCATCTCATCCAGCCCGTCCCACCCCGCGCGCGGCGATGCGCTGGGACGGCCGCAACCGGGGCGCCGCGTGGCGATCCTGGGGCCCGACGGGCCGGTTCCGCAGGGGCAGGAAGGCACCATCGCCATTCACCGCTCGGACCCGGGGCTGATGCTGACCTATCTCAACGCCCCGGACGAGGCCCGCGCGCGCATGCAGGGCGACTGGTTCCTGACCGGCGATCAGGGCGCGATGGCCGTGGATGGGCAGATCACCTATCTGGGGCGAGACGACGACATGATGAACGCAGGCGGATACCGGGTGTCCCCGGTCGAGGTCGAATCCGTCCTGTCGCGCTTTCCCGGAATCTCTCAGGTCGGCGCGACGGCGATCGAGGTCAAACCGGACACTTTCGTGATCGCCGCCTTCTATTCCGGGCCGGAAAAACTGGACGAAACCGCCCTGCGCGCTTATGTCGAGGCCAACCTGGCGCGCTACAAGCAACCCCGCGCCTTCATCCATCTTCCCGAACTGCCCACCGGGGGCAACGGAAAACTCCTGCGCCGTGCTTTGCCGGCCTATTTCAAGGCACCCGAAGAATGACCCAGACCGTCAAGCTTGATATCCTGTCCGACCCGATCTGCCCGTGGTGCTATATCGGCAAGACCAACCTGGACAAGGCGCTGGCCTCGGTCCCGGACCATCCCTTCGTGATCGAATGGCATCCGTTCCAGCTGAACCCCGACATGCCCGAAGGCGGCATGGACCGGCGCGAATACCTGGAACGCAAATTCGGTGGCAAGGAGGGTGCGGTTCGCGCCTATGCGCCGGTGGTGGAGCATGCCGAAAAGGCCGGCCTGAACATCGATTTCGAGGCCATGAAACGCACCCCGAACACGCTGGACGCCCATCGCCTGATCCATTGGGCAGGGATCGAGGGCACGCAGAACCAGGTGGTGGATGCGCTGTTCACTGCGTATTTCGTGCAGGGCCGCGACATCGGCGACCACGAGGTTTTGGCCGACATCGCCGACAGCGTGGGCATGGACGCCGCAGTTGTTCTGAAGCTGCTGAAATCCGACGCCGACCGGGACGACATTCGTCAGCGGGATACGCACTCGCGTGAGATGGGCGTAAACTCGGTCCCCACCTTCATCGTCGCCAACCAGCACGCGGTCCCTGGGGCGCAACCACCGGAATTGTGGGCGCAAGTGATCGGCGAAATCATGTCTCAACTTGAGCCCTCCTCTGCAGAATAGCACAGAGTTCTGTGCGCGATTGCACCTAGCCCACCTTGCCCTGTCGTGTTAGCGCGTTGGGGCAAGGAGTCCCCGCATGGCTGACCGTATTTCCAAGGCCGAATTCATCGCGCTGATCGCGATGATGTTTGCCACCATCGCATTTTCGATTGATTCAATGCTGCCTGCCCTGCCCGAGATCGGCGCGCAGCTCAGCCCTGATGACGTGAACCGGGCGCAGTTGATCCTGACCAGCTTTGTTCTGGGAATGGGGATCGGCACGTTCTTCACCGGCCCGATCTCGGATGCGGTCGGACGCAGGCCGGTGATCTTTGCCGGAGCAGCAGTCTATATTCTGGCATCGGCCGTGGCTTGGGCCAGTTCGTCGCTGGAGCTGGTTCTGGCCGCCCGGGTGGTTCAGGGGCTGGGGGCCGCCGGGCCCCGCGTGGTAGCGATGGCGATCATCCGCGATCTGTTCTCGGGCCGGGAAATGGCGCGTATCGTGTCCATCGCAATGATGATCTTCACCCTGGTGCCCGCCATCGCGCCCATGGCCGGAGCCGCCGTGATTGCCTTCGCCGGTTGGCGCGGCGTGTTCATGTCGTTCATCCTGTTTGCGCTGGTCATCATTGCCTGGATGGGGTTCCGACTGCCTGAGTCGCTCGCGCCGGAAAACCGCCGCCCATTCCGCCTGCCGCTGATGGTCGGCGCGGTGAAAGAGATGTTCGCCCATCCCACCGTGCGCCTGTCGATCTTTGTCCAGACCCTGTGCATGGGCATGCTGTTCACCATGCTGACCATGGTGCAGCCGGTCTATGACGTGATCCACCACCGCGCCGAAAGCTTCCCCTTCTGGTTCGGGTTCGTGGCGCTGATGTCCGGCTCGGCAAGCCTGCTGAACGCGGCCGTCGTGGTACGCGTGGGGATGCGCCGCATGGTGACCTGGGCGCTGGCCGGACAGATCCTGATCACCTCGTCGGTGATCGCGCTGAACATGTCGAACCTGTCGCCGCAGGCCTCGTTTGCGCTGTTCGTGTTCTGGCAGACCACGGTCTTTTTCATGGCCGGGGTCACCATGGGCAACCTGAATGCCATCGCGATGGAGCCGATGGGCCATATCGCCGGCATGGCAGCCTCGGTCATCGGGTCGATCTCGACCGTTGTGGCCGCCGCGATCGCCGCGCCGGTGGGGCTGCTGTTCGACGGCACGCTGGGGCCGCTGAGCATCGGCATCCTGACCATGTGCGTGCTGGCCTTCGGACTTATGGTCCACATGGGCCGGATCGAAGACCGCGTCCCCGCCTGACCTGTGCAGCGCACCCGAACTGCGCTAGGCTCACCCCAGTCAGGGAGGGTTCGGCATGAGCGACTATTACGATCTGGGCACGCATGGCTGCCCCGTCACCACGTCCTCGGATCAGGCGCAGCTTTGGTTCAACCGGGGCCTTGTCTGGACCTACGGCTACAACCACGAAGAGGCGGTCGTGTGCTTCCAGCGCGCGCTGGAGCATGACCCGGACTGCGCCATGGCCCATTGGGGCGTGGCCTATGCTGCCGGGCCCAACTACAACCTGCCCTGGGATCTGCTGGACGACCGCGGTAAGGTCAAGGCCCTGAACTGCGCCTATGACGCAACCCAGTGCGCACTGGCCCTGCTGGATCGCTGCACGCCCGTCGAACGCGAACTGATACGCGCCCTGCCTGCCCGCTATCCCCAGCGCGACCCGGCGCCCGACATGCACAGCTGGGACCACGACTTCGCCGACGCCATGCGCGCCGCCTTCGCGGCCCAGCCCGACCATCTGGACCTGCGCACCATCTATGTCGAGTCGCTGCTGAATCTGACCCCCTGGCAGATGTGGGACCTCAGGACAGGCCAGCCCGCCGAGGGCGCCGCCACGCCTGAGGCGCAGGAGGCGTTGGAATGGGCCATGGCCAACGATCCGGCGGCGATGTCGCATCCGGGCCTGCTGCACCTTTATGTGCACCTGATGGAGATGTCGCCCACGCCGGAAAAGGCGCTGAAGGCTGGTGACGTGCTGCGCACGTTGGTGCCGGATGCCGGGCATCTGGTGCACATGCCCACCCATATCGACGTGCTGTGCGGCCACTATCAGAACGTCGTCCACTGGAACGAACAGGCCGTCATCGCTGATCTGAAATATTACCAGCGCGAAGGCGCGTTCAACATCTATACCGGCTATCGCCAGCACAATTACCATTTTGTCATCTATGGCGCG
Organism: Ruegeria sp. BC6; assembly: GCF_056539185.1. Taxonomy (NCBI): domain Bacteria; kingdom Pseudomonadati; phylum Pseudomonadota; class Alphaproteobacteria; order Rhodobacterales; family Roseobacteraceae; genus Ruegeria; species Ruegeria sp. BC6. Next base: position 712,941 of record NZ_JBQFUM010000001.1, read on the forward strand.
TTGTTCCTCGGTCAGATGGAGCCCGCCCTGCGCGCCAACAAGGGCCTGTGGGACACCACGCCCGAGGAAATGCTGCGCATCGAAAGCCCGCCGATGGCGGATTACTTCGAAAGCTACATGGCCATGGGGCCACATATTCTGATCCGTTTCGGCCGGTGGGAGGAAGCCAAGGCCCTGCCCCTGCCCCCCGATCCCGACCTGTATCTGACGGTGACGGCCACCACGCATTACGCCCGCGCCATCGCCCATGCCGCCACCGGCGACGTGGCCGAGGCCGAGGCCGAGGAACTGCTGTTCCTCGCCGCCAAGGACCGCGTGCCCGAAACCCGCCTGCTGCACAACAACCGCGTGATTGACCTGCTGGAGATCGCGCGCGAGATGCTGCGGGGCGAGATCGAGTACCGCAAAGGCAATTTCGACACGGCCTTCGCCCACCTGCGCCGCTCGGTCGAGCTGGACGACAATCTGCCCTATGACGAGCCCTGGGGCTGGATGCAGCCCACCCGCCACGCGCTGGGGGCGCTGCTGTTCGAGCAGGGCCACGTGGCCGAGGCCGAAGCCGTCTATCGCGAGGATCTGGGTCTAGGCGGCACCCTCAGCCGCGCCTCGATCCATCCCGACAATGTCTGGAGCCTCAAGGGCTTGCACGATTGCCTCAAGGCGCGTGGCGCGGTAGAGGAATTGCAGCTGATCCGACAACGACTTGACCTGGCCCTGGCGCGGGCCGACCGCAGCGTCGGCGCCTCGTGCTTCTGCGCCCAGGCCGCGATGAGAGCCGCTGAATGAAACTGTTGAACGCTGCGCTGATCGCGCTGTGCTGCGGTCCCGCCTGGGCCGACCGTCAGACCTTTCCGCCTGTGGACGAGGCCAGCAAAGACCCGGCACTGGAAGCCTTCCGTGCGGACCTGCGCGCCAAGGTCGCCGCCCGCGACCTCGAGGGCGTCATGGCCGCCACCTGCCACGAGATCTATACCAGCCACGGTGACCCGGACGGCCCCGAGGCGTTCCGCGCCAATCTGACGGTCGATCCCGAAACCCTGCCCGAGGCCGACCGCCGCCACGCCGCCACCATCCGCGAGGACTACTGGCGCGACCTCGAGACCACGCTGGCCCAGCCCGGCTATTTCGACGAGGATGGCGAATTCTGGATGCCGCACCAGTGGCGGCTTACCCTGCCAGCGAAGCTGGATCCGTTCACCGCCTATTTCGTGACCGGTCAGGATGTCACCCTGCGCCAGGCCCCCAACCGCGGCGCGCCCAATCTGGACCTGATCAGCCACGAGGTGGTGATCGTTCCCGACTATCTGGAAGAGGCCGAATATCAGGGCGTCATCCTGACCGACGGAACGCGCGGCTATATCTATTCCGATTTCCTGTGGTCGATGGTCGGCTATCGCGCGGCCTTCGTGAAATCGGACAGCGGCAACTGGCAGCTGTGTACATTCGTGGCCGGGGACTAGGCCGCGCCCTCAGGCGCTGGCCTTCTTCTTTTTCTCGGCGGCGACCTTCTCGGCCAGATCGCGGGCGATGGCAAAGGCGCCCTTGATCTTGTCGCTGTCCTTCTTCCAGTCGCGCCGCACCACGATCTTGTTGTCCTTGACCTTGGCCAGCCCGCGCTGGTTCTGGATGAACTCGACCAGACCTTGCGGCGAGGCAAACTTGTCATTGTGGAACTGGATCGTCGCCCCTTTCGGTCCGCCGTCCAGCTTGGCAATGCCGGCGCGTTTGCACATGGCCTTGATCCGCACGACCAAAAGCAGCGTGTTCACCTCTTTCGGCAGAGGGCCGAACCGGTCGATCAGTTCGGCGGCAAAGCCCTCGAGCTCGACCTTGGTCGACAATGACGACAGGCGGCGATAGAGGCCCAGCCGCACGTCCAGATCGGGCACATAGTCTTCGGGAATCAGCACCGGAACGCCCAGGTTGATCTGCGGCGCCCATTGGTCGTCGGCCTCGCTCAGCCCCTCCATCTCGCCGGCCTTGATCTTGGCGATCGCCTCTTCCAGCATCGACTGATACAGTTCATAACCCACGTCGCGCATCTGGCCCGACTGTTCCTCGCCCAGCAGGTTGCCCGCGCCGCGAATGTCCAGGTCCTGGCTGGCCAGCGTGAACCCCGCCCCCAGCGTATCGAGCGAACCCAGAACCCGCAGCCGCTTTTCGGCGGCCGGCGTCAGCCGCGCGCGCGGCTTGGTGGTCAGATAGGCATAGGCGCGGGTCTTGGACCGCCCCACCCGGCCCCGGATCTGATAAAGCTGCGCCAGCCCGAACATATCGGCCCGGTGCACGACCATCGTGTTGGCGGTGGGAATGTCCAGCCCGCTTTCGACGATCGTGGTGGCCAGCAGGATGTCATACTTGCCGTCGTAGAAGGCATTCATCCGGTCGTCCAACTGGCCCGCCGCCATCTGGCCGTGGGCCACCACATAGGTCAGTTCGGGCAGCTGTTCTTTCAGGAATTCCTCGATCTCGGGCAGGTCTGAGATGCGCGGCACCACATAGAAACTCTGCCCGCCGCGATAGTGCTCGCGCAGCAGCGCCTCGCGGATGGTGACGGCGTCGAACTCGCTGACATAGGTGCGGATCGCCAGGCGATCGACGGGCGGTGTGCCGATGATCGACAGGTCGCGCACGCCGGTCAGGCTCAGTTGCAGCGTGCGCGGGATCGGCGTAGCGGTCAGCGTCAGCACATGCACGTCCGAGCGCAACTGCTTCAGCCGTTCCTTGTGGGCCACGCCGAAATGTTGTTCTTCGTCGATGATCAACAGCCCGAGGTTCTGGAACCGGATGCCCTTGGCCAGCAGCGCATGGGTGCCGATCACGATATCGACCGTGCCCCTGGCCAGCCCCTCGCGGGTCTGCTGCGCCTCTTTGGCCGAGACGAAACGTGACAATTGCCGGACTTCCAGCGGGAAGCCCCGGAACCGGTCCTTGAAACTGGCGGCGTGCTGACGCGCCAGCAGCGTGGTGGGCGCGATCACCGCCACCTGCAGTCCGGACATGGCCGCAACGAAGGCCGCGCGCATGGCGACCTCGGTCTTGCCAAAGCCCACGTCGCCGCAGATCAGGCGATCCATCGGCGTGCCCGAGTGCAGGTCCTCCATTACGTCGGCGATGGCGCGCAGCTGATCCTCGGTTTCCTGATAGGGGAAGCGGGCGCTGAACTCCTCCCACGAGTGGGGCGGCGGGTCCATGATCGGGGCCTTGCGCAGGGCGCGTTCGGCGGCGATGCGGATCAGCCGGTCGGCCATCTCGCGGATCCGCTCTTTCAACTTGGCCTTCTTGGCCTGCCACGCACCACCGCCCAGCTTGTCGAGCAGGCCTTCCTCGTGCCCGTATTTCGATAGCAGTTCGATGTTTTCGACCGGCAGGTACAGCTTGGCGCCTTCGGCATATTCCAGCAGCAGGCATTCATGCGCGGCGCCCAGGGCGCTCACGACCTCCATGCCCATGTACCGGCCGATGCCGTGATCGACATGCACCACCAGATCGCCGGGGCTAAGCGATTGGGTCTCGGTCAGGAAATTCTCGGCCTTGCGGCGTTTCTTGGGTTGGCGGATCAGCCGGTCGCCCAGCACATCCTGTTCCGAAATCACCGTCATGTCGGGCGTCTCGAAGCCGTGCTCCAGCGCCCAGACCGCCAAGTGCAGGCCGCGTTTGCCGATGCGTGAGCCGTCGGTCACAGGAATTGCCTCGGCCAGGCCCTCATCCTCGATCAACCCGGTCAGGCGTTCGCGCGCGCCCTCGGAATAGGACGCGACCAGAACCGGCCCCTTCTCCAGCTTGTTCTTGATGTGGCTGGCCAGCGCGCCGAACAGGCTGATGCTTTCCTGCTGCCGCTCGGGGGCAAAGTTGCGCCCGATCCGACCGCCCGCATCGATCACCCCCGGCCCGCTGGCCTGCGGCAGGGGGCTGAACTGCATAACCCGCCGCTGCGCCACCGCCTGGGTCCAGGCGTCATCGTCCAGATACAACAGACCCGGCGGCGTGGGTTTATAGACCGAATCCATCCGCGAGCGGTTCTCGAGCGCCAGACGCCGGGTTTCGTATTGATCGGCGATGCTGTCCCACCGGGCCAGACGGGCGGGCGTGACCTGATCGTCCAGCGTGATCGTCGCGTCCGGCAGGTAGTCGAACAACGTTTCCAGCTTTTCGTGGAACAGGGGCAGCCAGTGTTCCATGCCCTGATGCTTGCGCCCGGCGCTGACCGCCTCGTACAGCGGATCATCCGTACCGGCCGCTCCGAATTCGATGCGATAGTTCTGACGGAACCGGGTTATGGCGGCCTCGTCCAGGATCACCTCGGAGACCGGGGCCAGTTCGACCAGATCAAGCTTTTCCGTGGTGCGCTGGGTGGCCGGATCGAACCGGCGCGCGCCGTCCAGCACGTCTCCGAACAGGTCCAGCCGCACCGGTCCTGCTTCGCCCGGCGGGAAGATATCGATGATCCCGCCGCGCACGGCATAGTCGCCGGGCTCCATCACCGTGGGGCTTTGGCTGAACCCCATGCGCACAAGGAAGTCACGCAGCGCCGCCTCGTCCACGCGCTGGCCGACCCGTGCGGTGAACGCCGCCTGCCGCAGCACGTCGCGCGCCGGCACGCGTTGGGTCGCCGCGTTCAGCGTGGTCAGCAGAACGAACCGCTCGGGCATCTGGTGCACCAGCGCCGCTAGGGTCGCCACCCGCGCCGCCGCGATGTCGGGGTTGGGCGACACCCGGTCATAGGGCAGGCAATCCCAGCCGGGAAACAGGATCACCGGCATGTCGGGCGCAAAGAAACGCAGCGCCGCGCGCATTGCCTCGGCACGTTTGTCGTCGCGTGCCACATGCAGAACCGGCCCGCCCGAGCGGGCAACCTCGTTCAGCACCAGCTGCGCGTCAAACCCCTCGGGGGCGCCGCCGACTGTCACGTGGTTCGGAGCCTTCATCGCCTCGCCTTTCCGATTTTGCTATCCCAGAACGCCTATCGAAAGGTTCTGATACATGCCCCACATCGAAGTGACCAGTATCGCAAACATGCCGATGACCTGCGTCGCCAGCCGGCATCGATGCAGCGCCTTGGACACAGCTTCAATCGTCAACTCCTGCCGCCGCAGGTTCCGGGCCACCCGCAGGCTGTTTGCGCCGACAAGAACCATCGGGAACAGCAGCAGGAACACCGCCTGGGCGAACTCGACCTGATAGTAAAACCCCAGCGTCGCCAGCCCCGCAAACAGGAAACAGCACAGCGCCAAGATTACGACCCCCGAAACGTCGGCAATGTAGAGGATGCGATTGGTGTTGATCCGCACGATGTCCAGCAGGTCGGTCTCGGCCTGGCCTCCGACGCGGCGGGCGCGCACGACCAGATCATACGGAACGCCCATTACCCAATGGCTGGCTGTCGACCACAGCACCGCAAGCGCGATCCAGTACCACAGATTCGAGAAGCTGCGCATGTCGATGAGTTCGAAAATCGAGGAGTACCAGTCCAAACTCGGTCCTTTAATTCAAAATTCTCAGGCGGTTCTATCGCAACGGCGCGGCTATTGGTACCCTTGAGACCTGTGCAAATTCATGCCACCCAATGCGCGAATGTTCAAGGAGAACGCGCCATGAAACCGACAATCGCCCCCTACCCCCACGGCCGCTTTCGTCGCGCCCGCCAGTCCGAGGCGATCCGGGGCCTGGTGCGCGAGAACACCCTGACCGTTAATGACCTGATCTGGCCGGTGTTCGTGCGCGACGGCGAGGGCATCGAAGAGCCCGTGCCCTCGATGCCCGGCGTGGTGCGCCGCTCGGTCGATCTGATCGCCAAAGCCGCAGCCGAGGCGCAGGCCATGGGCATACCGGCGATCTGCCTGTTTCCTTACACCGATCCCAGCCTCAAGACGCAGGATTGCGCCGAGGCGTGGAGCCCCGACAACCTTTCGAACCGCGCCATCCGCGCGATCAAGCAGGCCGCACCTGAAATCGCGGTGATGACCGATGTCGCGCTGGACCCATACAACATCAACGGCCATGACGGATATGTGGTGGACGGCAAGATCGTGAATGACGAAACGGTCGAAGCGCTGGTCAAGATGACGCTGGCCCAGGCCGAGGCCGGAGCCGACATCATCGGCCCGTCCGACATGATGGACGGCCGGATCGGCGCGATGCGCCAAGCGCTCGAGGCCGCCGGTCATCACGACGTCATGATCCTCAGCTACGCGGCGAAATATGCCAGCGCCTTCTACGGGCCTTTCCGCGATGCGGTGGGCGCCTCGGGCGCGTTGACCGGCGACAAGAAGACCTACCAGATGGACCCGGCCAACTCGAACGAGGCGTTGCGCCTGATCCAGCGTGACCTGACCGAGGGGGCCGACATGGTGATGATCAAGCCTGGTATGCCCTATCTGGACATCTGCCGGAGGGTCAAGGACACGTTCGGCGCACCCACCTATGCCTATCAGGTGTCGGGTGAATACGCGATGATCCAGGCCGCCGCGCAGAACGGATGGATCGACGGTGAAAAGGTGATGCTGGAAAGCCTGCTGGCCTTCAAACGTGCAGGCTGTGACGGCATCCTGACTTATTTTGCGCCGCAGGTCGCCCGGCTGTTGCAAGGTTAATCCTACAGGACTCCGCGATTTTTCGCCGATCGGCCGGCCTTGGCCTGCCGGTTTTCCCGTGACACCCGAGGCGGCTCGGCGTATTCTTGCACACAAGACCGGGACCACCCGGCTTTTCAGGCACATAGACAGAGAAAAACAAACATGAGCAGTTCCAACACACCACGACTGAGCCGTCGCGGCTTTGCCTTTGGCATGGCCGGACTGACCCTGACCGCCGCCTGCGGCAACGGCGTCGGAAACTCGAACGCGGCAACGATCGATGCCCGCGTCGATGCCACGCTGACCGAGATGTATACCCGCTACCCGAACACCCAGGAAATCGCCAACAAGGCCAACGGGATGCTGGTCATGCCGCTGATCACCGAGGCGGGGTTCGTCTTTGGAGGCGGCTACGGAAAAGGCGCACTGCGCATCAATGGCGCCACGGTCGACTACTACTCGGCTGTCAAAGGCACTGCGGGGCTGCAGATTGGCGCCCAGCAATACGCCCATGTCCTGTTCTTCATGACCGAAGACGCCCTGAACGATTTCCGCCGCTCAAGCGGATGGACCGCCGGCGCGGACATTGGATATGTCGTCAGCGACCAGGCGGACCAGTTGTCGACCGACCTGACCACCCTGCGCAAACCCGTGCTGGCGGCGGTCTTCGGTCAGGCTGGGTTGCAATTGGGCGCAACGGTCGAGGGCATCAAATACACGCGCATTATTCCCTGACCCCCTGACCCCCCTCAAGAAAACTCCGTCACTGGCCAATGCCGTGGCGGAGTTTTTCGTTTCAGACGCAGATTCCGCGGCGCGGCCTCTTTCGGTCGCCAGAGCCATGAATTAACCTTCGCCTGATCTGCAAATTCAAATGGTGCGCTGCTGATGGGTGTCGTCTTTCGCTGGTTGATGCGTATCGCCTCGGGTCTGGTCCTGCTGACCCTCGCGGCGATCGGTCTGGTGTATTTCCTGGCCAGCCAGTCGCTGCCTGACTACGACCAAACGCTGCAGGTCAAAGGCCTGAATGCCCCGGTCGAGATCGTGCGCGACACAGCCAACGTGCCTCACATCCTGGGGCAGACCGACCCCGACGTGTTCTTCGGTCTGGGTTATGCACATGCCCAGGACCGGTTGTGGCAGATGACGGTCATGCGCCGGACCGTGCAGGGGCGACTGTCCGAGGTTTTTGGCCAGCGGACCGTGCATATCGACAAGCTCATGCGTCGACTGGATCTTTACGGGCTGGCGCATCAGTCCTTCGAGGTTCAGGACGATTACACCAAGGCCGCTCTTCGCGCCTATGCCGCGGGTGTCAATGCGCGGCTGGACGAAATCAACGAAAACGCCTTGGGCCGCGGCGCGCCCGAAATGTTTTTGTTCAATGCACCGGTTGCTCCTTGGCAACCGGGTGACAGCATAGCCATGATCAAGCTGATGGCGGTTCAGCTGTCCGGGCATCTGCAGGACGAAGTGCTGCGGGCGCGCACCTCGTTGATGCTGAACGATCCGCAGCGGCTGTCAGATATTCTGCCCGACGTGCCTGGCGCGGGCATTGCAGCGCTGCCCGAGTACGCGGCGTTGTTTCCCGACCTGCCCCGCTATGCCGCCAGTTCTGAACCCGCAGCCGCATGGCTGAACCCGGTCCCGCAGCGCGGGTTGGCGGGCGCCTCGAATGCATGGTCTGCGGCTCCTTCGCGCTCGGCCACCGGTGGAACCCTGTTGGCCAACGATCCCCATCTGGGCCTGACTGCGCCGGGGATCTGGTATCTGGCGCGTCTTGAACTGGGCAAGGGCGGCGTGATCGGCGCCACCATCCCCGGCATTCCGGCGGTTATGTCCGGCCGCAGTGACCGGCTGGGATGGGGCTTGACCTCGTCCTATCTGGACGATCAGGACGTGCATATCGAAAGAGTGAATCCCGACAACCCCGAGGAATACCTGACGCCCGAAGGCTTCAAACCCTTCAAGTCGCGCCCCTCAATCATCGAGATCAAGGACGCCCCCCCGATCACTCTGACCCTGCGCTGGACAGAGAACGGCCCCGTCCTGCCCGGCACCCATTACAACCTGGAAACCATCACACCGCCGGGGCATGTCGCCTCGCTGTCCTGGACGGCGCTCAGCCCGCGCGACACCTCGATCAGCGCCTCAATGGCGCTGATGAGCGCGGATACCGTGCGCGAAGCGATCGAAGCTGCCGAGCGATTCATCGCGCCGTCGCAAAACCTGTCGGTAGTCGACAAGACGACCGTCGGCATGAAGCTCATCGGCGCAATGCCCAGCCGCGACCTCAACAACCAAAGCCGCGGCCGCATCCCGACACCGGGCTGGATCGCGGCAAACCGCTGGCAGGGGCGTCTGCCCTATTCCGACAACCCCGAATTCGTGGCTCCGGCCGGCGGCGTTTTGGGCAACACCAACAACAAGATCATCGACCGCCCCTTCCCCCTGCATGTGTCCTATGAATGGGGCGATACGCAGCGCGTCCACCGCTGGGAATTCCTGATGCAATCGCGCGAGGTGCACACCCGCGACAGCTTCATCGAGGCGCAGCTGGACACGGTCAGCTTCACCGCGCGGTCACTGCTGCCGCTGATCGGGGCCGACCTGTGGTTCACCGGCGAGGCCGCGCCCGAAGGCACCCCCGAACGCCAGCGCCAGATAGCCCTGACCCTGCTGGCCGAATGGAACGGCGAGATGAACGAGCACCTGCCCGAGCCGCTGATCTATGCGGCCTGGGTCCGCGCGCTGCAAAAGCGCCTGATCGCCGATGAACTCGGGCCATTGGCCAAGGAATTCAAGCATGTCGAGCCCTTGTTCATCGAACGCGTCTTCCGCGACATCGACGGGGCCTCGGCCTGGTGCGACGTCCGGCAGAGCGCACCGGTGGAAACCTGCACCGACATGGCCCGGCTGGCCCTGGATGACGCGCTGATCTGGATTTCAGAACGGTACGGCAGCCAATTGGAATCGCTGCGCTGGGGCGATGCCCACCAAGCCACCCACGATCACCCGGTGCTGGGCGAGGTTCCGGTGCTGCGCTATTTCGTCAACATCCGCCAATCGACCAGCGGCGGCGACAACACCCTGCTGCGCGGGCGCACCTCGGGCGAAGGGCCTGACCCGTTCCAGAACGTGCACGGCGCGGGCTATCGCGGGGTCTATGACTTTTCCGACCCCGACAGCTCGGTCTTCATCACGGCCACCGGGCAATCGGGCCACTTCCTGTCGCGCTACTATGACGATCAGGCGCAACTTTGGCGCAGGGGTGAGTACATTCCAATGTCGCTGGATCTGGATCTGGCCCGCGCCGCCGCCGTCGGGACCACCCGTCTGATGCCGCAATAGGCGGGATTTCGGCGGACCCCCGCCCCTTTTTTATCGCCCCGTGGACGCGGCCCCGTGGCTTGGCCTACCATTCCGGTGCGCCCGGACCGCAGCGCGAGGGGGGAAAATCATGGCCAGTTTGCGCGATACCCTGAACAATCTAGCCCGCGACTATGCCATCGCCTGGAGCTCGGGTGACGCCAATGCCGTGGCCGATTTCTTTACGTCGGACGGGCAGATCACGATCAATCGCGGCGCCCCCATCGTCGGGCGGGCAGCCATCGCCGACATGGCGCGCGGGTTTCATACCGACTTTCCCGATCTTGAGGTGCGCTGCGACATGCTGCGGTGGGCCGGTCCCCACGCCATCTTCGTTTGGACCCTTGAAGGGCAGCACGCCCGGACCGGCAATGCGGTGATCACGCGCGGCTGGGAAGAATGGGAGCTGGATGCGGAGTACAAAATCCGGTCGTCGTTGGGCTGGTTCGATGCCGACGACCATCAGCGCCAGATCGACGGGGCCTGATCGTCAGAGGCCCGCGAACTGGTTGGCCTGCTTGTCGGTCCACAGAACGGTGATTTCGAACCCGTCCTCGGTCTGTTTTTCGCCGCGCACCACATCCTGTCGGAACAGCCAGGCGCGTTTGTTGCCGTCAGCAAACCCCAGTTTCAAAACCTCTTCCCGGCGCACGCCCTGCAGGATCGTGGCGATCTCAGTCAGCAGCGGATCGATCCCCTCGCCGGTCACGGCCGAGATCGGGAACACCGCCGGATCGCGCTCGGCCCGGGCCTGCACGGCCTGCCGGTCTTCGTCGGACAGCAGATCAATTTTGTTCCAGACTTCAAGCTGAGGGCGGGTATCGTCCACACCCAGCGAGGCCATGATCGTGCGCACATCCTCGGCCTGCTCTTCGGTCTCGGCATGGCTGATATCGCGCACATGCACGATCAGATCGGCGGCCAGAACCTCCTCGAGCGTGGCGCGGAAGGCCGCGACCAGTTCGGTCGGCAGGTTCGAGATGAAACCCACGGTGTCCGACAGGATCACCTCGGGGCCGTCGGGCAGTTCGATCCGGCGCATGGTCGGGTCCAGTGTGGCAAACAGCATGTCCTTGGCCATGACTTCGGCCCCGGTCAGGCGGTTGAACAGCGTGGACTTGCCCGCATTGGTATAGCCCACCAGCGCCACGATCGGATAGGGCACCTTGGCCCGGGCAGCGCGGTGCAGCGTCCGTGTCTTCACGACCTTCTGCAACTGACGGCGCAAGCGCACCAGTTGATCGTCGATCGCGCGCCGGTCGGCCTCGATCTGGGTTTCCCCCGGCCCGCCGACAAAGCCCAGCCCACCGCGCTGACGTTCCAGGTGGGTCCAGGCCCGCACCAAGCGCGTGCGCTGATAGCTGAGCGCGGCCATCTCGACCTGCAACACACCCTCGCGCGTGCGGGCGCGGTCCGAGAAGATTTCCAGAATCAGCCCCGTCCGGTCGAGGATCTTGACCTTCCACGCCTTCTCCAGATTGCGCTGTTGAACCGGGGTAACCGGTCCGTCGATCAGAACCAGCTCGATCTCGTTTTCCGCAAAACGCGCGCCCAGTTCCTCGATCTTGCCGCTGCCGAACAGCAGGCCGGGCTGCGCCCGCGGCAGGCGCACGATCTCGGCCCCGATCACATCCAGATCAGGCAAGGCGGCAGCCAGTGCCACCGCCTCCTCCAGCGCCGGAACGGGGTCGCGGCGCTGGTCATCTGACTTGATATCGGGATGCAGCACCCAAGCCCGGGTGCGCCTCCGGTCATGTTCCATCAAGAGGCGTCTTCGCCCTCATACAGGTTGATCGGCTGCGACGGCATGATGGTCGAGATCGCGTGCTTATAGACAAGCTGCGACTGTCCGTCGCGGCGCAACAATACGCAGAAATTGTCGAACCAGGTGATGACACCCTGCAATTTCACGCCGTTGATCAGGAAAATTGTAACGGGAACCTTTGCTTTCCGTACATTGTTCAGGAAGGCATCCTGAAGATTCTGTCTGTCCGAAGCCATATTTTGTTATCTCGCCGTTGTTCTTGCTTACGCGCTGCGGACCAACGCGCTCCCTCCGCGCGAGTATGGAGTGACGCGCAGAGATATTCCAGATGAAAAATCAGGCAGTAACGTGAAGGCCCGAATTGGCGGTTCAATCCCGCCACAGGGCCGGAGTGATCAACGCGATGATCGCCAGAGTCTCCAGCCGGCCGATCACCATCCCGGCGCACATGGTCAGCTTGGCTCCGGCCGACAGATCGATCAGACGGATCGGCAGATCGGTAGCCAGTTCGATCAACGGACCGGTCGTGCTCAGCACCGCGACGCTCAGCACCATGGCGCGTTCAAACCCAACCCCCTCGGCAGCCAGAACGACATCAAGCAACGCGAGCGTTAGCGCGAACATCATCAGAAAGACCCACGCGATGAATGCGCCCTGGCTTTGGATGCGGCGGTTGCCGCCGCCCGCCCCGCTGACCGATGACGGGTGGATCAGCCTGTCCAGTTCACGCGCGCCATTCAGGTACAAGGCATAGACCCGCAACAGCTTGACCCCGCCTGCGGTGGTGGCGACCCCGCCCCCGATAAGCGCAAGCCCCATCAAAACAAGCCCCGGTGTTCCCAGACCGGACAACTGTTGCGCGTCGTTCCAATAAGCGCTTTCGAACCCGGCCGTCGTCAGGAACGACATCACCGTGAACAACATGCCCCAGATGACGTTCAGCGTTTGCAGGCCCGTCACCTGCCCGCCGATCTCGGCAACCCCGGCCAGCACCCGGAAGACCAACAATGCCGCCACGCCGACAACGATCATCAGGCCGATCCGGAATTCCGGATCGTGGTCCAGCCGGGAATAGCCGGTTGTTGCGGTGTCCTTTGAGAAGGTCAGGCGGGACAAGGCAAAGAACAGGAACAGAAACAGGATGGCCTCGCCGGTGATCCCGGCGGTGGACCCTTCCAACCCGCCCACTGGCGATATGCCGGACGTGGCCATCACCGACATTGCGTGGCAGATGGCCGTCAGGCCCTTTTCTCCCGCGATCAACAGCAAGACCCAGATTACCGCTGTAAGGCTGGCATAAACCGGGGTCAATGTCGCCGTCACACGGAGCAGTCGCCCCCGCGGGTCGACCTTTTCGCTCTGGGCTACGCCGGAAACCGGGCGGCCCGGCTGTCCGCGCGCGGTAATCTCGAACCCGCCCAACGACAGTGGCGCCAGGATCGCAGCTGCCGAGATCCACATCAGCAGCCCACCCATCCAGCCGACGAGCGCCCGCCACAGGTGAACCGGCGCCGACAGGCGCTCGGGGTCGGGAAACAGGTCCGCTCCGGTGGTGGTGATGGCGCTGACCATGTCAAAATAGGCGTTCAGAAAGGTCGTGTTCCCCAACGCGTCATGGACAGGAACGGCCAGAAACAGCGGCAATACCGTCAGCGAGCCCAGCAAGACCGCCAACTGCCCCAAGGTTCCGCGCCGCGGCTGCCGGCTGGCCGTCGCCAGGCCAACGATCGTGACCAGGAACAGCCCCACCAAACCCGAATAGAAGAACGACCGCGACGTGGGGTGGTCATCCAAGGCAAGGGCGTATATTGCCGGGATCCACATTGCCAGGGACACAATCGCCGTGATCAACAGAAACAGCGGCAGCCGCCGAATAACGCTGATTTTGGGTGCGCGGGCGACAGCCATCAGAAAAAGTCGATCGAAACCTGCATCAGGCGTTCGACCTCGGGTACATCATTGGCCATTGCGAAAATCGCAACCACGTCCTTTTCGTCAATCCGCAGACTGCCAGTGGGCCGCAGGACCTCGTCGCCCTTGCGCACCGCGCCGACCAGGACGCCTTCGGGAAAGTCGATGTCGCGCAGTTTCTGCCCGGCCATTGGCGAGGTCGACAGCACTTCGGCCTCGATCACTTCGGCCTCGGCATCGCCGATCGAATAGACCTGTCGCACCCGGCCATGCCGGATATGGCGCAGGATCGAACTGACGGTCGTGGCCCGCGGGTTGATATAGGCGTCAATCCCCAACGGCCCCATCAGGGCCACCATGCTGGGGTCGTTGATCAACGCAATCGCCAGCGGGCAACCTTCGGCCTTGGCCCGGACCGCAGCCAGCATGTTGGTCCGGTCGTCATCGGTGACGGCCAGCATCGCGTCCGCGCGCTCGATCCCCGCTTCGCTCAACAGCGCTGAATCCAGACCGTCGCCGTTCAGAACGATCGTACGCTCCAGCGACTCGGCGGCCAGTTCCGCACAGCGCCGGTCACGCTCGATAACTTTTGCACGGATGCGGCCCTCGCGCTCTTCCAGTGTCCGGGCGACTTCAAGGCCGACATTCCCGCCACCCACGATGACCACGCGATCCTGCTTTTTCTGTGATTTACCAAAGACCTCCATCGTGCGGTCAACGTCTTGGACGCTGGTAAAGACATAGCATTCGTCACCGACGAACAATTGGTCCTCGGATTCCGGCGCGAACAGCGTTCCGTCGCGGCGAATACCCACCACGATGGCGCTGAGCGTTGAAAACAGGTCTGTCAGTTGGCGCAAGGGCGTGTTGACGATCGGGCAATCCTCGGCGATCCGAATGCCCAGAAGCTGCGCCTTGCCATCCATGAACAGTTCCGTGTCAAAAGCCGCAGGCGCCGACAGGCGGCGCATGGCTGCGGCGGCCACTTCACGTTCGGGGCTGATCACCACGTCGATCGGAAGATGGTCGCGGCGGTACAAGTCGCGATGGATCGCTTCGAGGTAGGATTTCGACCGCAACCGCGCGATCTTGCGCTGGATCGAGAACACCGAGTGCGCCATCTGGCAGGTGACCATGTTCACCTCGTCCGAATGGGTCGCGGCGATGATCATGTCGGCGTCACGGGCTCCGGCCCGCTCGAGCACGTCGGGATAGCTGGCAAAGCCGGCGATGCCCTGAACGTCCAGCGTCTCGGTCGCCCGGCGTACCAGGTCAGGGTTGTTGTCCACAACGGTGACGTCATTCAACTCGCCCGAAAGGTGCCGAGCAATCTGCCAGCCCACCTGGCCGGCGCCACAAATGATGACCTTCATGCCTTTGGCCTTTCTGCCTGAGCGTTTTGAATGACAGATGCCCACAGAGCGGTCAATCGAATTGTCATGACGGCCTGTGTGATGCAAGATAAGCGAATGAAAACAGTGCTTCGATTGCTTGTTCCCCTTGCCCTGCTGGCCGGATGCGGGCCGTTGTCGATGTATTATCGCGAAGGCGAAAGCGTCTCGCGGATGCAGGCCGAAACGACCGAATGCCAAGTGCAGGCGCTGAAGGATGCACCGGTTGCAAACCAGGTGCGCCAAAGCCCGCCCACCTATTGGCCGGGCCGCACCTATTGCGACGGGCGCGGGCGATGCTACCGCACCGGAGGATGGTGGGAGCCGGGCCGCGTTTACACGGTAGATGTAAATCAGGGGCTGCGAAACACGGTCGAGGCGCAGTGCATGGCCAAGAAGGGATACCGCCCCATCAGCCTGCCGCCCTGCAAACAGTCGGTCAAATCGGGCGTTCCACCGACCCGAACAACCGTCCTGCCGCCGTTGGGCACGGCGTCCTGCTTCGTCAAATTCGACGACGGGTCATTCCAGATCATCACGCCGGGGTTGCCGGGCTGACCGACTGACCTCAGCCCGGATCGTCGGGCGACGATCGCCGGCGGAGTGACAGGAACAGATGTGCTGCGATGGCGGCAGCATAGAATACAAGTACGGCCACGAACATCGAGCCTTCTCCGGCACGCCATAGGATTGCAAGCAGAACAGGTGTGCCCAGCAGGTTGCCCGCATTTCCCATCTGCGCCATCGCCCCATAGCTCAGCGCCTGATCCCGGGCCGAGCCATTCAGTTGAGGAACCGCCGCGAAACTGCCGCCCTGCACCAGGCCCAACACCGCAAACAGCGCAATGCCGACAATGGGCAGAGGCGCTCCGAAAAACAGCAGGGCAAGGGCAGCCATCCCGGCCGCAAAACCAAGATTTACAACTGTGACCGCGGTCAGGAACGTCAAGAGCACGGGTACCGCGATCCACGACAGCACGATACCTGCCAGCGGCATCAGACTGGCTACAAGAACCGACTGATCTTCGGGCATACGGCCGGGCAGGATCGCCAGCAACGACACGAAGGTCAGTGTGTAGAAGAACCATCCGATCGCCGGTGCTGCCATGCGGGGCGAGCTGTAGGTTTCCAGATGCGTCTGCAGGATGGACCCCAGCCCCCACCCCCGAAGTTCCGTCGCGATGGGCGGAACCTTTGGCGGAAACAGGGCGACCAGTCCTGCAATCAGCGCCATCAGGAAACCGTGGCCCATGAAGTAATCCGCCAATCCAAAACGCTGGATCATCGGCAGGCCGAACCAAGCGTTCAGCGCAAAGGCAACTCCAAAGAAAGAACTCCACAACACCATGGCAGCGTTGCGCGCAGATCCGCGTGTGATCTGTGCGATCAGCGTTGGAGCGGCAACCACGATCGCCAGATGCGAAACGCCCTCGATGATCCGGCTGGCCAGCATCACTTGAAAGCTAGGCATGGTGGACTGGAACACCGATACAACGCCGCCCAGCAGCAAACCGAACACCAGCAGGCGGACCGGTCCGAACTGCGCGGTAATGGCGCCTGACATGGCCCCCAGCACGGCGCCCATCAAACTGATGATCGACAGCAACCAGCCGATCGAATCCCCATAGCCTGGGTACAATGCACCGACCGCGTCGAAGGCAACGGCGATCTTGGCGAACTGTGTGGCCGCGCCCAGCCCGGCCACCCACAACAGGATCACCTGCAGAAATATGCGAAAAGATTGAGTCACACCCGCGTTCTACCCTCGGCCTCCGGCGAGGTGAACGCATATATTATGCGGCGCGTACGCGCGTGCCGCTGACAAGGCGCACAGGGGTTCCATCGGCCAGATACAGCCGCTCCCATACGATTTGGCCTGCGCTGATTGTGATCTGGTCGTGCACGGCCTGAGAAGTGATGAAAGCTTTGGGATTTGGCACCTGCAGGTCCCACCAACCCTCGTCCGTCAGCTCCATTTCGGCTTGGCGGATCTCGTCGGTGGCAAACTGCCACAGCGACACCCCCAACAACGAGTGCTGGCTGGCTGACCAATCCCGTGCGCGGCTGGGTGAATAGGCCAGACAAACATGGCTCGCTTCGTCCACCAGATGCAGACAGGCTTGCGAACTGCCGACAAGCCGCTTCAGTGCTGCATCGTCGGCGCGGTGATCCGAAAGCGCCGAGAAAACCGCAGCTTGTTGTTCAGGGCTTGGGGTCTGGACCTCGTTTTCCCAGCGCGACACCGTGGCCTGATCGACGCGCATCACATGTGCAAGCGCCGACTGCTTCATCCCGGTGGCCCGCCGAAGCCGTTTGAGACGACGACCAAAGGCGGGAAATCCCTGCTGGATCATCGATAGCGTCATGGCCGGGCGCCTCCCGTCGTCCTGCCGGTTTGGCCGGCCCCTATTCCGCCGGTTCAGGCTCGTCCAGTTGCGCCACCCGCGCGCCCGACTTGTTCGACGTGACTACACCCAACGATTTCAGCTTGCGGTGCAAGGCGCTGCGTTCCATTCCAACGAAACTGGCCGTGCGGCTGATATTGCCGCCAAAGCGATTGATCTGGGTCAGCAGATACTCACGCTCGAACGCCTCTCGTGCCTCGCGCAGTGGCAGCGTTGCCAGAGCGCCCGACAGCACGACCCGGCCGGAATCGTCGGCCTTTTCCTCCTCATTCGGCAATTCCCGCGCTTCGATCGGTCCGGTGCCATCACCAAGGATCAAGACCCGCTCGACCAGGTTCTTCAACTGGCGCACGTTGCCGGGCCAACTCATCGTCTGCAGCAGGGCCACGGCCTCTTCCGACAACTCGCGCACAGGGAGGCCCTGGGTTTCGTTGCACATCTCGATGAAATGCTTGGCGAGAACAGGAATATCCTCGCGCCGTTCTTCCAAAGACGGCACCGCGATCGGGACGACGTTGAGGCGGTGATACAGCTCTTCGCGGAACCGGTCCGCGGCAATCTCGGTTTCAAGGTCGCGGTTGGTGGAAGAGATCACACGCAGATCGACACGGACGTTGTCCGAGCCACCCACCCGCTGAAACTGCTGATCGACGAGGACGCGCAGGATCTTGGACTGCGTGCCCAACGGCATGTCGGCAACCTCGTCGAAATAGACCACACCGCCATGGGCCTGTTCGAGCAGACCGGACTCAACGCCACGCTCGGCGGATTCACGGCCGAACAGCACTTCTTCCATGCGTTCGGGCTCGACCCCTGCGCAGTTGACCGTGACAAAGGGCGCGTTCGCCCGATTCGAGTGCGCATGAATGTAGCGCGCGGCGATTTCCTTGCCCGATCCAGCAGGACCACGCAGCATCACCCGACCGTTTGATTTGGTCACCTTGTCCAACTGGCCCAGCATCGCGCGGAACGCAGCCGACTTGCCGATCATGTCGGAATTGCTGACCTCCTTGCGCTTGAGCGAGGCATTCTCGCGACGAAGGCGCGAAGTTTCCATCGCGCGGCGGATTACCACCATCAACTGGTCGATGTTGAAGGGCTTTTCGATGAAATCATATGCCCCCTGCTTGATCGCCGCGACGGCGATTTCGATATTTCCGTGCCCCGATATGATCACCACCGGAACATCCGGATTGTCGCGTTTGACCGCCTTCAGAATGTCGATCCCATCCATGCGGCTGTCCTTGAGCCAGATGTCCAGGATCAACAAACCGGGTGGTTCTGCGTTGATCGCGGCCATGCACTCGTCCGAGTTGCCGGCCAGCCGGGTGGAATATCCTTCGTCCTCCAGAATGTCGGACACCAGTTCGCGAATATCGCGCTCGTCATCTACGATCAGAATGTCGCTCATCTTTGGCCTGCTTTCAGTGTCTTGGATTTATTTGCCTGCTTCTGCGGCGCTGCGACCGGGGCCGTGTTGGCCTTCGGCAACCGGATCACGGCCATTGCGCCAAAATGGTCCTGTCCGTCGAACACGGGCGCATCCTCAAGGGTCAGCGTACCGCCGTGTTCTTCAATGATTTTCTTGACGATGGGCAGGCCCAGGCCAGTCCCTTCGTCGCGCGTGGTCACATAGGGCTCGAACAGCCGCGCCCGGTCTTCGGGCAGCCCGATGCCGTTGTCCGCGATGGTAATCAGTGTTCCGTCATCATCCGTGGACAGGCGCACCTTTATCTGCGGGCCGAGGTTGTCGGGCGCACCCTTCTTTTTCAGGGTTTCGATGGCTTCGCCGGCGTTCTTGATCAGATTTGTGAGCGCCTGGTTCAACATCGTCGCGTCCACATCGGCCAATACTGGCTGGTCCGGGATCTCCGCGTCGATCTGAACGTCTGGCTGACCGGCCTGCTGCAGCAGAACCGCCTCGCGCACCAGGCCCGCGATGTCTTCCTCGTGCCGGTCGGGCTCGGGCATGCGGGCAAACTTCGAGAATTCGTCGACGATCCGGCGCAGATCGTTGGTCTGGCGAACGATCACGTCGGTCATGGATTCAAGGCTGGCGCTGTCCTCTTCATCCAGTTTCCGCGCGAACTTCCGCCGGATGCGTTCGGCGCTCAGCTGAATGGGGGTCAGCGGGTTCTTGATCTCATGCGCGATGCGGCGGGCCACGTCCCCCCAGGCCGCCATACGCTGGGCGCTGACCAGATCGGTCACGTCGTCAAAGGCGACCACGTAACCTTCCAGCCTGCCGTCCTCGCCGCGTCGGGTTGCCATCCGGACCAGCAGGTTTTCCAGCTGTCCCTTGCGAGTGACCTTGATTTCGTCCTGAATTGCTTCCTGGTTGCCTTCTTTCAGCGCTTCGAACAAAGGCAGGAACTCGGGTACTGCAATGCCGATTGCCAGTTGTTGCTCATGGCCTTTCCAGTCCAGCAACCGCTCGGCCGAGCGGTTGACGAATGTCACCTGACCATCCGGATCCACCCCGACAACGCCAGAAGTCACCGAGCTGAGCACCGAGTCGAACAGTCGGCGGCGGCTTTCGATCTGGCGGGTGTTTTCCAGCAGCGTACCCCGCTGCGCCTTCAATTGCCGGGTCATCTGGTTGAAATAGCGCCCCAGCATGGCGATTTCGTCGTCGCTGGCCTCCTCGATGACCTGCACGTCCAGATCACCGGCCCCTACCCGCTGCGCGGCGGTGGTCAGGCGACCAACCGGGCGCGAGAGCCGCTCGGCGAACCACATGCCCAGCGAAACGGCCGCCAAAATAAGGATTACCGCGAACCCCAGATACAGCAGCCCGAACTCGAACAGCACCCTGCCGCGTTCGTTTTCCAACTGTTGATAGAACTGCGCGGTTTCCTTGGTGTCATCCAAAAGGGTCAACAACTGGCCATCTACGGCGCGACTGACATACAGGTATCGGTCCAGATAGGCGCGCAGCGGCACCAGAGCGCGAAATTCGTTGTTGGGCCAGTCCGCGATGATCAACAGACCCTCTTCTCGGGCCTGCTCCAACTGCTCGGGTTTCGGCGGTTCGTAGTTGAACAGATAAGACCTGTCTCCGCGGGCCCGGATTTCACCACTGCCGTCAATCACGTAGGCTTCGCGCAGTCCGCGCTGAATCTGTGCCTGCCCCTGGGCCAGCACCTCGCGCAGCTCGGCATCCGAGATGTAGAAGTCCAGCTTGCGTGCATTGTCAAGAAACCGCGCAAGAACCGTGGCATCCTGCGTCAGACCCTGTTCGTGCTCTTGTTCATAGGCCTCGGCGGCCGTCAGCGAAGATCCGACCACCTGCCTGACCCTGTCCGAGAACCATCCCTCAAGCCCGATATTCACGGTCAGACCGGCAAAAATCGCAACCGTCACCGTGGGCACCAGCGCCAACAGCGTGAACGCACCGATCAGCCTCAGGTGTAGGCGAGAGCCCGCCGATTTGGCCCGGCGCGCCGCAATAAGATTGCCCAACTGCCCCAGAACCAGGGCCGCCACGACCAGAATGTAGACAAGGTCTGCCAGCAGAATCAGCCGAAGCGTGGGGGCATTCGCGCCCAGGTCAAACGGCCCGATAACAAGGTAGGTCGCAAGGGTCAGGACCGGCCCCAACACAACCAGCCCCAAGGTGCCGAAATTGCGCAGTTTCCGGGACTTACGCCACCGATTCAGGGATAATGCCGGCCGTTTCTGTGCCCGGGATACCACCGTCTGCCCTCATCCTGATGTGCCGCTTTCGCGGCGTACCGCCATATGTCGTGGTCTTTTCCGGGGCTGTGCCCGGATGCCACGGTTTGTGTGGCGAGATTACATCAGTTTGCGCCGACGTGTCACCTGAATATCGAGATCAGTGATTTTTTTGCGCAGCGTATTCCGATTTATCCCCAGCAAATCGGCACATTTTGCCTGATTTCCTCCGGTCGCATCCAGCGCGATTTCGATCAGCGGAGCCTCGACCTCGCGCAGAATGCGCTGGTACAGACCCGGTGGCGGCAGCATGTTTCCATGAAGGTCGAAGTAACGACGTAGATGCCGCGCAACCGACGAAGACAGCTTCTCTCGTTCGCTCCCGCTCAGCAGTGGTTCGGCCTCGGGCTGACTGCCCAAGACGGCCTCGACCTCGGACTTGGTGATTTCGTCGGATCGGCTGGTCAGGCTCAGCCGCCGGATAGCGTTTTCCAGTTGCCGCACGTTGCCGGGCCAGGAATACCGGCGCACAAGTTCGATCGCGTCAGGGCCCAACCGCCGCTTTGTGCCGTTTTCGCGTTCTTCGCGGGCCAGAAAATGCTCGGCCAGCAACAGGATGTCGTCGACCCGCTCGCGTAGGGCTGGCACATGGATGGTGGCACCGCAGAGGCGGTAGTAAAGGTCCTGCCGCACCCGCCCGCTTTCCATCGCCTCGGTCAAGTCCGACTGGCTGGTCGCCATGAAGCGCGGAACGTGGTCGCCGGGCGTGTCCATCATCCGCACGATCCGAGCCTGGATTTCATCGTCCAGGTCTGCAATTTCGTCGATCAGCAACGTACCGCCGCGCACCCGTGCCATGACCCGGGCCGGACCCTCCAGGTCGCGCAGGTCTGCTGCAGTAGCAGTCACAAAGGGCAGTGTCCGCCGGTCTGAGAAATCGTGAATTGCCCGCGCAATCAGAGACTTGCCCGTTCCACTTTCACCTGAAATCATTACCGAAAGATCGGTGTTCATGACCCGGGCGACCAATCTGTACAGGGCTTGCATCACCGGGGTCCGGCCGACCAATGGCAGCTCGTCGGGGCGGTCTTCGGATGTGTCCGCGGGTTCGATCTGAACACGTTGCTTGCGGTCCAGAGCCCGGGCGGTGCGCTTCATCAGATCCGGCAGGTCGAACGGCTTGGGCAGATAGTCATAGGCATCCGCCTCGGCCGCCTGGATCGCCGTCATGATCGTGTTCTGGGCCGAGATCACGATCACCGGCAGGCCCGGCCGGTCCTGCGCGATTTTGGGCAGCATTTCCAACCCGTTGCCATCGGGCATGACCACGTCCGAAATCACCACGTCGCCCTTGCCCTCGCCGACCCAACGCATCAGCGTCGTCAGGGACGAGGTCGCATGCACCTTGCAGCCCGCCCGCGTCAGGGCCTGGGTCAGAACCGTCCGGATCGTTCTGTCATCATCTGCAACCAGTACCGTGCCATCCATCTGGTGTTCTCCTTGATTATTCTTTGTCCTGCCCTGCCTCGCGCGGCGCGCGGCGCAGCGACAGCCGGAAGACTGTCCGCCCCGGTACCGACTCGGCCGTGATCCAACCGTCGTGGTCGGACACGATTTTGCTGACCAGCGCCAAGCCAAGGCCGGTGCCGTTTTCCTTGCCGGAAACGAATGGGTCGAAAATATCGCCGCGGATATCCTCGGGCAGGCCCGGGCCATCGTCGATGATCTCGATCTGCAGCGGCAACGAGTGGCCCGAACCGTCACTGCGCCGCAGACGGAAGGAATGTTCAAAATAGGTGTGCAGGCGGATCGTTCCGCCCTCGGGGCCAGCGGCCTCGGACGCGTTCTTGAGCAGGTTCAGAACCACCTGCAACAGCTGATCCGGGTCACCATAGGCCAGTGGCAGCGAGGGGTCGTAATCCTCGATGATGGTCATGTCCGCGCCAAAGCCCAGCAGAGCCGAGCGGCGCGCACGGTCCAGAACATCGTGGATGTTGACCGGCTTGAACTCGGGCCGCGAGAGGTTCCCGAACTGCTCGACCTGCTCGAGCAGCTTCACGATCCGGCGGCTTTCGGCCACGATAAGATCTGTCAACTCAAGGTCTTGCGGGCCGATATTCATGCTCAGCAACTGCGCGGCACCGGTGATCCCGGCCAGCGGGTTCTTGATTTCATGCGCCAGCATCTCGGCCATGCCGATCGCCGATTGCGCCGCCGATTTGACCGTGTTGCCGCGGGTCATGCGGCTGGCCAGTTCGCGCGGCGAGACGATCATGATCATCGACCCCGGATGCCCCAGCAGCGGCGCGATCTGCAGCGCGCATTGCAGCGGCGCGCGATTGCCCGAGCCCACGTCCACGTCATTAACGAACAGCGGCGTTCCCTGCTCGCGGGCGCGCGTGAACGCCTCTTCCAACGGCGCGTCCACGGCGATCTGGTCCCAGACCGGATGCCCGACCACCGATTTGCGTGAGGCGTTCAGGAACCCCTCACCCGAGGAATTGACGTCGGCGATGCGATCCTCGGGGTCGATGATGAAGGCGGGAACCGGTAGCGATGCCCAGATGACCTGATCCGAAATCATGCTGCCACCTCGGCATTTTCCGTCAAAGCGTCGCCGATCAGCCGCAGAACTTCGGCCGGATCGCGCGAGGTCAGGACAGCGCGGCGCAGCGACGCAGGCGTTCCGGCCTCGTCCATGTACCAGCCCAGATGCTTGCGTGCGACACGCAGCCCCAGATCGGTGCCATAGAACCCCAGCATCGCTTCGTAATGCGCCCGCACCATGTCGGCCAGATCGTCGCCCTCGGGAACCTCCGGCGCTGGCGTCCCCCACAGCTCGTGGGCGATCTGCGCAAGCAGCCACGGTTTGCCCTGCGCGCCGCGGCCCACCATGACGCCTTCCGCGCCCGACTGCTCCAGCGCTGTCTGCGCACGCCCGGGGCTGGTGATGTCGCCATTGGCCACGACCGGAATGCTGACGGCATCCTTGACGGCGCGGATCGCGGCCCAGTCCGCCTCGCCCTTGTAGAACTGACAGCGCGTGCGCCCGTGGATCGTCACCATCTGAATGCCGGCCTCCTGCGCCCGCCGCGCCACGTCCGGCGCGTTCAGCAGCGTGTCGTCCCACCCCAGCCGGGTCTTGAGCGTCACCGGCACCTCCACCGCGTCCACGACCGCCTCGATCAGGGTGAGGGCATGGTCGGGCGTCTTCAGCAGGGCCGAACCGGAATAGCCGTTCGTCACCTTCTTGGCCGGGCAGCCCATGTTGATGTCGATCACACGCGCGCCCCGGTCGGCGACCTGCCGCGCGGCCTCGGCCATCCAATAGGCGTCACGCCCGGCCAGCTGTACGGCGGTGTTTTCCACATCCGCCGACAGTTCGGCCCGTTCGCGCACGCCGGGCTTGGCCTGCACCATTTCCTGGCTGGCAACCATCTCGCTGACCACCATGCCGGCGCCGAACCGCATGACGAGGTCGCGAAACGGCCGGTCGGTGATTCCGGCCATCGGCGCCAGCAGAACTGGCGGGGTCAAAATTTTCTCGGCAATGCGCAGCGTCAACGTGCCTAATCCTTGAGCATTTGCGGTTTTCATATCGAATCCGGGGCATATGAACAACAAATCCACGACCAGCAAGCCCGCAAAATCATCATATGCCTAATTTTTAATCAGCTTGCCGCGAGTGATTGCCTCTGCTTTCACCGCCGCCTAAACACGGAAGCCAAACGAAGGTCGGAAATTCAAACATGACTACCGCCGCCATCATCGTCGCCGCCGGGCGCGGCCTGCGCGCCGGAGGGGGCCAGCCCAAACAGTGGCGCCCCTTGTCCGGGCGGCGTGTGGCCGACTGGACGATCGAACGGATCAAGGCGCAGGTGCCGCTGGTCGTGCTGGTCCTGTCCGCCGATGACCCCGAGGCCTGGGCGGAATTCGCCGACGGCGGCCTGATTCTTGCGCCCGGCGGCGCCGACCGCGCCGAGTCCGTGCGCAACGGGCTGCAGGCGCTGGCCGATCGCGGCGTCAGCAAGGTTCTGATCCATGACGTGGCCCGGCCCTGTGTCAGCGCGCTGGTCATTGGTGACGTGCTGGCGGCCCTTGACACCCACGCCGCTGCGGCACCTGGGCTGCCGGTCACCGATGCGCTGTGGACCGGAGAGAACGGCCAGGTCACCGGCACCCGAGATCGCGCGGGCCTGTTTGCCGCGCAGACGCCGCAGGGGTTCCGCTATGACGCAATCGTGTCCGCGCATGCGGCGCATCCCGGTGGGGCCGCCGATGATGTCGAGGTTGCGCGCGCCGCCGGGATCGACGTGGCCATCGTGCCGGGCGACGCGGACAATCTGAAAATCACACGGCCCGAGGATTTCGCCCGGGCCGAACGGATATTGAGGTCAGACATGGATGTAAGGCTGGGCAACGGATATGACGTGCACCGGTTCGGGCCGGGCGATCACGTGATCCTGTGCGGCGTCGAGGTCCCGCATGATCGGGGGCTGCAGGGCCATTCCGACGCGGATGTGGGCATGCACGCCGTCACCGACGCGATCTATGGCGCGCTGGCGCAGGGCGATATCGGTCAGCACTTTCCCCCATCCGACCCACAGTGGAAAGGCGCCGCCAGCGAGATCTTTCTGCGCCATGCGGTGGATCTGGCCACGCGCATGGGCTTTCGCATCTCGAACGTCGACTGCACGCTGGTCTGCGAATACCCCAAGATCGGCCCGCACGCTGCGGAGATGCGGCAAAAAATGAGCAAAATCATGGAGTTGGAGGCCGACCGGGTGTCGATCAAGGCCACCACGTCCGAGCGGCTGGGCTTTACCGGCCGTAAGGAAGGCATCGCCGCTATCGCGACCGCCTGTCTGGTGAAACCATGACCCTGGCGCGCCTGATCGGAACCGTCGGCGGGATTGGTCACCTTCGCCCTGCCCCCGGCACCTGGGGCTCGCTGGCCGCACTGCCTTTGGCCTTGGCGCTGCATCTGCTGGGCGGCTTCCCGCTGCTGGCCGTCGCAACCGTCGCCGTCTTTGCGGCCGGCACCTGGGCCACGGGCGTCATGACCGCCGGGCAGGACGATCACGACCCTTCGGAGATCGTCGTCGACGAGGTCGCGGGCCAATTCATCGCCATCTGGGCCGTGTCCTATCCGGCCTGGGCGCATGACATCGCGGTCACCGCCCTGTGGCCGGGCTGGATCGCCGCGTTTTTGCTGTTCCGCCTGTTCGACATCACCAAACCCGGCCCCATCGGCTGGGCCGACCGGCGCGGCGACCCCTTGGGCGTGATGCTGGACGACGTGATCGCGGGCGTGTTCGCGGGCGTGGGAGTTCTGATCCTGGCCGGGATCGCACATGGAGTGCTGGGCCTATGACCGTCGCCGAACTGCTCGACCGCGCCAAGGCGCTGAACGTCATGATCGCCACCGCCGAAAGTTGCACGGGCGGCATGGTCGCCGCCGCGCTGACCGACATTCCCGGCAGTTCGGCCGTGGTTGACCGAGGCTTCGTCACCTACACCAACGCCGCCAAGCAGGACATGCTGGGCGTGCGCGCCGAGACCTTGGCGGCCCATGGTGCCGTCTCTGAAGAGGTCGCCCGCGAAATGGCCGAGGGTGCGCTGGCGCATTCCCAAGCGCAGCTTGCGGTCTCGATCACCGGCATCGCGGGGCCCGGCGGGTCCGAGTTCAAACCCGAGGGCCGGGTCTGTTTCGGCCTTGCGGTTAAAGGCCGCCCAACCCTGACCGAAACCGTCGAGTTCGGCGCCGCAGGCCGCGCCAATGTCCGACGCGCGGCGCGGGATCATGCGCTGAAACTGCTGGGAAGCGGCCTTTCCGAACTCGCCAAATTTTTCGGCACCTGCCCGGATACGGCGCACTTTTTGCCACCACTTGGAAAAAGGACGCCAAAATAGGCTCCTTTTTCGCACCTTGCCTCTTTTTTCCTCGGCCGCCGTTCGGTTGAACCCACGGCACGTCACTCACACCGCGCCCCTTGGCGCAGCTTCAGGAAAGAGGAGAACGGCCCAATGAACGGAGCCGATACCGCCTGGATCATCGTCGCGACGGCGCTGGTCCTGTTCATGACCTTGCCGGGCTTGGCCCTGTTCTATGGCGGGCTGGTGCGCGCCCGCAACGTGCTGAGCGTTTTCATGCACTGTTTCGCGATCGCCTGCCTGATGAGCATCCTGTGGTTGGTCGCGGGGTATTCAATTGCCTTCGGCGACGGCGGTTCCGGCCTGTGGGGCGGGCTGGGCAAGGCGTTTCTGAACGGCGTCGATGCAGACAGCCTATCGGGCACCCTGCCCGAGGTGCTGTTCTTTGCCTTCCAGATGACCTTTGCCATCATCACCCCGGCCCTGATCGTCGGCGCCTATGTGGAACGTGTGGGCTTTGGCTTCGTGCTGGTCTTCTCGGGCCTTTGGATGCTGCTGTGCTACGCGCCGGTGGTGCATTGGATCTGGGGCGGCGGCATTCTGACCGATGGCGGCATCCTCGGTGAAATCGGCGTGCGCGACTTTGCCGGTGGCATCGTGGTGCATGAAACCGCCGGTCTGGCCGCTCTGATCATCGCGTGGGTCCTAGGGCCGCGCAAGAACCGCACCACCCCGCCGCACAACCCCGGATACGTCATGATCGGCGCCGCGATGCTGTGGGTCGGCTGGTTCGGCTTCAACGGCGGCTCGCAGCTGGCCGCGGATGGCGGCGCGGCCATGGCGCTGACGGTCACGCATATCTCGGCCGCCACCGCATCGCTCAGCTGGGCGCTGTGGGAGCGGATCAAGTACGGCAAGGCCTCTCTGGTCGGCCTCGTCACCGGGACCATCGCGGGTCTGGCCTCGATCACTCCGGCCTCGGGCTATGTCGATCCGGTTCAGGCGCTGATCATCGGCGCGGTTGCCGGCATCCTGTGCCAGGAGGCGGTAAACGTGGTCCGCAACGTGCTGAACATCGACGACACGCTGGACGTGTTCGCCGTGCATGGCGTGGGCGGAATCTTCGGCACCATCATGATCGCCGTCTTCGGCCTGGGCGCCTGGACCGCGCAGCTGGGCGGGCTGGTGATCGTGGGTGTCTTTACGTCAGTTGTCACGTTTGTGCTGATCAAGGTGGTTGCGCTTGCCACCCCGCTTCGCGTAGACGCCGAGACCGAAACGAACGGGCTCGACCTGTCGGTCCACGGCGAACGGGCCTATGACATGAGCAGCTAAGCCCACCTTGGCTGACTCGACTGCCCATCCGGGCATCAAGCGGACCTCTTGGGAGGTCCGCTTTTCTTTTGGGCCAACCCCTCTCGACATCGGGCCGGTCGGCAGGCTATCAGCCCGCAACGTCATTTCAGCACCGAGGTCCCGCCATGATCCCCAGTTCCTTTCCCGACAACTCGGAAATCGCCCGCCTGACCGCGCGGATGCTGCTGGAGATCAAGGCGGTGCATTTCAACGCGCGCGAGCCGTTCACGCTGGCCAGTGGCCTGCCCAGCCCCACCTATATCGACTGCCGCAAGCTGATCTCGTACCCGCGCATCCGGTCGACATTGATGGACTTCCTGACAGTCACCGTCATGCGGAATGCCGGGTTCGAAGCATTCGATAACATCGCCGGCGGTGAAACCGCGGGCATCCCCTTCGCCGCGATGGTGGCCGAGCGCATGGCCCTGCCGATGACCTATGTGCGCAAAAAACCCAAGGGCTATGGTCGCAACGCCCGGATCGAAGGGGCCATGACCGAAGGCCAGCGCGTGCTGCTGGTCGAGGACCTGACCACCGACGGCGGCTCGAAACTGTCCTTCGTGGACGCGATCCGTGAAACAGGCGCCACCTGCGGGCATACGGCGGTGATCTTCTACTATGGCATCTTCCCCGAAACCGAAAAGACGCTGGGCGATCATGGCGTGCAGTTGCACCACCTGTGCACCTGGTGGGACGTTCTGGCCGAGGCCAAGGCGCAGGGAACGTTTGACGCGGAAACGCTGGACGGGGTCGAAGCCTTCCTGAACGACCCGCGCGGCTGGCAGGACGCCAACAAGAGCTGACTGTCGAGCCATTGTTGCCGGCCAGGAAACACTGGCCGTCAGCCTTGCTACCTATCCACAAGATGTTGACGAATGACCGATCCCTGCGGCAAGATGCAGGAGCGGAAGATATGCACAGCATATCCCCAGAAAACATACAATTTGCCCCGACTCACGGGGCCGCGATATGACCTTTGTCCCATGGGGACAGCGAGAGCAGCAATGAACGAGATCAGCAGTATCGAGCAGGCAGCGGCGCAGATTCAGAACGCCGAGACCATGCCGCATTCCATCGAGGCCGAACAGCAGCTTCTGGGCGCGATCCTGACCAACAACGACCTGTATGACCGGGTCGCCTCGATCATCGGGCCCGAGCATTTCTATGACCCGGTCCATGCCCGCATCTATGAGGTCGCCGCCGCGCGCATCGCCAAGAACGCGCTGGCATCGCCGGTGACGCTGAAATCCTTCATGGCCGAGGACGAGGGTTTGAAGGAACTCGGCGGCCCGGCCTATCTGGTCAAGCTGGCCGGGGCCTCGATCAGCGCCTTCGCCGTGCATGACTATGCCCAGATGATCTATGATCTGGCGATCCGGCGCGAACTGATCCGGCTTGGTCGCGACATCTCGGACAAGGCCGCGCGGGTGGAAGTGGCCAGTGAGCCCAAGGAACAGATCGTCGAGGCCGAGCAGAAACTCTACAAGCTGTCCGAACAGGGCCAGACCGAACAGGGGTTCAAATCCTTCCTCAAGGCCGTGACCGAGGCGGTGAATGTCACCAACGAGGCCTATCAGCGCGGCGGCGGCATGGCCGGGATTTCGACCGGGCTGGTCGATCTGGACAAACAGCTGGGCGGGTTGCACCCGTCGGACCTGATCATCCTTGCCGGGCGTCCGTCGATGGGTAAGACCTCGCTGGCGACCAACATCGCGTTCAACGTGGCCAAAGCCTATAAGCGGGGTCAGCGCGCCGATGGCACCGAGGGTGCGGTGGACGGCGGCGTCGTCGGATTCTTCTCGCTGGAAATGAGCGCCGAGCAGCTGGCCGGACGGGTTCTGGCCGAGGCGTCCGAAATTTCCAGCCACAAGATTCGTCAAGGCGACATGACCGAGGACGAGTTCCGCCGTTTCGTCGATGCGGCCAAAGCGCTGGAAGCCTGTCCGCTTTACATCGACGACACGCCGGCTCTGCCGATCTCACAATTGGCGGCCCGGGCGCGGCGGCTCAAGCGGACGCATGGGCTGGACCTGCTGGTCATCGACTATCTGCAGCTGTGCCGCGGCATGTCCGACAACCGCGTGAACGAGATCGCCGAGATCTCGATGGGCATGAAGGCCATCGCGAAAGAGCTGAATATTCCCGTCATCGCCCTGTCGCAGTTGTCGCGTCAGGTGGAAAACCGTGACGACAAGCGCCCGCAGCTGTCCGACCTGCGCGAATCCGGCTCGATCGAGCAGGACGCCGACGTGGTGATGTTCGTGTTCCGCGAGGAATACTACAAAGAGCGCGAAAAGCCCGGCGATCACGAGCTGGAGAAGATGGAAGAGTGGAAGCAGGCGATGGAGCGCCTGCACGGCAAGGCCGAAGTCATCGTCGGCAAGCAGCGCCACGGCCCCATCGGCACGGTCGAGCTGTCCTTCGAGGCGCAGTTCACCCGATTTGGCAACCTTGTCAAACCCTGGCAGCAGGGTGGCCAAATCGAAGGCTACTAAGCCCATCAGGCCCGAATCCATGTGCCGCGGCCCAATGCGCCGGATGAACGATCTGGATCAGCCAACGGTTTTGGCCCGGATAGGCGGACAATGCTGGCAGGCTGTCTTGCCCGCGTTCAAGCCCGCACGGACCTGCGCAACCCGGCTACAAGCCGCCCATGGCAAGGACTTTACGCGCGTTTGCAGCGCATTCCCCCTTGACCTCGTGCGGCGCAATGTCATGAACGGGTCATGAGTACTGCACGTTTGACGATCAACCTTCATGCGCTGGCCAGTAACTGGCGGGCGCTGGACGCAAAAACCGATGTCGAGACCGGAGCCGTGGTCAAGGCCGACGCCTATGGTCTGGGCGCCGGACCAGTTGCCAACACGCTGGCCGAAGAAGGCGTCCGCAAGTTCTTTGTCGCCGTTTCCGAGGAAGGTGCCGCCGTCCGTCAAGCGATTGGCCCCGGCCCGCTGATCTGCGTCTTTTCAGGCCATATGGAGGGCGACGCCGACCTGTTGCGCGATCACGACCTTGTGCCGCTGATCAACTCGCCCGAGCAATTCCAACGCCACCTGCAGGCGCTGCCGGTCCATCCGTTCGGGATTCAGTTGGACAGTGGCATGAACCGCCTCGGGCTGGAGCCTTCCGACTGGGCCGCTCTGCGCAGCCGGGCCGAGGCGCTGAACCCTGTCGTGGTCATGTCGCACCTGGCCTGTTCGGACGAACCGGACCATCCCATGAACCGGCAACAGCTGAAAACCTTCCGCGAGATGACCGACGGCGTATCGGCTCCGCGTTCGTTGGCGGCCACCGGTGGCCTTCTGCTGGGGCCGGAATTCCACTTTGATTTCTGTCGGCCCGGCATCGGCCTGTATGGCGGCTTGCCCTTTGCGGGCGCCAAACCTGTGGTCACCGTCGATCTGCCGGTGATACAGGTGCGCGACCTGGCAGTCGGAGAAACCGTCGGCTACGGCAACACGTGGAAGGCCCGGCGCCCCTCGCGGATCGCAACCGTGGCCGCGGGTTATGCCGACGGACTGCACCGCGCCATCGGTGGCGGCATCGACACGTTTGCCGGCGACCTGCCCTGCCCCGTCGTCGGACGCATCTCGATGGATCTGATCACCGTCGACGTGACCGACCTGCCACACACGCCCGAACGTCTGCGCATTCTGAACGGCCATCAGACGTTGGACGACCTGGCCGAGGCCGCAGGCACCATCGGGTACGAGATCCTGACCTCACTCGGCAGCCGCTATTCGCGGGGCTATGTCGAATGAATCCACTCGCATGGCTTGGCGAACTGGGCCGCGCGGTCCTGAACCTGCTGGCGGCGTTCGGCCGCGTGGCGCTGTTTGCATTGGATGCTCTGTCACACATCTTTCGACCGCCGTTCTACCCGCGTGAACTGGGCATGGCCCTGCTGAACATCGGCTGGCTGTCGCTGCCGGTCGTAGGCCTGACGACCATTTTCACCGGCGGCGCGCTGGCGCTTCAGATCTACGCCGGCGGCGCGCGTTTCAACGCCGAGGCCGTGGTGCCCCAGATCGTCGCCATCGGCATGGTGCGCGAGCTGGGTCCCGTCATGGTTGGCCTGATGATCGCAGCCCGCGTCACCTCGTCGATCGCGGCTGAAATCGCCACCATGAAAGTGACCGAGCAGATCGACGCGCTGGTCACCCTGTCGACCCACCCGATGAAATACCTGGCGGCCCCGCGCGTTCTGGCCGCATTGATCACCGTCCCTGTTCTGGTTGCCGTGGGCGACATCATCGGCATCGCAGGCGGCTATGCGGTGGCGACGCAGAACCTCGGCTTCAACCCGGCAGCCTATCTGAAAAACACGGTCGATTTCCTCGAGCCGCTCGACATCCTGTCCTCGCTGGTCAAAGGAGCGGCGTTCGGCATGATCGCGGCCATCATGGGCTGCTATTTCGGCATGCATTCGGGGCGCGGCGCGCAAGGCGTGGGCCGCGCAACCAAGGGCTCGGTCGAGGCCGCCGCTGTGCTGATCCTTGCCGCCAACTTCGTTCTCACGGGGGTGTTCTTCTCGCTATGATCCGGATGGAGAACGTACACAAGGCCTTCGGCGACAACCAAGTGCTCAGGGGCATGAACCTCGAGATTGCCAAAGGCACGTCCATGGTGATCATCGGTGGCTCGGGCACCGGAAAATCCGTGGCGCTGAAATGCATCCTTGGTCTGATCAAACCCGACAGCGGCAAGATTTTTGTCGATGGGCAGGACGCCCAGACCGGTGACCGAGACGCCTTTCTGGCCAGGTTCGGGATGCTGTTTCAAGGCGCGGCCCTGTTTGACTCGTTGCCCGTCTGGCAGAACGTAGCCTTCCGCCTGCTGCGCGGCTCGTTGAAACGACCGACGGACGAGGCACGTGAAATCGCGATAGAAAAACTGCGCCGCGTGGGCCTGCGCGCCAAGGTGGCAGATCTCTACCCGTCCGAACTGTCGGGCGGCATGCAGAAACGTGTAGGTCTGGCCCGCGCGATCGCCGCCGAACCCGAGATCATTTTCTTCGACGAACCCACTACGGGGCTGGACCCGATCATGTCGGGCGTCATCAACGACCTGATCCGCGAGATCGTGACCGAAATGGGCGCCACCGCTATGACCATCACCCACGACATGAGTTCCGTGCGCGCGATTGCTGACAACGTGGCGATGCTGCATGACGGGGTGATCCAGTGGACCGGACCGGTCAGCCAGATGGATTCCTCGGGTGATCCTTATGTCGAACAGTTCATCAGTGGGAGTGCGGAAGGGCCGATTGAGGCGGTACGGTGAACCAACCTTTCTTAAGTTACACAATTCTTTACGGATGGCCGGCTTTTTGGTTGTACGCGTTGTGTTTGATTATCGTTTGCTTCAAGAAAATGCCCGTGCACTCTGTAAGCATAATTCTGGCTGGCTTAACGATATTTGTTTCCCTGCTCGCACAGTCGGCAATAGTCTTTATTCTAGGCAACGTTTGGGCGTTGGTGTCTGTCGTAATCATCGCGAGCTTTCCAACAGTGAAAAGTGAATTGCCCGGTTGGGTGCGCGTACTCGGTTTTGCCTTTATTCCGGTAGCGTTAGTAACTGGAATTGGTTTCTATCAGGTGCTCCAAGCATTCGGATATTGATTTTTGGGCTGCTTTTGACTTCGCTTTTTTCTGCAAGGCTCAACGATTTCTACAATGAAAGAAGATATCTGATAGTTTGGGAACTCATGACCCTCCGCCTCGCCACCCTCTCTCTCCTGATCCTCTACCCCATCGCGTGGTTCGCCCCGCTGATGCGCGCGGGCCTGCTGCCAATCTTCGGCCTCAGCGAGATCAGCGTAATCACCGGCCTTCAATCCCTCTGGAAATCCGACATCTTCCTCGCGCTGGTCGTCACCGTCTTTGCCCTGTTCGCCCCGTACATCAAAACCATCGGCACCGCGCTGGTCCAATGGGACCTGCTGGACCCGCGCGTCCAGCCCGCGCTGAACATCATGGGCAAGCTCGCCATGGCCGATATCTTCCTCATCGCGCTCTACATCACTTTGGCCAAGGGCATCTCATACGCAACGATCGAAACAGCGTGGGGCCTGTACCTTTTCACCGGCTGCATCCTTGCGTCGATCGCGCTGGGATACGTTACCGAAGTGAAACTTGGTTCACGAAACCTCCGGACCTGATTGATTGAAAACGCATTTCTGGCTATGATGGCCAGTATTCGAGCAGCCAAGTCATTTTTGTTTCAGGGTCCGACGCGGACCGTCTTGCACGTTTGATGGATACTCCGCCCGGGCCCGGTTTTGCCGGTTTCAAAAGGAGTAGGACTGCCATGGCCGCCCTCCATTCGATTTCAATTCATTTCCAGAACGTATTCCTGCGACTGACTTTTTTCCTGATCTGTGCCGCCGCCCTGTTTGCCGTGTCTGCCACCCTGCTTGCCGCCGTGAATGTCTGGCCCTGGCTGACGATGCAGGCTGGATTGGGCGGGCAGGACATCCCGAACGCAGGCATCTACATCCAGATCGGCCTGACCGCTCTGGTTCTGATGCTCGCCTTCTACCTGCCCTCCAGCGCGCGCATGATGGCGTTGGAAAACGCACATCGGAAGTTCTCGCTGCAGATGCAGGACGTGGTCGATGCCTACCAGATCGCACATGCGGCCGACCGCAACGGTGTGTTCGCGCTGGCCTCGGAGTTTGACGCGGTCAAGGAGCGCATGGCCTTCCTGCGCGATCACCCCGACCTGCAATCGCTGGAGCCCGAGATCCTTGAATTGGCCGCGCAGATGAGCCAGGTCAGTCAT
Organism: Ruegeria sp. BC6; assembly: GCF_056539185.1. Taxonomy (NCBI): domain Bacteria; kingdom Pseudomonadati; phylum Pseudomonadota; class Alphaproteobacteria; order Rhodobacterales; family Roseobacteraceae; genus Ruegeria; species Ruegeria sp. BC6. The sequence goes on from NZ_JBQFUM010000001.1 coordinate 748,045, forward strand.
GAACTGGCCGAAACCTACGGCGCGGCCAAAGTCGCGCGAGCGCGGGCGTTCCTGCAACAGCGGCAGGAAGAGGTCGAACTGTTCCAGCAACGGATCGAAGACGCCCAGACCATACAGCATGAATTGCGCCAGTGGACCCGCGACATCGAGATCGAGGAATCCATCGCCAAGGCGCAATTGGCCCGTCTGCGCGAAGAATTGTTCGAGCTTTTGCCCGAGCTTTCCGCCCAGTTGCAGACACCGCCGGACGACAGCGACCCGACCGCGTCGAGCGTCATCGCCATGCCCCCACCCCGCGCCGCCGAATAGCCACTCACTCACCGGGTGCGCCAGCACCCGCCGCGAAGGATGGCCCGCCCGGGCCTGACGCCGCGGCCCGTCAGTCCGGATTGAACACCGGAAGGGCTTGAAGAACCGCGCAAGCTCGGGCACGAATTGCGCCATGGCAAAGACGACGACTTTCACCTGCTCGGCCTGTGGCGCCTCGCATTCCCGCTGGTCCGGCCGCTGCGACGGCTGTGGCGAGTGGAACACCATAGTTCAAGAGGCCCCGTTGTCGGCGGGCCCAGCCAAGAAATCTCTGGGCGGCAAGCGCGGCCAGGCCGTCACCTTGACTGACCTCTCAACCGAGGAGGCCCCGCCGCCCCGCACAATCTGCGGCGTCGAGGAACTGGACCGTGTCCTGGGCGGCGGGCTGGTCCCGGCTTCGGCCCTGCTGGTGGGCGGCGATCCGGGCATCGGCAAATCCACCCTGCTGTTGCAGGCCGCCGCGCGCTTTGCCCGGTCGGGCCTGAAAACCATCTATGTCTCGGGTGAGGAAGCCAGCGCCCAGGTTCGCATGCGCGCGCGCCGACTGGGGCTTGAAGACGCGCCGGTTCAATTGGCGGCCGAGACCAACCTGCGCGACATTCTCACCACGCTCGAAGCCGAGAAACCCGGCCTTGCCATCATCGACTCGATCCAGACCATGTGGGCGGACAATGTCGACAGCGCACCGGGATCAGTCAGTCAGGTCCGCGCCGCCGCGCACGAGCTGACCAGCTTTGCCAAGCGCCACGGCGTGTCCATCATCATGGTCGGCCATGTCACCAAGGAAGGCCAGATCGCCGGCCCCCGCGTGGTCGAACACATGGTCGATACCGTCCTCTATTTCGAGGGCGAGCGCGGCCACCAGTTCCGCATCCTGCGCGCGGTCAAGAACCGCTTTGGCCCCGCCGACGAGATCGGCGTGTTCGAGATGACCGGTAAAGGTCTGGCGCAGGTCACCAACCCCTCGGCCCTGTTCCTGTCGGAACGCGGCAAACCCAGCCCCGGCTCGGCCGTTTTCGCAGGCATCGAGGGCACGCGGCCCGTGCTGGTCGAACTGCAGGCGCTGGTCGCCCCCTCGCCCCATTCACAGCCCCGCCGCACGGTCGTCGGCTGGGACAGCGGGCGGCTGGCGATGATCCTCGCCGTGCTCGAAGCGCGCTGCGGCATCCCCTTTGCAGGGCTTGACGTCTATCTGAACGTGGCCGGGGGCCTGAAGATCAGCGAACCCGCAGCCGACCTTGCCGTGGCCGCCGCTCTGCTGAGCGCGCGCGAGGACACCGCCCTGCCCGCCGACACCGTGGTTTTTGGAGAAATCTCGCTATCCGGGGCACTTAGACCAGCGCCGCAGACCGAAAACAGGTTGAAAGAAGCGCAAAAACTTGGTTTCACAGCAGCAATTGCTCCGGCAGGCGGCAAAACCGGTACTGTGGCAGGTCTGACACTCACCCGACCCTCTGATTTGGTCGGGTTTGTTGGCGAAACCTTCGGAGCAGGTTAAAGTCGCGCCTCGAGGGGCAGAAAAAGAACAGGCGAGGGCCATGGAAGGTTTTACAATAATTGACGGGCTCGTTGCCCTGATCATCGTGCTGTCGGGGATTCTGGCCTATTCGCGCGGCTTCATGCGCGAGGTCATGGCCATTGCAGGTTGGGTCGCCGCCGCAGTTCTGGCCTTCATCTTTGCACCGCAAGCCGTGCCGCTGGTCAAGGAAATCCCTGTGGTCGGAGACTTCTTGCGTGACAGCTGCGAATTGTCAGTGATTACGGGCTTTGCCGCAGTGTTTGCCATTGCGCTCATCGTGGTCAGCATCTTCACTCCGTTGTTCTCGTCCCTGGTACAGCGCTCGGCGCTGGGTGGGCTGGATCAGGCGCTGGGTTTCTTCTTCGGCATTGCCCGCGGCATTCTGCTGGTTGCCATCGCCTTCTTTGTCTACGACACCGTGATGACCGGCCAGTCCTACACGATCGTCGACGAAAGCCGATCGGCCAAGGTGTTTGAGCAGTTCAGCGACAGGATCGAAGAACAGAACCCCGAGGCTGCCCTGGGTTGGGTGACCACCCAGTACGAAGAGCTTGTTGCATCCTGCACAGCGGATTCTCAGGGCCAGTAACAGCTACCAGCCAAGCAAAACGAACCAGCCCGGCTGCCAGCCGGGCTTTTCTTTTGTCAGAGGGTCAGACGAACCCTTCGCCCCCACAAACCGAGCAGCGGTTGGTTTTCAGGCCAAAGCATCCGTCACACCGGCTGAACTGGGGCTTGCCCAAGTGGTCTCGGCTCTTCAGGACTTCGCCCTTGCCATTGCATATCTGGCAAGGGGCACGTCCCATTCCGCGGCACCGATGGCACCGGCGCTTGACGTGCTCGTCCTTTTTCTGGCTCGGTCGTCCCTGCCACATAGTTGTTTTGCCCTCGGTCAAATGCTGCCGGCGTCATGCCACGCAGCGCGTTCAAAACACGGGAAACACTCATGTTCGCGGCCCCATCAAACCAGAAACCCGGCCTGCGGCAAAACGAATTATGATCCTTTGGTGACATGGGGGGCATTAGGCATTATGTGAGGGCCAACTCGCCATGGAATCGGAGCTGCCTGTCTTGCATAGCCCGCAGATGCCCCCCGCCCACCCGTTCGATGATGACAAGCTCCGCGAGGAATGCGGGATTTTCGGGGTCGTCGGCGTCAAAGATGCCGCCAATTTCGTTGCTCTTGGTCTGCATGCCCTGCAGCACCGCGGGCAGGAAGCCGGCGGGATCGTCACCCATGATCCTGAACTCGGCTTCAACTCGGCCCGTCGATTTGGCTATGTGCGCGACAATTTCACCTCGTCCGACGTGATGGAAAGCCTGCCCGGGCCTATCGGGATCGGCCATGTGCGCTATTCCACGGCCGGGTCCAAGGGCCAGACCGCCATCCGTGACGTACAGCCATTCTTCGGCGAGTTTTCGATGGGCGGCGCCGCGATTGCGCACAATGGCAACATCACGAACGCCAATGCCCTGCGGCGCGAGCTGATCGAGCGCGGCTCGATCTTCCAGAGTTCGTCCGACAGCGAATGCATCATCCACCTGATGGCCCGCTCGCTACAGCGCAACATCCCCGAACGGATGGAGGACGCGCTGCGCCGGGTCGAGGGTGCCTTCTCGGTGGTCGCCATGACCCGCACCAAGCTGATCGGCGTCCGCGATCCTTTGGGTGTACGCCCGCTGGTATTGGGCAAAATCGGCGATGGCTGGTGCCTGGCCTCGGAAACTTGTGCCCTGGACATCATCGGTGCCGAATTCCTGCGCGAGATCGAACCCGGCGAAATGGTTGTGATCAATGCCCAGAACGGTGTTGAGAGCCACTTCCCGTTCCGCCGGCAACCCAGCAAGTTCTGTATCTTCGAGCATGTCTACTTCTCGCGCCCAGACTCGATTCTGGGTGGACGCTCGGTCTATGAGACACGCGAAGCCATCGGGCGCGAGCTGGCCAAGGAAAGCCCCGTCGAGGCGGATCTGGTCTGCCCCGTGCCAGACAGCGGCACGCCCGCGGCCATTGGGTACTCGTTGGAGTCGGGCATTCCTTACGCGATGGGGATCATCCGCAACCAATACATGGGCCGCACCTTCATCGAACCCACCGAACAGATCCGCAACATGGGTGTGCGGCTCAAGCTGAACGTGAACCGCGCCCTGATCGAGGGCAAGCGGGTGATATTGGTTGACGACTCGGTGGTGCGCGGTACGACCAGCCGCAAGATCAAGGAAATGATCCTGGATGCCGGCGCGAAAGAGGTGCATTTCCGCATCGCCTCGCCGCCCACGGCCTGGCCTTGTTTCTACGGCGTGGACACGCCACAGCGCGAAAAGCTGCTGGCCGCCACGATGACCGAGGAAGAAATGACCAAGCATCTGGCGGTCGACAGCCTCAAGTTCATCTCGCTGGACGGGCTGTACCGGGCGGTCGGCGAATCGCAGGGCCGCAGCAAGGACTGCCCGCAATACTGCGATGCATGCTTCTCGGGCGAGTATCCCGTCACTCCGGCGGACATGGTTGAACAAGGGTTCAAGATGCAACCGGCGGCCGAATAAGGCCGAAATTCAGAGACTTCCCAAAGGGGCCGCAGGGCCCCTTTTTTCATGGGCCGGATCGGCGTGGCGAAACATGGCCGAAACCTGCTGCACCGGCTTTTCCTTCCCCTTTGGCTCTGCTAGCCAACCGGCTGCTCACTCACGCAATCACACGGAGGCCGGGCCACCGGGCCGGCCAGTTTACATGGCAAATCCCAGAGTCGACAGCGCGGCCACCCAAAAGGGCGCGCTCAGCAAGAATGGTACGACCGTCCTGGGCGTCTTTGGCCCGCAGAACGACATGCGCGCCCTGATGCGCTCATCGTCTGGACGGGTGAAAGAGGTCAAGACAGGCAGCCGGTTTGGTTCGGGCACGATCGTGGCCATCGACAAAGACGGCATCATGCTGCGACAAAGCGGCCGGACCCAGCGCATCGCCATCCCCGGAAGCTGATCCGGGCTTGACGGGCTGCGCGCTTGGGTTCAAACCCCGCGCATGACCGATCAGACCAAAATCGCACTTGTCACCGGCGCCTCACGCGGCCTTGGTGCCGCTCTGGCCGAGGCGCTGGCGCCCGAGTATCACATCGTCGCCGTTGCCCGCACCACCGGCGGGCTGGAAGACCTGGATGACCGCATCAAGGCCAAAGGGGGCGCGGCCACCCTGGCGCCGATGGACATCGCCGACCCCAATGCCATGGCCACGCTGTGCCGGGGCATCCATGACCGCTGGGGCAAGCTGGATCTGTGGCTGCATACGGCCATCCACACCGCACCGCTGACGCCCGCAAATTTCATCGACCCCAAGGATTGGCAAAAGTCCGTGGACGTGAACGCCTCGGCAACTTCGGTGCTGATCCCCTATGTCGCGCCCTTGCTGGGTGAGGCTGGACAGGCCGTATTCTTTGACGACCCGCGTGCCGGCGAGAAGTTCTGCGCCACCTACGGCGCAACCAAGGCCGCGCAGATCGCCATGGCGCGCAGCTGGGCCGCCGAAACCGTGCGCACCGGGCCGAAGGTTCATGTGTTGCAGCCCAGGCCGATGGCCACAGCCCTGCGCGCGCGTTTCTTCCCCGGTGAGGACCGGTCTAAGCTGGCCAGTCCCTCGGACGAGGCAGCGCGCCTGCTGTCCATGCTGGGCTGAGACCTTTCGGTCAGATCGACGGGAAAGATGTTGCGGCGCCCCAAGCGGGCGCCGTTTTCATTCGATGTGAACGCCCTGCCGGCCCGCCAGATCGACAAAGAACTGCCACGCCACGCGGCCCGAACGCGCTCCGCGCGTGGCCTGCCATTCGATCGCCTCGGCCCGCAGAACGTCGGCATCGACGCTGACGCCATAGGCCGCGCAATACCGGTCGATCATCGCAAGGTATTCGTCCTGATCGCAGGGGTGGAACCCCAGCCACAGGCCGAACCGGTCGGACAGCGAAACCTTTTCCTCGACCGCCTCGGACGGGTTGATCGCGCTCGAGCGCTCGTTCTCGATCATGTCGCGCGGCATCAGGTGGCGACGGTTCGACGTTGCATAAAACACCACGTTTTCGGGCCGGCCCTCGATCCCGCCATCCAACACGGCCTTCAGCGACTTGTAGTGCTGATCGTCATGGCTGAACGACAGGTCATCGCAGAACAGGATGAACCGGTAAGGTGCGGCGCGCAGGTGGTTCAGCAACCGCGCGACCGAGCCCATATCCTCGCGCTGAAGTTCGACCAGCTTCAGGTCGGGAAACTCGGGCTGAAGGGTCCCATGCACCGCCTTGACCAAGCTGGACTTGCCCATGCCGCGGGCACCCCACAACAGCGCGTTGTTGGCCTTGTACCCGGCAGCGAAGCGGCGCGTGTTGTCCAGCAGCGTATCGCGCGACCGGTTGATGCCCACCAGCAGATCCAGATCGACGCGGTTGACATTGTGCACCGGCTCAAGCCGGTCGGGCCCGATGTGCCAGACAAAGGCGGGCGCGGCCGAGAAATCGGGCGCGGCCAACGGCGCCGGGGCCATGCGCTCCAAGGCGTCGGCGATGCGGTTCAGGGCTTGGTCGTCCATGGGTCCTCCGAAGTCTTGCGGCCGATTTCAACCACGTTCACGGGCCGCCAACAAGACCCGGATGAAGAAAGGGCGCACCCGCCAAGGCACGCCCTTCCCCATTTACTGCTCGGGTTTATTTGCCGTCTTCTGCGTCAAACTCGTCCATCATCGCATCATCGGCGGCTTCTTCATCGTCATAGTAGCCTTCGGCCCGCAGCTGTTCTTCACGCTTTCTCTCGACCCGGGCCACCAGGAAGATCGAGATCTCGTACAGGCCATAGACCACAACGAACAGGATGATCTGGGTGATCACGTCCGGCGGGGTCACGATGGCGGCCAGAACCAGAATGCCCACCACGGCATATTTGCGCACCGCGCCCAAGCCTTCGGCGCTGACCAGCCCGGCCTTGCCCATCAGGGTCAACAGAACCGGCAGCTGGAAACACAGGCCAAAGGCCACGATGAACTTGATCGTCAGGTTCAGGTATTCCTGTGCCGAACCCTGGAAAACCACGCTCAGCGGCGCAGTGGCACCATCCGCTAAGGCCTCACCCTCGGCCCCGAATTGCTGGAACCCAAGGAAGAAGTCATAGGCCAGCGGCGTGACCACGTAAAAGGCAAAGCTCGCGCCCAGCAGGAACATGAAGGGCGAGGCCAGCAGGAACGGCAGGAAGGCGTTCTTCTCGGATCGATAGAGCCCCGGCGCCACGAACCGCCACATCTGCATACCGATATACGGAAAGGCCAGAATGAACCCACCCAAGAGCGAGACCTTGATCGCCACGAAGAAGCCCTCCTGCGGCGAAATGAAGATCAGGTCGCAGTCCTGTCCCCGCTCGGACAGAACATCGCACAGGGGCTGGGTCAGAAAGTTGAAGATCGGCGTGGCTACGGTGAAACAGATGATCATACCGATCAAAAATGCCACGACGCTGTGGATCAGCCGCGTGCGCAGCTCGGCCAGATGCTCGATCAGGGGGGCCGAGGTATCTTCGATCTCGTCGGTCTTGCTCATGTCTTGCCTTCGGTTCTCAGCGCGGCTTCGGCCTCTTCAGCCTTGGCCAGGGCCTCGGCGGCTTCTTTCGCTTTGCGCTCGGCAGCCGCACGGGCGGTTGAGGCCTGGATCTTCTTGGCCTGCTCGGCGCGCTCAGCGGCCAGTTTGCCGGTTTCGCTGTCGGGGTCGAACTTGGTCGGGTCCATGCTCTTGGCCATGTCCTGGGCCGCCTGCTTGACGCCGTCCATCGCACTGCCCACCGGGTTGGTGGCCGCGTCCAGTCCTTTCTTTATGTCATTCACACCCGCCTGGTCGGCCGCCTCGTTCATGGCGCTTGAGAACTCACGCGCCATGCCGCGGGCCTTGCCGACGAACCGTCCGACATTGCGGAACAGAACCGGCAGGTCCTTGGGCCCCACGACGATCAGGGCAACGATGCCGATGACCAGAAGCTCGGTCCAGCCCAGATCAAACATGGGCGATTAGACCTTGTCTTTGTCGGACTCGGGCGTGACATCCTTGGCCAGCTCGGACGCGTCCTGTTCGATCTCTTCGGTACCGTCCTTGACGCCTTTCTTGAATGCGGTGATGCCCTTGCCCACTTCACCCATCAACGAGCTGATCTTGCCGCGGCCGAACAGCACCAGCACCACGACGGCGATCAGCAGCAGGCCGGGAAGGCCGATATTGTTGAGCATGTCTCTTCTCCTTCTACGTCGGCGCGCCGCGCCGGGAATGTGATCTGGAAGCCTGTCTACGCCCACCGGGCAGCCGAAAAAAGTGACGCAAGTCAATTCCGCGTTCAAATCCGGGCCGCTCGGGCGCTTTTTGCGGGCTGGCAATTCTCTACTGACAGGTTTATGTCAGTTGCAGGCGACTAGGAACAGGGCATCGAAACCTGGTCAACGGAGACTCACATGACCCATGTTGCTGAAATCGTCACCTTCACCCTCGCTGATGGCACCACGCCGGAAGAGTTCGTCAGGCTCAGCCAGACGACCGAGGCCTTCGTGCGCGCGGCCTCGGGCTTTGCCCACCGACAGCTGAGCCAGGGCGAGGATGGCCGCTGGACCGATTATGTCATCTGGACCGACATGAAAGCCGCGCAGGACGCCGCCGCGCAGTTCCCCCAACAGGATTTTGCCGCCGGTCTGATGGCGGCCATCGACCCCTCCAGCATCCAGATGCGTCACGAGAAAGTGCTATGGAACATGACCGCCTGATCGCGGTCCGGACGGCGTGTCATGCGCCGCACTGACCGCCTGTTCGACATCATCCAGATCCTGCGCGACGGCAAACTGCACCGCGCGCAGGACATCGCGGACCGGCTCGAGGTTTCGGTCCGCACCATCTATCGCGACATGGACACGCTGGTGGCGTCGGGCGTCCCGGTCGAGGGTGAACGCGGAGTCGGTTACATGGTGCGCGAGCAGATCACCCTGCCCCCGCTGAACCTCACCCCGGCCGAGCTTGAGGCCCTGAACCTCGGGATGGCGATCGTGGCCGAGGCCGCCGACCCCGACCTGAAAGGCGCCGCCGAGTCGCTGGCCGCCAAGATCGACGCGGTACTGCCCACCCAGGTGGTGGCCGAGGCCGATGCATGGAAATTCGCCGTCTACCCCTTTGCCGATGCCGCGCGCGGGCTGGCGCATATGGCTCCGATCCGGGCGGCCATCAAATCGCGCCAGAAGCTGCGGCTGACCTACCGGCGAATCGACGGAACCCTGACCGAGCGCACGATCCGCCCCCTGCACATGGAATACTGGGGCCGGGTCTGGACCCTGACCGCCTGGTGCGAGCTGCGCGACGCCTTCCGCGTGTTCCGCATCGACCTGATCGAAAGCGTCACACCGCTGCCCGAGATCTTTGCCGACGAGCCCGGAAAGCGGCTAGCCGACTACGACCCGACCGCCTGATCCCGATTTTCACCCAAGGCTACTTGGAACCGCACTCTGAGCCTCAGCGCAGATAGGTTTCGGGGTCGACGGACTCGAACCCTTTGCGCACTTCGAAATGCACATAGGCGTTCTCACCACCGCGCAGCTTGGCAATGCTTTGGCCGCGGTTGACCCGGTCGCCTTTCTTGACCGAGATGTTCTCGACATTCGCGTAGACCGTCAGCAAATCGTTGGTGTGCTTGACGACGATGATCGGGATCTGATCTGCATCCGCCGTAATGGCCGCCACGGTACCAGCTTCGGCCGCCTTTACCGATGCTCCGGGCGAACCGGCGATGTCGATCCCTTCGTTCTTGCCCTTGGCATACGGGCGAATGATCTTGCCGGTTACCGGCAGAGCCAAGGCTGACGAGCTGGAATTCGTCGGGGCCTCGGCCGTCACGTCCGGAGCGGGCGTCAACGGCGCAACTTTTTCGTCCGGCAGCGGCTGCGTTGCACTGGGCGGCGTCGGGGTGGGCGATCCCTGCCCCGGTTCGGTGGTCGCCGTGGGCGCTGCGGCGGCAGCTTGGCGCGGTGCAGCCTGATTCTTGACGGGGATCAGCAGAAACTGCCCTTCGCGCACGGCGAAGTCCGAACCCAAACCGTTCCATTCAGCCAGCGCATCGACCGGAACCTGATACAGGCGCGAAATGGTATAAGCCGTCTCACCCCGCTTGACCTTGTGCCGGATCGGCTCGTCCGTTGAGGTGACGGGCGCCGGTTTGGCCGGCTCAAGGTTCGTGACCCGCACGCCGCCCGTGTCCGGCGCCTGATCAATCGCGGTCGTGGCAATCGAGGCGATATCGACATTCCCCGCTCCGGCGCCGACGGACCGTGGCAAGGCCAGCACTTCGCCCTCGCGCAGCTGGTCGGTGGGCTTGAGACCGTTGAACCGTGCCAGCTCTGCCTCGGGCAGACCGACACGCGCAGCCACGGCGGCGACGTTGTCACCCCGTTGCGCGACGGCAACCTGATATGTCGGATAGGTGATCACGCCACGGCTGTCCGGCGCCGGTCGGTTCGTGGTGGCTGATTGTGCGGCCGGAGTGGTCGAAAAACCGCCGACCTGACCGCGCAGGTCGTAATCCAGCGGGCCTTCGCAACCGGCAAGCACCAGCGCGGCCACCATCGCCGTTGTTCCACGACCCAAGACTGACTTGGAAACTGCTCTCATATCACTGTCCTCAACACCTGCCCCTGTTTGCCGGGGTTCTGGCGCCCATTTCCTAAACCTACGTTACGCCTCGTCCTTTCCAAGCCCTTCCAGCAAGGGCACGAACCGAACAGGCAACAGTTCGTCATATTCCAGCCCGGTCTCGGTTCTGGTGACCCGTATCAGAGTCTGAACCGCATCCGACTGCCCAACGGGCAAGACCATGATACCGCCGATTTTGAGCTGCGCCAAGAGCGGGCCCGGCGGGTCCTCGGCTGCGGCGGTGACGATGATGCGGTCAAAAGGAGCCTGTTCGGGCAACCCGAAAGATCCATCCGACAGCATCGCCGTGATATTCGTCAGACCCAACTCGCGAAACAGCTCACCGGTTTCGCGTACCAGACGCTTGTGGCGTTCCACGGTGTAGACCCGCCGCGCCAGCTTGGACAGCACCGCAGCCTGATACCCCGAACCCGTCCCCACCTCGAGCACCTTGTCGCGCGGCGTGACCTGCAGCGCCTGCGTCATCAGACCTACGACCGAGGGCTGGCTGATCGTCTGGCCGCATGCAATCGGCAGTGGCGTGTCCTCGTAGGCACGCTCGGCGAACAGGCCCCGCACGAACTTGCCGCGGTCGATCTGCTCCATCGCGTCAAGAACACGCGCATCCGTCACCCCGCGAGACCGCAGGGCGAACAGGAACTGCATCTTGGTTTCGGGGTCCAGTCCGGTCATTCGATCTTCTTCAACGCCTCCAGCGCATCATCGGCGGTCAGGTCGGCCCGCATCGGCGTGACCGAGATATAGCCGTCCAGGTTCGCCGCAGCATCCGTTCCCGGAGCCGTCGGGTTGTGCTGATAGCCCCCCTTGATCCACAGGAAACGGCGGCCCGAGGGCGAGCTGTGCGGTTCCACCCCAAAATGCGTGTCGCGTCGGAATCCCTGACGCACGACGCGGGTACCAAGAACTTCTTCGGCAGGCACCGGAGGGAAATTCACGTTGTAAAACAGGCGGTAGTCTTCCTGCGCGGGCGGATCGGCCTCAAGAATGCGTCGTACCAGGTCCGCTCCGAACCGCGTGGCGGCCTCGAACGGGTCGTCCAGCCCAAGATTGCGCGGACCAAAATACTGCGACAAGGCGATCGCCGGAATGCCCTGAAGTGCGGCCTCCATCGCGCCGCCGATCGTGCCCGAGTACAAAGTGTTCTCGGCCGAATTGTTGCCCCGGTTCACGCCTGAAAGAACCAGATCAGGTCGCGCGCCCTTCATCACGTCATGCAGCCCGGCCAGCACGCAGTCGGCCGGCGACCCTTCGGCCGCGAAACGACGCTCGCCCAGTTTGGCCACCATCATGGGATGGGTATAGCTGATGCAATGCCCGACCCCTGACTGTTCGAAAGCCGGAGCCACGATCCAGACCTCACCATCCGGGCCGGCCACATCCGCAGCAATCGCCTCGAGCGCGATCAGGCCCGGGGCGTTGATCCCGTCGTCATTTGTCAGAAGTATGCGCATTGCCTGCCTGTGCCCCCGCGTTTCGCCCTTGATAGACGGCCCCAAAGGATGCGGCAAGCGATGCCCCGGCGCATTCTGCGGCATTCGCGCACCACTCGCCGGGAAATCGACCGGTTGCGGCGCCTAGGCTGGAAAAACGAAGCAGCGATCCCGCCGGATGGTCAACCACATCACCCGGCCCGGATTGGGCACGAACACGTTCGGGACGGTCGCCTTGAGGATCGAGCCGTCATAGTCCATCCGAAACTCGATCAGGCTTTCGTTGCCCAGAAAGCGAGCGCGCTCGACCACGCCGCGGGCTGCAACGCCATCGGTCGCCGTCGGCAGCGGTCCCTTGCCATTGCGATCAAAGTCCAGCCGCACATGCTGAGGGCGGAAAACGATTTCGACGTCCGTGCCATCGGGAACGCCCGGCGCCAGGAATTGACCAAATGGCGTTTGCGCCAATGCTCCATTCACCTGGGACTGCAACACATTGACATCACTAAAAAATGCCACGGCAGCCTTGTCTACGGGTCGGGTGTAGACATTGTAGGGCGCGCCCTGCTGCACGATCTTGCCGCGGCGCATCAGTGCAATCTCGTCGGCCATGCGCATCGCTTCTTCGGGCTCGTGCGTGACCAGCAGCACGGCGGCGTCCTCTTCCTTGAGGATGGCGAGGGTCTCGTCGCGGATGCCGTCGCGCAGACGGTTGTCGAGGCCAGAAAACGGCTCGTCCATCAGCATGATCCGCGGACGCGGCGCCAACGCTCGGGCCAGCGCGACCCGCTGCTGCTCGCCCCCTGACAGTTGATGCGGAAACCCGTCGATATGGCGGATCAGGTCGACCTTTCTGAGCAACTCTTCGACACGTTCCCGTTTTTGCTCTTTGGCCCCCTTCAGGCCAAAAGCCACGTTGTCGGCCACGCTGAGGTGCGGAAACAAAGCGAAATCCTGGAACATCAGTCCGATCTCGCGACGTTCCGGCGGCACCCTGAACACCGTGTCACAGACCAACTTGCCATCGACGTAGATTTCGCCCGAGTCCTGCATTTCGACGCCGGCAATCATCCGCAACGTAGTGGATTTGCCGCACCCCGACGGGCCCAGCAGACAGGTCACCTGCCCCGCCTGAACGGTCAGCGAGACATCATCCACCACCGTGCGCCCGCCGAACCGACAGACCAGATTGCGGATTTCCAATCGCGGAGGAGCTGTGTTGATTGCCACCGACGGACCCCAATTGCCTTTTCCCGATCAAATTCATCGGGCTTGCGCCGGGATAACAACCCCGCCCATCGGGCGCAAGAGAGGCGCTAGGCCAGCAACTCGAACGGCACGCCCGCGCGGACCTTGCCGTTAATCTGAATCTCAAGCCGATGCGGCCCCGGCACCAGCCGAAACGTGGTGGCGTCGCCCTTGAGTTTGTGACGCTTGCTCAGCCGCAGGCGGCCATCTGACAGATTGGCCTGCTTGAGCTTGTGAACCTTAGGTGAGATTTTCCCGCCAGGTCGCTGAAAATGCACGATATAGTCAATCAAGACCGGATGATCACCGGGGCCTGATACCGAGACGGCGAACTCCAGAACCCCGCCGATGCGGGCCTCGCCAATCACCTCAACATTCACCTCTAGCGGTGCGTCGGGATCATAACCCAGCAGCGCCATCGCCCCGCCATGGCCGGACTTGACCAGCCCGCGCAGCGCATGTGCGGTGATCCACCGCATCTCGTCGCTGTTTTGCGCGCCCAAGGCGTGCCACTCCCTCAGGCGGTTCAATGCCAGGTCGGGGTCTTTTTTGGTGATGTCGTTGAGATGGTTCGCCACCGACCGCGTGACATAACGTGTCGGATCCGAGCGCAAACGATCCAGCAGCGGCAGCGGGTCAGACAGGTCCAGCCCGACCGCCTGCCCCCACGGCAGCCGCGGGCGTGTGCCTTCGGAGACCAGCCGCCGGACGTGATAGCTGGAATGCCCGCACCAGTCCTGCATCCGGTCCAGCACCAGATCGGGATGGCTGTTCAGAAAGGGCCGGATCGCCCATTCCATCGAAAATCGCTGAGTGATCTCTGCAAGCACATCCAGCGCCACGTCAGGATGGTCCGCGCCGACCTGCGCCACCCACTCGCCCAATGGGGCAAAGATGAAATCACCGAAATCGTCATCGCTCAGGGACGGGTCCAGAGGCGGTGGCAAGGCCCGAAGGATCACCGGGGCCACGTCGGGCAGCGCGCCGGGAAAGGCCGTCTGCAAACAATCGGCAATCCACGCGATCCGCTGCTTCAGCTCTAGCTCCGGCAGGCGCGACATGACCCGCGCTTGGAACGCCTCTCCGTCAAACCCGGGGTCGGCCTGCGTGAACAGGCCGGCCAGGTAAAGGGTCTTTTCCGCGTTGAACAGCTGATCCTTCAGCGAAAACCCCTGCGCCACGGTCACATCGTCAGGTTGGTCGCGCCGCCATCCAACAGGATGTTCTGCCCCACGATGAACCCGGCATGTTGCGAGCACAGAAACGCACAGGTCGCGCCGAATTCCTGCCGCGTACCATAGCGCCGCGCCGGGATCGTGGCCGCGCGCTCGGCCCGTGCCTCGTCCAGCGAGATGCCCTTCTGCGCCGAAACTCCGGCATCCAGCGAGTCCGCCCGGTCGGTGGCGTGAATGCCGGGCAACAGGTTGTTGATGGTCACGCCGTAGGGCGCCACCTGCCGCGCGGTTCCGGCCACATAGCCGGTCAGCCCGGTGCGCGCGGCGTTCGACAGGCCCAGCACCGCGATGGGCGCCCGCACCGATTGCGAGGTGATGTTCACCACCCGGCCCCAACCCTTGTCCATCATCGACGGCAACAGCGCCTTCATGAAGGCGATCGGCGTCAGCATGTTCGCATCCAGCGCCTTGATGAAATCCTCGCGATCCCAGTCGGACCACAGGCCCGGCGGCGGACCACCGGCGTTTGTCACAAGGATATCAACGCCCTGCGCGGCCTCGATCACCTGCGCCTGGCCTTCGGGCGTGGTCACGTCGCAGGCGACCGTCTGCACCTCGACACCGTAATCGGCGCGCAACCGGTCGGCCTGCGCCTCCAGCGCGTCAGGCCCACGTGCGTTCATCACCAAATCGACACCCTCGGCGGCCAGCGCCTCGGCGCAGCCCAGCCCCAAGCCCTTGCTGCTGGCACAGACCAGCGCGCGTTTTCCTTGTAGTCCCAGATCCATGTGATCCCCCCTGTCATTTGTTACCCGCATGTCTAGCACCGGCCAGACAGGGAAGACCAGATTGGCGTCGGCAAATCAGTAGAAGAACTCTTCCCGCACGATCTTGCCGTTGACCACGTGATAGACGCCGACCTCGCGCATGTCGAAAGCTTCGCCGCTTTCCTTCACCTTGCCCTGCACTTCAAAAATCACGGCAAAGCTGTTTTCACCATGCAGGAACGGGTCGCTGACCGACGCGCCCGAGACCTCGTGCGCGCTTTCCCACCAATCATGCTTGCCGCGGATGCCCTCGATGCCGTGGGTCTCGCGGCCCATGCCCTGCATGTCCATCGCCTCGACCGAGACGGCATCGGCTGCATACAACTTGTCCAGATTCTCCTTGGCGCGGTTTTCGCGGCAACCCGCCACCAGTTCCTGGGCGATTTCTTTCAAATTCATTGATCCACTCCATTATTTGTTCACTATATGTTCTTATTGGCATATCCACCTGATTCGAACCACCCCCTTTGTCTTGCCTCGGCAGGATTCCCCGCCTATACGCGCCTTCATGCTTGATACCGCCTCGAACCAACCCACCCTGCCGCCCGAGATCGCGCGGCGCCGGACCTTTGCCATCATCTCGCACCCGGATGCGGGCAAGACGACCCTGACCGAAAAGTTCCTTCTGTATGGGGGTGCTATCCAGATGGCCGGACAGGTGCGCGCCAAGGGCGAGGCACGGCGTACGCGGTCGGACTTCATGCAAATGGAAAAGGACCGGGGTATTTCGGTCTCGGCCTCGGCCATGTCGTTTGACTATGGCCCCTACCGGTTCAACCTGGTGGACACACCCGGCCACTCGGACTTTTCCGAGGACACCTATCGCACGCTGACCGCCGTTGACGCCGCGGTCATGGTGATTGACGGGGCCAAAGGCGTGGAAAGCCAGACGCAGAAGCTGTTCGAGGTCTGCCGCCTGCGCGATCTGCCGATCCTGACCTTCTGCAACAAGATGGACCGTGAGAGCCGCGATACGTTCGAAATCATCGACGAGATCCAGGAAATGCTGGCCATCGACGTGACCCCGGCCAGCTGGCCCATCGGCGTGGGGCGCGATTTCATCGGCTGCTACGACATGCTGCGTGACCGGTTGGAACTCATGGACCGCGCCGACCGCAACAAGGTGGCCGAAAGCATCGAGATCAACGGGCTGGACGACCCCAAACTGGCCGAGCATGTGCCCGCAGAACTGCTGGACAAGCTGCTGGAAGAGGTCGAGATGGCGCGCGAATTGCTGCCTGCGCTGGACCCGCAGGCGGTGCTTGAAGGCCACATGACCCCGATCTGGTTCGGCTCGGCCATCAACTCGTTCGGCGTCAAGGAACTGATGGAAGGCATCGGTGCCTATGGACCGCAGCCGCAGGTGCAATCGGCCGAACCGCGCCAGATTTCGCCGGACGAGAAAAAGGTGGCGGGCTTTGTCTTCAAGGTGCAGGCCAACATGGACCCCAAGCACCGCGACCGGGTGGCCTTTGTCCGCATGGCCAGCGGCCACTTCAAGCGCGGCATGAAGCTGACCCATGTGCGCAGCAAGAAGCCCATGGCGATCACGAACCCAGTTCTGTTTCTGGCCTCTGACCGGGAACTGGCCGACGAGGCATGGGCCGGCGATATCATCGGCATCCCCAACCACGGCCAGCTGCGCATCGGTGACACTCTGACCGAGGGCGAGGCGATCCGCGTAACCGGAATTCCATCCTTCGCGCCCGAGCTGTTGCAGGGCGTGCGCGCGGGCGATCCGATGAAGGCCAAGCACCTGGAAAAGGCGCTGATGCAGTTTGCCGAGGAAGGCGCGGCGAAGGTGTTCAAACCCTCGATCGGCTCGGGCTTTATCGTCGGCGTGGTGGGCGCGCTGCAGTTCGAGGTGCTGGCCAGCCGGATCGAGCTGGAATACGGCCTGCCGGTGCGGTTCGAGGCCTCGCAATTCACCAGTGCGCGCTGGGTGTCGGGCGACAAGGCCGAGGTCGAGAAGTTCGTCAATGCGAACAAGCAGCACATTGCCCTCGATCACGATGGCGACATCGTCTATCTCACCCGCCTGCAATGGGACATCGACCGCGTGGTGCGCGATTATCCCAAACTGACGCTCACCGCGACCAAGGAAATGATGACCTGATGCTGACCCCGCCCCCCGCCAAAGCAACAGAGGCCGTCATCGCATGACCGCAGCCGGGCCGAGCTGGGGCATCGTCTCGACGGTGCGTGGATCGGCCCGCGACATTCTGAGTTTTGCGGCCTACCACCTGGATCTGGGCGCGGATCACCTCTACCTCTACCTTGATGAGCCAAACCGGCGGGCTTTTCGCCCCCTGCGCCGCCACCCCAAGGTGACCGTCCGCATCTGCGACGATGCGTTCTGGGCGGCGCGCAAACGGGACAAGCCCGAGCGCCACCAGGTCCGCCAGACCGTTCATGCGACCTTTACCTATCGCCACACCGATCTCGATTGGCTGGCGCATATCGATGTGGACGAGTTCCTGTGGCCCACTGCCCCCATCGCGGACTTGCTGGGCGAAGTGCCCGAAACGGTGCACGCGGTTCGGGTTCGTCCGATCGAGGCCCTGGCCTGCTGCGACGATCTCTACAAAGCGTTCATCCCCCAGGGCCCCGAACGCGAAGCGCTTGTCGAGACGATCTATCCAAACTACGGCGCTTTCGTTCTGGGCGGCTTTCTTAGCCACGTACAGGGCAAGCTGTTCGTGCGCACGGGGATGGAGAACCTCAATTATCGCATCCACAATCTGTTTCAGAACAAGGTCATCTTGCCCTGCAAGACCGAGATGCCGCAGATCGACCTGTGCCACCGCCACGCCCCGGATTGGGAGCATTGGTGGTCACACTATCGGTTTCGACTGGAACGCGGCTCGTACCAGCCCGGCATGGCTCCGAACGTAAATCGCGATCGGGGCGGGTTGAACATGAACGAACTGCTCAGTTGGATCGAGGCCGAAGAAGGCGAGCAAGGTCTGCGCAAGTTCTTTGACGAACTCAGCGCCACCGACCCGCAGGTTCGCGCGCGCCTGCAGGAACGGGGCCTCATCAAGCACCGACCGCTTGATCTTGAGGAAAAGCTGCAGAAACACTTTCCCGGAAGCTGCTGAATTGTTGCACGAAATCGCCAGTGACGCGATGTAGCTGTATAGATGAAACTGTCTTCATTTGACCCTGCCACACCTTTTTGTTATGTCCGCATCCAAGCCGAAACGCGCATGGTGCGCATGGCCATCCGGGCCCGGCATTTTTCATACGCGCGGGCCAGGTCAGTGTCCGCATGAACCGGACATACATGACGAAATTCAACGATCTGAACCTGAACCCCAAGGTCCTCAAAGCTATTGAGGAAGCCGGCTACGAAACCCCGACCCCGATCCAGGAAGGCGCCATCCCGCCAGCCTTGGAGGGACGTGACGTTCTGGGCATCGCCCAGACCGGAACCGGCAAGACGGCCAGTTTCGTCTTGCCCATGATCACCCTGTTGGCGCGCGGTCGTGCGCGGGCGCGGATGCCGCGTTCGCTGGTGCTGTGCCCGACGCGGGAACTGGCGGCGCAGGTGGCCGAAAACTTCGACACCTATACAAAGCATCTGAAGCTGACCAAGGCGCTGCTGATCGGCGGCGTCAGCTTCAAGGAACAGGATGCACTGATCGACCGCGGCGTGGACGTGCTGATCGCCACGCCCGGCCGTCTGCTGGACCATTTCGAACGTGGCAAGCTGCTGCTGACCGGCGTACAGATCATGGTCGTGGACGAGGCTGACCGGATGCTGGACATGGGGTTCATTCCCGATATCGAACGCATCTTCTCGCTGACGCCCTTTACCCGGCAGACGCTGTTTTTCTCGGCCACCATGGCGCCCGAGATCGAGCGGATCACCGACACGTTCCTGTCGGCCCCGGCCCGGATCGAAGTGGCCCGTCAGGCCACCGCGTCCGAGACCATCGAACAGGGTGTCGTGATGGTCAAAGGCGGCCGCCGCGACCGCGAGGGCAGCACCAAGCGCAAGGTCCTGCGCGCGCTGATCGATGCCGAAGGTGACAAATGCACCAACGCCATCATCTTCTGCAACCGCAAGACCGATGTGGACATCACCGCGAAATCGCTCAAGAAATACGGCTATAACGCCGCGCCGATCCACGGTGATCTGGACCAGTCGCAGCGGATGAAGACACTGGACGGGTTCCGCGACGGCTCGGTACGTCTGCTGGTGGCGTCTGACGTGGCCGCGCGCGGGCTCGACATTCCGTCGGTCAGCCATGTGTTCAACTTCGACGTGCCCAGTCACCCCGAGGACTATGTGCACCGCATCGGCCGCACCGGCCGCGCCGGGCGCGAGGGCAAGGCGATCACCATCTGCTCGGCCCGCGATGAAAAGGCGCTGGATGCGATCGAGAAGCTGATCCAGAAGGAAATCCCGCGTCTGGACAACCCGGTTCAGGCCGAACCGGCCGAGGCCGAGGACAAAAAGCCCGAAAAGAAATCGCGCGCCTCGACCCGCAAGGACGAGGTCAAGAAGGACAAGCCCGCCAAGGACGCCGCGTCGAACGACAAACCTGCCAAGGAAAAGCGTGGCAAAGGCCGTGGACGTCGCGACGATGGCGGTCCGGCCGTCGTCGGCATGGGCGATCACCTGCCCAGCTTCATCGCACTCAGCTTTGACGAACGCCGCGCGGGCTGACCCGCCTGCATGGCAAAAAGTTCAGAAGGCGCACGGACCTCCGCGCGCCTTTTTTTGCATCTCAGATCGCGGCGACCAGGATCAGGATCGAAAGGCCCAGCAGGACCATCCCCGCAATCTCGCGCCGGGTCACCGTCTCGCGGAACACCAGGACCGAGGCCATGAGGCTGAAAATCAGCTCCACCTGCCCCAGCGCTTTGACGTAGGCTGCGTTCTGCAGGCTGAAGGCCCAGAACCAGCAGAACGACCCGCCCAGGCTGGTCAGCCCGACAAAGATACCGGTGCGCCGCGTGTCCCACACCGCGCGCAGCTCGGCCCGGTCGCGCCAAACCAGCCACAGCGCCATAGACAGGAACTGGATCGAGACCACGACCGCCAGCGTCACCAGCGCCCGAAACCAGGCCTCGCCATCGCCCAGTTGCAGCGACGCGCCGCGATAGCTGACCGCGGAAAAGGCGAACAAGACGCCCGATCCCAGCCCCAGTTGCGAGGCGCGGTTGGTCAGGTGACGCCACCACGCCCCACTGCCGCCCGGCGTCTTCGACAACAGGAGAACCGCCAGCAGCCCCAGCAGGATGGCCGCGAACGCACCGGTTGAAACCCGGTCACCCAGCACGACGAAACCGACGATTGCGGTCTGGATCACCTCGGTTTTCTTGAAGGTGATGCCGACGGCAAAGTTGCGCTGTTTGAACAGCGCCACGACGCAGATCGTGGCAAGGATCTGGGACAGCCCGCCGATGGCGGCATAAAGCCAGAACAGAGGCGGCAGCGCCGGCAGCGGCAGACCGCTGAGCCGGATCGCTCCTGCCAGACCCAGCAGCACCAGAGGCATCGAGTAGGCAAAGCGCGCAAAGGTCGCGCCAGTCGCCGACAGCTTCACGCTGCTCAGCGACTTCTGCAGCATGAAGCGCACCGTCTGAAAGGTGGCGGCGGCCAAGGTTACGGGAATCCACAAACTCATGGATCCCCTTCTGTCGTCAAATCAGAGTTTTGGCCAGAGCGGATGCGCCACAGGATCCTTGGCACGCCAGATATACTGCCGGAAAACCTGCCCGTAGGAACGATAGACATAGGCCTCGTTGCAGGCCAGATAGCGCTCTTTTCCTCGGCGATAGAGCGCGGGCAACCGATACCATGGCGCCGCCGGGTTCATGTGATGAACGACGTGCAGGTTGTTGTTCAGAAACAGAAAGGCAAGCGGCCCGCGGTCTTCGACGATCACCGTGCGGGCGCGCGACTTTTCGTGCGCGCGGTGTTCCAGAAAGGTGCGGATCTTGACCAACGCCAGCCCCAGATAAGCCGCCAGGACAAAGGCCCAGACCGGCATCGCGGATTGCGCCACGATCCACAGAACCACCGCCACACCCGGCAGGTGCAAGGCCCAGGCCAGCCAGATGTCGCGGTCCCCGCGCACCGCACCGCGCCAGTCGTCGCGCAGAAAAGCCAGCTGGCCGATGATCGGACCCAGCGCCATGCGCCCCAACAGCGTGTTGTTCGCCTTATAGACCCACCGCTGCCACCGCGGCAGCCTGACCCAGACCGCCGGGTCCAGATAGTTGGATTCCGGATCGTCATAGGGGTCGGTCAGGTTGGCATCCTGATGGTGCGCCAGATGCAGATCGCGGAAGCGGTTGTAGGGGATGAACAGGGTCAGCGGCAGCGCCATCAGCGCCTCGTTCAACCACTTTGCACGGAACGGGTGGCCGTGCAGCGCCTCATGCGTCAGCGAAGAATGCAGCGCCGCGACGACACCCATCATCGGCACCGCCAGCCACAGCGACCACGCCGCGACGCCGAAAATCGCAATCAGCCAAAGGGCATAGCAGGCTACGATCAGGGCAAAGGTCGGCCATTCGGGGGATTTTGGGGTGGTCGCCTCAGCCATGTCGCCCCCAGGAGATTCCGGCCCAGATGCGTTCGTAAATCACGTAGAGCGTCAGCCCGATGGCCGTGTTCACCACCGCCAATGCGCCGCCGATAGCGGCCGAGCCGGTGGCGACCAGCCCCACCACGGTCATGACCGCAAGGCCCATCGCATTCCAAATGATTGCCTTCACGACAGATCTTCGCCGCGTTTCCATTCCGGTCCCCAGTCTTTTTTGGTTTTCCCATAAGCGTTACCTGCCGCCGGCCCTGTCGAGAATTCCGAATATGATTAACAAATCTCAGCGACCGTGATATTTATCATCATATGCAGGAAAATTTCGACAAACGAGACCGCGCCGCGCAGTTCCGCCTGCGCCTGGCCCGCGCGATGGACCAGCGGAAGATGAGCCAAAGCGCGCTGGCGCGCACCATCGGGGTCGATCGCTCGACCGTTTCCCAGTTGCTGACCGATACGGGCGCACGCCTGCCCAACGCCCATGTGGTGGGCAGCTGCGCCTCGGCTCTGGGGGTGTCGGCGGATTGGCTGCTCAGCCTCTCGGACCGACCCGAGAGCGCGGCCGAGTTGCTGGCCAGTTCGCTGACCATGACCGAGGCACCCCGCGCGCTGGTCGACGAACGCATCTTTGAATGGCACCAGCAGGCCGCGGGCTACAAGATCCGCTATGTTCCGGCGACCCTGCCCGACATGCTGAAAACCCGCGCCGTGCTGGAATGGGAATACGCGCCGCATCTGGGCCGAACCGCTGACCAGGCCATCGGCGCCTCCGAAGACCGCCTGACCTGGATGCGCGGCGCCCAGTCTGACTATGAAATCGCCATGCCGCTGTACGAGATTCACAGCTTTGCGCATGGCACCGGCTATTATGACGGGCTGCCTCTGAATGTGCGGCTGGACCAGATCGATCACATGCTGGAGCTGTGCGAGCAGCTGTATCCGCGCATGCGCATCTACCTGTTCGATGCCAAGCGGCTCTATTCCGCGCCGGTCACCATCTTTGGTCCGCTGCTCTGCGTGTTCTATGCCGGCAGCCATTACATGGCCTTCCGCGACCGGGACCGGATCGAGGTTTTTACGCGACATTTCGATACCTTGGTCCGCGAAGCTGATCTCACCGCCCGGCACTTCCCGACCCATCTGCGCCAGCTGCGCGCGGCCATTTCGGCGGGGTGACGCCAGTCCACGGGTGCAATTTCCCGACCGATCGCCTATATTGAGGTGCGCGAAAATCCGAACGATCCGACCCAAAGGAGGATATCAGGAATGGACGCTCTCAAAACCGCTCAATACGCGCGCGCCCTCTACTCGGCGCATGGCGACAAGGCGGAGGCCGAAGCCGCCCAGAAAGCCCGCGAATTCGAAGCCGCCGGAAACGTGGAAGAGGCACAGAACTGGCAGGCCGTTCGCGCCTCGATCCGCCAGATGCGCGGCCCCAACCAGGGCTAGAGCTTGGGGTCGGGGTTCACGGTGTGCCCATCGACGGCGATGACCTGCCCCGACACCAACCGTGCCGCATCCGAGGCCAGGAACACCGCCATGGCGGCAATGTCATGCGCTTCGACGAAGCGGCCCATCGAAGTACCCGCCGCATAGCCCTGATAGACCTGATCGCGGGTCATGCCCTTGGCGGCCGCTTCGCGCTGCAGCACGCCCTCCATCCGCGGGCCTTCCACCGCGCCGGGGCAGATCACGTTGCAGCGCACGCCGTGCGGCCCCAGCTCCATCGCCAGGGTCTTGCCCAGCCCGATCACCGCCCATTTCGCCGCCGCATAGGGCGCACGGTTGGGATAGCCGTATTGCCCGGCGGTCGAGGATGTGATCAGCACCACGCCGCGCCCCTGCCGTTTGAGCATCGGCGCCGCGTGTTTCGCGCACAGAAAGGCTCCGTCCAGATTGACGGAAATACATTTTTGCCAATCGCTTAGCGCCACATCTTCGACCAATGCGGTCGGCCCCGCGATACCCGCATTCGCGCACAGAACGTCCAATCCGCCCCACTGCGCCGCGATCTCGTTGAAAAGCGCTGCAACGGCGCCCTCATCCGACACATCGACCTGCGACCGCCCCCAGTGATCCGGGCAGGCCTGAAGCGCAGCCGCGTCCACATCGGCCACCCAGACCTGCGCGCCGGCGGCGTCGAACGCCTCTGCCATCGCGCGCCCCACGCCCGAGGCACCGGCGGTGATCAGAACCCGCCCGGTCATGACGGTTTGCGGATCGCCGCCCCTGCGCCCTTGGGATAGGGCAACCCGGCCTGCGCTTCGGCGATGCGGGCCATGGCCGCCTCGATCTGCGGCGACGGCGCACAGGGCCGACGGGTTTCAAGGCTGACATGCAGCAGAAAGCTCTCACCCGTGGCCAGCAGTTTGTCGCCCTCGTACATGCTGTGGAACAGGTGCAGCTTCTTGCCCTGCCCCGACAGCATCTGCGTGCGCACTTCGATTTTCGCCCCGGCATGGGCCTCTTCCAGATACCGGATGTGATTCTCAGCGGTGAAATAGCTGCCGCCCGAGGCGATGTAATCGGCATCGCAGCCGATGATCTCCATGAAGCGGTCGGTCGCTGCGGCAAAGGCCTCGAGGTACCGCGCCTCGTTCATGTGACCGTTGTAGTCGGTCCAGTCCAGCGGCACCGCGCGGGCCAGCGTCAGGATCGGCTGGCTCAGATCCGCCTGATCCAGCGTCGGCAGGGCACCCGGCTTCAGCAGCGCGTCATGCTGGTTCAGCACTGCCCCCGCGCCCCAGTCGCGCGCCTTCAACGCCCGCATCATGCCCACCAGATTGTTGTCGCGAATGCGCTCCAACTCGCGGATCGAGTGCATCCCCGATTGCGCGTCCGACTGGTCGGCGATCATGTCGACCAAATCGTCGGTGAAGTCAGGCACATCCATCAGCTTGGTCCAGGGCCATTTCAACGCCGGGCCGAACTGGGCCATGAAATGCCGCATCCCGGCCTCGCCCCCGGCCACGCGATAGGTCTCGAACAGGCCCATCTGCGCCCAGCGGATGCCGAAACCCATGCGGATCGCCTCGTCCACCTCTTCGGTCGTGGCCACGCCGTCCTTGACCAGCCACAGCGCCTCGCGCCAGACTGCCTCGAGGAACCGGTCGGCGATATGCGCATCGATCTCCTTGCGGACCTGCAGCGGGAAGAATCCGACCGAGCGCAACACGTCCTTGGCCTGCGCGACCAGTTCGGGCGGGTTGGCGGCCGAGGGTACCAGCTCGACCAGCGGCAGAAGGTAGACCGGGTTGAACGGGTGCGTCACCACGATCTGTTCGGGCCGCAGCGCACCTTCCTGCAACTCGGACGGTTTGAACCCGCTGGTCGAGGACCCGATGATCGCTCCCGGATCACAGGCCTCCTGCAGCCCCTTGTAAACCTTCAGCTTCAGGTCCAGCCGCTCGGGCACGCTCTCCTGTATCCACGTTGCCCCCTGCACCGCGTCGGCCATGTCGGCATGAAAGCTCAACCCGCCTTCGGGCGGCAGCGGCACATCGCTCAGCCCGGGCAACGACCGCCGCGCGTTGTCCAAAACCTCGCCGATCTTTCGCTCGGCCTCGGGGTCCGGGTCGAACACCTGCACGTTCCAGCCATTCAGCAGAAACCGCGCGGCCCATCCGCCGCCGATCACGCCACCACCGATGATCGCTGCCGTCTTCATCTTCTCTCCTTCGCCCCGAACGTCCAAGCCGCACCGGAGGCCATCGTTGTTCGACAGATTTTGTGAGGGTCGCCCTGCCCGTCAGGACGCCACAGGCGCCCGTTTGACCAAACCCAGCTTCTCGCGCACCTCGGCCGGGCCGATCACCCGCGCGCCCATGTTCTCGATGATCGTTCCGGCGCGTTCGACCAGTTGCCAGTTCTCGGCCAGCACCCCCTTGTCCAGCCATAGGTTGTCCTCGAGCCCCACGCGCACGTTGCCGCCCGCAAGAACCGAGGCCGCCACATAGGCCATCTGATGCCGCCCCAGCGAGAACGCGCTGAAGGTCCAGTCGTCGGGGACGTTGTTCACCATCGCCATGAAGGTGTTCAGGTCATCCGGCGCGCCCCACGGCACGCCCATGCACAGCTGCACCAGCGCATTCGGGGCCAGAACGCCCTCATTCACCAGTTGCTTGGCGAACCACAGATGACCGGTGTCAAAGGCCTCGATCTCGGGCTTCACGCCCAGATCGGTCATCATCTGCCCCATCGCCCGCAAGGCGCCGGGTGTGTTGGTCATCACGTAGTCGGCCTCGGCAAAGTTCATGGTGCCGCAATCCAGCGTGCAGATCTCGGGCAGACATTCGGCCACATGGGCCACGCGTTCCGAGGCACCGATCATGTCGGTCCCCTCGGCCACGGGAAAAGGGGCTTCGACTCCGCCGAACACGATGTCACCGCCCATGCCGGCGGTCAGGTTCAGAACCACGTCCACCTCGGCGTCGCGGATGCGGTCCGTCACCTCGCGATACAGGTCAAGACGGCGGCTGGGCGCGCCGGTTTCGGGGTCGCGCACATGGCAATGAACCACCGCCGCCCCGGCCTTGGCGGCCGCGATCGCACTGTCGGCGATCTGCTTGGGCGAACGCGGCACATGCGGGCTGCGATCCTGCGTCCCACCCGAGCCGGTCACGGCACAAGTGATGAATACTTCGCGGTTCATTTCCAAAGGCATGGTGTTATCCCCAAGTTATACACGGCTTCGCCATGGGTTTTCCCCAGGCTTCTCCCCGGATTCCGATTTGCGTCTGGCCCCGACTCTGGCGCAGCCTTGACTAGACAACTTGCCAGAATGCGAATCAGACTTGATGAAATCCGCAAAAAACATCCTCCAGCCCGAGCACCGCGCGCTGAAAACCGCCGTTCTGGTGCTGGACGAGTGCAACACGCTCAGCTTCGCCTCGGCGGTGGACCCGATGCGCGCCGCCAACCGGCTGGCCGACCGCCCGGCCTTCGACTGGGACTACGTGACCGCCACGCCCGAGCCGGCGATGCTGACCAGCGCGTTGCAAGTGCCGGGCATCCCGCTGGCGCGTCTCGACCACTGCGACCTGATGATCGTGATCGCGGGGTTCAACCTGGTGCGCCACGCCACCCCCAGCCTTCTGGCCGGGCTGCGCCGCATCGCCAATACCGGCGCCACGATGGCGGGCATCGACGGAGGCCCCTGGCTGCTGGCCGAAGCAGGGCTGCTTGACGGTCACGCCGCCACCACCCACTGGGAAGATCTCGAGACCTTCGCCACCCGTTTCCCCGAAGTCGACGTGCGCCCCGACCGGTTCACCGTGTCCGGTAACCGCCTGACCTCGGGCGGAGCGATCCCCGCGGTCGAGATGATGCTGCACATCATCGCGGCACGCCACGGCGCCGGCTTCGCGGCCCGTGTCTCGGGCCTGTTCCTCTACGAAGGCGCCCCCGAACCCGGCAGACCGCAGAGCCGTACCGGGGCGCCACACCGCCACAGCGCCCTGACCGCCCGCGCCAACGCGATCATGCAGGCCGCGCTGGACGACCCGCTGCCCCTGGCCGAGATCGCAAAGGCCCTGGGAACCAGCCCGCGCACCCTGCAGCAGCAATTCCGCCTGCGGCTGAACACCACGCCACAGGACCACTACCTGCAACTGCGCCTGGCCGAGGCCCGCCGTCTGGTTACCGACACCGACATGCCGCTGATGGATGTGGCACTGGCCACGGGGTTCACGTCCCAATCCAGCTTTGCGCGCGCTTTCCGTACGGCGCATGGACTATCCGCCCGCGACCTCAGGCAGGACCGCACCCAGCCCACCCATCACTGACGGGCGAACTTCATCTGGTCATAGATTTGGGGGGGAGTTGGCTACGGCGACGGGGGCAGCGCCCCCATCCCTCAATACGGCATCGGATGCGCGCGATGGGCCGCGTTGATCTCGGCCATAACCTCATCAGACAGCACGACATCCCGCCCCTCCAGGATCCGTTCCAGCTGCGCCTGCGTGGTCGCGCCGAAGATGACCGAGGTCATGAACGGCCGCGCCTGGCACCAGGCGAGCGCCATGTGCACCGGGTCCAGCCCGTGTTTCGCGGCAATCGCCAGATAGGCTTCGACTGCGCCGAACACCCTGTCGCCCTTGCGCCCGCCCATTTGCGGCACGATCGACATGCGCGATCCCTCGGGCACCGCCCCGCCCTGATACTTGCCGGTCAGAAATCCGGCGGCCAGCGGCGAGAAAGCCAGAAGACCCACATCCTCATAGGCGCTCAGCTCGGCCATGTCGGTGTCATACAGGCGGCACAGCAGAGAATACTCGTTCTGGACCGACGCCACCCGTGGTGCCCCCATCTCGTCGGACAAGCGCAGCCACTGGGCGGTGCCCCAGGCGCTTTCGTTCGACAGGCCGAAGGCGCGAATATTGCCCTTGTCCACCTGCACCTGCAGCGCCTCGAGGCATTCGCGCATGTTGTCCAGAACCGCCTGCCTGTCGCCGCCCGACGGGTCGTAGTCCCAATTCTGCCGGAACATGTAACTGCCGCGGTTGGGCCAGTGGAATTGGTACAGGTCGATGTAGTCGGTCTGCAGGCGCCGCAACGATCCCTCGATGGCCCCGGGGATCGTGCTGGCCGAGATCGGTGCTCCGTCCCGCGCATGGGTAAAGCCGGCGCCCGAATGCTTGGTCGCCAGAACATAGCTGCCGCGGCGGGCCGGATGTGCCGCATTCCAGTTGCCGATGATCTGCTCGGTCTTGCCCACGGTCTCCTTGGTGATCGGGTTGACCGGATACATCTCGGCGGCATCGAGGAAATTGATCCCGGCCGCCAGCGCAGTGTCGATCTGACGATGCGCATCCGCCTCAGGGGTCTGAGTGCCGAATGTCATGGTTCCGAGGCACAGGTCCGAGACCTGGATGCCCGTGCGGCCCAACGGTTTCATTTTCATCAATCAATCTCCTGTCGCGCGGATCGCCACGCCTGCAATCTGATTTCGGTCCCGAGTCAGCCGGATTCGGCCTTTTTCTCCCAACGGCCGGATTCCTCCGACCAATACTGCGCGGCGCAACCCGCCGCGGTGAGCGTCTTCCATTGACCACGCGCATGATCCACCGCGGTTGGGTCGTTGCCATCGAACAGGATGCAAACCCGCTCCGAGGCGGTCACCTCATCCGGCGTCACCTCGGCCCCGTCTACCGCCATCAGGCAAGACGGGTTGTTGGCAGCGTCCGGCTCGGTAGTCAGCAGGATCGGCTGAACCGCGTCATGCGGCCCACCTGCCTGCCCATGCGGCAGAAATGCGTCCTCGGGGCCCAGCCAAAGCCTTTCGTCCAGCCAGTCCAGCCGCGCAGGGTCAGTGCCTCGCACCGCAATCCGCCACCCGGCCTGCCGTGCCTTGTCCAGCAACACCGGCAAGGTCTGCTCAAGTGGATGGCGGGTCAGATGGTAGAAGTAGACGGCGCCCATCGACCTACTCGAAATTGTCCTGCACGAAACGGCTGAGCGCACGGACGCCCCAACCCGTGGCGCCCTTGGGCGCATAGGACGTTTCCGCCGCAACCGAGGCCACGCCCGCGATGTCCAGATGGATCCAGGGTGTTTCTTCCTTGACGAAACGCTGCAGAAACTGCGCTGCGGTGATCGAACCGGCCGGCCGGCCGCCCACGTTCTTCATGTCCGCGATGCGCGACTTCAGCAGATCGTCATAAGCCTGCCCCAGCGGCATACGCCACGCGCCTTCATCCTCGGCCCGGGCCGCCTTCAGGAACGCATCGCAGAAGGTGTCGTTGTTGGAAAACACGCCTGCGTTTTCATGCCCCAGCCCGATGATGATGGCGCCGGTCAGGGTGGCCAGATCGATCATGCCGACCGGATTGAACCGCTCCTGCGCGTACCACATGACGTCACACAGCACCAAACGTCCCTCGGCATCGGTGTTGATGATCTCGACCGTATCGCCCTTCATCGACTTGACGACGTCGCCCGGCCGCGTGGCACTGCCCGAGGGCATGTTCTCGACGAGCCCGACCAGGCCCACGACATTGGCCTTGGCCTTACGCTTGGCCAATGCGCGCATGGTTCCCGCAACGACGCCTGCGCCGCCCATGTCCATGGTCATCTCTTCCATGCCCGCGGCCGGTTTGATCGAGATACCGCCAGTATCGAAAACGACCCCCTTGCCGACCAGAGCCAGCGGCGCGTCATCGGCATCGCCGCCATTCCACTGCATCACGACGACTTTCGAGGGGCTGTCCGAGCCTTGCCCGACGCTCAGCAGAGTCCGCATGCCCAACTCGGCCAGTTTGTCTTCCTCCAGCACCTCGACCTTCAGGCCCAACTCCTCCATCTCTTTCAAACGGTTGGCAAATTCGGTCGTCGTCAGGATGTTGGCGGGTTCGTTCGTCAGGTCGCGGGTCATGCGCACACCATCAGCCCCTGCATAGAGCGGTGCGAAGGCGGCCTCGGCGTCTTCGGGCTTGGCGTGGCAGATGGTCACCGTGCCGTCTGCGTCATCGTCCTTGGTTTTGTGTGCGTCGAAATCATAGCTGCGCAAAGCAATGCCCAGGGCCAGTTCCTCGGTCCGGACCTGGTTGCCCGCCATGACCAGCAGGTCCTTGCCACCTGCCAGCTTGGCCAGCGCGGCTCCGCCCTTGCGGGCTTCGTCCGGTTCCGGGCGGCGTGGCAGGACGAGAATGTCCAATGCCTCTGCCTCCATCCCGCCGGGCCAAGCCAACGAGATCACGTCGCCAGTCTTGACCTTGGCGAAACGGTCGCTTTCCACCAGCCGGGCCACGGCACCACGGGTCAGTCGGTTTGCGCGGCGCGCGGCGGGGTTCATCTTGCCATCGGCGGGTATGAGAATGGCCACCCGGCCTTGGGCCTGTGCCATCAGGTCCAGTTCGAAGGCTTGAAAACGGATCGGTACCAGACTGCTCATTTCTTGCTCCTGAAAAACTCTGCCCACAGACCTAGCCCGCGCCGCCGCCATTGACCAGATAGCAGTTTTCCCCGCCCGCCAATTGCATTAAGGTCGCGCCAAAATGACCGGCAGGCTCGGGGGAGAAAACTTGGCATCATTCGGCAGGCATAGGCCGTCGCGCATGTTTTTGTGCCTTGGCGATTCTGGCAACAGGCCTGCTGGACGCCCCGTGCCGGGGATGCGACCGTGATTCTGGACCGGTACTTCGCCCGCCGCTTTTTGCAGAGCTTTCTGGTGATTGGGGCCATCTTCCTGACACTGATGATCCTGATCGACCTGATCGAACAGGCCCGTCGGTTCAATGACGCAGACCTGTCCTTTGGCCAGGTTCTGCAGCTGACGCTTTTGAACACACCCGCTGCGATCAGCGAGATGCTGCCGCTGTTGATGATCCTGTCGACCATTGCCCTGTTTGTCGGCCTCGCCCGCAGCTCGGAGTTGGTGGTGACCCGGGCGATCGGCCGCTCGGGTATCCGCGCGCTGGTGGCACCGGTCCTTCTGGCGCTGATAATCGGAACTCTGGCGGTGGCCCTGCTGAACCCGATTGCGGCGGCAACGTCCGAGCAGTACCGGCATTTCTCGGATCTATACAAAAACGGTGGCAGTTCCGCCCTCTCGATCAGCCGCGATGGGCTTTGGCTGCGTCAGGGCTCGCCGCAGGGCCAATCGGTGATCCATGCCCGCGCATCGACTAACGACGCCGAGCTTGAATTGATCGACGTGACCATCATCACGTTTTCGCCCGAAGGTCTCCCGACCCGTCAAATCATCGCCGACGGCGCTCGCCTCGACGACGGGGCCTGGATCCTGCGCAACACCAAGGAATGGCCCCTGTCCAACGACACCAACCCCGAGACCCATGCCGTCACGCATGAGACCCTGCGGCTGCCCACTTCGCTGACCCGTCAGCGCATTCTTGAAACCTTGGGCCAACAGGACAGCGTCTCGGTCTATGACCTGCCCCAACTGATCCGCGACCTGCGCGAGGCGGGCTTTTCAACCAAGCAATACGAGGTTTGGCTGCAGGTGCAGCTGGCGCGCCCATTCTTCCTGATTTCGATGGTGTTGATCGGCGCGGCCTTCACCATGCGGCACGTGCGGTTCGGCGGCACCGGCGTCGCCGTGCTGACGGCTGTTCTTCTGGGATTCGGCGTATATTTCGTGCGCAATTTCGCTCAGATTTTGGGAGAGAACGGCCAACTGCCAATTGTGATTGCGGCCTGGGCACCACCGTTTGCGGCCATATTGCTGTCGCTCGGCCTTCTGCTGCACGCGGAGGACGGTTGATGCGGCGCCTTCTGCCCCTTCTTTTATCCAGTGCCGTGTTCTTTTCCGGTCCGGGGCTGGCATTGGCCCAGACCTCGGAGACCAGTACGCCCGCGCCTGACACGGCACAACAACAGGATCAGCCTGCCTTGCTGGTGGCTGACAGGATCTTCATCACCCCGGATCGCAAACTGGTGGCCGAGGGCAATGTCGAAGCCTTTCAGGGCGACGTCAAACTGTCCGCACAGCGCGTGGTTTTCGACCGCGAGTCGGGCGAGCTGACGCTGGAAGGTCCGATCCGGATCGATCAGGGCGGACGCTCGACCGTCCTTGCGGACTCAGCGCAGCTGGATGACGGCATCCAGAACGGGTTGTTGACCGGCGCACGGCTGGTGTTCGACCAGCAGGTGCAGATCGCGTCGGTTCAGGCGACCCGCGCGGCAGGACGATACACGCAGTTCAGCAAGGTCTCGGCCACGTCCTGCCATGTCTGCGCCGACGGTCGGCCGCCCCTCTGGCAGATCCGGGCACGCAAGGTCACGCATGATCAGCTCGAACGGCAGTTGTACTTCGAGGGCGCCCAGTTCCGCATTCTGGATGTGCCGGTTTTCTACTTTCCAACCCTGCGGCTGCCGGACCCGACACTGGACCGGGCAACCGGATTTCTGGTGCCGTCAATCCGCACGACCTCGCAGTTGGGTACCGGCGTCAAGACGCCGTATTTCTTCAAACTGGGCGATCACAGGGATCTGACGCTGACCCCCTACCTGTCGTCCAAGACCACGACGCTTGGCTATCGCTACCGGCAGGCCTTCAAGAACGGCCGCATCCAGTTTGAAGGGGCCTATACCCGCGACGATGTCCAGCAGGAGCAGGATCGGGGCTATTTCTTTGCAAATGGCTGGTTCAATCTTCCGAACGACTTCCGGCTGACCTTCGACGTCCAGACCGCATCGGACGACTCGTACCTGGCGGACTATGGGCTGCCTGACTATGACCGTCTGCGCAGCGAGATCGCACTCGAGCGCATCAAACGCGACACGGCGTTTCGGACCAGCTTCATTCACTACAAGACCCTGCGCGACAGCGAGGAACAGGATGAGATCCCGTCGCAGGTCTTCGATCTGTTCTACCAGAAACGCTATTTCCCCGCGTCCGCTGTCGGCGGCGAGGTGCGGCTGGGCTTCGTCACCCACACCCACACCCGGACCAGCGACGAGGATATCATCGGGCGCGATGTGGCCCGCGCCACATTCGACGCCCAGTGGCTGCGCAGCTGGACCTTTGCCTCCGGGCTGCGCGCGGATGCTGAACTGGGGGCTTCGGTCGACACGTTCGACATTCGCAACGACAGCGCCTACCCCGACCAGATCACCCGGTCGACCCCGCGTGCGGCTTTGACACTGCGCTATCCGATGACCCGGCGCGAAGCCTCTGGCGCGACCCAGTTTCTTGAGCCGATCGCGCAGTTTGGCTGGACTCATGTTTCGGACACCGATGTGCCCGATGACGAAAGCACCTTCCAGGAATTTGACCAGGGCAACCTGTTGTCCCTGTCCCGCTTTCCGGCCGAGGACCGACGCGAAGACGGCACGACGGCGGTCGTGGGCGTGAACTGGGCTCGGTATGCCCCGGGCGGTTGGCGGGCATTGGCCACGGTCGGCCAGGTCTTCCGCTCGACCGCCGATCCGAACTTCACCGCTACGTCCGGCCTCCAGGGAACTTCGTCCGACCTGCTGCTGGCAGGGCAGATCAAGACGAACAATGGCCTGACGCTGGCCGCACGTGGATTGATGGATGGCGATTTCAGCTTTACCAAGGCTGAATTGCGCGGAACCTGGGCCAACGAAGGGACCCAACTGGGCGGAAGCTATATCTGGCAGCAGCCGGACCCGGCCGAAAACCTTGACATGGAGACATCCGAGATACGCTTGACCGCACGTCAACGACTGGATGAAAACTGGAGAGCCAACGCTCTGGCCCGCTATGATCTGGCAGAATCCGAACCGCTGCGGCTGGGCTTGGGTGTGACGTATGAAAATGAATGTGTGCAGGTTAACATGTCCGTCAGCCGGCGATATACTTCGACATCAAGTATTGAGCCTTCGACGGAATTCGGCTTTACCGTTGCACTGACAGGATACGCCGTTGAAGGCGGGGGCAAGAAGTATAAAAGAAAATGCAGCTGATTTCAGGTTTTTCCAGGTTCTTTCGTTCCCGTTGGCTGACGGCATTTGCGCCCGGCCTCGCGGTCGCCATGCTGTCAGTTGCGCCTCAGCAAGCCCCCGCGCAGAGCTTGTTTTCACCGGCTATCCGCGTGAATCAGGATATCGTCACCTGGTACGAACTGGATCAGCGCCAGCGGTTTCTCGAGATTCTGGGTATCCCCGGCAGCTCTGAGGCCGAAGTCCGCAAGGCGTTGATCGACGAACGCCTGCGCAAACAGGCCATGCGTGAAGCCGGTATCCAGCCCACACCCGAAGACATTCAGGTTGCGATCGACGAATTCGCCTCGCGCGGTCAGCTGACCCCGGATCAGTTCCTGAAGGCACTGGCCGACGCAGGCATCGACCGCGAAACCGTGCGTGATTACGTATCCAGTCAGCTGGCATGGCGCGACTATGTCAGCGCCCGCTTTATCTCTCAAGCCCGTCCGACGGACGACGAAATTGACCGAGCAATGGGTCAGACCGGCGGTGGCGGTCTTCAGGTTTTGCTGTCCGAAATCATCATCCCCGTGAATGCGCAAACCTTGGCACAGGCCGAGGCCTTGGCCGACGAGATCGCCCGTGTCGAAACCATCGATGCGTTTTCGGCCGCCGCCACGCAGTATTCGGCAGCTCCGACACGCGAAAATGGCGGACGCCTGGACTGGTTGAACGTCACCAACCTGCCTCCGGCGCTGCAACCGGTTATCCTCGGCCTGAAGAATGGCGAGGTCACGGCCCCGCTGAGCCTGCCCAACGCCGTAGCCCTGTTCCAGATGCGCGGCCTGCGAGAAGTGGCCGCCAGCACGCCGCGGTTCTCCAAGATCGACTATGCCGCCTATTACCTGCCCGGCGGGCTCAGCCCCGAAACATTGAAAAGAGCCGCCGAACTGAAGGAAACGGTGGATACCTGCGACGACCTGTACGGCATCGCCAAAGGGCAACCGCCCGAGGTTCTCGACCGAGTCTCGGCCAGTCCGTCGGAAATCCCGCGCGACATCGCGCTGGAACTCGCCAAGCTGGACCCCAACGAGGTGTCGACCTCTCTGACCCGCAACAACGGCCAGACGCTGGTGTTCCTCATGCTGTGCAATAGGACGCGCGATCTGGGTGAGGACACGTCGCGCGAAGACGTGGCCAACGCGCTGACGCAGCAACGCCTGCAGGCATTCGCCAACAGCCTCGTCGAACAGCTGCGCGCCGACGCCACCATCATCGAGCAATGACCGCGCCCATCGCGCTCAGCTGCGGCGAACCCTCGGGCATCGGTCCGGAAATCGCCGCCAAGGCCTGGGCCGCATTGCGCGACAGCTGCCCATTCTTTTACATCGGCGACGCCGGTCACCTGCCCGACGACATCCCCACGACCGAGATCGTAGACCCGGCCCAAGTGGCTGACATCTGCGCAGAGGCGCTGCCGGTGTTGCCGCTGACCTTTCCGGCCCCGAACCTGCCCGGCCACCCCGACCCAGCCAATGCGCCCTCGGTGATCGACGCCATCGAAACCGGCGTGTCGCTGGTGCGATCCGGCGCGGCCTCGGCCCTCTGCACGGCCCCGATCCACAAGAAGGCCCTGATCGACGGCGCCGATTTCGCCTATCCGGGCCATACCGAGTTTCTGGCGGCGCTGGCAGGTCGCTCCCGCGTGGTGATGATGCTGGCCAGCGAGCAACTCCGCGTGGTACCCGCCACGATCCACATCCCGCTGTCGCAGGTGCCCTCGCGGCTCACGCCTGACCTGCTGCGCGACACGATCGCGATCACCGCTGACGGCCTGCGCCGCCAATTCGGCATCCCGCATCCTCGCATCGCGGTGGCCGGACTCAACCCCCATGCCGGCGAGGGTGGCAAGATGGGCCGCGAGGAACTGGACTGGATCGCGCCCTTGCTGGCCGATCTCACCCCCGATGGCTACAGCGTCACCGGCCCGCACCCGGCAGACACGATGTTCCACGCCGCCGCACGCGCCCGCTATGACGCCGCCATCGCCATGTATCACGATCAGGCGCTGATTCCGATCAAGACCCTCGACTTCGACCGTGGCGTGAACGTGACCCTGGGCCTGCCCTTCATCCGCACCTCGCCCGACCATGGCACCGCGCTCGACATCGCCGGACAGGGCATCGCAAACCCCACCAGCCTGATCGAGGCGCTGAAACTCGCCCAACGCATGGCACAAAGCACTTGATCCTTCATCTGGCGCCAAATATCCCCGCCGGAGGCAAAAATTCTCTGGCGCACCGCCTGCCCCTCGCGCCACGGTAACCGGATCATGAGCGCAATCGACACCCTCCCCCCGCTGCGCGAGGTCATCGCCAAGCACCAGCTCTCGGCGCGCAAGTCGCTGGGTCAGAACTTCCTGCTCGATCTCAACCTGACGGCCAAGATCGCCCGGCAGGCCGGCGACCTGAGCCAATGCGACGTGCTGGAGATCGGCCCCGGCCCCGGAGGCCTGACCCGCGGTTTGCTGGCCGAAGGTGCGCGCAAGGTGGTGGCGGTGGAAAAAGATATCCGCTGCATCGCCGCGCTTCAGGAAATCGCCGCTGCCTATCCCGGGCGGCTCGAGGTCATCAATGGCGACGCTCTTGAAATCGATCCGCTCGAACATCTGACGCCGCCCATCCGCGTGGCGGCCAATCTGCCCTACAATGTGGGCACGGAACTGCTGGTGCGCTGGCTGACCCCGCCGGAATGGCCACCCTTCTGGCAGAGCCTGACCCTGATGTTCCAGCGCGAGGTGGCCGAGCGCATCGTGGCGCAGCCCGGCACCAAGGCTTATGGGCGGCTGGCGATCCTGGCCCAGTGGCGGGCCGAGGCGCGCATCGCCATGTCCCTGCCCCCCGGTGCGTTCACGCCGCCGCCCAAGGTCAGCAGCGCCGTGGTCCACCTGACCGCCCTGCCCGAACCGCGCTTTCCGGCCGATGCCGGTATTCTGTCACGTGTCGTGGCCGCCGCGTTCAATCAGCGCCGCAAGATGCTGCGCGCCTCGCTCAAGGGGATGGCCCCCGATATCGAGGACCGCCTGACCGCCGCCGGCATCAAGCCGACCGACCGTGCCGAGCAGATATCGCTCGAAGCGTTCTGCGCGCTGGCGCGTGAGATACAAAAAACCTGATCCCGAACGAAAACGGCCCCGGACATCTCTGACCGGGGCCTTTGAACTCTGTGCGCAACCGCTATGGCTTATTCGGCAGCCTCTGGTGCATCACCGCCGCCTTGGGGGCCCTGCTCTTCTACGGCCTTGGGCTTGCGTGCGCGCGGTCTCCGGGCAGGTTTGTCCTTGCGCTCGGCCGCTTCGGCCTTGGCGCCCGCGCTTTCGGGCGTCTCGACAAGCCCGGATTCAGGAGTATCCGAATCGGCGTTCAGATCAACGATGTCCGGCTGCGGAGCCTCGGCCGGGTCCGCCTGGCGTGCGGCTTCACGTTCCTGCCGTTCCGCCCGCTCCCGATCGCGCTCGGCCTGACGCTCGCGGTTCTGGCGTTCCTGCTCTTCCCGACGCGCTTCCATTTCGCGTTGCGCCTCGCTCAGCAGGCGCAGGTAATGCTCGGCATGTTGCTGAAAGTTTTCGGCAGCGACGCGGTCATTGGCCAGCTGTGCATCGCGCGCCAGCTGGTTGTACTTGTCAATGATCTGCTGCGGCGTGCCGCGCACCTTGCCCTCGGGCCCCGAGCTGTCGAAAACCCGGTTAACGACGTTTCCACCAGAGGGACGATTGCGGTTGTTCTTTGCCCGCGAGCGGGATTTGGAGGATCTCATCTTACTGTACGTCAGCCTTGTCTTGCACTGTCGATCCACCCGTATTCTGCGCTGCTCTGTGGCCTGTGCCGTCACGGGATGTCGACTTTTTTGGGCTTGGCGTCAGGGGTGCGCCGAAGGGGCGTCAACCGCGCTGACTACTCTGAGTAAGCATGTCCTGACGGCGCAGACAAGGGGTTAATACACCAAATGCCGGGTTTTTTACCCCGACCGGCGTAAATCGGCCTCAGAATCCGCGGTTAGCCCGGCATTCTGGCGCCCACCACCCGGTCCCGCCCGTCCAGATCAGGAACCACACGGATATCCGCCAGCCCCGCCGCGTCGAACAACGCGCTAACCGCCTGCGCCTGTGTCGGACCGATTTCCACCAAAAGCCGTCCGCCGGGCACAAGGTGATCAGGGGCGCCGGCCGCAATCCGGCGATAGGCGTCCAGCCCGTCCGCTTCATCCGTCAAAGCCAGGCGCGGCTCGTGCTCGCGCACTTCGGGCGACAAGTCATCCATTTCGTCGAGCGCGATATAGGGCGGATTGGAAACGATCAGGTCGAAATGGCCGCCAATGTATTCAAACCAGTCCGAGCGCTGGATTTCCGCCCGGTCCTGCACCCCATGGGCCAACGCATTGGCGCTGGCCTGCAGGCAGGCGGCCTCGCTCAGATCGACACCCAGCCCGGTTGCGCTGGTGCGCTCCGCCAGCAAGGTGATCAGGATGCAGCCCGAGCCGACGCCCAGATCCAGCACGCGGTCAAACGGCTGGCTCAGGGCCGCTTCGATCAGCGCTTCGGTTTCGGGGCGCGGGTCCAGCACGTCGCGGCTGACGCGGAAGCGCCGGCCGTAGAATTCGCGCTCGCCCAGCAGATGGGAAACAGGCACCCGGATCGCGCGCAGCGACACCAGTTGCTCATACCGTTCGGCGATCTCGGGCGAGAGCTCTTCGGGCGCAATCAGCGTCACGCGGCTGGCCTCGATGCGGGCGGCATGAGCCAGCAGAACCCGGGCGTCCCGCGCCGGGTCGTCCACACCTGCGGCCCGCAGGCGCGCGGTGGCGGCCACCATGGCCTGTGCCGCTGTCAGCGCCGCGATCATTGCGCCATCTCCGCCAACAGGCGCGCCTGATCATCGGCGGTCAGCGCGTCGATCACCTCGTCCAGATCGCCCTGCATGATCTGGTCGAGCTTGTAGAGCGTCAGGTTGATCCGGTGATCAGTCATCCGGCCCTGCGGGAAATTGTAGGTACGGATGCGCTCGGAGCGGTCGCCCGACCCAACCTGGCTGGCCCGGTCGGCCGAGCGTTCACTGTCGATCCGTTGACGTTCGAGGTCATAGAGACGCGTCTTGAGCACCTGCATCGCGATCTCGCGGTTGCGGTGCTGCGATTTTTCGGAACTCGTCACCACGATCCCGGTCGGCAGGTGGGTGATCCGCACCGCCGAGTCGGTGGTGTTCACATGCTGCCCACCCGCGCCCGAGCTGCGCATCGTGTCGATGCGAATGTCATTCGGGTCGATCTGGATATCCACGTCCTCGGCCTCGGGCAGAACCGCCACAGTCGCCGCCGAGGTGTGGATGCGCCCGCCGCTCTCGGTTTCGGGTACACGCTGTACGCGGTGCACGCCGGATTCGTATTTCAGCCGCGCAAAGACGTTGTCGCCCTTGATATGGGCCACCACTTCCTTGATGCCGCCCAGTTCGGTCTGCTGTTCTTCGATGATCTCGAACTGCCAGCCGCGCGCCTCGGCATAGCGCTGATACATCCGCAGCAGGTCGCCCGCGAACAGCGCCGCCTCGTCGCCGCCGGTGCCGGGGCGGATCTCCAGTATCGCCGGCCGCGCATCGGCCGCGTCCTTGGGCAGCAGCGCCAGTTGCAGCGCATGCTCGGCCTCGGGGATGCGCGCCTTGAGCTGCGGGATCTCCTCCTCGGCCAGCTCTTTCATGTCGGGGTCGTCCAGCATCGCCTCGGCCTCGGCCAGATCGGCCCGCAGCTGGCGCCAGGCTGCGATCTGTTCGACCACCGGCTTGAGGTCGGAGTATTCCTTGGCCAAAGCCGCGATATCCCCACCCGCGGCGCCATCGGACATGGCCGCCTCGAGGTACTGGAATCGCTGGGTGATCTGTTCAAGACGTTCTTCGGGGATCATTGGGGCGGTGTCTATCATCCGACGGCGTTGGTCAAGGCCCCGGCTTGTGCTAAGCTATGCCCATGAAACGGATCATGGCCCTGCTGATCGTCTGCGCAACGCCCGGTCTGGCCGATGTCATCGGCCCCGGTGGCAAGGTGCAGGATTGCTATTGCACCGACACCTCCGGCGCGCGGGTGGAACTGGGCGAGATGGTCTGCCTGCAGGTCGATGGCCGCATGTTCATGGCCCAATGCCAGATGTCGCTGAACGTGCCGATGTGGCGCGAGGTGTCTGAGG
This sequence comes from Ruegeria sp. BC6, assembly GCF_056539185.1. NCBI lineage: Bacteria > Pseudomonadati > Pseudomonadota > Alphaproteobacteria > Rhodobacterales > Roseobacteraceae > Ruegeria > Ruegeria sp. BC6. The sequence goes on from NZ_JBQFUM010000001.1 coordinate 788,389, forward strand.
GGTGCCTGTCTTCAGGACTGCAGAGCCGCCAGCCAACCGTCGACCCGGGTGCGGTTGACGTCGAAATCCCGTCGGCCAAATCGTAACCGTCCATAGATGCGCAACGAGTCGCCGTCCTGCTGGGCGGTAGTGTAGTCGGGAAAGCCGAACACCCGGCTGCGGGACACATAGGTGATCAGGCCCTCATCCACCGATCCGGCCAGCACCGTCGTACGCGGCGTCGACCGCGCCATCTTGTCCAGCCGCGCGAGGCCGTCCGGCCCGGTCTGCACCACGCGGATCACGCCTCCGGGCAGGTCACGATCTGCCTCGGCCACGACTGGCACATGCCAGCGCGCGGGATCGGCCGGTGCCAGCCGCACATAGAGGCCAAGCCCGACAACCGCGGCGACGATCAACCAAAGAACCATGCGTTTCATTCCAATCAGACCTTCCGGCAGAACCCTAGCCGCCCGGCGGTACCTGGCAAGACCTGCCGGCCCCGCTTACCGTGACGTCACACCGGGCAGGATGCACAGCAGCTCGAACAGCAGGTTGGCCGCCGTCAGCGCAGTGTTGCCCGACGGATCATAGGGCGGTGAGACCTCGACCAGGTCGCAGCCGACCACGTTCATGCCCCCCAGCGCGTGGATCAGCTGCAGCGCCTGCGGCGTGGTCAGTCCGCCGATCTCGGGCGTGCCGGTGCCGGGGGCGTAGGCTGGGTCCAGGCTGTCGATGTCGTAGGTGACATAAACCGGATGTTCGCCGATTTCCTTGCGGATCAACGCTCCGATTTGAGTCAGGTTTTGTTGCCACAACTCCCACGCAGGAAACTGCCGGAACCCCCAGCCCTTTGCCTCGGTGAAATCGCTGGCCGCATAGCCCGAGCCGCGGATACCGACCTGAAAGGTCCTGTCGGGCACGATCAGCCCCTCTTCATACGCGCGGCGGAAGACGGTTCCGTGGGTCTCACGCTCACCGAACATCTCGTCATTGACGTCGGCATGGGCGTCCACATGCACCAGGGCAACAGGCCCATGTTTTGCGGCAACGGCCCGCAGAATCGGCAGGGTGATCGAATGATCGCCCCCCATCGCCACCGGGATCACGCCCTGCGCCAGGATCGCGTCATAGCTTTCCTTGATGATCCGAAGGCTGTCGGCCAGCGAGAAGGTGTTGATCGCCAGATCTCCGATATCGGCGATCTGGAGGCTGTCGAAAGGCGCGGCGAAGGTAGCCATGTTGTAGGGCCGGATCATCGCGCTTTCGGCGCGGATCTGCTTGGGGCCGAACCGGGTGCCCGACCGCCATGAGGTTCCGATATCCATCGGCACGCCCAGCACCGCCACGTCCAGCCCCGCCAGCGTATCGGCCGCGGGCAACCGTATGAAGGTGTTCGGCCCGGAAAACCGCGCCAGATCATTGCCGCTGATGGGTTGGTTGTATTGGCTCATGGCGTGCGCGCCCCCTGTCCCGTTGGTTCACCTGATACCGGCCATAGCAAAACCATGGCTAACCAATGGTTAAAGCCGCCCATCTTTCGCCAGCTTGGTCCATCCCAGCAGGCAGATGATCTGGGTCGCCACATGCGCCCCCGCGATCGCCGTTGCACCGGACGTATCATACGGCGGAGACACCTCGACCACGTCGCCGCCCTTGATGTTGATCCCGGCGATGTCGCGCAGGATGATCTGCGCCTGGATCGAGCTGAGCCCACCCCAGACCGGCGTGCCGGTGCCGGGGGCAAAGGCCGGGTCCAGCCCGTCGATATCAAAGCTCAGATAGACAGGACTGTCGCCCAAAATGCCTTTGATCTTCTGCGCCACGGCGGCGGGGCCGGATTCATAGACCTCGCGCGCGTCGATGATGTTGACGCCCAGCGTGTCCTCGTTGGTGGTGCGGATCCCCACCTGAACCGAGCGTTTCGGGTCCACGATTCCCGACTTCACCGCCTTGTAGAACATGGTGCCGTGGTCCACCCGGCTCATGTCGTCATCGGCCCAGGTGTCGGTATGGGCGTCGAACTGCAACAGCGACATCGGGCCGTATTTCTCGGCATAGGCCTTGAGGATCGGAAAGCTGATATAGTGGTCGCCCCCCAGCGTGACCGAGGCCACATCCGCCGCCAGAATGGTGCGGATATGATCGGTCAGCGTGTCGGGAAAGGCCGGGATGTTGGCATAGTCATAGGCCATGTCGCCATAGTCGATGATCGCCAGCTCGCTGAGCGCATCGAAGGGCCAGCCATAAGGCGCATCGGGCGATTGCAGCGCGCTGGCCTCGCGGATCGCGCGCGGGCCCAGACGGGTGCCGGGGCGGTTGGTCACCGCCTGATCGAACGGCACGCCGGTCACCGCGATATCGGCGCCGGTCAGGTCCTTGGTGTACAGCCGCCGCAGAAAGGACGTGGCCCCGCCAAAGGTGTTTTCAAAGCTCAACCCCTTCAGGTCGGGGTTGGTAAAGGCCTCATCGACCTGATTTTTCGCGTCTTCCAATGCCATTTTGGCCCGTTTCCTTCCTGATATCGACCGGACCGTCAGGTCAACGGCTGCGCCTTTTCGACGATGCGCGCAAAGAACGAGGCACCCACCGGTGCGATCTCGTCGTTGAAATTGTACTTGGGGTGGTGCAACCCCGGCCCGTCGCCCTGCCCCAGGAACAGATAGGCGCCCGGACGTTCCTGCAGCATGTACGAGAAGTCTTCGGCCCCCATCTCGCGCCCGGCTTCGGCGATCACCCGATCGGCGCCCGAGACCTCGCGCGCAACCTCGGCGGCGAAACCGGTCTTGTCCGCATCGTTGACCGTGGCCGGATAGCCCACGACATAGTCCAGAGTCGCCGTGACCCCGTAGGATGCCGCCTGCCCCTGCACGATTTCTTCAAGACGAGTCATCACCATCTGCTGCACCGCCGGATCGAAAGTGCGGACGGTGCCGTTCAGATAGGCGGTGTCGGGGATCACATTGTTCACGGTCCCGGTGTGGATCTGGGTGACCGAGATCACCAGATCGTCCAGCGCATAGTGGTTGCGGCTGACGATGGTCTGGATCGCCTGGGCGATTCCGCAGGCGGCCATGACCGGGTCGCGCGTCTCGTGCGGCATGGCACCGTGGCCACCGACGCCCTGAATGTGGATGTCGAACGTATCGACCGCCGCCATGATCGGCCCGGGCGTAGTATAGAATGCGCCCTCGGCAAAGCCCGGCGCGTTGTGCAGGGCATAGACCTGAGCGATGTCGAACCGGTCCATCACACCCTCTTTGACCATGATGTCGGCGCCGCCGCCCTCTTCCTCGGCGGGTTGGAACAGCAACGCCACCCGGCCCCGGAAATTCCGCGTCTCGGCCAGGTACCGCGCCGCGCCCAGCAGCATAGTGGTGTGCCCGTCATGCCCGCAAGCATGCATCATGCCCGGTGTCTTCGAGGCATAGTCCACACCCGTTTCTTCAGCGATCGGCAGCGCATCCATGTCGGCGCGCAGCCCGATCGTGGGGCCATCGCCCTGCCCGGTGATGATCGCCACGATCCCTGTCTGCGCGATCCCTTCGTGCAATTCGTCCACGCCGAATTCACGCAACCGCTCGGCCACGAAGGCTGCGGTCTGGTGGCAGTCGAACTCCAGTTCCGGGATCGTGTGCAGGTGCTGGCGCCATTCGGCCATGTCGGCGGCGTAATCGGCAATGCGGTTGACGACGGGCATCGGGGGTGGACTCCTGATCCAAGCTGCGGGATGGATGCATCTGACACCGGAACAAGGGGCTTCGCAATGGCTGAAAATCCACTGATCCACGATACCGACGCCGGAATCGAGCGGCTGCTGGAGATCATGCGCCGCCTGCGCGACCCGGTAACCGGCTGCCCGTGGGACATCGAACAGGATTTCGCCACCATCGCCCCCTACACGATCGAAGAGGCCTATGAGGTCGCCGACGCCATCGAACGCCAGGCCTGGGACGAGCTCAAGGGCGAGCTGGGCGACCTGCTGTTCCAGTCGGTCTTTCACGCGCAGATGGCCGAAGAGGCCGGGCATTTCACCTTTCAGGACGTGGTGCGCACCATGTCCGACAAGATGGTGGCCCGCCACCCGCATGTTTTCGGCGACGAATCCCGCGACAAGTCTGCCGAACAACAGACCCGCGACTGGGAGGCGATCAAGGCCGCCGAGCGCGCGGGCAAGGAACAAAAGGGCGCGCTGGACGGTGTCGCCGCCAACTTGCCCGCCCTGCTGCGCGCCTACAAGCTGCAGAAACGAGCCGCGCGGGTGGGGTTTGACTGGCCCGATGTCAGCCATGTTCTGGACAAGATCACCGAAGAGGCCGCCGAACTGGCCGAGGCGCGCGACAAGATGGACGCCGACGCGCTCGAGGACGAGTTCGGCGACCTGCTGTTCGTGATCGTCAATCTCGGCCGCCATATGGGCATCGAGCCCGAGGCCGCGCTGCGCCGCACCAACGCCAAGTTCACCCGCCGGTTCGAACAGGTCGAAGCCCGGCTGGCCGCTCGTGGCAAGACGCCGTCAAACAGCACGCTGGAAGAGATGGACGCCCTATGGGACACGGTGAAAACCGAAGAACACCGGGCAAATGGCAAACTCCCGCCGGTGGTCACCGGAACAGGGGCCTGAAACCGCTGGACAAGCGGCGCGCGGATTGACAGTCTCCGCCCTTCAAGACCCCGGAGGCCCCATGACCGCGCGCAAGATCATCATCGACACCGACCCCGGACAGGACGACGCCGTCGCCATCCTGCTGGCCCTGGCCAGCCCCGACGAGATCGAGGTTCTGGGCATCACCGCCGTCGCGGGCAACGTGCCGCTGGAGCTGACCGCCAAGAATGCGCGCATCGTCTGCGAACTGGCCGGTCGCACCGATATTCCGGTCCATGCGGGCTGCGATCGACCGCTGAAACGCCCGCTGATCACCGCCGAGCACGTGCATGGCAAGACCGGGCTGGACGGCCCCGTCCTGCCTGACCCGCAGATGCCGTTGGCCGAGGGGCATGGCGTCGATTTCATCATCGACACTCTGCGCGCGCAGGATCCCGGCACCGTAACACTCTGCCCGCTGGGGCCGCTGACCAACATCGCCACGGCCTTTCAGAAGGCGCCCGACATTGTTGAACGCGTGCAGGAAATCGTGCTGATGGGTGGCGCTTACTTCGAAGTCGGAAACATCACGCCCACCGCTGAATTCAACATCCATGTCGACCCCGAGGCCGCTGATATCGTGTTCAAATCCGGCGTTCCGATCGTGGTGATGCCGCTGGACGTGACGCACAAGGCGCTGGTCACCAAACCGCGCAACGACGCGTTCCGTGCTCTTGGCACCAAGGTCGGCATCGCCGTGGCCGAAATGACTGACTTCTTTGAACGTTTCGACAAGGAAAAATACGGCAGCGAAGGCGCACCACTGCACGATCCCTGCGTGACCGCCTATCTGATCCGCCCCGAGCTGTTCTCGGGCCGTCACGTCAATGTCGAGATCGAAACCCGGTCGGACCTGACCCTTGGGATGACGGTCGCTGATTGGTGGGGCGTCACCGACCGCACGCCCAATGCGCTGTTCATCGGCGACGTGGATGCCGACGGGTTCTTTGCCCTGCTGACCGAACGGCTGGCGCGGCTATGAGCGCCGCTCTGCGCCTTGCCCGCCCCGAGGACCTTGATCGCCTGATGGGCCTGGTCGCCGCCTTTCACGCTGAGGCCGGGATCCAGCAGGACCCCGACCAAAGGCGCGATGCGCTGATGCCTCTGCTGGAAGGCATCCCGCACGGCTGTATCTATCTGATCGGCCCGTCGCGCGCGCCGCTGGGCTATATCATCCTGACCTTTGGTTGGTCGGTCGAGTTCGGGGGGATGGACGGGTTCGTGGACGAAATCTACATCCGGCCGGCCATTCGCGGCCGCGGAATCGCCACCGAGGTTTTATTGGACTTGCCCAAAGCGCTGGCGGGTGCCGGCCTGACGGCCCTGCATCTGGAAGTGGATCGAACCAACGAGGCCGCGCAGAAACTCTACCTTCGGACCGGTTTCAAACCGCGCGACCGTTACATGTTGATGAGCAAAAAGCTCTAGCGTGATTCACCGCGGAAGATCAGCCCGGGATTGTAGTACATTTCTTGCACCGGATCGTTCTGCGACACCGGCTCGCCGGTGATCGGGTAAGTGTCAGGACCTGCGCAGGCCGCCAGAACCCCGACGGAAAGCACGGAAATAATGAGAAGGATTCTTGAAGCGGACATCACGTTCTCCTTTTCTGCTGTACCGTCAAGCTACGCCCGACACCGTCACACTTGTAGGAACAAGTTCACACATAATCACATTTATGTTTGCATTTTTTCTCCCTGCCTGCCCCGAACTCTGGGTTTAAGGGAGATTACCCTGCAATTCCATCGGGTTCGGCGGCGTCGCCCGTCAGCGACATTTCGAAGAATAACAGCTGACCCTGGGCGATTTCAGGAATATCCGAATAGGCATCGCGCAGCTTGAACCCCAGAGACAGATACAGCCGAGTCGCCGCTTCCAGCGGTTTCCCGGTGTCCATCCGGATCAACTCAAACCCGTCCTTGCGGCACTGAGCGATCAGCGCCTGCATGATCGCACACCCCGCACCCGTGCCCCGAGCGTCATCGGTCACGAACACGCGCTTGATCTCGGCGATACCCGGACCGATCGTCTGAAACATCCCGCAGCCGACCGCCAGCCCGTCCAGCATCGCCAGCCGGGTCCCGCCCTTGGGAGGCATATGCTCGACTTCGATGGCGGACAGAACAGCCGCATATTTCTCGGGTGGATAGAACGTGTTCACGACCTGCCGCGATCGTTCATCCAACGTCAGCAAATAGGCGTGATAATCCCAACACAAACGCCGGACAGCATCGAACTGGTCCGGCGTTTTAGGTTCAACGATACTTAGCATGACGGACCCCCGGTCAATGTCGGGGATCAGCCTAACAGCTTGCGGCTTACTTGCGAAGGATCGAACGCCCCGCGTATACCGCGACCTCGCCCAGCGTTTCCTCGAGGCGGATCAGCTGGTTGTACTTGGCCAGCCGGTCCGACCGCGCCAGCGAGCCGGTCTTGATCTGACCGCAGTTGGTCGCCACGGCCAGATCGGCGATGGTGGCGTCCTCGGTCTCGCCCGAGCGGTGCGACATCACGTTGGTATAGCCGGCCCGGTGCGCCATATCCACGGCGCGCAGGGTCTCGGTCAGCGAACCGATCTGGTTCACCTTGACCAGCATCGAGTTGGCGCAGCCTTTTTCGATACCCTCCGCCAGTCGCGCCGGGTTGGTCACGAACAGGTCGTCACCCACCAGTTGCACCTTGCCGCCCAACTCGTCGGTCAGCGCCTTCCAGCCGTCCCAGTCATCCTCGGACATGCCGTCCTCGATCGAGATGATCGGATAGTCGTTCACCAGCGCCGCCAGATAGGCCACGTTCTCGTCGCTGGTGAGCGTCTTGCCCTCGCCCGCCAGAACGTACTTTCCGTCCTTGAAATATTCGGTCGCGGCGCAATCCAGCGCCAGGTAGATCTCGTCACCCGGCTTGTAGCCTGCCTTCTCGATCGACTTGAGGATGAAATCCAGCACCTCGCGGGTCGAGGCGATGTTGGGGGCAAACCCGCCCTCGTCGCCGACACCGGTGGCCAGCCCGGCGGCCGATAGTTCCTTTTTCAGAGTGTGGAACACTTCCGAACCCATGCGCACCGCCTCGCGGATGTTGCTGGCGGCCACGGGCATGATCATGAATTCCTGGATGTCGATCGGGTTGTCGGCATGTTCGCCGCCATTGATGATGTTCATCATCGGCACCGGCAGAACCCGCGCCGAGGTTCCGCCCACATAGCGATAGAGCGGCTGGGTGGTGAAATCCGCCGCCGCCTTGGCCACCGCGAGCGACACGCCCAGAATTGCGTTCGCACCCAGACGGCCCTTGTTGGGTGTGCCGTCCAGCTCGATCATCGCGGCGTCGATCGCCACCTGCTCGGTCGCGTCAAAGCCCACCAGCTCTTCGGCGATCTCGCCGTTCACGGCGGCCACGGCTTCGAGCACGCCCTTGCCCATGTAACGGGACGTGTCGCCATCGCGCTTTTCCACCGCCTCATATGCGCCGGTCGATGCGCCCGAAGGCACGGCCGCCCGGCCCATGGTGCCGTCTTCCAGAACCACGTCCACCTCGACGGTGGGGTTGCCCCGGCTGTCCAGGATTTCGCGTGCGTGGATGTCGATGATGGTGCTCATGATACCGGTCCCTGAGAATGCGTTCGGTTGCATGCCTCATACCAGCACGCGGGGAAAAGTAAACCGGGTCCGTTATCGCTAACACGCATATTTTCCGGCCTTTAGCGCCAACAGCGGCGTGTTTGCGCCAACAGGTCAGCAGACCGCCGGGGCCATGGCCCGCGCAATGCGCCGTTCGCGGATGAACGTGTACATGCCCGACCCGATGATCAGCGACGCGCCGATCATGGTCATCAGGTCCGGGCGTTCGCCGAACATCCACATCCCCGCCAGGATCGAAAACAGCAGCCGCGTATAGCGGAACGGCGTCAGGGCCGAGGCCTCGCCCACGCGCATTGCGGTCACGATCCCCAGATAGCCTAGAACACCAAAACCAACGGCACCGACATAGGGTCCGATCTGCGCCATCTGCAGCGGCGCCAGAGGCTGCGCCGAGGTCAGCATCAGCACGCAGCCGGCAATCGCGACCGCTGCATAGGCCTGCAGCGCCACCACGGCCGAGGCCACTCGCGCATCCAGCCGACGGGTGATCAGATCCCGCGCGGCGATCGCAATGACGCTGGCCACCACGAACAGAGCCTCGGGCCGAAACCCGTCCAGACCGGGGCGGATGATCATCAGAACGCCGATGAACCCGACACCGATTGCGCTCCAACGGCGCCAGCCGACCTGTTCGCGCAGGAAGAGAGCGGCCCCCATCGTGACCACCAGCGGCATCGCCTGGAACACGGCCGCAACGGTCGACAGGTCGACCAGAGACAAGGCGGTAACAAAACTCAGCGCCCCGACCGCCTCGGTGCACGCGCGGATCACGAACAGCGGTTGCCAGGCCGCCGCGTCAAAGATCGGTTTGCGTGTCACGATGGCCATGGCGGCAAAGACAAGTGCGCAGAACAGCCCCAGCACGATCATGACCTGACCGGTCGGCACGGTGACCGACAGATGCTTGATGAACATGTCCTCAAGCGTGAAGGCGGCCATAGCGCCGATGACCAGCAGGATGCCGTTCGCGTTGTTCATGTCATTGCCTATTGATTTCGGACGGCCAAATTGCCGCGTCGCAACGCAGAAGACCCGGATCGCGCCGCCGTGGCAAGCGCGAAGAGGGCTTGGAATCATGAATAGATTTTAGATGACCAATCGCTTTTGGTGATGTGTCCCGACCGGATCAGTCCTTATCCAGCGGAACTCCGTACAATTCCAGCCGATGACCTTTCAGGCGATAGCCCAGCTTCGAGGCGATCTTTTCCTGCAGGGCTTCGATCTCGGGGTCCACGAACTCAATCACCTCGCCCGAGTTCATGTCGATCAGGTGATCGTGGTGGTCGCGTTCGGCGTCCTCATAGCGCGCGCGCCCATCGCCGAATTCCAGACGTTCGAGAATGCCGGCCTCCTCGAAAAGTTTGACGGTGCGATAGACGGTTGCGATCGAAATGCCCGCATCCAACGCCGAGGCGCGTGCGTACAATTCCTCGACATCGGGATGATCATCACTGTCCTGCAGTACCTGCGCGATGGTTCGACGCTGGCCGGTCATGCGCAGGCCTTTGGCTTCGCAACGCGCGATGATCGTGTCCGCCATGTCATCCCCCAGAATCCGTTCGGGTTTCTGTCTTAGTACGTCCACGCGGATTTCGCCACTGTGATTTGCGCCCGCTGCGCCCTAGCCCGCAAGCCGCAGATCGGCCCAGACCGGCAGGTGGTCCGATGCGATATGCGCGGGCCGTTCCCCATGCACGCCGTGGGCCAGCGCCTCGAGCCCGCCGCCCAGCGCGATCCGGTCCAGCGCGCCCAGAGGCTGCGCGGCGGGAAAGCTAGGCACAGGCGGCAGGAACCGCATGTCGGGAGCCAGGCGGTCAAGGATCGGCTGACGCGACCATTCGTTGAAATCCCCTGCCCAGACGGTTGGCATCCGGTCCAGCGCGCGGCCGTCCTGCCGTAGGTGGATGATCTGCTGACGGCGCCAGGCCGAGAACAGCCCCAGATGCATCCCCATCACCCGCAAAGGTCCGATATGGGTGTCGAACTCGACCCGGACCGCCCCGCGCGGCTCCAGCCCCGGCAGATCGTGATGCGCGGCGCGGCGCACCTGAATGTGGTCTCCCCGCCAGATCACCGCGTTGCCATGCCAGCCCAGACTGCCCGCACCGCCCAGATCGACGATCTTCCACCCGGCCTCGTCCAACATGAAATGCGGCAGCGCCGCCGGGCGCGGCGGCAGGCGTTTGTCGGCCTCTTGAAGCACCACGATATCGGCGCCCAGCCGGTCCAGCACCTGCAGGATGCGCTGCGGCTGGCGTCGCAGGTCCAGTCCGACGCATTTCTGGATGTTGTAGCTGGCAAGGCGCAGCTTGGGCAAAGTGGTCATCGGTTTTCTACGGTTGTACCCCGTCAGGATTCGCAGGATCGCGCCCGGACGCAAGCCGATAGTTCAGCACAGTTGCCGAAACCCGCTCAGGTGCCGCAAAAGGTGGCATGCACCACCTCGTCCTGCGTGGGCGGGCGCCTCAGGTCGGCGGCGTCGGGCTGGTCGTCATAGGGCCGGGCCAACACTGCGTTCAGCCGGTGGAACGGGCCATAGTCGCCCTGAACGGCGGCCTGGATCATCTGCTCGACCCGGTGGTTGCGCGGGATGAAGGCCGGGTTGGCCGCGTGCATCACCGCGGCCGGGTCCGCCTCGCGCGTCAGCCGCGCGCGCCACCCCTCGGCCCAGCCGTCAAAAGCCGCCGGATCGGTGAACTGGTCCCGCGCCGCATCGCTGCCCAGCGCGCGGAAGGTATTGGTGAAATCGGCCTGATTCTGCGCCATCCGCGTCAGCAGGTCCGAGATCAGTGCAAGGTCGCCATCCTCCTCGGTGGTCAGGCCGATCTTGGTCCGGAACCGGCGCAGCCAGTGCTGCTGCATCAAATCGGGCATGGCGTGCACGATCTCGGTCGCCTCTTCCACGGCAGCCTGCTTGTCCTCGATCTGCTGGATCAGCGCCGTCGCCAGCTGCGCCAGGTTCCACACCGAGATCTCGGGCTGGTTGGAATAGGCATAGCGCCCCATCCGGTCGATCGAACTGTAGACGGTGTTCGGATGATAGCTGTCCATGAAGGCGCAGGGGCCATAGTCGATGGTTTCGCCCGAAATGGCGCAGTTATCGGTGTTCATCACCCCGTGGATGAAGCCCACCGCCATCCACTGCGCGATCAGCGCGGCCTGCGCGTCACGCACGGCGCGCAGCAGGCCCATCGGCCCGACGGCGTCCGGGTAGTGGCGCGCGATGGCATAGTCGGTCAGCCGCTGCAGGTCGGCGATCTGGCCGCGTGCGGCGAACACCTGGAACGTACCCACCCGCAGATGGCTTTGCGCCACGCGGGTCAGTACCGCGCCGGGCATCGGGCCCTCGCGCAGCACGACCTCACCGGTTTCCACCGCCGCCAGCGCCCGCGTGGTGGGAATGCCCAGCGCATGCATCGCCTCGGACACGACATATTCGCGCAGAACCGGCCCCAGCCAGGCCCGCCCGTCCCCCTGCCGCGAAAACGGCGTGCGCCCCGAGCCCTTGAGCTGAATGTCGCGGCGGATCCCGTCCGTGCCCACCACCTCGCCCAGCAGCACCGCGCGCCCATCGCCCAGCTGCGGGTTGTAATTGCCGAACTGGTGGCCTGAATACAGCTGCGCCAGCGGCTCGGCCCCGTCCGGCAGCGTATTGCCCGCAAAAACCTCGGCCATGTCCTGCGCGTCACCGGGCGAGATGCCCAGCACCCGCGCCAGATCGTCATTGAAGGCCACCAGCCGCGGCGCGCGCACGGGTTCGGGCGACTGGCGCGCATAAAAGGCGCCGGGCAGCCGGGCATAGGAATTGTCGAAGGGGATCGTCAGGGTCATGGCGCAAACATATGATCTGTGCGCAGTATTGCCAGCACCAAATCCCATCGCCGTGAAAGGCCCGCCATGACCGCCGACCAGATCATCGACCACCTGCAACTGCAGCCCCACCCCGAAGGCGGCTGGTATGCCGAGACCTGGCGCGCAGACAACACAGGCCGCCCCACCGCGACTTGCATCTATTTCCTGCTGAAACGGGACGAGGCCAGCCACTGGCACCGGGTCGATGCAACCGAGATCTGGCTGTTTCACGCCGGCGCGCCGCTGATCCTGTCGATCAGCGAAACCGATACCGGACCGGCAAGCGATCACATGCTGTCCCCTGACCTGAGCGCGGGCGCGCCGCAGGTCATCGTACCCGCCGGGCATTGGCAGGCTGCCCGCAGCACCGGGGACTACACGCTGGTCAGCTGCGTCGTCTCGCCGGGGTTTCAGTTCGACGGGTTCGAATTGGCGCCGCCGGAGTTCGACATTCCCAGGAACTAAACCTCAAGCCCCTGCCGAACCATGCTTGAACTTGCCCTGCCCGATGCGGCAAGGTTCGCGTGTGTATGATTGGGCAAAGACGAGGGCGCGATGCGGCTGATCAAGAATTTGGTGACCGTGGCTGTGATCCTCGGCCTGGGCGTGCTTGGGATGCGGTTGGCTTTTCCGCTGCCCGAGACCAATTTCTCGGAGCGGACATACCGCCAACCCGCGGATTGGACTGGTCCGCTGGGCCAAGCCATCGAGCCGGCGATGCAGCGCAACCCCGGACTGGACGGCGTCCGCCCCCTTGGTCAGGGGCATACCGCATTTGCTGCCCGCGCCATTCTCGCGCGTGAGGCGGTCTCGTCCATAGATGCCCAATACTACATCTGGCAGGATGACGTGACCGGCCTGATGTTGCTGGACGAATTGCGTGCGGCGGCGGAACGGGGCGTACGCGTGCGCCTTCTGGTCGATGACAACGGCATCTCGGGGCTGGACCCGCTTCTGGCTGAACTGGATGCCATGCCAACGGCCCATGTCCGCATCTTCAACCCGTTCACGCTGCGCAATCCCAAGCTGCTGTCCTATGCGTTCGATTTCGGCCGGTTGAACCGCCGCATGCATAACAAGTCCATGACGGTGGACGGTGTGGCCACGATTGTCGGGGGCCGAAACATCGGCGACATCTATTTCGACTACGGTGCCGGGACGCACTATCTGGATGTCGATACCATCGCGATCGGTCCGATCGTGGACGAGGTTGCAGCATCGTTCGATGCCTACTGGAACAGCGGCTCGGCCTATGATGCCGCGTTGTTCCTGCCCGCTGCGACCGACCCAAGCCTGAAAGCACTGGCCGAGGCCGCGCGTCAGACCGCGGCCGGGGCCGGATACCAAAAGGCGATCCGCGACAATGAGCTGGCCGACCGCATCGCCGCCCGCGATCTGCCGTTCGAATGGAGCGCGGTCGAACTTTTTGTCGATGACCCGGCCAAGGGGCTTGGAGAGGTCGAGGACGAGAACCTCATGGTCGAGCGTCTCATCACCTTTGCCGAAAGCTCGGAGACTTCGCTCGATCTGGTCTCGGCCTATTTCATTCCCGGTCCCCGCGGGGCCGAGCTGCTCGAGCGGTTGTCGTCATCCGGGGTCAAAGTCCGGGTCCTGACCAACTCACTGGATGCGACCGATGTGATGCCGGTTCATGCGGCCTACATGGCCTATCGCGACGACCTGCTGGCAAGCGGGGTTCAGTTGCTGGAGCTGCGCGCGTTGCGCGACGAGCACAAGGAACGCAGCCTGCCCGAAATTCTTGCAGGCTCCGCCTCGGGCCTGCATGCAAAAGTGTTTGGCTCGGATGGCAAACGGATCTTCATCGGCTCATACAATCTGGACCCGCGTTCGGCCCGGCTGAACACCGAGATGGGGCTGCTGATCGAGAGCCCCACGATCGCGACAGATCTGGCCCGGCAACTGGACACGCCGGAATTTGCCTATCGCGTCGAGATGGATGATGACGGTGGGCTGGTCTGGGTTCAGCAGACCAAGGACGGGACGACCACGACCTTTGAGACCGACCCGAACACCTCTCGGTTCCAGCGCGGCCTTGCCGCCGTCGTCAGGTGGCTGCCGGTCGAGTGGATGCTCTGACCACCGCCGGCGTCAGTTCAGGACCGCGGTCGACAGGTTCAGAACAGTCGCAAACGCCACCCATGCCAGATAGGGCACGAACGCCCATGCCGAAACGCGATCCACCGGGCGGACACGTGTGATGAACAGAACAATCACCACCAGAAGCGCCAGGATCACTACCAATGCCAGCCAAGGTTGGTGCAGCACGAAGAATGCGGGCGACCACAGGAAGTTCAGGCCCAGCTGCGCCCACCACAGGCGCATTGCGGGCGATCCCCGGTCGCGTTCGAACTGCCGCCATCCCGCCATCGCGATCAGGACGTACAGAACCGTCCAAACCGGGCCGAACACCCAGCCCGGCGGGTTGAAGACCGGTTTGTTCAGGTTCGCGTACCACTCACCCGGCCCCGTCAGGGTACCGATCAGTATGCCGCCTCCCAGTACCAGAACCAGAAATGCGATACGTGTCAGGGTCTTTGTCATGCCGGTTCCATCCGCAGGTGCACTGCCGCTCAGCAGGTCCCGACCGGTATAGCCGCGCGGGCCGCCGACGAAAAGACACCACGCTGCGGGTTCTTCGCGCCTTCCAGAGAGACCGTCGCGCCCTGAATCTCGGCCCCCGACACGGTGATCTCGCGTCCGCCGCCCGTGTCATCCACGTCGATCGTAAAGGCGATTTCCGCACCGGGCGGCATGGCCCGGATGTCCAGATCGACCATCGACTGCCCGTCCTGAACCTGAGGCAACCCGTTCAGATACTCGGACCCCGAAACCATCTCAAACGGCTGAAACACTTCGACCCCTGCCCCCGCGCCAGTGACATCAAAGATCAGCCCGCCCTGCGACGAGGACAAATCCAGACGCACCGTTGCAGCAGACAGGCTGCAATCGCTGGCGTTGCGAAGAACGAAGCGGTCCTTTGGCGCTCCCTCGACGAACTCAACCTGCACATCAGCCATGGCGGGCACTGCGAGCATGAACGCGACGGCACAACCGGCCGCATTTTTGACAAGGGAACCGATCATCTTCATCTCCGGCGTTGTTGTGGCTACTGCTACAATTACGCCCGAGCGCCTTGGCAGGATCATTTTTCGCCGCGTTTCAGCGCGGTGCGCCCTGCGACACCCGGCTGACCGTGCCCCCGCCGACCAACGCCTTGACCCCGGTGGTACCCGGGCAAGAGGTCGGCATTCCCCGCGCCACACGCACCGCCAGATAGGCAAAAGCCTGCGCCTCGAGCATATCGCCATCCAACCCTACGGCTTCGACAGGATCGACCGGGCAGTCCAGCGCCACGCGCAGCATCTCCATCAAGACCGGGTTCCTGCGCCCGCCGCCGGTGACCAGTACCCGCGCGGGCGGTTTGGGGCAATGCTCCATCCCCTGCACCACCCCGGCGGCGCTCATGCCCGTCAGGGTGGCGACGGCGTCGGCGTCGCTCAATTCCTTCACCAGGCCGATCATCTCGGCGAAATCGTTGCGGTCCAGAGATTTGGGCGGCAGGCGGTTGAAATAGGGCTCGGCCAGAAACAGCTCCAGCGCCCCGGTCTCGACCGTGCCCTGCCGGGCCAGCGCACCGTCGCGGTCCATCGGCAGACCCAGACGCGCCTGCACCAGGTCGTCGATCGGCGCATTGGCCGGGCCGGTGTCAAAGGCCAACAGCGCACCCGGTGCCTCGGGTCCGTCAAAGGACGGGTCCACATAGGTCAGGTTGCCGACACCGCCCAGGTTCAGAAAGCACACGGGCGCCGTGGCCCCGACGTATTTTGCGCAGGCAAAGTGGAAGAACGGCGCCAGTGGCGCGCCCTCGCCGCCCATGGCCACGTCATCGCTGCGGAAATCCCAGACCACGGGCACACCCAGCGCGACCGCCAGCCCTTCGCCATCGCCCACCTGCAACGTGCCCTTTCCCCGCGGCTCATGCGCAAGGGTCTGGCCGTGAAAGCCGATCAGCTCCACGTCCTCGAATTCCGACAGCAACTCGGCATGGGCGCGGGTCACCAGGTCTTCGGCGGCGTGCACCTCGGGGCCGCTCCATTTTCCCAGCGCGGCGCGCAGCAGCTTGCGCTCGTCCTCGGTATAGGGCCGGTAGGCACTGTCGCCGAACCGCAGGATCTGCCGCCCGTCGGTTTCCACCACCGCCGCGTCGACCCCATCGAGCGAGGTGCCCGACATGGCCCCCAGTGCCCGCACTGCCCCAACTTTGCCTCGGGCCTTATTCATGGCCTTTTCCTTCCCTCGTTCGCCGCCTATAACGTGCCCCGCAATTCAACCCCGAGGCAAGACATGACGTATCACCCCAAATCGGATTTCATCGCCACGATGATCGAGCGCGGCTTTCTGGCCGATTGCACCGATTATCAGGGCCTTGACGATGCTCTGACAAGCGGGGTGCAGACAGCCTATATCGGGTATGACGCCACCGCCCAGTCCCTGCATGTCGGGCATCTGATGAACATCATGGTTCTGCGCTGGTTCCAGAAGCTGGGGCACAAGCCGATCACCCTGATGGGGGGCGGCACCACCAAGGTGGGCGATCCGTCTTTCCGCTCGGACGAACGCCCCCTGCTGGGCCCCGAGCAAATCGACGCCAACATCGCCGGCATGCAGAAGGTGTTCGACAAGTACCTGTCTTATGACGACAGCGGCACCGGCGCGCTGATGCTGAACAATGCCGAATGGCTGGACGACCTGAACTACCTCGATTTCCTGCGGGACATCGGGCGGCATTTCTCGGTCAACCGGATGCTATCCTTTGAATCGGTGAAATCGCGGCTGGACCGGGAGCAATCCCTGTCGTTCCTCGAGTTCAACTACATGATCCTGCAGGCCTATGACTTTCTGGAGCTGAACCGTCGTTACAGCTGCATCCTGCAGATGGGTGGATCGGACCAGTGGGGCAACATCGTCAATGGCATCGACCTGACCCGACGCGTGCTGGATCATGAGATCTATGGCCTGACCACGCCCCTGCTGACCACCAGCGACGGGCGCAAGATGGGCAAAAGCCAGGGCGGCGCCATCTGGCTGAACGGCGACATGCTGTCGCCCTACGAGTTCTGGCAGTTCTGGCGCAACACTACTGACGCCGACGTGGGCCGCTTCCTGAAGATCTTCACCGAACTTCCGGTGGACGAATGCGACCGCATGGGCGCGCTGCAAGGGTCCGAGATCAACGAGGCCAAGATCCGTCTGGCCAACGAGGTGACGACACTGCTGCACGGGCCCGAGGCCGCGGCCAAGGCCGAGGCCACCGCGCGCGAAGTGTTCGAAAAGGGCGGTGTGGGCGGCGACCTGCCTACCCTGACTCTGACCGCCGAAGATCTGGGCGACGGCATATCGATCGTGCAGCTGATCGTGAAGTCGGGCCTGGCGAAATCGGGCAAAGAGGCCAAGCGCCTGATCTCCGAAAACGGCGCCCGTCTGGACGACGCACCGCTGACCGATGCGGGGCTCATGATCGACGCAGCGGCCCTTTCCTCGCCCATCAAGCTGAGCGCGGGCAAGAAGCGGCACGCGCTGGTGCAGCTGGGCTGAACCGCCTGCCCCCGAACACGACGGCCGCCTTCGGGCGGCCGTTTTTCTATCCGCGTTCGACCGAGCCCAGCGGCAGGTCCAGACCGGCCGGCGTCACGAACAGCTCGATCTGATCGCGCGACAGCGCCCAGTGATCGGCCGCCAGCTGCCCCGCCGCCGCCTCGTCGCGCGCCTCGATCGCGGCAATGATGGCGTCATGCTGGTCGCAGGCCAGAGCCAGGCTTTCGCCCATCCCGGCCTGACCCGGGCGGTAGAAGGTCATGCCAATACGCGCATGGTCGATCAGCAGCCGCTGAAACGACGGCAGCAGGTACACATTCGCCGCCATCTCGCCAGTGATCTCGTGGAACTGGTTGTTGGCCAGCGCGCGATCTTCGGCCGAGCCCTTCCGCAGCGTTTCCCGAAAAGCCGCCTGCGCCGCCTTCAACCGGTCGATCTGGTCACCTGTGGTGTTCTGCGCCGCCAGCCGCAGCACCGCGCCATAGATCATCGGCGCCACCAGGAAGAAATCGCGCAACGTGGCATAGGACATCTGCGACACCCGCGCGCCCCGGTTTTCACGCAGTTCAAGATAGCCCTGCCCGGCCAGATGCCGGAACACCTCGCGCAGGGGCGTGCGCGACAAGCCGAACGCCTCGGACAGCTGCGCCTCGTCCAAGTCATCGCCGGGGCGCAGTTTCAGCGTCATCACCGCCGCCTTCAGATGCGCGGCCAGCGCCGCCTTGCGGCTTTTCGTGTCCTCTTTCATCCCCAACCTTCGCTTTGGTCGAATCGCGACACCCAGGATGTCGCCCCTGCTCTTGCCCGATAAAATGCACCTTGTACACAATCAGCCTGACCGCCCGTGATAGACTGAGCGCATGACCCGCCCGCAACATTTCTGTTTCATCCTCGTTCCCGAGTTCTCGCACCTGGCGTTCTCCTGCGCGGTCGAGCCGCTGCGTATCGCCAACTGGGTCAGCGGCGAGGAGCTGTACCGCTGGTCCTTCGCCTCCGAGGACGGCGCGCAGGCGGTGTGTTCGAACGGGTCCGTGACGCTGGTGCATGGCGGACTGGCGGACCTCCCGAAATGCGACCAGATCTTCGTTCTGTCAGGCATTCACATGCGCGATCATGTCAGCCGCCCCCTGCTGGCCGCGCTGCGCCGCGAACGGGCACGAGGCACGGCCATCGGGGCGCTGTGCTCGGGCGCGTGGCTGCTGGCCGAGGCCGGGTTCCTGAACGGGATGCAGGCGGCGATCCATTGGGAATATCACGACGCCTTCATGGAGGCCTTCCCGGACGTGAACCTGGTGCGCAGCGTCTTCGTGGCCGATGAAAAGCACATGACCGCCTCGGGCGGCACCGCAACGGCCGACCTGATGCTGCACCTGATCGAGCGCGACCACGGGCAGGACCTGTCGATCGCGGTGGCCGACCAGATGGTCTATAACGCCGTGCGCAACGCGACCGCCGATCAGCGCGTGTCGCTGCAGTCGCGCAACGGCATGCGCAACGCGCATCTGGCCAAGGCGATCCAGATCATGGCCGACCGCATCAACGACCCGATCTCGCCGGCGGTGATCGCCGAACAGATCGGCATCTCGACCCGCCAGCTCGAGCGGCTCTTCGGCAAATACCTCAACGCTTCGCCCAAGAAATACTTCATGGAGCTGCGGCTGGACCGCGCGCGAAACCTGCTGTTGCAGACCGAATCTTCGGTCACCGACGTGGCCTTTGCCTGCGGCTTTGAAAGCCCGGGTCATTTCTCACGCGTGTACCGCGCCGCCTTCGGCGTCACCCCGATGCAGCAGCGCAGCCGGCTGGACTGAGTCACTGCCGACTGGACAGGGCGGGCCAACTCGGATTATTTGAACGAACGTTCAGATCACTGGGGAGGAGCCCGCCATGCAATTGTCCACCACCGCCGCCGTCATCACCGGCGGCGCATCGGGCCTCGGAGAGGCCACTGCCCGTTACTTTGCCGAGAACGGCGCGCAGGTCACCATCCTTGACCGCGATGCCGAGCGTGGCACGCAGGTCGCGACCGAGATCGGCGGACATTTCGCCCAGACCGACGTGACGGACGAGAACTCGGTGGCCGCGGCCATTGCGTTGGCGATGGAGAAGATGGGCAAGATCACCGCCTGCGTGAACTGTGCCGGCATCGCCTATGGCATCAAGACCGTCGGCAAGGACGGCCCGCACCCGCTGGACGCCTTCCAGCGCACCATCGACATCAACCTTGTGGGCACTTTCAACGTGTCGCGTCTGGCCGCCGCCGAGATGGCCAAGAACGCGCCCGAGTCGGATGGCGCGCGTGGCGTGATCATCAACACCGCCTCGATTGCCGCGTTTGACGGACAGAAAGGTCAGGCGGCCTATGCGGCGTCCAAGGGCGGTGTCGTGGGCATGACACTGCCGATGGCGCGCGATCTGGCCTCGACCGGGATCCGGGTGATGACCATTGCACCGGGCATCTTCATGACGCCGATGCTGGCCGGCCTGCCCGAAGAGGTGCAGCAGCAGCTGGCCACCGACGTTCCGAACCCCGCCCGCCTGGGCGACCCGCGCGAATATGGCCGGCTGGCCGGATTCATCGTCGAGATGGGCTATCTGAACGGCGAAGTCATTCGCATCGACGGCGCCCTGCGGATGCGCTGACCGTCACTGACGATTTCCGGCCCGGTCGATCTTCGTCCGGGCCGGCCATTTTCGTTTCGTACAAAACGGAAGACCTCCGTCCCGGGGCCGGTACAAAACAGACGAATTGGCTCAGCCCGCCTCGGCCTTCTCTTCCAGTTCCAGCCATTCCTCCTCAGCGGCGGCCAGCTTCTCCTGCCGCTCGACAAGGGCTTCGGTCGCCTTCTGGAATTTCACCGGCTCGCGGGTGAACAGCTGGGGGTCCGACATCAGTTCCTCCAGCTTGGCGATCTCGGCTTCCAGCCGCGCGATCTCGGCGGGCAGCTTCTCCAGCCGGTGCTTTTCGGAAAAGGACAGGCCGGCTTTCGGCTTGGTTTCCTGCTTGACCTTCGGCTTGTTCTCTTTTGACTTCTCGGACTTTTTCTCGACCAGATCGCCGCGCTGCGCGACATAATCCGACCAGCCGCCCGCATAAACGGTCGCGCGGCCGTTGCCCTCCATCGCTATGGTGGTGGTCGCCACACGATCCAGGAAATCCCGGTCGTGACTGACCAGCAGCACCGTGCCGTCATAGTCGTCCAGCAGTTCCTGCAACAGGTCCAGCGTCTCGACATCTAGGTCGTTGGTCGGTTCGTCCAGCACCAACAGGTTCGACGGTTTCGCCATCAGCTTGGCCAGCAGCAACCGCGCTTTTTCGCCGCCCGACAAGGACTTGACGGCCGCTCTGGCCTGCCGTTCGTCGAACAGGAATTCCTTGAGATAGCCGACCACATGCTTGGGCTGGCCGCGCACCATCACCTGATCGGCCTTGCCCGAGACGCGCATCTCGGGGTCGCCGGTCAGGCTGTCCCACAGGGTCATCTCGGGGTCCAGCTGCGTGCGGGTCTGGTCGAAAACGGCGATTTCGAGGTTGGTGCCCAGCGTCACCGCCCCCTCGTCCGGCTCCACTTCGCCCAGCAGCATCTTCAGAACCGTCGTCTTGCCCACACCATTCGGCCCGACAAAGGCCACCCGATCGCCGCGCTGCACCAGCAGGTCCAGGTTACGCACGATAGGCTTGCCGTCGAACGCCTTGCTGATGCCGCGCGCCTCGATCACCTTGCGCCCGGATTTCGGACCGGTCTCCAAGGACATGGCCGCCGACCCCTGACGTTTGATCTGCGCCGCGCGTTCGGCCCGCAGGGCCTGCAACGCCCGCACCCGGCCCTGGTTGCGCTTGCGGCGGGCGCTGATCCCCTCGACCGCCCAACGCGCCTCGGACTTGATCAGCCGGTCCAGCTTGTGGCGTTGCTGGTCTTCCTCTTCCCAGATCTTGTCGCGCCAGGCCTCGAAGGCCTCGAACCCCTGCTCCTGTCGGCGGACCACACCGCGGTCGATCCACAATGTCGCCCGGGTCAGCGCCCGCAGGAATGCGCGGTCATGCGAGATCAGGACAAAGGCCGCCCGCGTCGCGCCCAGTTCACGTTCGAGCCAGCCGATGGCCTCGATGTCCAGATGGTTGGTCGGCTCGTCCAGCAGCATCAAATCGGGGGCCTCGGCCATCAGCTTGGCCAGCGCCGCGCGGCGCCGTTCCCCGCCCGAGGCGGTCTGAACCGCGCGCGAGGGGTCGAATTTCAGCCCTTCCCCGGCCCGTTCCACCTTGTACAGCTCGCCGGGTTCCAGCCCGCTGGCCGCATAATCGCCCAGCGTGGCAAAGCCCTCCATCGTCGGGTCCTGCTCCATGTAACCCACGGATTTGCCGGGCGGCACCACGATGTCGCCCCGGTCCGGTTCGACCAGACCGGCCATGACCTTCATCAGGGTGGATTTGCCCGAGCCGTTCCGCCCGACCAGCGCAACGCGGTCGCCGGGCTGAACCACCAGGTCAAGGTCGGAAAACACCGGCTCGCCCCCGAAGGTCAGCGAGATACCGGACATCTGCAACAAAGGAATACGTGCCATAAGCGCCAGCTAAACCGGCAGGCATTGGGCGTCAACGCCCCAACCTCACCTTTTGCCAGCAGCGCGGCTTCAGCCCGCGATCATCCGCAAGAGGCGTTTCCGCGCCGCGGGAATCGCGCCGATCTCGACACCGGTGAAGACATGCAGGGTGTTCAGCTGGCGGTCCACCACCGCATGATCGCTGACCCAACCGCCCATCATTAGATAGGTACGCAGCAACGGTGGCATCCGCAGCATGGCCTTTCTGGCATCCGGGCGTCGCCGCAGCCGCGCGGCAAAGCGGAACACGTCCGGCGCCTTGACCCGCGGCAACCAGCGCTTGGGCGCAAGGTGGCGATGTTTGAGCATCGCGAAGGCATCCAGGTATTCCGCGGTCTCAGTCCCAGCGAAGGACGAGCATCCAAACAGCAACTGGACGCCGTTGCGGTCGACGAAGGCCGTCATCGCGCCCCAGGCCACCCTCAGGATATCTGGATCCGTCCAATCGGGATGGATGCAGAACCGCCCCATTTCCACCATGCGCCCATCAAAGCTCTGCAACGCGGAAAGGTCGTAGAACTGGGCCGAATAACTGCGGCTGATTTCACTACCGCTGTTCATGACCAGCATCCGGAAACAGCAGACCAACTGGCCGCCTGCCTGCGAATCCTCGACCAGAACATGGGCGCAGGTAACGTCGAAGTCGTCCCGATCCGTCTCGGCTGTTCGGAATGCAAGTGTACGAAGATTCTGGGCCGCCCGCACGTCCTCGGGACACCGCGCCAGGCGCGCGCGGTAGCGGCCCTTGTCTAGCAAAATATCATCGGCCATGGTCGCATCCTCCACGGTTTCTCACCGATTGCGATCTGCCTGATCCCATGCACCAATAGTGTGACCGCCGTGTGAAGCTTTCAACCGGCGGCCGGAAATTAGCTGGCCCCCGGGATGTTCGACGGGCTGAATTGGCCGATGTTGCCCAGCAGCTGCCGCAGGAAGCCTTTGTCCTGAACACTGGAGTCCGTCACACGGCGATCCAGCACGATGACATAGCCGTCTTCGAGACCGAATTTCTCGATATTGCGGACGACGCCACGCTGGTCAAAGCTGATCGCTACCAATTCACGCGAGACGACCTCGGGGCGTTTGGGGCCATAGTGGCGTACGCGCGACGCCACATAATAGAAACCCGAATCCTTCAACACACCTGACGAGCTGGGCGCGCCAGCCTTTTCCAGAACCGTGTCGCGGGTATCGACGCCAACCTTGATCTCGGCCAGCTCTTCCGGGGTGGGGATATAGCCGTGTTTCTTGTAGACCGGGGTACAGGCAACAGCGGTGGCCAGAACAACCGTGCAGGCAACCGCCCTGGACGCCGGTTTCAGCCTGTTCAGTACTTTCAACATGTTCACCCTCTTGCCTTGGTCCCTTGCGGCTTCTATCCGATTACAGAAACCCATGCCCCGGTTCAACACAGGAAAGGGTCACAATGTCCGACCTCTCAACATTGCGCGTCGCCGATCTGCCGCAAAACAGCCCGACCGCATTCGAATTGCGCCCCCCTGCCCGGCAACTCGAGGAAATTCGCGATGCGTTGCGCCTGCTCGGGCTGCGCAAGCTGAGTTTTGTCGGCGAGCTGCGCGCGCAGGGCAAGCGTGATTGGGTGTTGACCGCTAAGCTGGGCGCGACCGTCATTCAGCCCTGCGTGGTGACGCTGGACCCGGTCACGACCCGGATCGAGGCCCCGGTGCGGCGCATCTTCCTGGCCAATTGGACCGAACCGGACGAACCCGAGTTCGAAATGCCCGAAGATGACGAGACCGAAGCCTTGGGCCCGGAAATCGATCTGGACCAGGTGATGCGCGAAGCATTGTCGCTTGCGTTGCCCCAATACCCCCGGAAAGACGGCGCACATCTGGGCGACGCCAACTATACCGAACCGGGCAAACAGGCGATGACCGACGAGGATGCCAAACCCTTTGCCGGGCTGGCGTCCCTGCG
Organism: Ruegeria sp. BC6; assembly: GCF_056539185.1. Lineage (NCBI taxonomy): Bacteria > Pseudomonadati > Pseudomonadota > Alphaproteobacteria > Rhodobacterales > Roseobacteraceae > Ruegeria > Ruegeria sp. BC6. The sequence goes on from NZ_JBQFUM010000001.1 coordinate 812,659, forward strand.
TGACGCACTGAAAAAAGACGAGTGACAGGGGATCGATTTCCTGTCATAGCAGGCGCTCAGAAAAATCGCTTGAACATGTCGAGAATCGCAGTATTTTCGCGCGCTCATCGGAATTTGGGTTGGACATCGCGGGGCTTGTTCCCTAAACGCACGTCACACCACGAGAAAACGAAGAATGAAACCCGGCCTGCAGCGAATCTGCTGGCCCTTAGTAGACAAAGGTTGAGACCATGGCCGTCCAACAGAACAAAGTTTCCAAGTCGCGTCGCAACAATCGCCGCGCACACGACGCTCTGGTTGCTGCAAACCCGAACGAATGCGCGAACTGCGGCGAGCTGAAGCGCCCGCACCACGTTTGCGCAGCCTGCGGCCACTATGACGATCGTGAAGTCGTCGCTCAGGCCGACGACATCGACCTGGACGAAGACGCGGCCTAAGCCTGATTGAACGCAGGTTCTGGCATGACAGCGCAGCCCACGCAGACCGGAAAGATCATCATCTCGGTTGACGCAATGGGCGGGGATTCAGGTCCCGGCGTGGTCGTGGCTGGAATAGCGAAGTCAGCAAAGAAGAACCCCGAGATCGGATTTCTTCTGCACGGCCCGGAAGATGTGCTGAGCAAGCTTGTATCGAAACGGCGTGTCCTCGACGGACGCGTCGTTTTTCGTGATTGCCCCGACGTGGTCACGATGCAGGACAAGCCCAGCCAGGTGGTGCGCAGCGGCAAGAACACCTCGATGTGGTCGGCGCTGGAATCGGTGCGTCAGGGCGAGGCCCATGGTGCCGTGTCCTGCGGCAATACCGGTGCGCTGATGGCGCTGTCGATGATGCGGCTGCGCAAACTGCCCGGGGTGAACCGCCCCGCCATCGCGATTCTGTGGCCATCCCGCAACCCTCAGGGCTTCAACGTCATGCTGGACGTGGGCGCGGATGTGCGGGCCGACGCCAAGGATCTGCTGCAGTTTGCGCTGATGGGCGCGTCTTATGCGCGCAACGGCATGGAACTGACCCGCCCGCGTATCGGGCTGCTGAACGTCGGCACCGAAGAGCACAAGGGCCGCGCCGAACTCAAGGAAGCCCATGCCCTGATCACCGAATTCGCGGATCAGGCAAACTTTGATTTCGTGGGCTTCGTGGAAGGCAGCGACATTCCAGGCGACAAGGCGGATGTCATTGTTACGGATGGGTTTACCGGAAACGTCGCCATCAAGACCGGCGAAGGCACCGCCAGCCTGATCGGCGACCTGCTGCGCGAGGCCTTCAAGTATTCCCCCCTATCGCGCCTGGCCTCGGTTCTGGCCATCACCTCGCTGCAGCGATTGAAAAAACGCATCGACCCGCGCCGCGTGAACGGCGGGGTCTTTCTTGGCCTGAACGGCACTGTCATCAAATCCCACGGAGGCGCCGACGCCACCGGCGTGTCCGCCGCGATCAAGCTGGCTTTCACCCTGGCCAAGTCCGGCTTTGCGGAAAAATTGGCAGCACGGGTTGCATCCACGGCTGAGCTTGAACAAGATGCGGCGCAATCTGCGCTGCAGACCAAATAAGAACAAAGAAGGCAGTACCCCAGATGGCAGGCCGTTCAGTCGTTGTAGGTGTCGGGCATTACCTGCCCAAACGGGTGGTTCCGAACTCCGAATTCGAAAAGACGCTTGATACGACCGATGAATGGATTCGCACCCGTTCCGGTATCGAGCGTCGGCACTTTGCGGCCGAAGATGAAACCACGTCCGATCTGGCAACCTATGCGGCCAAAGCCGCTCTGCAGGACGCCGGCCTTACAGCCGATGACATTGACGCAATCGTTCTGGCGACCTCGACCGCGGATCTGACGTTCCCGTCGGCCGCCACCATGGTTCAAGCCAATTTGGGCATGACCCGAGGGTTTGCCTTTGATGTTCAGGCCGTCTGCGCCGGTTTCGTGTTTGCGCTGAGCAACGCCAACGCCTTGATCCTTTCGGGTCAGGCCAAGCGCGTGCTGGTGATCGGCGCTGAAACTTTTTCGCGTATCATGGACTGGACCGACAGATCGACTTGCGTGTTGTTCGGGGATGGGGCCGGTGCCCTCGTGCTCGAGGCGCAGAACGGTGCCGGAACAAGCGATGATCGGGGTATCTTGTCCACGGATCTGCATTCTGACGGACGCTACAAGGACCTTTTGTACGTGGACGGCGGGGTGTCGACGCAATCGACAGGCCATCTTCGGATGCAGGGCAACCAGGTGTTCCGCCATGCGGTCGAAAAGCTCACCGCCACTGCGGAAACCGCCCTGGAACGCGCCGGACTGAACAGTCAGGACGTCGACTGGATCGTGCCGCATCAGGCCAATATCCGCATCATTCAGGGCACCGCAAAGAAGATGGGCCTGCCCATGGATCACGTCGTGGTGACAGTTCAGGACCACGGCAACACATCGGCCGCCTCGATTCCCCTGGCCTTGTCGGTCGGCAAGGAACGGGGCCAGATCAAGCAAGGTGATTTGATCGTGACCGAGGCGATTGGCGGCGGTTTGGCGTGGGGCTCGGTGGTCCTGCGGTGGTAACCGGCGCATTCCGGCTTACGCAGCCGCCCGCAATTCATTGATATTGACAGCGAATTTGCGCTACCCCTATGCTCGAAAATCAATAGGGGAAATGTCATGGGCGATAATACACTGACGCGAATGGATCTGAGCGAAGCCGTGTTTCGCGAAGTTGGGCTGTCACGCAACGAAAGCGCACAGCTTGTCGAGAGCATTCTGAACCACATGTCGGACGCGCTGGTGCGTGGCGAACAGGTCAAGATTTCGTCCTTCGGCACTTTCAGCGTTCGTGACAAATCAGCCCGTATTGGACGCAACCCTAAAACCGGTGAAGAAGTTCCAATCCAGCCGCGCCGCGTGCTGACTTTCCGCCCGTCGCATCTGATGAAGGATCGCGTCGCCGCCGGGAATCGCAAGTAAACCCGGGGCCAGGAGGATATGAGCAAGTCACCCGACGCGTTTCGCACCATCAGTGAAGTTGCGGATTGGCTCGGTGTTCAGGCCCATGTCCTGCGCTTCTGGGAAAGCCGGTTTGCACAGGTCAAGCCAGTGAAACGTGCAGGCGGTCGCCGTTACTACCGCCCCAACGACATGCGCCTTCTGGGTGGCATCAAGAAACTGCTGCACGAGGACGGCATCACGATCAAGGGCGTTCAACGCATCCTGAGGGAACAGGGCGTGGCCCATGTGGCGGCGCTGTCACCCAACATCGATGTCAGCGCAGAATCACCACAGACGCCACAGGACGTGGTGGTGTCTTTTCCGCCCAAATCGACCGGCCAGCAAATCGACCTCGATCTACAGGCCGACACTGATGGTCCCGGATCGCCCGAGCCTCAGGTAACACCCAGTTCTCCACCCCCCGAGCCGACACCCGCGCCCGCTGCGGTCAACGGGGACGACGGCATCAGCCCTGCCCCGCTGTTTGGCGGTATCGCCTCCAAAGCTTGGCAGACTACGGATTTTGATGCTGAGGCGCTGCGCCAGATCGCCCCGATCGCGAGGGACCTCAGGGCATGGCTCAGCCGGGTCGAAGGTCAAAAGGCGGGATAAGAAGAAAGGCAATGTTTTCCTCTTGCCCCTGCCGGGAAAATCATTATGAACAGCCCAACGTCGGGCTATGGCGCAGCCTGGTAGCGCGTCCGTCTGGGGGACGGAAGGTCGCAGGTTCGAGTCCTGCTAGCCCGACCAAATCACACCGACGTTTATGGCAGACAGGCCAGATCCCGCTCTGGCACCAGGGGGGATCGGAATGACAGGTGTATGCCCGAACCAGCAAATCGAGGCGATGATCGCGCGCAGTGAGATCACCGCCGAGCCGGCCATTCTGCCCGCCCAGATCCAGCCCGCCAGCCTTGATCTTCGTTTGGGAACAGTCGCTTACCGGGTCCGTGCGTCATTTCTGGCGGGCGAAGGGCGTTCGGTGTCCGAACGGCTGGCCGAGTTCGAGATGCACCGGATCGACATCACCGACGGCGCCGTTCTCGAAAAAGGTTGTGTCTACCTTGTGCCCCTGATGGAAGCGTTGTCCCTGCCCGATGACGTGACCGCTGTCGCCAACGCCAAAAGCTCGACCGGGCGTCTGGACCTTCTGACCCGCACAATCACCGACGGCGGAACCGAGTTCGACCGGGTGCCCGCAGGCTATTCTGGGCCCCTCTACGCCGAAATCTGCCCGCGGTCCTTTTCTGTCTTGGTGCGTCCGGGGATGCGGCTGAACCAGATCCGGTTCCGGCAAGGCCAGGCAGTTTTGTCCGATGCGGACCTGACCGCTCTGCATGCGGAATCACCATTGGTCGATGGTCCGGCCGTCATTCAGGACGGTCTGGGGTTTTCGGTCGACCTGCGCCTGCCCAACACTGACCTTGTTGGCTATCGCGCGAAACCGCATACCGGCGTGATCGACCTTGACCGGATCGGCGAATACGACCCACAGGAATACTGGGAAGAGGTGCGTACCAAGGACGGGCGGATCATTCTGGATCCGGGCGCATTCTATATCCTGGTCAGCCGAGAGGCGGTTCACATCCCACCGATGTACGCGGCCGAAATGGCGCCCTATCTGGCGATGGTGGGCGAATTCCGGGTGCACTACGCGGGCTTTTTTGATCCGGGCTTCGGTCATGCCGAAGCCGGAGGCGCCGGGTCACGTGGAGTTCTGGAAGTTCGCTGTCACGAAGCGCCCTTCGTACTGGAGCATGGACAGGTCGTCGGGCGGCTGGTCTATGAGCGTATGGCCGAGATGCCGACACAGCTGTACGGCGCAGGAATTGCTTCGAACTATCAGGGCCAAGGCCTGAAATTGTCGAAGCATTTCAAGTCCGTACAGTAAACCTCAGAACCGCATGAACCGCCGCATCTGGCGGGTCAGCTGCTTGGCCTGTTTCATGCTTGGGCTCTGTCCGCCCGCACTTTGCGCCATGCGCCGGTCGGTCTGAGGATCGCGCGGCTGGCTCTGTTGGCCCGACTTGCGGGTCGCACGATCGGCAAGGTCAAAACCTTTGTCGACACCGCGCGTGACCAGCCTGCGCATGACTTGCCGAACGATCATGTCGATGATGCGGTTTGCGTTCATTTCGGTCTCCGTTCCTCTGCGCCGAACCTAATGGCGATATGCGCCGACAAAAGGGCGACGCAATCAATCTTCCTCGAACAGTTCGGACTGATCTTCGTCACCCGTTTCATCTTCGTTGGCCTCGCCGATCGGCATCGCCCCCGGCGGCGGCCGGTTTTCCAGCAAGCCAGAAGCGCGCAGCTCCTTAAGGCCCGGCAAGTCACGCGCGCTTTCCAGACCGAAATGGTCCAGGAATTGAGGCGTTACGACAAAGGTCACCGGACGGCCCGGCGTCATGCGGCGACGGCCCAGCCGAATCCACTCCATCTCCAGCAGCTGGTCGATGGTTCCCCGCGACACGGACACGCCGCGGATTTCTTCGATCTCCGCGCGGGTGCAGGGCTGATGATAGGCCACGATCGCCAGGGTCTCGATGGCGGCACGGCTCAGCTTGCGGGTCTCGACCGTTTCCTTCTGCATCAGGAAGCCCAGATCGGGGGCCGTGCGGATGGCCCACGCCTCGCCCACTTTGACCACGCGGACCCCGCGCCCTTCATAACGTTTCTGCAGCAGTTCCAGCGCTTGCGCGGCGTCGCAGCCATGCGGCATCCGCGCCTCGAGATCGGCCACTGTCACCGGCTCAGCGCTGGCGAACAGTACCGCCTCGACCATACGCTCCTGCTCAGCCAGCGGAGGCGCTTCGAACAGGGTGCCGGTGCCGTCGTCTTCGGGGGCGTCAGTCACGTTTGTCAGTCCTTCTGCGCAGTTGGATCGGGGCAAAGGTCTCGCTTTGCTTGATCTCCATATGTCCTTCCTTGACCAGTTCCAGCGAGGCCGCAAACGTTGCCGCCGTGGCCGAGCGCCGCCGCACAGGGTCAACGTCCCATCCGTCGGGCAGGTAGGTTTCCATGTCGGTCCAGGTTCCGGCAAATCCGATCAGCGGGCGCATCCGTTCCAGCGCCTGCTCCATCGTGAAAACGGCGTCGCGGTCCATCACGAAGGGCCGGAACTCGTCACGGGTGCGGATGCGGGCATAGCCCTGCATCAAGTCCAGCAAGGTGGCGGAATAGGTGACCGTGCGGATGCGGGTGACATCCTCGCCCTGCCCGCGCCTGAAGAAATCGCGCCCCAACTGGTCGCGCGCCATCAGGCGGGCGGCCGCGTCGCGCATCGCCTGCAGGCGTTCCAGCTGAAAGGCCAGGTGAGCGGCCAGTTCCTCGCCCGTCGGCCCCTCTTCATCGGGGTCGGGCGGCAGTAACAGCCGGGATTTCAGAAAGGCCAGCCACGCGGCCATCACCAAGTAGTCGGCCGCCAGTTCGATCCGGAGGGCGCGGGCCCGTTCGACAAAGGCCAGATATTGTTGCGCCAGCGCCAGAACCGAGATCTTGCGCAGATCGACCTTTTGCGTCCGCGACAGGGTCAGCAGCACGTCCAGCGGGCCTTCAAACCCGTCGACGTCCACGATCAGCGCCTCGGCGGCCAGCCGATCGGCGACCGAAACCGGGTCTTCGCTGAAAAGGTTATCCGTCATATACCTGCCCGCCCATCAGACGGGATAGTTCCGTCTCGGCGGCACGGATGTCAAGTTCCTCGGGCGATTGCCGCTGTGCCAGCGCCTTGTCTGCGCGTGCTTGTGCCGCCTCGGACATCTCGCCCGCAGCTTCCATGACCGCCGCCCTGTCGGCAAGCGAGCCGTTGCAGTGCAGCACAACATCGCATCCTGCGGCCAGCGCCTGACGTGACAGGTCGGCCATAGACCCGCTGAGCGCCTTCATCGAGATGTCGTCGGTCATGATCAGGCCGTCAAAACCGATCTGATCTCGGATCACAGCCATCATTTGCGGAGAGATCGTTGCCGGTCGTTCATCGAACTGTTCAAAGACCAAATGGGCTGTCATGCCCATCGGCAGGTCGTTCAAGGCACGAAACGGGGCAAAATCGGTCTGCAACAGATCGTCCAACGGCGCATCGACGTGCGGCAGATCGAAATGGCTGTCCAAGGTCGCCCGCCCATGGCCGGGAATATGCTTGACGATCGGCAACACGCCACCGTCCAGATGACCCTGCGCAACAGCCCGACCGATTTTCGCGACCGTGGCAGCATCGCCACCGTAGCACCGGTTGCGCAAAAATGCGTGGGTGTCCGGACGCGCCAGATCCACCATCGGTGCGCAGTTGCTGTCGATGCCCATGGAATAGAGTTCATGCGCGATCAGGCGGTACCGCAGGTACATGGCCCGCTCGGCATGGTCGCCGGCACGTTCCGCATGATCCAATGGGGGCATCCATTGCCGCGCAAGTGGCGCGCGCAAACGTTGGACCCGTCCGCCCTCTTGGTCGATGGTGATCGGACAGTTTCGACCAACCGCCTCGCGAAAGTCGTCACACAAGGCACGGACCTGATCCGCGGTTTCGATGTTGCGGGCAAACAGAATGAACCCGAACGGGTTCATTTGGCGAAACAACGCCTTTTCTTCGGGTGTCAATCGCAGCGCGGCCGCATCCGTGATCGTGGCGCCAAACCTCACCGCACGGCAACCGGGATACAGTCAGCGTCCAGTGCGACCAAGGCGGCGCAGAACTGGCGCGAGTCGCTCAGGTCATCGAACCCCAGGACCCGCAGACGGTAAAACGTGCGGCCTCCGCTTGAGGTTTTCTGGATAACCCTCTGCTTTCCATCCATATATTCGCCAAATCGACGGTATAACCTGTCCCATTCGGCCTGCGCGACCTCGGGGCTTTCAAACGCACCCAGCTGCGCCAGCCGGGTACCCTTGGTCAAGGTGTTCGGGTCGACATCCAACCCTACAGCAGCCTTGACCGCGGCGTTGATCGCGTCTTCGTTGACAGCAGGCCGCACAGCCGAAGCCGCGCGCGCCGGGCGGCGGAGCGGACGCAGGGACCGGCGCACGCCCGGCAGGGCCGCGATTTCGGGATCAGGCAGCTGAGCGGCAAGATCGGCCGGATCAATGGCTGGCTCGTCATCGTCCAAGTTCAGGGATGCAAGCTGCACGCCTCCTTCGGTCTGCGGTGTCTCAACGGCAGGCGCGCCGGAAAGTTCGGCAACCACGGCGTCAACTGCGCCTTGACGCAGTTCGGCCGCTTCCAGGTTCGAGATTTCTTGTTCGACAACATGCACGGCGGAGGTCGGCTTCAGCTCGCCCATCGCCACGTCTTCATCCGTCAGGGAAACGGGGCGCGGCGCAAGGATCAGCCGGTCGGCCGGAGGCGCCGCGGTTCCAACCGCCGCAACTGCATTGACCGCAAGACCCTGGTGATCGGCGGGTGTGCCGCCCGGAGTTTCCGGCTGCACCCGCATCGGCCCCTCGGCCGCGCGTACGACCGGTACGCCGCTCACATCGCGCATGACCAGCTTGTACCCCCAGATCGCGACGCCAGCGACAAGCGCCAGAGACGCGGCAGCACCCAGCAGGTTGACGACCCGCCCGAGGGCCGCGCCCGCCGGCACACCCTCAGCCTGGTCCATCATGTCGTCTGGAAATTCATACCCATCTTCGGGCTGGAACTGATTCGAGTAATGCGCGTGCTCGGGGCTGGTCTGCCCCGAGAAATCGTAACTGGTCATATCCGCCTCACTGCCCGTTTCGCGCCTGAAATTGGGGCGCGCGGGTCATTTCTTGCCTACCTCGGGCCGGCGGTTCGGGCAGTGTTGGTTACCGCATCTCCTGCGCCGGCGTGACACCAAGAATACCCAAGCCTGCTGAAATCACAACAGAAACGGCCCGGGCCAGCGCGATTTTTGCCTGGCTTGTTGCCGCGTCACCATCTTGCAGGAAGCGCAGCGACATTTCTTCGTTGCCCTTGTTCCACAATGCGTGGAAATCCCCTGCAAGTTCATACAGATAGAAGGCAACCCGATGTGGTTCATTGGTACGCGCAGCGATCTCGACCAGCCGTGGCCATTCGGCCAGCTTTTTGGCAACAACCAACTCGGCCGCGTGGTCGATCTTGCTCAGATCAGCAGCTTTGAGGGTTGCATCGTCCGCGGCAATGCCCGCTTCGGCGGCCCGGCGCAGCACGCTCATGACCCGGGCATGGGCGTATTGCACGTAGAACACGGGGTTCTCGCGGCTCTGCTCAAGCACCTTGTCGAAATCGAAGTCCAGCGGCGCATCGTTCTTGCGGGTCAGCATCACGAACCGGGTTACGTCCGGGCCAACCTGGTCGACCACATCACGCAGCGTGACGAAATTGCCGGCCCGCTTGGACATCTTGAACGGCTCACCGTTTTTCCACAGTTTCACCAACTGGGTCAGCTTGATGTCCAGCGGCACCTTGCCGTCTGACAGGGCCGAAACGGCGGCCTTCATCCGCTTGACGTAACCACCGTGATCTGCGCCGAACACGTCGATCAGCGCGTCGAATCCGCGGCTCACCTTGTCGTAGTGATAAGCGATGTCCGGGGCAAAATAAGTCCAGCTGCCGTCGGATTTCTTGACAGGGCGATCCACATCGTCGCCATGCGCGGTGGACTTGAACAGGGTCTGCTCGCGCGGCTCCCAGTCTTCGGGGGTTTTGCCCTTGGGCGGCTCAAGAACGCCTTCATAGATAAGACCCTTGTCGCTGAGCGACTTCAGTGCGGCCTCAATCTTGCCGGTTCCGTACAGCGACTTCTCCGAGAAGAACACGTCCATCTCGACGCCCAGCGCCTTCAGATCGGCGCGGATCAGATCCATCATCGCATCGGTTGCGAAAACGCGGACCTCGGCCAGCCATTCGCTTTCAGGCTTGTCCAGCAAGCTGTCGCCGTATTTTTCCTTCAACGCCTCGCCGATCGGTATCAGGTAGTCGCCCGGGTACAGGCCTTCGGCGATCTCCGGGCTCAGGCCGTTGGCCTCGCGGTACCGCTCGAACGCGGACCGGGCCAGAACATCGACCTGCGCGCCGCCATCGTTGATGTAATATTCGCGGGTCACGTCATGGCCAGAATAGGCCAACAGGCTGGCCAGCGCGTCGCCGAACACCGCGCCACGCGTGTGGCCCACATGCAGCGGTCCCGTGGGGTTGGCCGAGACGTATTCCACGTTCACCTTCAACCCCTGCCCCATGGTCGAGCGACCATAGTCCGTGCCCTGTTCCAACACCGCACCCAGAACGCCCTGCCAGACCGACGGAGCGAGCCGCAGGTTGAGAAAGCCCGGACCTGCAACCTCGGCACTCGTGATCCGCTCATCGGCGGCCAGTTTCGCGGCCAGCGCATCGGCAATGTCACGCGGCTTCATCTTGGCCGGCTTGGCCAACACCATCGCGGCATTGGTCGCCATGTCTCCATGGGCGGCGTCGCGCGGGGGTTCGACCGCAACGTTGTCAAAGCTCAGCCCCTCGGGCAGCGCGCCTTCGGACTGCATCTGCGTCAGCGCGTCCAGAACAAGGCCGCGGATCTCGGAGAACAGGTTCATTTCGGATGTCCTTTTGCTTGCGCAGCGGTTTACCACGCAAGGCGGCAAGGTCAATGCGGGCAAGCGGTCCAAACCAGCATTCGCAGCATGCAGCCCTAAACCTGCGGGGGCTGCGTGCCGGTCAGGCGGGCATGATCCTGCAAGGCAAACCGATCGGTCATGCCCGCAATATAGTCTGATACGATCCGGGCCAGCGCGGTCTCGTCCGGCGCCGCTTCGATATCCGAATGCCAATGCCGAGGCATCTGGCGCGGGTCGCTCAGATAGATCGGGAACAGCTCCTCGAGTACGCGACTGACCTTGGCGCGCACCTCCATGACGCTGGGCGCCCGGTACATGCGGGTGAACAGAAACGCCCGGATATCGTTGAGCTGCGCCCAAAGATCATCCGAGAAGCGGATGACAGGAGCCCCGAGGTGACGAACATCTTCGACTGTTTGCGCGCCCGATCTCTCCAAAACCTCGCGCGAGGTGTCGATTACATCCGAAACCATCACGCCGAACACCCGCCTCAGCGCCTCGTGACGACGCCGGTAGAAATCCAACCCGGGATACTTGCGATCCACCTCGGCATAACACTCCCGGACAATCGGCAACTGGGCGATTTGGTCGTCCGTAAATAGTCCGGCACGCAGGCCGTCGAACAGGTCATGATTGTTGTAGGCGATGTCGTCGGACAGTGCCGCAACCTGCGCCTCTGCGCTGGCATGGGTCTGCAGCTCAAGGTCAAAATCGGCATTGCACTCGGCCAGCGCCCAGGGCAGCTCGCCCGTAACCGGGCCGTTGTGCTTGGCGATGCCTTCAAGGCATTCCCATGTCAGGTTGCACCCGTCGAAATCCGCGTAATGCCGTTCCAGCTTGGTGACGATGCGGATCGCCTGGGCGTTGTGGTCGAAGCCCCCGTAGGGCGCCATCAGCGCATGCAGAGCGTCCTCGCCGGTATGGCCAAACGGCGTGTGGCCCAGATCATGCGCCAGGGCCACGGCCTCGGTCAGTTCGGGGTTCAGCCCCAATGCCCCCGAGATCGTGCGCGCGACCTGCGCCACCTCGATCGAATGGGTCAGGCGCGTGCGATAGCTGTCGCCCTCATGCTCGACAAAAACCTGTGTCTTGTGCTTAAGACGTCGGAACGCGCTGGCGTGTATGATCCTGTCCCGGTCCCGTTGAAAGCACGACCGGAAACTGCTTTCTTCCTCTGGCACCAGCCGCCCGCGCGCCCGGCCCGGATCGGCAGCAAATCCTGCTCGCTCCAATGGTCTTGTCCTTGTCGCCTGTCTCCGGGGTTTCTATATTGTAGACCAACGAGGAAATAAACCTTTGGAGCATGGCATGAATCTGCCTCCGAGAGTCACAGAACGCGCCTTCGAGAGGCTTGCCGAGATCGGCGCCGCCGACAACGGCAAGGCCCTGCGCATCGCCGTTGAAGGCGGAGGGTGTTCAGGCTTTCAGTACGAAATCGCATTGGACGAGCCCAAGGACGATGATCTGGTACTGGAAGGCAAAGGCCAGAAGGTTGTCGTCGACGAAATATCTTTGCCGTTCCTGGAAAATGCGACGATTGATTTCACTCAGGAACTGATCGGCGCCCGGTTCGTGATCGACAACCCCAACGCAACCTCTTCCTGTGGGTGCGGCACGTCTTTTTCGATGTGATCAATCGTGGGGGCGTTGCGCCCCCGTCCTCTGAATATCTCTATGATCTGCAGGAGCGCCCGCTGTCCCGCGATCAGGCCTTAGGGCGCGGTTGACCGTTTTTGGTCCCGCGCCCACTGGGCCAGTTCGTCATCGCGTCATCCGTCCCCAAACGCCCCCGGTGCCCGCGGCAGGCCTGACTGACACCTTGTGATGGCCTCCGTTCTGGGCGATAGGTTTCGGCAGAGCTTCGGAGGGACCGGGATGAAAATCGCAACATTCAACATCAACGGCATCAAGGCGCGGGCCGAGGCTCTGCCCCGCTGGTTGGACGAAGCCCAGCCCGATGTAGTCCTGCTGCAGGAAATCAAATCCGTCGACGAGAACTTTCCCCGCGAGATCTTTGAGGAACGCGGCTACAACGTCGAAACCCATGGTCAGAAAAGCTTCAACGGCGTGGCGATACTTTCGAAGTATCCGCTCGAAGATGTCTCGCGCGGGCTGCCCGGGGATGAAGAGGACGAGCAGGCGCGATGGATCGAAGCTACCGTCATCGGCAAGCGGGCACTGCGGATTTGCGGGCTTTATCTTCCCAACGGGAACCCTGCTCCGGGGCCGAAATTCGACTACAAGCTTGCGTGGATGGAGCGGCTGTATGAGCGCGCCCGCGATATTCTGGCCACGGAAGAGCCGGCCCTCATGGCCGGGGACTACAACATCATTCCGCAAGCCGAGGACGCGAAACGCCCGGAGGCCTGGCGCGAAGACGCCCTGTTTCGGCCGGAAAGCCGCGCGGCGTTTCGCAAGGTGCTGAACCTTGGCTTCACCGAAGCGTTCCGCGCGCGGACACAAGGCCCGGGCCACTATTCGTTCTGGGATTATCAGGCCGGCGCGTGGAACCGGAATGACGGCATTCGCATTGACCATTTCCTTCTGACACCACAAGCGGCGGACCTGATGCGCGATTGCCAGATCGACGCCGCAGTGCGCGGACATGAAAAACCGTCCGATCACGTCCCTGTCTGGGTGGACCTCGACATCTGACCCGTCAGGCCGTCGGATCGTAGTCGTAGATCCAGTCGTATCGACGCGTCAGGCGAGGACCAATCAGGGCCAAGGCCGCCTGCGCCGCCAGTCGTGCGGGACCGCGCAGATGAAAGTTCTTGGCGTTGGCACCGGCAGCTGCGACCACCTTGCGCGCGCGGGGTTTCCTCGTGCTTTCATAGGCTTCGAGTGCGCGGCGGACACCCGACTGTTCGTCAAAAGATCGGGCCAGAATCCAAGCATCCTCAAGCGCGAGGCACGCCCCTTGAGCCATAAACGGCAATGTGGGATGCGCGGCGTCCCCCAGAAGGACAACGCGACCATTCTGCCATTTCTGTGCCACGGGGCGCAGAAACAAAGCCCACAGGTGAACATCCTGCACCTGCGCAAGCGCGGTGCCGGCCGGACCGCCGAAATCGGAAAAACGGGCCCGCAGGACCTCGGGGTCACCGCGCAGGCGCCAGCCCTCTTCCCGCCAGTCGGACCGCTCTTCTACCGTCACGATGTTCAACATGGACTGCTTTCGCAGCGGATAGGTCACAACATGACGCCCGGGGCCAATCGTCAGCGATGCCATGGGCTCGGCTTCGTGGTCGGTCCAGGGCACCGTTGCCCGCCACGCCACCTGATGCGTGAACGCGGGCGCTTCGGTTCCATTCAGGATGGGCCTGATACCGCTGCGCCCGCCATCCGCTGCAACGGCGAATTCCGCGCGCAGCCGGGTGCCATCCTGCAGCGCAACCTCGGCTTCGGCTGGATGCTTCCGAACATTGGTGACGCGGGCATTCAGCCTGATCGACACCCCGGCCCGCTCGGCCGCCTTTTGCAACACGTCCAGAAGGTCAGCGCGGTGGAAATACCACGTGGGTCCGGCCGAAGGTGCCGGAAGGCGACTAACGACGCGGCCCCGCCGATAGTCGCGCAGAACAGTGCCGTGAGAGAGTTGTGCGACCCGACCGGGATCATCCACAACACCCAGCGCACGCAGGACCGCCATGCCGTTGGCGCTGATTTGCAGGCCGGCCCCGACCTCGGTCAAGGCCTCGGCCTGCTCGAGCACGGTCACCCGTGCACCGCGTTGCTGCAAGGCCAGCGCAGCGGCCATTCCGCCGATCCCGCCGCCGATGACACAGATTTGCAAACCGTCGATCTTCATGGCACCGACCTAACGCAAAAAGGCCGGAGCCACAGGCCCCGGCGCATGTCTTTTTTGAAAGAACCCAGCGATCAATCGTCGCGGTGAACTTTTTCGCGACGCTCGTGACGCTCTTGCGCTTCCAGCGTCATGGTCGCGATCGGACGCGCATCCAGACGCTTGAGCGAGATCGGGTCGCCGGTTTTTTCGCAGTAACCGTATTCGCCCTCGTCGATCCGGCGCAGAGCGGCGTCGATCTTGGCAACCAGTTTGCGCTGGCGGTCCCGGGTGCGCAGTTCCAGCGCACGGTCGGTTTCCTCGCTGGCGCGGTCTGCAACGTCGGGAATGTTACGGGTGCTGTCCTGCAGCCCCTCGATCGTGTCCCGGCTGCCTGCCAAAAGTTCGTGTTTCCAGTTCAGCAGCTTGCGGCGGAAATACTCAAGCTGGCGTTCATTCATGAAAGGTTCATCTTCGGCCGGACGATAGTCCTCCGGCAGAAAAACTTCCTGCTTCATATTGGCTCCCTCGGTATGGCCAGAAACGTCTTTTGCGGTCGTGTCGCCTGACATTTGGCACCCCCTTCTGCGCAGCGTTTAACTGACGGGACGGGGAATGTCACTATCCAAACGCAACCCCGACGCGCCGTTATGAGAACCGGTATAAATATGAGACTTTGGACACCAAATCGTCGCCATTCTGTGAAAGCGAAAGGACCATTTTGCGGCAGAACACCCTTGAGCGGATGATGGAATCGGTGCGATTCGTCCCTCGCGCCCGTCGTTGGCAGCCCGCGACGCTGCGGCCCGGCTTGTCATTCGGCCCCGCCCTAGGTAACCCGGTTCCCGTCTCCTGTTGCTGCGACCATCATACGAGGGCCCCATGACCGCACGTTTCAAAGGCACAGCCGAATACGTTGCCACCGACGACCTGACCATTGCCGTAAACGCAGCCGTCACGCTGGAACGACCACTGCTGGTCAAGGGTGAACCCGGCACCGGCAAAACCGAACTGGCCAAACAGGTCGCCGGCGCACTGGGTCTCAGAATGATCGAGTGGAACGTCAAGTCGACCACCCGCGCGCAGCAGGGTCTTTACGAATATGACGCAGTCAGCCGTCTGCGCGACAGCCAGCTAGGAGACGAACGTGTGCACGACGTGTCGAACTATATCCGCAAAGGCAAGCTGTGGCAGGCCTTCGACGCCGATGAAAAGGTCGTGCTGCTGATCGACGAGATCGACAAAGCCGATATCGAGTTCCCCAACGACCTGCTGCAGGAACTCGACAAGATGGAGTTCCATGTCTACGAGACCGGCGAAACGATCCGGGCCAAACACCGCCCCATCGTGATCATCACCTCGAACAATGAAAAGGAACTGCCAGACGCCTTCCTGCGCCGCTGTTTCTTCCACTACATCCGCTTCCCCGACGAAGCCACGATGCGCCGCATCGTCGAAGTGCATCACCCCGGCATCAAAGAGGCACTGCTGACCACCGCCCTGACCCAGTTCTACGAAATCCGCGAGACGCAGGGGCTGAAGAAAAAACCCTCGACCTCCGAGGTGTTGGACTGGCTGAAACTGCTGCTGGCTGAGGATCTGGATGCCGAAGACCTGAAACGCGACGGGGTAAATGCCCTGCCCAAGCTGCACGGGGCATTGCTTAAGAACGAGCAGGACGTGCATCTGTTCGAACGGCTGGCCTTCATGGCGCGCGCCAAGCGCTGAAGCCCGCCCATTCATGAATACTTGGTGATCACGGCTTGCCTTGCGGCAAGCCTGATGCCAGCATTGCTGCAACAAAGATCAAAGAACACGACACCGAGCACGCTGTAGAGCAGGACCACCCCAATTGACCCAAGCGCCGCGCATTCGCCCCCTCAAGCCCGAAGACCGGCCGAGCTGGGACTTGTTGTGGCGGGCATATCTTGAATTCTACGAAACGGCCTTGCCCGACGAGGTCTACGACAGCACGTTTGCGCGCCTGCTGGGGGATGATCCGCAGGACTTTTCATGCCTTGTGGCCGAGTTGGACGGCGAATTGATCGGGCTGACCCACTTCCTGTTTCATCGCCATGCCTGGAAGATCGAAAACGTCTGCTATCTGCAGGATCTCTATGCCAGCCCGCATGTACGCGGCACCGGTGTCGGTCGGGCGTTGATCGAGGCCGTCTATGCCGAAGCCGATCGAAAAGGCGCGCCCGATGTCTACTGGCTGACGCAGGAGTTCAACCATACGGCGCGCCAGCTTTATGACCGCGTCGGCCAACTGACGCCTTTCCTCAAGTATCGGCGTCCATGAAACGTCTGGCCGGCATATTTCTTGGCTTTGTCCTTGCCGGATGCAGTTCGGTCGACCGGATTGAGTTGCCCGATGAAATCAAGATGACCGAGGCCGCGGCACCGGTGACTCAGGCTTTCGGCACGCCACGTCCTTTCCCGCCGGCCCGGTCGAATACGAACATCGCGGCGGATTTCGTGGACCTGCATTTCTCGCTGGAAAGCGGCACTGCCCTGCCGGTGTTCACACGGTTCGAGGGTCCGATCACAGTTCGGCTGACGGGCGCCCCTGCCCCCACGATGCGATCCGACCTGACGCGTCTGCTGACCAGACTGCAGCACGAAGCCCGGATCGACATCCGCCAGGTCAACGATGGGCAGGCCAACATCACGATCGAAGCAGTGACCCAACGCCAGATCCAGCGGCTTCTGCCGCAAGCCGCGTGTTTCGTTGTACCCAACGCGTCCAGCCTCGAGGAATACAACCGAGACAAGCGCAAGACCAAAAGCAGTTGGCGCGCACTGCGCAGCCGCGAGCGGCTGGCGATCTTCATTCCCAACGATGTCAGCCCCCAGGAAATGCGGGATTGCCTTCACGAAGAACTTGCACAGGCGATCGGGCCTCTGAACGACATGTACCGCCTGCCGGATTCGGTCTTCAACGACGATAATTTCCACACTGTCCTGACCGGGTTCGACATGCTGATCCTGCGCGCGACCTATGCGCCGGAACTACAGACCGGAATGACCCGGGAACAGGTGACGCAGGTCATACCCGGGGTCATCGCCCGCCTGAACCCGCGCGGTGCCAATTTGCCCGTCCAGCCAATCTCGGAGACCCCGCGCGAATGGATCGACGCCGTGCAACTGGCGGTCGGCAAGGGCCGAGCCTCGCCGCGGCAAATGCGGGCCATCGACCGCGCGATGCGGATCGGCCGAGAGCAAGGTTGGACCGATCACCGCCGGGCGTACCCCCATTATCTGAAGGCCCGTTTGGGTGAATTCGACGCCCCTGAGGAAGCGCAGCGCGAATACGCCGTAGCCCTGCAATACCTGCGCGCGACCCCCGGAACCGAGCTTCAGCGCGCGCATATCACGGTTCAGACGGCGGCCTATGCCCTGACCCAGGGGCGCGGCCCCGAAGCCCTGCCGGACCTCGACCGGGCCATCGCGACGATGACGCGGGCCGAAAACGCCTCGATGTTGGCGACGCTGCTGCTGCTGAAAGCCGAGGCCCTGAAGCAGGCCGGCAAACCCGAACAGGCACGCTCCGTCAGACTGGACAGTCTGGGGTGGGCGCGCTACGGGTTTGGCTCGGAATTGGTGGTCAGCTCGTTGATGCAGGACGTCGCGCTGGGGGCCCCGTAACATCGCAAAAGGCGGATGACGAACACATGCTAGTGGTTGTGGGAATGGCGGTCCTGGGGGCGGCTCTGGGCGCGCTGACGGCACGAAAACGCAAAGGCAGCGGCGCGGATATCGCCCAGTATGCGGCCGGCTACGGCATTGCATTTGCATTGGCGGGACTGGCCATTTCGCTTGTTCTAGTGCGGGTGATAGGCTGAGCCGATGTTCATCCCCTTTTTCGAAAACCTCAGAAAAGCAGGCATCCCCGTCTCGTTGCGGGAATACCTGACTTTTCTGGAGGGGATGAAAAAGGGGCTGGCCACCTACGACATCGAGGCGTTCTACTACCTCGCCCGTGTCTCGATGGTGAAGGACGAGCGCAACATCGACAAGTTCGATCGCGCCTTTGCCGCCAGCTTCGAAGGGCTGTCCGAGATCACCTTCGATCAGGTGCTCGAGGCCGTGGACATCCCGGCCGAGTGGCTGGCCAAGATGGCCGAGAAGCACCTGTCAGACGAGGAAAAGGCCGAGATCGAAGCGCTTGGCGGTTTCGACAAGCTGATGGAGACGCTGCGCGAGCGGCTGAAGGATCAGCAAGGCCGCCACCAGGGCGGCAACAAGTGGATCGGAACGGCGGGCACCTCGCCCTTCGGCGCTTACGGCTACAATCCCGAGGGCGTGCGCACCGGCCAGAAGGAAAGCCGCCACCAGCGCGCGGTCAAGGTCTGGGATAAGCGCGAGTTCCGCAATCTGGACGACACGGTCGAACTTGGCACCCGCAACATCAAGGTCGCGCTGAAACGCCTGCGCCGCTGGGCCCGTGAGGGCGCCGCCGAAGAACTGGACCTCGACGGCACCATCCGCGCCACGGCCGAGCACGGATACCTGGACGTCAAGACCCGGCCCGAACGGCACAATGCGGTCAAGGTGCTGCTGTTTCTCGATGTGGGCGGCTCGATGGACCCGCATATCAAGGTGGTCGAGGAATTGTTCTCGGCCGCGCGGTCCGAGTTCAAGCACCTGGAATATTTCTATTTCCACAACTGCCTGTACGAAGGCGTCTGGCGCGACAATCGCCGCCGGTGGGATGCGCAGACCCCCACGCATGAGGTGCTGCGGACCTACGGCCCCGACTACAAGTGCATCTTCGTGGGTGATGCGTCGATGTCGCCTTACGAGATCGCCTATCCCGGCGGCGCCAACGAGCACTGGAACGCCGAGGCCGGGCAGGTCTGGCTGCAGCGCGCGCGCGAACAGTGGACGTCGAACCTGTGGATCAACCCGGTGCCCGAGAAATACTGGGAATACACCCATTCCATCGGCATGATCCGCGAGATCTTCGAAGACCGGATGGTGCCGATGACGCTGGCCGGGCTGGAACGCGGCATGCGCGAGCTGACGCGATAGCGCCAGCCCGGCTTTGCTTTTATCCGGCGATTGCCTGAATTCCCAGGAACAGCAGACCTGACAGCAGGGCCGCCGCGGGCACGGTGATCACCCAGGCCGCGATGATCGTCAGGAAATGCGACCGGCGCACCAGCTTGCGGCGGCGGCGCTCTTCGGGGGCCAACACCGGGCGTTCCGGCACAGCGCCGCGCGCCTTGATCAGGCGCCGCTCGGCGTCCCATTCCCGGAAGAACCCGACACCGAACACTGCGCCCACGGCGATGTGGGTCGAACTGACCGGCAGGCCAAGCCAGCTGGCCACGATCACGGTGATCGCCGCTGACAGCGCCACACAATAGGCGCGCATCGGGTTCAGCTTGGTGATCTGGCTGCCGACCACCCGGATCAGCTTGGGCCCGAACAAGAACAGACCGAACGAAATGCCGAAGGCGCCGATGATCATGACCCAAGGCGGAATGCTCACCGCATGGGTGAAATCACCCACCGCCGAAGCCTGAACGATGGCGGCCAGAGGTCCGACGGCATTTGCCACGTCATTGGCCCCATGCGCAAAGCTGAGCAGCGCCGCCGAAATGATCAGCGGGATGCCGAACAGGATCTTCAGCGACTTGTTGCGGTTCTCCAGCCCTTCGGCCTGACGGCGAATGACAGGAATCGTCACCATCCAGATCAGCACTCCGCTGACCAGACCGATCACCAGGGCCGTCTGCAGGTTGATCTTGAACAGGTGTTTCAGGCCTTTCAGCGCAAGGTACGAGGCAAACGCCCCGGCCATGATGCCGACCAGAACTGGAACCCATTTGCGCGCAGCGGCGATCTTGTCGTCCTGGTAGATGATCCGCGCCTTGATGAACCACAGGAATCCGGCGGCGATGATGCCGCCCAGAAGCGGCGAGATGACCCAGCTTGCAGCGATCTGGCTCATCTTGACCCAGCTGACCGCGCCGAACCCCGCCGCCGCGATCCCTGCCCCCATGACGCCCCCCACGACCGAATGCGTGGTCGAGACCGGAGCGCCAACCCAGGTGGCCAGGTTGATCCAAAGCGCAGCAGACAACAGCGCGGCCATCATGGCCCAGATGAAGACGGTTGCCGTTCCCATGCTTTCGGTATTGATGATGCCCTTGGCGATGGTCGAGACCACGTCTCCACCCGCGATCAGGGCGCCGGCGCTTTCGAAAACTGCGGCAATCGCGATGGCGCCGCCCATGGTCAGGGTGTTCGCGCCCACCGCCGGAGCCATGTTGTTGGCCACATCGTTCGCCCCGATGTTGAGCGCCATGTAGGCTCCGAACATGGCCGCAATCACGACGATCATCGTGTTGCTGGCCTGTCCGAACAACAAAGCAGCCGTGATCCCGGCGATCACGATGAACACGAAGGCGATGCCCGATCCGACGAACGGCCGCCCGACCTGCGCCGTTGCAACCTCGAGGCGGGAAAACCGCCGCAGGTCACGATCCAGTGTTTCAAGGTGCCGGGCTTCTAAATCATTGTTGGCCATTTGTCCCTCTTGCATAGCGCGCGCTCGCACAGCGTGCGCCGTGCCCTAGAAGGCTTTTGCCTTCATTTCAACCTTTGAAGTATGGAAACTGCGATCTGACGCCGCGCGATTTCCGTCTCACGAACTGCCCCAGGTCGCCCATGTTGCCCGAAAGTGATGAGGAACGACTTGCCCCCGCATCCCGATCCGCCCATATCTGAGATATGTTGCGTCTGACCCCAATTCTGCTGGCGATCGCCTATGCCATTGTGATGTATCGGATTTCCGTCTGGCGCACCCATCGCGAGCTGGATGCGAAGTCGACCGAACTGGCTGATCCCGAGTTGAAGCGTATGACCGACCGCCTGGCCGCCGCCTTGGATGTGGCGCGCGTGCCGGTCTATATCTATGAAATCGACCCGGTGAACGGGCTGGCCGCACCGGACGGGCGCATTTTCATCACCCGAGGCTTCTATCGCAAGTTCCGCAACGGCGAGGTCTCAGCCGAGGAGATGGCCAGCGTCATCGCGCACGAGCTGGGACATGTTGCGCTGGGCCACGCCCGGCGGCGGATGATCGATTTTTCCGGTCAGAACGCAATGCGAGCGGCGCTGATGATGCTGCTCAACCGGTTCATTCCCTTCATCGGCGCGTGGATCGCAAATGCGCTGACCGCGCTGCTGGCCTCGCGCCTGTCGCGGGCGGACGAATACGAGGCGGACGAATACGCAGCCGCCCTGCTGACCAAGGCCGGAATCGGGATCGGGCCGCAGAAATCCCTGTTTCACAAGCTAGAGGATCTCACCCAACAGCGGGCGGGCGTGGTGCCGGCCTGGCTGATGAGCCATCCCAAGACGGACGAGCGGATCGCCGCGCTGGAGGCCCTTGAGCAACGTTGGGAGCGTGGCTGAGGGTCGGGATGCGAGAGGCCACACTCTCGCGATATTTGGAGCCAGGGGAAGAGGTCAGGCCGCCAAAGCCTTGCCGAGACGCGGCAGGCGGGCTTTTTTCATCAATGCGCGCAGAGTCCATCTGTCGCCCGACAGGCGGTTGGCTTCGGTCAGGACCGTTTGAGCCACCCGTTCGACACTGGTCGGATCATTCTGCCAGATGCCGTGAAGGAAACTGTCGGGGTCGATACGCGCAAGGCCCTCTTCCGCCAGGATATTTCTTGGAAAGTCCTTGGCATTGACGGTGATGATCGTATCGGCCGAAGCGGCGACTGCGGTGGCCAGCACATGCGTGTCGGCCGGGTCGGGAAGCCAGAGTCGCTGTTCGAGGCCGGGTGCCTCGGGGCGTTCGGCCTGCGGCCAATGTGCCTGCACCAGCGCGATTTCGGCCCGGGCCTGCGCCTCGCCCTCGGGTCCGAGTTTGCGGGCGGCGCGGGCCCATTCCTCGAGGATGCGAGCCGACCAGAGCGGGGTGAAATGGCCCCGCGTGGCCACGCCCAGCAGCATCTCGCGCATCACCGTCGGATAGATGACGCAGGTGTCAAGAACCGCCTTCACAGCCGGTAGAACACGGATTTCAGATAGCCGCTCTCGGCCAGCTGCGGCAGTTGCGGATGGTCGGGTCCGGCAAAGCCGGTGTGGATCATCTGCGCCTGACGCCCGGCCCGACCGATACCGCGGGCACAGGCCTCGCGAAAGCGGGTCAGGTCGGCGGCATGCGAGCAGGAACACAGGCCCAGATACCCCCCCGGTTTGACAAGCGGCGCGGCCAGGCGGGCGATCCGCTCATAGGCCCGCAGCCCGGCATCCAGCGCCTGTTTCGACGGCGCAAAGGCCGGCGGATCGCAGATGACCACGTCGAACTGCGCACCGTCCTCACCCAGCTGGGTCAGAACGTCGAAGGCATCGCCCTGTCGGGTTTCAAAGCGGTCACCGAAGCCCGATGCGGCGGCACCCTGCTCGGCTAGGGTTAGCGCAGCAGCCGAGCCATCGACTGACAGCGCATGATCTGCCCCACCGGCCAGCATGGCCAGGCCAAATCCGCCCACGTGGCTGAACACGTCCAGCACATGCGCGCCGGGGCCCGCCAGCCGGGCGGCAAAAGCGTGGTTGGGGCGCTGGTCGTAGAACAGCCCGGTTTTCTGGCCCCCGGTCAGGTCGGCCATGTAGGTCGCGCCATTCATCGGGACGGGCAGAGGGGCATCGGGCGCGGTGCCGCGCAGGGTCTGGTTCACGTCATCCAGACCTTCCAGCCCGCGGGTGCGGCCCGAGGCGTTCTTGAGCACGGTCGTCACCCCCGTCACCGATACCAGCGCGTCGGTCAGAAGGTCCAGATGCGCCTCGGCCCAGGCGGCGTTGGGCTGGATCACGCAGGCATCGCCAAAGCGGTCGATGATGACACCGGGAAAACCGTCGGCCTCGGCATGGACCAGCCGGTAGAAGGGCGCATCGAACAGCCGTTCGCGCAGGTCGAGCGCGCGCCGCAGGCGGGTTTCGAACCACCCGGCGTCCAGCTGCGCCGACAGGTCGCGATCCAGCACCCGGCACATGATCTTGGAATCCGGATTGACCGCCACCAGCGCGATCGGGGCGCGTTTGTCATCCTCGAGCACGGCCAGCGCGCCGGGCGCGATCTTGCGGGTGCGCCGGTCGGTGACGATGTCATTGGCATAGACCCAGGGAAAGCCGTGGCGCAGACCGCGCGCGTTGGCTTTGGGTTTCAAACGGATTCTGGGGCGGTCTGGCATGTCGGCATGGGTCATGGCGCCCTCATAGTCGCGATTGCGCGGGCAGAAAAGCCCCTCTGGCGATCCGTCAGCGTTGGCGCGCCCGCCAGCCGCCGCGCCGGCGCGGAGCCTGCGCGGCGTCCAGCCCTTCGCGCAGAACCTGTGTCATGGGATGGTCGGCATCCTGTGCGGTATAGACAGCATGCAACTCGGTCAGCGCCTGCTTCTGGTCGCGCCCGTCCGGCAGGCTGAGCGCCCAGTCCAAAAAGATGCTGCGACACTCGGGCAGCGTGATTCCGTCGATGCGATAGGCCTCGCGGATCAGGCCCTTGGGGTCGTTCGGGTCGTCACTGCGCGCCATCCGCACTCTCCTCGATCACCGCGCCGATCACTTCGGCTGCGGCAGCATAGCTGTCCTGCAAGGCGGACTGTAACTGTTCGACCTGCTCGAACCCGGTCGCCCGGCACAGAAAGGCCGTGCCCCCCTGCCCGATCTTGTCGGCCTCGATCACCTTGCCAGACAGTAGCCGCGCCGCGCATTGCACCGACCAGCATAGGTCATATGCGTCCTTCAACACCTGCGCCTGAGCGACATCCAAAAGACCCGCAGCGACCGCTCCGTCCAAGCCTGAGTCGACGTCGCGCTGTAGCGCGCCGGACAACAGTGCGCCGGTTTCGGCCATCAGTTCGATATCCAGCAGACGGCCGGGGCCGTTCTTGACATCCCAGACACCGGCAGGCGATTTCGCGGCCGCGAGGCGTGCGCGCATGTCGGACACTTCGCGCAGGACCTGATCCTTGTCGCGCGGGCGAGACAGGAATTGCGTGCGGAAAGCTTCGAAATCGTCTGCCAGATCCGTGTTGCCTGCGACTGCACGCGCGCGGGTCAGGGCCAGATGCTCCCAAACCCAGGCTTCCTCTTGTTGGTAATGAGTGAAGCTGGCCCAGCTTGTGGCGACTGGCCCCTGATTGCCGGACGGCCGCAGTCGCATGTCGACCTCGTACAACCGTCCTTGCGCCATCGGTGCCGACAGGGCGGTAATCAGCGCCTGTGTAAAGCGTGCATAGTACGTGCGCGTAGCCAGTGGCTTGGGGCCGTCGGACATGTCCACCGCTTGCGGGTCGTAGATCACGATCATGTCCAGATCGGATTGCGAGTTCAGCCGAGCGGCCCCCAATGACCCCATGCCCAGCACCACAGCGCCACGCCCTGGGGGGGAGCCGTGCTTCTGCGAAAACTGCCGCTCTACGCAGGGTAAGATCGCGGCGATGACAACCTGCGCGAGGTCGGCGTATTGCCGCCCCGCCTGCAACCCGTCGATCAGACCGCGCAGGTGGTGCACACCGATACGGAAATGCCATTCCTTGCACCAGCGCCGCGCCAGATCCAGCTGCGTTTCATAGTCCGACTCAGCCGCCAGCACGTTGGACAGTTCAGCCTGCAAGGCGGACTGACCGGGCCAATCGGCAAAGAAGCTGCCACCGATCACCGCGTCGAACACCTGGGCATTGCGCGACAGATGCGCGGCCAGCGCGTGCGAGGTGCCGACGATGTCGACCAGCAGGTCGATCAGATGCGGGTTGGCTTCGAACAGCGAAAACAGCTGCACCCCGGCGGGCAATCCAGCCAGAAACCCATCCAGCGCGAGCAGCGCCTCGTCGGGACGGGCGGTCTTGGCCAGCCGGGCCAGCAATTCGGGTTTGAGCCGCTCGAAAATGCGCGCGCCCCGTTGCGAACGCAGCGCGGGATAGGTTGTCCACCGGGCCAGAACGCCGGCGTCGAACTCGACCGGGGGCGCTGCGGTCGGCGCGGGGCCGGCGCCGGGTGCGAAAAAGCCCTCGGTCAGCTCGTGCACCTCGGTCAGGCGGCGTGTCAGATCGGCCGTCAGCTCGGCGCTGGTGGTGCCCATCAGGCAGGCGATGCGCTCGATCCCGTCGGACGACTGCGGCACCTTGTGGGTCTGCGCGTCATGCACCATCTGGATGCGGTGCTCGACCTCGCGATGTGCGCGGTAATGGTCGGTCAACTTGTCGGCCACGTCCTGCGGTACCCAGTCCTTGGCTGCCAGCGCGGCCAGTCCCGGCACCGTGCCGCGCACGCGCAGGTCGGGGTCGCGGCCCCCGGCAATCAACTGCCGCGTCTGGGTAAAGAATTCGATTTCGCGAATGCCGCCCTGCCCCAGCTTCATGTCATGGCCGGGGATCGTCAGAGCCCCCCCGGTGCCCTTGTTCTCGCGGATGCGCAGACGCATGTCATGGGCGTCCTGAATGGCGGCGAAGTCCAGATGGCGGCGCCAGACAAAGGGCCGCAGGGTTTCCAGAAACCGCTGCCCGGCGGCGATGTCGCCGGCGCAAGGGCGGGCCTTGATATAGGCTGCACGCTCCCATGTGCGGCCCAGGCTTTCGTAATAGCGCTCGGCCGCCTCGGTCGCCATGCAGACGGGGGTGACCGCGGGATCGGGGCGCAGCCGCAGATCGGTGCGGAACACGTACCCATCTGCCGTCTTGTCGCTGAGCGTCGCGCAGAAATTGCGCGTGGCCCGCACCATGCCCTGCCGCGCCTCATAGAAATCGTCGGGATCGTACCGGGTTTCGTCGAACAGCACGATCAGGTCTATATCCGAGCTGTAGTTCAGTTCGTGCGCACCCATCTTGCCCATCGCCAGGATCACCATCCCGGCGGCGGTTTCGACGTCGTCTTCGGTCATGCCGGGCAGCTTCTTGCGCCGGATCAGTGCCGCGATCTCAGCCTTGGCCGCGATGTCCACGGCAAGCGCCGCAAAGTCGGTCAGTGCCGTCGTGACCTGCTCGAGGTTCCAGGCTCCGGAAAGGTCGGCCAGGGCCGTCAGCAAGGCAAGCCGATGCTTGGCCTGCCTCAGGCCCGGTTTCAACTGGTCAGGAGCCAGCGCGCGTGCGTCGTCCATGATCTGCGCAAGGGCGTGCTGCGGCCGATCCAACGCCGGGGCCAGCCAATTGCGCTCACGGTCGATCAAGCTCTTGAGGTACGGGCTGCTGCCTGCGGCACCGGTCACCAGTTCGGACTGATCAGCGGTCAGATCGGGCACTGCGGCGTAGGCCTCTCGCCCCAGTTCGGGGTCGTAGGGACGCGGGACGCGGCGGATGGTAAGATTGTCGGTCATGGGCGAATTCCGGTCAGTTAACGTCGACTGGAGTGTCCTGGCTGAAGGTATTGATCCAGCCATCATCCCGGCGTTCCCACAACGATGAGATCAGCATCGCCTCGCGCGCGGACGCACCCGGCCGCTGATAGTCCGCCCGGTAGGACAACAGGACGATATCCGCGGTCAGAACGCGCAATTGCGCCGCGCTCAAATCGTATGACTCCATGGTCGGGCTGTCCGCGAACTGACCCACATGATCGTCGCGATTGGCGAAACCGGATGGGTAGACGCCCAGAAAATCGGCGCTCAGCAACGCCCGGTCCGCCTGCGCATCACCCTCGACCAAAGCGGTCCAGACCTGCTGCTCGAGGTTCAGGATTTCTTCAAGCGTCGGGATGGGCTTGTCGTTGTGCGTGTTCATGCCCGCACGTTGCGCAGGATCAGAACTGCCGTCAACCGGGGCACTAAATGTAAATCTTTTTCACATTACCCCTTGCATCCGGGCCGGGCCACCCCATCTAGATCAATGTGAACACAATTTACATCAACCTGGAGAGCCCAAATGACCGCATTGTCCGAACACGCCGTCCCCCGCAACCCGGGATGGTTGCACCGTGCCGAGGCCTGGCTTGACGACAAGGGCAAAGGCGCCTGGATCGCTGCCATGGTCCTTGGTTTCATCTTCTTCTGGCCCGTCGGCCTGGCCCTTTTGGCCTATATGATCTGGAGCAAACGCATGTTCAGCAAATCCTGCAGCCGCCGCCATTCCTGGCACAGCCACATGAGCGCGATGAAGCCCTCGGGCAACAGCGCATTCGACGCCTACAAGGCCGACACGCTGGCTCGCCTGGAACGGGAACAACAGGATTTCGAAGCCTTCCTGCACCGCCTGCGCGAAGCCAAGGACAAAGCCGAGTTCGACCAGTTCATGAACGAACGCGCTCAGGAGAATACGGCGGACGACAAGGACGAAACCGCCTGATACCCTACCGCCCTGCCCCCTCACTGTGGGACAGGGCAAACCTCAACAACCGACCGGAAATTCCTTCATGTCTCATCTGCCCGACCCGGATCGTCAGCCGGACTTCTACAAATCCGTGGCGATCAAACGCTTCTTCGCGTGGCTGTTCGATATCGCCTTCATTTCGCTGCTGTGCACGGTTGCCATTCTGCTGACCTTCGGCATGGGCCTGTTCGTCATCGCGCTGATCTATGCGGTCGTCAGTTTCATCTACCGCGTTGTCACCATCGCAAACGGGTCTGCCACGCTGGGTATGCGCTTTATGGGGATCGAGCTGCGCGACGCATTTGGCGAACGCATGGATACCGGCAAGGCCGTAGCGCATACAGCTGGTTACTTTGTCAGCATGGCGTTTCCGATCCTGCAGATCATCTCGGTCATCATGATGCTGACCAGCGCCCGCAACCAGGGCCTGACCGATGCCTTCCTCGGGACCGTGATGCTGAACCAGCGCGCCTGACACGGCCCGTTTCTGGGACTTGGCGACCCCAGAAACGGTTGCTATCATCGGCCCCGAGGAAACACGGGGCCTTCATGCGACACACGCTGCCGATTGCGCCGCAGTTCTATGTGACTGCACCACAGCCCTGCCCTTATCTCGAGGGCAGGGTCGAGCGTAAGCTGTTCACCGCCCTGCAGGGCGAAGGCGCGGATCAGCTGAACAACTCTCTGTCGCAGCAGGGTTTTCGCCGGTCTCAAAACGTTCTGTACCGGCCCTCTTGCACCGATTGTGCGGCCTGCCTGTCGGCCCGGATCGACGTCTCGGCCTTTTCTCCGACCAAAAGCCAGAAACGCGCGGCGCGGCGCAATGCGCACCTTCAGCGACGCGCGACCTCACCTTGGGCCACCGACGACCAGTACGAGCTGTTTCGGCGGTACCTGGACACACGGCACGCTGATGGCGGCATGGCAGATATGGACGTGTTCGAATTCGCCGCGATGATCGAAGAGACCCCGATCCGCAGCCGCGTCGTTGAATACGCCGACCCCAAAACCGGAAACCTGATCGCCGTCAGCCTGACCGATGTTCTGGATGACGGGTTGAGCATGGTCTATTCGTTCTATGACCCGAACCAGCCGCAAAGCTCGCTGGGAACCTATATGATCCTCGATCATATCGACATCGCGCGCGAGGCGGGGCTGCCATATGTATATCTGGGCTATTGGGTCCCCGGCAGCCCCAAGATGGGCTACAAGGTGAAATTCGCCGGGCTCGAGGTCTATGTGAAAGGCGGGTGGCAGCGTGTGGACGACCCGGAGGCATTCACCGACTCAACGCATCACCCACTTTCGACTGCTCCGATTGCCGAGCAGGTCGCGAATATCCAACTTCCCGATCGCCACCCTACCAAAGGTTGAATTCTGATGCAGCAAGGTTTGCACGCCGTCACCCTGGTGGTGCCGGACTATGATGACGCGATCGCGTTCTACACCAAGACGCTTCGGTTCCGGCTGACCCAGGACATCGATCTTGGCGAAGGCAAACGATGGGTGTTGGTTACTCCCCCAGGCAGCGATGGGGCTGCTCTGCTGTTGGCCAAGGCTGACGGAGACAGCCAACGGGCCGCAATCGGTAATCAGACCGGTGGTCGTGTCGGGTTTTTCCTCAGAACCGATGATTTCGCCCGCGATCACGCAGACATGCTAGCCAACGGGGTCCGGTTCGAGGAAGAGCCGCGCTACGAACCGTATGGCATCGTTGCCGTCTGGCAGGATCCGTTCGGTAACCGTTGGGACCTGATCCAGTTCACCTGACAACCGGCGTCAGCCGGGACCAAAGCAAAGGGGGCCTCGCGGCCCCCTTTTCAATTTGATAACGCCATCACCGATCAGTTCGGGATCAGGTCCGGCACGATGGTGACGATCGACGGGAAGAACCACAGGATTCCGATGCCCACCACCTGGATCAGCACGAAGGGGATGATTCCGCGATAGATATGGCCCGTCGTCACCTCTTTCGGCGCCACGCCGCGCAGATAGAATAGCGCGAAGCCAAATGGCGGCGTCAAGAACGAGGTCTGCAGGTTCACCGCCACCATGATCGTCACCCATTTCGGATCGAACGACCCGCCATAGATCACCGGACCCACGATCGGGATCACGATGTAGATGATCTCGAGGAAATCCAGCACAAAGCCCAGGATGAACAGCACCAGCATCACGATCAGGAAGACCGTGAACTCGTTGTCAAAGCTCTTGAGGAACTGCTGGATGTAGTGTTCCCCGCCGAACGAGATCACCACCAGGTTCAGCAGCTGCGAGCCGATCAGGATGGTGAAGACCATCGAGGTCACCTTAGCGGTTTCCCGCACCACCGGTGTCAGAACACCGCTGGCATACAGCACCCAGCAGGCGAACAGCAGGCCGAACAGCGCATAGAGGTAAGTGGCATAGGCCAGGATGAACGCAATCCAGGTCTCGACGCTTACATCGCCTTGGTTCACGCGGAGGTCAAAGTTGACACCCAGCAGAAGGCAAATGATGACGGCGAAGGTGGACCAGATGATCACTTTGCCCGACCGCCCCTGATCCTGCAGTTTGCGATAGGCCGCCAGCATGATGGCCCCGCCTGCCCCCAGCGCTGCGGCCGGAGTCGGGTTGGTCACACCACCCAGGATCGATCCCAGAACCGCGATGATCAGAACCAGCGGCGGGAATACCACGCGGATCAGATCATTGGTCGCACAGCGCGCCGCCGCTTCCTTGCAGCCATACATGGCAAGCCCGAAAGGCAGCGCCAACAGCAGGAAGGTGGCCCCCGACGAGGTGGTCGGCGCAATCAGCAGAACATCGACCAGCAGCATCAGGATCAGTCCGATAGCACCCACGATCAGCGGCTGCGGCGATTGCGAAGGCGCAATGCCGCGGCCCAGAACCAGCGTCAGACCCAGCAGTACGACCATGACCGCAACACCGGTGCCGATCGGGGCGGCAGCCGCAATCTTGGCTTCACGGGCCGAGGCCAGTTCTTCCTCGCTCAGCCGTTGCGCCTCGGTTGCGCCGCCGGCAGCATCGATGGCTTCCTGCTCGGCCACGGCCTTGTCCCAGGCCGCCTGACCATGCAGGTCGATCATCGAGGCCTTGCACTCCTCGGACACATTGGTGCGCAACGAGGCCGCCTCACCGATGTCCGAGAAGCCGGAAACGGTGATGTTCTGGCTGCCAATGACACCGGCGCTGCCCAGCAGAACCGCGCCCACGATCAGTGCGACCGGGGCACCCAGCAGCCAAGTCAGGCCTTCCGAGCGGGTGATGGTCTCGCCGCTGCCGCCTGACAGTTCGACCGCAGGTGCCTTGTGCGGGTTGAGCAGCGCGTAGCCAAAGGCATAAAGCGCATAGAGCAGCGCCAGCATGATCCCCGGCAGCAGCGCCGCCTGGAACAGCGTCCCCACCGAAACCACGGCAGGCTCACCCAGATAGGTCAGCGCGTCGGTACAGCCCGCTTCGACTGCGCGGGTCTCCTGCGCCGTCGAATACAGGTCACCCGCCAGCGTGCCCAGCAGAACGATCACGATAGAGGGCGGAATGATCTGCCCCAGCGTGCCCGAGGCCGCGATCACACCCGTCGCCAGCTCTGGCGAGTAGTTGTTGCGCAGCATGGTCGGCAGGGCCAGCAGGCCCATCGTCACCACGGTCGCGCCCACGATACCGGTCGAGGCCGCAAGGAATGCCCCCACAACCACGATCGACACCGCCAGACCACCCGGCAGCGGGCCAAAGACGCGCGCCATCGTGGTCAGCAGATCGTTGGCGATTTTCGAGCGTTCCAGCGTGATACCCATCAACACGAACATCAGCACCGCAAGCAGAGTCTCGATCGACTGACCGGCCAGAACCCGTTCGTTGATGCGGTTCACGATGAAGGACACGTTGCGGTCCAACGCAGTTTCCCAGCCCTGAACAAAGACCGGCTCGGCGATCCTTGGCAGGTCCGGGTATCGGAACACGGATATCACATCGGGTTTCACACCCGAATTCACGATGTCCCGATAGGCTTGCGAGCTTGTGTCGATCGCCTGGTGGATCAGCAACCCGGCGCTGTCCAGCGCCGCGATGATCCCGAATGAGATGATGCCGGCACCGCCGATGGCAAACGCCACCGGAAAGCCGCTGAGAATCCCGCCAAACAGGCAGAGGAATACGATAATGAGGCCTATCTCGACGCCATCAAGTCCGAATAGCATTGTCTTGGTCTCCGTCCTTAATGTGTGCCTTCGTAGGCTTCTTCACCCTCGCCAAGGCTGTCCTTGTCGAGGTATTTTCCAGCGCTTTCCGGGCCTTCGACATATTCGAGATAGGACCGGTAGAAGAACGCGATCGCGTGCAGGAACACCATCGCGGCAAAGGCCACAAGCAGGATCTTGAACAGGAAGTAGGCATTGAAGCCGTTGGGGCTGAAGCCGATGGTTTCTACGTTCCAGCGCAGCGCGCGGGATTTCATCACCAGCCGGTCCAGCGTGTCGCTGGCCGAGGGCTTCGGCACGATCAGGTGACGCCACATGAAGTACCAGCCATACATCCAGGTCAGCACGGCGATGGGCATCATGAAAAGGATCGAGCCCAGCATGTCGACCACGCGCTTGGCCCGGTGTGAAATGCCGGCATAAACGAGGTCCACGCGGACGTGGCCGCCCTGCACGAAGGTGTAGGTGCAGCACAGGCAGACGACGAGCGCGTTGTACAGCTTCAGCTCTTCGGCGTACCAGCTGATATCCATCTGGAACGGGATACCCAGACCAAACGCCATGTCAGGCCGCGCGAACACGCGCTGCATGAATACGATGACGATTTGCTGGATCACCATCAGCAGGCCCGCCCAGGCAAAGAAACGCCCGGTCGTGTTGGCGAACCCTTCCAAAACGCGCACCATGCCCCACATGAAGCCACGGAAGTAAAGCCCGATCGCGGTCAGCACGAGGAAGATCGTGAAGACCACGAAAAAGAACTCGACCGACCCGCCGTAGTAGACAAAGCGCATGATTGCTTCTTTGTCCGACCAGTTCAGCCACAGCTGCGGATGCGTGATGGCGTATCCGAAATTATAGAAGGCTT
This sequence comes from Ruegeria sp. BC6, assembly GCF_056539185.1. Classification (NCBI taxonomy): domain Bacteria; kingdom Pseudomonadati; phylum Pseudomonadota; class Alphaproteobacteria; order Rhodobacterales; family Roseobacteraceae; genus Ruegeria; species Ruegeria sp. BC6. Next base: position 845,351 of record NZ_JBQFUM010000001.1, read on the forward strand.
CGGCGATGCTCTGAACGAACCAGACCAGTCCGTTCCACAGGGCGCCGAAGAACGAGATACCGTTTTCGTCCTGCATAATGTCCCCAGGTCCCGTTGGTTGCGACGCTGATTATAGCGGAAAACCGTGCGATCCGCGCATCTGCAACAGGAAAGGCTTCCCCGCACGTGGCGGGGAAACCGTTTGATTGCCAGACGGCCAGTTAGCCCAGAACGCGGTCGCGCTGCGCGGTGTAGACGCCCGACGACATGTTCAGCCACGACGACGAAGCTTTCATCGATGCCATCGCGCTGTCGTGGATCTTCTTGAACAGCTCGTCGCTCATGTTCTCGGCCAGAACTTCCTGGCTGGCTTGTCCGAAGGCATCCCAGACACTGTCGGGGAATTCCATGACCTTCACGCCACCGGCCTGCAGACGCTGCAGCGCCGCGCCGTTGTTGGCCAGGAACTGTGCCAGGTTCCACTGGTGCGCTTCGGCGGCAGCGATCTCGATGATCTTTTGATGCGCCGGCGAGAGGCTTTCGAACACGTCGCGGTTAGTGGCCAGCGACAGGCCTGCGCCCGGCTCGTGGAAACCGGCGGTGTAGTAGATCTTGGTGATCTCCTGGAAACCGGCCTTTTCGTCGGCCCAGGGACCGATCCACTCGGTGCCGTCGATGGCACCCGAGGACAGCGCCTGATACACTTCCGAACCCGGAATGTTCTGAACCGATGCGCCCAGCTTGCCCAGCGCCTTGCCGCCCAGACCCGGCATACGGAACTTCAGGCCGTTGAAGTCTTCGGGGCTGTTGATCTCTTTCGAGTACCAGCCGCCGGCCTGCGCACCGGTGTTGCCTGCCAGGAACGATTTCAGGCCGAAGATCTGGCCCAGTTCGTCATGCAGCTCCATGCCGCCATCGAAATAGTACCAGTTCACCAGTTCCTGCGCGGTCATTCCGAACGGAACGGCGGTGAAGAACGCATAGCCCGGGTGCTGACCGACAAAGTAATAGTCAGCGGCGTGATACATGTCAGCCTGACCCGACGAGACCGCGTCGAACACTTCGAACGCGCCCACCAGTTCGCCCGCTGCCTTGATGTCGACGGTCAGGTTGCCGTCGGACATTGCTGTGATGCTGTCGGCGCAACGCTGCGCGCTGTCGAACACGCCAGCCAGACCGCGGCCCCACGAGGTAACCATGGTCAGCGTGCGCTTACCCTGCGCATAGGCAGGTGCCGCCAGTGCGGTTGCCGCTGCGGCCGAGCCGCCCAGTGCCGATGTCTTTAGAAACTTACGACGATCCATAAGAGTATTCCTCCCCTTCATAGTCACGACTCGGGCAGCGCCCGAGCCAGTCGTTTACGGTAGCGTCACCCTAATGATGGCCGTTTGAAAAGGAATACCTATTACTACGTAGATCAGATGGTTTTTTCTGCGGAACGCGCAATTCCCGGGCTCATTTCGACCCGCAAACCGCGAGTTCCGGGCGTTCCGAGCGCCGGAATGCCCAATCTCTTTGCAATTTCATCCCCGCTTGCGTATCGATTCGACCATGGGGAAACTCCGCGCTCTGCTTTCACTGACCTACGCTCAGAAGCTGTCGCTGGTGGCGGCCATTCCGCTGGTCGTAGCCGTGGCCGCAATCGCGGTCATGGTGGCCTACGAATCCCGCGCGACTGCTGAACGCGAGATCAAGGCGTTGGAGCGTCGGCTGATCGAGGCCAAGAAGGAAGAGCTGCGCAATTACGTGACACAGGCCCGAAACGGGTTCGCATACATCTACGGACGCGCGTCTCCGGATGACGAGGTCGCCCAAAATCTGGTGACCCAGATCCTGTCGGCGATGATTTACGGAAAGGACGGGTTCTTCTTCGTATATGATTATGACGGCAACAACCTTGTCAGCCCGCGCCAGACCGAGTTCATCAATCAGAACTGGGAAGGCCTGACGGACAGCGAGGGTGTTCCGGTCGTCGACGAGTTCATCCGCTTGGCCCGGCAGGGTGCCGGATGGCACAGTTTCATGTGGCAGAAGCCCTCGACCGGCGAAGAGGCGATGATGATCGCTTATGTCGTCGGCCTGCAGGATTGGCGTTGGGCCGTGGGAACCGGTGTATTCATCGACGACATCGTGGCCACCGTTGCAAATGCCCGCGCCGAGGTCGAAGCGCGGGTGCAACGCACGTTCCTGTATATCGGCGGTATCGTTCTGGCGGCGGTTCTGATCGTCTTCGCCTCGGGGATGCTGTTGAACATCCGCGAACGCCGGCTTGCGGATGCCAAGCTGAAGGAACTGACCAAGCGGGTCATCGACGCGCAGGAGGAAGAGCGCGGCCGCGTGGCGCGTGAACTGCATGACGGGATCAGCCAGATCCTGGTCGGGGTGCGCTATGCGCTGGACAATGCCCGGCGGCGCCTGTCCAAGGGCGATGATGACGGCGCACGTGCGCCGCTGGACAAGGGCATCGACAACTTGGGCACCGCGATTACCGAAGTGCGTCGCATCAGTCGCGACCTGCGGCCCGGAGTTCTGGATGACTTGGGCCTTGGCCCGGCCCTGAAGGCGCTGACCGATGATTTCCGCGAACGGACCGGGATCGAGACCGAGTTCTCGACCGTCGTGTTCCGCAATCGTCTGGACCAGGACAGCAAGATTGCCCTCTACCGTATCGCGCAAGAGGCGCTGACGAATATCGAACGCCATTCTGGCGCAACCCGCGTCACGATCGACCTGCGCGGCCACAAGAAGGGCGCGACCATGCGCATCACCGACAACGGCCGTGGCCTTCGGTCACGACCGGGCCGGGTCAGCACCGGGATCGGGCTGCGCAACATGCAAGAGCGCATAGAACAGCTTGACGGGTCCCTGCGTATCCTGTCATCACGCGGCGCACAAAGTGGTACAGTGATCGAAGTCAGCCTGCCGCTGAGCCACCTGTTGCCGCCGCAGGAAGACGCGACACCCAAAGGAAAGGCCGGTTCCTGATGACCGAAACGATCCGAGTCCTTATCGTCGACGATCACCCCATGGTCGCCGAGGGCATCCAGTCGATCCTCGAGAGTTTTGACGACATCAAGGTCGTCGGCACGTTGGGCAATGGCCGTGACGCGGTGGATCAGGCCGCGCGCCTGCAGCCCGATGTCATCCTGATGGATCTGAACATGCCGGGGCTCGGGGGGCTCAGCGCCACTGAACTGATCCTCGAACGGTTGCCCGACACCCGCATTCTCATTCTGTCGATGCATGACAGCCCGGAATACATCTCGACCGCATTGAGCCACGGGGCCAAGGGCTATGTTCTCAAGGATGTGCCGACTGACGAAATCAAGCAGGCCATAGACGCGGTCATGCGTGGAGAGCGCTATTTGTGCACCGGGGCGATCGGATCGCTGGAACCGAAAGAGGATGCGGCGCGCGAAGCGCTCACCGGGCGTGAACAGACGATCCTTCTGGAATTGGCGCAGGGCAAGTCGAACAAGGAAGTCGCGCTGGCGCTGGATATCTCGGTTCGCACGGTCGAAACCCATCGCAAAAACATCAAGCGCAAGCTGGGCATCTCATCAACTGCCGGCCTGACCCGATACGCGCTGGAACATGGCGTTTTGCAAGGAACCGGCGTGGCCTTCTGACGGCCGCGCCATCAGCGCACCTTCCGCGCTTCAACGGATTCCTTCGCCGAAAAAGATCAGCGTGCCGTCCTCATCCAGAACGTGAAACTCTCGCTGTTGATATGGCTGATCAAATGGCGCACGAACCCGCCCTTCGGGGAGTTCTTCGAGTTTGGGACGCAGGCTTTCGAACAAATCGTCAATATCCTCGACATCGATATAGAAGGATTGCTCGTGGCCCAGCGGCAAGCCATCCGCGCGCGGCGGGCATTCCAGCAGGCGAATTGCAACCGGGGCAAGCCTGAGAAAAGCATAGTTGTCTTGCGTGAACCCACACGCGAAACCCAGACGATCGCAGTAGAATGCAATTTGCCGGCTCAGCGAGGAACACAGGACGAAAGGGGTCAGCTGAAGAATACGTGGCACCTTGCACTCCCTGGCAGGATCTGACTGCTCCACCCTAGCACGGGTCAGTCCAGAAGCTCATCGTTTCGCAACCCCTCCCTGTCGCGATGGCACGGCAGTACACGGCCATAGAGCTGCCGAGTACGCTCGACCCCGCCACACATGCCTTCGGCCTCGACAAAGGAGAATATCCCCACGTAGCGCGGCCGTGCACCCGACACCGGCGCCACGCGATGCAAGGAATAGCGCCCCCGAAAGATCTGCAGATCACCGGGATTGAGCTCCAACTGGCGTACCATTCCCATATTGCCGTCTAGAACCGAGGCCACCTTGTCAAAGTTCTCCTCCTCAGCGGTGCGCAGGTTCGGCGCGTATTCAAAGGCGCCGCCTTGCTCGCCATTCTGGATCGCCAGAGTAACCGTGTAGTTGTTCGTGTCGAAATGCCACGGAAAGCCCTGCCCCTCTTCGACCACGTTGATGATCACATCCGCCAATGGATCATCGTAGCGAAAGAACCGATCCGCGGGTTCATTCAGCGCTTCGCGGATGAAGGGCAGAAATCCTTCGAACTCGTAGATTCTGCGCAGGGGACTGTTAGACGGGAAATTGTCGGCCGGAACAAAGGCGTTCGACCGGTCATAGAACCGACGGATCGGGTGGGCGATACCAAAGCGGGGATCGTCCTTGGTGAAATAGGCGTTGGTCCGGTTGAAACTGCGATGCGCGCTCGGCGCGACGGCTTCGGCTTCGGTCAGCAACTGACCCAACCCGTCTTCGTGGACAAATCCGGGCAAAACTGCGCAACCATCCTTGTCGAGGTCACGACGAATGTCATCGATCAACCGATCATAGGCCGCCGAATTCGGACGATCGATCGGATAGCGCCCGAGGTCCACCAGATCCACCAGCATGCCGTCCTCCCTGACTTGTTCGCAGCCCCAGCCTGACCCAGCCCGGACCCCGCATCATGCCCGTTTCAGACATCGCTCTGACGCATTCTGACCTCGACCAACGCTGGGAACTCGGCAAAACCCGGCCAGTATTTCCGGAAATTTCTCCACATGCGGCAATCTGCGCAACAAAATGTCGCAAAATTCGACATCAGAGTCAGGAAATTGGCCAGATTGCCTGTTGACGCCCCTTCGCGCCGCCCATAATGTCTGCCCCACGCAAAAAGGAGCCTCTGGCGATGAGAACGCTAGTCGTAATCGTAGGAACCACGCGCATGGGCCGGTAACGGTAAGCCATAATCGAACCCATGCGCCTCCGAAACTTCGGGGGCTTTTTTTTGTCAAACGCAAGACACATGTCGCGAACGGAGCAAAGCAGATGACACGTGAGATGACCGGCGCAAAGATGGTGGTCCAGGCCCTCAAGGATCAGGGCGTGGACACGGTATTCGGATACCCCGGCGGCGCTGTGCTACCGATCTATGACGAGATCTTTCTGCAAAATGACATCCGTCACATCCTGGTTCGGCATGAACAGGGCGCGATACATGCCGCCGAGGGCTACGCCCGTTCAACCGGCAAACCCGGTGTCGCACTGGTGACCTCGGGGCCCGGCGCGACCAACGCGGTGACCGGCCTGACCGACGCGCTTCTGGATTCGATCCCGATCGTGGTTCTGACCGGTCAGGTGCCGACGTTCATGATCGGCTCGGATGCGTTCCAAGAGGCAGACACGGTGGGCATCACCCGGCCCTGCACCAAGCACAATTGGCTGGTCAAAGACACCAACTCGTTGGCGGAAACCATGCACGAGGCGTTTCATGTCGCCACCGCGGGCCGTCCCGGTCCTGTGTTGATCGACATCCCCAAAGACGTTCAGTTTGCCACCGGCAAATACAACGCGCCGAAACCATCGACCTCGCATTATCAACCGGCGCTCAAGGGCGACATCGAAGAGATCACCGAACTGGTCGCCGCCATCGAAACCGCCAAGCGGCCCGTGTTCTACACCGGCGGCGGCGTGATCAACTCAGGCCCCGCTGCCAGCCAACTGCTGCGCGAGCTGGTCGACGCGACCGGGTTCCCCATCACCTCGACCCTGATGGGCCTGGGCGCCTATCCGGCATCGGGCAAGAACTGGGTCGGGATGCTGGGCATGCACGGTCTGTACGAGGCGAACATGGCCATGCATGACTGTGATCTGATGATCAATGTCGGCGCCAGGTTCGACGATCGGATCACGGGGCGTATCGACGCCTTCTCGCCCAAGTCGAAAAAGGCGCATATCGACATCGACCCGTCCTCGATCAACAAGGTGATCCGGGTGGACATCCCCATCGTGGGGGACGTGGCGCATGTTCTGGAAGACGTGCTGAAGGTCTGGAAGGCGCGTGGTCGCAAAACCAACACCGAAGCGATCGTCAAGTGGCAGGCCCAGATCTCGGACTGGCGCAAGGTCAACTGCCTTGCCTACACCAACAGCGAAAAGGCGATAAAACCCCAATACGCGCTGGAACGGCTCGAGGCGCTGACCAAGGACCACGATCGCTATGTCTGTACCGAGGTGGGCCAGCACCAGATGTGGGCCGCGCAATTCCTTGGGTTCGAAGACCCCAACCGTTGGATGACCTCGGGCGGGCTGGGCACCATGGGCTATGGCTTCCCGGCTTCGATCGGGGTGCAGATGGCACACCCGGACGCGCTGGTGATCAACGTCGCGGGCGAGGCCAGTTGGCTGATGAACATGCAGGAGATGGGCACCGCCGTCCAATACCGCCTGCCGGTGAAACAGTTTATCCTGAACAACGAACGCCTGGGCATGGTGCGCCAGTGGCAGGAACTGCTGCACGGCGAACGCTACTCGCATTCGTGGTCCGAGGCCCTGCCCGATTTCGTCAAGCTGGCCGAGGCCTTCGGGGCCAAGGGGATCATCTGCAAAGACCCCGCCGATCTGGATGACGCGATCATGGAGATGATCAATTACGACGGTCCGGTGATCTTTGACTGTCTGGTGGAAAAGCACGAGAACTGCTTCCCCATGATCCCGTCGGGCAAGGCCCATAACGAGATGCTGCTGGGCGAGGCCGAAACGAAGGGTGTCATTCAGGCTGGCGGCGCGGTGCTGGTTTGATATTGCTTGCGGACACAGGGCCACGCTGTTGGCCCTGATGGACGCACACAGGATAGGACGGAACATGCCCGGCATCCCCACTCAGACATCTCCACGCGAGAACCTGCAGATTTTTGCGGGGCGTCGCGGCTGGCAGTTGGGCATTCTTGTCCCTGCGCTGGTGCTTGGGGTCTTTGTCATCTGGCTCGGCCTCAGCTGGAGCGAGATCGCGGCCAATGGCAGCGCCGGCTTTCCGATCGACTTTCGGGTCTTCTGGGCCGCCGGACGTCTGGCCCATCTGGGTGAGCCTCTGTCGGCTTTCAGTGTCGACAGCCTGACCGCCATGCACAACGTCATCAAGGAAGATGACTGGATGCCCTGGTCTTACCCGCCGGCGTTTCTTGCAACGCTGCAACCCTTGGGCGCCCTTCCCTTCCCCATTGCCTGGCTGGTCTTCTCGATCGCGTCGATCGTCGCGATGATATTCGCCGCCCGGCCGTTCGCGGAAGGCATCACACCGGTCTGGTTCGCATTTGCGCTGCCACCCGCGATATTGCCGACCCTGTTCATGGGGCAGACCGCAGCCCTGTGGATGGCCGGTTTGCTGGCGGCACTTGCAGCGCTCAAGAACCAACGTTTGGTACTTGCCGGCTTTTTTATCGGCCTTCTGACGCTCAAACCTCAGCTGGGCATCCTGATCCCCTTTGCTTTGCTGGCGTGCCGGGCGTGGCCGACCATCATTTCGGCCGGCGTCACGACCCTGGTTATCTCGGGATTGGCGACCGCGCTCTACGGTCCGGAATACTGGCTGGAAATGCGCAACATGATGGCGGTCCACTTTTCGGTGGTGCGTGAAACCATCGTCGAAAACAATCTGATGCTTAGCCCCTATTCGACGCTCGCCAGCTTTGGGCTGCCCGAGCCTGTCGCCTTGGCCGTTCAGTGGACGATCACAGCCTGCGCGGCCATCATGGTCACGATCACATGGCGCAGCCCCCGGATCGGTTTTGACCTGCGAGCCGCGGTGCTGGCGCTGGCGGTTATGCTGTCCACCCCATACCTGTGGTTCTACGAATCTGCTCTGATCTCCGCTGCGGGACTATTCCTCTTGCGCGCAGGTGTATTGACGAACAGCCCATGGGGCCTGGCGCTGGCCGGAGCGATGTGGCTGGGTGCCGCCCCCGCTTTCTTCGCCTTTCTGTTCCGCGGCGAGGCCGACATCTCGATCCGCCTGCTTTTTGCACCGCTTTTGTATCTTTCCTGTCTGGTTTGCATCGGTGCCGTTGTTCAACGGCTGCGGGCGCCAGACTATTCCTCTGCCAACGATGAGGTCTTCCAATGACTGCACTCAAGATCCGAAAAGGTTCCACCCGCCACTCGGCTTACAACCTGCGCCCGACCTTCTCGGACGTGCAGGAACGCCACACGATTGCTGTTTTGGTCGAAAACGAACCGGGGGTTCTAGCCCGGGTCATCGGGCTGTTCTCGGGGCGCGGCTACAACATCGAAAGCCTGACCGTGGCCGAGGTTGACCATACCGGACACCTCAGCCGCATCACGATCGTCACCACCGGTACACCGCAGGTGATCGAACAGATCAAGGCTCAGCTGGGCCGTATCGTCCCGGTGCATGACGTGCATGACCTGACAGTCGAAGGCCCTTCGGTCGAACGGGAACTGGCGATCATCAAGGTCGTTGGCGAAGGCGACAAGCGGGTCGAAGCGTTGCGCCTTGCCGACATTTTCCGGGCCAATGTCGTGGACAGCACGTTGAATTCGTTCATCTTCGAAATCACCGGCGCGCCGGACAAGATCGATGCATTCGCCGACCTGATGCGCCCGCTGGGCTCTGTCGAGGTTGCACGAACAGGTGTCGCGGCCCTGCTGCGCGGCAACTGATTTTTCGCGAACCCATCAAAACGCCCCGTCGCCCTCGTTGACGGGGCGTTTTGCGTTGTCGGATCGTTTCCTGCAGGTGCGCAACTGAGCACTGACAGGAAAAAGACCATACAAATGGGCTTAATGCCTATTGCGTTCGCGCCTGAGCGCGTTACGCTTGGACCAGAACAAGCAAACTGCGTGTTCCATGGGGTCAATTTTACGATTTCTTGACTGGCGACCGGCCTTTCTGGCCGCTCCGGTCGTGTTTCCCGAACCGTTGCAAACCAGAGTGAGACATGGCCGTAGACACTCGCACGCCCGCCGAGCTGCGCAGCATGCTGGGGGCGAATCTCAGGCAACTTGCCGACCGCTATCCTTCGGTCGCCGAACTGTGCAGACAGCTGGGTGTCAACCGCACGCAGTTCAACCGGTATCTTTCTGGCGAGAGTTTTCCACGCCCGGACGTTCTGGACCGGATCTGCCGGTTCTTTGACGTGGACGCCCGCATTCTGCTGAAACCGCTTGAGGAAATCCCCGCGCCCCGGCGCTGTGACCTGCCCGAAAGCGTGGTCCAGTTCCTTCGGCCCGGACTGGCAGCCTTGACCGAGGACACGTTTCCAAGCGGCGTCTATCTTGTGACGCAACATGGCGGCGAAGCCGATCCACGCGCCCATCATTGGCTGGTTCAAACCCGGCACCTGCATCAGTGTGCTGTCCTGCGCGGCTTCCTGCCGCCGGCCATGGCCGGTACGCGTTCCGCCACGGGCCGTGAACTTCGTGGCTTCGCCGCCTGCGCCGGACCCAATATCTACGCAGTCTTGTCGCGCGAGGCTGGTCGTGACAGCAAGACGATGGTGATCCGCAAGGACATGACCGATGGCAACGGCGTCTGGATCGGTTCGTGCATGGAGCACTCTGCGGCTACTCCGCACATCTACAGATTGGAAATCCGCCATCTGGGCCACGATTTCCGGGCAACGCTGGAGGCAGCAAGACTTGCGCGCCGGACATAGGAAACCGCCCAAACTCCCGTGCATGTCGTTGTGAGAAAAGCCGGAGTCGCAGAAGTGTAAGCGAGGGCTGGCCCCGGATGCCTAGGCTGGTGGAGAAGCGAGGAGAACCAGATGGCCAGCACCCCAACCGAACTGTCGGCTGTTCGTCAGAGCATTGAAACCGCTCTGGGCCTGCCCAACGCACATTATACGGACCCTGCCCTGCACGCCGAAGAAACTCGCGCCCTGCTGCTGGATGGCTGGGCCGGTCTCGCGGTCACCGCCGATGTCCCCGAGCCCGGTGACGCGGTTCCGCTGGAGTTCATGGGTATTCCGCTCCTGTTGCTGCGTGACCGTTCCGGTACGGTCCGTGTGTTTCAGAATATCTGCCGTCACCGCGGCATGATCCTGGTCGGAGAGCCCCGCAAGATCGAAGGCGCCATTCGCTGCCCCTATCACAGCTGGTGCTATTCCACCGAAGGCCGGCTGGTCGCCACGCCGCATGTGGGCGGCCCGGGCCAGAACGCACATGACGCGGTCAGCAAATCGGAACTCGGCCTGATCGAGGTGCGCAGCCATATCTGGCGCGACGTGGTTTGGATCAACGTCTCGGGCGACGCGCCGACGTTCGAGGATGCCAACGCCAGGCTGATCGAGCGTTGGGCCGAGTTCGACAAGCCGCTGTACCACGGCGGCCCGGAAAGTTCCTTTCGGTTGGACGTCAATTGCAACTGGAAGCTGGCGGTCGAGAACTACTGTGAAAGCTATCACCTGCCGTGGGTGCATCCCGGGTTGAACAGTTACTCGCGGCTTGAGGATCACTATCACATCCAGGAGCCCGGCCTTTATTCAGGTCAGGGAACCTTGGTCTATCGGCAACTGAAAACTGAGGACGGTCGGGTTTTTCCCGATTTCGAAGGTCTCAGCGAGAAATGGGACACCGCAGCCGAATACATTGCCGCCTTCCCCAACGTGCTGCTGGGCGTGCACCGGGACCACGCCTTCGCCATCATTCTGCGGCCCGAGGCCCAGAACCGGACCTCGGAGCACATCCACCTGTTCTATTCGGCGCCGGATACCGATGCGGATCTGCGCGCCCGCAATGCCGAGCAGTGGAAAGTGGTCTTTGAAGAGGATGTGTTCGTCGTCGAAGGGATGCAGCGTGGCCGCGCGGCGCCGGGGTTTGACGGCGGTCATTTCTCGCCGGCGATGGACGGGCCGACCCATCTGTTCCACGACTGGGTGGCGCAGCGATTGATGGCACATCGCAACGAACTGGCCGCTGAATGACCGACCTGCACACCCGCCTTCTGCAGGCGCATGCGGCGGGTGACATCACGGCTTTGGCTGAATTGTACGAATTGGCCGCCGCCAGCCAGCAGGACGACGACGCCCGGAGCTTTTTTCTGACCCACGCCTATGTCCATGCGCTTGAAGCCAACCTGCCCGGCGCGGGACGTCTGCGTCAGATGCTGGTCGACATGGGCCGCGAAGTGCCCGATTCCTGACCCCGAGAACCTAGGCTTGGGCCGCTTCGACAACCGGCGCTGCCGCTGCGTCGTCTTCGGTGATCTGCCGATACAGGTGCCAGCTGGCATGGCCGAACAGAGGCAACACGATCAGCAATCCCAAAAACCAGGGCACCATGGCGACAAAGGTCGTGACCGCAATGAAGGCACCCCAGCCCAGCATGACCCGCTTGTTCACGCTGACATATGCATAGCTCGAGATCATGGCGGTGACGAAGTCGAGTTCCCGGTCCAGCAGCATCGGGATCGACAACACGGTGATCATGTAAAGCAGGATGGCAAAGATCGCGCCTACAGCAGTGCCGACAGCCAGCATGGCCAGACCGTTGGGTGTCAGAAACACCTCAAGCGATGACGACACGTTTGTCATTGTCGACAGCCCCATGAACAGCGCAAAGATCATGTGGCCGAGAAAGAACCAGAACAGAAACATCACGACGATGATCGCGCAGATCGACGGCAACTGACGGCGGCTCTGCTGGATCACGACACCGAAGATGGCGCCATAGTCCAAAGGCTCATTCCGCTCGAGCCGGTGCGACACCTCGTACAAACCCACGGCGGCGAACGGTCCGATCAGCGGAAAGCCGATGGCAGCCAGCACCAGCCAGAACGAGGTGCCCGTTTGCACGGTTACCCAGGCCATCAACCACCCGATCAGAACGTAGAAGCCGCCGAACAGCAGGCCAAAGACCGGTGCGCGGCGATAATCCTGCCAGGCGCGATGCAGAGCCGTGCGCAACATGCCGATATCCGCCGGTTTCAGCGTTGGCACTCCGAATGGCTTTTCCATGTTCCGTTTCTCCTCCCCTTGCCCTCAGGCCATGGCCGGGCGTTTTTGCGGCCAATGCGTCACGGCATGATAGGCGGCCCCCAAAGCCAACAGTTGCGCGTCGCTGCCGCGCGGCCCGAACAGTTGCATTCCCATCGGCAGCCCTCCGGGGCCAAACCCCGCCGGTATCGAAAGGCAGGGCAGACCAATCAGGCTGACCGGTGTGACCACCTGCATCCAACGATGATAGGTGTCCATCGCGACCCCACCAATGCTGCGCGGATACGGCTGATCCACAGGGAACGGCCACACCTGAGCTGCCGGCAACACCAGCGCATCATACTCCGCAAACAGTTCAACCGCCCGACGGTACCAATCCGAACGGATGACGCTGGCTGCGTGGACCTCCATCGCCGTCAGGGCCAGACCCCGCTCCAACTCCCATTGCGCGGTGTCCTTCAGGACGTCTTTCCGGTCGGCCAAGGGCAGCAGACTTGCTGCTACGCTCCACGACCGCAGGGTGATCCAGCTGTTCCACAGGCGTTCGGCATCGAAGGGCGGCGGTACGTCCTCGACGGTTGCGCCAAGTCCCTCAAAAATCGCCAACTCGTTGCTGCATTGGGTCAAAATCCCTTCCTCAGTCGGGAATGCGCCGCCCCAATCGCCCAGCCATCCGATCCGCATCCCCTCCAGGCTTTCGACAGACAATGGGGTGACGGGTTCGCAGAGAACGCTCAAAGGCTGCCTCGGATCGGGGCCAGAGATCACATCCAGCAATAGTCCGATATCCTGCGGGCTGCGGGCCATCGGTCCCAAGGTCGAGAGCTGGTGCAGGAACAAATCACCCTGTGGTTCCGAGGGAACCCGGCCCCAGCTGGGCCGGAAACCGTACACGTTGTTCCACGCGGCCGGATTGCGCAGGCTGCCCATCATGTCCGACCCATCCGCCAGCGCGACCATCCCAGTGGCCAAGGCCACCGCTGCGCCACCCGACGACCCACCGCAGGATCGGGCCGGATCGTATGGGTTCCGGGTTGCGCCATAGACCGGATTGAAGGTGTGCGAGCCCAACCCGAACTCCGGTGTGTTCGTCTTTCCGATCAGGATAGCCCCGGCAGCCCGCAACCGTGCTGCGATCAGGTCGTCGACGGCTGGGACGTGATTGCGAAAAACCGGCGACCCCTGGGTCGACGCGATGCCAGCCACATTGACCAGGTCTTTGACGGCAATCGGAAGCCCATGAAGCGGCCCGCGGCCCGACTTTTCGTCGGCGGCCCGGGCTTGTGCCATAAGCACATCCTCGTCCTGCAGCGCGACGATTGCATTGACCTGCCCGTTCACCTGGGCAATCCGGTCGAGCGTCGCGCGCATCAACTCAGCGGCTGACAAATGCCCTGTCGCGAGTTTCTCGAGAAGATCAGCGGCTGAAGTATCGCTTAGGTTCATGGGGTTACGTCCGGGCTTTGCTTGCGCTCAGCCTAGCGACCCCATGTGTGCATTTAAACCCGGTGTTTTGGATATATCTTTTCCACGCAGTTCAACTGCGCGGCATCAGTCGTCCGACTGCGCCTCGGCCCGGCTTTTGCCCGAGACCTTGAGGGCCAGAGTGGCTGCCATGAATGCATCCAGATCACCGTCCAGGACCCCTTTGGTGTCCGACGTCTCGTAGCTGGTGCGCAGGTCTTTGACCATCTGATAGGGCTGCAGGACATAGGACCGGATCTGGTTGCCCCAGCCGGCATCGCCCTTGGCTTCGTGCGCGGCGTTGATCTCGGCGTTGCGGCGGTCCAGTTCCATCTGGTACAGGCGCGATTTCAGCGCCTTCATGGCGATGTCGCGGTTCTGGTGCTGCGATTTTTCCGAACTGGTCACCACGATGCCGGTCGGGATGTGGGTGATCCGCACCGCCGAGTCGGTGGTGTTGACGTGCTGACCGCCCGCCCCCGAGGACCGGTAGGTATCGACGCGGATATCGGCCGGGTTCACTTCGATCTCGATATTGTCGTCCACCACCGGATAGACCCAGACCGAGCTGAACGACGTGTGCCGCTTGGCCGCCGAGTCATAGGGCGAGATGCGGACCAGCCGGTGCACGCCGCTTTCGGACTTCAGCCAACCATAGGCGTTATGGCCCGAGATCTTGTAGGCCGCCGACTTGATCCCGGCCTCTTCGCCCGGAGTTTCCGACTGCAGCTCGACCTTGTAGCCCTTTTTCTCGGCCCAGCGGACATACATCCGCGCCAGCATCGAGGCCCAGTCGCAGCTTTCGGTGCCCCCGGCGCCCGCGTTGATTTCAAGGAAGGTGTCGTTGGCGTCGGCCTCGCCGTCCAGAAGCGCCTCGAGCTCTTTTTCGGCCGCCTTGTCGCGCAGTTTCTTCAGGGCCTCTTCGGCATCCTTGACGACCTCTTCGTCGCCCTCCATCTCGCCCAGTTCGATCAGTTCGATGTTGTCGTTCAGATCAGTCTTGATCGACTCGTAGGTCTCGATCGCATCGACCAGAACCTGCCGTTCGCGCATCAGCTTCTGCGCGTTTTCGGGGTTGTCCCACAGGTTGGGATCCTCGACGCGGGCGTTGAACTCCTCCAGCCGGTGCGGCGCGGTTTCATAGTCCATACGCTGGGCCAGCAGCTCCAGCGATTTTTGGATCTCGGCCACGATGTTCTGGATTTCGGCGCGCATGGTCAGGTCCCAACTTGCTCAATCAGGCCTGCGTGATAGCAAGAGGTTCAGGCCACCACAAGATGACCCGAAAGGCAAATGCAGCACGGACCGGAGCAGTTCCTGAAGAAATGGCATCTGGCCGACCCGCGGCTGGTGGTGGATACCGGCGCGGCGCGTGTCTGGCGGGCCAAACGTGAGGACGGGTCTGAAGTCGCGCTCAAACTCTATCGCCGTGCCGATCGGGGCAACGAGGCGCCGGGATGCCGCCTGCTGGCTGCCTGGCGCAACCGGGGCGCCGTCGCGATCCTGGCCGAGGGCCGCCGGGCGGTCATGATGGAGTGGCTCGAGGGTCCGACCCTCGGCGATCTTGCACGGGCAGGCAACGTGGCCGACGCCCTGACACTACTGGCTGAAACGGCGCGGAACCTGCATGCTGATCCGATTGTCGAAGTGAGCGGGCTGAGGCCTTTGGAGCAAGTGTTTGCACCGCTTTTCGACGTCGGATTTGCCGATCAATGTACGCGGCCCCTGCAAACCGATATGCGGCGCGCCATAGCTTTGGCTCAGGATTTGCTGCAGACGCAGCCCGTGCATCTCCCCCTGCATGGAGACCTGCACCCCGACAATGTCATCCTGACTGCGTCCGGCCCGCGCGTGGTCGATGCCAAGGGTTATGTCGGAGATCCGGCGTTCGAACTGGCAAATGCGCTGCGGCACCCGAAAGGCATGCCGGACCTTGTGCGCGAAGTCGGGCAGATTTCCGCGTGCCTGAATCTGTACGCCGCGGCGATGAATGTTTCGCGGGCGCGTCTGGCCCGATGGGCGGCGGCCAAATGCGCCCTGTCCATATGCTGGCGGTCCGGCGGATCGGTCGAGAGTGACCCGGAGGCCGATCTGCTGCGCCTGTTTCTAAGCGCTGCAGATCAGTAAAGTCCGCCGCCCTGAAGATCGCCCTGGCTGGCCTTGGGCCCCACGATGATGGTCTGCCCGGTCGAGGTCTGGACCTGGCGCCCGCCATTGGTCACTTCTTCGAACAACGGCAGATCGGACCCCATCGCAAAACCACCGTCATAGACACGGTCGATGAACCCGTCGACGCCATCACGGAAATACTCGGCCACCACATAGTCACCCGATGCGTCATCCGGCAGACGGGCACCGCTGAAACGGTCGATCTTGATGAACTGCCCACCCGGCGGGACTTCGAACGGACCGCCACCGTATTTCTCGACGGCCTTTTCCATAAAGCTCTGGAAGACCGGGCCGCACAGCGTACCGCCGTAAGCACCCCGCCCCATCGGGCGCGGGCGATCATACCCGATGTAGCACCCGGCAACGATGTTCGAGGTGAAGCCGATGAACCAGGCGTCCTTGGATTCGTTGGTCGTACCGGTCTTGCCAGCCGTCGGAACCGGCAGATTGACCACACGAGACGCGGTGCCGCGATCAACCACGCCCTTCATCATCGACGTCAGCTGATAAGCCGTGATTGCATCCATCACCTGCTCTCGGTCGGTCACGATCGTGGGTGAGGCATCGGGCTCCAGCCAGCTGGAATTGCAATCCAGGCACTGCCGGTCATCATGCCGATAGATCGTTTTGCCGAACCGGTCCTGGATCCGGTCGACCAGAGTCGGTTCGACCCGCTCGCCGCCGTTGGCGAACATCGCATAGGCCGCCACCATCTTGTAGAGCGTCGTCTCCTCGGCCCCCAGCGCATTGGCCAGGTAGGGACCCATGTTGTCATACACACCGAACCGCTCCGCGTATCCCGCAACCACCGGCATCGAAACCTCTTGCGCCAGTCGGATGGTCATCAGGTTTCGCGACTGCTCGATCCCGGTGCGCAGGGGCGTCGGCCCGTAGAATTTGTTGGTCGAGTTCTTCGGGGTCCACAAGCCCTGCGGTGTGTTCACCTCGATCGGGGCGTCTACGACGATGGTCGCTGGGCTGTAGCCACTGTCCAGTGCTGCCGCATAGACGAAAGGCTTGAAGGCCGATCCCGGTTGGCGCTGCGCCTGGGTTGCCCGGTTGAACACCGAGTCCTGGTACGAGAACCCGCCCTGCATCGCCAGAACGCGGCCCGAGTTCACATCCATCGCCACGAAGCCGCCTTGGACCTCGGGAACTTGACGGGCGGACCACTGGCCCTCTTCCCCGGCGACGACCAGGATCACGTCGCCGCGTTTGAAGTTTGCCTTGAAGTCACCCTGCATCCATTTGATGTCGCTGCGCGGGATGATGCCGTCAGCCGGACCGTTCTCGATCCCCACCGTCAACTGCTGATCGGCCACATCCAGCACCACCGCGGGGTACCATTGCGTGGGCAGCACCACGTCGCGCGGAATTTCCATGATCGCCAGAGCTTCGCGCCACTGCGCTTCGTCTGCCAGTTTTTCCTCGGGGATGGTTTCACCCGTGCCGCGCCACTTGCCGCGCGACTGGTCATATTTCTGAAGCGCCTCGCGCAGGGCGCGTGCGGCTTCAACCTGCATCTCCTCGTCAACCGAGGCCCGGACGGTGAAACCACCGGTAAAGAACTCACCCTCGCCGAAGTCCTCGCTCAGCTGGCGGCGGATTTCGTCGGTGAAATAGTCGCGCGGTGGCAGTGCGGTGCGGAAGCTTTCGAAATCACCGTTCTGAACCGAACGCAGCGGTTGCGCCACTTCAGTCTCATAGGTTGCCTGATCGATATATCCGTTCTGATACATCTCGCGCAGCACGTAGTTGCGGCGATCCAACAGACGCTGTTTCTGGCGCACCGGGTGATAGTCCGAAGGCGCCTTGGGCATCGCAGCCAGCGTCGCGGCCTCATGCGGGGCCAGTTCCTGCAAAGTCTTGTTGAAATACGTCTGCGCAGCGGCGGTCACGCCGTAGGAGTTTTGGCCAAGGAAGATCTCGTTGAGATACAGCTCAAGGATCTGTTCCTTGTTCAGCGTTTTTTCCAACCTGGTCGCGAGAATGATTTCCTGAATCTTGCGTTCAACCCGCCGGTCGCCGGACAGCAGGAAGTTCTTCATCACCTGCTGGGTGATGGTCGACGCGCCGCGCAGGGTCTCGCCCTTGGACTGGACCGCTTCGATCCCGGCTGCGATGATCCCGCGCGGGTCGTACCCCTGATGTGAATAGAAGTTCTTGTCTTCCGCCGAGATAAACGCGTGCTTCACGAGGTCCGGGATTTCCTCGGACGGGGTGAACAGACGGCGCTCCTGCGCGAATTCGTCGATCAGTTGACCCTTGCCCGAATAGATACGGCTGATGGTGGGCGGTTTGTACTGGGCCAGCGACTCGTGGCTGGGCAGGTCGCGGCCATACATCCAGAAGACCGCGCCAATCACCAGCGCGACCATGAAAATACCCAAGGTGACGAGGCTGAAAACCGCCCCGAAAATCGAAAGAATGAACCGGATCACGTTGCTGCCTTTTGTTCGCGGTGACGCCTATATAGTGTCGCTGCACCCAAGGGTCAAAACACACGGGCGCATTCTAGCCACTTTGCGCCGCAGGGTCACTGCCCAATCAAGCCGCGGCGGATCAGATCCTGCTGGCGCCAGGCTTCAAGGCCTTGGTGAATTCCCTGCGCCATTCCGATGCGCCACTCGGGATTTACAAGGTTTTTCAGGTCTCTGGGGCTGGAGATGAATCCGATCTCGACCAGAACCGAGGGAATGTCGGCTGCCTTGAGGACGGAAAACGACGCACTGCGGATCGGGCGCCGATTCATGGGGCCGCCCTGCTGCCCCATGCCGTGCGCCAGCGCATGGGCCAAAGCTTCCGAGCGCGGCTGGGTCTCCTGCCGTGCCATGTCCAGCAAAACGTCGGCGATCTGGTCGTCCGAGCCGCTCAGGTCGATACCCGCGATCAGGTCGCTGCGGTCGTGCCGCTCGGCCAGTTTCTGGCTGGCCACGTCCGAGGCCTCATCGGAGAGGAAATAGACAGTGGCCCCATGAGCCTGCCCCTCGGACAATGCATCCGCGTGCAACGAAATGAACACATCGGCGCTGGCCCGATGGGCTAGGGATATTCGGCGTTCGAGCGACACGAAGTGATCGTCCACCCGGGTCATCACGACCTCGTATCCGCCGGCGCGCAGCAAGTGTTCCCGCAGTTCGCGCGCAAACGTGAGCATCAGGTTTTTTTCGTTAACACCACCCGATTCCGCGCCGGGGTCGATGCCACCATGTCCCGGGTCCAGCATCACGCGCAGTGGTCGTTCGCCATCTCGCGGCACAACCGGGGGCATGACAGCAGGTGCAGGCAAATCCCAGCCCGGATTGCGCGGCGCACCCGCGCTGGCGGCAAAACTGTCGAAATCCGTACCTTTCAGATTAAGCGTCAGAACCGCGGCCCCGCTGTCGGGGTCCACGCGCATGGCCGCCGTATCGACGGCCAAGGGCGCCCCCAGATCCAGCACCATCCGGGACCATCCGGGCACATAGGCGCCGAACTGGACCCCGCTGATCCGACGGGTCTGCAACAGCTTGGCCCGGTCAAGGCCACTCCAGTCGACTTCCTGGAAATCGATGACCATACGGTACGGGTCTCGAAGCGTGAAAACGCGATACGGGACGCCCTGACTGAGCCCCAGCTCAAGCGTCACCCCCGCACCCTTGCCGTCAGTGATCCGGCTCTGCTCGGGCAGGACCCGCGCCAAGGCGTTGAATTCCTGCGCCCAAACGGCTCCGGCCAGCGCCCAAATCAGCGCACATACGAAGAAGATCCTGCTCATGGCCTCAAGTTTTCCCGAGATCGTTTGGCAGGAGCCTATCGCAGCGTGGCCGGTTTGTGAACGCCTCAGGCCGACTTCTGCGCCGTCCGGCGATCCGCCATGAAGCTGCGCAACCGTTCAAGGCCCTGTTCAATGTCCTTGGTCGACCGGGCGTAGGAAAAGCGCAGGGTCGTGTGGCCGCGCACCGGGTCGAAATCAAGCCCCGGCGTCACGGCGACGCCGGCTTTGTCCAGGATCTCGGCGGCAAAGGCGCGGCTGTCCTGGGTCAGGTCCGAGACATCGGCATAGACATAGAACGCCCCGTCGGGTGGCGCGATGTTGGTGAACCCGGCCTCGGGCAGGCCCTGCAGCATCAGGTTGCGGTTGCGGCGATAGACGGCCAGGTTGCCCTGCAGTTCGTCTTCGCAATCCATCGCGGCCAGCGCGGCGACCTGGCTGGCATGGGGCGCGCAGATGAACATGTTCTGGGCGATGCGCTCGACAACGCGCACCTGATCTTCCGGCACCACCATCCAGCCGACGCGCCAGCCGGTCATCGAGAAATACTTGGAAAACGAGTTGATGACATAGCACTCGTCGGTCAGTTCCAGCGCAGTGACCGCCTTGGCCTCGTATTCCAACCCGTGATAGATTTCGTCGCTGATGAACGAGGCCCCCTGCCCCCGCGCGGCCTCGATCAGCGCACCCATGGCGGCGTGGTCCAGCATGGTTCCGGTCGGGTTCGCGGGCGAGGCCACCATCAGCCCCTGCAGGTCGAGCCCGGCAAAGTCCTGTGGCACGGGTTGCAGGCGGTTTTCCGGCGCGGTCGGCAGATCGACCGGCACCAGACCCAGCGCCCGCAGAATCTGCCGATAGGAGGGATAGCCCGGCGCGCCGATCCCCACCCGGTCGCCGCTGTCGAACAGCGCAGTGAAGGCCAGCAGGAATCCGCCCGAGGATCCGGGAGTGATCACCACCCGCTCGGGGTTCAGGTCGACGTCGTACCATTCGCCGTACATCCGTGCGATGCGTTGCCGCAGCGCCGGCAGACCCAGCGCGACGGTATAGCCCAGCGGGCCTTGCCGCATCGCGTCGGCCAGCGCCTCCAGCGCGCCTTGCGGGGCGCCGGTTCCGGGTTGGCCGACCTCCATGTGGATGATGTGGCGCCCGGCCTCTTCAGCGCGGCGCGCGGCCTCCATCACGTCCATCACGATGAAGGGATCAACGCCCGACCGGGTTGAGTTTCGCATGCCCATCTCCCATGTTGCGACCATGGCTTTTGAACGCGGATCCCGGCTGGCGTCAATCCCGGCAATTCTGCTGGCGGTGACGCTGTGGATGGCGTCGACCGCGCAAAGCCACGCGCAAAGCCTGATCCGCGACCCCGATATCGAACACGGGCTGCGCGAACTGGCCTTTCCGATCTTGCGCGCCGCCGGCCTGAACACCAACCGCGTGCGGGTGATGGTCGTCAAGGACGGCACGTTCAACGCGTTCGTCATCGACTACAACACGATTTACCTGAACCACGGACTGATCCTGACGGTCGACAGCCCCGAGATGCTGCAGGCCGTGATCGCGCATGAGGCGGCGCATATCGCCAACGGGCACCTCGCCCGCCGGGCCGAGAACCTTCGGGCCGCTCAACGCGCGGCCGGTTTCGGTACCGCGCTGGCTCTGATTGCCGCCGCTGCGGGCGGCGGAGAGGCCGCCGCGGGCATTGCCGCTGGCACCCAAGGGGCCGCAATCCGCAGTTTTCTGGGCCATACGCGGGCCGAAGAATCCTCGGCGGATCGCAGCGCCGCCAGCTACCTGCGTTGGGCCGAGATTTCGCCCATTGGCATGGTCGAACTGCACCGCAAATTCGCAGGCCAGGAATTGCTGAGCGAGATCAATCAGGATCCCTATATGCGCTCGCACCCGACCAGCCGTGAACGCCTGCGCGCTGCCGAGGAATTTCTCTACCAGTTCGGGGATCGGGCGAAATCTAACCCCAATGCCGACTACTGGTTTGCGCGGGTCAAGGGCAAGCTGTCCGCGTTTCTGCGCTCTCCCGGCTGGACCCTGCGAAGGGCCAAGGAAGAAACGGCGCAGGATATTCGCCTGATGCGCGAGGCCGCCGCGCATCATCAGAACCGCAACCTTTCGGCTGCCCGGGCAGCCATCGATGGTGCGCTGGCCATCCGCCCTGACGATCCGTTCTATCACGAACTGAAGGGGCAGATCCTTTTGGAGAACCTTCGGGTCTCGGAGGCGGTCACGGCCTATGCCAAGGCGTCCGAGCTGGCTCCGACCGACGCATTGATCATGGCAGGCTACGGGCGCGCCCTGCTTGCTGACGGACAGACGACAAAGGCCCTGCAGGTGCTGGAAAGCGCACGCGCCCGGGACTACCGGAACGGCCGCCTGATGCAGGATCTGGGAATGGCCTATTCAAAGGTCGGCAACAACGGTATGGCATCCGCCGTCACTGCCGAACGTTTCGCTCTTGAGGGGCGTCTCCTGGATGCCGGCATTCACGCAAGAAGAGCCATCGGTCAGTTGCCCGAAGGCTCGACGGGTTGGCAACGGGCACAGGATGTGCTGATTGCCGCAGAACAAGCTGAGAAATCGAAAAGGAACCGGAAATGATCCTCAGACACGCAGCACCTGCCCTTCTGGGGCTTTCCCTGGTTGCCGGTCCGGCCAATGCGCTGGATCTGTCTTCGATGACCGAATCCGAAAGAGCAGAGTTCGGCGCGCAAGTGCGGGAATACCTCCTTGAAAATCCCGAAGTCATTCTCGAGGCGATCAACATCCTTGAGCAACGCAACGCTGCGGCCGAAGCACAGGCCGACCAGCAATTGATCGCAGAAAACGCCGACGAGTTGTTCAATGACGGCTATAGCTGGGTCGGTGGCAACCCGGACGGCGACATCACCCTGGTCGAGTTCATGGATTACCGTTGCGGATACTGCCGCCGCGCGGTCCCCGAAGTGGACGCGCTGCTGGCCGAGGATGGCAACATCCGCCTGATCATCAAGGAGTTCCCAATTCTGGGCGATGCGTCGGTTCTTTCGTCGCGCTTTGCCATCGCCACCAAGCAGGTCGCCGGGGATGACGCGTACAAGCAAGTCCATGACGCCCTGCTGGAATTCACGGGCGAGCCTTCGGAAGTGACGCTGCGCCGCATCTCGGACGGGCTGGGACTGGACAGTGACGCCATCCTTGCGGCGATGGACAGCGACGAAGTAACCGAAGAAATTGCCAAGACGCGGGCATTGGCACAGCGCATGCGGATTTCGGGCACCCCATCCTTTGTATTGGGCACCGAGATGCTGCGGGGCTTCCTGCCTGCAGATCAGATGAAACAGATCGCTGACGGTGTGCGGGCTGAACGCGGCTGAAGCAGCTGGGGCGGCCTGATCACCGCCCCGTTGAAACGACGCCCTAGTCGTATGGATACGGGGCGTCGCATTTCATCGACACGACCCATGTCGGAGTTCCAGTTTTTCTGAATTGGGTCGCCGGCACGGATTTGCCATGAATTCCCGATGGAATGACGTCACGCCCCTGCCGTTTGCTTTCAGCCAGAATTGCCTGCAGGTCCTGGGGATTGTCGTACTTGCGAATACCGGTGTTTTCAGAAATTGGGCCGGTTGGGCAGTAGGTCGCCCTCGCGATCTGTTTTGCCAAATCATAGGCCGCCTGGGCATCCTGACCGGTTTTGAACGATACCGCGACCCGAGACGCCAGCTGCGGGTCGACATTCATGATCGGGGTCAAGCGGCCCCGCGGTTTGCCGGTCCCGCCCGGGCTGAGCCGGACGTCTGCGCGCGTCGTCACTCCGTCATTGCCGAAACCGGACACATGCACCGACATATACCCAAGTTGCGTCCCCGGTGCAGACTGCGGAACTGGAACACTAAAGAAACCGGGGCGTTTGTCCGCCCCGGTAGAGGGGCTGCTGCACGCAGAAAGAACGACGACGGCAAGCGCCGTTGCGAAAGGCATTGGTTTCAAAGAATCGAACTCCGGTCCATGTCAGTTGATATCGCGCTTGATACCGCGAACTTGGGCCTAAAAATGGCTTATGAATAATTAGTTCTGGATCGAAGTTAAAGTACTACTCCGCCGCTTCTGCAGCAGCGTCCAGCTCGGCCGCCTTCTTTTCCACCTGCTCGACGATGTGGTCGATCATCTGTTCGTTCGACATCTTGTGGCTGGCCTTGCCCGCCAGATACACCATGCCCGAACCCGCGCCGCCGCCGGTAAAACCGACATCGGTCATCAGCGCCTCGCCGGGGCCGTTCACGACGCAACCGATGATCGACAGGCTCATGGGTGTTTTGATGTGTTCCAGCCGCTTTTCCAGCGTCTCAACCGTCTTGATCACGTCGAACCCCTGCCGCGCGCAGGACGGGCACGAGATGATGTTCACGCCCCGATGACGCAGGCCAAGGGATTTGAGGATCTCGAACCCGACCTTCACCTCTTCGACCGGATCGGCGGACAGGCTGACTCGGATCGTGTCGCCGATGCCCATCCACAGCAGGTTGCCCAGTCCGATGGCCGACTTGATCGTGCCGCTGACCAGCCCACCGGCCTCGGTGATGCCCAGATGGATCGGGGCGTCGGTGGCCTCGGCGATGCCCTGATAGGCCGCGGCCGACAGGAACACATCGCTGGCCTTCACGCTGATCTTGAATTCGTGGAAATCGTTGTCCTGCAGGATACGGATATGCTCCAACCCGCTTTCCACCATCGCTTCAGGGCACGGCTCGCCGTATTTCTCCAGCAGGTGCTTTTCCAGGCTGCCCGCGTTCACGCCGATGCGGATCGAGCAATTGTGGTCGCGCGCGGCCTTGATGACCTCTTTCACGCGTTTTTCGTCGCCGATGTTGCCGGGGTTGATGCGCAGGCAGGCGGCACCGGCCTCGGCGGCCTCGATCCCGCGGCGATAGTGGAAATGGATATCCGCCACGATCGGCACCGGGCTTTCGCGCACGATCTCCTTCAACGCCTTCGACGACGCCTCGTCCGGCACCGAGACCCGCACGATATCAGCCCCCGCCTCTGCCGCAGCTTGTACCTGCGCCACGGTCGCGGCGACGTCAGTCGTCAGCGTGTTGGTCATGGTCTGAACGGCAATCGGCGCGTCGCCACCTACCGGGACATTGCCAACCATGATCTGGCGGGATTTGCGGCGATAGATGTCGCGCCAAGGGCGCACATGGTTCAGAGACATGAAAACGGATCCGCGTCAGCCTGGGGTCTGGCCTTTAGATAGTCCGGGGGCAAGCCCGCCGCAATGGCAAGATCACTCTGCCGGCGCCTCGACGGATTGTGCCTGAAGCTCGGCCACCAGCTGTTTGAGCGCAATGTTTTGCTCAGCCTCAAGATCCGCCACGGCATAAGTCTCGGCCACAGCGTCCTTGGACAGAACCACACCCTTGGCGACGGTTCCCGGTGCACCAGCCGGCCCATAGAGCTCGCCGTTCACCGAGAAATACACGTTGCCCGACGCACCGGCCCGCAGTTGGGGTGGCTCTTCCGTCAGGGGAACCTCAAAGCTCTTGCCGTTTTCGACGGTTCCTAACGTGCCCTCGAAGATCACGCTGCCATCCGCTGCGGTTACCCGCATCCAGGCCGGTTCGACCGCAACGATTTTCAGCGAAGTGTCGACTTTTTCGACCACCTGCGGAAGGGTCGCGGCAGTTCTTTCGACGGTATGAATTTCAGCCAGCGCGATTTCAGGGACTTCCGGCGGACGGAACGTTCCGACGGTCCGCGGATCGAGTGTGGAAATCGGGGCATCCCGCGCAACCATCACCGGTACATCCAATGCTTGGGGGCGGTAGAGACGGTCCAGCGCTTCGGGGCTGGGAATTTCAGCGGCCGCAACCTCGGTCGTTCCGGACTCGGTCCGGATGGCCGACAGCGGATCAAGATCGGACAGCACGACCGGGGCCTGTTCGACGGGCGAGACCTGAACCTGCTGGATCTTGTTCAGAACCGACCAGCCGCCATATCCGATCCCGGCAATCAGCGCGAGGAGAACAAGCGACGAGCCTACCGCGCGCGGCTCGATCTGGCTGAACACGGACTCGCGGCCGGGAATGTAGGGCGTGTTCGGCGAAATGAACGGATCGCGCCCCATCGGGCCACGGTTCGGAAGGTCCCCGACCGATTTTTTGACGACCGATGCCTGTGCGGACATTCCATGGGCCACTTCGAACCCGCTTTCCTTGCAGAACGCAGCAAAAGTGTCGTCAGGGTTCATCCCCAGATAACGGGCGTAAGAACGCACATACCCGGCGATAAAGCCGGGTGTGTCGAATGCGTCGGGATCGGCATTTTCGATGGCAGCGATGTAGTTGGCCTTGATCCGCAGTTCGCGCTGTACGTCGAGAAGAGACTTGCCCATCGTCGCGCGCTCACCGCGCATCACGTCGCCAAGCCGTACTTCGTAGTCGTCGAACCCCTTGGGCCCGACGTCCACGTCTTCTTCGGAATTGCGCTGTGTCCTGCGCCCAATCATTCCTGCTGCCCCATTCTGCCCATCGCGTGTTTCACGCTAACGGCGAATCATCCCCATAACGATTCGTCCGATACTTTTGTTAGCGTAAGCTTAACACGCGGCAAACAAGTTGCACATGTCGGCGTTAGGTTAACCAGCAAGTTCGGCGCGATTTAGCGCACAATGTGACCAAAGTTCGTCCATGGCCTGGACCAGACGATTCATTTCGTTGGGTCCATGAACCGGCGAAGGCGTAAAGCGCAGACGCTCCGTCCCCCGCGGAACGGTCGGGAAATTGATCGGCTGCACGTAGATCCCGTAGTCGTCCAGCAGCATGTCGCTGAGCTTTTTGGTGTGCACCGGGTTGCCCACGATCACCGGAACGATGTGGCTGCCGTGATCGATCAGCGGCAAGCCCAGACCCTTCAATCGCAGCTTGAGGATCTTGGCTTGGGTCTGATGCTGCTCACGCAGTTCGGACGCTGTCTTGAGATACGCCACCGAGGCCGCAGCACCGGCCGCGACCGATGGTGGCAGCGAGGTGGTGAAGATGAATCCCGGCGCATAAGAACGGACCGCATCGCACATCTTCGCGCTTGCTGCGATATACCCACCCATCACGCCGTAGGCTTTGGCCAAAGTGCCATTGATGATGTCGATCCGATGCGCCAGGCGGTCCCTCTCGGTCACACCGCCGCCGCGCGGGCCATACATGCCAACTGCGTGCACTTCGTCGATATAGGTCAGCGCGCCAAATTCGTCTGCCAGATCACAGATCTGTTCGATCGGACCGAAGTCGCCATCCATCGAGTAGACCGACTCGAACGCGATCAGCTTCGGCGCCGCCGGGTCGTCGGCTTGCAGCAACTCGCGCAGGTGCTCAACGTCATTGTGACGGAAGATCCGCTTGGCCCCGCCATTGCGGCGCACGCCTTCGATCATCGACGCGTGGTTCAGTTCGTCGGAATAGATGATCAGCCCGGGAAACAACTTGGGCAGCGTGCTGAGCGTGGCGTCATTGGCGATGTAGGCGCTGGTGAACAGCAGGGCCGCTTCCTTGCCGTGCAGGTCGGCCAGTTCGGCCTCCAGTCGCTTGTGGTAGACGGTCGTCCCCGAGATGTTGCGCGTCCCGCCAGAGCCCGCTCCGGCTGCGTCGATCGCCTCGTGCATCGCCGCCAGCACGACGGGGTGCTGCCCCATGCCAAGGTAGTCGTTGCCGCACCAGACGGTGATGTTCTGCTGTGACCCGTCCGGACGCGTACGCACGGCATGGGGAAAATGTCCGTTGCGGCGTTCGATGTCGATGAAGGTCCGGTAACGGCCTTCGTCGTGCAGCCTGGCAATCGCTGAGTCGAGCTGAGCAGTGTAGTCCAAAGGACCCTCCTTCGTGACCCCGCCGCAGGGTGATTGCACGGCAAGGCTGTGTTCCGATGCGTATCATAACCGATTTTTCGGCCGCATCCGCGCCTATTTTCAGGTTTCCTGCCTAACGCCCAGACAGGGGTCGCAACTTTGATTTGCATCAATTATCGCCTTGAACCCGCAGCGACAAGTAAAGTTGAGACCATAAGGCGCGAGGAAACGACGCAGGTTACGTCCCGTTTCGCGCAGAATGTTTCCGATCAGACGCGCGTTTTCCCGCCGCTACGGGCTGGACGGCGCTGCCAGCGCTGTTAGGGTCCGCCGCAATATCTCATCCATTCAGGAGTACACCCATGTCGCTTGACGCCACTCTGAGCAAAATCGACTCTGACCTCTCAGCCTCCATCGAGCGGCTGATGGAGTTTCTGCGAATCCCGTCGATTTCCACCGATCCGGCCTTCAAGAAAGACGTGGACAAGGCGGCCGACTGGCTGGTCGACGATCTCAAAAGCATAGGGATTGATGCGAGAAAGCACCCCACCCCGGGCCACCCGATGGTCGTGGGCCATGTCGGTGACGATGCGGACGCCCCGCACGTGCTGTTCTACGGCCACTACGATGTGCAGCCCGTTGATCCCTTGGATCTGTGGAACCGTGACCCGTTCGACCCGGCGCTGGAAGAGACACAACACGGTCAGGTCATCCGCGGACGGGGCTCTTCGGATGACAAGGGCCAGTTGATGACATTTGTCGAAGCCTGCCGCGCCTGGAAGGCGGTCAACGGCGAGCTGCCTTGCCGCATCACATTTTTCTTCGAAGGCGAAGAGGAATCCGGTTCACCTTCGCTGGTCCCATTTCTTGAGGCCAACAGGGAAGAGTTGAAGGCCGATCTGGCGCTGGTCTGCGACACGTCCATGGTTTCGCGCGGTGTGCCCTCGATCGCATCACAACTGCGCGGCATGCTCAAGGACGAATTCACCATCATCGGTCCGCGCATCGACCTGCATTCCGGCCATTACGGCGGTCCCGGCTTGAATCCGCTGCGGGAAATCTCGCGGATCGTTGCCTCGTTCTACGATGAGGAAACCGGACGGGTCGCTGTGGAAGGTTTCTACGAAGGGGTCCACGAAGTCCCCGCCGAGCAGCTGCGCCAGTGGGAGAACTGTGGTTTCGACGAGGCCGAATACCTCAACTCGGTGGGTTACACGCAACCTCATGGTGAGAAAGGGTACTCGACCCTGGAACAGCAGTGGGCGCGCCCGACGCTGGAGATCAACGGATTGTGGGGCGGCTACAACGGCGCCGGTTCGAAAACGGTGATCCCCAGCCAGGCGCACTGCAAGATCACCTGTCGCCTGGTCGGTGAAATGGACCCGGACAAACTGCGCGACAAGATCCGGAAGCATGTTGAAGACCGGCTCTCTGCTGACGCCAAAGTCGTTTGGGACAATGATCTCGAAGGCTCCCCCGCATCGGTGATGAACCTGGATCGCCCGGAATTCGAAGCGGCACGCGCCGCACTGTCCGACGAATGGGGGCGCGAAGCCGTTTTCACCGGCATGGGAGGGTCGATCCCGGTGGTGGGATATTTCAATACGGTCCTGGGTCTGGATTCAATGTTGGTCGGCTATGCCAACGACGATGACGCAATCCATTCGCCCAATGAAAAATACGACGTGAAGAGCTTTCACAAAGGGATCCGCTCGTGGGCCCGAATTCTGGACGCTCTGAGCCGATAGCCGCGAATATCGCAAGGCGCTGCCTTGCGCTCCGGGATACTCCGAGCCGGGTGAAGCGCGGATGCGAACTTCATCCGGCCGGCAGTATCCCTGCGTGTCGCGGACAACGCGGCCGGGGGCACCGCCCCCATAAGCCGCGGCCCGCGGACAGACCGTCTTACATGTGGATCACGCGCCCGTAGGCGTCCAAAACCGATTCATGCATCATTTCCGACAAGGTCGGGTGCGGGAAGACTGTATTCATCAGGTCTTCTTCGGTGGTCTCCAATTGGCGACCGACGACATAGCCCTGAATCAGTTCGGTCACTTCCGCACCAACCATATGGGCGCCCAGCAACTCGCCGGTTTTCGCGTCGAATACGGTTTTTATCATGCCTTCCGGTTCGCCCAATGCAATTGCCTTGCCATTGCCGATGAACGGGAAGCGGCCAACTTTCACATCAAAGCCAAGCTCCTTGGCCTTGGCCTCGGTATAGCCAACCGACGCGACCTGGGGATGACAATAGGTGCATCCGGCGATGCTCTCCGGTTTCACGGGATGGGCATGTTTGCCAGCGATGAGTTCTGCGACCATCACACCTTCGTGGCTGGCCTTGTGCGCAAGCCAAGGCGCTCCGGCGATGTCGCCGATTGCATAGAGGCCATCTACCCCGGTCCGGCAATATGCATCCGTCACAACATGGGTGCGGTCAATTTTGACGCCCAGCGCCTCGAGCCCGAGGTTCTCGACATTTCCGACGATCCCAACGGCAGAGATGACAGTATCGAAGTCGTGCTTTTCGACCTTGCCACCGGTTTCGATATGAGCCGTCACCTTGCCTTTGCCGCGATCCAGCTGCTTGACCATGGACTTCTCCATGATCTTCATGCCCTGTTTGACAAAGGACTTCTTGGCAAACGCGCTGATCTCGGCATCTTCGACCGGCAAGACCCGATCCATCACTTCGACCACGGTCGTGTCTGCGCCCAACGTATTGTAGAAGCTGGCAAACTCGATCCCGATCGCTCCGGACCCGATAACAAGCAGCTTTTTCGGCATCCGGGCCGGTTGCAGCGCATGTTTGTAGGTCCAGACCAGATCGCCATCTGCTTCCAGGCCCGGCAACTCGCGCGCACGGGCACCGGTTGCCAAGATGATGTTCTTCGCCGTCAGCTCCTCGGTGCCCTTGTCGGTCTTGACCGTCACTTTGCCTTTCGACGGGATTGTCGCCTCGCCCATCACGACGGTGACTTTGTTCTTCTTCAGCAGATGACCGACGCCGCTGGTCAGTTGCTTGGCAACCCCGCGCGAGCGTTTGACGACCGCGTCCAGATCGTAACCGATCTTGTCGGCACTCAGACCGAAATCCTTTGCGCGCTCCATCAGGTGGAACACTTCGGCCGACCGCAGCAAGGCCTTGGTCGGGATGCAGCCCCAGTTCAGGCAGATGCCGCCCAGATGCTCGCGCTCGACCACGGCGGTCTTGAGGCCTAGTTGGGCCGCACGAATGGCAGCCACATAGCCGCCGGGGCCCGCACCGATTACGATCAGATCAAAGGATTGTGCAGCCATGTTTACCTCTCGGCGCAGGTCGATTGAAAACTAGTTTACCGTTAAACTATTTTTTCGAACGCATCAATATGCTGCCCCGCGACATATGTGACGCAGGGTCATCAAAACAAGAGCGCGCGGTATTCAGCCTATACCCCGCGTCCTTTGAAGGCTAGAAAAGACCTGCAACCATGTTCGAATTTCGGATCTGCAGATTTTAGGGAAACCAATCATGGCCAAGACTCTCAAAGATTTGTTGCTTGGCCTTTTGAACGCCACACTGATCCTTGTGGCTCTGTGTCTGTTCCTTGGTTGGAAGCTGGCGCGAAGCGTCGAGAATATTCAGGACAACTTCAGAGAAAGCCTGCAAATCGTTCAGCCGCTGCGTGAACAGGCGCAGGGCGTCCGAGAGGATCTTGCAAGTCTGCGCGCTGATCTGTCCGGTATTCGCATCCTGGGAGATGATGAGCCGGAGTTGAAGCAGAAGCTTCAGCAGGCGCTGGTGCGATTGGACGAGGTTCAGGCTAAGCTGGAAACCACGCAGGCTCGCCTCAACGAACTGGTCGAAAATCCTCAGCTACTGATTGATTACGCAATCACCACGGCCGTCGATGCCACAACGGCCAGGCTGATCGAATTGCGCGGATGTGGAGAGGCGGCCTAGCCCGCCGCCTGCAACTCACGCACCGTTGTGCCGTATCCACCGCCGCTGACATATGCGGCCTCGGGTGCCGTGGTCTCACGGGCAAGCGCCGCGTTGCGGTACGGGAAACGCCCGAACTTGCGGATCACCTCACGATGGGCGCGGGCATGCAGCAGATTGCTTGCACCATGTTCCGGCATGCGCTGGCACATCAGGCGCACACAACGCTCCTGATCGCACAGGTTCTCTGAGTGCATCATCGGCAGGTAGAAGAACTGTCGGGCTGGCTCGTCGATCTTAAGATCCCATTCCTTGTCGACGGCACATTTCGCTGCTGCCAGTGCCGCCTTGTCGGATGAGAAGGCTTTGCCGCTGCCTCGGAACATGTTGCGCGGAAACTGATCCATGAGGATGATATAGGCCAGCGATCCGCTGGGATATGTCAACCAAAGAGAGAACTTACCCTCGCACGCGGCTTGCCATGTCTCAAGGAAGCGGTCCCGTATCTGCGCATCCAGCGCTTCATCTTCGCGGTACCACCCCTCGGGGCCTACTTCATCCAACCAGAAACTCAGTACTTCTTCAGGACCAACCATTGCCCTTGACTCCGTCTGTTCCCCCCCGAGGGACGTAACGTCATATAAGTCGGTTTTACAGACCTGTTACAGTAACATATTGCAACATTGACGACACAAATCCGGCGGTCAGGCAGGTTGGTGCTCTTCCTCTTCGTCCTGCGCCGCTTCGATCGCGACTTCTTGCGCAACTTCCAGTGCGACCGGCGATGCCGTCGGGTACAGCGGCGACATGGTGCCGGTCTCGTCCACGGGCACCGAGGCCCGCTGGGTCATCCGGTAGACCGCATAGCCTGCCATTACAAACAGTAGTGCGGCAATGAACAGGAAGAAGCCGGACGGCCCGAACACGGCATCCCCCATCAACCAGCCGGTGATCAGCGGACCGGCAATTGCGCCAAGCCCGTTGATGAAAATCAGCCCGCCGGACGCGGCCGCCATATCTTCGTGTTCGAGGTAGTCGTTGGTGTAGGCGATCAGCAGGGAATACAGCGGATTGGACATGCCGCCGATGACAAAGGCCGCAGCCAGCAAAACCGGGAAGTCGACCCCGAAAACCATGCCCACCGCCGCACTGATGCCGCCCACGACCGACACCAGCAGGATCAACAGGCGCCGGTCCATACGGTCCGAAAACCAGCCCAACGGGTACTGCAGTACCAATGCGCCAATGTAGAATGACGCCACGAAGGTCGAAATCTCGACCAGTGTCAGCCCGGCCCGCGCGCCGTAAACCGCGGCCATGCCGAACTGAGCCGAGAAGATGCCACCCAACAGGAACATGCCGACACAGCCCAAGGGCGACGTGTCCATCAACTGCCTGAGCGTCATCGGCTTGGTCGTATCAAACGCCGGCGTCGGTGAAATCGACAACAGGATCGGAGCAAAGGAAACGGAAACCAGGATCGAGGCAATCACAAAGGTTTCGTACCCGGCCGGGTCACCGACAAGCATCAGTGCCTGCGCGCTGACAATACCGATCATCTGGACGATCATGTAAAGCGACAAAGCCTGGCCACGGTTTTCGTTGCTCGCGGCGTTGTTCAGCCAGCTTTCGGCGGTCACGTACACGCCGGAAAAGCAGAACCCGATCACAACACGGCCCAGCGACCACGCGATTGGATCGGTCAGCATCGGATAGCTGATCATCACGGCAGAGATGAAGGACGCCAGCGCCGCGAAGACCCGCACGTGCCCGACCCGCCGTATCATCTCGGGTGCAAGACGGGATCCGCCCAGAAAGCCCACGAAATACGCGGACATGACAAATGACATCTGCAGGGTCGAAAACCCTTCGATCTCGCCCCGGACACCCAACAGGGTACCCTGCAGGCCGTTGCCGATCATCAGCAGACCCATTCCGAGTAAAAGCGCCCACGCGCTGGCAAGTACCTGAAGCATGTTTGCACTCCAAATCCGCTGAACAATGGCTTTCGTTAAAGGATCAAACGATGTCCCGGTCGCGCTTGTCTACGACATTCGCCAGATTCGATCCCGCGATCCCGCCCTCTAAGGGATCAAAAGCGACGCGTCACCATAGGAAAAGAAGCGATAGCCACTTTTGATCGCATGATCATAGACCCGCAGCATCCTGTCCCGTCCCATCAGCGCCGAAACCAGCATCAGAAGCGTCGATTTCGGCAGATGGAAATTGGTCATCAGCGCGTCGGTGACCTGAAACTGGAAGCCGGGGTAGATGAAGATGTCGGTCTCCCCCTCCCAAGGCCGGATCGATCCATCGCGCGCGGCACTTTCGATCAGTCGCAAGGCGGTGGTGCCGACCGGGATGACGCGACCACCCGAGGCTTTGGTCGCCTGAATCTCGGCTGCGGCCTGCGGGCTGACCTGTCCCCATTCGGCGTGCATCTTGTGGGTCGTCACATCCTCGACCTTGACCGGCAGGAACGTTCCGGCCCCGACGTGCAGGGTAACATGGGTGAACTCGACTCCCCGATCCGCAAGGGCCTGCAACAATGGCTCGTCAAAGTGCAGAGAGGCGGTCGGTGCCGCCACAGCCCCGGCCTGCCGCGCCCAAACGGTCTGATAATCAGTCTTGTCACGCTCGTCCGCGGGCCGTTTGGCCGCGATGTAGGGGGGCAAAGGCATTGCTCCGGCCTGCTCGAGCGCCTGGTCGAAATCATCGCCCTTCAGATTGAAGCGCAGATGGGCCTGGCCGTCAGCGACCCCTTCCAGAACCGCGCTGAGGTCGTCGGAGAACACAATTTCTTCGCCCACCCGGATCTTCTTGAGCGGTTTCAGCAATGCACCCCAGGTCCCGTCGGCGCGGGGCTCCAGCAAGGTGGCCTCGATCGCGGCCGAGACCGGACCCTGGGCGCTGTCGCGATGACGCCGGCCGCTCAGTCGGGCCGGGATGACGCGCGTGTCGTTCAGCACCAGCCGATCACCGGGGCGAAGCCAGTCGGGCAGGTTGAACACCCGATCATCCGAGATCGCATCACCCTGTGCCACCAGCAGGCGCGCCGAAGACCGCGGACTGGCGGGCCGCGTGGCAATCAGGTCATCAGGCAGGTCGAAATCGAAATCACTCAGCTTCATGGCCGCGCCATACATCGCCCGAACAGATTCGGCCACACTCTGCGTCAGCGGTCCTCGCCCCGGCTACCCACCGAAGGGCTGGGTCCGTCCGGTGCGACAGGCGTTGCGTTGGGGCCGTCGGAAACTGTTGGGGCAGGTTCTCGCAGCAGGTTGCGCAGAAACAGTGGCGCAAGACCGGACAGCGGGTTCACGGACACTTGCGGGGCCGAGATCGGGCCCACCAGCGTATAGTTGAACGCGAAAACGCCCTCGCCCTTCTTGGTCAGGACGCTGCCAATCGCGTTCACCATATAGATCGGAGAGATCGCGCCGCGCAGGTTCAGGAACTTTCGTTCGGTATCCACCGTCCCGTCGAAGGACAGCCCCATCGACGGCCCGACCGCACTGCCGCTGAGAATCTTGACCTCGGTCGGCGTGATCCGCATCTCGCTGTCGATTGATGAGAAGTAGATCCCCTGCCCGGCCATCTCGGTCAGCAAACCCACAAGGCTGATGGCATTCAGCAACGCCGCCATGGCCGGAGCATCCTGGATCCGCGTGTCCGTGATTTTCAGTGTCAGATCGTAGTTGCCCGGGCCAGCCACCGGATTCAACCGGAGTTGCAGCTTTCCCCCTCTGGCCTGGGTCAACAAACCGGCAGACCGCAGCACCGCACCGGCGTCCACGGACTGCAGGCTAACCGCACTGCGTGATCCGCTGGGCACGACCTGACCCTGGACCGGGGCGCCTCCGTTGACCTGAGCGGAAAATCCACCCTTCAAACCTCCGGTCGTTTCGAAATTGCCCTTCAAACCGGTCAGGGCTACTTCCTCGGTCACCTGCAGCCGGTCCAGCGCCACGTCAAGGTTCGGGCCTCGACCGGATGACGCGCCGCCGCCGCTGCTACTGCCGAACGTCGCTTTGCCCAGGTTTAGAACGCCCCCCAGAACGCGGATATCCGGCGCCGCGGCGCCACGGCCGATCAACTCGGCCGGAACAGCCAACCAATCGCCCAGTTCAAAAGAACTGAACTGAACCCGATCCAAAGCGCCATTCGCGATCGAGATCGAAGCCACCGCGCGCAATCCGGCGGCATCAATCCGCAGGCTGTCCACTCGCAGTTGATCGCCCAGCGTCGCCTCGGTGGCCAACGTGCCGGCAGTGGCTGCGGATTTTTGCCAACCCAGTTCGGGAATTCCCATTCCGACGCCGACCAGATCAGAGGTCGCGGTCAGCTTTGTCGGCTCTCCCCCTCCAATTCCAAGACTGATCTCCGCCACGCCTTGCCCGGTCAGCATACCGGACGGCAATCCGGCCTTCAGTTCATCCATCAGCCGCGGGGACAGTTCGATCTGCCCGCTGAGCGTGCTGCGTTGCGCTGTCTTGCCGCCGATCGGCTGTCGCCAAGTCGCCTGTATCGGCACCTCTCCGAACAGACCGTCTCCGTCTATGGCCACCTGGGTCTGATCCCCGCTCAGGCGCAGTTTGGCGGCGCTGATGCGAAAGCCCGGAACCAGTTTTTCCGTATCCAGATCAATCAATTCACCCAGAACGTGAAATTGCGTGTCCTCGAATTTCAGCCCCTTGATCAAGGGCAGAGACAGAGTGCCGCCCAGTCGCACGCTGCCCGAAGCCAGATCGACCGGAAGGTTTGCCTTGGTCAGCAATTGCAGCGGCGCCCGGTCAAGCAACGACAAGGCCGAGGTCACACTGCCACTGGCCTGAACACGCACGATGCCCGGTGTGTTCTTTTTGATGTCGGTATCTGGGATGATGAACGACGTCCCAGAGGCATCAACCGCGCCACCGTCATCGGCGATCACGACGCCCTTGCGGGCGGTTACCGTGAACCGACGGCCAATCAGCGTGGCCTGCCCACGCCCGCCTTGGATCGGCGGCAAGGTCTTGGCAAACCGAACCAGCGCATCATCGAAATCGAAATCAAGATACAGTTCGGGCTTGGAGTCTCCGGGCCGCAACCTCAGAACAAAGTCCATGTCCGACAGATTGCCTTCGTACAGGTTTTCGGTCACCCATTTGCGCGGCTTCGGGGCCAATCGGGGCGGCCAGTAATGCAGCAGCTTGTCCGATGCCATGTGCCCCAGCCGCGCGTTCAGATCCACGCTCCACCCCTCCGGCAGGCCCACAAGCTCGCCCGAAGCGCGCAACAGGTCTTCGCCATCTTCGACCACGACCTGCCCCAGTTGCAGCCGGAAGGGGTTCAGGCGCACTTGGAAGTCCAGATCGGCCTGCTTGACCTCAAGCGCATCAACGAACAGGTCGGCCGGGTTCACCCGGATACCGTTCAGACGGAACTGCACCGCCATGCTTTCCAGCGTGCCGGCCTCTACACCCTTCAGATAAGCTTTGCCCTCGCCCTGTACGCTACCCCAGCCCGACACCACGGAAACCTCGTTGAAATCCAGAACCTGCTGCGCCGGATCATAGGTGAAATACGTGCGGGCGGAGTCGAACGGAACCGGTCGGGTCTCGGGGTTGGGCTGAACAGCCCCTGCCCCAAGGTTCAAGGTTGCAAATACAGGCCCGAGCGCCCCCGCCCCGTCGATACTGCCGCGCAATGCGCCCGAGATCGGCGTGTCCAACACCTGCAACCAGGCCAGCGCAGGCGATTGCGCCGCGACGTCGGTCGCTGGAAGATCGGTGATCGAAATCCCGAACTGCGCCTCGGGTGAGCCGAGCGTGCTGGTGTAGTTCGCTTCGATCATGCTGACATAGTCACGGCCCGCCAGCACCGAGAACCCGGTCGCCAGGCGCAGGGCGCCTTCGCTCCTCGTCGCCAGAATATGCCCGCCGTCCAGAACCCAGGACCGCCCAAGGCGCAGGTCCCGATAATCCAGCGTAATGGCGTCAAGCTCGACCGAGGTCAGGGACGACAGGACCGGTGACAGGAACACCTGATCGGACTGTTCGATCAATTCGGCCAAGGTTGGCGCATTCTGCACGGGCGCGCTGCCGGAGCCGACGGTCAGCGAGAGCGATCCGTCCTCGGCTCGGGTCAATGCGATCTGCGCGCCGTTGAGGGTGATCCGCTTGGGCCGGACATGGCCGCGCAGCAGCGGACGCATCGCCAGGCTGGCCTGCATGCTCGAGACCTGTGCGATCTGGCGCCCCTCGGCGTCGCTGATCGAAACATCGCTGAGCCGCAGACGCGGGCGCCATTCCTGATTGATGATAAAGCTGACATCGCCGAACCGGATCTGCAGGCCGCCCAAAGCGTTTTCCAGACGCGTTTCGACCCGGTCGCGCAGCCATTCCGGCGCGTGGATCCGATGGCCGAACACCATGACCCCGGACAGGACGGCCAGAAACACCAGCAGGAACACCCCGCGCAAGGCCCACAGCCCGGCTGTCCGCCGACGGGATCGGCGGCGCGGCGGTTTCCCGCCCTTCTCAGCCTGGTCCTGTTCGTCTTGCGCCAATTTGCCGTCCACGTCTTTCAACCTGCCCGAGCCGCCCTATGATACGCGGCATCACCTAACAAATCCTGACCGGAGTTCAAAATGCCTGACGTTGCAGACATCGCCCCCGATTTCACCTTGCCCCGCGATGGCGGCGGCACGGTCACCCTGTCGGACCTGCGCGGTCGTCCCGTTGTTCTGTTCTTTTATCCCCGCGATGATACGCCGGGCTGCACCAAGGAATCCATCGGTTTCTCGGATCAGCTTCAATCCTTTGCCGACGCTGGCGCACAGGTTTTCGGCATCTCTCGCGACAGCGTTGCCAAGCACGACAAGTTCGTCGCCAAGCACGGGCTGACCACTCCGCTGCTGTCCGACGAAGGTTCGACCGTGTGCGAGGATTACGACGTCTGGGTCGAAAAAAACATGTATGGCAAGAAGTCGATGGGGATCGAGCGCTCGACCTTTCTGATCGACGCCGACGGAAAGATCGCCCGCGTCTGGCGCAAGGTCAAAGTTCCCGGCCATGTGGATGAGGTGCTGGAGGCCGTACGCGCGCTTTGACGCTGCGGGCCATCCGGTCTAAGAGGCGGCAGTTTTCATCCAACCAGAGGATTACCGTGGCCAAAACCCTGACCCAGATGGCAACCGAGGTTCTGACCACTGCGGATGGGCGGTCCAAGACCGCCCTGTCCAAACGCTATGCCGCCGACTGGTTTGCGGCGCGCAACGGCGACGCCCCCGCGATCGAAATCGGAACAGCCACGCCACCGTTGCATCCGTCGCGTCCTGACAAGCCCGAGCTGCTGTCGCCGCGCGACGTGCCGCGCCGTCGCCCCGGATCGGAGGCTGGCCGCATCGCGCTGCTGCACGCTGTGGCCCATATCGAGTTGAATGCCGTGGACCTGCACTGGGACATCATCGCCCGGTTCGGGCATGTGCCGATGCCGGTCGGCTTCTACGACGACTGGGTGAAATGCGCCGAGGAGGAATCGCGCCATTTCGAAATGGTCTGCGACTGCCTGGAAGCGATGGGCAGTTATTACGGCGCCCTCCCCGCCCATGCCGGGATGTGGCGTGCGGCCGAGGACACCGCGGAGGACCTGATGGGCCGGCTGGCGGTGGTGCCCATGGTGCTCGAGGCGCGCGGCCTCGACGTGACACCGGGCATGATCGACATCTTCCGCAAGGCAAAGGCCGATCAGGCCGTGGCCGCGCTTGAGGTGATCTATGCCGAAGAAGTCGGGCATGTGGCCTATGGCTCGAAATGGTTCCACTTTCTGTGCGGCCGCGAGAATGCCGACCCCAAGGACGTTTTCCATCAACTGGTCCGGCGCTATTTTCATGGCGCGCTCAAGCCGCCCTTCAACGAGGAAAAGCGGGCCGAAGCCGGCCTGCCGCCCGATTTCTACTGGCCTTTGACCGAGGATCTGCCGCCCCCGGGAGACGCGAAACGCTGACGGAATCGCGCCGCTTTCGGCAATTTTCTGCCGATGACGTGCGGGAAAACACCGTAATTGTCGACCAATCGGTTAACAAACTTGCCCAACCGGGACCGGCCCTTTAAGCAATCGGCCCAAGGGGCGGCGATCCACTCACGACCGGTCCCGACATTGGGGATGAGAGGTAAGGCGCGTGAGAACACGTCTGGCAATCAAACTACACTCACTGCTCGAACGGCACTTCCCGGAACGCCGGGTCTTCCTGAAATCCGACAATGACACACGCTTCATCCGGCTCAGCTCGGAGACACAGATCGTGGCCGCACTTGGCGTTTCGATCATGGTCGGCTGGACGGCGGTCGCCACGGCGATCCTGCTGATGGACAGCATCGGGTCTGGCAACTTCCGTGAACAGGCCAAGCGCGATCAGGCGACCTATCAGGAGCGGCTGAACATCCTGTCGCAGGAACGCGACGCGCGCGCTCAGGAAGCACTGGCCGCGCACGCCCGGTTCAACTCGGCGCTTCAGCAGATCTCGGCGATGCAGTCGGAACTGCTGGAATCCGAAAACCGTCGACGCGAGCTGGAAACCGGCATCGAGGTCATTCAGACCACCCTGCGGTCGACCATGAAGCAACGTGAGGAAGCCCGGGCGCAACTCGCCGAGCTTCAGGAGAAATCCGATGGCGCATCGGTTGCGATGTTCGCCTCTGCCGCTCCGGCACAGATCGAATTCATGGCCGACGCCCTGACCCGGACAGCACAGCAGCGGGACCAGATCGCAACTGATGCACAGGCGGCACTGGACCAGCGCGATGAGCTTGAGCTGGAAATCCTGCTGATGCAGGAACGCAATGACGAGATCTTCCGCCAGTTGGAAGAAGCCATGGTGATCTCGGTTGAACCGCTGGACAAGATGTTCCGCGAGGCCGGAATGCCCACCGACCGGATGCTTGACGAAGTGCGGCGCGGCTACAGCGGCATGGGCGGGCCGCTGACGCCGATTTCCTTCAGCACCCGCGGCGAAGAGCTTTCGGCAGATGAGGTGCGCGCAAATCAGCTTCTGCAGCAGATGGACCAGCTGAATCTGTATCGCATAGCGGCCGAAAAGGCCCCGTTTGCCACACCGGTCAAATCGGCGTTCCGGTTCACCAGCGGATATGGTTATCGCCGCGACCCCAAAACCGGCGGGCGCCGGATGCACA
Source organism: Ruegeria sp. BC6 (assembly GCF_056539185.1). Lineage (NCBI taxonomy): Bacteria > Pseudomonadati > Pseudomonadota > Alphaproteobacteria > Rhodobacterales > Roseobacteraceae > Ruegeria > Ruegeria sp. BC6. The sequence goes on from NZ_JBQFUM010000001.1 coordinate 885,896, forward strand.
AGGGCACCGACTTTGCGGCCCCGACGGGCACGGATATCTTCGCCACCGCCGACGGTGTCGTGACCCATGCGGGCTGGCAATCCGGTTATGGCCGTCTGATCAAGATAAAGCACGCCTTCGGGGTTGAGACACTTTATGCCCATAACTCGAAGATCCGCGTGAAGGTCGGCCAAAGGGTCTCGCGCGGGGATCACATTGCTGATATGGGTAATTCTGGACGGTCGACCGGAACGCATCTGCACTACGAGGTGCGCGTGAACGGAAAACCTGTAAACCCAATGGACTTCATCAAGGCTGCGAACAATGTTTTCTAAAAGCAAAATCAACGAGCCCGCACCCAAGGCATCCGAAACGGCCAAGCCGGCAGCCCCGGCGCCTCAGGCGACCCCTGCCCCGACCGAACAGAAGGCCGCAAGCACCGCGCCCAAGCCCAAGCCGCCGGCATCGGTTCTGTCGTCGGACCTGCATATCACCGGCAACATCAAGACCACCGGTGACATCCAGGTCGAAGGAACCGTCGAAGGCGACATCCGCGCGCATCTGCTGACTATCGGCGAAACCGCGACCATCAAAGGCGAAGTGACCGCGGACGACGTGGTTGTGAACGGCCGCATCGTGGGTCGTGTACGGGGTTTGAAAGTACGTCTGACCTCGACCGCCCGGGTTGAGGGCGACATCATCCACAAGACCATCGCCATCGAAAGCGGCGCGCATTTCGAAGGCTCGGTTCAGCGTCAGGACGATCCGCTGAACCCGGGACGCAGCGGCAAAACCGGAGCCAATCCGGCGGCTGAAGTCAGCCAGTAAACCGCTCCGAGTACCGAATTCCAAGAACGCCGCGGCCACTGTCCGCGGCGTTTTTCTATGCCCATCAGGCAACAATCGGGACCCCTATCAGGGCCGCAAAGCCCTGCACGCGCGATACATTTTCACAAAAGGTGTTTTTTGAATTAAACTTCACCTCGTTGAAATTGGGAGGTTTTATCATGCGAGCAAAACTGATGGCCGAATTTTTCGGCACGTTCTGGCTGGTTCTCGGCGGTTGTGGCAGCGCGGTGCTGGCTGCCGGGGTCGCCGATGTGGGCATCGGATGGCTGGGCGTGTCGTTCGCCTTCGGCCTGACGGTCCTGACCATGGCCTTTGCGGTCGGCCACATATCGGGTGGTCACTTCAACCCCGCCGTCAGCCTCGGGCTGATGATCGGTGGGCGTTTCCCGTCCAAGGATCTGCTGCCCTACTGGGCTGCGCAGGTGCTTGGAGCGATACTGGCCGCAGCCGTTCTGTACGTGATCGTCAGCGGCGCACCCGGCTTCGAAGGCGTTGGCAGCTTTGCCTCGAACGGGTATGGCGAGGCCTCGCCCGAAGGGTATTCGATGATGTCGGCGCTGGTGATCGAGATCGTTTTGACCGCCTTCTTCCTTATCATCATTCTGGGCGCGACATCCGAAAAGGCTCCGGCCGGGTTCGCGCCCATTGCCATCGGTCTTGGGCTGACGCTGATCCACCTGATTTCGATCCCGGTCACCAATACGTCGGTGAACCCGGCCCGCTCGACCGGGGTGGCGCTGTTTGCCGATGGCCCCGCCTTGGCGCAGCTGTGGTTGTTCTGGGTCGCCCCGCTGATCGGTGGCGCTTTGGGAGCCGCGATCTGGAAAATGATGGCCTCGGACGAATAGAAACCCGTCCTACTAATGCAAACCCCCTCCCGGCCTACGCCGGGAGGTGACTCTGTTATACGGTTGCGTGGGCCACACCCGCGGCAAGAATTCGACCGGTCGGATCAGGGTGGTTGAATTTCCGGAACGAACCGCCAGAATTCGCAGAACTCTGTGAAAGACCTGATCATGATTTCCTGGCCAAAGTTCCGGCGCCCCGCTTCCGCAATTCCCGCATCCACCGCCTGGATTGCGATGGCCAGTATTCCGCTGGTTCATTATTTCTGGCCAGACCTCGGCGCGGTCTCTGATCGGGATCAGACTGTTCTGTTCGCTCTGACGATCTTTGCCATTCTGGCCCTATCCGAGATTTTCATAGCGCGAATTCATCGCAAGCCGGGCAGCGGCTTGGTCTACAACCCGGAAAACTTCAAAGACCCGGCGTATCTGGCTGATTTCTGGATCAAACTTATTGGTCTGTCGGCCAGTCTTGCGCTGCTTGCGCTGTTCTACTCCACCGCCGACCTCTACCGGGATGAATGGTATCAGCCGTTCTTTTCGCTGTTCGGCGACTACTGGCCGCTGATCCTTGCGATTGTCCTTTCCGTTGTCACGGCGGTTCATTTCTCGATGCGGCATCCTCGCGACGGCATGTGGCATCTGGGACGTGTGGTTTTGTCTTTTGGTCGCCAATCCACCGGGGCCCGCGAGTTGAAATCCTTTCTTCTTGGGCTTGGCGTCAAAGGGTTCTTTCTGCCACTGATGTTCTGCTATCTGGTCTATGACTGGAGCTTTCTACAGACCCGTTCGCTGTGGGATGCGCAGGACTTTCAGCAGGTCTATGCATATCTCTACCGTTTTGCCTTCTTTCTGGACCTGACAATCGTCACCATCGGCTATGCCACCGCCACCCGGCTTCTGACCTCTCATATTCGCTGGACCGAGACGACGGTGAGCGGATGGCTGGTCTGCGTGATCTGCTATGCCCCGTTCTGGCAACTGCTGTCGCGCAGCTATTTCAACTATGTCGAGGATGGCTTCGCCTGGGGTGTCTGGCTGTGGGATTACCCTGTCCTCTACGGATTGTGGGGCGGCACCATCCTGTTCTTCCTGGCGGTCTATTGCCTGACCGCCGCGCGCATGGGTCTGCGGTTCTCGAACCTGACCTATCGCGGGCTGGCCTGCGACTTTCCTTACAACATCAGCAAACATCCATCCTACATTAGCAAGAACATCACCTGGTGGATGATTTCGATCCCGTTCATCGCGGTCGACTTCTGGGCAGGCCTGGCCAACTGTCTGGCCCTGCTGGGTGTGAACCTGATCTATTTCGCACGGGCCTGGCACGAAGAGCGCTGCCTGTCACGCGCGCCGTCCTACCGAGCCTACAAAAAGCACGTGAACGAATACGGTCTTCTGGTCCGCATCCGGCGCGGCCTGAGCGGCTGGACCCGGAGCGTTGCCAGACAGGTGAATTGATCGCGCGGCGTGCGGGTCAACGCCCTGTCATCCAGATGCCGTCGGGCCAGAAGGCGTGGAAGGCAAACGCGAACATCACATCATGCACGACATCCCGTCCGGCACCATCCGTGACGCGGATCGATCCTATGTCGCGTCCCTTGTCGACGCGCCCGGCGTCCAGAGCCGAAGCCTGCCCCGCCGACCAAACGATGACAACGCCTGCTTCTAACAATCGCCCAGCCGCACGCAATCGCGTCAGAGGCCAGGCCCGCTCACCGACACGCACCACCCGTTCGAGCGGTTGAATACCATGCGGAGGCAGCGCGCCGTCATACAGGAACGGTCTGCGCGCGCTGTCATACCCTCGGTAAGGGTTGCGCCCGTAGTCCCGCGCAAAATTCGGCTCGGCCATCACCAGACCGTCGGGATTGCGCTTGCGGAACTGATCCCACCCTTCCATCCACGCTGGCAGTGCTGTCAGCTGAGTACCGGTCAACTTGCCCACGATCGCTTCGCCGGTGGCTTGCTGCCACCAGCTTTCGGTTTCGCGGTCATACATGATCATGTCCGAATTTCGCAGCTTGCCGGACACGCCAAAACTGAGAACCCGTCCCGGGATACGCCGATCAAATACCAGCCCCGAATTGCACAGTGGACAATAGGTAACCGCGACTGGACGGTTGCCGATCCGATCATTCACGATTTCATGCCAGATTAAGTAACGCAGGGGATAGGCGCGCGGGGGCGTACCGGGCAGTTCCACCGTGATCACGGCCTCGGTCAACCCCAGCCCGGTTTCCGCCGAAGCTGGGACAAACTCGGGTTTGTAGATGGCCGGGATGCCGTCTTTCGGCGGTCCGCCGGACCGGACCTCAGACCAGTCACCGATCGAGGTGACCGAAAAATCGGTTTTGGGCCATTCGTCGCGCCACAGGTTCGGGTCCGCGGACACCGCGGTTGCGCAGAACAGCAGAAGGGCAAACAGACGGCATCGCATGAGGCACCTTTGGCTAGCTGCCATCGTGCGTCAAGCCGTGCGGCCGGGCCAAGCCCCTTACACAGGGACGTGAAGCGCCGTGCGCGGACAACCCGGCGCGCAATCCGCGCCGGGTCTAGGGATCATTCGGTGACGGTCACCTTGGTCATGACGTCCGGTTGGCCGACCACAGCGCCGTTCGGGCCTGTGCCGCGTTTGATCGCATCAACCACGTCCATGCCGTCGGTCACCTTGCCCACCACCGTGTACTGGCCATTCAGGGTCGGGGCCGGATCGAACATGATGAAGAACTGCGAATTTGCGCTGTTTGGATTGCTGGCGCGAGCCATTCCGACGATGCCGCGCTCGTACGGAACTTCGGAAAACTCGGCAGGCAGGTCCGGACGGCTTGAACCGCCCGTACCGGCGCGACGCATGTCGCTGCCCAGTTTACCGTATTCCACGTCCCCGGTCTGTGCCATGAACCCCTCGATCACACGGTGGAACACCACCCCGTCATACTTGCCTTCGGCGGCCAGAGCGGTGATCTGCTCGACATGCTTGGGCGCGACGTCTTCGAACAGGTCGATGGTGATCGTGCCGTTGGCCTCGCCCTCGACTTCGATCTGCAGGCCTGCGGCCAGCGCGGGGCTGGCCAACAAGGTAAAAACGGCGGCCAGCTTATACATCGGCGGCCACCTTGACGCTGATCATGCGGTCGGGGTTCGCGGGCGGCTCGCCGCGGGTGATGGCGTCGACATGCTCCATCCCCTCGATCACGCGGCCATAGACGGTGTATTGGCCGTTCAGGAAATGGTTGTCCTTGAAGTTGATGAAGAACTGCGAGTTGGCCGAGTTCGGGTTGGCCGAACGAGCGGCTCCTAGGGTGCCCCGGTCATGCGGCAACTTGGAAAACTCGGCCGGAAGGTTCGGCAAGGACGACCCGCCAGTGCCTGCCATGCGGATGTTGAAGCCGTCTTCCATGTCGCCGTGCTGCACGTCGCCGGTCTGCGCCATGAAGCCGTCGATCACCCGGTGAAAGGCCACGTTGTCATACTCGCCCGCGCGCGCCAGTTCCTTCATGCGCTCGCTGTGCTGAGGCGCCACGTCCGGCAGCAGTTCGATGACGACGTTACCGTCCTTCAGCTCGATGATGATGGTGTTTTCGGGATCCTTGATCTCGGCCATGGGGCCCTCCTGTGGAATTGATTTGCGCAAATACCTATGCGCCGGACGCGCGAAAGCCAAGTGACGCATTGACCTGAGGGCAAAATGCAGGAAAAGAACCGCTTACGCGTGGTGACAACGGCGAGGATGACACGATGGGCTGGAAAACTCTGGACGACATGGATTTGCAGGGCAAACGCGTTCTTGTGCGCGTAGACATCAACGTCCCGATTCTGGATGGCGCCGTGACCGATGACACGCGGATCCAGCGGATCGTGCCCACGGTGCGCGACATTCTGGCCGCTGGCGGCAAACCCATCCTGCTGGCCCATTTCGGCCGGCCCGGCGGTGAGCGTCGACAGAACCTGTCGCTGAAACAGCTGGTGCCCGCGCTGGAAGCCGCCTTTGGAACCAAGGTCCGTTTCGGAGAGGATTGCGTCGGATACGAGGCTGAAATCGCTGCCGCAAACCAGGGTGACGGCGAGGTCTTGCTGCTGGAAAACACCCGCTTTCACGCCGAAGAGACCCAGAACAGCATAACCTTGGCCGAAGGTATGGCCAAAATGGGAGACATCTACTGCAACGACGCTTTCTCGGCGGCTCATCGGGCGCACAGTTCGACCGAGGCACTGGCGCGCCTTCTGCCCTCCTGCGCCGGGCGTCTGATGCAGGCAGAGCTCAGCGCACTCGAAGCCGCTCTGGGCAACCCTCAGCGTCCGGTGACCGCCGTGGTCGGTGGGGCCAAGGTATCAACCAAGCTGGATCTGCTGGGCAACCTGATCGAGAAGGTCGACAACCTGATCATCGGAGGCGGCATGGCCAACACCTTTCTGCTGGCCAAAAGGCTGGACGTTGGTAAATCGTTGGCCGAGCACGCGATGACCGATACCGCAGCCGAAATCATGGCAAAAGCAGACAAGGCAGGCTGCCGGATCGTGCTGCCCAGCGATGTTGTCGTTGCCGAGAAATTCGAAGCACACGCCCCACACAAGGTCGTCCCAGCGAACAAGTGTCCCGCAGGTTCGATGATCCTGGACGCCGGGCCGGACAGCGTCGCCGCAATCTGCACCATCTTCGAACAGAGCAAGACCCTGATCTGGAACGGCCCATTGGGGGCATTCGAACTGGAACCCTTCGACGCGGCGACAAATGCCGCTGCATTGAAAGCCGCAGAACTGACGCGGGCGGGCAAACTTGTGTCGGTCGCCGGTGGCGGCGATACGGTTGCAGCCCTCAACGCGTCGGGCGCCGCGCAGGACTTCACCTACATCTCGACCGCCGGCGGTGCGTTCCTGGAATGGATGGAAGGCAAAACCCTGCCCGGTGTGGCAGCGCTGGCCCAATAACCCAATTCTAGTTGGCGATCGGCATTCGTGGTATTCTCCTACAGACCGGGAGATGGGCCATGAAAGCCGTTGCCACCTTTGCTGTTATCCTCTTGCCCAGTGTTTCTGGCGCGCAGTCCCATTGTGCCGGGCAAACTCAGATCGACGCCACTTTCTGTGCCGAAGAGAAATGGGAAATCGCTGACAAAGAACTGAACCGCCTCTGGAAAGAGATCAAATCAGCGGCGGACAGGCGCGGAAACGGCGAGGCTTTGTTGAACGAACAGCGCGCTTGGTTGAAACGCAGGGATGCAACTTGTGACCCCGAACTCAAAAGCGATGGCAGTGCCGCGCAAATGTTCTATTGGTCTTGCATGGAAGAACAGACCCTGAATCGAAATCAGGAACTGTCCGCTTTGCGTTGAGCGGATACCTACGCGGTTATGGCTCTTCGAGCATCACTTTTTTCGTCGAATTGCAAAAAGTGCGAATCGGGGGATTCACAACCCGAATCACCTGTGACATAGTGCCGACAGATGCCCGCAAAGGGCACGTTTTTGAGGCAGTATTCATACGGCGGTCAACAGAGTGTCCCGTTCCAATCGGCCCGGTCTGGGCGCAGTCGCATTCTTCTCGGTGGCCTTCATGCTGGGTGTCTATTTCACCTTTGCTGCCGTTCAGGGCGACTACGGCCTGTTCCGACGGATCGAGATTTCAGCGGAACGGGACGCTCTGTCACGCGACCTTGCGGCGTTGAACGCCGACATCGCTCGGATGGAAAACCTGACCCGGCGCCTTTCAGACACCTACCTGGACCTCGACCTGCTGGATCAGCAGGCCCGAACCGTTTTGGGAATGATCCGGGCTGATGAAATCGTCATCCGCTAACTAGCTGTTTGCCCGACCGCCCCGGGTTCCTCTGCAGTTGGCAACTGATACCCGAAAGCGTCGATTTCCCGTCGGAACAGGTCAGCCACCAGGTCCACGGCTTCGCCGTCCCAGTTTTCACCGTAGAAAACATCGAACTGCTTTGATTTCCGAATGCCGGAATTCAAACGCTTGTCGCCGAGACTGACATCGCCAAGGCCGAAGTCATCGAGCACCTGCGCCAGATCGCAGTCCAGGCTTTCGTATCGCAACACCCGATCAACCGCGATCTCCCCGCCCTCAGAATAAAGATGGAAGTCAGAGAAGAACTTCAGGCGAGTCCGGCAAAAGCTCAGGAACAGTGCGTTTGCGTCGTTTATCTGTGTTCCGCGCTGATGTATCCAGAAATAGAACGCTGAGACAGCCTTGTCCCAGGGATTTCTCTCAACGCAAGTGCTGCTGCAGCCCTCCGCAATATCGGACAGATACCGATTGGCCACGCCGATGCCACTGTGAGGGTAGCGAGCATGGACTTCGCCCTTGGCTCGGTCTGTTATCTGCTTATCTGAAAGGCGTAAACCTGCCGGATTTCGGGTAGAAACAGATACCCCCACCCCGTCCAGGACGCTGCGTCACATTTCCGCTCGCCAGAAAGCGCGAAATGCTTTATGAGATAGTTTAACGCTAAACTATCTTGCCGGAAGGGAGAGGTCGCCACGATGGCTGCGCGAAAAACCACAAAGAAACCAAATGTTTCTGCGGAAGAACTCAAAACCTACTACCGCGAGATGCTGTTGATCCGCCGATTCGAGGAAAAGGCAGGTCAACTATACGGCATGGGTCTGATCGGCGGTTTTTGCCACCTTTACATCGGTCAGGAAGCCGTCGTCGTGGGGCTCGAAGCTGCGGCCGAGGATGGCGACAAGCGCATCACCTCCTACCGCGACCACGGCCATATGCTGGCCTGCGGCATGGATCCGGGCGGCGTCATGGCTGAATTGACCGGACGCGAAGGCGGCTTGTCCAAGGGCAAGGGCGGCTCGATGCACATGTTCTCAAAAGAAAAGCATTTCTACGGTGGCCATGGAATCGTCGGCGCACAGGTTCCGCTGGGTGCGGGCCTTGCCTTTGCAGACAAGTACAAAGACAACGGCCGCGTGACCTTTACCTATTTCGGTGACGGTGCAGCGAACCAGGGTCAAGTCTATGAAACCTTCAACATGGCGGCCATTTGGCAATTGCCGGTGGTCTTCGTGATCGAGAACAACCAGTACGCGATGGGCACGGCGCAATCGCGCTCAACCTCGACCAAGGACATCTATCACCGCGGTGAGGCGTTCGGCATCCCGGGCGAAATCGTCAACGGAATGGACGTGCTGGCAGTGAAAGAGGCCGGCGAAAAGGCCGTGGCGCACTGCCGGTCTGGGAAGGGCCCTTACATCCTCGAGGTCAAGACCTACCGTTACCGCGGACACTCGATGTCGGATCCCGCCAAGTACCGCACCCGCGAAGAGGTGCAGAAGGTGCGCGAGCAGAGCGACCCGATCGAACACGTGCGCGAGCTGCTGCTGACCGGCAAGCACGCCACCGAGGATGACCTGAAGGCGATCGACAAGGAAATCAAGGAGGTCGTCAACCAGGCCGCCGAGTTCGCCAAGGAAAGCCCCGAGCCGTCGCTGGACGAGCTCTGGACCGACATTTACGCCTGAGAGGACGAATAAGACATGGCAACCGAAATTCTCATGCCCGCCCTTTCGCCGACCATGGAGGAAGGCACACTGGCCAAGTGGCTGGTCAAGGAAGGCGACACCGTAAGCTCTGGCGACATTCTGGCCGAGATCGAAACCGACAAGGCCACGATGGAGTTCGAAGCCGTCGATGAAGGCATCGTCGGCAAAATCCTGATTGCCGAGGGCACCGAAGGCGTGAAGGTCAACACGCCGATCGCGATCCTGGTGGAAGAGGGAGAAGACGCATCGGCCGTGACCGCGGCTGCCCCCGCAGCCGCAGCGGAGGCCGAAGCCGCCCCGGCGGCGGTTGAGGCCCCCGCTCCTGCCCCTGCTGCACCGGCCGCGCCAACCGTGGACCTGTCGCCGGACTGGCCAGCAGATGCCGAGATGAAATCGATGACGGTCCGTGAGGCTCTGCGCGACGCTATGGCCGAGGAAATGCGCTCGGACGAAGACGTCTACCTGATGGGCGAAGAAGTCGGTGAATACCAAGGCGCCTACAAGGTGAGCCAAGGCCTGCTGGACGAATTCGGCGCAAAACGCGTGATCGACACGCCAATCACCGAGCATGGCTTTACCGGCATTGCCGTGGGTTCCGCCTTTGGCGGCCTGAAGCCGATCGTCGAGTTCATGACATTCAACTTCGCCATGCAGGCGATCGACCAGATCATCAACTCTGCCGCCAAGACGCTGTATATGTCCGGCGGTCAGATGGGCTGTCCGATCGTGTTCCGCGGCCCCAACGGCGCCGCCGCGCGCGTGGCGGCCCAGCACTCTCAGGACTATGCCGCCTGGTACATGCAGATCCCGGGCCTGAAGGTCGTGATGCCCTATTCGGCAGCCGATGCCAAAGGCCTGCTGAAATCTGCCATCCGCGATCCCAACCCGGTCGTGTTCCTGGAAAACGAAATCCTTTATGGTCGGTCGTTCGACGTGCCGCAGGTCGATGATCTGACCGTGCCGCTGGGCAAGGCCCGCATCTGGCGCGAAGGCACCGATGTGACCATCGTCAGCTTTGGGATCGGTATGCAATACGCATTGGAAGCCGCCGACAAGCTGGCTGAGGATGGCATCAGCGCCGAGGTGATCGACCTGCGCACCATCCGCCCGATGGACACCGGTGCGATCATCAACTCGGTGATGAAAACCAACCGTCTGGTCACAGTGGAAGAAGGCTGGCCGCAAGGCTCGGTCGGCAGCTACATCAGCTCCGTGGTCATGCAGGAAGCGTTCGACTATCTGGACGCGCCCGTCATCACGCTGACCGGCAAGGACGTGCCCATGCCCTATGCGGCGAACCTGGAAAAGCTGGCGCTGATTACCACCGACGAGGTGATCGCCGCCGTCAAACAAGTGACCTATCGGTAAGGAGCGACTGACAGATGCCCACCGAAATTCTGATGCCCGCCCTTTCGCCGACCATGGAGGAAGGCACGCTTGCCAAATGGCTGGTCAAGGAAGGCGACACTGTCTCCTCCGGCGACCTGCTGGCCGAGATCGAAACCGACAAGGCCACGATGGAGTTCGAAGCCGTCGATGAAGGTATCGTTGGCAAGATCCTGGTTCCTGAAGGCACGGAGGGGGTCAAGGTGAACACCCCCATCGCCGTGCTGCTGGAAGAAGGCGAAAGCGCCGATGACATCGCCGCGGCCCCGACCAAGGCACCCGAGGCTGCGCCCGCAGCCGACGAGGGCAACGAGGCTGCCGCCCCTGCGGTATCCGAAGCGCCCGCCGCTGCCCCGGCTCCGGCGGCTCCGACCAAGGCCGATGGCGGTCGCATCTTTGCCTCTCCGCTGGCCCGTCGCATTGCCGCTCAGAAAGGTCTGGATCTCGCACAGATCAAGGGTTCGGGCCCGCATGGCCGCATCGTCAAAGCGGATGTCGAAGGCGCAACCGCTCCGGCACCGGCACCGGCTGCTTCGGCAAGCGCGGCGCCGGCCCCTGCCGCTGCTCCTGCAGGCCCCTCGGCCGACATGGTGGCCCGCATGTACGAAGGCCGCGAGTACGAGGTGGTCAAGCTGGACGGCATGCGCAAGACCATCGCCGCCCGTCTGGCCGAGGCCAAGCAGACCATCCCGCATTTCTACCTGCGCCGCGACATCAAGCTGGACGCGCTGCTGAAATTCCGCAGCCAGCTGAACAAGCAGTTGGAGGCCCGCGGCGTGAAGCTGAGCGTCAACGACTTCATCATCAAGGCCGTCGCCAACGCGCTGCAGCAAGTGCCCGAGTGCAACGCCGTATGGGCGGGCGACCGGGTTCTGCAGTTGAAACCTTCGGACGTGGCCGTGGCCGTAGCGATCGAAGGCGGCCTGTTCACCCCGGTCCTGGAGGACGCCGACACCAAATCTTTGTCGGCCCTTTCGACCGAGATGAAGGACCTGGCCGCGCGTGCGCGCGAGCGCAAGCTGGCCCCGCATGAATACCAGGGCGGCACCTTCGCGATCTCGAACCTGGGCATGTATGGCATCGACAATTTCGACGCCATCGTGAACCCGCCGCATGCGGGCATTCTGGCCGTCGGCACCGGCGCCAAGAAGCCGGTCGTGGGCGAGGACGGCGAGCTGACCGTGGCGACCGTGATGTCGGTTACCATGTCGGTCGATCACCGGGTGATCGACGGCGCGCTTGGAGCACAGCTCCTGCAGGCCATCGTGGACAACCTGGAAAACCCCATGGTCATGCTGGCCTGATCCACGTCACAAAAATCAAAAAAAGCCGCCTCGGACCCCGAGCCGGCTTTTGTCGCACCTGAGAACAGGCTTACTGATCCTTGCCCAGCATGTGATCCATCGAGATCGAGGGCTGGTCGCATCCCGCCTCACCCACGATCTTGGCGGGGATGCCGGCCACGGTCTTGCAGGGGGGCACATCCTGCAGCACCACCGAACCGGCGGCGATGCGGCTGCAATGACCCACGCGGATGTTGCCAAGAACCTTGGCCCCGGCCCCGATCAGAACGCCATCCTCAATTTTGGGATGGCGGTCCTCTTCTTCCTTGCCGGTCCCGCCCAGGGTCACCGAATGCAGCATCGAAACGTTGTCGCCCACAACCGCAGTTTCACCGATCACGATGGAGTGCGCGTGGTCGATCATGATGCCCTTGCCGATCTTCGCGGCAGGGTGAATGTCGATCCCGAAAATCTCCGAACTGCGCATCTGGAAGAAATACGCCAGATCGTGCCGGCCCTTCTGCCACAGCCAGTGGGCCACGCGATAGGCTTGCATGGCCTGGTAGCCTTTGAAATACAGGATCGGCTGTAGCAGACGATGGCAGGCCGGGTCGCGCTCGTACACGGCCATCAGGTCCGCGCGGGCTGCATTCATCAGCGCCTTGTCATCGGCATAGGCCTCTTCGACGATTTCACGCAGAACCATCATCGACATCTCGTTCGAGCACAGCTTGGCCGAGATCCTATAGGACAACGCACGTTCCAGAGACTTGTGGTGCAGGATACAGGCATGCACCAGTCCGCCCATCAAAGGCTCTTTTTCGACGGCGGCCTGTGCTTCGGCCGTGATCCGGTCCCAGACGGGGTCAACTGACGTTAATTGGGTGCGCGTTTCAAACATGGCTTTTGATCCTCTGCTGCGCCTAGAATAGCCATCTAGGCCCAAAAAGGCCAAACGCAAACCCTTGATGTGCAACACAACAGAAAATGAACCGGTCCGAACTCAGGGAATTTGAAACACTTATCCTGTCACGGCTGGAGGAATTGGAACGCAATTCCCTCGCCGGTCAGGACGCTCAATCCGTGGTCGAGCTTGACCAGCAGGCAGTCGGGCGGCTCAGCCGAATGGATGCGCTGCAGAATCAGGCCATGGCCAAGGCGCAACAAACGCGGCGAGATCTCGAAGCCCGACGGCTGAGAGCCGCCCTCGACCGGATGGCCGAGGGCGAATTCGGGTGTTGCGAGGATTGCGGTGACGACATTCCGCGCAGACGGCTGGACCTGGACCCGGCCGCCAGTAAATGCGTCAGCTGCGCGGCCGGTTGAGTTGAAACCGGATAAGATGGCGCAGTACCGTCTCGAAACACCGGCAATACTCGGTGTCGCTGAAACTCGGCTCGTCTGCCAGCGGGCGGCTGCGTGCCGCTGCCATCAATGCTCCGTTCCCGTAAACAGGATGCAAACGACCCGTCGCGGTCACGTGACGGCCAGCCAACTCGGCCTCGGCGATCATGCGCGCGCAGAGCCGCTCACGCTGGGCTTGCGGCACGGTCAGCAAAACCCGCGCCGCAGAACTGACATCGCCGTGCAAAACAGGGCGCATGGTCCCTCTACCCCACACTCAGCCGCGCGGCCGCGCCCGGCCCGTAGCTGGCCGAAACCTGCGCCACCTCGACCTCGTAGAGGCCCGCGACACCGTCCGAATACTTTGTTACCGCGGAATAGGTCCAACTTGGCGTCATGGTGATCTCTTCCCGAACAAGGGTGCCACCTGACCGAATCCGGATCAAATAGGTCTCGGACTCCTCGCCCAGCGGCACATCCAGCACGTCCCAATCGTCGCCGTCGATCCGGGTTCGGCGTACCCAGGTGAACAGGTCATCGCCCCCTTGTCTTTCGACCTTCAGATGAACTGGCGCGTAGGGGCGCAGACCGTTTCCATCAAAGGCCTCGACCTTATGGACATAGGAATCATCGTCGTATCCGCGGGTTGCAGGCCCGATCCGGTAGTGCCGGGCAATTCGGCGTTCGGTCCGCAGCAGACTGGTCTGAAGAACCCTCTCGTCAAACAACACGAACACGGAACCCTCCGGCCAGATTTCGGGCATGACTGCGTCCGTACCCAATTGACCGCGCAGGCGGCCAGACAAGGCATAGACCCCGGGTTCCTGCAGGGCGGCATCCGCGAATTGAAACACTTCCCAATTTCCGGGTGTGCCGTCTCCGATCGCCGCCAAGCTGGCGCCGGTCAGAAGTGAGTCACGCGACCGCGATTGCAAGACGCCATCGACAAGGCGCACGCGCAGCGGCGCACCTTCATCCCATACCCCTGCGCTCGCGGACGGCAAGGCGGATTCGGTGAACCCGATCACAGCCTGACCAGTCACCAGATCGCGCAACGCGTAGCCCTCGTCGCTGTCCGAAGAATAGACGGCGACGCTGCCTTGCCAGGGATCGGCCGTGACGGCCAGATAGGGGGCGTGCGGCTCTTCGGCGCCGGTAACAAGTGGCAGATCCAGAAAAATCGGAAGAACCGGGACTGGGGCCACAAAGGGTTGGGAGACAAACCCATCATCCGCCATGTCGGACGGCGAATAGACCCCGGGTTCGATCCGCACGGCATCTGCCAGCTGGGTGTCAGCCTGTTCCAACCTGTCTATGCGATACAGCGCACCGGCTCCCCCATTCCAGGATGGAAGTCGAACAATGTCGCCGGCGCCCAGATGCATCTGCGACGGCGGCAGCGCGAACCGAGCGGTATTGCGCGCAACGCGGGCCTCGGCCAGCCACCGTTCGACCGTCTGCCGTCCTTCGGCGCGGGTCATCGACAGAGGCATTTCGTTCACGGCTACAGAATGGGTCCGATCATCGGGCAGCACGGCCTCCTCCGCTACCACATCGTGGTCCGCATCCGACTGAACAAAGCGCAGGCGCACGCGGCCGACCATTTCGGCCTCGGCTTCGCGCTGGTACTGGACCCTGCCATCGACCTCGGGACTTTCCGCGACCTGATCCAGCGACAGATCAAATGCCTGGCGCCCGGCCCTCATGCGGAATGTCAGGACACCGTCTCGCTCGATCGCATCAAATCCGTAGCGCAGCATCAGCGGTTGCAGGGCCGCCCGCGCGTCCGAAACATCTTCGATCACGTATCCACGGACAACTCCGTCCAGCGCAGACACATCAAAATCGGAAACGCCTGCAGCCTGGCAAATCTCGGCCACCACCGAGGCCAATGTCCTAGCACCAGAACGTCCGTTCAACCAATGACCACGGGCGTAGTTTTCGCCGTCGCTCCACTGCGAACGCAGGTTCGGGAATGTCGGGTAAGGTCGCGCGTCCCACGCCCATACATAGGCGTTCGAAACGTCCACCATCGGACCATCGTAGATCTCCGAAACCGGGTTGATCTGCGGATCGGCCCAATATCCAAGAACTGCCTTCAAATACTGAACCTGAATGAAATCGTCGCGTTGACCGTTCGAGTATTTGGGCAGATCGGATTCCGAGGATTTCGGATCCAAAAACTTGTTGGGCTGGTTCGTTCCCTTGTCTATGGCCGCACAGCCCAATTCCGTGAACCAGATCGGCTTTGATCCCGGAACCCAATCGGTCGGTTCAGCTTGGCGCACTCCTCCGATCCGTTCGTGGTGCAAGTTCGACCACCAGTTGCGGATATCTTTGTATCGCCACACCCATGGCTCTGCATGTTCACCGTCCTCGATCGGATACCTTATCTGCGCGTCCTGTTCCTCGGGCGTTGGATAGTACCAGTCGTATCCTACACCGCCTTCGATGTTGCCGCGCAAGTAATCCAGGTCGTAGATTGACCGGGCACCATCCAGCGCATCCCGATGATCGTCGCCATCCCGCCAGTCCGAGATCGGCATGTAGTTGTCAATCCCGACGAAATCGATGTTTTCGTCTGCCCACAGAGGGTCCAAATGGAAGTATCGGTCACCGCTGCCATCGGCAGGCTGGTACCCGAAATACTCTGTCCAATCCGCGGCGTAGCCTATCTTGGTGTCTGGTCCCAGTATCTGCCGTGCTTCCGCCGCCAATGCCTTCAACTGAGCGACGGCCGCGAACCCGGACGCGCCGCGTATCTGGGTAAGGCCACGCATTTCCGAGCCGATGCAGAACGCCTCGACCCCGCCTGCTGCCTTGCACAACGCCGCGTAGTGAAGAATGAAACGGCGCATGCTCCATTCTTCCGGTCCGGTATAGGTGACAGTGCCATTACCGATGATGAAATCCGAGGCTTGGGCTGCACCAAAAAAGCTTGCCACCTGAGCGTCCGCACCTGCGGTTCCGTCCAACGACCCCGGACGCCCTGGAGCCACGTCCAGCGTGATCCGGCCGCGCCACGGCAGATGCGGCTGATCGCCGGCATCCGACCATGGGTCTGGAAGACCATTACCCTGCATCTGATCCATCAGGATGAAAGGATAGAACATTACCCGGCTGCCGGAGCCCTTGAGGTGTTGAATGGCCTGAACCACCGACGCATCGGCCGGGGTACCGCCATAGACGGGTCGCCCGTCCACATGTTGCACGACCTGGGCCGATTTGCGCTTTAGCCCAGAGACTTTCCACGGCATGTTGGCGCCGTCCACGTCGTCGCGGATCACCTTGGGTCGAACGCTGCAAGCGCCGCAACGCAAGTCATCTCCGAACCAAGAGACCACCAGCGACGCAGCCTTGCAGCCCGGAAGTTCTTTGTTCAGGGCACGCACCGAGGCCACCAGATCGGGCTCGCCCGAGGGCGAATTGACGTTGGCGGCCCAGCTTTGGCCCGACCCTTTGGAATAGTTTACCTGCGTGCTGGCCAGCGTGTATTCCCCGGTGCCAGGCATCAGGGCCACGGCCCGGACAATCTGTTGCAATTCGGATTCGTAGTCTGGTGCGGATTTCTGATCAGGCCGAACAACCTCGAAAGAGAACTGGGGAACGCGATTGCCAAATTGCGCCAGCGGCAGGTCTTCAATCACAACATACGCAGTGCCGCGATAGGCCGGAACCGTTCCGGCACCTTCGATCGTTTCGATCAATGGATCCGGCAGCTGATCCTGGCTACCGGTATAAACCCGCATGTTCAGACTGTTGCGCTCAAGCTCTTCCCCATCGGCCCATATCCGCGCGATGTCCGCGATCTCTCCGACGCCGACAGCAATCGCCAGTGATATCGAGTAGCTGTAGCTATGGGTGGTCGTGGTGACTTCGGCTGGTTTTGGCGTTCCTTTGCCGCCAGCAGACTGCGTAGACGTCGTGGTCTTGCGGGTCTCAAGGAAATCCGACGCCCAGATCACCTGCCCACCGACCCGCATTCGGCCGAACACGGCGGACAACGGCGCGCCCTCGCCTGTTTCCGTAAGTCTGAACCTGTCCAGCCGGCCCGACTCGACCACCTCGCTTCCGGCGCCCATGACCGACTGGCTCATCAATCGCTGGTCGATAACCCGCCCGAGCGTCGCGCCGACTGCTCGGCCCACGATGGCCGTTGACAGCCCGGCAACGGTTCCACCGATGGACCCGCCCAGCGCAGCCCCCGCCGCAGATAAAAGTATCGTCGCCATCAGTTGCCCTCCAAAGGAAATTCAAAACAGGCGACCACCCGGCGGCGCCAGGGGTCGCTCAGTGCGTTTTCGACAACGCCATGTCCGGAATAGGCATGGATGAAGCGTGGCACGGCGCCGGCTTCACTCACGATACCAAGGTGTTTGGCCACACCGGCATCGCGCATCCGGAACAGCAGCACGCACCCGGGGGCCAGAAAGTTGCGCGGACGTTCGACCAGATTGCGCCGCGCAGCCGCCCACATGCGCTCTTCGCCCTGCGGTTCGGACCAGTCCATGCTGTAGGTAGGCACCGCCTCGGGCTCGTGGCCGATGACGGATCGCCAGACGCCGCGCAGCAATCCCAAGCAATCGGTTCCCGCTCCCTTGACCGAGGCTTGATGCACATAGGGCGTTCCCAGCCAGCCTCGCGCTTCGCCCACGATATCCTGCGCCTTCACCATCACCGCCTGCTGCCTCCATTGTTCGCGTTGCCCTGTTTCGGCACGGCCATCACCCAGTCTTCGCTCGGCAGATCCGGAAAACCTTGGAAATTTATGATGTTGTTGAATTTCAACCGACAGGTCTCCATCCGCTTGTCGCAGCCCGCCAGCACCCGCACACGGTCACCGACGGCGAGTCCCGAGCCCAGAGGGGTCCAAAGGTTCAATTCCCGCCCGATCTTGATGCTTCGGTCCGTCTTCACCGAAGCCCAAAGACCCTGAGAGCGGCCGGTCAGCACATCGACGCGGCCGCGTTCAAACCAGCCGTCCTCAAACGCCTCCGCCCCCTGCAGTCTGAGGATCGGCCCATCGTCGATCTCGGCAATCCCGGCCTCGGTCCAGTAGCCGGGTGTCAACCTGTCGAAGCCGCAGGCTTTGTCACCCAGAACCGCCGTACAGGGTTTTTGGTAGATCCGCCCCAAGGGGCGATTCAGAAGATCGGTCAGCCCGCGCAATTCGGCGTGAAACGCGCCCCCTGCGCGGCGCAGCTCGCCGATTGAGCCACGGAACTGCAACATGCGCTGTTCCGGCGCGGCCCAATTGACCAGCCATGCTCGGACATCGGCACCGTCAAAGCGGCCGTCTTCGATATCCTCGTCGCGCACGGCCGCATCAGACAGCGCCCCCATGGCCTCGGAATTGTCGATCGACAGGCCCGTCGCCTGTTCGATGGCCGAGGCTGTGAGACCGGTGCTTGCCTTGAAAACCAGCCCGTCAAAGGCCAGTTCGCGGTCATGGTCGGTGAACCCGAAGGACATGCCATCGGTTCGGGTGATCGCCCAACAGCGGCAGACCGTAGTCATGCCGGACTGAAGATGGGTCAGCAATGCCTGCTTGTCGCCGCTCATCAGACCCGCACCTCCACCACCGGAACATTGGGTACGTCGCCTGCCTGAAAGCTGGCCACGCTGACTTGGATCCTGTCGGTGTCAAACCGCACCGGCACGTCGAACTCGAACCCTGCGGTCACCTCGACCCCTTCGCCCGGCGGGACCGCGAATTGGACCAGACCGCTATTCAGGTCCACCTCGAAATTGACGCCTTCTCGGGCCTCATCCTGCTCCAGCCCAACCTTGACCGTGCCCAGCACCAGCTTGACGATGGGCCTTACATAGCTGACCCCGCCTGAGGCATAGGTCTTGACCAGTTGGAATTCGGTCGTGACCCCGTCGCCTTGCCCGATCACCTGGTCCCCCTTGTCGACCCCGGCGGATGCGGCGCAGGACTTGTAGTCCGACCAGTCCTTCCAGCGGAACCCGTACATCTGACCCTGACGCGCCTCGAAGAAGGCGATCAGCGTCTGGATGTCGTCCAGCGACCGCATCCCCAATCCGGCATCATAGCGCCGCCGCGAATGTGCCCAGGGCGTGTTGCGTTCCTCGAACCCGTTGGCCAGCGTCACAATATCCGTGCGCCGCTCGGGTCCACCGACCGAGCCGAAACTCAGGCTGGCGGGAAATCTGACTTCGTGGAAATTCATGTCCTGCTCCCTAAACTAGCGGTTGCGATTGCCGCGCCCCAGGGCGCGGCTCATCTGGGCCGCGATCTGGCCCTGGCTGCGGCGGAAGCCCTGAACGTCGGGTGTGGTGATGTTCATCACCACGTTCACCGCCCGTCCGCCGCCCGAGTTGCGCACACCCAACTTGCCGTCAGGTCCGCGCGCCAGCGGCATGATCGCCTCGGGGCCGGCCTCGCCCATCAACCCGGTAGCACCTCGCATCGGAAAGGTGGTGGGCCCAGTAACCACGCCGCCATTGGCAAAGGGCATGACGCGCCCCTGTGCGAAACTGCCGCCGTCGGCAAAGGGCAGCAGCCCCTGCACCAGGCCGCCGACCGTATTGGCCAGCATGCCGCCGAAGTGATCCGTCACCGGCTTGATCGCCGCCGAATAGGCCGTGCGGATCATCGAGTTCTTCAGCACGTCCAGCGCATCCGACAGGTTCATGCCGTCCAGAACCACGCCGTCGAAGGCCTTTCGCAGCCCGCTCGACATTCCGCGCTCCAACGTGGCGACATCCTTGCCGGTCTCCTCGAAGGCGGCGCTGATCCGCTTCATCTGGGCGTCGAAGGCCGCCGCCATCGTGGCGGCATCGCCCAGGGCATCGCCCAGCGCCTCGCCGCGCTCCTGCAGGTCGTCAAACCCGTCCCGATCCGTCATCACGCTCTCCTTGTATCTTGTCGGGCCAGGCGGCCAGCAACTTGTCCAGCCGTGCCCGGTTCATCGCCGGAATCCCGCGGCCCTGACCCAGCATCAGCCGCAGTTCGGCCGGGGTCAGACGCCAGAACTGATCCGGCGTCAGCCGCAACCCGTGCAGGCCGGCCCGCATCAAGCCGGGCCAGTCAAAGCCGCTCATGACTCACCCGGCACCATGAAGGCCCGCGCCAGCAGCTCGGCCGCCGCCCGCGCGGCGGCCATCGGTCCGCCCTCGATCTCGGCCCGCAGCATGTCGGCGCGGGTCACATCCGTGCCGCCACCGCGCAGCCCCGCCAGGATCAGCGCCAGCAGGTCGCCGCTGGAATAGGCGCCGCCCTCGAACCGCTGCACCAGTTCCACCAGAGATCCTGCGCCCAGCTCCTGCTCCAGCTCGGCCAGCGCGCCCAACGTCAGCTTGAGCACCCGGCGCTGGCCATCGACCACCAGCGCCACTTCTCCCGCCCACGGATTGGCCATCACAGCGCCGTAAAGGTCAGGGCGCCGGCGCTGGCTAGGCTCATCTCATAGGTCGCCTCGCCATTGTGCGAGCCGGCATATTCGATCCCGGTCACTTGGAACGGTCCTTCGACGATGCCGAAATCGGGGATGATCACCTGAAAGGCGGGCGTTTCGCCGTCAAAGAACAACTGCCGCGCGCGTTCATCCGTGCCGGCGTCCTTGAACACGCCCGATCCGGAAATCGAGGCCGACTTGACCCCCGCCCCCGACAGCAGCTCGCGCCAGCCGCCTTGGCTCTCCAACGAGGTGACATCCACGCTTTCCGCGTTGAAACTGATCCGCGTGGCCCGCAGCCCCGCGATGGTCTGGAACAGGCCTGTGCCATTCATGTCCACCTTGACCAGCAGGTCCTTACCGTTCTGGGCACCCATATGCTCTCTCCATTGATTGCTTAGTTGTCTTCCACGCGGGCGCGGAACCTCAGGTCGATCTGCCGGATCGCGCCGCCGGTCCCGGTGCGCCGGGCCGAGGCCCGCTCGAACCACAGCCCCACCAGCCGCCCCCGATCCAGCGTCAGCGCGGCCCCGTCCAGCGCGTCACACACGGCCCCGGCCAGAGTCTTGGCCGCGCCGAACCCGGCGGCCTCCGAGACCACCGATACGGTGAACCGATGCAAAGTCCCCTGTCCCGTCTTGTCCGAGGCCTCGCGCACCTCTTCCGGACCCAAGGTGATGTAGGTCTGCGGCAATGTCCCCGAAGGCACCGCGTCATAAACCGCATCGCCCACTTGGGCCAAAATGCCCCTGTCATTGACAAGTTGCTGGAACACCGCCGCCTGCAGCGCCGCCGAAACGCCATAGCTCATGCCGCCACCTCCTCATCCGCGAAACAGGTCAGATAGCGCCCGACCGCGTCGTATTCGGCCACGGCGCGGATCACGAAGCGACGATTGCCCTCGCGAAACCTCTGATCGGGTGCCGGGCGCATCGACGACCCCTCGGGCGCGCCACGCACCACGATGCGGTAACTCACGCGCGAGACCGCCACATTCGCGATTGCGCGCTCGGTGCCGGTCCGGGCGGTCACCTCGGCCCACAGCGTGCCCAGCGGCGCCCACGTCTCGGCATAGCCGCCCGCACCGTCGGCCACCCGCACCGGGGCCTCCAGCACCAGCTGCCGGTTCAGGCGGGGCGCGCTCATTGCATCACCCCCGCGCCGAAGCGCACGATGCGATAGCGCTGGATCAGGCTGGTCACGCCAAAGGGCATGCAGCCGTCGCTCAGGCTGGTCTCGTCGCGATACTCATAGTAGTGCGCCGCCAGCAGCAGCACCGCCTGCCCCAGATCCGCCGGCAGCCCGCCCCAGTCCTCCGCCATCCCAGCCGTCAGCGCGATGGTCACCTCTCCACCGGTGGGAATGGCGGGCAAGCAAGCCCCCATCGGCCGCAGGCAAGGGCGCTGGTTGTCGCGCGCCAGGCGATAGGTCCCGGGCGCCACCACCTGCTGGGCGCCCTGCGCGTCGGTCAGCGTCACCGCGTCGATGCCCGTCACCGGCGCGACCGGCAGAACCTCGCCCGCGTCGTTGCGCCACCGGCTCAGGGTCCAGGTGAAACTGCGTGAAATCAGCACTTTGCCCGTGCGCGCCTCGATCGCGGCCATCGCCGCCCTCAGGAACCCCTTCAACACGTCATCCTGCAGGCTGGTCTCGGCAAATCCCGTGCCCAGCCGCAGATGCGCCTTGAACTGATCCACCGGCAGCGCCGCATCCGCGATGGCGGTTTCTTCGATCAACATCATCCATTCACTCCGCAATCTCGGACCCCTCCGGGGGCCGCATCCTTGGAAAATGGCGGGCACGTGCCGCCCCACGTTGCTCGGACGGAGGGGAGCAGCTAGACAACGCAGGGGATCTCACCCCGGCCCGCGCCCGCCGCCCGAGGGACCGGCTCACCGGCCCCCCGGATCCGTCACCGCTTAGGCGGTGCCGAATTTCACCAGCTTGATAGCGGCAAAGTCGCTGATGTCGCCGCCCACGCGCTTGGTGGCATAGAACAGGACATGCGGCTTGGCGCTGAACGGATCGCGCAGCACGCGCAGGTCGGGGCGCTCGGCGATGGTATAGCCGGCCGAGAAGTCACCGAAGGCGATCGAGAAGCTGTCGGTGCCCGGATCGGGCATGTCCTCGGCGATCAGCACCGGATAGCCCATCAGGCGCGCGGGCTCACCCGCGGCTAGGCCGTCCGACCACAGGAAGCGGCCGTCGGCATCCTTCAGCTTGCGGATCACGCCGGCGGTTTTTGAGTTCATCACGAAGGTGCCGTTCACGCGGTACTGCGCGCCCAGCGCATAGACCACGTCCACGATCGCATCCGCGTCGATGCCGCCCGCGACACCAGTGGGCACATAGCCCAGGTTGCCCCATGTCCAGACATCATTGTCCACCGCCGGATGGCTCAGGATGCCCTTGGGCTTGTCGATGCCGTCACCGTTGATGAAAGCCGCCGCCTCGGCGCGGGCGAACTTGTCAGCGATACGGCCGGCCAGCCAGCCCTCGACGTCGAATGCGCTGTCATCCAGCAGCCGCTGCGAGGCCTTGGGCAGCGCGCTTAGCTCGTGCAGCGGGATCGAGATGCGGTCGATCGACGGGGTGCCGGTCTCGGCGGCGGTGGCGTTCTCGGCAGCCCAGCCCGCGCCCACATCGGTATGATCGATCAGCACGTCGAACGAATTCGCCTCGACATTCACGACCGACGCGATCGAACGGATCGACGCGGTGGATTTCAGCACCGACTTGATCATCTCGGCGGTCTGCGGATCGACAAGGTAGCCGCCATCGCTGTTGACGGCCGTCGACAGCGACTTGGCCTCGATCTCCAGCCCGCGCAGGGCATCGTCATCGCCCGAGCGCACATAAGCATCAAAGGCCTTCTGGTGCGGCGCCTCCTCCAGGGTCGAGGCCGCAAGATGCGGGCGCGCCGCGATGGTTGATTTACGATCCAGCATGGTCAGTCGCTCTTCTGTCTGTTGCAGTTTGTGTTGAACTTCAGCCTTCAGGCCCTTGAATTCTCTTGCGAAGCCAGCCATCGCCTGCTTCACCTCCTGAACCAGGGGCACACCCTCTCCGGTCAAGGCCGCGGTCTCGGTCTTGCTCATCAGCACTTCCTTTCTGGGTGGGGGTTGAGGCGCGCTAGGGTCGCGCCAGCTCCTGCCGGGCGCTCTGGAACACCTCGGCAATACTGCGCCAGGTGTCCTCGGCATCGGGGTCCGTCCCCTTTGCCGCCACCCGCGCACTGGGCAGCATCGGGAAGGTCACCAGCGACACCTCCCACAGCTCCAGTTCCGTCAAGAGCCGCCGGCCCTTGTCATCCTTCACGGCCCGCTTGGTGCGATAGCCGATCGACAGCCCGTCCAGCGCGCCCGCGCGGATCAGCTCGGCCGCTTCGCGCCCCTTCTGGGTGCTTTCCAGCAACCGCCCCTTGACCCACAGGCCACGCTCGTCCTCGCGCACCTCGTCCCACACGCCGATGGGCTGGGTCGGATCGTGCTGCCACAGCATCTTGACCCGCTGACCGGCCGCCTTCAGCCCGGCCAGCGATGCGGCATAGGCACCTTTCTGCACCACGTCGCGGCCCTGATCGACCTGGCCGAACAGGCTGGCATAGCCCTCGATCACCGCGTCTTCGGTCACCGACAGCCCATCGCCGAACCGCGCGAACTTGCGTTCCAAATCCATGAACAACTCCTCGTAAGCCACTGAATTCATGGCGCCACCGTCAGGAAAGACTGGAACGCCTGCGCCAGGATCACCGCCGCCACGCCATAGACCGTCAGCCACAACCGCCGCTCCAGCCGTTCCATCATTTCCTCGATCTGATCCTGTCGCCTGCACAGATGCGCATGCTGGATCTCGGCCACCCTCTCATGCGCGGCCAGACGCAGGCCCGGCGCGCAGTCAAAGGGCGGATATCCCGGCGTGTCAGCCATCCGCCGTCTCCGCCAGCGACGGAAGGCCCAGCAGAGCACGCTTTTCGGCATCCGTCAGGAAATCGGCGTTGGCCACCCGCGCCCATTGCGCGTCACGCTCCACCGCCAGCGCCGGAACCTGGTCCAGATCGGGCTTCAGCACCAGATCCTCGCCGGTAAAGCCCGACAGCCAGTCCGACAACGCCGCCGCCACCCGCGTCACCAGGGGCAGAACGGTCAGGCGATAGAACGCCCGGTTGGCCTCCTGATAGTTCGAATAGGTCGCGTCACCCTGGATCCCCAGCAGCATCGGCGGGACACCGAAGGCCAGCGCGATCTCGCGGGCGGCGGCTTCCTTGGTCTTCTGAAACTCCATGTCCGAGGGGGAAAAGCCCATCGGCTTCCAATCCAGCCCCCCTTCCAGAACCATCGGACGCCCGGCATTCCGCGCCCCGCGATAGTTCGCCTCGATCTCGTCGCTCAGGCGGCGGAACTGCTCTTCGGCCATCACGCCCTGCCCGTCGCCGCCCTTCCACACCAGCGCACCCGAAGGCCGCGCGGCATTGTCCAACAGCGATTTCGACCAGCGCGAGGCGCTGTTGTGCACGTCGATCGCCATCGCCGCCGCCTGCATGGGCGAGAACCCATAATGGTCATCCTGCGGGTGGAACGACTTGATATGGCAGATGGCTTCAGCCGGGAACCGGTGCGTCTTGCCCCCGGCGGTATAGTCATAAGCCCTGGGCCAGCCATCCGCCCCCGGCACCACGCTCATCCGGTCCGAGCGCAGCACATGCAGCTCGACCGGCAGCCCGCCCTCGTCCTGCACCGCCTCGACATAGGCGTTGCCCGACAGCAGCAGCTGCCCGAACAGCGCCTCCAGCAGCTCGGCCTTGCCCTGCGCCGCGTTCGGACGGCGCATCAGGCGCAGAACCGGGTGCGTCTCGTACCGCTGCGCATCGTCCTGCAGAACCAGGGGCAGCGCCGCCGCGGCCTCGGCAATCAGCTTGACCGACCGGAACCCCACCGGGTTTCCCGAGAACCCCGTGCGCGTCAGCGAGACGGTGTCCCGCGGGCTCCAGGCCACGCGCCCACCGGTCTGCCAGGCCACCACCGGCCCGGCCGCGCTTGCTTTTGCCTCGGGGGCTTTCTCAGCCGATCCACGACGCAAGAAATCGAATACCATGTCCAGATGCTCCTTTCTGCCGCCGCTCTGCCCGGCTTGTTGAAAGGAGTTATGACGGAAAGATCTTTAAGCCTCGGGAATGGAGCGTACGGCGGTTGCGCAACAGCTTTGGATCGTGTGCCCGCAGGATAAACCTCGGCATCCGACGGAAATGCGCTACCCTCTGCATTTGAGCATCACGAGGGACCAGCCATGTATGAAAGCGCAGTGAAGATCGGAGGGATCGCCGTCGTGACCGGCGCCGCCAGCGGAGTCGGGCGCGTCGCGGCACAACGTTTTGCCCAGGCCGGGCTGGACGTAATACTCGCCGACCTTCCGGGACAGGTGCTCGACGCAACAACGGAAGACCTGAAGGCAGGCTTTGACGTGGTCAACATCACCGCGGTGCCGACGGATGTCACCTCTCAAGCCGACATGGAAAACCTGGCCGACACAGCTTTCGCCGCCGGGCAGGTTGCCGTCTTGATGAACAATGCAGGGATCAGCCTGCCTACAAAAACATGGGAGTCATTCGACAACTGGCGGAAGCTTCTCGACGTGAACTTTCTGGGGGTCCTGCGCGGCATCCACGCCTTCCTGCCTCGCATGATCGAGGCTGACCGCCCGGCGGTCGTCGTCAACACCGGGTCAAAGCAGGGGATCACCTCCCCGCCGGGCAACCCCGGCTACAACGTGTCCAAGGCCGCCGTCAAAACGCTGACCGAACAGCTCGCGCACGAGCTGCGCGAGGCCGGCGCGCCCATCACCGCGCATCTCTTTGTTCCGGGCTTCACCTATACGGGCATGATCGCGTCATTCCTGCCTGAAAAACCGGCCGCCGCCTGGACCAGCGAGCAGACCGTTGACTATTTCCTGGACCGCATGGCCCAGGGCGATTTCTACATCCTCTGCCCCGACAACGACGTCGATGCCGAACGCGACCGCCGCCGTGTTCAATGGGCCGCCGAGGACATCATCCACAACCGCCCCGCCCTCTCGCGCTGGCATCCCGACTATGCCGAGGCCTTCGCAGAGTTCGAAAAGCCCGAGGGCTGATCACAAGACCCGCACCCGAGGCCGCCGGTAGGCCGCTGCCGGCCCCACCACCAGCTCATGCAACGCCCAGACCAACGCATCGACCCGGTCGGGCGAGCCCTGCCCCTCGAACCCCCGCGCGGTCATCTGGCACATCTGTTCCTCCAACGCGTCCAACCCGGCCACATGGACCACCCGCCCCTGCTCATACAGCGCCGCCACCGGCTCGGCCCGCGCCACCTTCCCGCGCGAGGCCCGCACGGCCCGGAACGGAACCAGAGGGTCCACCTGCCGCACCACCTCTTCCACCAACTGCCCGCCCTGGTTGACCTCGGCCACCAACCGTTCGGCCCCGAACTCGTCCATCGCGTCGATCGCCGCGCGCGCCCAGCCCGCCGGGCCAGCGCCCTGCACCGTCCGGTCGGCCAGCACATAAGCGCGCCAGTCCTCGGGCGGCCCCTGCACCTGCGCGCCGACCACCACGATCCCGCAGGCATCCGCGCCCGATCCGCTCGTCACCGCCGGGTCCAGCGCCACCACCACGCGGTCCAGCTCGGGCACCGCCTTGACCCGCGCCGCATCCAGCATCGAGCCAGTCCACAACGCCCCCTCGGCATCGGCCAGCAGCACCCCGTCCAACTCCTGCCGCCCCAGCCGGGTGCCCCCATAACGCGCGCGCACCTCCTGCAAAAAGGACTCCGCCAGGTTGGCCCGGTTCGCCTCGGTCGGCGCATGGGTCATCACCGTCGACGGTGCCGCCAACAGGTCCTTCAGCACCTTCACGTTGCGCGGCGTCGTGGTCACGCAGACCCGCGGCCGCTCGCCCAGTCGCAGCGCGAATTGCAGCATGTCCCAGGTCTCGCCTGCCTTTTTCCACTTGGCCAGCTCATCCACCCAAGCCGCATCGAACTGCGGCCCCCGCAGCCCCTCGGGGTCATGAGCCGAAAAGGCCTGTGCCTCGGCACCGTTGGGCCAGACCAGCTTGCGTTCCGACGCCTTCCACTGCGGTCGCCGGTCAGGCGGAGAGCACTGCATGATTCCGCTGTCGCCAAAGATCATCACGTCCCGCACCTGGTCAAAGGTCTCACCCACCAGCGCCACGCGCCGGGCCTCACCCTCATCAAACGGCTTGGCCCCCTCGACCACGGATCGCACCCACTCTGCCCCGGCCTGCGTCTTGCCCGCGCCACGCCCGCCCATGACAACCCAAGACCGCCAGTCGCCCCCGGGCGGCAGTTGATGCGGCAGCGCCCAGAACTCGAACAGGAAAGGGAGGGCACATAGCCCTCCCTCCCCGATCTCACTCAGAAACCTGTCCCGCACCGCAGCAGGCGCGGAGGCGAGCCAATCGGCACCCGATCTCAGATCGGGCCCGCTCCAGGTCGAGCGCATAGCCCCCTTGGGCAATTCCCGCTTGTCTGTGACATTGTTCGACAAAGCTTGTCTCCACTTTCTGGCAACTTCGGATCAGCCCCTCTAGCTGCCCGAGTTGTCTGGCTGAACTCGCCAGGTCTGCATCCTCCCCGGTCTCGATCCGCTTGCGCAGGTCTTCCGCCGCTTGCCGCAAACCGCGAATGGACACCTCCAACGACTGCAACAGCTCGGCCGTCCGGGACATCCGCTCTTCCGGGGTAATCAAAGTCATGTTTGCCTGTGACCTCATGCGTGAGTGATCTCCGCACGAGAGAAATGAAAAACGGCCGCCGGGTCGCCCCGGGGCCGTTGCCCACTTCTTCTAGCATGACACAACCTATACGCGAAATCGGGCGCTCAGTCAAGCTCCAACGCAACAACGCGCAACAAGTAACGCACTGCCAGTGTTAACAAAATCCTAATCCAGATCAGGGACCGCAACCAATTCTGTGATCGGCAAGATTTCCGCGACGGAGTAATTTCCGTCGTGCGTTTCAAAAACGGATTGCACACGCAATCTGCATAAACACCAAGAACCGCAAGCATACGAAAAATTTCTGAAGGACAAAAAATGTACCATCCCCTCAGCTATGTCTCGGTAATCTGTCTGGGAGGCCTGATGCTCTTCGGCACAGTGGCGCAGGCTCAGACAGGGCACCGCGGACCTGATCTTGGCAAGATCGCCAGCGAGATTGGCATTCCGCAATCTGCGCTCCAAAACTGCCTAGGCGATCGTCCCAAGCCCGGCAAGCGCCCCGAGCGCCCTGACGCGGGTATAATTGCTTCGTGCCTGTCCAAGGCCGGGCACCCCTCCACCGCACAGGCAGTCGAAAAGGCGCTGGCTGCCGCCGCACCGACGCCTCGTCGTTGACCATCCATTTGCAACGAATAGGACACCGGCAGCCTTGACTGCCGGTGTCGGCTTGACATTCGCCTCAGCAGCGCTCATCTACGCCACAGCGCTGCCGCGTGAGCACGCGGACCGAACCGAGGTCCGAGATAGCGCCCAATTTTCCCAGTTCCCATTCACGCAGGGTTCTTGACGCAAAAGCCGGATGTTGCGGGACTCGCCCGCAAATCCTGAGGCTGCGCACACTCCCTGCCGGTCGTGCAATCCGCACGGCCAGCTATTCTTTTTCGCGCACGGCCAATGCCGACGCGGATCACAAAGGAAGACGACTTGTTCGATTTCGACATGCTCGGCCTCGCGCCGGCACTGAACGACGCGCTCGAGCGCGCAAATTTCACTCAACCCACACCGATCCAGAACCAGGCCATCCCGTTGGCCTTGGAAGGACATGACATTCTGGGCCTTGCCCAGACCGGCACCGGCAAGACGCTGGCCTTTGGCCTGCCGCTGATCGACCACCTTCTGGCGCAGCCCGGCAAACCGGCGCCGAAGACTGCCAAGGCCCTGATCCTCGCCCCAACCCGCGAACTGGTGAACCAGATCGCTGAAAGCCTCCGCACGCTTACCAAAAAGACGAAACTGCGCGTGGCCACAGTTGTTGGCGGACAGTCGATCAACAAACAGATCATGTTCCTGTCGCGTGGGACCGATATTCTTGTCGCGACCCCCGGTCGTTTGATCGACCTGATGGAACGTGGCGCGGTCGATCTCGGCTCGGTTCGGCACCTAGTTCTGGATGAGGCCGACCAGATGCTGGACCTCGGCTTCATCCACGCTCTGCGCAAAATCGCGCCGCAACTGGGCACTCCGCGCCAGACCATGCTGTTCTCGGCCACCATGCCGAAGCAGATGGAGGAACTCAGCCGCGCCTACCTGACCAACCCGCAACGGGTACAGGTCTCGCCTCCGGGCAAGGCGGCCGACAAGATCACCCAGTCGGTGCATTTCGTTGAAAAGCCGGGAAAACCCGCCAAGCTGCGCGAGATCCTTTCGCGTGATACCGACGCCCTGACGCTTGTGTTCTCCCGGACCAAGCATGGTGCGGAAAAGCTGATGAAAGGGTTGGTGGCCGACGGCTACAACGCAGCATCGATCCATGGCAACAAGAGCCAGGGCCAGCGGGATCGCGCCATCAAGGCCTTCCGCGCCGGCGAGATCACAGTTCTGGTTGCCACCGACGTGGCAGCCCGTGGCATCGACATTCCCGGGGTGGCCTATGTCATCAACTATGACCTGCCGGACGTTCCTGACAACTATGTGCACCGCATTGGCCGCACCGCTCGGGCCGGCCGCGAAGGCGAAGCCATCGCCTTCTGTGCACCAGATGAATTTGATCTGCTGCGTCAGATTCAGAAATTGATGAAGATCGAGATCCCGGTCGCCAGCGGAGCGGCACCCGAAGCCGCAGAGGCCGCCAAGCCCGGCAATCGCCAGCGCAATCGACGCCGTGGCCCGAAACCGCAGGGCACAAATGGCCCCGCCAACCGTCGGCGCCGTCCGCGCCGCAAATCGGCCGCATAAAAAAACTGCGCGCATGTCTCCATGCGCGCAGTTTTTTTCCAGGATTTTGACTTTTTATTTCTCAGGCGGGTTGTCCGCCTGATTTATGCCGGCTCTGCTCTCGACCAGCGAGCGGATCAGTTACCCGAATTGTTCCGCTCGGCTTCGATCTCACGCCATTTGGCAACGTTTCGGTTGTGTTCCTGCAGCGTCTTGGCGAAGGCATGGCCGCCGGTTCCATCTGCGACGAAGAACACGAAATCGGTCTCGTCTGGCGCCACGGCAGCTTGCAAGCTGGCCAGACCCGGGTTGGCAATCGGTGTGGGCGGCAACCCATCGATCAAATACGTGTTCCACGGCGTATTCCGCCGAAGCTCGCTGCGGCGAAGGCCTCGGCCCAGCGTGCCCTGACCCTTGGTCACGCCGTAGATCACCGTGGGATCTGTCTGCAGCTTCATGCCTTGCTTCAGGCGGTTCACAAAGACGCTGGCAACCTGACCGCGCTCTTCCGGAATGCCTGTCTCCTTCTCGATGATCGAGGCGAGGATCAGCATTTCTTCGGGGCTGGACAGGGGCAACCCGTCTTGACGCGTCTCCCAAACCCGCGCAATCCGCTCTTGCTGCCGGTCCTTCATCTTTTGCAGCAAAGCCGTTCGCTCATCACCCGGTGATATTTCGTAGCTATCCGGGGCCAACATGCCTTCAGGCGGAATTTCCGAGACCTCTCCGGTCAGGGCATCCACAGCCTTCAGCCCCTCGACGACCTGCCAACTGGTGACACCTTCGGCCAAGGAAACGCGGTATCGCGTATCAGCTTGGTTCCGCTTTTCCTGATAGACTTCAGGGACTTCGTCCTCACCAACGATAAAAGATGCAACCTCGACGAAATTCAATGTTGCAGGGTCCAGCTCGCGAACCCGTGTCTGAGTGCGGGTCACACCGATGCGGTACTCTACCTCGGTTCCGCATGTGCTGGCGCCGCTGCGAGTGACTTCGTCGATGATTTCCGCCATCGAAGCGCCTTCGGGGATCAGGAAACTACCCGCTTTCAGCTGCTGCGACTTGTCGGTGTAGTCTGCCGCCATACGGAAGATGGTTGCGCTGCTGATCGCGCCCTGATCTTCAAGATCACGGCTGACCTTGTTCATGTTCGAACCACCCTTCACCCGAAGGCAAATGGCGGTATCGAGCGGGCCCTCGGCCTTGTACTGCGACTGCCCCCAAAGGATCAGACCGCCAAGAAGAAACATAGCGACCACAAGAAAGGTCAGCGCATTGGATGCCAGAGCCCGCCACATTTACGATGCTTTCCCGAAAATCACGCTGGCATTGGTGCCTCCGAAGCCGAACGAATTCGACAGCGCCACGTTGATTTCCCGCGCGCGCTTGGCGTTCGGCGCAAGGTCGATCGGCGTTTCCACGGCTGGGTTGTCCAGGTTGATCGTCGGTGGGGCGACCTGATCGCGGATCGCCAGGATCGAGAAGATCGCCTCGATCGCGCCCGCGGCCCCCAGCAGGTGTCCTGTGGCCGATTTGGTCGAACTCATCGTCGCCTTGCTGGCATGTTCGCCGAGCAGCCGTTCAACGGCCCCCAGCTCGATCGTGTCGGCCATGGTCGATGTGCCATGCGCGTTGATATAGTCTAGGTCCTTCGGTTCGAGCCCTGCGCTGCGCAGCGCTGCCTTCATCGAGCGTTCCGCCCCGTCGCCATCCTCGGCCGGCGCAGTGATGTGATAGGCATCGCCAGACATCCCATAGCCCAGAACCTCGGCATAGATCTTGGCGCCGCGGGCCACGGCGTGCTCGTATTCCTCCAGAACCACGATACCGGCGCCCTCGCCCATCACGAAACCGTCGCGGTCGACGTCATAGGGGCGGCTCGCGGCCTTTGGGTTGTCGGCATATTTGGTCGACAGCGCCTTGCAGGCGTTGAAGCCGGCAATCCCGATCTCGCAGATGCAGCCTTCGCCGCCGCCGGCGATCATCACGTCGGCATCGCCCGACCGGATAATGCGGCTGGCATCGC
Source organism: Ruegeria sp. BC6 (assembly GCF_056539185.1). NCBI lineage: Bacteria > Pseudomonadati > Pseudomonadota > Alphaproteobacteria > Rhodobacterales > Roseobacteraceae > Ruegeria > Ruegeria sp. BC6. The sequence goes on from NZ_JBQFUM010000001.1 coordinate 918,468, forward strand.
CAATCGCGTGGGCACCGGTCGAACAGGCGGTCACCACCGAATGGTTCGGACCCTTGAAGCCAAAGCGGATAGAGACCTGACCCGAGGCCAAGTTGATCAGCGCGCCGGGGATGAAGAACGGCGAAACGCGGCGCGGACCCTTGTCGCGGATCAGGTTGGCGGTTTCCGCGATCGAGCCCAGACCACCGATGCCCGACCCGATCAGAACGCCGGTGCGCAGACGTTCTTCCTCGTCCTCGGGCAGCCAGTTCGCGTCCTTGCAGGCCATCTCGGCTGCGGCGATCGAATACAGGATGAAGTCCTCGATCTTGCGCTGTTCCTTGGGCGGCATCCAGTCATCGGGGTTGAAAGTCCCGTTGGTCCCGTCACCGCGAGGCACCTCGCAGGCATAGGTCGTGGTGACCCCTGCAGCTTCGGCATCGAACAAGGTGATCGGGCCGGCACCTGACTCCCCGGCCAGCAGCCGCGACCAGGTTTCCTCGACCCCGCTGGCCAGTGGAGTGACCAATCCCAGACCGGTTACAACGACTCTGCGCATGAAATGCCTCTTGCCTGCTTCCTGTTTGAGAAACGCTCATACCCCGGCCCGGGGTCCGGGGGCAAGAGCAACAGCGTATTCCGCACCGGCAGCTTGCCGCCTGCCTCCGCGCCGCACGCCGCGCCCGGCCAGAGCAGAATCACACGAGCCGCCCCCGACGACCTGTCAGGGGCGGCTCGGACGGATCAGGCTGCGTTACTGGAACTGTGCCACAGGTTCATGGGCGGTTTTGGCCACTGCCAATGCCTCGGACAGGTCGACCGTTTTGCGAAACAGTGCCCGCCCGACCAACGCGCCCGAGATATTGGGAATGTAGGCCAGACGCGAGATGTCGTCGCTGCTGCGCACGACGCCGCTGGCGATCACCGGTGTGCGCGAATGCGCGGCCAGCCCCGAAATCAGGCCCAGCTGCGCCTCGACGTCCACCATGTCGCTATCGATATCGGTGACCAGAATGGCAGCCAGTGGAGCATCGGCAAACGCTTCGATGAAAGCCTCCGGGGTGAACGCGCTTTGGGTGCGCCAGCCATCCGTCATCACGTAGCCCTGCCACACGTCCACCGCCAACACGATCTGGTCTGGGTATAGCTTGGCCAACTCTTTGAACAGATGGGGATCACGCGCCGCCAAGGTGCCGATCACGATGCGGCCCGCCCCTTTGTCGATCCAACGCTCGACCTGCTCGCGCGAGCGGAACCCGCCCGCCAGTTGAACAGGCAGCTCGGCGCTGCGGATGATCTGTTCGACCAGCGCAGAGTTCGTGTCCCGCCCCTCGATCGCATCGAAATCGGTCAGGTGCATCCACTCGGCACCTGCGGCGGCCCAGCCTTGGGCCGTTTCCACCGGATCGACATGCCAGATCATCGGTTCGTCCAGACGGCCCTTGTCCAGCGTGACACAGCGGCCGTTCTGCAATTCCATTGTAGGATAAACCCTCATGAGCACACTCCTCCGCTCAATCGTTCCGGATATCCACAATAGCATACTGGTCGCGCGCAGGTTCGCGTTTCTCAGTTTCGGCAAACGACGATCCGTTTGCGTCACCGCGAAAAAAGAAGCGTTTCAGTTCCGGGCCGGAGGGCCGTCGCGTCGAAACAGTTTCACCGGGCTGTCCCGATACTCTGTCTCGCGCAGCAATTTATACCCAAGCTTGGCCGCCAACTTTTGCGAGGCCTCATGATCCGCGTCAATCATCGACACCAACGGCCCGGGCATGATCCGGTCGAACCAGTCATGCGCGGCCTGAACGGCCTCGTGCCCGTATCCCAGGCCATGCGCCTCGGGCGCCAACACCCAACCGGCCTCGGGGAAGGTGTCGAAATCCTCGCCCAGACAGCGGTTGCCGTAAAAGAACCCTGCCTGACCTATCAATTTGCGATTCGCCTGCAAGAACACGGCCCATTGCCCGAATCCAGCCATCTGCCAGTGTCCCGCATTGCGCAGGAACGCGTCCCACGCCTCGCCACGGGTGCGGGGTTTGCCCCCGATATGACGCACCACGCAGGGGTCACGCCAAATCTCCGCGAACCGTTCAAAGTCCTCGGGGCGCATTGCGCACATCATCAGGCGCGCGGTGTTGATCATCGGGGCGGATCTTTTCATGCCCTTACCCGGTGTTTTGTTGCCTCATCGCAAACAGTGCAAACCGATTTTCCACGAGGCAAGCGGGAATTCGAGCGGGCAATAAAAAACGGCGCTTCCGTTGCCCGGAAGCGCCGTTTTCGGTCAAATTCGAAGCGATCAGGAAGCTTCGCTGATGAACTTCACGGCGTCGCCGAAGGTTTGGATGGTCTCGGCTGCATCATCGGGGATCTCGATGCCGAACTCTTCTTCGAAAGCCATGACCAGCTCAACGGTGTCCAGGCTGTCCGCGCCCAGATCGTCGATGAAGGACGCGTTCTCGGTGACTTTGTCCTCTTCAACACCCAGGTGCTCAACAACGATCTTTTTAACGCGATCTGCGACGTCGCTCATGTCTATTCCTCATTCCATTTCAGGGCGGTCTGCCCGGTTCTGCCCTTGCCCGCTCGGGGTGGCCTTGGTTTGCCCGATCCGGGCGGTTTGGGTCCCGGGTCCCCGGGAAAGTAGAAGGCCGACCTGAACGACCGGCCCCTAATTACATGCGCCGCCTATAGCACAGACGACGCAAGAGGCAAACGCTTTCGCATCTGCCTCTGGCTGCGCCTACAACATGGCCATGCCGCCGTTCACATGCAAGGTGGTTCCGGTAACATAGCCCGCTTCGGGGCTTGCAAGGTACAGAACGGCCGCCGCAATTTCAGATGGCTCGCCCATCCGACCGGCGGGAACCTGCGTCAGGATGCCGGATTTTTGCTCATCGGTCAGCTTGTCGGTCATCGCGGTCGTGATGAAACCCGGCGCGACGGCATTGGCGGTGATGCCACGGCTCGCGACCTCGTAGGCCAGCGACTTGGTCATGCCGACCATGCCCGCCTTGGACGCGGCATAGTTCACCTGACCCGGGTTGCCGGTTGCTCCGACAACGGACGAGATGTTGATGATGCGGCCCCAACGTGCCTTCATCATGCCCCGCAGCACACCCTTGCACAGCTTGGCGGTAGCGGTCAGGTTCACGTCGATCACGCTCTGCCATTCCTCGTCGGACATGCGCATGAAGATGTTGTCGCGGGTGATGCCTGCATTGTTGACCAGAATATCAACGGACCCCATGGCATCGGCGGCCTGTTTCGGCAACGCGGCCACGGCCTCGGGATCACCCAGATTGCACGGCAGGACATGAGCGCGCTCGCCCAGTTCATCCGCCAGCTTCTGCAGCGGTTCGACGCGCGTGCCGGACAGACCAACAGTAGCCCCTGCGGCGTGCAAGGTGCGTGCAATCTCGCCCCCGATCCCGCCCGAAGCCCCGGTGATAAGGGCGCATTTTCCAGTCAAATCAAACATACCGGTATCCTTTTCGAGTGTCCTGTCGGACCAGCTTTGAGTTAATCGCCTGCCTGCAGCGCTTTTTGAACGTCTTCCGGCGTACCAACGGCGGAGCAGGCAATGGACCGGTCGATCTTGCGGATCATGCCCGACAGAGCCTTGCCTGCACCGATCTCCCACGCTTCGGTCACACCCTGCGCCACCATGTACTGAACGGATTCGCGCCACCGGACCGAACCGGTGACCTGCTCGACCAGCAATTGCCGGATCAGGTCGGGATCGGTGACCGCCTCGGCGCGGACATTGGCAACCAGCGGAACCGCCGGCGCTTTGATTTCGACACCCGCCAGAGCTTCGGCCATCACCTCGGCGGCGGGCTGCATCAAGGCACAATGAAACGGAGCGCTGACCGGCAGCATTACGGCCCGCTTGGCGCCCTTTTCCTTGGCGATTTCAGCGGCGCGTTCAACAGCGGCCTTGGCACCCGAAACCACGACCTGCGTGGGGTCATTGTCATTGGCAGCCTGGCAGACCTCGCCCTGTGCGGCCTCTTCGGCCACGGCTCGCACGGCATCCAGGTCGAGCCCCAGGATCGCGGCCATCGCACCCTCGCCCACTGGAACAGCGCTCTGCATTGCCTGACCGCGCGTGCGAAGAAGGCGAGCAGTGTCCGCGACACTCAGCGCGCCGGCTGCGGCAAGGGCCGAGTATTCGCCCAGCGAATGACCGGCCACGAAAGCGGCCCGTGTCACATCGACCCCTTCGGCCTCAAGCGCGAGCATCGCCGCCATCGATGTGGCCATCAACGCCGGCTGCGCGTTCTGCGTCAGAGTCAGAGTCTCGATGTCGCCATCCCAGATCAGGCTGCTGAGGCTTTCGCCCAGCGCTTCGTCCACCTCGTCAAACACGGCCTTGGCGGCCGGATAAGCGTCGGCCAGCGCCTTGCCCATGCCGATGGTCTGGGCGCCCTGCCCCGGAAAAACGAACGCAAGTGTCATTGCAACCTCTTGGATGACGTTAGGTTGCGCCGGGGTGTAAACCGAGTGAGGGTCCGGCACAAGCACTGCCTGCACTCTGCGTGACGGCACCGGGTCTGTGCGCCACTCGCTATTGTCTATCTGCGTCACACGGTTACCTTGGCCACAGCAGAAAACCCGGAGCGCAAGATCAATGTCCCTAACCAACACCAATGTCAGCTATGGCAGCGTGACCAAGACATTCCACTGGCTGACCGCATTGTTGATCTTCACCGCCTTGCCCTTGGGGTGGTTCGCCAACAACCTGGCCCATGCAATCTATGACCCGACCATCCCCACCACCGAAGCCGATCTTGCCCAAGCCGCTCGGCTGTTTTCCCTGCACAAAACCGTAGGGATCACCGTCTTCTTCGTTGCGCTGGCTCGCATTCTCTGGTCGCTCACTCAAACCAAGCCCGGACTGCTGAACGCTGACAACAAGCCCGAGGCCTTTGCGGCTGAAACGGTCCACTGGCTGCTGTACGGGTCCTTGGTTCTGGTTCCGCTGTCTGGTTGGATCGACCACGCTGCTACCGAAGGCTTTGCGCCCATCCTTTGGCCATTTGGGCAAAACCTGCCTCTAGTGCCCAAGTCGGAGCATCTGGCCGAGGTGATGGCAACGCTGCACTGGCTTTTCATGCTGGTTCTCGTCGCAGCTTTGACCTTGCACATCGCCGGAGCACTGAAACACCACGTCATCGACAAGGACAGCACCCTACGGCGAATGTTGCCCGGGGCGTCCGCTGCGCCGATTCCGCCGGAACAGAAGCACTCGATGGTTCCCGCCGCCGCTGCTGGGCTTGTCTGGGTTGGAGTTTTGTCAGCCGGCCTTTTGACCGGCAGTTTTTCAGACAAGCCTGATGCCGAGGCTGAAACGGCCGAGTTGGCGGCCGTTCAATCGGATTGGCAGGTGGAAGAAGGCACGCTTGCCATCACGATCACACAGTTGGGCAGCCCTGTTATCGGTCAGTTTTCAGACTGGACCGCAGCAATCACCTTTGACGACCCCGTCGAACCCGGTCCGGCCGGGTCGGTAGAGGTCACGGTCTCTATCGGATCTTTGAGCCTGGGTACGGTGACGGATCAGGCCATGGGGGCTGATTTCTTCGACAAGGCGCAATTCCCGACGGCCCAATTCGATGCGGAGATCTACAAAACCGAGACGGGGTATGAAGCAAGGGGTCCGCTGACCATCCGCGATCAAACACTGGACGTTGTATTGCCCTTCTCTTTGGACATCCAAGGCGAGATCGCCAAAATGTCCGGCGCGATGGACCTCAACCGCCTCGACTTCGGGGTTGGCCAGTCAATGCCAAAAGAGGATTCGCTGGCCTTCGCCGTCACCGTTTCGGTCGAGTTGACAGCAACACGCAATGCTCAGTAAGCCGACGACACAAAAAAAACCGCCGGGGCATCGGCCACCGGCGGTTTCTTTAGTTCTGAAGCCCGGATCAGTCGGCCTTCTGCGCCTCGATCGAAATCGCGATGGAAACTTCGTCTCCGACGAAAGGCGCGAACTTGCCCAGTTCGAAATCGCTGCGCACCAGGGTGGTGGTGGCATCGAACCCGGCCCAAGGCTTGCCCGCCATCGGATGCTCGCCGACCTGATTTAGCTTGGCGTCCAACACCACCGGCTTGGTCACACCATTCAAGGTCAGGTCCCCGGTGATCTTTGCGGTGTTCTCACCCGTCACCTCGATCGAGGTCGAGGTAAATGTCACCATTTCCTCAGCGGTCGCCGCGAAGAAATCCTCGGACATGAAATGATCTTCACGGGGTTTCCAGCCGGTGATCATCTCGACCACGGGCATCGAAACCGTCACGCTCGACGCTGCTGGATCTTCCTGATCAAACATGATTTCGCCCTCGAAACCCGAGAACATGCCGGTGGTGGTCGAAAAGCCAAGATGGTTGTAGCTGAAAACAACCTGGCTGTGGCTCGGGTCCAGAACGTATTTTTCCGGGGCCGCGATGGCCGAGGTCGCCGCCGTGGCAAGTGCTGCTGCAATAAGGGTGGATTTCATGACAATCTCCGAAAGTTTTCAAAGCGCAAACCGGTTGGGTTGCTCCAAAACAAAGATGTGCCGCCCATGGGCGGCACACAACCTTCATTCTCTCACAAATTCTGTTCCTCAATGAACAGAATAAAATTCAGGCGAAAATTGTTACGCTTCCGCTGAGTTGCCCTTTCAGCGCTCGGCTGACATCCGCCGATTCCAGCGGCAGCTTCATCAGAAGGCTGCCATCGACTTCAAAGAGTTCAACCTGGTCGTCCACGAACCGCGCTCCGCCCAACGTATCGTAGCTGCGGCGCAGTACGGTCTGCGGACGCCCGTTTTCGTTCTTCTGCAGCACCCGAACCTCGCGGCGGATCGGGTCAAAATATGCGTCGGGGCGCGGATCCAGAACCTCGATGGTCAGCAGGCTTACCCCGAGGATCAGGAACATCAGCGACGCGACCAGCTTGATGGTCCAGACTTCGGCCCCGATGACCGAACCCGGCATCAGCCACATCGAAAAGGCCGATACGATCAGAAATGCACCCAGCACGCGGAACAGGACCAACCGGGCCTTCCAGTTCGGTGCAAAGGAAATAAGCACGGGCACGGATTTGTCGTATGCTGCGCCGGCTGCGGACTGTTGAAATGTGTTCGTGTTCATGACGGCCATCGCTTTTGCCCTGTCCAAGTTTCTTGAGACCCCCCGGGTAACGCCGGGCTTGCAAACAACCTCAAGCCGAAAAGCGTCAGGATTTGGGCAGCCCAAAGGTAATTGGGCGGCGTGAGAAAGGCATTCATGGCAGGGCTTGCCCCCCATCCAGAAACGTGTATACGGGGCCATCCTTCGCTATACGCATGAACCGCGCAGCCTCTCGTGGCAGGGTCGCGAAGGGTTGCTGGCCCTGCCTATGAAATGCGCCTTGATATAAACAGGAGTGAACATGCCACTGTATGAGCATGTAATGATCGCGCGTCAGGATCTGTCCAACGCGCAGGCCGAGGGCCTGATCGAACACTTTGGCACCGTATTGGCTGACAACGGCGGCAAGATCGTCGACAGCGAGTATTGGGGCGTCAAAACGATGGCCTACAAGATCAACAAAAACCGCAAGGGCCACTATGCCTTCCTGAAGACCGACGCACCGTCGGGCGCCGTTCAGGAAATGGAGCGTCTGATGCGCCTGCATGAAGACGTGATGCGCGTTCTGACCATCAAGGTCGACGAGCATCCCGAGGGCCCCTCGGTCCAGATGCAGAAGCGCGATGAGCGCGATGGCCGCCGCGAGCGCCGTTGATCAACGCCTGAGGAAAGGACACCAAACCATGGCCGCAAAACCGTTTTTCCGCCGCCGCAAGGTCTGCCCGTTCTCGGGCGAGAACGCGCCGAAGATCGACTACAAAGACACCCGTCTGCTGCAGCGCTACATTTCCGAGCGTGGCAAGATCGTGCCTTCGCGCATCACCGCCGTTTCGGCAAAGAAGCAGCGTGAACTGGCCCGCGCCATCAAGCGCGCCCGCTTCCTCGCCCTGCTGCCCTACGCCGTGAAGTAAGGAGAGACTGACATGCAAGTTATCCTTCTGGAACGCGTTGCGAAACTGGGTCAGATGGGCGATGTCGTCGACGTCAAGCCCGGCTACGCCCGCAACTTCCTGCTGCCGCAAGGCAAAGCGCTGAGCGCGTCCGAGGCCAACATCGCCTCGTTCGAAGCCCAGAAAGCACAGCTGGAAGCACGCAACCTGGAAACCAAGAAAGAAGCCGAAGCTCTTGCTGAAAAGCTGGACGGTCAGCAGTTCATCGTGATTCGCTCGGCATCGGACGCCGGCGCGCTGTACGGCTCGGTCACCCCGCGTGACGCAGCCGATGCCGCAACCGCTGCTGGCTTCACCGTTGACAAGAAGCAGGTCGTTCTGGTCTCGCCTATCAAAGAGCTGGGCCTGCACACGGTTTCCGTCAAACTGCACCCCGAAGTCGAGGTCGAAATCAAACTGAACGTTGCCCGCTCGGAAGAAGAAGCCGAGCTTCAGGCATCGGGCAAGTCGATCCAGGAACTGGCCGCTGAAGAAGAGGCCGCCGCAGATTTCGAAATCGCGGAACTGTTCGACGACATCGGCTCGGCCGCTTCGGAAGACGAAGAATTGGTTGCCGCCGATGCTTCGACCGAGGAAGACGAACCCAAAGCCTGATCCGATCAGGTCTGTTAATCTCAAAGGCCGCGCTGCATTGCGCGGCCTTTTTCTTTCGACTGGCAATTTTTGGCCACCACAGCGCGCCGGACTTGCGACCCCGGGCCACTTTCGTATCATCCAGCCGCGTAACAATCCGGAGAAGTTGCATGGCAAAGGTCCTGCGTCGAATAATGCTTTCAGTGCTTCTGGCTGCCCCGATTGCCGCCTGCAGCGACCCATCTGGCAAAGCGACGAAGGAACAGGCATTCGAGCCGCCGCTCCACCCCAACGAAACGCCCGAATTGCGCGAATCGATCAACAAATGGGCTGATCACTACGAACTTCCGCGAGAGTTGGTCCATAAGCTGGCGATCCGCGAAAGCACGCATCGCCCCTGGGCGACGAACCGGCCATATTACGGCCTGCTGCAGATCCTTCCCGCCACCGCTCGTTCGATGGGCTACAAGGGCGACGCCAAAGGTCTTCTGGATGCTGACACCAACCTGGAGTATGCGGGCAAGTATCTTCGCGGCGCATGGATGCTGGCCGACGGCGACCAGCAGCGCGCGATCTTCCTCTATGCAAAGGGGTACTACCCCGAAGCCAAGGCTCGCGGAATGCTGGTTGAAACCGGCTTGCGGTCCGAATAGCTTGAAAGGGGCAATCGACACCGGTCTATACAGCGTTCAATTTGACCGAGAATACCTCACAGTATGAAATAATCCGGAGGTTGTCTGTTGCCATTAGCACTCAATAACTCCATGTGATATGTACAAATGGGTTGCGCAATCTGTTCAGATTGACGCAACGTAGGCTGTGATACGGACAGATACGGCATTTTTCGGGGGAAATGCCGATGGGACAAAGGTTGGACGAGTGAAACTTATTGACTTGGCCACAATTGATCATGATGAACGGTCGGCTTACGACATCATCAATTCTGTCTGCAACGAACTTGGGTTCGACTATGCGTCCTATGCGACGACCCATCCCGTGAATGGTGACGTCCAAGGTTACGCGAACTACCCGGACGAGTGGAAGATCCACTACGCCACGCAAGGCTACCATCACCTTGATCCCACCCTGTATCAGTCGGCGCTCAGCATCGCGCCGGTGGACTGGGGCCGCTTCAATCACGACGACAAGTTCAACGCGGTGTTCCGTGACGCTCATGATTTCGGGATCACCGACCGCGGCCTGACGGTTCCGGTTCGGGGGCCTTATGGCGAAACTGGCTTGCTCAGCGTGACCAAGGATTGCACGGACGATGAATGGAAAAAGCTTAAAAAGCATGTGATGGGCGACCTGCAGATGGCCGCGGTTCACGCACATGACACCGTCATGCAATCTGGCCTTTTGGCCAAAGCTCTATACCTTCCGACCCTGTCCTCGCGCGAAAAAGAAATCCTGCAATGGGTCGCCGAGGGCAAGTCCCAGCAGGATATCGGAGATATTCTGTGCATTTCGCACCGGACGGTCGAGGTGCATATGCGTTCCGGACGAGAGAAACTGGGCGCACTTACGACCGCCCAGGCGATCGGCCGTGCCATTGGTCTGGGGTTAATTTACCCCGGTTAACAATTAAGGCAGAAAAATACGGGATATCCCCAATAGTCTTGTTTCGAAACTTGGTTAATCTGCTCCTTACGGTAACCAAACTGTAGGGGGATGGAATGATCATCGTTATTGATGGCATCAACCAGCATAAGTTCAAAGACGTCTTGGATGAGATGTTCAAGCTGCGAGCACGCGTGTTCGGGGATCGCTTGGGCTGGGAAGTGAACATCCAGGACGGGCGCGAATTCGATCAGTTCGACTCGCTCAATCCTGCACACGTGGTCAGCATCAACGACGAGGGGGACGTCGTTGGGTGCATGCGCCTCTTGCAGACGACCGGCCCGCACATGCTGGCCGATGTGTTCAGCTCGATCCTTGATGGCGAGCCGCCAATCCGCAGCGCCCAAGTCTGGGAAGCTACGCGGTTCTGTGTCGACACGAAACGGCTCGGCCGGGGACGTGGCAAGAATTCAGTATCCTACGTGACCAGCGAGGTCATGATTGGGTCATTCGAATACGCCCAGGAAGCTGGAGTGCTCGACTCGGTCGCGGTCATTGATCCGGTTATGAACCGGGTGCTGCAACGGTCCGGAAATGCTCCGTACGACTATGTCGGAACGGCCAAGCCGATGGGCAAAGTGGTCGCAATGGCCGCCCTGATGGATTGTTCGGACGAGCGTATCCAATCGATCCGCGAGTATTCGAGCATCGACTACGACGTGTTCCTGACCGACGATCAGGCGCTCGAACTGTTCAATTCGGGTCAGCAAGCCAAGCTTGCACAGGCCGGTGCCGCCAATCTTGACCACCAGCCACTGACCGATCTTGAGAAATACTTCGTCGAGCAGATGCACGCTGCGACGACGAAAGAAGAAGTCCAGGCCGTACTCAAATTGATCGAGAGCCTGTCGGACCGCTTCACCCCAGAGCAGAAAACCGCTCTGTTGCAAACCCCCCGTGCTTTTGCTCATGAGGCCTGACCCCCTCACCTCATAAGTCCAAAAGCCACCCATGCGGAGCCGTCTCATTCCAGGCGGCTCCGCTCTAATTTCGGCAACCGATCCGCCGCTGGCGCCATACGTTCCGGTTCTCGGCAGCAACAAAAAAGGCCCTCCGAAGAGGACCTGATTTCATTTCTTTCTGTCCGGACAATCGCCGTTTGACCGGCCCGGGTGCAGCGGCACCCGGACCGACCTGAAAACGCGGCTTATTCCTCTTCGAGGGCTTCGATTGCCTTCTGCAGCTCTTCCTTGCTGACTTCCTTTTCGGTCACTTTGGCCAGCTCGACCACGTAGTCTACAACCTTGTCCTCAAAGATCGGCGCGCGCAGTTGCTGCTGCATCTGAGCGTTCTGCTGAACGAACTCGAAGAACTGACGCTCCTGACCCGGGTACTGGCGAGCCTGGTTCATGATCGCCTGGGTCATCTCGGCGTCGGTGACTTCGACTTCAGCCTTCTGGCCCAACTCGGCGAGCAACAGGCCCAAACGTACACGGCGCTCAGCCAGTTTGTTGTGCTCTTCGGTCGGCTCGATCTCATCGTGGTTGTGATCGGTCACCTCGGGGTTTTCTTCATGCCACAGCTGATGTGCGATCTGCTTGGCTTCGGCTTCGACCAGGGTCGGCGGCAGGTCGAACGACACTTTCTCGTCCAGCGCGTCCAGCAGAGCGCGCTTCATCACCGCGCGCGACGCACCTGCGTATTCGGCTTCCAGACGTTCGGCAATCTGTGCCTTCAACGCAGCCAGATCCTCAGCGCCGAACTTCTGTGCCAGTTCGTCGTTGATCTCGGCGGCAACAGGTTCCTTCACCTCTTTGATCGTGCAGGTAAACACGGCCTCTTTGCCGGCCAGGTGCTCGGCGCCGTATTCTTCGGGGAAGGTAACGGTGACGTCTTTGACTTCCTCGGCCTTCACGCCAACCAGCTGATCCTCGAAACCGGGGATGAAGCTGTTCGAGCCCAGCACCAGCGGGTAATCCTCGGCCGAACCGCCTTCGAAGGCCTCGCCGTCAACCTTGCCGACGAAATCGATGACGACCTGATCGCCTTCCTTCGCCTTCGATCCCTTGCGGCGGGCTTTGAAATCCTGAGCGGTTTCAGCCAGGTTCTGCAGGGCTTCTTCCACGGCTGCGTCGTCCGCCTTGACGACCAGCTTTTCCAGCTCGACCGATTTCAGGTCAACTTCGGGGATTTCCGGCAGGGCTTCATAGGACATTTCTACGTGAACGTCGTCGCCTTCTTTCCAGTCTTCGTTGGTCATCTTGACCTGGGGCTGCAGCGCCGGACGATCACCACTGTCTTCGAAGTGCTTGTTCATCGCACCGTCGATGGTTTCCTGCATTGCTTCGCCCAACAGGCGCTGGCCAAACTGCTTTTTCAGCAGTGCCATGGGAACCTTGCCCTTGCGGAAGCCTTTCATCTCGATTTCCGGCTGAGCTTCGATCAGTTTCTCATTGACCTTCTCGTCCAGCTCGGCGGCGGTAACAACGATGTTGTAGCCGCGTTTCAGACCCTCGTTCAGCGTCTCGGTAACCTGCATTCTGGTAGTCCCCATAGGATTCGGGGCGCGCAAAACGGGCGCGCCGGGCAAATTTGACGCCTTCTATTTGCCTAGCCGCCGAAGGGCAAGGGGCAAGGTGCCAGATTGGCCTTGTTTTGCCACCCTGCCCCACAAAAAACGCCCCGGACAGAGCCGGGGCGCCATGAATTCACAACAACAACTGGATCAGAACTTCCAGCGGGCCCCCAGGACCCAAGCTTCGTTCTTGTCAAACGACGTTCCGTCGTTGAAGTCGTGGTTGCGATACTTCAGGTAGGCATCGGTGTTGATGCTGTCGATGCGCTGCACCACCGCGATACCCCAAGACTCGGTGCTGGACCCGTCCGTGTTGAAATCGGAACCATCATAGTAGTCGATGCCGATACCAGTCTTACCCCAGGACACCCAATTATCCTCGTAGGCGATCTTGGTGTACCAGAAGTTGGGATCGCTTTCGCCCGACACGTTGTTTCGGGTACCGGCAGCAGCGGTGAAGCTGAAGCCGCTGGGCAGCAGCACCGATGCCGAGCCGATCGTGTCTTCACGGTCGCCGGAACCATCGTCGAAATCACGCACTGCATAGGCCACGCTTGCCGCGAACTCGACTCCACCGGCAAAGGTGTTGTTGTAGTTCAGAGCAACGTCGTAATAGTCGTCGTCATCACTGCTGGACAGGATGTTCTGACCATAGGCGAAGCTTGCCGAAAAGCCGCTGAAATCCGGCGTGTCATACCGCACGCGGCCACGACGCGCGCCGTCAAAGTTGCTGCTGGAGTCGCCAACGGTGATGTCGCTGAGGGTTCCGTCGGTTCCGCGGTAGAAGAAGCCCGAGTTTTCATCGTTGGTGAACGAATAAAGCGCGGTGCCGACATAAGACAGGTCAGTTTCCGCTGCACCGTCAGACGCCATGCTGCCCTGACCGGCCGAGAATTTACCCCAGCCACCTTTCAGCGCAAAATCCACGTGACGAATGTCTTCCCGGGTCCAGCCGCTGAAATCGGTGCCCAACTGGTTCCATTCACTGGAGTTCGGCAGACCCAGCGCGGTTTCAAAGCGGAAGGTGAATTCGTTCTGGCCAAACGGCTGCATCAGGCTCAGGCCGACGCGGCTGTTGGACAGGTCGTTGTCCAACAGGCGGGTATCGGTCTCTTGGCCGTCGTCAACCGAGATGATTGCCGGGTTGAACTGCCCATATAGCAGAACATAGCCACCGCTGTTGTTCTCGTATTTCAGCTCTGCCGCGGCGGGGATGGCCGTGGTGGCCGCAAGAACAGCGGCGACTGAGGAGAGTTTGATATTCAATGTCATAGCACTCACCATGAAAGGTTCGGGTTTCAGGTACTGCCCAGATGTTCAGTGGAACTGTCCGGTTCCAGAGGCCCCTACGCCATTCAGCTCGATCATTGCAAATCCGCCACAAAGACAGAGTGGCAGCAAAGCAAAATTTCCGTGTTATCAATATTTTAACAACAAACGCATGCAGGCTTCAGACGGCCCGCAAGAGAATTCTGCCATCCGGCCATGCGTTTGGCAAACACTCGCTATGCATTTGCGCAGTCTTGACAGCAAAATCCTGCCGATATTCTAGCCTTGCGCCTTGGGAACACGCAAGAACTTCATATCTGAAGACGTTTGAGCACACCGGGCAGTTGCTCGGGAAGGTCTTCCGCGATCAATCCCGGGCCAAAAGCGCGCGCGCACTCCACGTGAAGCCAGACGGCGGTTTCGGCGGCATTCAGCGGGTGCAATCCACGTGCCAGCAGCCCGGTCAAAAAACCCGCCAACACGTCGCCCGCTCCTGCGGTCGCCAGCCACGGCGCGGCCCGATCATAGTGGGCTGAATGGATCGAGCACCGACCGTCCGGACCCGCAATCACAGTGTCCGGTCCCTTGAAAAGAACCACGCACCCTGCCCTGCCGGCCGCCTCGCGCACGGCATCAACCTTTGAGAAAGCTGGTCCATTCTTGGGATGTAAGGAAAGCTTGGCCGAGATGTCGGGGAACAGACGGGCGAATTCACCGCCGTGCGGTGTCAGGACGCAGTTTTTATGCAGGATCGCCATCAGTGACGCTGGATCTTCAGCAAATGCCGAAAGAGCGTCAGCATCCAGCACGGTTGCCCTGCCGGACTCCAATGCCACGGGGACCAACGATCGGGCCCTGTCCAGGCCCAATCCAGGCCCCAGGCACAGCGCGTTCAGACGTTGGTCCCGCAATGCAATGGCCAGCCCTTCCGCGCCTGCGATCTGCTCAATCATGACCGCGGTGACTTGGCCGGCGACTTCCTGCAATGCGGCGGGAGGGACACCCAGCGTGACAAGACCAGCGCCCACGCGCAACGCTCCGCGGGCAGCCAATCGCGCGGCACCTGTTCTACCTGTGTCGCCTGTCAGGATCAGCGCATGACCGTGGCCGTATTTGTGATGGAAAGCCGATTTCCGCAGATCAGGCAGATTTTCGGGGCCCAACAACACGCTCGGCCGTTGATCTGGCGTTTCTTCAACTGACAGAGCCGGCAGACCGATATCGACAACGGACATCCTGCCACAGCACTCTGGTCCCTCGGCCAGATAATGGCCCGGCTTTGCGGTATGAAACGTCACCGTCAGGTTGGCCGACACGGCGCAGTCTTCGGGGGCAAATCCCTCTGACACCAGACGCCGACCACTGTCCGCGCATAGGCCGCTGGGAATGTCCACACAGACGACACGTGGGCAACCACCTTCCGACAGTGACGCTTTCCACTGGCCCAATTTACGCATTGTGCGGGGCAGTCCGGCTACCGGTCTCGTTAGTCCGGTTCCGAACAAGGCATCAACCGCCAGAACAGTATCCGAACAGGCCGCGGCGTAGGCGTCGAGCGCGTCATCAGACAGCACATGGCACGAACCCATCGCGCACCAACGCTTGTAGTTCGCCCGCGCGTCTGCAGGCAACTTCTCGGGGTCGCCCAACAGGAAAAGGTCCACGGTCCACCCCCACTCTTTCAGAATGCGCGCCACTACAAAACCGTCGCCGCCATTGTTGCCCGGCCCGCAGAACACAACGGCCCGGCCGGACCCGGCCGCGAGGTCAGGCCAGGTTTCAAAGACGGCCTCGACCACACCGCGACCTGCGCGCTCCATCAGTTCCAGGCCGGTGACAAGGCCGGATTCAATTGCGGCGCGTTCAGCCGCCCTCATCTGGGACGAACTCAACAGTTTTGGCATCCGAAACCCTCGCGCGATTCAAACCTGATTACTTTTTGTGCAACTTGCCTAAAAATTGGCCCGCCGCCCAGAATCCCTTCACCAGCAGACGGTCAATTCGGCAATCGCATTGCCGCCCGATCTTAGACGTGATCACTGCCATTCTGACAACCATGCGAGGTGAGCCCGGATGAAAAAGATCGAAGCGATCATCAAGCCGTTCAAATTGGACGAAGTGAAAGAGGCCCTACAGGACGTTGGCGTCCAGGGCCTCAGCGTGATCGAAGTCAAGGGCTTCGGCCGCCAGAAAGGACACACCGAACTGTACCGCGGCGCGGAATATGTGGTGGACTTTCTGCCCAAGGTCAAAGTCGAGGTCGTTCTGGATGCCGATCAGGTCGATGCGGCCATCGAAGCCATCGTGTCGGCCGCCAAGACCGACAAGATCGGGGACGGCAAGATCTTTGTCTCGTCCGTTGAACAAGCCATTCGCATCCGGACCGGCGAGACCGGCTCGGACGCGCTGTAAAACCAATTCTGCAATCTAGAGGAACATAGTAATGAGCAAGGACGCAGTTCTTCAGCTGATCAAAGACGAGGGTGCCGAGTATGTCGACATCCGCTTCACCGATCCGCGTGGCAAGCTTCAGCACGTGACCGTCATGGCCGACCAGGTCGACGAAGACTTCCTTGAGGAAGGCTTCATGTTCGACGGCTCGTCCATCGCCGGCTGGAAGTCGATCGAAGCATCGGACATGAAACTGATGCCCGATACCGAAAGCGCTTATGTCGATCCCTTCTATGCGGAAAAGACTATCTGCCTGCACTGCTCGGTCGTGGAACCCGATACCGGCGAAGCCTATGAGCGTGACCCCCGCGGCACAGCGCAGAAGGCCGAAGCCTACCTGAAGTCTTCGGGCGTTGGCGACGTGGCTTACATGGGCCCCGAGGCCGAGTTCTTCCTGTTCGACGACGTGCGCTTCTCGAACAGCATCAACAAGGTATCCTACGAAGTTGATGCAACCGATGCGTCCTGGAACACCGACACCGAATACGAGATGGGCAACATGGGCCATCGTCCGGGCGTCAAGGGCGGCTACTTCCCGGTCAACCCGATCGACGAGGCACAGGACCTGCGTTCGGAAATGCTGTCGACCATGAAGCGTCTGGGCATGAAGGTCGACAAGCACCACCACGAAGTGGCCTCGTGCCAGCACGAGCTGGGCCTGATCTTCGACAGCCTGACCAAGCAGGCCGACGAGCTGCAGAAATACAAGTACGTCATCCACAACGTCGCGCACGCCTACGGCAAGTCGGCCACTTTCATGCCGAAGCCGATCGCAGGCGACAATGGCACCGGTATGCACGTCAACATGTCGATCTGGAAGGACGGCAAGCCGCTGTTTGCAGGCGACAAATATGCCGATCTGTCGGACGAAGCCCTGTGGTTCATTGGCGGTATCCTCAAGCACGCCAAGACCCTGAACGCTTTCACCAACCCGTCGACCAACAGCTACAAGCGCCTGATCCCGGGCTTCGAAGCCCCCGTTCTGCGCGCCTACTCGGCCCGCAACCGTTCGGGTTGCGTCCGTATCCCGTGGACTGAATCGCCGAAGGCCAAGCGCGTCGAGGCCCGCTTCCCCGATCCGTCGGCAAACCCCTACCTGGCGTTTGCGGCACTGCTGATGGCCGGCCTGGACGGCATCAAGAACAAGATCGATCCGGGCGAAGCCATGGACAAGAACCTGTACGATCTGCCCGCCGAAGAACTGGCCGGTATCCCGACCGTCTGCGGCAGCCTGCGCGAGGCGCTGGAATGTCTGGCGGCCGATCACGACTTCCTGCTGCAGGGCGACGTGTTCACCAAAGACCAGATCGACGGCTACATCGCACTGAAGATGGAAGAGGTCGAAACCTACGAGCACACTCCGCACCCGGTCGAATACGGCATGTACTACAGCTGCTGACCCCGGTCGGAAGTCCAATCAAAAGACCTTGGGGGCGTCCTGTCGGGCGCCCCTTTTCAGTGGTGCAAGGCCCCGATATTTCCCTTTGTGACAGGCGCCTTTGCCGCTAGGCTGAAGATCAATTCAATTATCAGGATTTTTCATGCGCCTTCTCGCCCTGACCCTCTCTGCTGCACTTCTTGTTTCAGGCGCTGCGGCGCAGACGATCGACCGGATCAAAGAAACCCGCGAAATCCGATTTGGGTTTCGGACAGATGCCGCCCCACTTTCTTACATCAACGACCAGGAGCGACCCGACGGGTTGTCCGTGATGGTCTGCGATCAGGTTGCCCGAGCCATCGCCAGCCGACTGGGTGCGGACGACCTCACCGCACAGTTCATTCCGGTGCAGTCGGATACGCGCTTTGACATGGTCGCCTCTGGCCAGATCGACCTGTTGTGCGGCGCGGCGACAATCACACTGTCGCGGCGGGAAACCGTCGATTTTTCGATCCCGGTCTTCGTAGACGGAACATCGGTTTTGCTGCCGATAGATGCGGAAACCACGATGGCATCGCTTTCCGGCAAGAAAGTCGGCATGCGCAGCAGCACGACCACCGAAGAAGCCGTGTTCAACTCGTTCGGATCAGCGGGGATCGAGGCAAAGCTCGTTCGGTTCAACTCGCATCCCGACGGGATCAAGGCTTTGAGGGACGGAGAGATCGACGCCTATTTCGCCGACCAATCCATCCTTTTGGTGAATTATCTGGCAGCCGGATTGAAGGACGACTTCAAAATCTCGCAAGAGATTCTGACGATTGAAAAGCAAGGCCTGGCCCTTGCGCGCGGCGATGATGACTTTCGCCTGATGGTCGATGAGATCCTGTCGCAGATGTATGCCCAAGGCACGATGGAAGAGATCTTTCGCGCCGCACTGCCCGGGATTGAACCCAGCGAGGCCCTGAAAGCCCTGTACGTTATCGCACCCACCCTGCCCTGATTTCCAGGAGGTCCCCATGCGCCTTACGGTCCTGTCCGTTTTCATTGCACTGAGTGCACCCATGGCGGCGCAGTCCGCTCCCTGCGGGAACACAGGCGCTGGTTTTGAAGCCTGGAAGGCCGATTTTGCCAAGCAGGCGCGCAAAGCCGGAGTAAAGAAAAAAGGGCTGCAGGCTCTGGCGCAAACCCAATACGCCAAGCGAACCATCGCCGCGGATCGGGGGCAGAAAAGCTTCAAATATTCCCTCGACAAGTTCATGAAGGTTCGAGGGGCGGATACGATCGTGGCCCAGGGGCGCAAGCGCAAGGCGCGAAACCCGGAATTCTACGCGGCGCTGGAGCGTCAGTACGGTGTCCCGGCTGGCGTTCTGATTGCCATTCACGGCATGGAAACCGGGTTCGGAAACTTCATGGGCGACAGCCAGGTTGTTTCCGCAATCACAACATTGGCCTACGATTGTCGCCGGTCCGACTTCTTTGTTCCCCATGCCATCGGAGCGCTGAAACTGGTCGATCAGGGGGCGATCACGGTGGCAACAAAAGGGGCAAAACATGGCGAGTTGGGCCACACCCAGTTTCTGCCCGGCAATGCTCTGACCTATGGCGTGGACGCCACGGGTGACGGGCGCGTAGACTTCTACAACATGACGGATGCGTTGGCCTCAACCGCAAATTTTCTTCGGCAGAAAGGGTGGAAACCCGGCCGGGGCTATCAACCCGGCGAACCGAATTTTGCGGTGATCCAACAATGGAACGCCGCATCGGTTTACCAAAAATCAATTGCGATCATGGCCGCTAGAATCGACAACTGAGGCTTTGTCGGCAACCTGACCGCCGCACTCAATTCCGCCACATTGCTGCCACAGTGTCAGGCGGAACGCTCTAATTTCTTGGTTTCCAAAGCGTAATCAATCGTCGCAAAAATTCATTTTTTTGCAATATGGTCAAAATTTGACCCTCATCACCAACTAGAGTGTTGGTTCAGTATTCGTACGGCAGAGGGCAAGACTGTGACCACGAAGCACAGATACCACGGTGGCCTGCAATTCAACGGCGACACGAACGGCGCGTTGGAGCGGTTCGGCCATATCGTGGTGGCAACTCTTGAGGACTACGGGCATCTTGTGGAACGCAAGACCCTGCTGAGCCAGACCGAGGCAACCATCGTGTCCAGCCAGTACCTTGTCCGTTTGACCCTCGAGTCCGAACCCAGAGAGACCAGCGACCGCTATGGGCGTCTGGACCGTACGGTTGGCCTGAAGACCATGGTGCGCCCATCGGCGGCACGACCGCGCAACCGATTGGTGATCTCGGTCTCGCCTGTTTCCGGCCTGATGGATGACCCCGAGATTTCCGAGTTGATGCTTGTCGTCATGCTGTATCGGATGGTCGACATCTGCTCGACGCAACGAGTGGAATGGCTATCGCCGAAAACCGTTTTGACGATTGAACAGTTCATGGGCGCGTTTGACTCGTTGATGCCACGCAAGCAGCGGAACCGCCGCGAGGCGTTCGAGGCGGTCAGCGGACCCTTCGCGGGCCATGAGCCCGCTGCAACTGATGACCATGAAGCCGTCAAATCACCGGCAAAGCCGCCGCGCCCGATTCAATTGACCGATGAGCAATTGCTCAGCATCGCCTTCCGTTCCGACGAGGCCGACGCACCCGTTTCCGACGCACCGGCCGCGAGGGATGGCGATGAAGACCGGCCCAGTGACGCGTTGCGACTGACCAGCTGGGCCCTCACCGGTGCCGTTGCCAGCCTGTCGGCGCCGATCGCTCTGTCGATGGCCGCTGTGAACCTCATCCGGGGCGAGGACTTTCGTCTGAACACTCAGGTCCTGGCCTATACGGTCGCCATCGTATCGCTGAACTCAAGTGGTGCGTTTGCCGATGTCGCCAATGCGATCGGACTGTAACTGAATTACCAGAAGACCCTCCTTGGAGGCCCCGCCATCAGGCGGGGTTTTCCATTTCTGGCAGGTGCTCGACCGGCACGACATAGGTGTGAATCGAGAACACCACGGCCCGTGTCTCGGGCAACCGCAAAAGCGTTTGCCGCTCGCTGCGCAGATACCGGGTGGTACCACGGTCCCGGATCTCGCGCGGGGCGCTGGCGCTGCGGGGCTGGTGCAGTTCGGGGTCGTCATACCACAGCGCGTTGAACCGCCACAAAGGCCGGCCGACCTGAATCCCGTCGAACAGGCGCTGAACCCGGCGCGCGATGTTGGGATCATAGCTGTCGACCGGCGCGTGAATTTCGATCAGTGGTCGCATGAATTTCTCGGACAGACGCCAGCTGGCGGGAAAGCACAGGATGGCCCCGGTCAGCACATGCTCGTCGCCCTGTTTCTGCAGGATGCAGAAATCCTCCTGCGCCAGCAGGCAAAGCGTATCCAAAGGATTGTCGCGGTCAATCGGCACGGCGGCCCCATCCGGGCGCTGCGCGGTGTCGGCCGCCTCGGGATAGACCTGCGCCAGAACCAGATCCAGCAGCTCGACGGCGGCCGGGTGCGCCTGCGCGTCCAGCGCCAGAACGTCGTCCCGGCGGGATTCAAGCAGGTGCTGGCGGTGGCGCATCTGCGCGGCGAAGGCATCATCGCGATGCAGCCAGTCCTCCATAGTGGTCGGCGCGATGCCCGGCAGCGGACGCTGTTGGGTCGGATCGTAGGGCAGAGTCTGTTGCAGAATGGCTGTCATGGCCTTGGGTTAGCACTCGAAACAGGCCTTGTCGGTCAAAAAGCGACTGGCAAATCGTCGCAATTCACCCAGACGGCGCCGCCCTGCCCCGTCAGGCTGAACCGGCATGCAGGGAGGCGCGCCGTGAACCACCACTACCGAGACACCCGCAAGATCGACCCCAGCCGCGGCGCGACGCTGGGCGACGGCACGCCGAACGACAATGACCGGATCGAGATCGGCCCCACCCAACTTGCATTCAGCGAATGGGCCGCCGCTGGGCTGCAACTGCCCAACCTGGACCGGATGCGCGAATATCGCTGGAAACGGCTGACCCAGGCGATCGTCGACCGGGGCTATGGCGGGCTTTTGATGTTCGACCCGCTCAACATTCGCTATGCGACCGACAGCACCAACATGCAGCTGTGGAACACGCACAACCCGTTCCGTGCGGTGCTGCTATGCGCCGATGGCTACATGGTGATCTGGGACTACAAGAACTCGCCCTTCCTGTCGAAATTCAACCCGCTGGTGCGCGAGCAGCGCTCGGGCGCGGACCTGTTCTATTTCGACCGGGGCGACAAGGTGGATGTACAGGCGGACGTGTTCGCCAACGAGGTGCGCGTGCTGATGCAGGACCACGCCCCCGGCCACACCCGGCTGGCGGTGGACAAGATCATGCTGCACGGCCTCCGCGCGCTCGAGGCGCAGGGCTTCGAGATCATGGAGGGCGAGGAGGTCACCGAAAAGACCCGTGCCATCAAGGGCCTTGACGAGATTCTGGCCATGCGCTGCGCCAGCCACGCCTGCGAGACCGCCGTGGCCGAGATGGAAAAATTCGCCCGCGCCCATGTGGGCGACGGCAAGACCTCCGAGGATGACATCTGGGCCGTTCTGCACGCCGAGAACATCAAGCGCGGCGGCGAGTGGATCGAAACCCGCCTGCTGGCCTCAGGCCAGCGCACCAACCCGTGGTTTCAGGAATGCGGGCCGCGGATTACTCAGAAGAACGAGATCATCGCCTTTGATACCGATCTGATCGGCAGCTACGGCATCTGCGTCGACATCTCGCGCACCTGGTGGATCGGGGATGAAAAGCCGCGCCCCGACATGGTCTATGCCATGCAGCACGCGCATGAGCACATCATGACCAACATGGAGATGCTGAAGCCCGGTGTGATGATCCCCGACCTGACCGCCAACTGCCACAGACTGGACGACAAGTTTCAGGCGCAGAAATACGGCTGCCTGATGCATGGTGTCGGGCTGTGTGATGAATGGCCGCTGGTGGCCTACCCCGACAAGGCAGTGCCAGGCTCATATGATTATCCGCTGGAACCCGGCATGGTGTTGTGCGTCGAGGCCGCCGTGGGCGAAGTGGGCGGCGACTTCTCGATCAAGCTGGAAGATCAGGTTCTGATTACCGAAGACGGCTTTGAGAACCTGACCCGCTATCCGTTCGATTCCGCGCTTATGGGGCTCGACTAGGCCTCAATCCGCCCAGTGAGAGCGACGCACATTTCCGTGCCAATCCTCAAGCACCGGCTCTGCCGATGCGCCTGGCGAAAACGTGTCTTGGGGCCAGTGCAGTCCGGCGGCAAATCCGATGGCCGTGGCCAGAAAGACGGCAACCGCCGTACCGACCTGTGCAACTTCGAAATGCGCCACGTTTGTCGAATGTGTCATCTCCGCGCTCCTTGATCCTTTGTTTCGGTTAGGCCGAACATGGGAGCTTCTGAATCATTATTAAAACGAATTGTTGTTCGCTTAGACTTCACAAATTGTGATCTACGTCTGACAAAGGGCGCCTCACGATCACCGCCTGCGCCCTCACCTTCCCGTGACGGTCCTGTCACAAGGGTTGAGACTGCACTGCCTTATTCACAGTATTGCGCTTAGCATCACAGCCTGAGGACCCTACATGCCCACAGAACGCGTCACATTTTCCGGTCACGATGGTGGCAAGCTGGCTGCTCGGCTGGATCTCCCCGATGGGCCGGTGCTGGCAACTGCGTTGTTTGCGCATTGCTTTACCTGCTCCAAGGACATTCCCGCGGCCCGGCGCGTCAGCGCGCGGCTGGCCGCGATGGGATTTGCCGTTCTACGGTTCGACTTCACCGGGCTGGGCCATTCCGAAGGCGAGTTCGCCAACACGACTTTCACTTCGAACGTTGAGGATCTGATCGCCGCTGCGCAGTTTCTTGCGGGCCGGAACATGGCGCCCGACCTGCTTGTCGGGCATTCTTTGGGCGGGGCCGCGGTCTTGCGGGCGCGGGCCGGAATCCCATCTGTCAAGGCGGTGGTTGCGATCGGCGCCCCGGCCGACCCCGGCCATGTGGCCCATCACTTTGAAGACGCGCGGGGCCAGATCGAACAGGATGGCAGCGCCGAAGTTTTGCTGGGTGGGCGCCCCATCCGCATCGGTCGAGAGTTTGTGCGCGACATCTCTGAATCCAAACTGACGCCCTCGATTGCCGAGTTGAAGGCCGCGCTGCTGATCCTGCATGCGCCGCGCGACGAAACCGTAAGCATCGACAATGCCAGCACGATCTTTCTGACCGCCAAGCACCCCAAAAGCTTTGTCACGCTGGACGACGCAGACCACCTGATCACCCGTTCAAAGGATGCAGAATACGCCGCTGACGTCATCGCCGCATGGGTATCGCGCTATGTGCCGCTGTCGCCGCCCGCCCCGCCGCCGGGCGCCCCCGAAGGCGTTGTGCGCGTGACCGAGGTGGACCCGGGCGGTTTTCTTCAGGACATTCAATCAGGTCCAAGCCATCATGCCGTGGCCGATGAGCCGGCCTCTTACGGCGGGACCGATCGCGGCATGTCGCCTTATGGCTTCGTTTCCGCCGGGCTTGGGGCGTGCACTTCGATGACGATCCGCATGTATGCGCGACGCAAGCAATGGCCCCTGACCGGGATCAGCGTGGATGTCTGTCACAACAAGGTGCACGCGCAGGACGCGGGGCTGGCGGGGGATGGAAAGATCGACCAGTTCCGCCGCAAGATCCGACTGGACGGACCGCTGGACAACGCCCAGCGGACCAAACTTCTTGAAATCGCCGACAAATGCCCCGTGCACCGCACGCTTGAGAATTCGGCACATATCACCACCGAACTACTGCCGCCGGAACCTGTTGCGGCTCCGGCGTGAACCGATACCGGTTCCGGACGACCTATCGCCGAGGCGCAGGCCTGTGGATCGGGGGCCGTGCCGCTGGTGGGCGGGCCACGGGCGGTCGAGGACGCGCCGGCGGCTTGGCGATCGGAGGTTTCGGCCGCGCAGGCGGTTTCGCAATTGGCGGCTTGGGTTTGGGCGGCGGTTTTCCACCCGGCGGTTTACCCGGCGGCGGTGGGCGGTCCACGTCAATGTCGACATTCACGTTGCGGTAATAGTCGTTCCACAGCATCGAGTCATAGAACGGGTCATATCCGTATCCTACACCGACCGTGACGCCTTCACAGCCCGAGAGGGTGAATCCCCCGGCCCCAAGCCCCAGAACGATGACGGATCGCTTCAAAAAGGTTCCTGCCATTTTCACGCCCTCACTGCACTGACCGGAATGACGCGAAGATGGCATTCAGATCCTCGACATAGCCAGGATCTGCACCGTCGCGCAGGATGGTCACCACAACCGCAACACGGTTTCGCGGCAGGTCGATCACCGTCGCGGTGAAGTTGATCCCGCGCCCGTCACGGGTGCCGGTGCCGCGAATGACCCGGGCCGGCAAACCGCCGATGCGCATGTTCGCATCACTTGTCACCTCTGGGTTTTTCACCAGAAACTTGTCGACATCCTGCAAGTAACGGACCCCGTCCTCGATGCTGGCAACGCCGAACGGCGAAACGAACCCGATCCAGACCGAGTCATCTGTGACCGGGCGCGCAGCCATCACCCGGCTTACGGACCGGGTATCGCCCAGTTGTGTATCCTCAAGATCGCGTGGGCCGCCCGTGCGCAGCATCCAGAAATCCGGGACATCGAACTGAAACAGCGCACGCCCCCCTTCGGTGTAGGTGACCGGCGTATCGCTCAGCCCCGCACCCGCCATCCCGACCCAAAAAGCCGCGCCGATGGCAAAAAGGTTTCTCTTAAACAAGCTGATATCTCTATTTGTTGGTGTCATCGTCCCAAGGATGAGCGATGCAACCCGCGCTTGTCTAGTTTTTAAAGAGTTTTGCTCAGGGGCCCGCCTGACCTGTATTGCCGCCTAGTCTGCATATACGCCGACTGTCGCATCGCCGGGCTCTCCCACAAATCGGATCCGCTTACCGTCCGACTGGACATCGTAACAGGCCCAAAAGTCAGACGGTGGCCAGATCGAACAATATCTGTCATCCCGCACGGCCCAGCGCCCCGAGCTGGGTCGACCCGAGAAATACTGCGTAGCCATAGACGGCTCGAAGACCTGTGTGGCTCCGTTGTCATAAGCCAGCGTCCGGCCTGACAAGGCGTCGAGAATCTGCGCGCCCGTCAGCGGTTGGAGCGTGTCGGCCGCCAGAATTTCGGGCCAAACCAACAAAATCAGGGCAAACCGTCTCATCCCGCGTCTCCTGCCTTGTCCCAACGGTCCGGCGAGTCTATCACCCGCGCCAACACCCATTGCCAACCGAAAAAGGTGCCGCCGCCCATGATTCCCCGCTATTCCCGCCCCGAAATGGTTGCCGTCTGGTCGCCCGAGACCAAGTTCCGCATCTGGTACGAGATCGAGGCCCATGCCTGCGACGCGATGGCCGATCTGGGCGTCATCCCGCGCGAAAACGCCGAGGCCGTCTGGAAGGCCAAGGACGTGGAATTCGACGTGGCCCGCATCGACGAGATCGAGGCCGTGACCAAGCATGACGTCATCGCCTTTCTGACCCATCTGGCCGAGCATGTCGGCAGCGATGAGGCCCGCTTTGTCCACCAGGGCATGACCAGCTCGGACGTGCTGGATACCTGCTTCAACGTGCAACTGACCCGCGCCGCCGACATCCTGATCGCCGATCTCGAAGGCTTGCTGGCCGCGCTCAAGCGCCGCGCCTACGAGCACAAGGACACTGTCCGCATCGGCCGCAGCCACGGCATTCATGCCGAACCCACCACCATGGGCCTGACCTTCGCGCGCTTCTACGCCGAGATGGACCGCAACCTGTCGCGGATGCGCGACGCCCGCGCCGAGATCGCCACCGGCGCCATCAGCGGCGCGGTCGGCACCTTCGCCAATATCGACCCCCGCGTCGAAGAGCATGTCTGCGAAAAGCTGGGCCTGGTGCCCGAGCCGATCAGCACGCAGGTCATCCCGCGCGATCGCCACGCGGCCTTCTTTGCCACGCTGGGCGTGATCGCCAGCAGCATCGAGAACATCGCGATCGAAATCCGCCACATGCAGCGCACCGAGGTTCTGGAGGCCGAGGAGTTCTTCTCGAAAGGCCAGAAGGGCTCGTCGGCGATGCCGCACAAGCGCAACCCGGTGCTGACCGAGAACCTGACCGGCCTGGCCCGGTTGGTGCGCATGACCGTGATCCCGGCGATGGAGAACGTGGCCCTATGGCACGAGCGCGACATCAGCCACAGCTCGGTCGAGCGCAACATCGGCCCCGACGCCACCGTTACCCTGGATTTCGCCCTGTCGCGCCTGACCGGGGTGATCGACAAGCTGGTGGTCTATCCGGACAACATGCTGGCCAACATGAACAAGTTCCGCGGTCTGGTCATGAGCCAGCGCGTGCTGCTGGCCCTGACTCAGGCCGGCGTCAGCCGCGAGGACGCCTATCGCCTGGTGCAGCGCAACGCGATGAAGGTCTGGGAAGAAGGCAAGGACTTCAAAACCGAACTGCTGGCCGACCCGGATGTGACCGCAGCGCTGAGCAAGGAAGAGATCGAAGAAAAATTCGACCTTGGTTATCACACCAAACATGTCGACACGATCTTCGAGCGGGTGTTCGGCGAGTAACCCTCGACGCAGGAACGGCTTTTGCCGGGGCCCGGGTCGCGCTGCGCGATCCGGGCCCCTGTCTTTTGCGGAAACGTCCGAAATCGGCTATGCTGAATGGGCAATTTCCGTTCAAGGAGAGCCCACCATGATCCGCACGACACTCTGCGCACTGGCCCTTGCCCTGTCCGCCTCGTCCGCTTTCGCATGCCAAGGCCACAGCAAGCAATCGCAATCCTGTGCGCCCGGTACGACTTGGGATTCGGCCTCGGAAAGCTGCGTGAAAAACGCCAGCAGCTGATTTCTTGTCCTACTTGTGAATAAAAGCGAGCCATTGGCTGTTAGCTTTTTTGAAGAACGCACTATGCTTCTTGCGAGCAGCCCTTGGAACGGAGTAGGACAATGCGCCTTTTGATGGCCACGGCACTAGCCCTTCAGACCTTTGCCTTTGCCCCCGCGGTCAGTGCCGCCGGCGGTGACAGCAGCCCCCCAAAACCGACGAATACCACCAAGAAATGCCTGTTCGGCCGCGTCTATGACGAAGCAGCCGGCCGGTGCGTCAAACCGAACAAGACCAATTTCAGCGAAGAGCAATTGTATCAGGCCGTGCGCGAGCTTGCTTATGACGGCCAGTTCGAAAATGCGCAGAACGTGTTGCGGGTCATGGATCAAGACGATGATCGCGTTTTGACGTATTGGGGCTTCACCTACCGCAAAATGGGCGAAGCCGAGCTGGCCAACACCTATTACCAACGCGCAATCAAAACCAATCCTGACAACATTCTGGCCCGCAGCTACATGGGTCAGGGATATGTCACCGAAGGGAAAACCGAACTGGCCATCGCGCAATGGCGCGAGATCAAGGCACGCGGAGGCGAAGGCACCTGGGCCGAAGCGTCTCTGCGCGAGGCGATCCGCACGGGGCTGACTTACAGCTACTAGGTTCAGTCTTTCTTTACTCGACTCTCGCTAGTCTGCCTGCGGAACAAAAATTGACACCGCAGGCAGATGCAAGATTCACATGCTTTGGTACAGACCGCGCCGGGCAATTCTGATCCGGCCGAGAAACAGACGGATGACGCCCGTCGCGTCGTTCCTCGCCAACTCACGCCCGGCCAGAAGGCCGCCATCATCGTACGCCTGCTGTTGAACGAGGGGGCCGATCTTCCGTTGGAGGAGTTGCCCGACGAACTGCAGGAACGGCTGACCCTCCAACTGGGCCGGATGGGGCTGGTTGACCGCGTAACCCTCGCAGCGGTCGCGAAAGAATTCGCAGATGCGCTGGACAGCGTCGGACTTGCCTTTCCGCACGGCTTGGCCGGGGCGCTGGACGCGGTAAATGGCAAGATTACCCCGGCGACCGCCGCCCGGCTGCGCAAGGTCGCGGGTGTGCGCCAGGTCGGCGATCCATGGCTGCGCCTGCGTGACACCCCTGCCGAAGACCTTGCGCGTATGGCTCAGGCCGAAAGCACCGAAGTTGCAGCCGTCATGCTATCCAAGCTGGATACGGCGAAGGCAGCACAGTTGTTGGCGCAATTGCCCGGGCCGGTGGCCAGACGGATAACCTATGCCGTATCAAAAACCGCCAACGTGACGCCCGAGGCGGTGGAGCGGATCGGCTGGTCCCTGGCCGCGCAACTCGATCAACGCCCAGTTCCGGCCTTCACCGATTCACCCGACACGCGCGTCGGGGCGATCTTGAACCAATCCCCCCCATCCACGCGTGACGGGCTGCTGGACGCGCTCAATGCGGAGGATTCTGAGTTCGCCAGCGCCGTTCGAAAGTCCATCTTCACCTTTGCGCACATCGCCACGCGCATTGCTGCACGGGATGTGCCGGCCATCCTGCGCGAAGTCGATCAGCCAATTCTGATAGCCGCTCTGGCTGGCGCCAGAACCGAGGATGACAAGGCCTCGGTCGACCATCTGCTGTCCAACATATCCGCACGGATGGCCGACAACCTGCGCGAGGAAATTGCTGAACGCGGCAAGGTCAAGCAGGCCGAAGCAGAGGAGGCCATGACCCAGATTGTCAGTGCGATCCGCACACTCGTGGACGCCGGCACAATAGCCCTTGTCGAAGCGGATGCCGACGGCAACGACGACTAAGGGCTGGTCGTCGTCGGCTCGGATGCCGCGGAACCAGGGCTCGGGACAATGCTTGTGGTTGTTGCGCGCCGGCTGTATGTCTGAATCCGCAATTCACAACACCCGGTGAGATCCCCCGATGCCCGTCGAAAAGTCGGAACTGAGCCGTTTTGAGCTTGGTCAATACTATGTCGCCAACCTGTTCCTGAAAGGCATGATCGGCGCAATGCGTCTTTTGCCCTATGAACGGCGCATTTCGACGATGGGGGCGATCGTGCGCGGGTTGGCCCCGGCGGTCGGGTTCACCAAACGTGTGCGAAGCAACCTGAAACTGACCTGCCCTGACCTGCCTGAAACCGAAGTCAAACGCATTTGCCGTGCAGTGCCCGACAACGCGGGCCGCGCGATCATGGAACACTTCTCGCCCGAGGATTTCACCGAACGGCAGAAGAACGCAAAAATATCAGGTTCAGGAATCGCCGCCTTTGAACAAGCGGTGGCCAACGGGCGGCCGGTGATGATGATCACCGCACATTTCGGCCACTACCTTGCTGCGCGGATCGCATTGCAGGCGCGCAGCGGCAAGCCGATTGGTTGCCTGTACCGCCGCATGGCCAATCCGTATTTCAACGAGATGTATGTCGACGCCTTCCACAAAACCGGCGAGCCGATGTTCGAACAAGGCCGGCGCGGCATGGTGGAAATGGTTCGGTCCCTCAAGAAGGGCGGCATCATCGCCATCGTATCTGACCTGCACGCCCATGGCGGTGAAGAGCTGACGTTTTTTGGCAAACCCGCAGTCACGTCGGTTTTGAACGCGGAATTGGCCATGAAATACGATGCCGTTCTCATTCCTTGCTATGCGGTGCGCCAAGCCAACGGTATCGATTTCGAGATCGTTTTGCATGATCCGGTGCCGCATACGGACCCCAAGACCATGACCCAGTTCATCAACGATGACCTGGAAGGCATGGTGCGGAAACACATGGGCCAATGGTTCTGGATTCACAGACGGTGGAAAGCCTGGAATGGGCTGGGTGTTCAGCCTCAGGACATGCCCTGAGCCGCCGTCTATTTTACCCTTGTTGAGGCGATGATCGGGCCATTGCCGGTACCCTGAATCAGAACCACCGCAGGCAGGTCCGAAGACAGTTCGATCTGAAAATCCTGTTCAGCCGACCCGTTCCATCGGCCCGCATTGTGCCATTCCTCAACGACATTCGCGTAGTCCAGATCGTGTCCGGCCAGCTCGCCCCGTCGAATCGACGCGTGGCGCAAGGGCGTGTATTGCACGACCACCACGTCATAGTTTTTCGCAGCGGCGAGATCGACCGGAGCAACGCGGACCGTTACCATGTTCCCGGACCTCTGCGCCGAAACCGACGCGGTGGGCGCGGCGGTCAAATGCGCGTCGATCAATCGGTTCAAATCGCGGGTTTTGGCACCGACGACATCCTGCTGTCCATTGATCACCATCTGAGGGGTATAGATCATCGAACGGCCGCCGCGCCGCGCATACGCTCGTTGACGGTCCGTATGCGCCGGATCGGCATACTCGTCCTTCCAACCGATGTAGTCCCAATAGTCCACGTGCAGCGCCAAGCCGATCACGTCGTCGCGCTTGGCGAGATCGTGCATGATCGCATCTGCCGGCGGGCAGGACGAACACCCCTGCGAGGTAAACAATTCGACCACCACTGGGCTGTCCGCCCAGGCCGAAGACGCCGACAGGAATACGGACGCAAGAACTGTGGTCAGGGCTGATCTTTTCATTTCACTCTCGGTTTGAAGGGCCTGCAAGCACCGGTGTACTCCGCCACCGGATCAAGCGCCAATCAAGGTTTCTTGAGACAGGTTTCGGCGGCAATCCGCAAAAATGTGTGCAATGGTATACAAAAATTGCCGCACCCGCCCTGTTGGACCTTGAACCGCAGGCCATGGTGATGCAGATACCGCTCAGCGAATCCCAATTCCACGTCATTTGAGAGGGAGGCCACAGATGCCCATCAAAGTCGGACAGGATACCGCCAAGACACGCCGCAGCCTGAGCGTGAATGGCAAGTCCATCTCATATTACTCGATCCCCGCCGCGCAAGAGGCCGGCCTGGGCGATTTCTCCAAGCTTCCCGCCGCGCTGAAAGTGGTGCTGGAAAACATGCTGCGGTTCGAGGACGGCGGTTTTTCGGTCTCGGTCGATGACATCAAGGCCTTTGCCGAATGGGGTGCCAACAACGGGAAGAACCCGCGCGAGATCGCTTACCGCCCAGCCCGCGTGCTGATGCAGGACTTCACCGGCGTTCCGGCCGTTGTCGACCTGGCCGCGATGCGCGACGGCATCAAGGCGCTGGGTGGCGATCCGCAGAAGATCAACCCGCTGAACCCCGTCGATCTGGTCATCGACCACTCGGTCATGATCGATGAATTCGGCAACCCGCGCGCCTTCCAGATGAACGTGGACCGCGAATATGAGCGCAACATGGAGCGCTACCAGTTCCTGAAATGGGGCCAGAGCGCGTTCAACAACTTCCGCGTGGTACCGCCGGGCACCGGCATCTGCCACCAGGTGAACCTGGAATACCTGGCCCAGACCGTCTGGACCGACACCGACCAGAACGGCGAAGAAGTCGCATATCCCGACACGCTGGTCGGCACCGACAGCCACACCACCATGGTCAACGGCATGGCCGTTCTGGGCTGGGGCGTTGGCGGGATCGAGGCCGAGGCCGCGATGCTGGGTCAGCCGATCTCGATGCTGATCCCCGAAGTGATCGGGTTCGAACTGACCGGCGAGATGGTCGAAGGCACCACCGGAACCGACCTGGTTCTGAAGGTCGTCGAGATGCTGCGCGCCAAGGGCGTGGTGGGCAAGTTCGTTGAATTCTACGGCGAAGGCCTGGATCGTCTGCCGCTGGCCGACCGGGCAACCATCGCCAACATGGCGCCCGAATACGGCGCGACCTGCGGCTTCTTCCCCATCGACAACGAAACCCTGCGCTACCTGCGCAACACCGGCCGTGACGAGGACCGCATCGCGCTGGTCGAAGCCTATGCCAAGGAAAACGGGTTCTGGCGTGGGGCGGACTATGCTCCGGTCTACACCGACACGCTGTCCCTGGACATGAGCACGATCGTTCCCGCGATCTCGGGCCCCAAGCGTCCGCAGGACTATGTGCCGCTGACCAACGCCAAGGCCGCCTTCCGCCAGGAGATGGAAAACACTTTCAAGCGCCCGATGGGCAAAGAAGTGCCGG
Source organism: Ruegeria sp. BC6 (assembly GCF_056539185.1). Taxonomy (NCBI): domain Bacteria; kingdom Pseudomonadati; phylum Pseudomonadota; class Alphaproteobacteria; order Rhodobacterales; family Roseobacteraceae; genus Ruegeria; species Ruegeria sp. BC6. The sequence continues at coordinate 951,261 of NZ_JBQFUM010000001.1, forward strand.
TCAAAGGCGAAGACTACACCATGGAATCGGGCAAGGTCGTGATCGCTTCGATTACGTCGTGCACCAACACCTCGAACCCCTATGTGATGATCGGTGCGGGCCTTGTCGCACGCAAGGCGGCGGCTTTGGGCCTGGACCGCAAACCGTGGGTCAAAACCTCGCTGGCGCCGGGATCGCAGGTCGTGTCCGCATATCTTGAGGCCGCTGGCCTGCAGGAAGATCTGGACAAGGTCGGCTTCAACCTCGTTGGTTACGGCTGCACCACCTGCATCGGCAACTCGGGCCCGATCCAGAAAGAGATCTCGGAGGCCATCGCCGAGGGCGACCTGGTGGCGACCTCGGTCCTGTCGGGCAACCGCAACTTCGAAGGCCGGATCTCGCCGGACGTGCGCGCCAACTACCTGGCTTCGCCGCCGCTGGTGGTGGTTTATGCACTGGCCGGTACGCTGGACATCGACCTGACCTCGGAACCCATCGGTCAGGACAAGGACGGCAACGACGTCTACATGAAAGACATCTGGCCGACCCAGAAAGAGATCGCCGAACTGGTCGAGGCAACCGTAACCCGCGAGGCATTCCAGTCGAAATACGCCGATGTCTTCAAGGGCGACGAGAAATGGCAATCGGTCGAAACCACCGATGCCGAGACTTATGACTGGCCGCCTACGTCGACCTACATCCAGAACCCGCCCTACTTCCAGGGTATGGGGGCACAGCCGGGCACCATCTCGAACATCGAAGGCGCCAAGGTTCTGGCCGTTCTGGGCGACATGGTCACCACCGACCACATCTCCCCGGCTGGTTCGTTTGCAACCACCAGCCCCGCGGGCAAATACCTGCTGGAGCGCCAGGTGCAACCGCGCGAGTTCAACTCGTACGGATCGCGCCGGGGCAACCACGAGGTCATGATGCGCGGCACCTTCGCCAACATCCGCATCAAGAACGAGATGCTGGACGGCGTCGAGGGTGGTTACACCAAAGGCCCCGATGGTCAGCAGACCTCAATCTATGACGCATCGATGGCCTATCAGGCAGAAGGCACTCCGCTGGTCGTGATCGGCGGCGAGCAGTATGGCGCCGGTTCCTCGCGGGACTGGGCGGCCAAGGGCACCGCGCTGCTGGGCGTCAAAGCCGTGATCGCAGAAAGCTTCGAGCGTATCCACCGCTCGAACCTGGTGGGCATGGGCGTCATCCCGTTCGAGTTCACCGCCGGCGACAACCGCAAGACGCTGGGCTTGAAAGGCGACGAGACCTTCTCGATCCACGGTCTGGACACGATCCAGCCGCTGCAAGAGGTGCCCTGCACCATCACCTATGCGGACGGGATCGAGAAGACCATCACACTCAAGTGCCGCATCGATACCGCACCCGAGATCGAATACATCGAAAACGGCGGCGTGCTGCACTATGTGCTGCGGAACCTGGCCAAGGCCAGCTAAGCCGGTACAAAGCCAAGAACGCAAGGGCGCCCCAAACGGGCGCCCTTTTTCGTTTCACGTCTGGCCACTATCGCGTTGTGTTCCGTGCAGATAAGCGGTCTGCTGGGGGCATGGAAAAAGTTGCCTTGATAACTGGTGGTGCTCGCGGAATTGGCCGGGCCATCGCGGTTGATCTGGCCGTGGATCATCGCGTCGCCCTGACGTGGCACAGGACCGAACCGCAGCCCCTGCCCGATGACCGACCGGCCCTGACCCTGCAAAGCGATCTGACGCAAGAAGACCAGCCCGAAGACGTGGTGCGCCGCGTCATCGACAGATACGGCCGGCTGGATGTCATCATCAACAATGCCGGGCTGGTTCAGGCCACGCCGAAGGACCGGTTCAGCCAAAAGGACCACAGGGCCATTCTTGATCTAAACCTGCTGGTTCCGGCCGCGCTGCTGGCTGCCGCGTTGCCTCACCTGCAGCGGGGAGCGTCGATCGTCAATATCTCGTCAGTCAACGCCGAACTTCCGCCACGCGACGCCGCGACCTATGGGGCCAGCAAGGCCGCGCTGAACTTGTGGACCCGCGCCATGGCGAAAGAATTGGGTCCGGACGGCATTCGCGTCAACGCGGTGGCACCCGGAGCGATCAACATCCCCGAAGCCCCCAGGTCCGACGATCTGACCGACCTGTTCGTTCAGAACACAGCGCTGGGGCGTGTTGGGATACCCGAGGACATAGCGCGCGCAGTTCGCTTTCTAGCATCCGAAGACGCGTCCTTCATCACCGGAGAGGTGCTGACCGTCTCTGGCGGGTATCGCCTTTAACCCCGGCGTTACTGCGCGGCGGCTTTTTCCAATGCGGGTCGGATAGTGCTCTCGATCACGCGCTGGGTGATCGGGCCGGCAAACCGCAAGATGATCGTGCCGTCACCGTCGATCACGTAGGTCTCGGGCACGCCGTAGACGCCCCAGTCCAATCCCATGCGGCCATTTTCATCGCGCCCGATGGCGGCATAAGGATCACCCAGTTCGCTAAGGAAAGCGTCGGCGTTGGCCAGTTTGTCTTTGTAGTTGATGCCGTAGACCGGAATACCTTCCTGCGCCAGTTTCTCGAGGTTCGGATGCTCGGCGCGGCAGGGAGCACACCAGCTGGCCCAATAGTTCACCAGCTTGACCTGGCCGTCGCGCAGGGTTGCGTCGTCGAACCCCTGTTTGCCTGGAAACTCGGCCAGGACAACGGGCGGCGCGGGCTGGCCTTCGCGGGCCGAGGGCAGCGCGTTGGGGTCTTCGCGGAACATGCCGATGGCCGCCAGCACGGCGAAGGCACCGAAGATCAGCGGCGGAGCAATCATCAACGGCGAGATCTTAGCCATTGCGCGACATCCTCTGTTCGATCTTTTCCATCTCGGCCCGGACCTTGCGGCCACGCAGGATGCTGAAAACCACCAGCGCCACCAGCAGGGCGATCGAGGCCGCGTAGGAGGACAGAACCGTTTCGGCGTATTTTCCCAGATCAGGCATCATCCGTTTACCCTTTCCCGTGCCAGCAGCGCCTTGATGCGCCGCGCGCGGATTTCGGTGCCGGTTCGGTACAGGACCAGCGCGATGAACAGCAGCACGAAGCCGATGATGCAGGTCAGCAGCGGGTAGAAGAACACGTTGCTGACCTTCTCGGTGGTGTCCGTGCCGGTGATCGCACCTGCGCGCATCACCGATGCGCCCTGATGCAGGCCTTGGTTCCAGAAATTCACCGCATAGCGGCTGAGAATGGCAAAGACCGAGCCCACGATGCACAGGACCGAGGTCAGGTCCGCCGCCGTGTCGGGGTCTTCGATCGCCTCCCACAGGGCGATGTAGCCCAGATAGAACAGGAACAGGATCAGGAACGAGGTCAGGCGCGGATCCCAGGCCCACCAGGTGCCCCACATCGGCTGCCCCCAAATGGCGCCGGTGGCCAGCGCGATCAGGGTCATCACGATGCCGATCGGCGCTGCGGCGCGTGCGGCAAGGGCACTGACATGGTGCCGGCGCACCAGCCAGACCAGCGAGGTGACCAGCATCATCAGCCAGCAATTGATGGCCATCAGCGCCGATGGCACGTGTAGATAGATGATCTTGACGGTCGACCCCTGCTTGTAGTCATCCGGCGTGAAGAAGAACCCCCACACCAGCCCGACGACCAGAAACAGGGCCGAGCTGATCCAGAAGAACGGCAGGACCCGCTCGCTGGTGGCGAGGAACTTGCGCGGGTTGGCGTATTCCCACAGGGCGTTGGCTTTGGCTGCTATCGACATGGGCCTTATCTAGTCCGAGTCGGGGGCGTTCTCAATTGACATCGGTCAACGTGCCCCAATCATCTGAGGTTGATGCGCAGCACCGCCGCGCTGGCAAAAGGCAGAAGGGCGACCGTGGCGGCGGTGATCCCGGCCAGCATCAGCAGCGGGGTCTGGACCTCCATCCCGGTGGCACCACGGCGCGCGACCTCGGCCCCGAAGATCAGCGTGGGCACGTAAAGCGGCAGCACCAGCAGCGACAGCAGCAGGCCTCCGCGTTTGAGCCCAACGGTCAGGGCTGCGCCGAAAGTGCCGATCACGCTGAGCGCGGGCGTGCCGATCAGCAGCGAGACGACCAACCAGCCGAAACCGGGGCCGGGCAGGTTCAGCAGCACACCCAGCACCGGCGCGGCCAGCACCAGCGGCAGGCCGGTGGTTATCCAATGCGCCAACGCCTTGATCGTGACCACCGATTCCAGCGGCAGCGGCGCGGTGGCCAGCAGGTCGAGCGACCCGTCCTCCCAATCCAGTGCCAGCAGGCGATCGAGCGACAGCAGGCAGGCCAGCAATGCGCCCAGCCACAGCACCCCCGGCGCGATGGTCGCCAACAGCGAGGATTGCGGACCCACAGAAAACGGCACCAGAACGGTGACGATCAGGAAAAAGGCCAGACCCAGGCCGAACCCGCCCCCCGCGCGGAAGGACAGTTTCAGGTCACGCAACAGCAGGGCGATCACAGAAAGCCTCCGTCGAAGTCATCCAGCGCCTTGGGGCGCGCCTTGTTGAGGCCGACATCCAGGACCTCACCATCGAGGCCCAGGTCGATATGAGTGGCAATCAGGGCCGAGCCGCCCTGCCCCAGATGCGCCCGCACCGCATCGGCGAACATTGCCACGGCGGTCTTGTCCAGTGACACGGTGGGTTCGTCCAGCATCCAGATCGGTCGGCCGGTCACCAGCATCCGCGCCAGACCCAGCCGACGTTTCTGACCCGCAGACAGGTTGCCTGCGTGACGATCGGCCAGTTCGTTCAGGGCAAAGGCCTCCAGCGCGGGCTGGATGTCGCGCGTGCCAAAGACCGAGGCCCAGAAGGTCAGGTTCTCGGTCACGGTCAGGGTGGGTTTGAGTCCGTCGGAATGGGCGGCATAGGCGATCCGGTCCTCGGCCCCCTCGACCCGGCCCGAGAGCGGCAGTTGCAGACCGGCCAGCGTGCGCAAAAGGGTGGTCTTGCCGATCCCGTTCGGGCCGCGCAGGATCAGCGCCTTGCCCGGGGGCAGCGCGAAACTGAGGCCTTCGAGCACGGGCACGCCCCCTCGGGCGATGGCAAGGTCGGTCACGGTCAGAGTCATGAGACCCGCTTATCCGATTGGTTGCGGGGGAAAAAGGACGGATTTGCCGCAGGGCCTGTTGGCGGGGCTGGATGTGAGGGGCCAGCCCCTCACGCTCCCCGGGATATTTGAGGCCATATGAAGCGGTCAGACCGGCAACAGGGCCAGAGCGATGCGGCGGCCTTCGGACAACAGCACGTTGTAGGTGCGGCAGGCGGCGGGCGAGTTCATGATCTCGACCCCGATGCCGGCGTCTTCGAGGGTCGACCGCAAATCAGAGGGTATGTGAGACAGATCAGCGCCGGTGCCGATGAACAGAACGTCAACCTGATTGGCCAGCCCTAGAAGGCTCTCGCTGTCCGCAAAACCGCCCCACGGTCCCGTGCCTCCGGGGCCTGTCAGAACACTGCCTTCGTGAACCTCGCCGCCGATGCGGAAGAACCCGGGCCCATAGCCATCGATCGGAACTGCGTTGGTATATGTGATCTCGTTCAGGCGCATGTGATCTTCTATCCCCAAAGCGGCAAGCCCGACAAGGCCGCAGCAGCGATGACTGCATACGCAATCACGCGGTAGACCCGTTCCCGGGCAGGCTGAAACATCCAGCCGCCCAGCCAATTTCCTGCCAGATTCGGAACGGCAAGCGCCAGGCCCAACCCAACCGTTGACCAAGTCAATTGCCCGAACACAGCGAGATACCCGAAGATCAGAAAATCAAAGGCCAGAAGGAACAGCAGGATCGTGGCCCGAACAACTGCCACAGGCAACGGGCGAGACATGTAGAACAGGATTACCGCCGGACCCGGAATGCCTGCAACGCCCCCCAAAAAGCCGGCCGCAGCGCCGATGGCAGTTACCATGTTGCGCCGGACTGCGCCGTTGTACCGCAGCCCCGAAATCAGCACGACCAGCATGAACAGGGTCACGAGGCTGACGGCGTAGCGAAAAACCTCAGGCTGGACTCGGGTCAATATCGACAGTCCGACCGGCAGCAAAAGCGCACACCCGATGACAAGTCGCACCAGATCGCGTTTGTCGACATCAACCCAGGCGCGGCGCAGATTGGGAAGTGGTCCGAAGACATCCATGCAGGTCAACGCGATCAAAGCCCCGAACGGACCAAGATACGGCGTCGACAGCGGCAGAAAGATCAGCGCAGTGCCGAACCCGGAAAACCCTCGAACGATTCCACCCGCGAGGGCTGCAAAAATGATGACGGCCAATCCCGTTGGGGATTGGCCGAACACATCAGGCATCAATATTGGCAAACTGGTTGCCGGCCGTGTTCGATGGCTTGGACCAATCGCGTTTGACGCCCAGCCACAGCAGGATGGTCGAGGCCACGAAGACCGACGAATAGGTCCCCACGATCACGCCCCAGATCATCGCGAAGACGAACCCGCGGATCACGTCACCGCCGAGCACATACAGCGAGACAAGCGCCAGCAACGTGGTGACCGAGGTCATGACGGTTCGGCTGAGCGTTTCATTGATCGAGAGGTTCAGAACCTCTTTCAGGTCCTTCTTCTTGTATTTACGCAGGTTCTCACGCACCCGGTCGAATACGACCACGGTATCGTTCAGCGAGTAACCGACGATCGTCAGAAGCGCGGCGATAATCGCGAGGTCGAACCGGATCTGCAACTCGGAAAAAATACCGATCGTCAGCAACACGTCATGCACCAGCGCGGCGACCGCCCCCAGCGCGAACTGCCATTCAAACCGCAGCCAGATGTAGACCAGCACCGCTCCGATCGCCAGAACCACGGCAATCACGGCTGTTTGGATCAGCTCGCCCGAGACTTTCGGGCCCACGGATTCCACCGAAACAAACTGGATATCTGGGATTACAGCCTGCAAGGCGCCTTCGACTGCCGCGATGGTGTCGGCCGTGACCGACTCGGCACCGTCCTGCGCTTGAATGCGGATCATGGCCACGTTCTCATCAGGCCCGAATGTCGGGTCGAAGATTTCGGTGATGGTGACATCTCCGAGGCCCAGCGGCGCAATGGCGTCGCGGTAAACACCGACGTCCAGCTCCTGCGTGCTCTGGGTCCGGATCGTGGTACCGCCCCGGAAGTCGATCCCGAAGTTCAAACCCTGCAGCATGAACGAAGCGAATGCGATGACCATCATCAGGCCCGAAATGCCCAGCCAGACCTTCCAGCGGCTGAAGAAATCGAACGAGGTGTTTTCGGGTACGAGTTTCAGTCTCATGTCAAACCTCGATCGTTTTCGGGCGGCGCCGTTCGAACCACATGATGATCATCAGTCGCGTCACGAAGATCGCGGTGAAGACCGACGTCAGAATGCCCAGGCCAAGCGTAATGGCAAAGCCGCGAACCGGGCCGCTGCCGATGGCGAACAGGATAACGGCGGTGATGAAAGTCGTGATGTTGGCATCCAGAATGGCCGACAGGGCCTTTTCATAGCCCAGGTCGATTGCCCGAGCGGGGCCTTTGGCCGATTTCAGCTCTTCTCGGATACGTTCGAAGATCAACACATTGGCATCCACCGCCATACCGACCGTCAACACGATCCCGGCAATGCCTGGCAAGGTCAGGGTCGCGCCAATCAGTGACAACAGCCCAAAGATCAGCCCGACGTTAATCAGCAAAGCGATGTTGGCGAAGATGCCAAAAAGACCATAGCTGAGCGCCATGAAGATCAAGACTGCCGCAAAAGCGACCGTGGTGGCGACCTTACCCGCGTCGATGCTGTCCTGGCCCAGTTCGGGGCCGATCGTACGTTCTTCGAGGAACTCAAGACCCGCCGGCAGCGCGCCTGCACGCAGCAGAACAGCAAGGTTCGTGCTTTCTTCGACGGTGAAGTTGCCGGTGATGATGCCGGAACCGCCGGGGATATGGCTTTGGATCACCGGAGCCGAGATCACCTCGTCATCCAGCACGATCGCAAACGGAGCACCGATATTGTCACGGGTGTAATCGCCGAATTTGCGGGCGCCGGATGTGTTGAACCGGAAGCTGACCGCCGGGCGTCCGTTCTGATCGAATGAAGGCTGCGCGTCGACCAATTCCTCGCCCGTCACGACGGGTGCGGATTCGATGGTGTAGTACACGCCGTTTTCATCGATCGACGGCACGACCTCTTCACCGACGCCGGGCACGACGTCCGGATCGGTGCCGCGGGCCACGACCGGATTGAAGGTCAGTTGCGCGGTGGTACCGATGATGTCCTTCAACTCGCTGGCGCTTCCGATACCCGGCACCTGAATCAGGATCCGGTCGGTGCCCTGACGCTGGATGGTCGGCTCACGAGTGCCGACCTCGTCGATCCGGCGGCGCACGATTTCCAGAGCCTGACGCACCGTGCGATCATCCGAGGCCAGTTTCTCCGCCTCGGACAGTTTTACGATCAGGGTGTCACCGTCTGCGCTGACTTCGATATCCGTGGCGCCGACCCCGGTCAGCGTCTGCACCTGACGGGCCAGCCCGCGCACCGCTTCCAGAGCGCTTGGCATACCGTCCGGCTGGCTGATGCGAACACGAATCTCATCCGGGGCCGAGGGTTGACGGCGGATGGTTCCGACCGTCGCCCGTTCGTCCCGCAGGGCATCACGAACTTCGGGCCACATGGCCTCCATCCGTGTCTCGTAGACATCGCCAACCTGAACTTCGGCCAACAGATGCGCCCCACCGCGCAGATCAAGCCCCAGGTTGACCAATGACGACGGCAACCAATTGGGCCATTGCCCCGCTTGAGCCTGCATCTCGGGCGTGTCGAGGCCCAGTTCGATGGCGGCCTTGGCGTCGTTCGATTGTTCGACCCGCGTGTAAAACGCGTTCGGCAGGGCCATCAGCAGGCCAACCACGCAGACCAGCCAGATCAGGACCCGTTTCCAGGTGTCAATTTGCAGCATTACCCTGCCTTTTCAGGAAGTTGCGACGCGAAATTACTTCGCCGGTTCGGTCTTGTTCAGCACCTGAGCGATGGTCGACTTGACCACACGAACCCGGACGCCGTCCGCGATCTCGACCTCGATCTCGTTTTCGCCTTCCTTGACCTTCGACACTTTGCCGATGAGGCCACCCTGAGTGACGACCTGATCGCCGCGGCGCACTGCCTCGACCATGGCCTGATGTTCCTTCATCTTCTTCTGCTGCGGACGGATCAGCAGGAAGTACATGATCGCGAAGATCAGGATGAGCGGGAGAAACTGGGCGATTGCGCCACCTTCCATGGGACATTCCTTTTTTCTTGAGGTCGCGGAGTGAGCACCGCGAATTTGCCGGGAAACTATGCCTTGAAATCAACCTTTGCAAGCGATGGCCGACTTGGCATGCCGTGCAACAGTGTCACGATCCCCGAAGATGATGAATTACACCGCAGATATCCACTAGGATGGTGCGGGGCTTTGGGTATAGTCAAAGTCAGGGAGGACCCATGCGGAGTATCGTCAAGGCCCCATTTCCATTGGGTGTTTTGCTGTCCATGCTGTTTGCGGCTTGGGCCTTTTCGGTGCCTGTCATGGCGCAGGATGCCCCGCAGGACGGACCCGAAGCCGACAGCGCCGCCGCCGAGACCTTCATGGCTCCGGTCATCGTTGACGGCGACACCTTGTTCCACATTCGAGGCTCCAGCGCCCTGCCCGCGCCGGAAAGGGCCGAGAACATTCAGGACGCGATCATCAAGGTCGCCGAATCCTCGGATGCCACGGATGTCGACATCACCTATCAGGACACCGAGATAGGCACCCGCATTCTGGCGGACGGTCAGATGGTCACCATCGTCACCGAGGCCGATGCCGAGCTGGAGCAAATGGAACTGAGCGTCCTGACGGTCTTGCATGGCGACGCCATCCGGGACGCGATCATGGCTTACCGGGCAAACCGCACGGACGAGGCACGTGTGTCCGGTGCGATCGAAGCGGCGGCGTGGACGTTGGGGTTCATCGTCTTCGTCCTGGTGATCCTTTGGCTGCACAGGCGCATTCGGCGACGCACGCTGATCTTTGTCCGGCGATACCTTAGGGACGTGGAGGAAGCCACCGCGAAAAGTGTACAGGCCGAGGCGATTGCCGCACTGATCCGATACGGGCTGAATTTTGGCCTGCTGATCATCTTCTTTCTGGGTTTCTATTACTATCTGTCGTTCGTCCTGCTGGCATTTGCCGAGTCGCGGTACTTTGCGCAGCTGCTACTGACCTACCTGACCGAACCGGTTCTGCTGATCTTCCGGGGTATCCTCAGCTACATCCCGAACATGATCATGCTGGCGTTGATCGCCTGGGTGACGATGTACATCATCAAAGGCATGCGGGTGTTCTTCGACGCGGTCGAGGCCGGCACTTTCGACATGGGCGATTTCGAGAAACACTGGGTCAATCCCACGTTCAATATCGCGCGTGTCGTGGTGATCCTGATCGCCCTTGTCTTTGCGGTTCCCTACATTCCGGGCTCGGATTCGGCGGCCTTTCAGGGTCTGACCATCCTGGTTGGCGCAATGCTCTCTCTTGGCGCGAACTCGGTTGTCAGCAACATGCTGGCTGGACTGTTCGTAATCTATCGCCGGTCGACCTCGATCGGTGACCGCATCCAAATCGGTGAACACATCGGTGATGTGGTGCAGATCAAACTTATGGAAACCCACCTGAAGTCCATCAAGAACGAGCTGATCTCGATCCCCAACGCCCAATTGATGAACTCGGATGTGGTCAATTTTTCCAAGCAGACCGACGGCAAGGGCCTGCTTTTGCACACGACCGTTGGGATCGGCTATGAAGAGCCCCCCGAAAAGGTCGAAGCGATGCTGATCGAGGCAGCCCGTCGCACCGATGGGCTTCGCGCCCGCCCCGAGCCCTTTGTCCTGTGGACCGCGCTGGCCGATTACGCGATCAATTACCAGATCAACGCCTACACGACCCGTGGCAACTCGATCCCGCGGATCAAGTCCGACCTGCACCGCAACATCGTTGACGTGTTCAACGAGAACGGTGTTCAGATCATGACGCCGTCCTACGTTGCCGACCCTCCCGAGCCGAAGATCCCGACCCATCCATGGGACGGTCGACTGGCACATGACACGGTTGAAGACACGGACAACTAGGCCGTTTTTCCAACCCGGTGCTACACCCTGCCCGTCAGATGGTGCATAAGCGGCCCTAGTGATTCATTTGCCAAGGATCTGACCTATGCACGACATCCGCGCAATTCGCGAAAACCCAGCAGCTTTCGACGCCGCGCTCGCGCGCCGGGGGGAAGCTCCGGTATCGTCAGACCTGCTGCGCCTGGATGAAAGCCGTCGGGCCAAGATCCTGGCAGCCGAAACGGCGCAGGCCGAACAGAACAAGGCCAGCAAGGAAGTCGGCGCAGCCAAGGCGCGCGGCGACGAAGCCGAGTTCCAGCGTCTTCGGGCACTTGTGGCCGAGAAAAAGGCCGAAATCGCCCGTATGCAGACCGAGGCCAAGGATATCGACGCCCTTCTGACTGACCAGTTGGTTCGCATCCCGAACTTGCCGGCCGAGGACGTACCCGACGGCAAAGACGAGAATGACAATGTCGAAGTCAAACGCTGGGGCACGCCGCGGGACTATGACTTTGAACCGAAGGAACACTTCGAGATCGCCTCGGTACAGAACGGCATGGATTTCGAGACTGCCGCCAAGCTGGCAGGATCTCGTTTCGTGCTGCTGTCGGGCGGTGTGGCGCGCATTCATCGGGCGCTCGCGCAGTTCATGCTGGATACGCACACCAACGAGAACGGTCTGACCGAAGTGAATGGTCCGGTTCTGGTGCTCTCCGAGATGATGCAGGGCACCGGCCAGCTGCCGAAGTTCGGCGAGGACAGCTACCAAACCCGCGAGGGGTGGTGGCTGATCCCGACCTCCGAGGTGTCGCTGACCAACATCGTCAACAGTTGCGTCATCGAGGAAAGCTATCTGCCGCGCCGCTACACGGCACATTCGCTGTGCTTCCGCTCCGAGGCGGGCTCGGCCGGCAAGGACACGCGCGGCATGCTGCGCCAGCACCAGTTCGAAAAGGTCGAGATGGTCTCGGTCACGCATCCCGACAAATCGGACGACGAACAGCAGCGCATGCTGCGCTGTGCCGAAGGCATCCTGGAAAAGCTGGGCATTCCCTACCGTACCGTCGTCTTGTGCACCGGCGACATGGGGTTTGGCGCGCGCCGGACTTTCGACATCGAGGCTTGGCTGCCCGGCCAGAACACCTATCGCGAGATCAGCTCGGTTTCGACCTGCGGAGATTTCCAGGCCCGTCGCATGAATGCGCGCTTCCGGCCTGAAGGTGGGGGCAAACCTGAATTCGTGCACACACTGAACGGATCGGGCCTGGCGGTGGGGCGTTGCTTGATCGCGGTCCTGGAAAACGGCCAGAACGCCGATGGCACCGTGACCCTACCCGAGGTTCTTTCGCCGTATCTTGGCGGCAAGCTGACCCTGCAGGCTGACGGCACGCTGGCGTAACCTTTGGCGGTCACCCCAGCCGCGACCGCATTGCTTCAGATCAAGGCAAGGAAGTGACTATTTCTTTGCCTTTTTCTTGGCCTTCTTGTCCTTTTTGTCTTTCTTGGACTTACCGTCGGCCTTTTCTTTTGCCTTCTTGGACTTCTTGTCTTTTTTCGACTTGGCCTTGGATTTTATCTTTTCCTTCGCCTTCGAGATCGCCGCTTCCATCTCTTTCTTTTTCTTTGCTGCCTTTTCGGCCTTGGCTTTGGCCTTGGCCTTCTTCCGGGCCTTGGCCTCTGCTTCGGCTTTCTCGGCTGCCACCTTGGCCTCTGCCTCGGCCTTGCGCGCAGCAGCTGAGGTCCGAGGTTGCGCCGCCTTCCGCGCTGGGGCCTTCGGTGGGCGGGTCTTGGCCACGGGTGCCGCGCCGGACGTGGCCTGTTTGGCGGCGGCGATCAATCCGGGCGCCCGGCGCGCTCCGATACCGGGAACGGCGACCAGCGCAGCCGGTTTGGCCTTGGCCAGGTCCTCGGCCGTCTTGAAGCCATTGTCGTTGAGAGCGCGGCCAAGTGCTTCTCCAATGCCGCGAACCTTGGTCACCGCTGTCATTCCAAAACTCCTAAACGATCCAACTTAAAAACTACGTCCGACAGGCCGTAAGACAAGGCTTCGGTCTGCACAACCTTTGGAAAACCGTCCTTAACTGCCCCGGGCCAGCTCACCGGTTTCACCCTGCCGCGGAAAGGGAACCAGCCGCTTGGCATCTTCATCCCACAGCTTCAGGTTCAGCGCGGCCACCGCCTCGGGAAACTTGATCCGGCGGGGTGTGTATTCGGGTGGCAGGTTGTAGTGACAGGCGCGCAGCCGGTAGGACGGGATGCGGGCATTGAAATGGTGGATGTCATGCAGCGTGATGCAGGCGACCGCATTGTCGAACCACCATCCGAAATCCAGCGCTGACGAACCCTGAAGCGCAGCCAGTTGCGGGTCCAGATCCGGGCGGCGATCCCAGTAGGTGTCCTCGAAATTGTGCTGAAGATACACCAGAAACACACCCAGCATTCCGCCGAGGAACGAGAAGGCCAGCCAGACGAGTATGCCTGTCATGCCTGCAATCCAATACAACAGCCCGAGGAAAACCACGATGGACAGGTTGTGCAGCACGACCCCACGGACGCCGAACCGCACCGTGTTTTTGGGCCAGCGATAGCGGATAAAATACGTGAACAGGGCCCCGACCGGCACCAGGATGAAGGGATTGCGGTAAAGCCTGTAGAACAGACGTGTTTTCCAATCCGCTTCATTCCATTCCCGCAATGTCATCGTGTTAATTTCACCGGTCTCCCGATGCTCGAGATTGCCGATGCCGGTGTGATGCAGATTGTGGTTCTGTTTCATCACTTCGAACGGAGCGAAGGTGAACGGCGACAGCACGTGGCCAGCCCATTCATTCTGCCGTCGGGTTTCGAACAGAGAATGATGACCGCAATCATGCTGAAGAACATAGAGACGCACTGCCGAAAAGGCGAACACGATACCAGCCGGGATCATGATGAACCACTGATCCACATAGACGATCGCCAGCGTCAGCGATGCGAAATACACCACGAACGTCCCGAAATAGCTGAGCGCGGCCAGCCGATTGTCCTGCACCGCGTACTGTCTCGTATATTCTCTCAGGTCCATCCAGCCCGCTCCCCACGATGGTCCGGTTCAATAGTCCTTGCGAAATTTTGCACGTCACTGGCACGCGCAAATCGCGCGCGAAATGAATGCACGCATGCGAATGCTAGCGCGATGCTTGGGGGCTGTCACGCCCCAAGCCCGAAAATGCTGAAAATTGGCGCAGTTACGCCTTGCCCTTGAGATGTTTGGCCAGCGCACCCGCGTTTTTCTTGCGGCGCCCCTTGTAGGGGTTCTTGTCCCCCTGCCCGCGCAGCGTCAGCCGGATCGGGGTTCCGGGCATGTCGAAATCCTCGCGCAGACCGTTGACCAGATACCGCGAGTAGCTTTCCGGCATCTTGTCCGGGTGCGAGCACATGACGACAAAACCCGGCGGGCGCGTCTTTGCTTGAGTCATATAGCGCAGCTTGATCCTGCGCCCCTGGGGGGCTGGCGGTGGGTGCTGCTCCAACATGGCGGTCAGCCAGCGGTTCAAGGCCGCGGTGGGAACCCGACGGTTCCAGACATCGTGGGCGCGCAGGATCGCATCCCGCAGCCGCTCCAGCCCCCTGCCCGTCTTTGCCGACACGGTCACCAGAGGCGCGCCGCGCAGTTGGGGAAGCAGGCGTTCGAACGAGGTTTTGAGCTCGCGCAGCTTCTCCTGCTTGTTATCCTCGACATCCCACTTGTTCACCGCGATCACCACGGCACGGCCTTCACGTTCGGCCAGATCGGCAATGCGCAGGTCCTGCTGCTCGAACGGGATCGCCGCATCCAGCAGAACAACCACGACTTCGGCGAACTTGACGGCGCGCAGGCCGTCGGAAACCGAGAGTTTCTCCAGCTTTTCCTGTACCTTGGCCTTCTTGCGCATACCGGCGGTGTCAAAGATGCGCATGGGGGTGCCACCCCAGTCCAACTTCAGACTGATGGCGTCACGGGTAATGCCGGCCTCGGGACCGGTCAGCAGACGATCTTCGCCCAGGATCTTGTTGATCAGCGTGGACTTGCCAGCATTCGGACGCCCGACAACGGCCACTTGCAGCGGCTTGTCCGGCGTAATTGCAGGGGCTTCGCCCTCGGTTTCCCCATCCTCGTCCAGATCGATATCCGTTTGCGGAACGTCCTCTGGCTGTTTTTCTTCCATGGCGTCAGCCAAAGGCATCAACGCCGCGTAAAGGTCGGTCATGCCTTCGCCATGCTCACCCGACAGGCGGATCGGCTCGCCCAGACCCAGGTTGTACGCCTCGAGCACACCGGCATCCGCCGCCGCCCCCTCGGCCTTGTTGGCCGCCAGGATCACATGCTTGGACCGCTTGCGCAGAATCTCGGCAAACATCTCGTCGGTCGGGGTCAGGCCCACACGGGCGTCGATCATGAACAGGCAGACATCGGCCATGTCCACGGCACGCTCGGTCAGGCGCCGCATCCGGCCCTGCAGGCTGTCGTCGGTGGCATCCTCCAACCCGGCCGTGTCGATCACGGTAAAGCGCAGGTCACCCAGCCGCCCTTCGCCCTCACGCAGATCGCGGGTAACGCCGGGCTGGTCGTCCACCAGAGCAAGGCGCTTGCCCACAAGGCGATTGAACAGGGTGGATTTGCCCACATTGGGGCGCCCCACGATGGCGAGGGTCAAAGACATGATACTCAACTTTCAAGACTCAGACGCGCCCTTTAACGCATCTTGTCGTCAACGGAAAGCGTGCAGTTGCCCTTTGGTCGAAACCACGTAGAGGGTCTGGTTCGCAACCACCGGTGCCGTTGTCGCCCCGCCCGGAACCTCGACCTGATGCACCAGCATGCCGTCGACAGGGTTATAGAACCGCAGATAACCGTCGTTCGAGCCGATGACGATGCGTCCGCCAGCCATGATGGGGCCGTAATGCGCAAAGATCGGTCCCCGACGGTTGGGCTTGTCCTTGACGAAGCCCGGCAGGTCGATGGCCCAGACCACAGACCCGTCTGACACGTCCAACCGCACCAACTGGCTGCGGTCGCTGATCAGGAATACGCTGTTGCCGACCGGCCAGACGGTATCGACCGCGCCTTCGAAAGCGGTCCAGATCCGTTCGCCCGAGCTGGCGTCGAAGGCGACCGTGCGTCCTGAGTGGTTGCCGATGTAGATTGAGTTTCCGGATACGATCGGGCCGCCCGTCACATCCACGATCTGCGCTGCGGCCCGCCCCCTGCGGCCGCCGGCGACCGACGCGTTCCAGCGACGGATACCGCCTTTGCGGAAAGCGGCCGCCACATCACCGGACCCAAACGCAAAGACTGCAAACTCGTTCGCCAATACCGGCGCCGGAGCTCCCAGGACATTGCCGACGCTGGGCGTGCCCTCGATCTGCCAGGCAATGCGCCCGTCCTTTGCATCAACCGCCCAGCCAGTCTGATCCCCGGCCACAAGGTACAGCAGGCCGCCAGAAACCAGCGGTGCTCCGCTACCGGTCGCGTTCAGCTTCTTTTGCCAGCGAATACCGCCGGTGCGCGCATCCAGAGCGGTCAGACGGCCAAAACCGGACGAAACGTACAACGTGTTGTCTGCATAGGCGATGCCGCCCCCGGTCGCCTGCTCTTCGCCATCCGTGGCGGGGACCAGGTTTGTGCTCCAGACCAGTTGCCCCTGAGGAGAAACCGCGGAAACGGTTGCCGCCGCGTCCAGGGTGTAGATCAAGCCACCTGCGACAACCGGATCAGCGGTGATCCTTTGTTTGCGCCCGTCGCCGGCCCCGATCGAGGTTGACCAGATGCGCTGCGGCGCGGGGCTGAGCGCCGCGTTGGTGGTACGGAAAGCCGCGGTTCCCGGGCTCTGTGCCCATTCGGCGTTGCGCTTTGCGGCCGGCAGGCTGATCGGTTTGGCACCGGTTGTCTGAACGGTTTCCAGATCCTGGGCCGGGCGGATGTCTTCACGCTCGCCCGGCAGGATCACTTCGGGTTCCTCGCAGGCGCTCAGCGCTGTCAGCGCCAGAACTGCGACCGGCAAACCAAATCGGGAAAATAGTCTTTTTGCCATGAAACTCCGAACTCGCCTGTCTTGGTTCACTGAAATGGGCCGCGTATCAACCCTGCTGTGCGGTGATCGGTTCGGGCGTTCCGCCCAGCGCGACGATCAATTGGGTTGCACGCTGCTGGATGTCGGCACTGACCTCTGCATCCTGACGGATGGACTGCAGACGTTCCAGCGCGGCCTGAGTGTCACCATCGGTGAGGTCGATCAGGGCCAGTTGTTCTTCTGCCAGCAGACGCAGCGGCGCGCCCGGAGCGGCCAGCGCCTCGAACTGTTGGCGGCGCTCGGCGGCGGGCATGGTTTCGGACTGCAACAACAGGGCCTTGAAGGCAGCGATCGAGCGGTAGATTTCCGGCAGATCACCCTGAACCGCAATCGCGTTCAGCTGTTCTACGGCCTGTTCGACCGATCCCGACTCGGACAATGCGCCCGAGAGGAGAAAGCCCAAAACCGCCTGTTCGCCGGCCGAACTGGCCGTGACCTGCGCCAACGCATCCGCACGTGCGGAAGCGTCGTTCAGCTGCATCGCGGCCAGAATATCGTCGCCCAGCTTCTGGGCCTGACTGGCGTCGCGCGCCTTGCGGTATTCATTGAAAGCCGCACCGCCCACGATCAGAACAACGGCCAGAACACCGACCCAACCCCATCGACGCAGCTGCAGGTAAAGCCGGTCGCGGCGCACCTCTTCGGTGACCTCATCAATGAAACTGTCGACGTCGCTCATTCCTGCCCCCGGGCGTTGCATTCAGCTTTCTGGCGCCATGTCATACCCCGGCACCATCAGCAAGCCAAGTACCCGAAATGCACAATTGCTCGGCGTCAGGGCGCTCTTGCGAAAAAAATCAAACCAAACTATTCAGTTCAGTATGGACTTCGCGCACGCACGCCCCCATGTCATTGCGTGCCCACCGGCATTTGTGCGGACATAATATTTTAAGGAGAATGACGGCATGCGATTGATATCCCTCGTCAACGCCGTATTGGTCATCGTTGCATTGTATTTCGTGGTTTTCGAGCGCGATGCCCTGTTTGCATTTGCCGGTCGCGAAGATGCTGCGAGCCAGTCTGACGCTGGCGCTGAGGCAAACGATGCCTCGGCCGTGCAGGCCGTTGGGGTTGTCGCGTTGCGCTCCACTGCGCGCGAAATCGACAGCGCCGTTCTGCTGCGCGGTGAAACCAAAGCAATCCGTCAGGTCGAAGTTCTGGCCGAAACCACATCGACCGTCATTTCGGAACCCAAGCGCAAAGGCACCTTCGTCGAGGCTGGCGATCTGCTGTGCGAATTGGATCCCGGCTCACGCCCGGCACAGCTGGCCCAGGCCAAGGCTGCCAAGCTGGAGGCGGAAAGCCGTGTGCCCGAAGCCGAAGCACGGCTGGAGGAAGCACATGCCCGCGTTGCCGAGGCCGAAATAAACCTGATTGCAGCCCGCAAACTGTCGGAAACTGGCTTCGGCTCCGAAACCCGGCGGATCGCGGCCGAGGCCGAGATGAGTACCGCAAAGGCCGGTATCAAGGCGGCCGAGGCCGAGTTGAAGGCTACGGAGGCGGGCATCGAGGCTGCGGAAGCGGCGGTTTCGGCTGCCGAACTGGAATTGGATCGCATCACCATCGAGGCCCCGTTTCAGGGCCTTCTGGAAAGCGATGCCGCCGAATTGGGCAGTCTGATGCAGCCCGGATCGTTGTGCGCGACCGTGATCCAGCTTGATCCGATCAAGCTGGTCGGCTTTGTTCCCGAAACCGAAGTGAACCGTGTCACCGTCGGCGCTCCGGCGCAGGCACAACTGGTGACCGGATTGCAGGTCGAGGGCCGTGTGACCTTCCTCAGCCGTTCGGCGGACGAAACCACACGCACGTTCGAGGTGGAAGTCACCGTCCCGAACCCCGAGCTTCTGATCCGGGACGGGCAGACCGCAAGCATCCGCATCGCGGCCGAAGGCGCCAAGGCTCACCTGCTGCCGCAATCGGCGTTGACGCTGAACAACGAAGGCCAGCTAGGCGTTCGGACGGTCGGAGCCGGTAATATCGTCGATTTCGTACCCATCCGCCTGTTGCGCGATACGGCCGACGGTGTTTGGGTCGGCGGTCTTGCGGAAACCGTAGACATCATCGTGGTCGGACAAGAGTTCGTGACTGCGGGTGTGGTCGTAGCGCCCACCTATGAGGACGTTTCCCAATGACGGGCATAGTCAGCTGGGCCGCCGACAGGGCCCGAATGGTTCTGGCATTCATTGCCATCTCGCTGATCATCGGCGGGTTTGCTTATGTCAGCTTGCCCAAAGAAGGCGAACCGGACATCGAGATTCCGGCCCTGTTCGTGTCGGTTCAGTTTCCGGGCATTTCGGCCGAAGACAGTGAAAATCTGTTGATCAAGCCGATGGAAACCGAGCTTGCGGATCTGGACGGCCTGAAGGAGATGACCGCCACCGCCGCCGAGGGCTATGCCGGGATCGCGCTTGAGTTCGACTTTGGCTGGGACAAGACAGCCATTACCGCTGACGTGCGCGACGCGATGAACAGTGCGCAGGCCGACTTCCCCGAAGGCGCCGAGCAATACACGCTTACCGAGATCAACTTCTCGGAATTCCCGATCGTCATCGTGAACCTGTCGGGTGCCGTGCCCGAACGCACG
The DNA here is from genome assembly GCF_056539185.1 of Ruegeria sp. BC6. NCBI lineage: Bacteria > Pseudomonadati > Pseudomonadota > Alphaproteobacteria > Rhodobacterales > Roseobacteraceae > Ruegeria > Ruegeria sp. BC6. The sequence goes on from NZ_JBQFUM010000001.1 coordinate 971,008, forward strand.
ATGGCGCGGGTCGCCAAGGACCTCCAGGACGAGCTCGAGGCGCTGGATTCGGTTCTTGAGGCCGGGATTGCCGGCAATCGCGATGAAATGCTGGAAGTGGTCATCGATCCGCTGCGACTTGAGGCGTACAACGTCACCGCGGCCGAGCTGATCAACGTCGTGCAGAACAACAACCAGCTGATCGCCGCTGGTGAGGTCGAAACCGAACAGGGTGCGTTTTCGGTCAAGATTCCTTCGTCCTTCAAGACCGCACAGGATGTCTATGGACTGCCGATCAAGGTCAATGGCGACCGGGTCGTGACCTTGGGCGAACTGGCCGAGATCAACTATACCTTCGAAGACCGCGAAGGGACCGCCCGCTTCAACGGCGAACCGACCGTGGCGCTGCAGGTCGTCAAACGCAAGGGTTTCAACCTGATCGACACCGTGGCCCAGGTGAAAGAGACCGTCGCCAAGGCCGAGACCAAGTGGCCGGCCGAGCTGCAGGCTGCCGTGAATGTCGGCACGTCGAATGACCAGAGCCGCATCGTCGGCTCGATGGTCAGCCAGCTGGAAGGCTCGGTTCTGACGGCCATCGCGCTGGTGATGATCGTGGTACTGGCTTCGCTGGGTACCCGCGCGGCGCTGCTGGTGGGATTCGCGATTCCGACCTCGTTCCTGTTGTGTTTCGCGTTCCTGGCCATCATGGGCGTCAGCATCTCGAACATCGTCATGTTCGGCCTGATCCTGGCTGTGGGGATGCTGGTCGATGGCGCGATCGTGGTCGTGGAGTATGCCGACAAACGCATCAAGGAAGGCGTCGGCCCGATGCACGCCTATGTCGAGGCAGCCCAGCGGATGTTCTGGCCCATCGTCTCGTCAACCGCCACGACGCTGTGCGCATTTCTTCCCATGCTGTTCTGGCCGGGCATTCCGGGTGAATTCATGGGGATGCTGCCGGTTACGCTGATCTTCGTTCTGTCGGCCTCGCTGATCGTGGCGCTGATCTACCTGCCGGTGATGGGCGGTGTCTCGGGCCGGTTGAGCCGCGTGTTCGACCGCAGCTCGGATTGGTTGCGCGCGCGGACGCCCTGGTGGGTGCGTGCCGTCATGGTTCCGCCGTCGGTCTACATGATCTTCCTGGGCGCAATGCAGCTGCTGAACCCCACGTATCTGCTGCCGGAAGGCGCAGGCGGTGGGTTCTTGCTGGGCGCGGTTCTGTTCCTGTTCGGCGCCTTCGCCGGATCGGTCACGCTAAGCGCAGCCCGGATCGAGCGCAAGCCGGACGAACGTGTCCACACGGCCAAGGAGCATACGCCCTTCGGTTATGTCATCAAGTTCTTGGTCGGCAATCCGATCATGCCGATCGTCTCGATCGTGGCAGTAGGCTTTGCGGTGATGACGGTGATGACCATGTACGGTCAGAACAACCGCGGTGTTGAATTCTTCGTCGAAAGCGAGCCGGAACAGGCCACCGCCTATGTCCGCGCACGGGGCAACCTGTCGCTGGCCGAAAAGGACGCGCTGGTTTTCGAGGCCGAACAGGTGATCAGCCAGCATCCGGCAGTGATCAACGTGTTCTCGTTCGCCGGTGAAGGCGGCCTGAACCAGAACAACGGTGGGGCGCAGGCTCCGGCGGACACGGTGGGCCGCGTGCAGTTCGAGATCATCCCGTGGGAGGATCGCCCGAACGTGTCAGAACCTGTCGCAGGCGGATTGTTCGATAAGCACACCGTCGCGCCCGAGTATGACGGCGATTTCGTGATCGAGCAGTTGAACGCCGAGCTTGCCAAGCTGCCGGGTTTCGTTGTCGAGATCCTGCCGCTGGAACAAGGTCCGGCCTCGGCTAAGCCCGTGCACCTGCGGATCAAGGGCGACAACTGGGATGACCTGACCCGCGCCACACTGACCGCGCGCGAGGTGTTTGAAAACACCCCGGGCCTGATCAAGATCGAGGACACCCTGCCCTTGCCCGGTATCGACTGGCAGATCGACGTCGACGTGGCCAAGGCAGGACGGTTCGGGGCCGACGTGGCAACCGTGGGCGCGATGGTGCAGTTGGTGACCCGTGGCATCCTGCTGGGCGAAATGCGCCCCGAAAGCGTGGATGAAGAGATCGAGATCCGCGTCCGCCTGCCCGATCAGGATCGGGTCCTGTCCACGTTGGATACGCTCAAGGTTCGTACTCCGGACGGGCTGGTGCCCTTGTCGAACTTCATCACCCGCAAACCGGTGGCAAAGCTGGCCGAAATCAACCGCGTGGATCAAGAGCGCTATTACGACGTCAAGGCCGACGTGGAGTCCGGTCTGAGCAAAGTGGTGATCGACACCCCGGATGGAGAACAGCGGCTGGCCGTGGTGCGCGAAGTGACCGAAGGCTCGGAACCCGAAGGTGCGACGATCAACGGTGCCGATGGTACGGCCTATACTCTGGTTCAGTTGACCGGTGCGGACAGCTTGCAGGAGGTGCAGGCCGCTATTGATGACGGCGACGCCCGCCTGACGCTGATCAACCCGAACGAGCGGATCGCGGTACTGACCGAGTGGCTGGACACTCAGCCCTTTGCCAACACGATCACCTGGGAATGGACCGGAGACCAGGAAGACCAAGCCGAGAGCCAGGCCTTCCTCTCCAGCGCCTTTCTGGCCGCGCTGGGTCTGATGTTCGTGATCCTGTTGGCGCAGTTCAACTCGTTCTACAACTCGGTGCTGGTGCTGCTGGCGGTGGTTCTGTCCACCACCGGGGTGCTGATCGGGATGATGGTGATGCAACAGCCCTTCTCGATCATCATGACCGGCACCGGCATCGTGGCGCTGGCGGGGATCGTGGTGAACAACAACATCGTTCTGATCGACACCTATCAGGAATACAGCCGCTACATGCCCCGGATCGACGCCATCGTGCGCACGGCCGAGGCGCGGATCCGTCCGGTTCTGCTGACCACCCTGACCACGATGGCCGGCCTGACACCGATGATGTTCGGCCTGTCGCTGGACTTCATCAATGGCGGCTATTCCATCGACAGCCCCACCGCTCTGTGGTGGAAGCAGCTGGCGACGGCAGTGGTGTTTGGCCTGGGGATCGCCACGGTTCTGACGCTGATCGTGACGCCCTCGTTCCTGGCCTTGCGGGTGTGGGTGACCACGTACGCCATATGGCTGGGCAAGCTGTTGGCCCGCGTGACCGCCGGCCGTTCCAGCCAGATCGCGCAGGATATGGCGATCGGAGACTCGGCCCGCCGGATGCAGGCGACGGAAATCGTCTGGACCGAGGATGAGGCTGCAGATGCCGAGGAAAGCCCGGGCGACACACCGGGGCATCCGCTCAAAGCGGCGGAGTAACAAAAAAAACGGGCCGGTACAGCCGGCCCGTTTTCATTTGAAACCCTAGCTGAAGCGGATTCAGGCCGCCCGCGTATCCGATTGCTGGCGGTTCCACAGCTGGGCATAACGCCCTTCACGGCGCAGCAGTTCGTCGTGGGTGCCCTGCTCGATGATTTCGCCCTTTTCCAGAACGACGATCTGATCGGACTCGGCAATCGTGCTCAGGCGGTGGGCGATGGTGATCACCGTACGCCCCTCGCCGGCGCGGGCCAGGGCATCCTTGATGTCCTGCTCGGTGTCGGTATCCAGCGCGCTGGTGGCCTCGTCCAACAGAAGGATCGGCGGGTTCTTCAACAGCGTACGCGCAATGCCCGCGCGCTGCTTCTCGCCGCCAGACAGCTTCAGGCCACGCTCACCCACCTTGGTCTCGTACCCTTCGGGCAAAGAGGTGATGAAGTCGTGGATCTGAGCGGCCTTTGCGGCGGCTTCGATCTCGGCCTGCGAGGCCCCCTCGCGGCCATAGGCGATGTTGTATCGGATCGTATCGTTGAACAGCACTGTATCCTGCGGCACCACGCCGATGGCAGCGTGCAGGCTTTCCTGCGTCACGTCGCGCACGTCCTGCCCGTCGATCCGCAACGCGCCTTGGGTCACGTCGTAGAACCGGAACAGCAACCGCCCGATGGTGGATTTGCCCGAGCCGGTCGCGCCCACGATGGCAACGGTCTTCCCCCCCGGCACCACCAGAGAGACACCGCGCAGGATCTCGCGGTCCGGATCATACCCGAAATGCACATCGTCCAGTTCGACCCGGCCTTCGGTGATCTGCAGCGGTTTGACGTCTGGCTTGTCCACCACTTCGGCCGGCTGCTCCAGCAGTTGGAACATCTGGCCCATATCAACCAAGGCCTGACGGATCTCGCGATAGACGGTGCCCAGAAAGTTCAGCGGCACGGTGATCTGGATCATGTAGGCGTTGACCATCACAAAATCGCCCACCGTCAACTGCCCGTTCTGCACGCCGATCGCAGCAAGAACCATCACCCCGATCAGGCCACAGGTGATCAGGAAGGACTGACCGAAATTCAGGAAGGCCAGCGAGTATGCCGTTTTCAACGCGGCCTGCGCATAGGCTTTCATCGACACGTCATATCGTTCAGCTTCGCGCCGCTCGGCGTTGAAATACTTGACGGTTTCGAAATTCAGCAGGCTGTCGATGGCACGCTGGTTGGCCTCGGTGTCCTGATCATTCATCTCGCGCCGCAACTTCACACGCCATTCGGTGACCGTGAAGGTGAACCAGATGTACAGCGCGATGGTGACGGCCACCACGACCAGATACCAAACGTCGAACAGCCACATCAGAACCACCGCCACCAGCAGCAGTTCCAGGATCAACGGGCCAATCGAAAACAGCAGAAAGCGCAGCAGGAACTCCACGCCCTTGACCCCGCGCTCGATGATCCGGCTGAGGCCGCCCGTACGGCGGGTCACATGATAGCGCATCGACAGCTGGTGGATGTGCTGGAAGGTTTCCAGCGCCAGCGCCCGCAGCGCGCGTTGCCCCACCGGCGCGAACAGCGCATCGCGCAACTGCTGGAACCCCACCGTCATCATCCGCGCCACGCCATAGGCCACGGTCAGCCCTACGGCGCCCAGCGCGAGCGGCGGCACGCCCTCGCCCGCCAACGCGTCAACCGCGCCCTTGTACAGGATCGGCGTATAGACCGCGATCAACTTGGCCAAAACCAGCATGGCCATCGCGAAGACCACCCGCCGTTTGACCCACGGCTCATCTTCGGGCCACAGGTACGGAGCCACTTTTCGGATGGTCAGCCAACCCGACTTGCGTTCGTCCATCTGTGGCATGTCTGCGGAATGCATAGGCGCAAGTCTTCTCATGTCTGACCCGGAAAGCTTCGAGGCCGGGCGAAAACCCGGCCCCGCAAGACCTAAGCCTTTATTCCGGGATGGTGAAGACCTGACCTGGATAAATCAGGTCGGGGTCTCGGATCAGGTCGCGGTTCGCATCGAACAGGCGGACATACAGAACACCGTCGCCAAAACGCTCTCGCGAGATCGCCCACAGGGTATCGCCCTTTTGCACGGTAACGGACCGGATCGGCGTGCTCTGGTCGGCGCCCGGCACCGCATCCTGCGCCTCGGCCGCCTGCAGAATTTCAACCGGCTCGCGCTTGAACGGCGTTTCCAGACGGCTCAGCACCGTTCCGTCCGTGTCGACTTCGTCAACGCGCAGCGTATAGACACCGGGATCGACTTCTTGGATTTCCCCGCGCCAATCACCGTCCTGCCCTGGCGTGATATCGGCCACCAGCTTGTTGTTCAGATAGAGCCGAACCGCAGCACCCTCGGACACACGGCCGGACAATTGGACATCGCCAGCGTCGGAATAGCCGATCGTATCAAGCGCAACCTGCTCGGGCGACGCGTCTTCGGACGACGGCGACTGGACAAGCTCAACCCCTTCCTCACCGGACCGCAAAACGGCCACCTGCTGGCTTTCGCTGGATTGAGTCTCGGTCGTGGCCTCGGGTGAGGTTGCTTCTTCGTCCTGCGCCCCGGTAACGGTCTCGTCCGCTTGCGCGACCTCGGTGTCCTCTGCGACTGCGGCCGCAGACGGCTGTTCCGCCGTTTCGTCCTGCGCTTCGGTGTCCGTGCTGGCGACTTGCTCGTCCGTAGCGGGTGGCGCAGGCGGCTTGGGCAACGCGGCAATCAGATAGTCATCCGATTGCGCAGACCGGGTACCGTCACCGGCTTCAAGAACCAGACCTCGCGCGGCCTCGCTGAAGGGGATGGTGACGAACTCGGCGAACTGGCCGCTGCCATCGACCGTGAAGCTGTGGATCGGCTCTCCATCCAGCAGGATACGAATTTGACTGCCCGGGTCGCCTTTGCCGGACAGCAGCGCATTGCCGTCGGGCTCCACGAATATCTGGTCGAGCGTCGGAGCAATTGGGGCCGCGTTAGCCTCGGGTGTGGGAGTAGCCTCTGCCGGCTGTTCTTCAACCGTCGCGTCCTGCGCAGTCTGCTCGTCGGTCGCAGTTGTCTCTTCGGCTTCCGCCGCGGTTGTTTCTTCGGTCTCGGTCGAGGTCTGAACCTCGTCCGCGTTGTCAGGTTCCGCAACGACCTGCGAGTCCTCTGCATCCGGGCTTGGTGCCGGTGCGGCGGCTGGCTCAGTCGTCACTTCGCTGGCGCTTGCGGCGACGGCCTCTTTCGTAGTGGACTGTTCAGACTGTGGCGCAGGACCGAAGACACCCGAAAGATACAAGCCCCCGGCGCCAATTACAGCCAAGATACCCGCAAGGATACCCCAGACGAATGCACCCGACCTACCGCTTCCCGATTTGGCGTCCATGTTTTTTCCTTCACTCCGCAGCGCAAATGCCTTGACTCAAAAGCTTTCCGCCGAACGGTTGAGCCAATTTACCAATCCCGCTATCACGGGTCAAAACCTCTGACACAACCCCGGAGTCGCTGTTTGATGTCCCAGAAATCGATCTGTGTGTATTGCGGGTCACGCAATGGCGCGAATTCGGCCTACACAAAGGCCGCAGGCACCTTTGGACGGCTGCTGGCCGCCGAAGGCTGGCGGCTGGTCTACGGTGCGGGTGACGTGGGCCTGATGGGCGAAGTCGCCCGGGCCACGCAAGCGGCCGGAGGCGAAACCTTCGGCGTGATACCGGTTCATCTGCTCCGGCGGGAAGTGGGAAAAACAGATCTGACGCGTTTCGTGGTCACCGAAACGATGCACGAGCGCAAGAAAGTCATGATCATGAATGCGGATGCCGTGGTCGTGCTGCCCGGCGGACCCGGGTCGTTGGACGAGTTGTTCGAGGCACTGACCTGGCGCCAGTTGGGCCTGCATGACAAACCCATTCTGGTGATGAATGTGGACGGATACTGGGACGCGCTTCACACGCTTTTGGATCAGGTGATCGACGCAGGTTTTGCGGATGCCTCCTTGGCCCGTTTCATTACCTGGGTCGACGACGCCGAGTCCGCGATGGACGAATTGCGCAAGTTATTGAAATAATAGGCGTCACGGGCGGCTTCCCCGCCCGTGAGTCCCGAACTAGCTAGATCAGGCGGTCGAGGTGCGCAGTTGGCGTTGCAGCACCTTTTCGACCTTGTGCAGTGGATGATTGGTCAGGGTCTTGTCGACTTCGGCTACGACTTTGGCCAGAACTTCGCTGTGAAGGCGCCGGCGCAGCAGGCCCAGGACCTGTGGGCTGGCAACCAGAACAAGCCGCTTGTACGCGCCCTTCAGCCCTTTTTTGTTGAGCAGGTTGGCCACATCCTGGACGAACAGGGATTTGGCGTGAGTGCGCCAGGTGTCTTCTTCCACCGCAGATTTCTGGTTCGGCCCGGTATCATTTCGCCGTCCCGCCCGATCCGAGGGCTTGCTCCGCGCGGCGAGATGATCATGTTCCTCAACCGATACGACCACCAGATTGGGGTTCTCGGCATCCGTCACGTTTTCAGTGAACAGTGCTTTTTCCCCGTCGGCGATGATGACCCAAGTACCCTGTGCAAGTGCGACCATTGCGATCTCCCGTTGTGGTTTTCGTGGCCGTCCCCCGCCCGAACAAGAACAGCCAACATCTTGCACCCACGGCACAATCCGGCAGCTATTCCCTCATTGTTTTGGTTTTGGCGGTTCTCTCCTCCCGCAACTATCAGCTAATCACTCTTTGGCGTCTTGCAACGGCGCATGCGCGCAAAAGTTGACGTATCGGCAAGTTTCCACCCGAAGCGCAGATCAGGCCGAAATTTCGACAAGCGTAATCTCGGGTGTAACACCAAACCGGACCGGAAGGATCGAGCACCCAATGCCGCCGGAAACTACCAGATCCTTTTCACCTTCGCGCACCGGGCCGTAGGCATAGCGATTGCCAAACCGCGAGGGCACCACGGGCGACCACCCAAACAGTCTGATTTGCCCACCATGCGTGTGACCGGACAGTGTCAAGGCAACGCGATCTGGCACTTGGGGAAATATGTCCGGTTCATGCGCCATCAGGATGACGGGCGCGTCATCGGTAATCTGCCGCAACGTGCCGGACAGATCGTCCAGGCCGCGGTATCGCCCGTTGCCCTCCACGATGGCCAGTTGGTCTTCGAGGCCCGCCAGCCAGATTCCCGGACCATCCAGTTTCTGCGCAGAATTGGACAGGACCGGGATGCCACTCGCGGCCAACGCATCGGCATATAAGTTGGGCCCACCGCCCCGGCGTTGAGCGGCCGTATCATCCCACCAGTCATGGTTTCCCAGCACCGCGAAAACCCCATGGCGCGCGGTCAGTCCGGCAAGAACCGGGGTGATGTCCGCCATCGCGACAGGTTTCGAAACCATCCTGTGGCTGGCGGTGAAATCCCCCAGCAGCAAGACCAGATCGGCATCCAGCGCATTTGTGCGCCTTACGACCTGCTTGATACGCTTTACGGTAACGAATGGCTCGCCGGCATGAAGGTCGGCGATGACCGCGATCCGCAGCGGAGGCGCCGTCCAGTCCGCGCGCTTGAGCTTCCATTTGCGAACCCGCAGCCGCATAGCCGGTTCGATAAAGAACCCGTACAGCGAAACAACAAGGCCTGCCAGCGTCACCGCCAGCAGGCCCTTGATGAACCCTCGTCGGGTCAAGAGTTACATCCGCGATGCAACGTTTTCCCAGTTCACCAGGTTGTCGAGGAAGTTCGAGAGGTAAGCCGGGCGCTTGTTGCGGAAGTCAATGTAGTAGGAGTGCTCCCACACGTCGCAACCCAGCAGTGCCGTCTGGCCGAAGCACAGCGGGTTCACACCGTTTTCGGTTTTGGTAACCGCCAGCGAGCCGTCGGCATTCTTGACCAGCCACGCCCAGCCCGAACCGAACTGACCGGCTCCCGCCGCGCTGAACTGCGATTTGAACTCCTCGACCGAACCGAAGCTTTCAACCAACGCCTTTTCCAGCTCGCCCGGCATCTTCGATTCGCCCGGACCCATCATTTCCCAAAACTGGTTGTGGTTCCAAAGCTGGCTGATGTTGTTGAAGATCCCGTTCTGTGCGACGGCCGACTTGTCATAAGTGCCGACGATGATCTCTTCCAGCGACTTGCCGTCCCACTCGGTCCCGGCGATCAGCTTGTTGCCGTTGTCGACATAGGCCTTGTGGTGCAGATCATGGTGATATTCCAGCGTTTCCGCCGACATGCCCTTGGCTGCCAGCGCGTCATGTGCATAAGGAAGATCAGGAAGTTCAAAAGCCATCTCGGCCCCCTGTAAATTTGTGTTGCGTTCCCAAGGTTAAATGCTTTGGCAACCGCCGCAGGTCAAGGCCCGAGCGCAGAAAACCCGGAGGTCCGCGATGCTGACGCAGGCGCGCAAGATGTTCTACCGTGCTCGCGGTCATTATGCAGGCAACCTGAATGGCGAGGTGTTCCGGCTGGACCCCTACCATTCGAAATTCTGGCGCAAGGCCTCGGCCGGCAACTGGGAGCCCGAAACCTTCGCCGTGCTCGACCGCCATCTTTCGCCAGACCGCGACTATCTGGACATCGGCGCATGGATCGGGCCGACGGTTCTGTATGGCGCGCGCAAGGCCCGGCATGTCTGGTGTTTCGAACCCGACCCGACCGCCTATCGCCACCTGGCCTGGAACCTCGATCTGAACGACATCCGCAACGTCTCGGCCTTTGGCGTGGCTTTGTCCGACCGGTTCGGCGTGGCCCGCATGGCTTCAGTCAGGGGCGAGCGCGGCGACTCGACCAGTTCGCTGCTGCATGACGGCGCGCATGGCACCGATGCCCTGACCATCGCGTGGCACCAGTTCGCTAAAGCGACGGACCTGACAGGGATTTCGCTGGTCAAAATGGACATCGAAGGGGCGGAGTTTGCGGTTCTGCCGACGCTCGCCGACTGGCTGCAGGAGCAGAAGCCAGCCCTGTATCTGTCGCTGCACGCGCCCCTACTGGACGAAAACAACCGCGCCGAACGGGTCGAAGCCCTGCTTGCGACGTTGTCTTTCTACTCGAACATGTACGATGAAGCCGGGCGCCCAATCTCGGCCGAGGACTTGCTGAGCCCGTGCGCTTTGACCCAGTACCGCAGCGTCCTGTTCACGGAATAGAGTTCCGTAAAGGAAACTCTATCCAAACGAGAGTTTGCCCTTGAACACCCGACGACGCGGTGTTCATTTTCCTGTATTGATCATTGAAATTACAGGAAAATTGACTTGCGACTTATTCCGTTTCTCGCTGCGGTCCTGACAGCACAGGCGGCTGCCGCATCCCCCATGGCTTACAAGTGCACGATCACGAAAAAGGATATCCACGGCTGGGTTGCACCCGAATATGCCTTTCAAATCGACCCCGAGGCCGGCACGGCCCAAGCCGCCAGCAACTACCATGACTGGACCAACGCGCAGCTTCGGGATCGTGGGTCCAAGGGCTATCGGATGATCTGGAACGTGACGCTCAAAAGCACCGAAGGTCAGGCCATTCGCATGCGCTATCAGGCGAATCTTGCAACAGACGGTGGGCTGAAGGTGAGCGGCAGTTTCGTGAATGTAGGGGCATCGAACAAACCCTACGGAACCGGCAGATGCGAGGCCGTCAAAAAATGAAAAGCCCCGGTGATGTCCGGGGCTTGTTCTTTCTGCCAAGGTGGGGTCGGGTTCAGTAGAATCCGACCTCGCTGCCGGGCTGCGCCGCAACCTTCAACAGCTTGAACACGTAATCCGCCACCGATCGGAAGCACACCACGCGAAAGGATTCCTCGTCGTCCATCCAGAACGCCCCCGCAACCTGCGCCAGGCGCGTGCGCCGGATCTGGCCGGGCTGGAACGTATCGGACGAGAAATCGACGGGCGCAACCTTGCCCAGCACCTCACGCGCGGTCGGTCCCGAGACCCGGTACACCGCCCGCGCGTCCGAGACATTGACCGCCAAGGCATGCACACCGCTCAGCGCGTCCTGCATGGCGGCCAGTTTGGCCTCGACCTCGGCGTAAGGAACCAGCACCAGCAGCTCGTCCGGCGACATCCAGCAGACGCCGGTTTCGCCATCGACGAAAGCCTCGCGCTGGCCGGGCATCTTCTGGCCGGTGGCATCCTTGACCGCCTTGGTCACCAGCTTGTCGGACAGATCGCCGCGCAGGGTGATCATCCCCTGCAGGCCACATTCCTCGATCCAGGCGATGCCGTCAAAGCTGGCGTAGTTCAGTGCGCTGATGGGTTCAGACATTCTGCTTCTCCCCGTCCTTGTCGTAGAACACCGGGTCCACGATCTTGGCCTTGTAGATTTTGTCGTCGGTGCCCGGGAACTCGATCACCTCTCCCATGCGGTTCGGCCCGTTTTTGACCAGCCCCATGGCGATGCCCCTGCCCAGGTTGGCCGAGTAATAGGTCGAGGTGACGCGCCCGATCATGTTGCGCTGACCGTTGGCGTTCACGCCCTCGCCCACCGCATAGGCGCCGTCGGGCAAAACGGAACCATCCACAGTTTCCAGACCCACCAGCTTCCAGCGGTCCGGATCGGTCATGTGAGAGCGTTCCTGCGCGCGCTTGCCCAGGAAATCCTCTTTCTTTTTTGAGATCGCCCAGTGCAGCCCCAGATCCTGCGGGATCACGGTGCCGTCGGTCTCGTCCCCGATCATGATGAAGCCCTTCTCGGCCCGCAGAATGTGCAGACATTCCGTGCCATAAGGCATCACGCCGAACTCTTTCCCGGCTTCCATCAGAGCGTCCCAGAACGCCTGCCCCTGGCTGGCGGGCACCGCGATTTCATAGGACAGCTCGCCCGAGAACGAGATGCGGTAGGCGCGGCAATCAAAGCCGCCGATCTGGCCGTCGCGCCACTCCATGAAGGGCAGCGCCTCGCGGCTGACATCCATGCCGCCGAGCTTCTCCAGCACCTTGCGGGCATTGGGGCCGACCACGGCGACCTGGGCGTATTGCTCGGTCACGTTGGCGACATAGACCTTCCAGTCCCACCACTCGGTCTGCAGCCATTCCTCCATGTGGGCATGGATGCGCTCAGCCCCGCCGGTGGTGGTGTGGCACAGCCAGGTGTCCTCGTCGATGCGGGCCACGACGCCGTCATCAATCAGGAAGCCGTTTTCCGAGCACATCAGGCCATAGCGGCATTTGCCGACCTTCAGCGTGGACATCATGTTGGTGTACATCATGTCCAGGAACTTGCCCGCGTCCGGACCTTTGACAATCAGCTTGCCCAAGGTCGAGGCATCAAGCAGCCCGAGGTTTTCACGGGTGTTCTTGACCTCGCGGTTCACCGCGTCATGCACGGTTTCCCCGGCTCGGACATAGGCGTAAGGACGACGCCAGTGGCCCACCGGCTCCCAATCGGCACCATTCCGGTCATGCCAGTCATGCATGGGCGTGCGGCGGATCGGCTGGAACACCTCGCCGCGCGCCTCGCCCGCGATGGCGCCCATCGAGATGGGCGTATAGGGCGGGCGGAATGTGGTCGTGCCGACCTTGGGTATCTCGGATTTCAGCGCATCAGCAAGGATCGCCAGGCCGTTGATATTACTCAGCTTACCCTGATCCGTCGCCATGCCCAGCGTGGTATATCGCTTGGTGTGCTCGACGCTTTCATAGCCTTCGCGCGCGGCCAGTTGCACATCCGAGACCTTCACGTCGTTCTGGAAGTCCAGCCACGACTTCATGCGCAGCTGCACCTCGGCCTTGGCAGGCATCAGCCAGACGGCCTGCATGGGCGCTTCGGTCTCGGCCTCGCCCTGCGGTGCCTTGGTGTTCTTCGGCTTGAACCCGGCGGCCTTGGCCGCGGCCTTGCCCGCGGCGTGGGCGTCGGCCAGCACCTCGCCAAGCGCCAGCGGCCCGCTTGTCGAGCCTGCGGCCACGACAAAGCCTTCGCCATTCGCGCCCAGCGGCGGACGGTCGGGGTCGGGGCGGAAATGGGCGTTGGCTTCGTCCCAGATCAGCTTGCCACCGCAATGGGACCACATGTGCACCACCGGAGACCAGCCGCCCGACATAGCGACCGCATCACATTCGACCTCTTCCCGAGCGCCGCCGATGCCTTCCTGGTTGCAGATCGCGACCTTCTTGACCCGCTTGCCGCCCTTGACCTTGGCGATGGCCTTGCCGGGATCGACCCGGATACCGAGGCTGCGCGCCTCGTCCGCCAGCGGCCCGGCCGAGGGACGGGCATCGACGACGCGCAACACATCCACGCCAGCCTGTTTCAGGATGATCGCGGTGCGGTAGGCGTCGTCATTGTTGGTGGCGACGATCACGCGCTCGCCCGGGGTCACGCCCCAGTTGACCACATAGTCGCGCATGGCCGAGGCCAACATCACCCCCGGCACGTCATTGCCGGCAAAGGACAGCGGGCGCTCGATCGCACCGGTCGCCGTAACGACCTGTTTGGCGCGGATGCGCCAAAGGCGGTGGCGCGGGCCCTGGGTGCCCGGTTTGTGGTCGTTCAGACGCTCGTGTCCCAGCACGTAACCGTGATCATAGACCCCAGCCCCCATGCAGCGCGACCGCATGGTGACGTTGCCCATTGTTTCGAGTTCGGAAACCAATTGTTCCACGAACTTATCCACAGGCTCGTCGTTGACGGTGCCGCCGTCGACAGGCGCGCGCCCCCCCCAATAGGCGGTCTGCTCGATCAGCATGACCTTGGCGCCCGATTGCGCGGCGGCTTTGGCCGCCTGCAGGCCCGCAACACCGCCGCCGATCACCAATACGTCGGTGAAGGCATAGAAGTGTTCATAGGTATCCGCGTCGCGGCTGTCCTTATCGGGCGCCTTGCCCAGACCGGCGGACTGGCGGATGAACGGCTCGTACACATGTTTCCAGAACGGCTTGGGGTGGATGAACGTCTTGTAGTAGAACCCCGCCGGCAGGAACCGCGCCAGAGCCGTGTTCACCGCGCCGATGTCATATTCCAGGCTGGGCCAGTGGTTCTGCGAGATCGCGGTCAGGCCGTTGAACAGCTCGGTCGTAGTGGCGCGCTGGTTCGGCTCGAACCGGTTGCCCTGCCCCAAACCGACCAGCGCGTTGGGCTCCTCGGCGCCGCTGGCCACGACGCCGCGCGGACGGTGGTATTTGAATGACCGGCCGACCATCATCTGATCGTTGGCCAGCAGGGCCGAGGCCAGCGTGTCGCCCTGATAGCCGTGCATCGCGGTACCGTTGAATGAAAACGTGACCGGTTTCGACCGGTCGATCAGGCGACCTTGATTTGCGAGACGGGTGCTCATGTTGCGGACCTTTCGCAGGTGGAGGCGCCAAGGCCTCCGGCAGATGTGTTCTTGAAAAGACGAAGCATCAGGAGAACTCTCTCCACGTCCAACCCGGCCGTTTGGCCGAAATCGCATCGCGGATCTCCTTCGGCGGCTCGGTGACCTGGGCCGAATAGGTGCCGAACACCTCGAGCGTGGCGGTGCAGCGCGCGGCATGGAACCACTTGCCGCAGCCGTTGCTGTGGCGCCAGCGTTCGAAATGCACGCCCTTGGGGTTTTCGCGCATGAAGAGATAGTCATGGAAATCGTCGTCCGACGACCCGGGACCGAAGCGTTTCAGATGCGCTTCGCCACCGGCGGTCAGTTCGGTCTCTTCGGCGTCGACGCCGCAATAAGGGCATTTCAGGATCAGCATGTGGCTACTCCTTGCTTGAATTCTTTCGACCACACGCCCAAGTCGAGGGTATGGATATTTTGACCATAATTCTGACCGTTGCAGGCACGCTTGCCTTCTTTGGGCTGATCGCGTTTTTCATTTTCCGGTCTGAGGAAAAGAAGGCCATCAAGCCAAAATCCGACAGCCCGAAAAGTTCTGAGACCATTCACGGAGCACATTGGGGCGACTGACATCAGTGCGCGACCCCGGCGGCGACGCTTTCGTCGATGAAGCGGCCCTCTTTGAACCGGTCCAGCGAGAATGCCTCGGTCAGCGGGGAATGCCCGGTGGCCATCAGCTGCGCCATGCCCCAGCCCGAGCCCGGGATTGCCTTGAACCCGCCGGTCCCCCAACCGCAGTTGATGAAGCAACCGCCCAGCGGCGTCTTGGACAGGATGGGCGAGCGGTCGCCGGTCATGTCCACGATGCCACCCCACTGGCGCAGCATCTTGAGGCGCGAGATCATCGGGAAGGTCTCGACCAGGGCGCGGACGGTTTCCTCGATATGATGGAACGAACCGCGCTGGGTGAAATTGTTGAACCCGTCGGTGCCGCCGCCGATCACCATCTCGCCCTTGTCGGATTGCGACATGTAGCCATGCACGGTGTTGGCCATCACCACCACGTCCATGCAGGGCTTGATCGGCTCGGACACCAGCGCCTGCAGGGCCAGTGCCTCGACCGGCAGGCGGAAGCCCGCCATCTCGGCCAGTTGGCCCGAGTGACCCGCGACAACGATGCCCAACTTGTCACATTCGATGGCGCCCTTGGTCGTCTCGACCCCTGTGACGCGACCGTTTTCAGACCGGACGCCCGTAACCTCACACTGCTGGATGATGTCCATACCCATATTCGAGCAGGCCCGGGCATAGCCCCAGGCCACCGCATCGTGACGTGCGGTGCCGCCGCGCTCTTGCCACAGCGCGCCAAGGACCGGATAGCGCGGGCCGTCGATGTTGATGATCGGGACCAGCTGCTTTACGCGCTCGGGCTCGATCCATTCGGTCTTGACCCCCTGCAGGGCGTTGGCATGCGCCGTACGCTGATAGCCGCGCACTTCGTGCTGGGTTTGCGCCAGCATCATCACGCCGCGCGGGCTGAACATCACGTTGTAGTTCAGATCCTGGCTCAGATCCTCGTACAAGCTGCGCGATTTTTCGTATATCGCCGCCGACGGGTCCTGCAGATAGTTCGAGCGGATGATGGTCGTGTTCCGCCCGGTATTGCCGCCGCCCAGCCAGCCCTTTTCGATCACTGCGACGTTCTGGATACCGTAATTCTTGCCCAGATAATACGCCGTCGCCAAACCGTGCCCGCCGGCACCGACGATGATCACATCATACCGTTTCTTAGGTTCTGGCGAACGCCACGCGCGCTCCCATCCGGTGTGATAGCGCAGCGCCTCTCGCGCTACGGCAAAGGCTGAATAGTGTTTCATGAGCGAATCCGTCCGGTTCGTGATTGGCCGAAGATATGCCGTGCGGCGACAGATTACCCCTGCCGTACAGCGCCGCAATATCGCACTATTGCGACATGTAGGCCATTCGCGGCCATTTGTCCCTTTTTTCCGGGCGCGCGCAGGTCTAAGTGAGGGCAACAATTCCGGAGAGATCATGACATTCTGGGTTCTGCTTCTGCTCTTTGCGCTATCGATCACCGCATTCCTGGCCTTTGGCCTGACCCGAACCCGCCGGCGACAGGAACATCCGGCGGCCTACGATCTGCGGGTGTACAAGGAACAGCTTGCCAGCGTTGACCGCGATCTGGCCCGCGGAGTGATCGCCAAAGCCGACGCCGAGCGAGTTCGGACCGAGATTTCGCGCCGTATCCTGGCCGCCGACGCGCAAATCCGTACCGGTGACGCGACGACCGGGCCGTCGACCACTGCTCGGGTGGCCGCCATCGGGTTCGTTGCCCTCGTGCTGATCGGCGGAGCGTTTGCTCTGTACCGCCAGCTGGGTGCCGCCGGATACCCTGATCAACCGCTTTCAGCGCGCATGGAGATGGCCGCCGAACTGCGTGAGAACAGACCCGGCCAGGAAGAGGCCGAGCAGATGGCCCCGCCCGTCGAAGCGCCTCAGCTTGAAGACAGCTATGCCAACCTTCTGAACCAGCTGCGCACGACCGTGGCCGACCGACCGGACGATCTTCAGGGTCACATTCTATTGGCGCAGCACGAAACCAACGCGAGCAATTTTCAAGCCGGTTATGCGGCCCAACGCCGTGCAATCGAATTGATGGGGGACGAGGCCCCGGCGGACGCCTATTCGAACCTGGCAGAAATGCTGATCCTGGCGGCGGGGGGCTATGTCTCGCCCGAAGCCGAAGCGGCCTTGCGTCAGGCACTGGAACGCGACCCGCAATCGGGACCGGCGCGCTATTACTGGGGCCAGATGCTGCTGCAGATCGGACGGCCGGACCAGGCCTATCGCGTCTGGATGGACACGCTGCGCACGTCGCCACCGGGGGCGCCTTGGGCCAACGCCATTCGCGCCCAGATCGACGAACTTGCCTGGCGCGCCGGCGTGTTCAACGCGCCCGAAATGGCAGATGCTCCGGCAGGTCCGGGCCCCAGCCAGTCGGATATGGAAGCCGCGGCGGAAATGACGCCCGAGGAGCGTCAAGAGATGATCCGCGGCATGGTTGACGGCTTGTCGGACCGGCTGGCGACCGAAGGTGGTTCTCCGCAGGAATGGGCTCGACTGATCTCGGCGCTTGGGGTGCTGGGAGAAACCGAGCAGGCCGCCGCGATCCGCGATGAAGCCGCGACCAAGTTTGCCGAAGACCCTGCCGCGCTTGAACTGATCAACTCGGCCGCGCAGCAGGCCGGCCTGTCGCAATGATCCTGGACGTGTTCGAGGATTTCGCAGCCGCACTGCCCCCGATGCAGGCGCTGATGGGTCTGGACCTGGGCGAAAAGACGATCGGCGTGGCTGTTTCCGACCGCATGCGCGGTGTGGCCAGCCCACTTGAGACCGTGCGCCGCAAGAAATTCAAGCTGGACTCTGCCCGCCTGCTGGAAATCGCTGCCGACCGCGAGATCGGAGGGATCGTTCTTGGCCTGCCCATGAATATGGACGGATCCGAGGGTCCAAGGTGCCAATCAACCCGCGCGTTTGCCCGCAACCTGTCCCAACTGACCGACATCCCGATCGGGTTCTGGGACGAGCGTCTGAGCACAGTTGCGGCAGAAAAGGCACTTTTGGAGGCGGATACGACACGAAAACGTCGCGGACAGGTTATCGACCACGTCGCGGCGGGTTATATCCTGCAAGGAGCGCTGGACAGGCTGCGCTTTCTCTAACGAGCCCGGAGACCGGCGATGACGAACATGATTTGGAAAAGGAACGAGGTTGAAAGCCCCTGTGTCCAGATCTGCGTCGTGCATCCGACCGAGCGTATCTGCACCGGCTGCTATCGCACCATCGATGAAATCACGCGCTGGTCGAAAATGGACAGTTCGGAACGCGCCGAAATCATGAATGACCTGCCTGCCCGCAAGCCTCGCTTGGCCAAGAGACGGGGTGGTCGCGCGGCCCGTCTGGACAAATCCTGACCTTCAAAGGGCTATGTCGGTCTTCCGGCTGTCTTCTTCATCTTTCGCTGTGTCTGCGCATGTCTTCACACCGGACCGTTGCCCGGCCATCAAT
Organism: Ruegeria sp. BC6; assembly: GCF_056539185.1. Classification (NCBI taxonomy): domain Bacteria; kingdom Pseudomonadati; phylum Pseudomonadota; class Alphaproteobacteria; order Rhodobacterales; family Roseobacteraceae; genus Ruegeria; species Ruegeria sp. BC6. The sequence goes on from NZ_JBQFUM010000001.1 coordinate 989,624, forward strand.
TCACTGCGGAACAAACGGGTGATTTCCGACTTGCTGGTCTGCGACCGCCGAAGACTGGATTCCTGAAAATCAACTTCGACAGCCGCGCTGGTCATGGATTTTCTTTTCAAAAACTTGATCAGCCGCATACGAGCCTTCCCGAATAAATCTGCGTCGCTGCGGGCCGGTCGAGAGCTCGGGAAAAGGGGGATCGAGCCGTATGACTATGCGTGAGTGAGTGGCGGCCCGCAGCGACGATTTGCGCATACCGGAGTCAGGCTTTTGAGAAAGGGGGAAAACCTGCCGTCGCGCTTCAATTTTTTTACCAATTAGACAAATCAGCCGGAGAGACTCAACAGTTACAATGCCTTCACGCCCCGCGGCTGGGCGAAAAAGACGTAACGTAACAAGTTGGACCGGCCCGCGACAGCGTCAGGTGTCAATCCAGGGTTTGCCCCCGGACGCGCAGCGCGGCCCATTCCTTCGGGCCGCGCGCCATCGTCATCCGGCAGCCAGCCACGCCTTGGCGTTTTCAATCTCTTCGGACGGGAAAAACTGGGTCCGTGTACCCAGAATGTGGCCACCCACGCGCTGCGCGATGTTCTGCCATGCCTTGTCGCCGACGATGGCTGCCCGATCCAGCATTCCCACGTGACCGCGGGCCAGACGGAAATGCGCGGCCAGAGCGGTCAACCCTTGCCAGCCATCGAACTCCCTCAGATCGATCAGCAACCGGAACGCATCCCGGTCGCCCAGGATGGCATCCAGATCGGCTTCGGCCTTTTCGTATTCCTCGGGGTCCAGCTTACCCATCAGGCTGACCTGAACGCATGGCCCGCCCAAATCCACAATGTGGATCGCGCCCAGAGATTCACGGATCCAGCGGCGCGCTTCTTCCAGCTCGGCCAGCTCGAATACCTGCACCGGACAGGGCATCAGCGGCGCAGCCAGGCGCACGCTGGTCTGGACCCATCCCTTGTCTGCGACGACCGCGGCGCGATCGAACCCGCGCCAATGGCTTAGGCCCAGCTTGGTATCTTCCCAAGCAGCGCCCAAATCGTAGCCTTTGAACTCGGGGCCGACGATAACCAGCAGGCGGACGGCGTCATGTTCCGCCAGCGCAGCCTCGATTGCGGGAACCAGAGTGCTTGTGTAATCGGCGCTGGTTACTTCGCCCGACAATTCGATTTCGATCAATGCGCCGTCGGAATTCTTGTGGACCGTAATCATTTTGAGCCTCCAAAGCCAAAGAATGGCAGAAGGTTACGGGGATTCGATCCATTCGGCCACACCGCCCGGCAGCTCGGGCCGGAAATAGGCAATCATCCGTCCGTCCGGCCCCGCTGTTGCCCCCGCCCCCCAAGGCGCGACCCCATGCAGACAATGACGATGCAACACGTAGGTTTCGCCGGGCGAGGCCGACACTTCGATACGCGGGCAGGTTTCGAACACTTCGCGACGAGCGGCCTGATAGGCCTCGGTGATATCGGTCTGCGCCCACTGAGCGCGAGGAACACCGGCCAACGCAGCCAGGAATGCCGCGCCCATGATCCTGTGGCTGCCATCCCAAACGACCAGAGGCGCGGCATCTGCGCTCGCCTGTGTCAGTGGAATACCCAGGACCCATGCGTGAGGTTCGTCGATCTTGCGCCGACGGTCCGGGCCGCCGGGTTTCAGACCATCCACATGCGCCGCGTCGCGCTTGGCCCGGTATCGGGCCGCCGCCTCGTTCTCGCCCCTGCGCGGGCGCGGATAGCCGGGATAGACGACCGAGACCTGCCCCTTGTGCAATTCGATCGTACCATATTGTTCAACCAGAAACGCGACAGCCTGCCCGCTCAATGGGGCTGAGGCGCCGACACGCCCTGCCCCGTCATTGGGCAGAGCATCGACGCCGATAAACCAGGTGCCTTCGCAATCCAACCACTGCCGGTGGGCTGGGTCACTGGCGGCCTGCTGCGCCAGTGGCAGGGCGTGGGCCACCCAGTCGGCTATGGGTTGGTCGTAGGGGAATACTTCCCAACCCCGTGACCAGAAAGGCCTTACCACCCTACTGCCTTGCGCAGCATATTCAGCGCCACCAACGTGAGGAACACGGCAAACACGCGTTTGAGCGGCTTGGGGTCCATCGCATGGGCCAGTTTCACCCCCCAGGGCGCGGTGATCATCGTCATCGCAACAACCACGCCAAAGGCCACAAGATTGACGGCGCCGATGGTCAGCGGCGGACGATGTTCAGCTGCGATCGGCAGAAACAGAAAGCCCAGTACCGAGGGTACGGCGATGATCACGCCAAACCCCGCGGCGGTCGCAACGGCCCGATGGATCGGTGTGTTGTAGAGGCTCATCAGGGGCACACCAAAGCTGCCGCCGCCAATTCCCATCAGCACCGACAGAAACCCGACCAACGGCGAAATCACCAACCGCTTCAGCCCGCCGGGCATGGCATCACCCAGTCGCCATTCGGACTTGCCAAGTCCCAGATAAGCGCCAATCACCATGCCTAGGATACCGAACAGCGCCTGCAACGCTTCGGTGCGCAGGGCCGAGGCGACCAGTACACCCACTATTGCACCGACTGCGATACCCGGACCCCAACCGCGTAGAATATCCCAATCGACGGCGCCTTTCTTGTTGTGACTCAGCGCCGAACGAACCGAAGTCACGATGATCGTGGCCAGTGACGTCGCAAGACACAGCTGCATCAGCTGCGGGCCATCATATCCCAGCGTTTGAAACGCGTAGAAAAAGGCCGGCACCAGAACAATCCCGCCACCGACTCCCAAAAGGCCAGCCAGAACACCGGCCAGCGCGCCGATCACAAGCAAAAGGCCCAGCATCTGGGCCAGCAACATCGTATCGGGCATCCGTCCCCCTTGGTCCCCGGCCCTCGGGCCGTCTTAAACTACCTGCGCCGCCTCGGCATCCGGTGCCACGCGGGACAGCGCGTCCAGAACCACCTCGGGTCCGGCATGGTCTTTGACCGCGCCTTCGGACAAAGCGCGCCTCCAACCACGAGCGCCCGGGCGTCCTGCGAACAATCCCAGCATATGTCGGGTGATCTGGTGCAACCGCCCCCCGCCGGCAAGATACCGATCGATATAGGGCAGCATTTTCATCACGACTTCAACCGGATCCGCCTTTTGCCCCGACCCGTAGATCAGCGGGTCGGCATCGGCCAGAATATCGGTTGGCTGATGATAAGCAGCCCGGCCGATCATCACCCCGTCCAGTCCGGCGTCCAGATGCACCTGGGCTTGGGCCAGTGTCGTGATGCCTCCGTTGATCGAGATGTGGAGATCCGGAAAACCGACTTTCATCCGGTGGACCAGATCGTAGTCCAGCGGCGGTATGTCTCTGTTTTCTTTGGGGCTAAGCCCCTGAAGCCACGCTTTGCGGGCGTGGATCGTCACGCGCTGACAGCCGGCGGCGCGAATCCGATCCAGAAAGTCAGGCAATACGTCCTCTGGGTTTTGGTCATCCACGCCGATCCGGCACTTGACCGTGACATCGACGTCAACAGCATCCCGCATGGAGGCCACGCAATCGGCGACCCGGCCCGCCTCTTTCATCAAGACGGCCCCAAACGTTCCTGATTGAACCCGATCCGACGGGCAGCCGCAGTTCAGGTTGATCTCGTCATATCCGGCCTCAGCCCCCAATGCGGCCGCCTGAGCCAGCTCCTGCGGGTCAGATCCACCCAATTGCAAAGCGACGGGATGTTCCTCGGGGCTATGGTCCAGAAGATGCAGCGCTCCACCCCGTACCAGAGCAGGGGCCGTCACCATTTCCGTGTACAAAAGCGTTTCAGCACTGAGCAAACGGTGCAGATACCGACAGTGCCGATCGGTCCAATCCATCATCGGCGCAACCGACAAGCGCGCAGCGCGAGTGACTTCGCTGCGATCAGCAAGTGCCCGAGATTGAGACCCAGCCATCAGTGCACGTTCCTTTTTGTGGCCCAGACAAAAGTGCGGCGACCGGCCAAGCTGGGTCCGCGCTAGGCGTCTACCACTGTTTGACGCCAGATTTCCACCGTCGGATTGCTAGGCCCGGACGTCCGTTGGAGATTGTTCCGAACGCTGGGCAAAACTGCCGCGCGTCCGGTTGGCGAAAGCCACCAGCGACAGCATCACCGGCACCTCGACCAGAACACCCACCACCGTGGCCAGAGCCGCCCCCGAATTCAGGCCGAACAGGCTGATGGCGACGGCCACCGCCAGTTCAAAAAAGTTCGACGTGCCGATCAGTGCGCAGGGCGCCGCAATCCGGTGCGGCACGCGCAGGGCAAAGGCCGCCGCATAAGCCACCGCAAAGATCCCGTAAGACTGGATCAGGATCGGTACGGCGATCAGCGCGATGACCGCGGGCCGGTCCAGTATCACCTGCCCCTGCAGGCCGAACAGGATGACGACGGTCGTGATCAGTCCGACAACGCCCCAAGGCTTGACCCGGTCGCGGAACGCCTCGATCCGCTCGGCCGAGCCCAGCCGGTTGCGCGTCCAGACACCCGCCGCCAGGGGCAGCGCCACGAACAGGACAACCGACAGGACCAGCGTCTGCCACGGAACCGAAATGTCGGTCACGCCCAGCAGGAAAGCCACGATCGGAGCGAAGGCGAAGACCATGACGATGTCATTCACCGACACCTGCAGCAGGGTATAGTTCTCGTCCCCCTTGGTCAGATGCGACCAGACGAACACCATTGCCGTACAGGGCGCGGCACCCAGCAGGATCAGCCCCGCGACGTATTGCTGGGCATCGGCGGGCGCGATCAGGTCGGCGAAGACGTATTCGAAGAACAGCACGCCCAGCGCGGCCATGGTGAAGGGCTTGATCAGCCAGTTGACCACCAGGGTGATCGCCAGCCCCTTGGGTTGTTTTACCACGTCGCGCAGGCTGCTTGGGTCCACCCCCACCATCATCGGATAGACCATGGCCCAGATCAGCACCGCCACCACCAGGTTGACATTGGCCACCTCGGCCGCCGCGATGGCCTGGACCAAACCCGGCGCGAATGAGCCGATGGCGATCCCGGCGACCATGGCCAGCGCGATCCACAGGGACAGATACCGTTCAAATACACTCATGCAGAGATCTCCGAAGTTGTGTGGGGCTGCAAGCGCCCCGCAGCCAAGGCGGAAAGCGCGACCATGGCGGCCGCCGTCCCCAGCATCAAGGGCAACCCGCCCCATTGATAGGTCAGGCCAGACAGCAGCGTACCCAACAGCCGCCCGCCCGCATTGGCCATGTAGTAGAAACCCACATCCATCGTCACCCGCTCGGCCCGGGTGAAGGCCAGGATCAGATAGGAATGCAGCGAGGAATTCACCGCAAAGACCGCGCCAAAGGCCAGCAGGCCACCCACCAGCGTCAGCGTCAGCCACGGCGCGGGCCCAGAGGACATCAGCGCAGCCACCGTCAGGACGGCCGGCACGCAGGCCAGCCCCCAGGCCCAGCTGCGCGCTGCTGCGAGAAGATCGGCCTCATCCCGCGCCCCTGCCCGCAGCAGACGCGGGGCGGCAGCCTGAACAATGCCGTACAGAATGATCCACAAGGCCATGAACCCGCCGATCAGAAAAAAGGCCGAGCGGTTGCCCGCTTCGCTGCCATCCGACAGCACGGCGTAGAAATAGATCGGTATGCCGACGACGAACCAGACGTCGCGCGCGCCGAACAGGAAGACCCGCGCCGCGGACAGCCAGTTCACATTGGCCGATTTCGAAAAGACCTCGGAAAACTTCGCGCCCTTGCGCCCCTTGGGCAGCCCCGGCGGCATCGCCAGCAGCACCGCCACCAGGATCAGGAACAACACCCCCGCCATGCCCACCACGGCACCCGTGAAGCCGAACCCTGCCAACAAGGCCGCTCCCAGCAGGAAGCCCACCCCTTTGACCGCGTTCTTCGACCCGGTCAGCACCGCGACCCAGCGGAACAACCCGCCACCTTCGGTGGGGGCCAACAGCTTGACCGCCGATTTCGACGACATCTTGGTCAGGTCCTTGGCCACGCCGCTGGCGCCCTGCACGACCATCACGAAGGCGACGGACGCACCGATGGTCCAGCCCGGATCCAACTGCGCTAGCGCCAGCAATGCCAGCACCTGTATCGTCAGCCCCGCGTACAGGGTCGCGGTCAGACCGAACCGCGCGGCGATCCACCCGGCGGCCAGGTTGGTGGCCATCCCGGCGATCTCGTACAGTACGAACAGATAGGCCAGCTGAACCGGCGAAAAGCCCAGCGTGTGAAAATGCAGCAGCACCAGCATCCGCAGGGCGCCGTCGGTCAGCATGAAGGCCCAATAGGCTGCCGTGACGGAGATATAGGCCGACAGCCCGTCCGGACGTTGGGAAGCGCTTGTCAAAGCGATGCCCCGACCATCATCGCGACATCCACCAGACGGTGCGCGTAGCCCATCTCGTTGTCGTACCAGGCATAGACCTTTACCTGCGTTCCGTTCACCACCATGGTCGACGGTGCATCCACGATGCTGGACCGGGTGTCATTGGTATAGTCGGTCGAGACCAGAGGACGCTCCTCATAGCCCAGAATGCCGGCCAGAGGCCCCTCGGCCGCGGCCTTGAACATGGCGTTCACCTCTTCGGCCGTCGTTTCGCGTTCGACCTCGAACACGCAATCGGTCAGCGAGGCATTCAGCAGCGGTACCCGCACCGCATGCCCGTTCAGCCGCCCCGTCAACTCGGGATAGATCAGGGTGATCGCCGTGGCGCTGCCGGTTGTCGTGGGGATCAGCGAGTTCAGCGCCGAGCGCGCACGGCGCAGGTCCTTGGCCGGACGGTCCACGATCGTCTGCGTGTTGGTCACGTCATGAATCGTGGTGATCGAGCCGTGCCGGATGCCCAGGCTCTCGTGGATCACCTTGACCACAGGGGCCAGGCAGTTCGTGGTGCAACTGGCCGCGGTCACGATGCGGTGGCGCGCCGGATCATAGGTGCCCTCGTTCACGCCGAAGACGATATTGGCCGCATCACCATCCTTGACCGGCGCCGAGACCACCACCTTCTTCACACCGGCGTCAAAGTAAGGGGTCAGTTTTGCCTCGGTCTTGAAGACCCCGGTGCAGTCGATGACGACGTCGACGCCCTCAAGCGGCAGATCCGACAGGTTGCGGGTTCCGACAAAGGGCAACCGAACGCCGTCGATGGTGACCGAGTTTTCGTCATGACTGAAGTCGGCGGCCCAGCGGCCATGCACGGTGTCGAACTCCAGAAGATGCGCGTGCATCGCGGGGTCCCCCACCGCGTCGTTGATCCAGGCGATCTGCGCCCCTTTCACAAGCAGGGGTTTCAAGGCCAACTTGCCGATGCGGCCAAGGCCGTTGAGAGCGTAGACGGTCATGCGGTTTCTCCGGTATGGGTCTGGCCGATGTCATCCACGGCCTTCTGAAGGGACATACGGTCTAGGGTTTCGAGCGGCAGCGAGGAAAAGGTCAGGATCCGGTTGCGCAACGCGCCGTAGGCCTGCTGGAAGGCAAGGCTTTTTTGGGCCTCTGTCCCCTCAGCCTTCACCGGATCGGGCATACCCCAATGCGCGCTGACCGGCTGCCCGGGCCAGGCGGGGCAATCTTCGTTCGCAGCCTGATTGCATACGGTGAACACGAAATCGAACTTCGGCGCGCCCGGGGCCTGGAACTCGCCTACATTCTTGGCGCGCAAGTCCGAGATTTCGTGCCCATTCTGCCGCAGCACCTCAAGCGCCGCTGGGTTCAACTGGGACTGCGGACGTGTACCGGCAGAAAACACGTTGAACCGGTCGCCGCCAAGCTGCTTCAACAGGGCCTCGGCGAAAATCGAGCGCGCGGAATTCCCGGTGCATATGAACAATACGTTGTAGGTACGCGGGGCCTTGGCCGCATGCGCGTCAACGCCGTTGAGCGGACTGGGCGCGCAGAGTTCCGGACGCCCACGGCAGCAATCCAGCAGAAGGTAATCGAACGTCTGCCGCACGGCGTCCATATCCACCGAGTAGCGCAAGGACGTCCCGACCCTTTCCTGCGTCACAAGGCCGGCCTGCATCAGCGCGTTTACGTAGTTGGACAGCGTATTCGGCTTGAGGTCCAACGCCATGGCAATCTCGGTCGCGGGTATGCGATCGGGATACCGGCGCATCAACAGCCGGAAAACGGCCAACCGAGCCGGATGACCCAAGGTGGACAGGCGGTCGGGAATCACTTTTTCCATAATTCATGGATATTCGAATTACAGACGAAATCAAGTGCCCGTTTTTGGCGCGTTTAAACCGCAGGCAAGATTTTACGATTCGCCACAAAGATGCCCCTCGCCCAAAACGGAACGACGGGTGAATTGATATTGAAGAAAATGGTGCGGCCGAGAAGACTCGAACTTCCACGGGTGTTACCCCACAGCGACCTCAACGCTGCGCGTCTACCAATTCCGCCACGGCCGCACTGCCTGTGACTTGGTAGGCGGCGTATAGACGCTTGGCAAAAGGATGTGAAGAGGCAAAAGCAACCGCATTGGAATTCCCGGCCCGCAACCATATCTGTGGGGTCACGAAACCCGATGCCACATCGCAGCAGGAGCATCCGATGCCCACACCCGATCCCCGCCCCGTCATCCAAGTCGACATCGTGTCCGATGTCGTATGCCCATGGTGCATCGTCGGGTTTCGTCAGCTTGATCTGGCGCTGGAGCAGGAGAACGTGCTGGCGCAGCTCCGGTGGCACCCGTTCGAGCTGAACCCCACTATGGGTCCGGATGGCCAGAACCTGCGAGAGCACATCATGGAAAAGTACGGCTCGACCGCCGAGCAGAGTCAGCAGGCCCGAGACCGGTTGACCGCGCTGGGTGCAGATTTGGGTTTCACGTTCAATTTCAATGATGACAGCCGCATAGTGAACACCTTTGCTGCGCATCAACTTTTGGACTGGGCCGAGACGCAAGGCCGGCAACACCCGCTGAAGCTGGCCTTGTTCAAGGCCTATTTCACAGATCAGCGGGATGTTTCGAAAATTGAGGTATTGCTGGATGCCGCTCAGACCGCTGGCCTCGACCCAGACGCCGCCCGCGCGGCGTTGGAGTCGGGCGCGCATACAGGCCCGGTACGGCAAAAGCAACAATTCTGGACCAGCCGAGGCATCACCGGAGTTCCGGCAATGGTTTTCGGCGGCAAGTACCTGCTGACGGGTGCGCAGGGCACCGAGACCTACACTCAGGTCCTGCAGCGATGCCTAGCCGAAGCCGCCTAACCTCTTTCGCTTGGACAGCAGGACGGCTATGAGGCGCGCATGGAATGGAAGATCACCGACGGACTGACCGACTATGACACCGCCGTCGCCTTCATGGAGGCGCGGGCGGCCGAGATTGCGGCCGGAACTGCGGATGAGTGCGTCTGGTTCTTGGAGCATCCCCCGCTCTATACGGCCGGAACATCAGCCAAACCCCAAGACCTGACCGACCCGGATCGATTTCCGGTCTATGCCAGCAAGCGCGGGGGCGAATACACCTATCACGGACCAGGCCAGCGGGTCGTCTATGTCATGCTGGATGTCGGAAAGCGCGGCCATGATGTCCGCCGCTTTGTCAAACAGCTGGAAACCTGGGTGATCTCGGCACTGGCCGAGTTCAACGTCCACGGAGAAATCCGCGAAGGCCGTGTCGGTGTGTGGGTGCCGCGCAAGGACAAGCCGCTGACCGTCAGCGGCAAACCGGCCGAGGACAAGATCGCCGCCATCGGCATCCGCTTGCGGAAATGGATCAGCTTCCACGGCATTTCGATCAATGTGGAACCCGACCTGGAGCATTTTTCGGGCATCGTTCCCTGCGGTATCCGGGAGTTTGGCGTGACCTCGTTGGTGGATCTGGGATTGCCGGTGACAATGGCCGATGTCGATGTGGCGCTGCGCAAAACTTTTACTGAGGCTTTTGGCCCCGAGGTGGCCTGACCCCTTCGCGTCGACCATGTTCTCGAATCGCAGAATCTGACCCTGCGGAACGACAATCCTCGATGCAGGGTTCTTCTGTTTCTCAATACGGTCGCAAATTTCCGAAGATTGCCGCGAATTGCCTTAAAATTTAGGGAATCTCCTTCTTCCTTCCACACAACAGCCGCAGTTTGAGGTATCATGAATATACCGTTCAAGAGTGAGTGGTATGTTAACCGGTGATCGCGGCAAGCCCGCGAAAATCGATCAAGTGTTTGGTTACGAGTCTGCCGTTCCGACCCCATATCGGAACGGCAATTCTCGTTTTTGGGGCCTCAGTTTTCGCCTGATTGGTTCGTGGCATGGCCGAACCGCATGGTCTGTGGGCAGGCCCGACCAGCCATTTCCACCTCAAGCGTCAGGTGGCCGATCCCAAAACTGTCGCGCATTGCCTGTTTCACCAGACCGCGCACCTCTTCAGCTTGCGACCAGGCGCAGTCTTCGACCACCAGATGCGCGGTAAGAGCGGGCTGGTTTTCCTGCATGCTCCACAAGTGGACATGGTGAACCTCGCGCACGCCATCCGTTGCCTCAATGGCCGAGGCGACCTCCTCGGGGTCCAGATCGGGCGGCGCGCCAAGCATGAGAACACGGATCGTTTCTCCGATCTCGCTTTGGACATGCCAAAGGATGTACAGCGAAATCAGAATGGTGACGGCCGGGTCGACCCAGGTCCAGTTGAACAGGATCACAGCCACCCCGGCCACGATCACTGCAACCGATCCCAACGCGTCAGCAACGTTGTGCAGAAAAGCCGCGCGGATATTCATGCTGGTTTTGGCCATGCTATAGGTCAAAAGCGCGGTGATCAGATCCACCACCAACGCCAGCATGGCAATCCAGACCACAAGCCAGCCGTCAATCGGCTCGGGCTGAAAGAACCGGGTCACCCCTTCGTACATCAGGTACACGGCGATGACGATCAGTGTGGTATAGTTGACCAGCGCCGCGACCACTTCGGCCCGACCGTATCCGAAGCTCATGCGCGGGTCGGCTGGGCGCCGCGCAATCTTGCGGGCAAAGAACGCGATGATCAGTGCAATTGCATCGGAAAAATTGTGCAGCGCGTCAGCGATGAGCGCCAGCGACCCCGAAAAGATCCCGCCGACCACCTGTGCCAGCGTCAGAAACATGTTGACCGCGATGGCCCATGCCACCCGCGCGTCTCCGGCATTGGCGTCGATATGGGCGTGTTGTTTGTGTCCGGCGTGGGAATGATCATGCGCCATGATGTCGTGTCCTTGTCTGGGTCATGGTCCATACCTAATTCCTCTAGTGACTAGAGGTTCAAGGGGGATTTCGGAAAATGTTCTCGATCGGGGATTTGTCCCGGCGCACAGGCGTCAAAGTCGCCACGATCCGGTTTTACGAAGAAAGGGGCCTGTTGCCACCGCCGGAACGGACCGCCGGCAACCAAAGGCGTTATGACCGCGCCGCGCTCGAGCGGCTGCACTTTGTCAAACACACGCGCGATCTTGGACTGCCATTGGCCGATGTCGAGGCCCTGCTGTCATTGGAAGGCGCCCAAGGCGCCGATCTGAACCGGGCACACGAAATCGCCGAGCGGCAACTGGCGGACCTGCAAGATCGGATTGCAAAGCTGCGCCGGCTCGAGACCGAACTTGCCCGGATCGCAGCCGCCTGCGACGGGCATCACGACCACGTCTGCTCAGTCTTGCAGGCGTTTGGGGATCACGATGCCTGTTCAGGGACGCATCAGGCGCCCCCACCCGTCACGCCAGCGCAGCCCTGATGCGCTCGGCGTGTTTCGCGATCTCGTCGAAATCACCCATCTTTCCGGGCGGGCGCAGAGAGACGCCCTCGTGCCGGGGCAGGACATGGAAATGCAGGTGAAACACCTCCTGCCCTCCGGCCGTCTCGTTGAACTGCTGGATGGTCACCCCTTCGGCGTCAAAGGCGCGCATGACCGCACGCGCCAGTTTCTGAACCGAGGTCATGACTGCGGCCAATTGCTCGGGTGTGGCATCCAGCACGTTGCGGCAAGGCGTTTTCGGGATCACCAGAAGGTGCCCGTCCGCACGCGGCATGATATCCATGAAAGCCAGCGTGTCCTCATCCTCGTAGACGCGGGTCGAGGGAATCTCGCCCCGCAGGATCTTGGCAAAGATGTTTTCGGGATCATAAGCGGTCATGGTGGGTCTCCGACAAAGGGGCTGCGTGTTGTTCTGCGGCCAAGCCCGCAGCGGGTCAAGGCGTGATTCCGCCCTTGAGCGGCCCCTGTCCTTGCAATTCGCCTGATCATCCCCAGATACCGGTCATCCAAGGCCGAAATCGCGCGGGTGTCCTCCTGCCCCGCGACAATTAATCTTGATCCAGATCAAACTCGGCCATTGAAGGCCGCCCCCTTGCATTCTAAAACCAGCAGGAATCCCGCGCGCCGGAGAGGTCCGGCTGCGCGGTCTATTTGCAACAGGAGGCACCTAAATGGCAGACGCAGCCATTCATGGTCACGATCATGAAGACCAGCGCGGGTTCTTTACCCGGTGGTTCATGTCGACCAACCACAAGGATATCGGGATCCTTTACCTGATCTTCTCGGCCTTTGCCGGGTTCATCTCGGTCGCGATGACCATCTACATGCGGCTTGAACTGATGCATCCGGGCGTTCAGTACATGTGCCTGGAAGGCTTCATGGCCGACCCCTGCACGCCCAACGGACACCTTTGGAACGTGATGATCACCTATCACGGTGTCCTGATGATGTTCTTTGTGGTCATCCCCGCCCTGTTCGGCGGTTTTGGCAACTATTTCATGCCGTTGCAGATCGGTGCGCCGGACATGGCGTTCCCGCGGATGAACAACCTGTCCTTCTGGCTGTATGTCGCCGGTACCTCGCTGGGCATCGCCTCGCTGCTGGCCCCAGGCGGCAACGACCAGGCCGGCTCGGGCGTGGGCTGGGTTCTGTACCCGCCGCTGTCGACGACCGAAGGCGGCATGTCCATGGACCTGGCGATCTTTGCCGTGCACGTATCGGGCGCCTCCTCGATCCTCGGCGCGATCAACATGATCACCACCTTCCTGAACATGCGTGCCCCGGGCATGACCCTGTTCAAGGTGCCGCTGTTCAGCTGGTCGATCTTCGTCACCTCGTGGCTGATTCTGCTGTCGCTGCCGGTTCTGGCGGGCGCGATCACCATGCTGCTGATGGACCGCAACTTCGGCTTCACCTTCTTTGATCCGGCCGGTGGCGGTGACCCGATCCTGTACCAGCATATCCTGTGGTTCTTCGGACACCCCGAAGTGTACATCGTGATCCTGCCAGGCTTCGGCATCATCAGCCACGTGATCGCCACCTTCTCGCGCAAGCCGATCTTCGGTTACCTGCCGATGGTCTGGGCGATCATCGCGATCGGCGCGCTGGGCTTCGTCGTGTGGGCACACCACATGTACACCGTCGGCATGTCGCTGCGTCAGCAGGCCTACTTCATGCTGGCCACGATGGTCATCGCGGTTCCGACGGGCGTGAAGGTGTTCTCGTGGATCGCCACCATGTGGGGCGGCTCGATCGAGTTCAAGACGCCGATGCTGTTCGCCTTCGGCTTCCTGTTCCTGTTCACCGTCGGCGGTGTGACCGGTGTGGTTCTGTCGCAGGCCGGTATCGACCGTGCCTACCACGACACCTACTATGTCGTCGCACACTTCCACTACGTGATGAGCCTGGGTGCAGTCTTCGCCATCTTTGCAGGTGTGTACTTCTACTTCTCGAAGATGACGGGCCGTCAGTACTCGGAGTTCTGGGGCAAGGTGCACTTCTGGATGTTCTTCATCGGTGCAAACCTGACCTTCTTCCCGCAGCACTTCCTGGGCCGTCAGGGCATGCCGCGCCGGTATATCGACTATCCCGAAGCCTTCGCTCAGTGGAACTTCGTGTCGTCGATCGGTGCGTTCGTCTCGTTCGCTTCGTTCCTGCTGTTCTTCGGGATCGTTTTCTACGCCCTGTTCCGGGGCGCCAAGGAAACACGCCCGAACCCGTGGAACGAATACGCGGATACGCTGGAATGGACCCTGCCCTCGCCGCCGCCCGAACACACGTTTGAGCAGCTGCCCAAGCAGGAAGACTGGGACAAGGGCCACGCGCACTGATCCCTTCCCGAAAATAGGAAACCCCGCCTTCACGGCGGGGTTTTTCTTTTTCTGTTCGCGCTCTACCGGCCATCGCATTCCGCGGGCGGTCGCAATATCGTTGAAAATCGGGTATCCTTGGCGCGCCGAATGTCCGGCCAATCTCCGAGGTCACCATGCCCGATATTGATTTCTGGTACTCCATCGGCAGCACTTACAGTTTCCTGACCATCATGCGTCTGGACGACTGGTGCGCAGAACATCAGGCGCAGGTTAACTGGCGCCCTTTCGACGTGCGCGCGGTCATGTCTGAACAGAAAAACATTCCGTTTGCGGGCAAACCCGTCAAGTCGGCCTATATGTGGCGCGACATCGAACGCCGGGCAGCCAAGTACCATATCCACGCCAAGCTGCCGGCCCCCTATCCGATTTCGAACCTCGAATTGGCCAACCAGGTCGCGCTGCTGGGAATCCGGGAAGGATGGGGCAAGAGCTTTACCCAAAACCTTTACAGGATCTGGTTTGAGGACGGTATCGAAGCCGGCAGTGAAACCGCCATGTCCGAGGCTCTGTTCCGCTGCCAGCTGGACCCGCTGCCGGTCCTAGCCCGCGCGCGCAGCCCCGAAATCGAAACCGCGTTGAAAGCTGAAACCGAAACGGCGGTTGGCCTGGGCGTATTCGGCGCGCCCAGCTTTGTCACGCGGGGCGAAGTGTTCTGGGGCGACGACCGGCTTGAGGACGCGCTGTCCTGGGCGAGGGTCGGACACGTCGTTTGAAATTGGCAATCGACACCGGATCAGCAGGCGCTATTTTTGCAATATGCCCTACCATTGGAACGACAGCTCGAACTCGGAACAGGAATTGCGCCTTTGGCCGCACAATTCCCTGCCACCGCGCGGCGCGATAGCCGTCGTGCTATCGGTTTTCCTGTTTGGACTGATACCCCTGCTGGCAGTTCTGGGATCGGTTCTGCTGTGGGGGCTATTGCCGTTCCTTCTGTTGACGGTGGCAGGCCTATGGCTTGCGATCCAGGCAAACTATCGGTCCCGAAACGTGTTTGAGGTCCTGACGCTTACCGGAACCCAAGCACGCCTGATCCATCACAGCGCCCGGACCGGCCAGCAGGAATGGACTTGCAATCGATACTGGGCCCGTCCGGAAATGCACAAGGCCGGCGGACCCGTCCCGAACTATGTGACCCTGTCGGGTGAAGGACGGGTGGTCGAGATTGGCGCGTTCCTCTCAGAGGAGGAACGCATTGCCTTGTATGATGATCTGGTAAAACGGCTGCGCGAACCGGCGCTTGAATAAAGCGCGTCAGCAGTCGCCGTTCGACGCTGCGCACAGGTGGTCTTTGACCAGCGGCCCCACCTTTCCAAAGTCCATCTGGCCTGTGTAGTTGGCCTTGAGCTCGCCCATGACCTTGCCCATGTCCCGGATCGACCCGGCACCGGTCGCCGTGATCGCCGTCTGGATGGCCTTTGCGACCTCATCATCATCCAACTGCTTGGGCAGGAATTCCTCGATGATCTTCACCTCGCGCAGTTCGCGCTCGGCCAGGTCCAAACGACCGCCTTCCTCATAGGCCCGCGCGCTTTCCTTGCGTTGCTTGCTCATTTTCCCAAGAATCTCAAGAACATCCGCGTCATCGCAGCCCTTGGCCTCTTCGTTTCCGGCCGCGCGCAGCGCGATGTCCCGATCCTTGATCGCGGCATTGACCAGCCGCAGCGTCGACAGACGCTCGGCATCCTTGTCCTTCATTGCTTGCTTCAGGGCAGTGGTCACCCGAGTTCGCATATCCATCTGTTCTGTCCATCCCCATGGCAACGGAACCCCGAACATATCTAAACAAAATCCGAGGCACAACAGCAGACAGATAAGGCTAAATCATTGAAAAACAACAATAGCCCAAAATTTGAACAGGGTTGACCCGAGGCACCAACCCCCTTAGTTATGCGCCGATTTACCCGATAGGAGAGTCGCGCCATGGCCCATCAAGCCACGTCCAAGCCCACCGCATGTCTGGCTCTGGCCGACGGAACACTCTTCTTCGGAACCGGGTTCGGCGCCACGGGACAAACCGTGGCCGAGCTGTGTTTCAACACCGCGATGACCGGATATCAGGAAATCATGACCGACCCGTCCTATGCCGGGCAGATCGTGACCTTCACTTTCCCACATATCGGCAATGTCGGCGTCAATCCCGAGGATGACGAAACCGCCGATCCTGTCGCCGCGGGCATGGTGGTCAAGTGGGACCCGACCGAGCCGTCGAACTGGCGCTCGGCCGAGCGGCTGACCGACTGGCTGGCACGCCGTGGCCGGATCGCCATCGGTGGGGTCGATACCCGCCGGCTGACCCGCGCGATCCGCCAGCAAGGCGCTCCGCATGTCGCGCTGGCCCATGACCCGCAGGGCAACTTCGACATTGAAGCCCTGGTTGCAGCGGCGCGTGGTTTCGCCGGGCTGGAGGGCATGGATCTGGCCAAGGACGTGACCTGTGCCCAAAGCTACCGCTGGGACGAGATGCGTTGGGCCTGGCCGGACGGATACCAGCGTCAGGAAGCGCCCGTGCACAAGGTCGTCGCGCTGGACTACGGCGCAAAACGGAACATCCTGCGCTGCCTGGCCTCGGCCGGTTGCGACGTGACGGTCCTGCCTGCAACCGCAACCGCGGCTGAGGTGCTGGCGCACGACCCCGACGGCGTGTTCCTGTCCAACGGCCCGGGAGACCCGGCGGCGACAGGCACTTATGCTGTGCCGATGATCAAGGAAATACTTGAAACCACGGATCTGCCGATTTTCGGGATCTGCCTTGGTCACCAGATGCTGGCACTGGCGTTGGGCGGCAAGACCATCAAGATGAACCACGGACACCACGGCGCGAACCATCCGGTCAAGGACCTGGAAACCGGCAAGGTCGAGATCACCTCGATGAACCACGGATTCGCGGTCGACGCCCAATCGTTGCCTGCGGGGGTGGTTGAAACCCACCGGTCGCTGTTCGATGGCTCGAACTGCGGGATCCGCATGTCCGATCGCCCGGTGTATTCGGTTCAGTATCACCCCGAAGCCTCGCCCGGCCCGCAAGACAGCTTTTACCTGTTTGAACGGTTTGCCGCGGCCATGGCCGACCGAAAAGTGCGCGCTTGATCCCGCAGGTTTGCGGACCCCGTCAACGTTAACCCGGAATTAACCTTGATTGAGCAACTCTGACCCGACACTTCGGGCAGGGTTCTCTTATGGTTGAATTGAATTTTCTGGGTCACGGGCCTGCGACCCCGGTTTCCGGCATTGGCCCCCGCAAACCTTTGGGCACCTGTCTGATCGACTTGGGGGTGATCACCCCCGTTCAACTGGATCACGCCCTGAAACTGCAGGAGCGGCAGAACGCCCCTCTGGGCGAAATTATGGTTGGCGAGCATATGGCCGCGCGCGGCGATGTGTTGTTGGCGCTGGGCCAACAACATGGGCTGCAGATCGCCGATCTGGAAAACACGCCGCCACCCGCTGACCTTTGCGCGCTGCGCCCGATGCAGTTCTGGCTGACGCACAATGCCATTCCGTGGCTGCGAGTCGGGCCCGTGCTCTTGGTCGCGACAGCCTACCCAGACCGCTTTGATGAAATAAGGCCCGGGTTGGCAGATTGCGCCCAGACCGTCCTGCCGGTTTTGGCCGCACCCGATGACATCGACCAAGCCATTGCCCGACACTACGCAAAATCTTTGGCTGAGGCGGCGGAAACACGGGCGCCGCTATCGCAAAGCTGCCGCTCATGGACTGCGAGTTCACGTCTCCTGCCGACCCTCTTGGCGCTGGTTGCGCTTGTGGGCCTGAGTCTGCAACCGAATGCCGGGCTATCCCTGCTGTTCTGGGCAGCAGTTTCAACCCTGATCCTGTTCCTGATTCTTCGGCTGGCCGGATTGATATCGTATCTCTTCCCCAAAAAGGCAGAGAAACCAGACGGTCTGCTTGCGCAACACCGCCTGCCCTGCGTGTCCATTCTGGTACCGCTGCACAAGGAACGGGAAATCGCTGGTGCGCTGATCCAAAGGCTGAAACGCCTGACCTATCCAAAGGCGCTGTTGGACGTGATTTTGGTCTTGGAAGAGCATGATGACGTCACCCGGTCAGCGCTTGCGCAGACCACCCTGCCCAGCTGGATCCGAACGCTGGAGGTGCCCGATCTTGGCAACCTGACCACCAAACCACGGGCGATGAACTATGCGCTGGATTTCTGCCGAGGAGAGATTTTGGGCGTCTGGGATGCTGAGGATGCGCCTCTGCCAGACCAAATCGAGACCGTGGTAGAGCAATTTGCCCGCGCGCCCGATGATGTGGTCTGCCTGCAGGGTGTTCTGGACTACTACAACCCGCGCACCAACTGGCGCTCGCGTTGCTTCACCATCGAGTACAGCGGTTGGTTCCGCGTAATCCTGCCCGGAATCGCACGGTTGGGTCTTGTGGTGCCACTGGGCGGAACGACGTTCTTCTTCCGCAGGGACAAGCTGTTGGAATTGGGGGGCTGGGACGCTCACAATGTGACCGAGGACGCGGATTTGGGGGTTCGGCTCAGCCGCGCGGGCTATCGCACCGAAATCGTGAATACCGCCACGTATGAAGAGGCCAATTTCCGCGCCTTGCCTTGGGTGAAGCAACGCTCGCGCTGGCTCAAAGGGTTCATGGTCACGTACCTTGTCCACATGCGCTCGCCCCTGGCATTGATGCGCGATCTGGGGATGTGGCGCTTTTTGGGAGTCCAAGCCTTTTTCCTGGGGACGGTCGGACAATTCCTGCTTGCCCCGGTGCTGTGGGTCTTCTGGCTGACCTTTTGGGGGCTGACGAACACTTTCGAAGCTGTATTGGCACCGCAAATCTTACACGCCTGTGTCTACCTGTTCCTGACCGCCGAGGCCGCGAACATCCTTGTTGGAGGCTTGGGCGTGGTAGCCGGAGGGCGCCGTTTCCTGCTGCCGTGGGTCCCGACCATGGCACTCTACTACCCCTTGGGTGTGGCAGCAGCCTACAAGGCGCTGTGGGAGCTGGCGGTCAGACCGTTCTTCTGGGACAAGACCCAGCACGGACAGGCCAGCGAAGAAGTGCAGCCAGACGAGGAAGCTATTTCTCGCGCCGGATTGCATCCTGCTTCAGCCGGGTCATGAACGCGACCGAGATATGTTCCTTCAGAGCTCGGTCGGCGGCTTCTTCGTCATGAGCCGCGATTGCCTCGACGATCCCCTTATGCTCACTCTGAGCGATCTCACCGCGGCCCTGCGCGGCCAATGAAGTCGTTGCCATCAGAGCCATGGTGCGATGGACAAGGTCCAATTGCTGCACAAGGTAGCGGTTGTGCGACGCAAGGTGGATCTGCTCGTGGAACCGTCGGTTGGCCCGGGACAGCGCCACGGGATCATCCACAAGCGCGTCATCGGCTTCGACCATATCCTGCAGGACTTTGATTTCCTCATCCGTGGCATGGCGCGCGGCCAGTCGGGCCGCCAGCCCTTCCAATTCACGTCGAACGACATAGAGCTCGGCCATCTGGTTGTGGTCCAGCGAGGCCACGATCAGCGACCGCCCGTCACGTTCCAACAGCGATTGCGTCTCGAGGCGCTGCAGCGCCTCGCGGATCGGGGTGCGCGACACGCCGAACCGCTCGGCCAGTTCGCTTTCCACCAGCCGGTCGCCGGGTTTGTACACCCCCACGTCGATCGCTTCGAGGATCAGGCTGTAGGCATCGGTCTGGGGCTGTCGGGACTGGTTCATTGGGTCGGGTCTCTCCTCGTTCGGACCTGTCTATCCGGGCCATGGGCCTGCAATCAAGTGCGCCATTGAAAACCCGGTGGCCGCGTCCTAAACCCAATCCTATGGTCAAGCCTGCATTTTCACACGTCACCCAATGGGTGTTCGATCTGGACAATACCCTTTATCCGCCACAGATGCGCCTGTTCGACCAGATCGAGGTGCTGATGACCGAATACGTGGTCGAAGCCCTGCGCGTCGACCGGGCCGAGGCCGACCGGCTGCGCCAGCACTATTGGCGCGAACACGGCACCACGTTGGCCGGACTGATGGCCGAACATGACCTGGACCCCGAGCCCTATCTGCACGCGGTTCATCAGGTCGACCTGAGCCACATGGAGCCCGACCCTGCGCTGGCCGCGCATATCCGGGCTCTGCCGGGGCGGCGCATCGTCTACACCAACGGCAGCGCGCCCTATGCCGAGCGGGTTCTGGCCTCACGCGGATTGGACGGGCTGTTCGACGCGATCTATGGGGTCGAACATGCGGGGTATCGGCCCAAACCGGACAAGGCCGCGTTTGAAACGGTCTTTTCCCGCGACGGCATCCACCCCGACCGCGCCTCGATGTTCGAAGACGAGCCTCGCAACCTGAAGGCCCCGCATGACATGGGCATGCGTACGGTGCATGTTGCCCCCGATCCTCATGAGGCGGATCACATCCACCACCACACCGATGACCTGACCGCCTTTCTCGCCCGCCTGATCTGAACCACCCGAGACTGCGACGAAATGCGCCTGCGCGCAGCCTGAAACTGCGACGATCCGCGCATTCTGCGGGTGCAAAGTCGTTCCTACATCAGGCTCAGCGACGAACAGAACTGGAGACCCCGATGACCGCGATCGAGATGCCCGGCCGCCTGCCCTTTTGGCAGCGCCTGCTTTTTGCAATTCCCCTGTTTGGCTGGCTGGCCCGCGATGCGGCCAATGGCAAGCCCGAGGATCTGGGCTATACCGTTGCGGCGCTGGTCAGCATGTGGGGCTGTTCCGCCCTGTTGTTCGGCCTGCCGGGCCTGTATCTGCCGGCCCTGGCGATGGTGCCGGTGATGTTCCTGATTCTGGTCCTGATTTCACGCGGCTAGACCACGGGACAGGATGTCACTTGGCGCAGGCCCCAGAACCGCACTAGGGTCCGCAAGCAACGGAGAGTGACGCGATGACCGACAGTTGTGACATCCTGATTTCCGGCGGCGGCATCGCCGGGCTGACTGCGGCGGCCGTATTCGGCGCCGCGGGGTTCGACGTGATCTGCGTGGACCCGACCCCGCCCGTCACCGACCGCGACGCCGACGGGTCCGACCTGCGCACCACCGCGTTTCTGCAACCGGCCCACGGCCTGCTGCAGCACTACGGGTTGTGGGACCGGCTGGAACCGCACGCCGCGCCGCTGCAGATCATGCGCATCGTGGACGCGGGCGGCGACACCCCCGAGCCGCGCGTGGTGCGCGATTTCAACGCCGCCGATATCTCGGATCAGCCCTTTGGCTGGAACCTTCCCAACTGGCTGCTGCGGCGCGAGATGGTGGCCCGGCTGCACGAACTGCCGAATGTCGATTTCCGCCCCGGCACCGGCACCGTCAGCCTGTTCACGCGCACCGCCGAGGCGCGGGTGGGCCTGTCCGACGGCACGCGCATCCGCACGAAGCTGGTGATCGCCGCCGATGGCCGCAACTCGCCCATGCGCGAGGCTGCGGGGATCAAGGGCCACACCACGCGTTACGGGCAAAAGGCACTGGCCTTTGCGGTGACGCATCCAATCGCCCATGAAAACGTGTCGACCGAGATCCACCGGTCCGGCGGGCCGTTCACTCTGGTCCCCCTGCCCGACTGGCAGGGCCAGCCCTCGTCGGCGATCGTTTGGATGGAGCGCGGCCCGCGCGCAGTCGAACTGCTGAACCTGCCCGAGGCCGAGTTCGAGGCCGCAATGACCGAGCGGTCCTGCGGCCTGTTCGGACCGCTGAAACTGGCCTCGCGCCGGACGATCTGGCCGATCATCAGCCAATCGGCGGAGCGCC
This sequence comes from Ruegeria sp. BC6, assembly GCF_056539185.1. NCBI lineage: Bacteria > Pseudomonadati > Pseudomonadota > Alphaproteobacteria > Rhodobacterales > Roseobacteraceae > Ruegeria > Ruegeria sp. BC6. Next base: position 1,011,466 of record NZ_JBQFUM010000001.1, read on the forward strand.
TGTCGGCCCAGCGCGTGGCCCTGATGGCCGAGGCCGCCCATGTGGTCCCCCCGATCGGCGCGCAGGGGCTGAACATGTCACTGGGGGATCTGCGCAGCCTGCTGGACCTGGCCCGGGCCCGGCCCGAGGGTTTGGGAGATACCCAGATGCTCGACGCCTATCACAAGGCCCGCCATGCCGAGATCGAACTGCGCGTCAAGGGGATCGACCTGCTGAACCGCGCCTCGATGGTCGAGGCACGGCCGCTGCGCGATGCGCGCGCTGCCGGGCTGAACGCGCTTTATTCGATGCCGGTGGTGCGCAAGACGCTGATGCAGATGGGCCTCGGCGTGCGCTGAGGCCCGTTCCGGCTACAGCACCTGATCCAGCACCCGCTTCAGCCGGGCCACCGTGCCATCGACATCATACAGCTTGTCCAGCCCGAACAGGCCCAGGCGGAAGGTGCTGAACCCTTCGGGCTCGTCACATTGCAGCGGCACGCCGGCGGCAATCTGCATGCCTAGCGCGGCGAATTTCTTGCCGTTCTGCACCTCGGGGTCGTCGGTATAGCTGACCACAACCCCCGGCGCGCCAAAGCCTTCGGCAGCAACTGAAACGACCCCCTTGTCGCGCAGCATCGCCCGCACCGCATTTCCCAGCCGCCATTGCGCTAAGCGCAGCTTGTCGAACCCATAGTCACGGGTCTCCTGCATCGTATCACGGAACGCCCGCAGCGCATCGGTGGGCATGGTGGCGTGATAGGCATGGCCGCCGCCCTCATAGGCCTGCATGATCTGGCGCCATTTCTTCAGGTCCAGCGCGAAACTGTCCGAGGTGGTCTCGGCCAGCCGCGCTTCGGCGCGGTCGGACAGCATGACCAGACCGGCACTGGGCGAGGCGCTCCAACCTTTTTGCGGGGCCGAGATCAGAACGTCCACGCCGGTGGCCTTCATGTCGATCCAGGCACAGCCCGAGGCGATGCAGTCGAGCACCATTAACGCGCCAACCTCATGCGCTGCGGCAGCCATCGCGGTGACATAATCATCCGGCAGAATGACCCCGGCCGAGGTTTCCACATGTGGCGCGAACACCACGCTGGGTCGTTGGCTGCGAATGGTTTCGACCACCTCGTCGATCGGCGCGGGCGCAAAGGGCGACGGGCTGGAGTTCCCTGTTTGACGGGCCTTCAACACGGTGGCCGAGGCCGTCAGCCCTCCGGTTTCGATGATCTGGCTCCAGCGATACGAAAACCAGCCGTTGCGCACCACCAGCACGTCGGCGCCGCGGGCGAACTGGCGGGCCACGGCCTCCATCGCGTAGGTTCCGCCACCCGGCACCACGGCCACGCCGTCCGCGCCATAGACCTCACGCAGCATCCCTGAGATGTCGCGCATCACCTGCTGGAACGCCTGCGACATGTGGTTGAGCGAGCGGTCGGTGAACACGACCGAGAATTCTTCGAGCCCGTCCGGATCGACTGTATTCAACAATGCAGGCATGCTGTCTCCTTTTCTGGGTTGCTCACTTTCTGAAGGCTTTGCATCTGTTGGTAAAGTGCTCATTGACCTTCATGCGCTTCCCTTAAGTCAACGGTCAGAAGCTCGGCTGCACACCCGTCTCAGCAGCCTGATAGGCCGAATTGACGCCAATTAGTGTCACCTCTCTCTTTACACCTTGACGTGTTTCTGAACAGATACGCACATCTTGAGCTTGAAAGGATATTTTAGACCGTGAACGTTCAAAAGCGGATCAGTTTTCAATTCGTTCGGGACGAAGTGAAGCGGCGGATCGAGACACGGGTCTGGCCCCAAGGTTCCTTGCTGCCGACCGAAACCCAGCTTGCCGAAGAGTTCAACTGCGCGCGTGCAACCGTCAACCGTGCGCTGCGCGAACTGGCAGAGCAAGGGTTCGTCGAGCGCAAGCGCAAGAGCGGAACGCGGGTCAAGAAATCACCCAGCAAACAGGCCAAGCTGGAACTGTCGCTGGCCCGTCAGATCGTCGAAGACCAGAACCAGACCTACCGCTATGCCCTGGTCGAGCGCAGCATCGACAAGAGCCCGGGCTGGCTCAGCTCGCAACTGGGTCTGCCGCCGCAATCGCAGATCCTGCATCTGGTGTGCATGCACTATGCCGACAACCGCCCGTTTCAGCACGAAGAACGCTGGATCAACATTTCGGCCGTCCCCGAGGTTGAAGATGCCAATCTGGAAGAGGTCGGGCCGCATGAATGGCTGTTGAATGCGAACCCCTTCATTGACGCCGAGCTTGCACTCTACGCCATTTCCGCCGACAGCCACTTGGCAGATTATATGGGAACGACGACCGGGGCCGCGATGATTCAGCTTGAACGCACGACATGGAAAGACGGACAGCCGGTTTCGTTTGCCCGCCTGACCCACCATCCTGGCTATTGCATCCGTACCCGCTACTGACCGCTAGCCTATCGGCCCGGGCAGGCGTTCTTCGCTCAGCAGTACATTTGCTTCGACGTCCCCGGCCCCCGGCAGGGTCATGATACGCCGACGCAGAACACGCTCGAAATCTGCCAGATCGCGTGCCACCACCCGCAGTCGGTAGTCATACAGGCCCAGTACGTGTTCCACGGTTTGGACTTCGGGAATGGCGCTAACGGCGCGTTCGAAATCCTCGAGGCTGACCTGGCCTTTGCGCGCCAGCTTGACGCCCAGAAATACTGTGACACCGAACCCCAGTGCCTCGGCGTTCAAGCGCAGCCTGCGCCCCTTGATGATGCCCGCCTGCTCCAGCCGCCGGATCCGGCGCCAGGTGGCAGGCTGCGACAGACCGAAACGCCGCCCCAGCGCACCTGCACTCTGCGTCGCGTCCTGAGCCAAAGCGCGCAGCAGTTTGCGGTCCAGTTCATCCAGTTCGATCATACCGGCAGCACCTCGTCCCGCTTGACCCGCGCGATGTGCATCAGGGCCTCGATATCGGCGATATGCGGCAGGGTCAGGATACGGTCGCGATAAACCTGCTGATAATGCGCCATGTCCCGCGCGATGACGGACAGGCGGACATCCACCCGCCCCAGAAAGGTCTGGATCTCGATCACCTCGGGCACCTTGCGGGCGGCTTCGGTGAATTCGTCGAAGGCGCGCGGCTGGGTCTTGTCCAGGGTCACCCGCAACGACACCTCGACCGCATAGCCCATGGCGGACCAGTCGATCACGGCCTCCTGTCCCTGAATGATCCCGGCGGCCTGCATCTTCTCGATCCGGCGCCAGCACACGCCATTGCTGATCCGGCACCGCTCGGCCAGCTCGGCGGTGCTCAGGCTTGGGTCAGCCTGAAAATGGCGCAGGATACGGCGGTCGATGTCGTCAAGCATGACTTTTTCAAGTTTTCCGGTTTCTAAGAATTATTCTTCGCTTCTGTCGTCAATATCCAATGCCATCGCTCTCGCCAATAGCAATCACTGCAGATAGAACCGCAGCAATCGAAACAGAAAGGACCGGCAAAATGCGCGTCTATTACGATCGCGATTGCGACATCAACCTGATCAAGGACAAGAAAGTGGCCATTCTGGGCTATGGCTCCCAAGGTCACGCCCACGCGCTGAACCTGCGCGACTCGGGCGCCAAGAACCTGGTCGTCGCCCTGCGCGAAGGCTCGCCCTCGGCCAAGAAAGCCGAAGCCGAAGGCCTGCAGGTGATGGGCATCGCCGAGGCCGCGGCCTGGTGCGACGTCATCATGTTCACCATGCCCGACGAGCTTCAGGCCGAGACCTACAAAAAATATGTGCATGACAACATCAAGCCCGGCGCGGCCATCGCCTTTGCCCACGGCCTGAACGTGCATTTCGGCCTGATCGAGCCGAAAGAGGGCGTGGACGTCATCATGATGGCCCCCAAAGGCCCCGGCCACACGGTGCGCGGCGAATATGTCAAAGGCGGCGGCGTACCCTGCCTCGTGGCGGTCCACACCGACGCGACCGGCAAGGCGCTGGAAATCGGCCTGTCCTATTGCTCGGCCATCGGCGGCGGCCGTTCGGGCATCATCGAGACCAACTTCCGCGAGGAATGCGAAACCGACCTGTTCGGTGAGCAGGCCGTTCTGTGCGGCGGTCTGGTCGAACTGATCCGCTGCGGCTTTGAAACCTTGGTTGAGGCCGGCTATGCGCCCGAGATGGCCTATTTCGAGTGTCTGCACGAGGTGAAGCTGATCGTGGACCTGATCTATGAAGGCGGCATCGCCAACATGGACTACTCGATCTCGAACACCGCGGAATACGGTCAATACGTCACTGGCCCCCGCATCCTGCCCTATGAGCAGACCAAGAAGGCGATGAAAGAGGTTCTGAACGACATCCAGCAGGGCAAGTTCGTGCGCGACTTCATGCTGGAAAACCAGGTCGGTCAGCCCACGATCAAGGCCTCGCGCCGTGCCAATGACGAACACCAGATCGAAGAAGTCGGCAAAAAGCTGCGGGGCATGATGCCCTGGATTTCGGCCGGCAAGCTGGTCGATCAGGAAAAGAACTAAGCCCGAACGGCTTGAACCCAAGGGCGGCCCCGGAGGCCGCCCTTTTCATGCAGAACGGATGAACAGGCAGCGATGGTGCCTCAACCCGACATACGCGACTGGAGCGGCGTCATTGCCCTGGGCCTGATCTGGGGCGGCACCTTCATGGTCGTCGCGATGGCGTTGGAAGACTATGGCCCGATCACGGTGGCCACTGCGCGGACGACGCTGGGCGCGGTGATGCTGTTGGCCTTGATGGGGCTGACCGGGCGGCGTATCCCCAGCCTGACACCAAGTCTGGCGTGGTCGGTGATCCTGATCGGCATCCTGTCCACCGCGCTGCCTTTCGTGCTGCTCAGCTGGGGGCAGCAATATGTACCCTCGGCCTTTGCCGGACTGTCCATGGCCGCAATTCCGCTGATGGTTCTTCCGCTGGCGCATTTCTTCTCGGATGAACCCCTGAACGCACGTCGTTTCGTGGGGGTATCGTTGGGCTTCACCGGAGCGCTGGTGCTTATCGGCCCGGGGCTTGCGCAACTGGGCAGCGGGGCCGAGCCGCTGGCCCAACTGGCCTGCATCGGGGCGGCGTTCTGCTATTCGGTGGCGTCGATCCTGACCCGGCGCTGCCCGCCGATCGACCCGGTGGTACTGGCCGCACTGACATTGGTGGTGGGCGCGGTGATCCTGCTGCCGATCATGTTGACGACCGAGGGCGTGCCCGCCCCGCAGGGTCTGCGCCCAACCCTTGCCTTGATCGTGCTGGGACTTGTGCCAACGGCCTTTGCGACGTTGCTGCGGGTGTCGATCATTCGCAGCGCCGGGTCGGTCTTCATGACGCTGGTGAACTATCAGGTGCCGGTCTGGTCGATGATCTTCGGCGCATGGATCCTGTCCGAGGCGCTGCCGCTGCGGTTCTACATCGCGCTGGCGCTGATCCTGACCGGAATGGCGATTAGCCAATGGTTCAGTTTGCGCAGGATGCTGTTGGGCTACTGACGCGCGGCGGCTTCGACCTCGGCCACGATCCCGTCGACCACCTGCGCCAGAAGGACGTCGTCCTCGCATTCCGCCATCACGCGGATCAAGGGCTCGGTGCCCGACTTGCGGATCAGCAACCGCCCCTGCCCGTTCAGCCGCGCCTCGGCATCGGCAATCGCGGCCTTTACCGTGTCCGCTTCCAGCGGGGCCTGCCCCTCACCATAGCGCACGTTCTTCAACAGTTGCGGCACCGTCTCGAACTGCTGCGCCAGATCCGAGGCCTTGCGCCCCGAATTCACCATCTCGGCCAGGAAATGCAGCCCCGCCATCAGGCCATCACCCGTGGTGGCATAGTCGCTCATGACGATGTGGCCGGATTGCTCACCGCCAAGGTTGAACCCGCCTTCCCGCATACGCTCGACCACATAGCGGTCTCCGACCGCCGTCCGTTCCAGCCGCAGCCCGCGCGCGCCCAGAAACCGTTCCAGCCCCAGGTTTGACATGACGGTCGCAACAAGCGCGCCGCCTTTCAGCCGTTCGGAAGTGGCCCAGGCGGTAGCCAGAAGGGCCATGAGTTGATCGCCATCGGCGACCTGTCCGGTTTCATCCACGATCACGACCCGGTCGGCATCGCCGTCGAGGCAGATGCCCACATCCGCCCCATGCGCCACGACGGCCTCGGCCGCCACGCGCGGCTGGGTCGAGCCGCAGCCCAGGTTGATGTTCTTGCCGTTGGGCGCGGTTCCCACCGGGATCACCTCGGCCCCCAGTTCCCACAGCACCTCGGGCGCGGTGCGGTGCGCGGCGCCGTTGGCGCAGTCGATCACCACCTTGAGGCCATCCAGACGCAGCTCGCGCGGCAGAGATGACTTGACCCGCTCGCCATAGCGGAACCGCGCGTCATCGACACGCCGGGCACGCCCGATATTCTGCGCCTGCGCGGGTTTGACCCCCTCTTCGATCAGTTGTTCGATCTCCAGCTCGGCCTGGTCGGACAGCTTGAACCCATCGGGGCCAAAGAACTTGATCCCATTGTCTTCGGCCGGGTTGTGGCTGGCCGAGATCATTACACCCAGATCGGCCCGCATCGACCGGGTCATCAGCCCGACCGCCGGTGTCGGCACCGGCCCCAGCAGCAGCACGTTCATGCCGGTCGACGTCAGACCCGCCGTCAGCGCGTTTTCCAGCATATAGCCCGACAGGCGGGTATCCTTGCCGATCACCACCCGGTGAACGCCCGAGCCATCCCGGCGGAAGTACCGCCCCACCGCCGCGCCGATCCGCAACGCCATCTCGGCCGTCATCGGATAGGTGTTGGCGGTGCCCCGCACCCCGTCGGTTCCGAACAGCTTGCGCATACCTGCTACTCCACAAAGTCCTGCCTGCGACCCGATTACCGGACAGCGGCCCACAGGCGCAAGGCCTGAGCGGTCTCGGCCACGTCATGCACCCGGATGATCTGCACACCTTGCGACAATCCTGCCAACGCAACGGCGATTGATCCCGGCGCGCGAGCATCCTTGCGCGGTTCCGCGCCGATCCGGCCGATGAAGCCCTTGCGTGACACGCCCAGCAGGATCGGGCAGCCCAACCCGTGAAACAGGCTGAGATTGCGCAGCAAGGTCAGATTGTGGTCCTCGGTCTTGCCGAAACCGATGCCTGGATCAACGATGATCCGGCCCCGATCCAGCCCGAGGCCTTCCAGCCGGGCCACCTGCCCGGACAGGAAATCGTAGACGTCCAGCAGAACGTCGTCATAGGTCGGGTTGTCCTGCATCGTGGCCGGGTCGCCCTGCATGTGCATCACGCAGACCGGCGCACCGATCTCGGCGCAGAAAGCCCCAAGCGCGGGATCAAAGGTAAAGCCCGAAACGTCGTTGATCAGCCCCGCCCCGGCCTCGACCGCGGCCTTTGCCACGGCGGATTTGCGCGTGTCGATCGAGATCAGCGCTGGTGTCTCGGCCCGGATCGCGCGGATCAAGGGCTGGGTGCGGGCGATCTCTTCGTCCTCGGGCACGAAATCCGCACCGGGGCGCGTGGATTCACCGCCGATGTCCAGAATGGTCGCACCGTGCGCGACCATTTCCCGGGCCGCTGCGCGCGCGGCGTCGGGGGTGTTGTGCTTGCCACCGTCGGAAAAGCTGTCGGGCGTGGCGTTCAGGATGCCCATGATCTGCGGCTGCGTCATCTCCAGCCCGGCAATCGCAGTGCGCGGTTGCGTCAGCCGGTCCAGCCACGTTTCAGGGATATCGGCAGCCGCAACGATCCGGGGTGCCGCGTCACGTTGCAGACATTCGGCATGGGTGAACCACAGGCTCTGACCCGCGAGCGGCAAGGCCCCGTCCGGGCGCACAGGCCCGTGTTGCACCAATGGGCGATAGTAACTTGTCACAGTTGCGCCTGCTCCACCGGGACCGCACGCAGCGGTGTCTTGGGCGCCTCGGGCAATTCCCCGCCAATGACCAGCATTTCGCTGGCCTCAAAGGTGGCGGCGAACCAGGCCGCCAAGGCCACCGCATCGGACGGTGCCGCCGAAGGTCCGTCGACCGCGTCCAGCACGATCTTGGACGGTGCCCAGACACAGATCTGGCCGTTCTTCATGGCCCAGTCCAGTTCGGTCCGGGTCGAGACGACGACACAGCGATGATCACGCGCGGCCAGCACCCAGGCGTTCTGCTCGATCGCCAGCAGGTCGATCCGGCGCTGGGTCATGGCATGGCCGGTCTGCGGCACCGGCAGATCGGAGGCGCCCACGCACAGTATCAGCGGCCGCTGTCGGTTTTCCAGCTGGTCGATCCAGCCCGACAAATTTTCGGACTCAATCGCTGCGTTCGACAGAAAGACCAGCCGGGGATGTGGGCGCTCTTCCTCGATGACATCGTGATGGACCGCATCCTTGCCACGAACGATCTCGACCCCCAAAGCGCCCGGACCGCGATCCAGTTTTTCAATGCGGACAAAAGCCCTTACCGCCTGAGGTTCAAACAGGATCCGCTCGGCTATTCGATCCGCCAGCGTTTCGAGCAAGTTCAGACGCTCGGCCGCCAGTTCATAGGCGATGGCCTCGGTCACCCGGTCATAGGACAGGATGCGATCGACATCATCGTCGATGTTTTCGGTCAGCGGCCGCACTTCGACTACGATGTTGAAACAGATGCGCTGGGTGGTGCCCCGTTCGGCCTGAAAGGCGCCGATCTCGACCTCGACAATGTGGTCGCGCAACGAGATACGATCCAGCGGCCCGTGTGGCGCAGTCGCCTCGGACCGTTCGGACGGGTGCGCAAAGGCAAGGCGGATTTCAGTACTCATGGCACGGGCCTTTTCGGGCAGCTTGGACAGGTTTGCCCAATTTAGTGGTTCCGCGCGGCTATAGCATTCAAGCAAACGCCATTCCAGCCGCCGAATGCGGCGTCAGGTGACGCGGTACCAACTCATCATACCCGATGCGGCGTGTCCAAGCATATGGCAATGCAGCAGCCAGTTGCCCGGGTTGTCGGTGACCAGCGCGATCTCGCGGGTTTCGCCGCGTTCGACCAGAACCGTGTCGCGCCACGGGCCAAGACTTCCGTCCGGCAAGATCAGCCGAAAGTGGTGGCCATGCAGGTGCATCGCGTGCGGGAATACCGTTTCGTTCACGAAGGCGATCCGCTGAACGCTTCCCAAGGGCGCGTCGAGAAACGGGTCATCGGGTCGCTCGGCGTAGCCATTCAGCGCCCAGAACCTCCCCAGCTGAGCCAGTTCCCGACCCGAGAGCTCGGTCTCGCCAATCCGCGCGCTTTCAAGCCAGCGCATGGCACCGCCCTGCAGCCTCATCTCGTGCCGCGGTGCGTTGTTGAGGTCCGTCAATTCCGGAAGCGGGTTCGGCGGCAATGGCCGAACTCCCGACCGGGGAGTCGAAGCCGCCTGCCCTGCCACTGAAAATCGGGCCAAACCAAAGGCGCCGTCACGTTCCTGACTGAACAGGCTGGCCGTTTCTGCATCCGCAGCCAGCACATCCACCAACAAATCCGCTCGTTGTGCCGGGGCAAGAGGGAACGTGTCCTCAATCGGGATCGGCTCGGCCAAAGGCATTCCATCCAGCGCGACGATCCATCCGGACATTCCGTCGAGGCCCACGGTGAAGACACGCGCATTCGCGGCGTTGACCAACCTCAGACGCAGGCGTTGGTTTTGTTGAACAGGAAAGGATGGGTCGAATGCTCCATTGACGGTAATGAGGTTTCCCAGCCGACCAGCATGGCTGAGGTCATGACCGTTGTCGAAGTCTTGGGTAATCTGGGCCGTTTCCGGATCAAGTCGCCAGTCATCGAGCATCAGCACCAGATCCTGCTCCACATCCGGCGCTTCGGACTCGTGCACGATCAAAGGGCCATACAGGCCACGGGCCACCTGTTCGACTGACTTGTTATGCGCATGATACCAATAGGTTCCGGCGTCCGGCACGATGAATTCATAGTCGAAGGTCGCGCCGCCTGGAACCGCTTCCTGAGTAAGACCCGGCACGCCATCCATAGCGTTGTCGATGCGGATACCATGCCAATGAACCGAGGTGGCTTGCGGTAATTCGTTCACCAGGCGGCGTTGAACCCGCTCGCCTTGCTGCAGATGGATTGGGCTGCCCGGCACTTGCGCATCAAAGCCCCAAATAGCGGTTTCCGGAAACCCCGGAGGGGCAATCAACTGAGCGCCCTCTCGCGCAGTCAGGGTCAGCGGCGCGGAGCGCGCCAGCGTTGGAAACACCGCAAGCGCGGCGGCAGATTTCAAAAGGCTTCGGCGGCTCAGATTCATTGCGGATCTCCTTGACCGCAATATAGCCCTTGGTTTCACCCGCGCCATCAACGTTCCAGCGCGGGTGCGTCAATGCGCGCTAGTTGCTCGCAGTGCGGTAGTTGTGGCGGTAGAAGATATGCACACCGATGCGCGCAGTTTCCTTGTAAACGCGCGACCACGACGGGCGCACCGCCTTGGTGTGGTAATGCGTGGCCCCCGACGTCAGCGGGTCGCTGACCCCCTCGATCGCCGCCTTGGCAACTTTGGCCACGCGCTCATAGGCTTTCTTCTCGTGAATGACTTCCTTGCGGCCGTCACAGGTATAGGTGAACTGGCACTGATATTTCTTGCCTGTTCCCTGACGGATCACGCCGCAGACGGTGTTCGGGAAACGGGTGCTTTCCACCCGGTTCAAAATCACCTCGGCAACCGCGAATTGGCCGCGCACGCTCTCTCCGCGCGCCTCGAAATACAGGGCCTCGGCCAAGCATTTCAGATCTTCGCCACCGCTGGCTTTGGGCTGTTGGTCCAGCCAGGCCTTGGTGTAGGAAATCTCAACCGGTTGGACCTCTTTCCTAGGTTGGAACAGCTTCAGATAGTCGCGAAAGCTTTGTCCCGGCACCTCGTTGCGCGACACCAGTTCGCGCTTGGCAGTCTCGGTGGCTTCCCTCTCGGCAACGGACGCACTCGGCATCACGGTTGCCGCCGCAATGGCAACAGCCAGTATATATCGTAGCATCAGATAACCTCGCACAGGCACTTCACGCGCCATACCCTCCCCCGGCGGGCGCGACGGGGTCATAACGCAGAAGGCGCGAAAGGTCCAGTTGTGAGGAAAAAGCAAGAAAAATCTTGCCCGCGGGGCCAAAATTAATCAGCCACAGGTCCATCCCGAAACCACTATTCCTAGGGCTTTGACGGCCTGTCAACCCCCAAGTTTTGACGAAATCGCCAACTGAGCGGCAGCCAGCCGAGCGACCGGGACTCGGAAGGGTGAACAGGACACATAATCGAACCCCAAATCCCGACAAAGGGCGATTGATTCGGGGTTGCCGCCATGTTCACCACAGACCGAAAGCGTGACATCGGGCCGAGCTGTACGCCCCCGCTCCGAGCCCAGCTTGAGCAGTTCGCCGACCCCATCGGCGTCCAGAACATGGAACGGATCCTCGGTGAACACCCCCTGCCGAACATAGGCTGACATGAAGCGTCCCGCGTCGTCGCGCGACAGACCATAGGTCATCTGCGTCAGGTCATTGGTGCCGAAACTCAGGAACGAGGCATGAGGAGCGATTTCCTCGGCTCGCAAACAGGCCCGGGGCGTTTCGACCATCACACCCAACCGGTATTCGAACTCCTGACCACGCTCGGCCGCAACGGCTGCGGCAACCGTGTCCACCCGCGCCTTGATCAGTTCGACCTCGCGCTTGGCCGAAACCAGCGGAATCATGACCTCGGGCACCACCGGCGCGCCATTTTTGCTGGCTTCGAGCGTCGCCTCGAAGATCGCGCGGGCTTGCATATCATAGATCTCGGGCACCGTGATACCAAGGCGTACGCCCCGCAACCCCAGCATGGGATTGTATTCGCTCATTTCGTCCACCCGACGCTCCACATCCGAAACCGGAAGATCCAGCGCTTCGGCCAGTTCGCGCTGCCCGCTGCGCGTGGTCGGCAGAAACTCGTGCAGAGGCGGATCGAACAGTCGGATGCAGACGGGCTGCCCTTCCATGATCCGGAAAAGCTGCACAAAATCATCGCGTTGCATCGGAAGCAACCGCTCCAAAACCGCCGCGCGTCCCGATGAAGTCTGAGCGAAAATCATCTCGCGCATCACGATCAGACGACCGGGGTCGAAAAACATATGCTCGGTTCGGCACAACCCAATCCCCTGCGCCTGGAAGTTTCGCGCAGCCTGCGCGTCGGCAGGAGTGTCGGCATTGGCACGAATTGATATGTCTCGCTCGGCGTCGGCCCAGCTCATCAAGGTCTGAAAACAGTCATCCAGTGCAGCTTCGAGCATCGCCGGCTCGCCCGCCAACACCTGGCCCGAGCTTCCGTCAATCGTCAGAATGTCGCCTGTGGTGAAAACGCGGCCGTCCGGAACGGTAAGCTGCTTTTTCTTGGTCTGGAACCGCATCTCGGACGCGCCGACGATACAGGGCAGCCCCAGCCCACGCCCGATCACGGCCGCATGGCTGGTCATGCCACCCTTTTCGGTCAGTACGGCGACCGCGGCGTGCATGCCGCGCACATCCTCGGGCGAGGTTTCACGGCGCACCAGAATGCAAGGCTCGCCGCGCGCGGCGCTGGCCTGTGCCTCGGCCGAAGTGAACACGATCCGGCCGGTGGCCGCCCCCGGACTGGCCCCGATGCCCGTGGTCAGCATGTCACGCTTGGCCTCGGGATGGACCTGACGGTGCAGCAACTCATTCAGCGAATGCGGGTCGATCCGCATGACGGCTTCCTGCGGGGTGATGATGCCATCCTCGGCCAATCGAACAGCGATCCGCATGGCGGCGCGGGCGCTGCGCTGAACGCGGACCCCGTCCAGAATATGCACCTTGCCGTTTTCGATCACGAATTCGACCTGCATCTCTTCGCGCAATTTTCGCCGCATCAACGCCGCATGGGCCTTGAGGTCGGCAAAGGCCTGAGGCGCAACATCCTCGAGCGCTTGCCCGCGCGGGTCTTTCTCAAGGTAGAGGGCGGCAACCCCCTCGCCCAGCGCATCACGGCCCTGGCTTTGGCTCAGGTAGCGGCCTGTGATCTGCGGCATGCCGGTCGAGGAATCCACCAGCTGCAACACCCCCGATCCGCATTCGCCCTGACCGACGCCCGGGATCATCTCCTGAATGACAAGGCCCAGTCCGGCATCCGCCGGAGCGCCCTTGGCCTGCCGCAGCAGACGGGCGGATGTACCGTCCCACGCCCGCGCCATCGAGCGCAGGACCGCCAGCAACTGCTCGCCCCGGTCCTGGGGGAACGCTTCGTCGGTTTCGTCCTCATACGCGCGCAGGGTCTGGCGCAGGCCTTCGCGGCCATCGGCTTCGATGTCGTCGAAAACATCCGCGTCCAGACGCGCAACGTGGATCGCATAGCTTTGGACGAACCGCAGATACAATGCGGCGGCGGCCTCGGGGCCCATCCTGTCGGACAATTCCACGAAACGGGCATCGTTCATCCCGATGTTCAGAACCGCGCCGGGGCCACCCCAGTCAGGGTCCTCGGAACTGGGGCGCACGCACAGCAACGCCGATGCGTCGAACTGTTCAAGTATGGCTTCGATTGCCGGGATATCGCCGTCAGCGATCCGCCGCACCTGATCGAAGGACAGGGCCACCGTACGCGGTACGGGAAGGTCCAACCGCACGAGGCGCTGCAGACATTTCGCCCGGCCGCCATGGGTGTCGGCGGCGACAGGAGCATCAGGAGTGATGAGCGTGGTATGCGGATTATTCTGCACTGCGGCACCTTTTGGTTTCACCGCAGCATAAGCGCCCCAGCCTTCCGCGCAAGGGCCTTGTGGGCGCGCCAGAGCGCGCCCTTTGGGTCAGCCTTCGATCTTGGACAGGTCCGCGACGCTGGAGCAGATCTGGCGGATCTGGCTCAGCAGATTCAGGCGGTTGCGGCGCAGCACGGCATTGTCGGAATTGACCTGGACGTCCTCGAAGAACGCGTCGATCGGCCCGCGCAGCGCGGCCATGGCAGCCATCGCCGCCGGGAAATCCTCGGCCTTGAGTGCCGGAGCAATCTTGGCTTGTGCCTGATCCAGCGCGGCGAACAGGGCCTTTTCGCTGTCGGTCTCGGCGAATTTCAGATCGGCACCGAACGAGTACTCGACCCCGTCCTTCTCCTCGGCCTGGGTCAGTATGTTGTTGGCGCGCTTGAAGCCCTGCACCAGATTCTCGCCATCTTCGGTCGCGATCACCACATTCAACGCGCGGGCGCGTTTGACCAGCAGGTTCAGGTCGTCATTGCCGTCCATCGCGATACAGGCGTCGATCACGTCGTGGCGAATGCCCTCGTCACGCAGGAAGACCTTGAGGCGGTCGTGGAAGAAGGAGAGGAGGTTGGCACCAACAGGCCGCAGTTCTTTTGCGTTGAGCTGTTTTAGCCCTTCCTCCGTCAGAGCATCTTCTAACATCGCCAAGTAACGCTCGCCCGAAAAACGCTGATTATCCAAATCCCCTCTGTACCGAGATACAAATTTCTCTGACATATGCTGCATTGAGGCGCGAATTACTTTCAGAGAATAAGCTCTATTCGAACGAATTGCCCCAATTCGGTTCCGGATAAGCGCAGAGGGAATGACATATTCAGCAATATTCAATCTGATACCGTTCTCCAGAATCAACTGAATAACCCCCAACGCCGCCCGTCGCAGCGCAAACGGGTCTTTCGAGCCGGTGGGCTTTTCGTCTATCGCCCAGAACCCGGTCAGCGTGTCCAGCTTGTCGGCCAGCGCCACGGCCACCGAGAGCGGCGCGGTGGGCACGTCATCCGACGGGCCCAGAGGCGAGTAATGCTCCTGCGCCACGGCGGCCACGGCGGCGTCTTCGCCGGCGGCTTCGATGTAATACCGCCCCATAAGCCCCTGAAGTTCCGGGAATTCATAGACCATTTCCGAACTCAGATCGGCCTTGGCCAGCCGCGCGGCCTTCTCGGCCTGATCCTGGTCGGCGCCCGTCACCGGGGCCAGTTCGCGGGCCAGTGCGGCAATGCGGTCGATCCGCTGCGCCTGGGTGCCCAGCTTGTTGTGGAAGGTCACGTTCTCAAGCGCGCGGGTCCATTGCGTGATGTCGGCCTTGGCGACGCGCAGGTCATTCTCCCAGAAGAATTTCGCATCGGCCAGACGCGCCGACAGCACCTTCTGGTTGCCGGCCAGAATGGTCGCGCCATTGTCGGTGGTCTCGCGGTTGGCCACGGTGATGAACCGCTCGATCCGCCCCGTCTTGGGATTGCGGACCGAGAAGAATTTCTGGTGCTCTTTCATCGAGGTCTGCAGTACCTCGGGCGGCAGGTCGAGGAATTCATCGTCGATCTGCCCCATCAGCACAACCGGCCATTCGACCAGCCCGGCCACCTCGGCCAGCAAGCTCTTATCCTCGACCACCTCCAGACCGGCGGCAAAGGCCATGTTCTGTGCGTCGTTCCAGATGTGCTCCGCCCGTTCCTCGGGCGACAGCACGACAAAGGCGCGCTTCAGCTTGGCGGCGTAATCCTCGAACCCGGTCACGGCAAACCGGCCCGGCGCCATGAAGCGGTGGCCCTCGGTGGTGTCACCGGCGGTGATCCCGTCGACCTCCATCGGCACGACCTGCGCGCCGGCTTCATCGCTGAGGATGCACAGGATCGAATGCAGCGGCCGCACCCAGCGCAGCGAGGAACTGCCCCAGCGCATCGACTTGGGCCAGGGGAAGTTGCGAATGGTGGATTCCAGCACTTCGGCCACGATCTCGGCCGCCGGGCGACCCGGTTTCTCGATGGTGGCGAAATAGACCGCGCCTTTGGGCGTGTCCCGTTCCTCGAGCTGGTCGCGGCTGATCCCTGCGCCCCGCAGGAAGCCTTCGATCGCCTTTTCGGGCGCGCCGACCTTGGGGCCCTTGCGCTCCTCGCGGATGGTGGGGCTTTCCGCCAGCAGCCCCTCGACCGCCAGCGTCAGGCGGCGCGGCGTGGTCAGGGCGTGGGCATGAGAATAGGTCAGACCGGCCTCGACCAGACCGTCGGCGATCCGTTTTTTCAGATCCTCGCCGGCGCGGGTCTGCATGCGCGCGGGGATTTCCTCGGAAAACAGTTCGATCAGCAGGTCGGGCATTTTCGATCCTTAGAAATTGACGATCGTCTGGATGACGATGGCATTGGCGATATCCACGAAGAATGCGGATACAAGGGGGAGCACGATAAAGGCAATAGGCGAAGGCCCGTATCGCTTGGTTACGGCGGTCATATTGGCAATTGCGGTCGGTGTTGCGCCCAACGCGAAGCCGCCGAACCCCGCCGCCAGCACCGCCGCGCGGTAGTTCGCGCCCATGACCGGGAACAGAACCCAGATCACGAAAGCCACCGCAAACAAAGTCTGCGCCGTCATGATCACCACGATCGACAGGCCCAGATCGGCGATGGTCCACAGTTGCAGGCTCATCAGCGACATGGCCAGAAACGCGCCCAGCGCGAATTCCGAGATCAGCGCCAGCGACGGCGTGCGCGACACCGGCGCGGCGCGCGGGGCCAGCAGCGGGCGCAGGTTGCCGATCACGATACCCATGATCAGGCAGGGCACGAACAGCGGCAGTTTCAAACCCGCGGCCAGGATCACCTCGGACAGAGCATAGCCCGCGATGATGGCCATGTTCAGGTACAGCAGCACCCGCATCACCGTCAGGTGGTCGATCTTCGCGGCCGCGTCTGACGGCTCGTCGGGCACGCCGATCGTGTGTTCCTCGTCCGGGCGGTTTGGCGACAGGTCGCGTCCTTCGATCAACAGGCGCGCGATAGGGCCACCGACCAGCGCGGCCAGGACCAAGCCCAGGGTCGCAACTGCAACGCCCAGCTCGGTCGCGCCCTCAAGCCCGGTGACCTGCGCCACCTCGGGTGCCCAGGCGATGGCGGTGCCGTGGCCGCCGATCAGGGCAGCCGAGCCGAACAGAACGCCGGACTGCGCCGGATAGCCGAAGGCCGCCGCCCCCGCCGCGCCGATCAGGTTCTGCGCCACGATCGTCAGCAACGTCAGGATCAGCAGCAGCACCAGAGGCTTTCCACCCGCGATCAGATCGGACAGCCGGGCATTCAGGCCGATCCCGGCAAAGAACAGCACCAGCAGGAAATCCCGCGCGGTCAGGTCGAACTCCAGTTCCATCCCGAACAACAGATAAAGCGTCAGAACCACCAGCGAGGCCAACAGACCGCCGGTCACGGGTTCGGGGATGTTGAACCGTCGCAGGATCTCGGCGCGGGCGTTGATCTCGGCGCCCATCAGATAGACGGCAAAGCCCAGCGTTGCCGTCAGAAATCCGGGGATTTCAACGATGAACCCCATCCCGACCACTCAGTTTTCCGGTTGGGGCGGGCATTCTTCGCCGACAACCGTTCCGTCATAGGCCTTTTCGCCGCAGTTGTTCAGGGCATGCCAGGCAAAGCCCGAACCGTCCTGCGTTACAGCTACGATCCGATCAACGCCGTAGTGGATGTTCTTGACCCCTACGAACGCGCGGGCGGATCCGTTCGCCAACGCCTCGGCCAGAGTAGCCGCATCATAGCAGTCGAACCAACCCGGGGCCGTCAGCGGCTCGGCCTTTTCGGCGCTCATGTAGCGGACGGCCAGCTGTTCCGGCTTCAGATCTGTCTGGAAACAAGCCCGATACCGGATCGGAGAGCTGTCGGCGTCGATCGCCTGAAACGCGCTGTAGGCAATTGGCACCGGTTGGCCGGTCGCGGTTTCGGTCAGAACAACATCCTGACCGGGTGAGGGTTCGACCTCGTAGTAGTAGCCGTAGACCTGCAGGTAATACATGCTGACGCCAGCAATGACGGCGCAAGCGACCAACAGAATTGCCAGCATTTTCCCGGTCATGCGCGATCCTCCTGTGGGGTGCGACGAGCCATCAGGCCTCGAAACCTGCGGCCTCGGTCTGCACGAAAGCATCGGCGCATTGCTTCGCTAGCGCGCGCACCCGCCCGATATAGGCCTGCCGCTCGGTCACCGAAATCACGCCGCGCGCGTCCAGGAGGTTGAAGATATGGCTGGCCTTGATGCACTGGTCATAAGCAGGATGCGCCATGATGATGCGCCTGCCCGTTTTGGGGTCAACGTTTTCCTGGCTCAGGATCGCGGCGCATTCTTCCTCGGCCTCTTCGAAATGGCGCAGCAGAACCTCGGTGTTGGCCACATCAAAGTTCCAACGGGCGTATTCCTCTTCGGTTTGCTTAAAGATGTCGCCATATGTCAGCGGGCTGGGTGATTGCGGGTCGTTGAAGGGCATGTCCATTACGTGGTCGATGCCCAGCACATACATCGCCAGCCGTTCCAGACCATATGTCAGCTCGCCCGAGACCGGCGCGCAGTCATGGCCGCCGACCTGCTGGAAATAGGTAAACTGGCTGACTTCCATGCCATCGCACCAGACCTCCCATCCGAGGCCCCATGCGCCAAGGGTGGGGCTTTCCCAGTCGTCCTCGACGAACCGGATGTCGTGCAGATCCATGTCGATGCCTATGGCCTGAAGGCTGCCCAGATACAGCTCCTGCAGGTCCGGAGGGCTGGGTTTGATCAGCACCTGGTACTGATAGTAATGCTGCAAGCGGTTGGGGTTTTCACCATAGCGCCCATCGGTCGGACGGCGCGACGGCTGAACGTAGGCCGCAGCCCAGGGTTTGGACCCCAGAGCCCGCAGGGTGGTTGCAGGGTGGAATGTACCGGCACCGACCTCCATGTCGTATGGCTGCAGGATGGCACAGCCCTTCGAGGCCCAGTAGTTCTGAAGCCGCAGGATGATTTCCTGAAATGAACGTGGTGCGCTGGACGGTTCGGTCATGACATTCCCTTTGGGCGCGGATTTGCCCGGTTCCGGTCGGTTTTGCCCTTCCTATGCAAGGGGCAAAGGGGCGTCAACGGGCCAATGCCCGCCTGCTGTCACTGTGCCGCCACACCAGAAATTCCCCGTATCGTGGGCATAGCGTTTTCACCCCTGAATCGCGTAAGTTGGGGCAAAGCCAAAACACTGCATAAAACGGGCAGAAAATGACACGCATATTCGTTGCAATTCTTTTACTGATTACAGTCGGCCTGCGCGCTGCGTACGCTCAACAGGGGGCTGACGCAGGCGTCTGGGTTCAGGTGGAAGCGCAGCCGTCGCTGCGCGAGGCGCAGGACCGGGCGCAAGTCTATGCCAATGCCCTGCCCGACGTGAACGGGTTCCGCCTTAACAGCGGCTGGTACGCCATCGTGATCGGCCCCTATTTGCGGGCCGACGCCGAGCAGGTGCTGCGCGTCTACCGGGCCGAACGGCAGATCCCCTCAGACAGTTTCATCACCTTTTCAGGCGCCCTTGGGCAGCAGTTCTGGCCAATTGGCGCAAATGTCCTAAACCGCGGGGCGATCACAGCGCCCGTTCAGCCCGAGCCGCAGCCAGAGCAGCCACAGGCCGGTCTGACGCCGCAACCTTCGGACGAGACGAGATCACAGGCCCTGCAGTCCGAGCGGCTGCTGAGCGGACAGGAACGAAAAGACCTGCAAACCGCATTGCAGGCTGCCGGGTTTTACAGTTCGACCATCGACGGGGCATTCGGCCAGGGCACACGTCGGTCGATGGCGGAATGGCAGCGATTCAATGGCTTTGAACCGACCGGAGTCCTGACGACGGCACAGCGCAAGGCTTTGATGGATGACTACAATGCCCCGCTGATCAGCGTCGGCATGGCCCGTCACGTCGATGATCGCGCTGGGATTTCCGTCGACCTGCCGCTTGGGGTAGTTGCCTTCGACCGATACGAGGCGCCGTTCGCGCATTTCAATTCCAGCGGTGATCTGGACGCACGGGTCGTTTTGATCAGCCAGGAGGGCAGCAAAACCACTTTGCGCGCGCTGTTCGAGGCGATGCAATCGCTCGAGATCGTGCCGCTGAACGGCCCGCGTGAGCTGCGTGGCGACAGGTTTACCATCGAAGGCCGTGGCAACGGGATCGTATCCTATACACAGGCCAATCTGAGCGACGGCAAGATCAAAGGCTTCACCCTTGTCTGGCCCGAAGGCGATGACGCACGCCGCGCCCGGGTTCTGGCGGCAATGATCGCCAGCTTTGAAACCACCGATGGTGTTCTTGATGCTGCGGCTGGTGCCAATGCCGAGCAAAGCATCGACTTGATGTCCGGTCTCCAACTCAGAAAACCACGGTTGTCGCGGTCGGGCTTTTTTGCCGATCCCGACGGTCTGGTCCTGACCGTGGCCGAGGCGGTGCAGAACTGCACCCGCGTCACCCTTGAGGACGGTCAGGAACTGCAAACCGCGTGGAGCGATCCCGAACTGGGCGTGGCGGTCCTGCGCCCCAACAAGACGCTGGCACCGATGGCCGTTGCGGCCTTGAATGAAGCCCAGCCTCGCCTGCAATCCGAAGTGGCCGTCGCGGGGTACTCATATGAGGGCGCTTTGGGGGCTCCGACGCTGACCTACGGCAAGATCGCCGATATCCGCGGGCTGAACGGAGAGGCCGGCGTGACCCGCCTGAGCCTGACCGCACAACCAGGAGACGCTGGCGGCCCGGTATTCGATGATCACGGCAACGTGGTCGGAATGTTGCTGCCTGCGCAGACCGAGGGGCGAACCCTGCCCCGCGATGTCAGCCTGGCTGCCGCGGCCGATCGCCTTCACGAGATCCTGTCAAAGGCCGGGGCAACGGCTCAGACCGCGCAGGAGACCGGGCAAGTTTCGCCTGACGAGTTGAACCGCCGCGCGACTGGCATGACCGTGCTGGTGAATTGCTGGGGTTGACCGAAAGTCACGAATAGAATTTGAGGGCGCCGCAGGACATTGCGGCGCCTTTTTAGCCCTTCAAGATATCGGGCGTGACGTGCACAAGGGTCGGCACGGGCGCGTCAAAGGCTGCGCGAACGGCAGCCTGCATTTCAGGTAGCGAGTTCGGAGCGGCCGACCGCGCACCGAAAGCCTCGGCCAGCTTGCAGAAATCAGGGTTGCGCGCGACAACCGCGTTCGGAGCAATCTGGCTGCCGACCATGCTGTCCTCGATCTCTTTCAGCTTGCCGTTGTCCCAAAGGATGATGGGCAGCGACAACCCCAGCTCGACCGCCGCACCCAGTTCCTGCATCGTATAGTGGAACCCGTAGTCACCCGCGATCACGGCAGTTGGCTTTCCGCGCCGCGCAACCGCGCCGCCGATCCCGGCCGGCAGTGCATAGCCCAGGGTGCCGAACCCGGTCGGGTGGTGCCAGTGGTATGGGCGCGCCATGTCCCAGACCTCTTTCGCGACATAGGCGAACTGGGTCATGTCGGAATAGATCATGGTGTCGGCGGGCATCGCTGCACGCAAGGCGTCGGCAACCGGCACGATACCCGGTCTTTCCGCGTCGACCTCGGCGCGCCAGCGCGCTCGGGCTTCGGCCACCTCTTCCGGCGACCAGCCGGTGGCCGGTTTGCAGTCTTGGGTCGCGGACCACAGTGCATGGGCAAAACTTTCGCCGTCGGCCTGCAGCTTGACCGTCGCCCGGTGCCGGTCGGCCAGCACCTCGGGGTCGAGGTCAACCCGCACCAAGGTCGCCTTGTGGCCCAACCGGTCGCGCCAAAGGTCGACCTCACCCAATTCGGCACCGACCGCGATGACCAGATCGGCCGACCCAATCACCTCGGCACTGCCGGGTCGCGGCAAGGTCGCTCCGAAATCAAGGGCATAGCCGGTGCCGACCAACCCACGCCCCGCGTAAGTGGTGAAACAGGCCGCACCAAGCTGGGACAGAATCTGGCGCCACAGGTTCGACCGCGACCCACCACCCAGTATGAACAGCGGCCGCCGTGCGATGTTCAGCAGCGACAGAACCGGCGCAATGTCCGGCGCCAGAGCCTTGACCCGCACCGCGTCCTGGTTCGGAAAAGGAGCGGGGTCGGCCTCGGCCTCCAACTGCGCGATCGGGACCTGGATATGCTTGGGACGCGGGCGTTTCAGCGCGAACTCCTCAAAGGCGCGTTCGATCAGGCCATAGGCCGATTGTGCGTCGTTTGCCTGGCAGGACCAGTCGGTCACGCATTCAGCGGCCGCGCGCTGGTCTTTCATCTGGTGCAACTGGCCGCGCTGTGCCTGCGTTTCGCTCAGACAGGACGACAGAACCAGCATCGGAACCGAGTCGGTATAGCCCTGCCCCATCGGCGTCATGACGTTGCATAGGCCAGGACCAGTGATCACGTAGGCCACGCCGGGCTTGCCCGTCGCCCTTGCATAACCGTCAGCCATGAAGCCCGCGCCCTGCTCATGCCGCGCCAGCACATGAGTAATGCCCGCTTCTTCGATTCCACGGTACATTTCCTGATTGTGCACACCGGGAATGCCGAAAATGACTTCGACCCCCCGATCCTTGAGCATGTGCGAGATTTGGGCGCCCAATGGTCTTTTCATCAGCCTCTCCAGAACCGAATGGTGAACAGGACATACACGGCCATCAGCTCCAGCCGGCCGGTTAGCATTCCGAAGGTCAGCAACCACTTGGCCGTGTCGTTCAGCCCTGCGAAATTCCCTGCGGGGCCGATCTGATCACCCAAACCGGGGCCGACATTGGCAAGGGCCGTCGCTGCACCGGATACCGCTGTGATGAAATCCAGACCAGTCAGCGCCAGCGCCCAGGACAACGCCCCCAGCGAAAGCGCGAAGAACATGAAAAAGCTCATGACCGATGTCAGGACATCGCGGCTGATGGCGCGGCCATCATATTTGGGCACGAACACCCCGTGCGGCGACCGGATCCGACTGATCTGAGCCTTGATGGACGCAATCAGCAACTGATAGCGGAAGATCTTGATGGAGCAGGCCGTAGAACCGGCGCAACCACCGATCAGGCCGATCATGAAAAACATCATGATCGGAAAACTCCCCCAGGTCATGTAATCGACACTGGCGTAGCCGGTGCCGGAAATGATCGAGGTGATGTTGAACAGCGACTCGCGCACCGCCTGTTCCCAGTGGTGCGGAAAGACCGATGTCAGAAAGACCGCCATGATCACCACCAGAACGGCAATCGTGGCCAGAAAGGCCCTGATCTGGCTATCTTCCAGGATCGAGCCTGTCCGGCCGTTGACGAACTGCACATACCGCACGAACGGCAGAGCAGCGAGGATCATGAATACGGACGCGGCGTATTCCGCGGGCCCCGAGAACGTACCGAACGAAGCGTCATAGTTCGAGAACCCGCCGGTGGACATGGTTGTGAACGCGTGAACAACCGCGTCGAAAAAGTTCATGCCCAAACCGGCGTAAACCAGGGCGCAGGCTACGGTCAGGAAAACATAGATCAGCGAAATCTGGCCCGCGATCTCTTGCGCGCGAGGAAGGATTTTCCCCATGGTTTCAAATCCTTCCGAGCGGAAGATCTGCATACCGCCGACCTTGAGCTCGGGTAGGAAAACCATGGCCACGACAATGATGCCGATCCCGCCCAGCCATTGCAGCAAACCGCGCCACAAAAGCAGGCCACGCGGCAAATCATCCAACCCGGAAATGACTGTCGACCCGGTGGTGGTTAACCCGGACATGGCTTCGAAATAGGCATCGACAAATCGAAGCTCGGTCTCACCGAACACGAAGGGGATTGCCCCGAAGAGCGGCAGCGCGACCCAGACGCCGGTGGTCAGCAAAAAGGTCTGACGGATGGTCAGCCCCTCGCCCACACCGTTCGAGCAGCTCATGGCCAGAACCACGCCGGTCAGGATCGTGATGACGCCGCTTTCAAAGAAAACGTTCCACTCGCCCCGACCCTCGATGATGTCCGCAAGCATCGGCAACAGCATGGTCGCCCCAAGTATGGCGACCAGCAAGCCAATCACATATCCGACCGGGCGAAGATCCATCATGACGGGCAGCGTTGGCGCGCCGGCCCGAAAGTGTCAAGCAGATGATCTGTGATCAGTCGTCCATTTTTTCAGCCACGGGCGGCATGGCCGGTGGCTTGGACGGCGCACGCGTGCGGCGCGTGGCCGGTTTCGGTGCCTCGGCGGGTTTGGTTGTTGCAGCCGCTACGGGCTTTTTGGCCTTGGCTTCTTCGGTTGAAGCCGCAGGTTTTGCCTCGGTGGGCTTGGCCTTGGGCGTCACGGCCGTTGCGGGTTTCTCCGATGCGACCGGAGTGACGCGCTGTGCAGGGGTGGCCGTTGCGACGGGCTGCGACGGTTTTTGAGCCGTTGCAGGCGGCGTTTTGGGCTTGGCTGTGGCCTTCGTGACCGGTTTCGGTGCGGCTTTTGCGGGTGCCTTCGGCTTCGGAGCCGGCTTTGCGACCGTCTTGGCCTTGACCCGGACCACAGGTTTCGCCTTCTTTGCAGCGGGTTTGGCCGTGGTTCGCGCCACCGGTTTCTTGGCCGACTTCACGGCCGGCTTCGTTGGTTCGGTGACCGACGCAACCGGCATGGGGAACACGGTTTGAGCAAATGCCTGCATCATTTTCATCTGGCTGGTCACGGCATAGCCGGCCAGACGAACGGCGGCGGCCTGCAGCTCAAGCTGTTGGGCAATGGGATTCATTCCAAGTCTCTCCTGTAGCAATGAAGCAGCCCGATTTCCGAGGTAGAAAAGCCCTTGCCGTTCCGATCGCGCGGACGGACGAAGGTGTATTGCAGTCCAAGGCGTAACACGTCCCGGCTTCCTTTCGGGGTGGTGCGCCACAACTGACATGGCGCGCCACAGCTGCATTCACCTTCAATGTATGCAAATAATCGCGCACACGCAGCATTTTCTGCTGCATTGCGGCAAAAAGGCGCCTATCGCCCAATATACGCCGGTTTTCGCGGCGCTTTTCGGGTCAGCCGACGTGGAACAGCGTCGTGAACAGGCGCGGGTCCAGGCTGGTGGATGCAAAAGTCGGCCCCTCGGTCAGAATCGATACCGCATCGTGGCTGTGCAGACTTTCCTGATGGCTGGCGATGACGCGGAAGTCACCCACGTGATGATCGGCCAGCAGCTCGGCACAGAACAGACGCGCGGCGTCTTCGACAAAGATGGGGTTGGCGGCGTTCAGCTCAGCAAAGGCCTGTTCGTCCTCGCGCTTGACCATCACCTGGGTTTCGGTGGGGACGGCACGGCGGCACAGGGCGATCAGATCCTCGAACCACAGGCAATCGGCGTCACAATCGACCACGACCGAAATGCGCGCCACGGAACGCTGCGAATGCGGCGTCGCAAGCTGTCCGCGCACCGACCGGGCGTGTTCGCTGAGTTCCAGCGAGCATGGGCAGGTCGAAGAATAGACATAGTCGAGATGCATGATCTTCTGACGCACGCCGCCTTGTTCGACCAGTTCAAGCGCGATGTCGTAATACTGATATCCCTCAAGCCCCGAACGCAGGCTTTTGACCCGATCGGGATAGGAGAAGCGCATCTGAAGCCTTGCATCGAAACTGTCGAGGTCGGTCAGATAATCGCTCAGGGCGGATTCCATCACCTCGAAACTGAACGTACGCTCGGCATGCTTGTAAAAGGACCGCATGATCCGGGACATGTTGATGCCCTTTTTCTCGGCCTCGAGGCTGACGGTGCCCGTGACCGAGGTTTCCAGCGTCAGGTCCGGACCGTTCTTGCTGTGAAACCGGATCGGCAGGCGGAAATTCGAGATGCCCACATGCTGGATCTGCTGTTTCGCACCGCGGATCAGGCTGGACGGGCCGTTCTGGAGATCGGGCAACGCAGATTTGTAGGCTTCATCGACTTTGAAGTCTTCGGGGTATTCACGTGACATCGAAGGGTAGTTGTCCGGCATCAACCCGGGCACCAAGCGCGCCACGGCTGGATCAAGCTGGCTGATCTCGGCCTCGCTGGCGCCCTTTGCCCATTTCCGCAGGACCTTGAGAGCCGCAGCGGCCTCGTCCCGATCAGGTTTTTCGTCAATGTCGCGCGAATGAATGTTCATTGGCTGCGTATCCTCGGTGTGTCGTCAGGCCATCTCTGACTGCGGCGGAAACCGCAGTGTAACCCAATACGGTTGAGATAGCAGCCCGGATCGAAAAAACCATCGCAAAACCGCCATTTCCGAACGGATTGCGCCCTTTTACCCGGGCGACAATGCGCGGTTGCCGATGTGTTCAACGGCGCGTGTCCGCCGTCACACCGCGGCAGCCGACAATGCCTGCCGGATATCTTCCAGCAGATCGTCGGCATCCTCGAGCCCGACAGAAAAGCGGATCAAACCGGGCGTGATCCCCAATTCGTATTTCTGCGCATCGCTCAACCGCTGGTGCGTGGTCGTTGCCGGATGGGTTGCGATGGACTTGGCATCGCCCAGATTGTTCGAAATCACCGGGATCGTCAGCGCGTTAAGGAACCGGAAGGCCGCGTCCTTGCCTCCCTTGATGTCCAGCGACAGGACCGTACCGCCCTTGCCCCCCAGTTGGCTCTGCACCAGAGCGTTCTGAGCATGAGATTTCAGGCCCGGATACATGATCCGCTCCAGCGTCTCATGGCCTTCCAGCGCGTCGGCCAGTTTCTGCGCCGTCTCGGCCTGGGCATTGACTCGCAGGGCCAACGTTTCCAGCCCCTTGAGCATGATCCAGGCGTTGAACGGGCTGAGTGCGCCGCCCGTGTGTTTGAGGTACGGCTCGACCGTTCCGCGAATGAACTCCTTGGCGCCCAGGATCACGCCGCCCAGCGCGCGTCCCTGCCCGTCGATATGCTTGGTGCCCGAGTAAACCACCACATCCGCGCCCTGCGCGATCGCTTGCGAGAACACCGGCGTCGAGAACACGTTGTCGACGATCACGGTGGCCCCCACCGCATGGGCCAGTTCTGCCACCGCGCGAATGTCGATGACTTCGAGCGTGGGGTTCGACATGGATTCGAAGAACACGGCCTTGGTGTCGGGCCGGATCGCGGCCTTCCATTGGTCCATGTCCGTACCGTCGACAAAGGTCACCTCGACACCATAGCGGGTCAGGATATTCTCCAGAATGTACAGGCACGACCCGAACAGGGCCTTGGCCGAAACCACGTGATCGCCCGCCTTCAGCATCGAGGTCAGCGCCCCGTTCACGGCCGCCATACCGGACGCCGTCGCAAAACCATCCTCGGCCCCCTCAAGCGCAGCGATGCGCTGTTCGAACATCGCAACCGTCGGGTTGCCATAACGGGCATAGATGAACTCGTCCGGGCCAGTCTCGATGAACCGAGCTTCGGCCTGCTCGGCGGTGTCGTAGACGAACCCCTGCGTCAGGAAAATCGCCTCGCTGACTTCGTTGTACTGGCTGCGACGGATACCGCCGTGGACGGCTTGGGTGCGTTTGTTCCAGCTTTCGCTCATGTCTTTACCTTTCGGCCCCGAAACCCGAGGGCAAATCAAAAAAACCCCAGACGCGGTCAAGCGAAAGGGGTCTTTCATCCTGACCTTTTAGCGGTGTTGTTTAGCGTGGCCCGCAATCCGGTAACAAATCGCCACGTGGTTTCTGGATTGCGCATACGCCTCGGGCGCGCGGGCGTCAAGCCGCGACATCCACCGCGCACTTGCCCTTTGCGGCGAATGGCTCATGATCGTCCCACAACACGGAGGCCCCATGACACACCCGATCGACCTGTATTTCTGGCCCACGCCAAATGGCTGGAAAGTATCCATTGCCCTTGAGGAGATGGGGCTGCCCTACCAGACCCACCTCATAAACATCGGCAAGGGCGATCAGTTCGCGCCCGAGTTTCTGAAGATTTCGCCCAACAACCGGATGCCGGCGATCGTCGACCCAGACGGCCCGGATGGCGCACCAATCTCGGTTTTCGAAAGCGGCGCGATCCTGATGTATCTGGCCCGCAAGACCGGCCGGTTCTACGGGTCGACCGAGCGTGACCGGATCGCGGTCGAGGAATGGCTGATGTGGCAGATGGGTGGCGTCGGACCGATGGCCGGACAGGCACACCACTTTCTGAAATATGCCCCCCAGTTGGACCCGCCGCAAGACCTGCCCTATGCCAAGGACCGCTATCGCACCGAGGTTGCGCGCCTGTACGGCGTTCTGGACCGGCGCCTTGCCGACAACGAGTATGTTGCCGGCGACTTCTATTCGATCGCCGATATGTCGATTTGGGGCTGGGCGAGCCTGTGGGAGGGTCAGCAGCAGACGCTGGAGGACAAGCCCCACTTTGCCCGGTGGCTGGAAACCGTGGGAGCCCGCCCCGGAGTTCAGGCGGGACGTGCCCTGCATGCCGAGCTGCGCGGAGATCATCGCAGCAAAGACGCGCAGAACGTTTTGTTCAAACGGTAGAGTTCACCAAATGCTGAAATTTCAGGCAATTAGGTGCGAATCGCACCTCTTTCTGCATCAAGACCCTGACGACAGTTGAATTGCGCGTTGGCCGTTCTGTAACTACAAGCGGTAACAAGGAGTTAAGGTTTGGCGACATTCAATTTCACGGTTCCGATTTACGGGTTCGACCAATGGACCGGCGCATCGACGAACAACACAGTCGGCTATCCTGTCGGAACGACCTTTTCCTTGAATGCCGGTGCCGCACTGACCGTGATCAACGTTCAGGATGACGACGGCACGGCCAGCCAGCTGTTTTCGGACGGTTACATCGACACGCCCGGAGACGGGTCGTCGCCCAGTACGGCCAACAACGACCAGGTATTGAGCCAGGCGGTGACGATCAACGGACAGACCTTTCAGCCCGGCGATCAGGTCGAGCTTGAGTTCGGTTTTACGACAACTTCCGGCGACACGTTCTGGGTCATTCGCATCGACGGTGTGAATGTCGGCATCAGCGGTCCTGTCCTGCCAACGCCCGGTACGACCTATGAGGTTGCCGGCAGCAGTGATGGTCAGGCATCGCCGATTTCGAATGTCCCATGCTTTACCGCCGGCACACTGATCACTACCAAGAACGGGACAAAAAAGATCGAAGACCTGTCGGTCGGAGATCTGGTTCTGACCTACGCCGGCAGCTATGAACCGATCCGCTGGATCGGGCGCCGTGAGCTGGACAGCGTCGACTTCTCCGCCAATCCGAAACTGGTTCCCATCCGGATTTCCGCCGGCGCGCTCTGCGCAGGGCTGCCAACACAGGACCTGATCGTTTCACCCCAGCACCGCATTCTGGTGCGGTCAAAGATCGCGCAGCGCATGTTCAACACCAACGAGGTGCTGGTTTCGGCCAAGTCGCTGCTGCCGCTGGACGGCATTGACCGGGTCTGTGCCACGGAATCCGTTTGCTATTTCCACCTTCTTTTCGACGCGCATCAGGTCATCTTTGCCAACGACACCCCAAGCGAAAGCCTCTTCGCCGGTCCCCAAGCGCTGAAATCCATCCCCGAGGCGGCTCGCGCCGAGATATTGGCCCTGTTCCCCGAGCTTGAGGACCCCGGCTTTGAACCGCTGCCAGCCGCCCTGATCCCAAAGGGTCACAAGCAGCGCGGTCTGATTTCGCGTCACCTTAAGAACGGTCAGGCGTTGTTGGCCTGATCGTCATTGGGTTTTTTCTGATCCGGGTCGGAGTGTGCGCGACCTACCGTCAGGTCTTTCGGCAGACGAACGTGGTCGCTGACAGTGGCATCGCCATGCCCTGCGGACCAAAGACGCGCTTCAATTCAGAGAACATCCGCGCCGCCACGTCCGCGGGTTCCACGCCGCCGCGCTCTCGTATTTCATCGACCAACGGGTTGCCGAAAACCAGAGCGTGGGCAAAGGCTTCCGGGTTGACGATGGTCTTCGTCAACCGGATCGTTTCGTGTTCGATATTCGTCCAGCCTGCGGCCCTCAGATCGACCCAGACAGCCTCAGGGTCACCATAGTGAAACGGTACCTTGTAGAATCCCGGCGGATCCAGCGGAAAGAAATGCGCCCCCACATCGTGCGCGACTTGCGAGAACGGGTTTTCGGACATCGGGCTCCACACGTTGAAAACATAGCGCCCACCCGGTCTGAGCGCCCGCGCCGCCTCGAGGAACGAAGCGGGTTTGTCGGGAAAGAACATGACCCCGAACTGGCAGGTAATCAGGTCGAACGCGCCGTCTTCGAACGGTAGATCCATTGCGTTGACGACCGCGAACTCGACGTTGTCCGCCGCCGTGAACTTGGCCTTTGCAACCTCCAGCATGGGCGCGTTCAGGTCCGAGATCAGAACTTGGGCCTCCGTCGGCAGCACATCGCACAGCTTGCGGCTCAGGATCCCCGTACCTGCGGCCAGTTCAATGGCCTTGGCCACCGGCTCTTCGGCGCAACGGGCGGCAAGTCTGTCTGCGTAGTCAGTGAAGATATTCGGGCCCAACCCCGCGTCGTAGTGACTTGGAATATTGCCCACGAAGCCAGCCGAATTCGTCGACATCTGCGCCCCCCCCCGGCAACCGCATGATGCAAAAGACTAGCCGAAATTGCGCGTTTTGGCGAACTCATTGTGCTCTGCAGTCGGCTGGGGCCGGTAGGCATCCGCCCCGTCACCCCGCACCAGCAGGTCCAGCATGCCCGAGATGTCCTCGATCTCTTCCGCGATCACATGGGTCACCGCATGGGCCCGCTGCATCCGCCCGGTCACCCGCAGCAACCGTCCCGAGATCACCGCCCGGCGGAACCGCTCATAGATCTTGCGCCAGACAATCACGTTCACGATGCCGGTCTCGTCTTCGAGCGTGATGAAGATCACCCCTTTGGCCGTACCAGGCCGCTGCCGCAGGATCACCAATCCCGCCACAGCAACCCGCGCGCCCTCGGGCGGGTCGTCCAGTCGGTCGGCTGGAAGGCAGGCCGGTGGCCTGGGCCATGGGCGACCCGAACTGTGCTGTGGTGTCGATGCGATACGCATAAGAACAAAAATAGAACAAATGCCCTGAATGTCTAGATGCAGGGGACCGAAACCACAGCCAGAAAGGTCATGCGCTGCGCGCGACCGCAGCACAGACAAGGGTCACTTGGCGTCATGCGCGTTGAACGTGGCCAAACCTTCCCGCAGAACCGCCTTGGCCTTGGCCAAGTCATCCCCGTCCAACGCATCCAGCGCCCGCAAAACGTCACTGCGCAACCGCAGAGCCTTGGGGCCCGGTGCTCCGACCGGATGAAGCTCATCGTCATTCGCTGCTGCCAAAGAACCATGGCTGATCCCGTCGATCACCTCCACGATTTTCGCCTGACTTTCGCCAAACCACGCGGCAATGTCATGCTCGGCATCGCCCCGCTCGTTCATCCCAACCACAATCTTTGCGTCCTGAACCGTCAACGGCATCTGCTCACTCCCTTATCAAATCACGGTCTCACGACCTGAACATAAATCCATGCACGCAACAATCGAAACCGTTACCCGCGCCTCAACCTTTGATGGAACAAACCGGCCAAACCATTCGGTTGCGGCGCGAACGCGTGGAATTTGGGCGACAATGACGGACCGTTTGCCCGATCACGCCCCGATTGGTCGCAAATGGCACTGGAAAGACCTAAATCCCTTGACTAATGAGGAACCTGAACACCGCAGAAGGAAGACGCGAGCAATGGCAAAGATCACCTATGTCGAGCATGGCGGCAACGAACACACAGTCGAGGTCGCCAACGGCCTGACCGTCATGGAAGGCGCCCGTGACAACAACATTCCCGGCATCGAGGCCGATTGCGGCGGCGCCTGCGCCTGCTCGACCTGTCACGTCTACATCCATCCCGATTGGGTCGAGAAACTGCCTGCCAAGGACGACATGGAAGAAGACATGCTGGACTTCGCCTACGAGCCCGACCCGGCCCGTTCGCGCCTGACCTGCCAGATCAAGGTGACGGACGAACTGGACGGGCTGGTCGTCCAGATGCCGGAAAAGCAGATCTGATGCGACGGCGCATGCCCCGCTCGTCCGGCGGCATGCGCTGCGGCTTCAAAGCGCCGCGTCCGGCGGTGCGCTTTTGGCCATGCCGCGTGCGCGGCGCGCTGATGGCTGTGTGCCTTTGGTTGGCGGGCCCTGCCTTGGCTGCCGAAACCATAGCGACCGCCCGCTACACGGATCCGACCGCCCGCTATCCCCACGGCGTTCTGGGTGACCAGATCGAATGGGGTTCGATTGAACTCACGCTTTCAGATGGCAAACGCCGCAGCTTCACGCTGCCCGATCATCTGGTCTTCGAAGACCTCGCGCCCCGCGTGATCGACGTCACGGGCGACGGTCTTCCAGAAGTCATCGCGGTGGAGAGTGACGCGCAGCACGGCGCGCGCCTTGCCATCTACGGCCCGCACGGCCGCATGACGGCGACACCGCATATCGGCACCCGTTTCCGCTGGCTGGCTCCCGTCGGAGCGGCAGACCTGAATGGCGACGGGCATATTGAAATTGCCTATGTCGACCGCCCCCACCTGGCCAAGACCTTGCGCATCTGGAGCTTCTCAGACGGTCGACTGACGGAAATCGCCGCGCTCCCCGGCCTGACCAATCACCGGATCGGAGAGGATTTCATTTCAGGCGGCCTTCGTACCTGCAACGGCCAACCCGAGCTGATCGTCGCCAGCGGCGATTGGCGCCGGATCATTGCTGTCCGCTACGATGGCGGCTGGCAAACCCAGGATCTTGGCCCGTTGAAAAACCGACAATCCCTTGTGAGCGCGCTGAACTGCTGATCCGGGGATTCATCTGGTCAAGAAATCCCGAGGTGAGGCCGTCGGCCGAGGCCCCTCTTACCTGCAGGCCCTCAAACGTCAAAGCGCCCGCCAACCGATATCGCGGCGATAGAAGCCGCCCGGCCAATCGATGGCCTCGACCATCGCATAAGCATTGTCACGCGCCTCTTGCAGTGTTGCTCCGCGCGCCGTCACGTTCAGAACCCGGCCCCCTGAGGCTACAACCTGCCCGTCCTGCGCCTTGGTGCCTGCGTGAAAAACCATATGGCTGCTGTCCTCGGGCAAGTCACCCAGCCCGTTGATCACGCTGCCTTTTTCATATGCCCCGGGATAGCCCTGCGCGGCCATCACCACGGTCAAGGCGTGATCGTCGGCCCAGTTGACCCGCACCTCGCCCAGCCGTCCCTCGGCCGCCGCGTGCATCAAGTCCAGCGCCTGTGCCCCCAGCCGCATCATCAGCACCTGACATTCCGGGTCGCCAAAGCGGACGTTGTATTCCACCAGCCGCGGCTGCCCGTCCTTGATCATCAGACCGGCATACAGCACCCCCTGGAACGGCGTGCCGCGCCGGGCCATCTCGGCCATCGTCGGGCGCACGATCTCATCCATCGCCCGCTCCTCAATCTCAGGACTTAGTACCGGGGCCGGAGAATAGGCGCCCATGCCGCCGGTGTTCAGGCCGGTATCGCCCTCGCCCACGCGCTTGTGGTCCTGCGCGGTGCCGACCGACAGGATGTTCTCGCCGTCGCACAGCACGAACAGCGAGGCTTCTTCGCCGTCCATGAACTCCTCGATCACCACCTCGGCCCCGGCCCCACCGAAGGCGCCGCCGAACATGTCGTCCACGGCCTCCAGCGCGGTCGCCTCGTCCATCGCTACGATCACGCCCTTGCCCGCGGCCAGACCGTCGGCCTTTACCACGATCGGCGCACCCTGCTGACGGATATAGGCCTTGGCTGGCTCGGCCTCGGTAAACCGGGCATAGGCGGCGGTCGGTGCACCGGCCGCATCGCAGATTTCCTTGGTGAAACTTTTCGAGGCTTCCAGCCGCGCCGCCTCGGCAGAGGGGCCGAACACCAGAATGTCCGCCTCGCGCAGCCGGTCGGCCACCCCGGCGGCCAAGGGCGCCTCGGGGCCGATGATCACGAAATCAATCGCGTTTTCCTCGGCGAAACTGACCACCGCGCCGCCATTCTCTATATCCAGCGCCGCGCAATCGGCGATCTGCGCGATCCCGGCATTGCCCGGCGCCACGATCAGGCGGTCGCATTTGGGGTTCTGCATCACCGCCCAGGCCAGGCTGTGTTCGCGCCCGCCGCTGCCGAGAATGAGGATGTTCATGAAAGTCTCCGATCTGCTTGGCCTTGCCTGCGCGGCGTTCTAAGCTGCGCGGGCAATCGAAACAAGGCGCTGAAATGTCCGACCTGCTTGACGATCCGATTCCCGGCCAGAATACCCCCGAATACACCGTGTCCGAGATCTCGGGCGAGGTGAAACGCACGCTGGAAGGCACATTTGGCCGAATCCGCGTGCGGGGCGAGGTCGGGCGCGTGTTCAAGGCGCGCTCGGGGCATTTGTACTATGACATCAAGGACGACCGGAACGTGCTGGCCTGCACCACGTGGAAAGGCCAGATCGCGGGCCTGTCGGTGGTGCCGGAAGAGGGGCTCGAAGTCGTCGTCACGGGCCGCCTCACCGCTTTTGGCGCGCAGTCGAAATACAACCTGAACGTCGACGAGGTGGCCGTAGCCGGGCAAGGCGCGCTGATGGCGCTGCTGGAAAAGCGCAAGAAACAGCTCGAATCCGAGGGCCTGTTCGCGCCCGAGCGCAAGAAACCCCTGCCCTTCCTGCCTCAGATCATCGGCGTCGTCACCTCGCCCTCGGGCGCGGTGATCCGCGACATCCTGCACCGCCTGCGCGACCGTTTCCCGCGCAAGGTGCTGATCTGGCCCGTGGCCGTGCAGGGCGCCAATTGCGCGTCCGAGGTCGCCAACGCCATTCAGGGCTTCAACCGCCTGACACCCGGCGGCGCGCTGCCCCGCCCCGATCTGATCATCGTCGCCCGCGGTGGCGGCTCGATCGAGGATCTGTGGGGATTCAATGAGGAAATCGTCGCCCGCGCCGCCGCCGAGTCCGAGATTCCGTTGATCTCGGCCGTGGGGCACGAAACCGACACCACATTGATCGACTATGTCTCGGACCGCCGTGCGCCCACCCCCACCGCCGCCGCCGAACTGGCGGTTCCCGTGCGGATGGAACTGCTGGCCTGGACCGGCGAACAGGGCGCGCGTCTGTCCCGCGCAGCCACCGACGCCGTGCAGCGCCGGGCCCAACGCCTGCGCGATCTGTCGCGCGCCCTGCCGCGCCCCGAGACCCTACTGGATGGTCCGCGCCAGCGACTGGACCTGATTGCCGATCGTCTAGCCCCAGCGTTGCAACGCGGTGTGCAAAACCGCCGCCTGCAGGTGGTGGAACTGTCCGGGCACCTGCGCCCGTCAACGCTGCGCAACCTCGTGGCCGCGCGGCGGGACACGCTGCACAACCTGTCCGCGCGTCTCTCGATCCGCCCGATCCAACGCGACATCCAGCAGCAGCGCGACCGAGTCAACCAACTGGCCCAGCGCATGACGGCCGCGCAGACCCTGCGGGTGGACCGGCTCCGCCAGCAACTGGATGCGACCGACCGGTTGCGCGAGACGCTCAGCTACAAAGCCACGATTCAACGCGGCTACGCCGTGGTGCATTCCGAAAGCGGCGTGGTCACCACAAAGGCGCAAGCCAGCAAGCACGCTGCACTGACCATCGAGTTTGCCGATGGAGAATTGAAGACCGCACCGCTGTCCGGGACGACCCCGACCGCCAAGAAACCGTCCAAGCCACCAGCCCCGGATCAAGGATCGTTGTTCTGACGAAAGCCCACGTTCAGACGCCGACCTCGGGCCCGTAACAGATCATATCTTCGTCGACGTCGGCTGCTTCGTAAAGTTCGGTGGCTTCGGCGTTGCCCTCGAACTGCGCGATTAGTCCCTGGGACGAGCGGGTAAAGACCCAACATTGCGGATCGGGGCGGTCTTCGTAAACAAAGCAAATCTGTCCGTTCTGTTCGTACCAGATGCCCTCCTTGCAGTCGCCATCCAGAAACGACCAGACCACGCGCCGGTTGGGCAAATACCGTTCGACGCCATAGGTCGTTCCACCAAAGCCGTAGAACAGGGTTTTACCGCGCGTGTAGGCATCGAATTCCGCCCCTGACAGAGACTGCGCGACGACCGGCTGGGCCAGCAAAGATCCGAGAATCAACGAACGTATCCACATCGTTGCATTCTGGCAGATGCCACGGCCGCGCGCCAATCTTGGAACGCACTGCCCCAACGTTATGGGTTGAGCGCAAACTCACTCCGCGGCGACACTGCATTGCATCGGAGCCATCGGAAGGCAGGACATGACGATACTCGTACTCGCGGCGCTGGCCTGTGCCCTGGCCTACCTGGCCCTGACGGCCCGTCCGGCCAGCCTGCTACGCACGGCGTTGAAAACCGCAAGCGTCGCCCTGTTGGCGGTCGAGGCGGCGGTGCAGTCCGGCCCTCTGCTTCTGATCCTCGCGCTGTCTCTCTGCGCCTTGGGCGACGCCCTTCTATCGCGTGAGACCGAAGGCACCTTCATGGCCGGCATCGGAGCGTTCGCCGCCGGGCATCTGGTATACATCGCCCTGTTCCTGACCCATCCGTCAAGCGACACCGACCTGATCCTGGACAAACCCGGATACGCCTGGACGCTGGTCATTCTGGGCATCGTGATGGCCACGCTGCTGGCCCAGCGGGCCGGTGATCTGCGCGGACCGGTCCTGGCCTATATCCCGATCATTCTGGGCATGGGCATCACCGTTCTGGCCCTGCCCGAGGCCGGAGCGCTGCGATGGGCGCTGCCGGCCGCGATGGCCTTCATCGCCTCGGACCTGATCCTGGCAACCGAAAGGTTCCTGCTGCCGTCCGGCCACCCGGCCCTGCGGCTGACGCCCTACCTGGTCTGGCCGCTCTACTGGGGCGCGCAGTTCGGCTTTTTCCTGGCTTTCACCTGACCCTTTGCAACTGCCGCCATTCCGCATTAGGTGAAGGGGACACCTGCGGAGACCAAGATGGCGTTTTTTACCAAGCTCAAGGACCGGCTGTTCAAATCCTCGTCCCGCCTCGAACAGGGGCTTGAGGCAATCGTCGAGGACGGCGGCGAAGAAACCGCCCCCACCCCCGACCCGGTCATCCCCCAGCCTGAGCCCGAGCCGCAACCGGTCCCGGAAATCCCCGAACCCTCACCTACACCGCAGCCGGTCGAGACACCGTCACCCGAGCCGGCCGACCCAACGCCCGCCCCGCCTCCGCCGGAACTGCCGGAACAGGCGCAATCCAAAGGCCTGATCGGGCGTCTCTTCGGTCGCGGCGATGCCGGGCCTGTGGTGCGCCGCACACTGGACGACGACATGCTCGAACAGCTCGAGGAATTGCTGATCGCCTCGGACATGGGCGTCGACACCGCCCTGCGCGTCACCGCCAACATGGCCGAGGGGCGCTATGGCCGCAAACTCTCGACCCAGGAAATCAAGCAACTGCTGGCGCAGGAAATCGCCCGCGTGATGGAGCCGGTCGCAAAACCGATGCCCCTCTACCCCAAGCGCCCGCAGGTGGTGCTGGTGGTGGGCGTCAACGGCTCGGGCAAGACCACGACGATCGGCAAGCTGGCCAGCCAGTTCAAGGCCGCCGGCAAAAAGGTGGTCATCGCCGCGGGCGACACTTTCCGCGCCGCCGCCGTGGAACAGCTGCAGGTCTGGGGCGACCGCGCCGGAGTTCCAGTCCTGACCGCGCCCGAAGGCTCCGACCCCGCCTCGCTGGCTTTCGACGCCCTGACCAAGGCGCAAGCTGAAGGCGCCGACCTGCTGATGATCGACACAGCCGGCCGCCTGCAGAACCGCGCCGACCTGATGGAGGAATTGGCCAAGATCGTCCGCGTCATCCGCAAGATCGACGAAACCGCCCCGCACAACACCCTGCTGGTGCTCGACGCCACCACCGGCCAGAACGCGCTCAGCCAAGTGGAAACCTTCCGCAAGCTGGCCGATGTCTCGGGCCTGGTGATGACCAAGCTCGACGGCACGGCCAAGGGCGGCGTGCTTGTGGCGCTGGCCGACAAGTTCGGCCTGCCGATCCACGCCATCGGCGTCGGCGAACAGATCGACGATCTGGCCCCCTTCGACCCCGAGGAATTCGCCGCCGCCCTGACCGGGCTCGACAGCAACTGACCTTCATCGGGCCCCAAATATCCTCAGGGGTCTGGGGGTGGAAAACCCCCAGCTTCTCCACCAGCGAAAGACCCGCAGCGTGAGCGACTGGCTGATCTCCCTCGAAGGCACCGAGGCCGGGCACAGGCTGGCCCTTGGCCTCGCCCTGATGGCGGCCTTTCTGCATGCGGTGTTCGGCGCGCTGCAGAAGGGTCGGCACGACCCCTGGCTGTCGCGCGGCGCGATCGACGCCTGCTATTGCCTGATGGCCGCACCCTTTGCGTTCTTCGTCGTGCCCTGGCCCGAACCTTTCATGTGGCCGATATTCGCCGTGGTCTGGCTGATCCATGTCGCCTACAAGACGCTGCAGGCGATGGCCTATACCAAGGGGTCCTACACCGTGGTCTACCCGGTGGTGCGTGGCACCGGCCCGCTGTTCACCGTCATCGGCGCCTATCTTCTGTTCAACGAAACCTTCTCGCCCACCCAATGGCTGGGCGTTGCCGTGCTGCTGACCGGCATCTTCGGGCTGGCCGCCTACAATTTCCGCTTCCTGGAAACCAACCGCGAGACTTTAGGCATCGCATTGGCCCTTGCGGTTGCAACCGGCCTCTTCGTGGCGCTCTACACCACGTATGACGCCTACGGCATCCGCGCCACGGCCGATCCGTTCACCTTTCTGGCCTGGTTCTTCATGATCGACGGGGCGACAATGCCGATCTACGC
Source organism: Ruegeria sp. BC6 (assembly GCF_056539185.1). Taxonomy (NCBI): domain Bacteria; kingdom Pseudomonadati; phylum Pseudomonadota; class Alphaproteobacteria; order Rhodobacterales; family Roseobacteraceae; genus Ruegeria; species Ruegeria sp. BC6. Next base: position 1,049,923 of record NZ_JBQFUM010000001.1, read on the forward strand.
CTTCCTGCGCTGGCGGGCGATGGTTCACCGTCCGGCAATCGGGCCGTTGATGCTGCGGGGGCTTGCAGGCGGGCTGATCGCCCCCATGTCTTTCGGAGCGATCATGCTGGCCACCCGGCTGGACAAGGTCGGCGAAGCCGCGGTGCTGCGCGAAACCTCGACCGTCTTTGCCGCCCTGATCGGCTGGCTGGCCCTGAAAGAGACCGTGGGGCCTCGGCGCATAATCCTGATGGCATTGATTGCATTGGGCGCGGTAATAGTTGAAATGGGCGGGTGAACAGCAGGACGACAGGCATGGCAGACAAGAAAGAGATCAATCCGTTTCTGAAACAGGTGCTGGAACTGGGACCACCGCTGGCCTTCTTCTTCATCTACCTGCGCCTGCGCGACGACAGCTTTCTGATCGGCGGCACCGAGTATTCCGGCTTCATCGTGGCCACCATCATTTTCGTTCCGCTGATGCTGGGGGCGATGGGCATCCTGTGGGTCCTGACCGGCAAACTCAGCCGGATGCAGATCTTCACGGCCATCATGGTCATCTTCTTCGGTGGCCTGACCGCCTGGTTCAACGACGAGCGGTTCTTCAAGATGAAGACCACGCTGGTCTACGGGTTCTTCTCGCTGATGCTGGGCATCGGTCTGCTGCAGGGCAAGTCCTACCTCGCCTATGTGCTGGACGAGATGCTGCCCATGCGCCACGAGGGCTGGATGATCCTGACGCGCCGCCTGTGCGCCTGTTTCGCCGTGCTGGCCGTGGCCAATGAACTGGTCTGGCGCACCCTGTCCACTGATCTGTGGGTCAAGATCGAAACCTTTGGCTTTCCGATCGCTTTGATGGGGTTCCTGATGCTGCAATTCAGCATCCTGCAAAGCTATATGGACGATCCGGACAAACAGTAATGCGTCCCTGACACGGGCCGGCGAACCTTGGGGAAACCTTCGGAAAACCGGATAAAATCCTTGGCTTAGCTCCAAAGCTGTGGAAAGCTGAGAAACCACCCACACCACTCATCCGGAGAACCGTGTCTTCCATGACCGCCTTTCCGAACAGCGGGTTCCTGTCCGAAGCTTCAGACCGGCTTCGTGATATGCTCTCTGCGCTAGCCACTTCTGTCTCGCTGGACCGCGGCGAGGTCTTGTTCGAACAAGGCGACGAGGGGGACGCCCTCTATGCCTTGCTGGAAGGCGCTTTGGAGGTGTCCTTCCTAGCCATGAGCGGGCGCAAGTTGGCGCTCAGCCTGATGCGCCCGGGCGAAGTGTTCGGCGAAATCGCCCTCTTCGACAGCGGCCCGCGCACCGCCACGATCACCGCAGCCGAGCCGTCGCGTGTACTGCGCGTGCGCCGCAAGGATCTGATGGAACAAATCCGCAAGCACCCCGAACTGGCCGAGGACATGATCCGGCTGGCCGGACTGCGCATGCGCTGGATGGGGGCGCAGTTGAACGAGCAGGTTTTCCTGCCGATGCCTGTGCGACTTGCGCGAAAGCTTCTGCTTCTGGCCAACCAGCAGGACGCGCCATCCGAACGCATAGCCCTGTCGCAGAGCGAGCTAGCGGAATTCGTCGGCGCGACGCGCGAGGCGGTATCCAAGACGATCTCGACGTGGAAACGCTCGAACGTGGTCGAGGCTTCGCGCGGTGGGTTGCAGATCCACGACTTTGACGCCCTGCGCCAACTCGCCGAATCCGATCTGATCTGACCTGCTGCCCGGAAAATGGCCCGGATGTGATCCGCTTCACATACAACGGGATTCGCTTCCATTAGGTAATGAATTGTTACCGTAGGGTGCCAGAGTATCATCCCCGATATCTGTCCACTGGCATCTCCCTGCACCAGAGCCACGCGCCTCCCCGGCGTGTGGCTCTTTTGATTTCTGCAGCCAAAACGAAAATCGGCCGGAGCATCTGCCCCGGCCGATCATTTTGACCAAACTGGCTGTCCTACTCTTCAAGGCTCAGCGCAACGAAGCGCGGATCGCCACCACGGCGCACCAGCAGCAGCAGCGACTTGCGCCCCGCCTCCCGAGCCTCGTCCATACGATCCTCGAGATCGGAGATCGACGACACTTTCTGCTGACCAGCCTCGGTTATCAGGTCGCCTGCCCGCAGGCCCTTGGCGTAGGCTTCGGAGGCTTCATCCACATCCGTCACAACCAGACCATCCGCGTCCGCGTCCAGACCCAGATCCTCGCGCAACGCGTCGGTCAGAGGCGAAATCGTCAGGCCAAGGATGTCGGCATTCTCGTCCAGCGGCGCCTCTTCCGCACCATCATCATCGCCGGTTTCCGCACGCTCGGCATCCTCGCGACGCCCCAGAGTGACAAGCACGGTCTGAGTGCTGCCGTCCCGCTGAACGACCACGCGCACGGACTTGCCGACCGGCGTCTCACCGACCTGCCGCACCAATCCGCGCGTGTCCTTCACCTCAACACCATCAAAGCTGAGAATCACATCGCCTGCGAGCAGACCCGCCTCTTTGGCAGGGCCGTCCGGCACATCGCTGATCAGAGCACCGCCCGGCTTGTCCAGGCCCATCGCCTCGGCCATATCCTCGGTCACGTCCTGAATGCGGACACCCAGCCAGCCGCGGCGGGTTTCGCCGAATTCCCGCAACTGATCGACAACCTTGGACACCACGTTCGACGCCATCGAGAACCCGATACCGATCGACCCGCCATTCGGCGACAAGATCGCGGTGTTCACACCGATGACCTGACCGTCCATGTTGAACAGAGGACCGCCCGAGTTGCCCCGGTTGATGGCCGCATCCGTCTGGATATAGTCGTCATAGGAACCGCTGAGCTCGCGATTGCGCGCCGACACGATCCCGGCAGATACCGAGAACCCCTGGCCCAGCGGGTTGCCCATGGCAACCACCCAGTCCCCTACAAGCGCTGTGTCGCTGTCGCCGAAAGTGACGTATTTCAGCGGACCCGACGCCTCGACCTTGAGCAACGCAATGTCCGTTTTCTCATCCGTTCCGATGACCTTGGCCGGCAGCTCTTTTACCGGCTGACCATCGCCGGGGAAGAACTCGATCAGAATTTCATCCGCCTCTGCGATGACGTGATTGTTGGTGACGATGTAGCCATCCTCGGAAATCACGAACCCCGATCCCAAGGCATTGCTGCGGCGCGGGCGATTGTCCTGGTCGCCATTGCGGTCCTGGAACTCGCGGAAAAAGTCCTCGAACGGGGAACCCTCGGGAACGATCCCCTGCGCGCCCGACTGCCCCTCGATCAGGGTCGTCGTGGTGATGTTGACCACGGCCGGGCTGATCCGGTTGACCAGCGGCGCCAGGCTTTCCTGACGGGCCTGCGCAGCCAGCGTCTGGAGCAACAAAAGGGAAACCGCGGCAAAGGCCAGCCACAAAAGCCGCGCCATCGTCACCACATCGTCCCGGCGGACGGATACACTGCGTGCTACTGCCTGCACTTGGTCTCTCCTTGTCGACATTGTTCTGTTGGTGGCTGCCTGAGCAGCTTGCTGGGAAACAATGTAGTCAGTTTGTGACCGCCCGCAACTCGGGAAGTTGAGGAATTCACTGCCAGTTTACTTCAACCGATCAAAACCCCAGCCGATTGGCCGTCCACAACAGGACGAAGCCACTGACCACACACAGAAGTCCGACCAGTCTGCGGGCCGGTTCGGGGATGCTGCGCAACGCCTCAAGCATCCGCTCGACAAGCGAAGGGGCCAGCGCATAGGCCAGCCCCTCGACAATCAACACCAGCCCGAAGGCCAGCAGGATCATACCCATTACTGGGAGGCCGGCGCGGCGGGCGCCGAACGGCCTTGTGGAGATCCGAGGTAGTTGAAGAACTCGGAATCCGGGCTGAGCACCAGCGAGCTGTTGCCGCCTTTCAGAGCGTTCTCATAGGCCGAAAGCGAGCGGTAGAACTCGAAGAACTCCGGGTCCTTGCCATAAGCTTCCGCAAAGATCGCGTTCCGTTCGGCATCAGCCTCACCGCGAACGATCTCCGCCTCACGGCGGGCCTCGGAGACCAGTTCGACCACGGTCCGGTCAGCCTGGGCACGGATCCGCTGTGCAGCTTCTTCACCGCGCGCCACTTCGTCGGCCGCCTCACGTTCGCGCTCGGCGCGCATCCGGGCAAAGGTCGCTTCGAGGTTGGCCTGCGGCAGGTCGGTACGTTTCAGGCGAACGTCGATCACCTCAAGGCCCAGATCGCGGGCCTCGGCGATCGCGCCGTTGCGAATGCGCAGCATCAGCGCCGCCCGGTCCGAGCTGAGAATGTCATTCGAGCTTACCGAACCCAGAACCTCGCGGGTTTTGGCGCGCAGGATCGAATCCAGACGCTGCTCCGCTGTGTCGATGCCACCGGCACCCACGGCCTCACGGAACTGCCGCACATCGGTGATCCGATAGCGCGCGAAGGCGTCGACCACCAGGCGGCGGTCATCCAGCGGCGTGACTTCCAGCGGCCCGACCTCGCGGCTTAGAATACGGTCATCGTAGCGCACGACCTCCTGAATGACCGGAATCTTGAAGGCCAGGCCCGGGTCTTCCTTGACGTCGATCACGCGACCGAATTGCAGAACCAGCGCTTTTTCACGCTCGTCCACGATGAAGATCGCTGAGAGGGCGATCACAATAACCACGAAAATGGCAGGTAGGAGAAAGGTTGATTTACGCATGTCTTAGTTCCCCTCACCCGAGTTGCGGCGCAGTTCGTTCAGCGGCAGATAAGGCACGACGCCCTGCCCCTGGCCTGTTGCGCTGTCATCCAAGATGATCTTGTCCACGTCGCCCAGAACCTGCTCCATCCGTTCAAGGTACAGACGTTTGCGGGTCACATCCGGAGCTTTCGAGTATTCTTCGAGAACCGCGCCAAACCGGCTGGCCTCACCCTGAGCTTCGTTCACGACCTGTGCCCGATAGCCTTCGGCCTCTTCCAGCACCTGCGCGGCTTCACCACGCGCGCCGGCCAAAACCCGGTTCGCATAGGCATCGGCCTGCTTCTCCAGCCGGTCGCGTTCCTGTCCAGCCGACTGAACCTCGCGGAAGGCATCCTTTACCGGTTCCGGTGGGTCGGCGCCGTCAAAGTTCACACGGACGATGTTGATACCCGAGTTGTAGCTGTCCAGAGTCGACTGGATCAGTTCCTCAAGCCGTTCGGCGATGATAGCACGGTCGCGGTTCAGGATCGGCGCGAGGTCCGACTGCGCGATGATCTCGCGCATGGCCGACTCAGACACGGCCTGGATAGTTTGTTTCGGGTCGCGCAGGTTGAACAGGTAGTCCGCAGGATTCGAGATATTCCAGACCACCTGGAAATCGATATCGACGATATTTTCGTCTCCCGTCAGCATCAGACCGGCGTCCGAACCGCGCCCGCCCGATCCGATGGTTTCGGTCTGTTCGACCTTCACCGGGATGACTTCGGCCGTGACGACAGGCCACGGTGCAAAGTTCAGACCTTCGGTGCCGATTCCGGTAAAGCGACCGAACAGCAGCTCAACCGACTGCTCTTCGGGCTTGACCGTATAGGCGCTGGCAAAGCCCCACAGAACCAGAGCGGCAACCCCGCCCAGCAGGATGGTGCCCTTGGTAATCGCCGGGCCGCCACCGCCGCCCTGGCCGGATCCGTTGCCGCCTCGGCCACCGCCGCCGCGCCCGCCCATCAGCACGCGCAGCTGCTCCTGGCCTTTTTTCATCAACTCGTCGATTTCGGGGATCTGCGGCCCGTCGCCTTCGGGCGGGCGTCGCCCGTCCCCATTGTTTCCCCGGTTTCCTCCGCCACCGGATGAGCCTCCGCCCCCCCAGGGGCCTCCGCTGTTGCCCGCCATGTGTTTCATTTCCCTTGTTTTGGCCCGTGTGCTTACGGGATCACTTGTAACCTGTGTGCGCGCGCTTGCAAATCAAGCGGTACGCACGGGTTGCCGCATGGTTACCAGTTCTTCGGCCATCACCGGATGAACCGCAACCGTGCGATCGAAATCTTCCTTTGTCGCGCCCATTTTGACCGCGATGCCCGCCAACTGGATCATTTCGCCCGCGCCGGGGGCGACAATGTGACAGCCCAGCACCTTGCGGGTGGCCTGGCTGACGATCAGCTTCATCAACACCCGTTGCGTGCCGCCCGCGAACGCCTTCTGCATCGGTTTGAACGAGGTCGCGTAGACCTCGATCGGCTCCTGCTCGGCGGCCTGCTCCTCGCTCAGGCCCACGGTTCCCATCTCGGGCTGGGTGAAGATCGCGGTCGGGATCAGCTCATGATCCACCGGGGTGGGGTTGCCCTTGAATACGGTCTCGACAAAAGCCATGCCCTCGCGGATGGCGACCGGCGTCAGGTTTACCCGGTCGGTCACGTCCCCGATGGCATAGATCGAAGGCACCGCGGTCTGGCTGTATTCGTCCACGACAATCTGCCCTTTGCGGCCACGTTCGACGCCCAGCGCCTCAAGGCCCAGATCATCCGCATTTGGCGCCCGGCCCGTGGCATACATCACCACATCGAACAGCTGTTCAGACCCGTTGGTCGCCTTGACCCAGATCTTGTCGCCCTGCTTTTTCATCTCGAGCACATTGGTGCCCAGATGCACGTCGACCCCGTTTTGGCACATCTCTTCGCAGATCAGCCCGCGCGCCTCGTCGTCGAACCCCCGCAGGATTTGCGCGCCGCGATAGAACTGCGTGGTCTTGACGCCCAGGCCGTTCATGATCCCGGCGAATTCACAGGCGATATAGCCGCCGCCCACGATCAGCATGGTCTCGGGCAGCTTCTCAAGGTGGAAGATTTCATTCGATGTGATGGCCAGATCTGAACCGGGGAATTCCGGCACCACCGGTCGCCCGCCGGTGGCGATCAGGATGTGCTTGGCCGTTTTGCGAGTGCCGTCGGCCAGTTCAACCGTATGCGGATCGACCAGTTTCGCGCGCTGGTCAAAAGTTTCGACACCGTTGTTCTTGAGGATATTGCGATAGATGCCTTCCAACCGGTCGAGTTCGGCATGCAGCTTGCCGCGGAACTGCTGCCAGTCGAAAGCGCCCGGCTGAATATCCCAACCATAGGCACGAGCGTCCTCGACCATTCCCGCGTATTCGCTGGCAAACACCATCAGCTTTTTGGGAACGCAGCCACGGATCACGCAGGTTCCGCCATAGCGGTCCTCTTCGGCCAGCGCGACCTTGGCGCCGTTTTCGCCCGCCGCCACACGCGCCGCGCGGACACCGCCCGAGCCGCCTCCAATGACGAAAAGATCATAGTCAAAGCTCATGCCGCGTTCCTTTTGTCAGCCTGCCTGAAATTGCCCTGAGTATTTGGGGGCGTGAATGATCGTGCCAACCCCTTGGCCCGGAAATCGCACACCGCTGTGAAGGCGGGTGCGCGGTTGGCTCAGTCGGCCAGGTCCGAAAACAGGTTGTCGTGTTCGTCGCCCAACCGATCCAGCTCGATCGTACCGCTGTTGAAATCGCGCAGCTCGACCCGGCCGTCGCCGTGGCCGATCACGACCTTGTCGCAGATGTCGATGAACAGCCCGTTTTCGACCACACCCGGTATCTGGTTCAGCACCAGTGCAAGTTGCCTCGGGTTGCCGATGCGTTGCAGGTGCAGGTCGAGTATGTGATTGCCCTCATCCGTCACGGTCGGCGCCTCGCTGTTCATCCGCAGGGTCGCCGACGTGCCCAGCACGTCCATCGTGTCCAGCAACTCCTCGATCAGCGTACGCGTGGTCTGCCAGCCAAAGGGAATGACCTCGACCGGCAGCGGGAACGCGCCCAGCGCCTCTACCTCTTTGCCCGCATCGGCGATCACGATCATCTGGTCGCTGGCCGTGGCCACGATCTTTTCCTGCAGCAACGCCGCGCCGCCGCCCTTGATCAGGTTCAATTCACCGTCGAACTCGTCGGCGCCATCGATCGTCACGTCCAGCCAACCCGCCTGATCCAGCGAAACAACCTCGATCCCGACCTCGCGCGCCAACTGTGCCGTAGCCGTCGACGTCGGGACGCCTTTGATCCGCAGACCTTCGTCCCGCACCCGCTCTCCCAGACGACGCACCAACCATGCCGCGGTCGATCCGGTACCCAGACCCACGCGCATCCCGTCTTCGACCATCTCGGCCGCGCGATAGGCGGCGACACTCTTGGCCCGGTCGATGGGTGACAACTCTGCTGTCATTGCGGCTTCCCCTCAGTTCTTTGCGGAACTTATACGGAAAGCCCTGCCCGACTGCGAGGCCCAAAATCCGCGGGACCGGCGCAATAATCGATACACGAATACGCGTTTCCCATCGGAAACGTCGCAATCAAATCTTCAGTGCTCGGCTCGGTTGTGTAAATAAAGCGCATACAGTTTCCCACCGGTTCGGGCGGCTCAAGCCGGCCCGGCCGCCAACTCGCCACAAGGCTCAACGACCAGACATGTTTCTATCCGTCTTCGATATGTTCAAAGTGGGTGTTGGCCCATCCTCGTCCCACACGATGGGGCCGATGGTAGCGGCCGCGCGGTTCCTTGATCTGATGCGCGCCTCGCCGTTCGAATTTGCTGGCTTGCGCGCTTCGCTGCATGGATCTTTGGCTTTCACCGGCGTCGGCCACGCCACGGACCGCGCCACGATCCTTGGGCTGGCTGGGTTTGTCCCCGACAGCTATGACCACGACCGTGCCGAAGCGGCACTGGCTGCAATTGCCGAAACCGGAACTGTCACACCCGAGGGTTTGCCGACCCTGCGGTTCGACCCAAAGGCCGATCTGGTCTTCGACTACGACAACACCCTGCCCGGCCATGCCAACGGCATGATCCTGATGGCCACCGACGCACAGGGCGACGTGATCTTGCGGCAGGTCTATTACTCGGTCGGCGGCGGCTTTGTCCTGACCGAAGAGGAGCTGGCCGAAGGCAAGGACACCATTGACGGCCCGCCCGTGCCCTTCCCGTTCAAGACCGCCGCCGAAATGCTGGAAATGGCGCGCAGCAGCGGCAAGACCATCGCCGAGATGAAACGCGCCAACGAGATCGCGCGGGGCTGCGCGGACAGTTTCGCAAAAGGCACCGCCCGCCTGTGGGAGGTGATGAACGCCTGTATCGAGCGCGGGCTGACCACCGAAGGCATCCTGCCCGGCGGCCTCAAGGTGCGGCGCCGGGCCAAGGCGATCCACGATGCACTGATGGCCGAGCGCGGCATGAACCTGAACGCGCCGCACACGATCAACGACTGGATGAGCGTCTATGCGATGGCGGTGAACGAGGAAAACGCCGCCGGCGGTCAGGTCGTCACCGCCCCCACCAACGGCGCTGCGGGCGTACTGCCGGCGGTGCTGCGCTATTACCTCGACCACGTTCCCGGCGCATCGGAAAGCCATATCGAGGATTTCCTGCTGACCGCCGCCGCGATTGGTGGGTTGGTGAAGTACAACGCCTCGATCTCAGGCGCCGAAGCCGGCTGTCAGGCCGAGGTCGGCAGCGCCGCCGCAATGGCCGCGGCGGGTCTTTGCGCAGTGATGGGCGGCACACCGGAACAAGTGGAAAACGCCGCCGAGATCGCGCTGGAACATCATTTGGGCATGACCTGCGACCCGGTCGCCGGGCTGGTGCAGGTTCCCTGCATCGAGCGCAACGGGCTGGGCGCGATCAAGGCGGTTTCGGCGGCGTCGCTGGCCCTGCGCGGGGACGGGCAGCATTTCGTGCCACTGGACGCGGTGATCGAGACCATGCGCCAGACCGGTCATGACATGCACGAGAAGTATAAGGAAACCTCGCTGGGCGGTCTGGCCGTCAACGTGCCAAACTGCTGAGGGATCAAACCGGGAGGGCAGCTCAATGCGCGGACATTGCCTGTGCGGCAGAATCGGGTTCGAGGTCGACCCTCCGGTCCTGCCTTGTGTTTCCTGCCATTGTGACAGCTGCCGCCGCCAGTGTGCCGCGCCGATGACCACATATTTTGGGGTGCGCGACGGTCAGTGGCGTTGGACCGGAGAGGAACCGAAGCGGTTCAACTCGTCCCCCGGTGTCGAGCGCAGCTTTTGCCCGCATTGCGGAACGCCGATCTCGTTCCGATCCACTACGATGTCCGACGTTTTGCACCTTTATGTAGCGACACTGGAGAACCCCGAAGCCCTGCGGCCAACGCTGCATGTCGCCTATGAAGAGAAACTGACGTGGCTCGAACTGGGTGACGAGCTGCCCACTTGCATCGGTCCGGACTACACAAAGGTTCAGCCCTTGCCCGAGGACTGACGACGGGCCTTTCCCATTCTGCGGGAAACGTCTAGCGTCGCGCCCATGACACAGGATCGTCCCGTCTTCGGCATCGTTTTGATGCTTGGTTTCTGCGTGCTTGCACCGCTGGGCGATGCCTTGGCCAAGCTGTTGGGAGAAACCACTCCGCTTGGCGTTCTTGTGCTGGTGCGTTTTGCGGTGCAGGCGGCCATCCTGATCCCGCTGGTGGCGCTGACGGGTCGGACCTGGCGGATGCGCGGGCGCGTGCTGCGGCTGACCGTGCTGCGCACTCTGCTGCACATTGTCGGAATAGCCGCGATGTTCAGTGCGCTGCAGTATCTGCCTTTGGCCGATGCCGTCGCCATCGCCTTTGTCATGCCGTTCATCATGCTGCTGCTGGGCAAGTATGTGCTGGGTGAAGAAGTCGGGCATCGTCGTCTGATCGCCTGCATTGTCGGCTTTGCTGGCACGTTGCTGGTCATCCAGCCCAGCTTTGCCGAGGTTGGTGCTCCGGCCCTTTTGCCGCTGATCGTGGCCGTCGTCTTTGCCCTGTTCATGCTGGTGACCCGGCAGATTGCCAAAGAAACCGATCCAATTGCACTGCAGGCCGTGTCCGGGCTGCTGGCCACCGCGGTCCTGGCTCCATTGCTCGCGATCGGGGCCCTGACAGGTCTTCCAGATCTGGCACTGACCCTGCCGCAAGGCAACGCCCATTGGTTGCTGTTGGCGATCGGTGTTCTGGGAACCGTGGCACATCTGCTGATGACATGGGCGCTGCGGTTCGCGCCTTCGGCAACGCTGGCGCCGATGCAGTATCTGGAGATTCCGGTGGCGACGTTGATCGGCCGGCTCATCTTTCACGATCTGCCAAACGGTCTGGCGGCCCTGGGGATCGCCATCACGATCGCGGCCGGGCTTTATGTCATCCTGCGCGAGCGGGCCAGCGCACGGTCTGCTCCGACGCAAACGCCCGCATGACAGCATCAAGAGCATCGCGCGGCACCATGACCAGCAACCCGGGTCCGTCAACCTCGAGGGTAACCTGAGCCAGCGCACGGTTCGATGTTCCGACTCGCCCGTCCGGCTCAAGCACCAGTCCGTCGATTGGCCACTCCAACCCCGAACTGCGTCCGGTTACCCGCTGAAATGGAAACAATGACACTGTGTCGCCCGGCGTGAGCGACAGTGATATCCTAGGCGGGGCGTGAAAGACCACTTCGCGTGCTCCCAGAAGGACGCACGGCCTGTCTTTGTGGCAAACCAGCGTATTGAGCACCGCCAGTTGGTGGTCCAGCCGACCTCCGAGAAACCCGACACCCAAGACCAGCGGCGCGCGGATATTGCGTAGGGCCTTGTCGAAATCAGTGCTGTCCTGTTCCCGGATTGGAAACAAACGGTCCTCTGGTATCCGTGCAAGATAGGCGTGTGCCAACGAATCGAAGTCGCCGATCACCGCATCCGGAACGCGCCCCGAATCGATCAATGCGGCGGCCCCGCCATCCGCGGCTACAGCGCCATTGACGCGATTCAGCGCCAGATTCAGGTCATCGGGGCCGGTTTCCCCTCCTCCGAACAGGGCAATTGGTCTTTTGGAATGAACAATTTCGCCGTTTTTTCCAAGATTGACCATTTTTCCCGCTTTTGGACACATTGAGACCACAAAATGATAGGTTCTTTAGAACAGGTTCGAGCTGACAGACGCGCCCAGCGTCGCGCGGGTTGGCTCTGTGTAGTTTGTAGAGGACGTGCGTCTGATGGTACAGAACAACAAGGTATTGACCGTTTCCTACGGAACCTTCTCATGCACTTTGGAAGGCTTTGACGATTCCTTTGAGACGATGAAGGCGATTGCCGAATACTTCCGCGATCTTGCCGCGGATGACAGGTATTTCGGCTCCGAGCCTCCTCAACCAGACGCAGAAATGTTGACCCGCATCGCTCAGCGTGACGCTTCGCGCCGTGTGGAAGCCAAGCAGAACGACACCGGACTGCTGCTGCGCGCCACGGACGAAGCCCATGATGCGGCCCCGCAACAACCCGCACCCGCAGCCAGAACACCGGCGCCCGCCAGCCCTGACCTGAGCGTGGTCGACACGGCACCGGCGGCTGGTGCTGCCGCATTCTTTGCCGATGCCGAGCCAGTCGAATCCGCAGCCCCCCAAGGCGCCGACAGCATCGCCGCCAAGCTGCAGCGCATCCGCGCGGTCGTCTCGCATAATGACCAGACGCCCCCCGCCTACAGCGAAGACGAAGACAGCGGCTTTCTGGCCTCGCCCGAGCCCCAGATTGACGCCATCTCGGCCGCATTCGAAGCCGGAGCGCTCAGCCCCGACGATCTGGATGCAACCGAAGAGGTGGCGCAGGAAGATGCTCCGGTAGAAGCTACGCAACAGCCCACGGACCCGTTTGTCGACCTGGCCGAGGAAGAACCTCAGGCCGCGGTCGAATTCGAAGCGGGAGAAGAATTCCAGGCAGCACTGGAAGTCGAAGCGGAGGCTGAAGTTGAAGCGGAGGCTGATGAAGCTGCCGAGGATGCTCAGGAAGTTGAAGCTGATCTGGAAGAGGCTGAGGAAGCCGCAGCGGAAGAAACGTCCGAACACGACCAGGCCGCCAGTGATGAAGAAGCCTCGTCCGAGATTCTCTTCGCGGATCTTGAAGAGGACACCGACTCGGAGCCCGAGGCTGACGACATCCTCAACATTTTGGGTGACCAGCCCGAAGATGCCGATGAGGAAGTCTCTGAACTCGCGGAAGACGGCGTCCTGACCGCCGAAGACGAAGAGAGCATCCTGGGTGAGATCTCCGAAATCGAGGCGGAAATGGATGCGCGCTCGAAGCGCGACGCAAACAAGCCTCAGGACGTGGACTCGGACGTGTTGCGCCTGATGGAGAAGGCCGACGCCCAAATGGATGACCCGGCCACTTCGGACAAGCGGGAAACTTATTCCCACCTGCGCACAGCTGTGGCAGCGACCGAAGCTGAAGGTGGCAAGGCCCGCGATGCGGATGAGGACGAAAACCAGAAATATCGTGGAGACCTGGCCTCGGTCGTCAGCCCCCGTCGTCCGGAAATCCATGTCACCAGCATGCGCCCCGAGTCGGATACGGCCGCGCCGCTCAAGCTGGTGGCCGAGCAGCGCATCGATACGCAGGACGCGGACGCCGGTCCGGTCACCCCGCGCCGCGTGACCGCAGCACAAGACGACGACGCATCCGAAGAAGGCGGCTTTGCCCATTTCGCTCAGGAGCAGGGCGCACAATCCCTGCCCGACCTGCTGGAGGCGGCGGCGGCCTACCTGTCTTTCATCGAAGGTCAGGAGCAGTTCTCGCGTCCGCAGCTGATGAACAAGGTGCGGTCACTCAAGCAGGATGAATTCAACCGCGAAGAAAGCTTGCGTTCGTTCGGCCAGCTTCTGCGCGATGGAAAGATCGAAAAAGCCGGCGGAGGGCGCTTTGCCGCCTCGAACCAGATCGGCTTCCGCCCCGACGACAAGCGCGCCGCGGGCTGACAAGACCCCCCAACTGCCCAAGACAGGCCGGAGATCCTCTCCGGCCTTTTTTGCATTTTACGAAAAAGCTCAGAACTTGAACGCCAACGCGACGTACGGGCCGGTCAGTATGAGATCGATAACGTTGCGGCCGTCCTCAAAATCAACGCTCAGATGACGGTAGCCGGCTGCAACATCGACGGTCTCGGTCCAGCTCCAATTGGCTTGAACGAGGGCTTCCCACTGGAATTTCGACCCATAGCCAAAACCACCGATGTTTCCCATGGCCGCAAGTTTCCACCGCTCATTCAGCGCGCGAGAGTATCGTGCCCCAATGATTGGATCTGTCCAGCTTTGGTCAGTGCTTGCCGTGAAACCGGCCACGGTTGTCGACAGATCAAGATCCCAATGGCGCAGCCCGCCCAGCACCTCAATTCGGGACTGGCTGTCCTCTGCCACCGCGTAGCTGCCCGCGAGCGAGGTCATGATCCCGTCCAGCTCCCAGCTCGCGGCGTTGCTGAATGGTCCGATGGAAACGGTGTCGCCCAGATTCAGATAGTTGAACTCACCTCCGATCGTCCAACGCCCTTTCCGGGCCTCGCCCGCGATCAGGAAAGCACTGTTTAGAATGTCGAAGATGGATTTGCTGCCATCAACCGGAGGGTTCGGCCCAATATCCAGCGAGGTTCTGAAATCCGGCCCCCAGAGGTAAGGGGCAATGACGAATTCCCAATCATCAGCCCAGACGGCACCCGAACTCAGGGTTGAGAGGCTGGTCAATGTGACCAAAACAGCATTTTTCATCAAGGATCCACCTGCCGACTTGTGCTTACCGAAACTGTTTTTCGGACAAGCCTGTCACGTCGGCAGGTTTCTTACAACGGTCTGGTCTACTGCTGATCTTGATCCGGGTCTTCTTTGCCAACGCCACGAAACACAAATTTGAATGGCAGCGCCCACAGAACACCCAAAACCACATAGACCAGCAGTTCGACCAGGATTGATGGTCGGTCCAGCCAGTTCACGATGGTGACCACCGCCACAATGTAAAGCGGCAGCCCCACCAGCAACAGAACCAGTGACCACCGTCTGCGGGCCTTGTAGCTGAGGCCGGGTTTGTCCGCGCCTGCCATCAGTCGGCAAACGGGTCGGTCACAAGGATGGTGTCGTCCCGCTCCGGGCTGGTAGACAGCAGCGCCACCGGGCATTCGATCAGTTCTTCCACCCGGCGGACATATTTGATGGCGTTTGCCGGCAAGTCTGCCCAGCTGCGCGCGCCCTCGGTGGACTCGCTCCAGCCCGGCATTTCTTCATAGATCGGTGTGCACCGCGCCTGCTGATCCGCAGCCGTGGGCAAATAGTCCAAACGCTTGCCGTCCAGTTCGTAAGCGACACAGATTTTCAGTGTCTCGAACCCGTCCAGAACATCGAGCTTGGTCAGAGAGATTCCGTTGACGCCACTTGTGGCGCAGGTTTGTCGCACGAGGCAGGCGTCAAACCAGCCGCAGCGCCGCTTGCGGCCTGTCGTGGTGCCGAATTCATGTCCGCGCTCTCCCAGTCGCTGCCCGTCGGCGTCGTGCAGTTCGGTCGGGAACGGGCCTTCGCCGACACGGGTGGTGTAGGCCTTCACGATACCCAGAACGAAGTCGATCGACCCCGGACCGATCCCCACGCCCGTCGCCGCCTGCCCTGCAATCACGTTCGACGAGGTCACAAACGGATACGTGCCAAAATCGATATCCAGCAATGCACCCTGAGCGCCTTCGAACAGGATGCGCTTGCCAGCTTTGCGCTTTTCATTCAGCACTTTCCAGACGGGAGCTGCAAAAGGCAGGATCTGCGGCGCGATTTCCTTCAATTGGGCGATCAGTGCGTCACGATCCACGGCGTCGATACCCAAACCCTTGCGCAGCGGGTCGTGGTGTTGCAATGCCCTATCGACCCGAGCTTCGAGAGTCGCCTCATCCGCAAGATCGGCCACACGAACCGAGCGGCGACCAACCTTGTCCTCATAGGCCGGGCCGATCCCGCGTCCGGTCGTGCCAATCTTGGTGCCCTTGCTCGCTGCTTCCTCGCGCGCGCGGTCCAACTCGCCGTGGATCGGCAGGATCAAGGGTGTGTTTTCGGCGATCATCAGCGTTTCAGGCGTAATCTCGACGCCTTGCGCACGGATCGTTTCGATCTCTTTCAGCAGATGCCAGGGATCCAGGACAACGCCGTTGCCGATCACGCTCAGCTTGCCACCACGCACCACACCAGACGGCAGTGCATGCAGCTTGTAGACCTCGCCATCGATGACCAGCGTATGCCCGGCGTTGTGCCCGCCCTGAAAACGCGCGATCACGTCTGCCCGCTCGCTGAGCCAGTCGACGATCTTGCCTTTTCCTTCGTCACCCCATTGGGCGCCGACAACAACCACATTGGCCATATCCGGTCCTTTTTGCGCTGAATTACCAAACCCGGCTCATATAGCGGGGCGCAGGCAACAGGGAAACCGGTAATTCGCCGCAGCCACCAATCGCGCCGACGCGCAATGCTGTTGTCGGGGATCATGGCCACCGGACGGAGTCCGCGCCGTTGTTCATCTGACCCAGAAGATACCGGGATAACCCCCCGGAACGGGCAGCAACTGCAAAGTCACCCGGGGTTAAAGGCGTACCGGCATTCCGTGAGGCGTCTTTAGATACGCCTCCTCCCAAGCTGCGCGCATTTCGTGGACTTCTTCGGGCAATGCCGTTTCCTGCTCTGCCAAAACCGACTCGAGCGTTTCGAGCCAGGCCAGGAAATAGTCATCGCCCCCGTCCAGCTCGCGGTTCAGCCCGTGGCGCCGCAAAGTCTCGGAGAACCGGGCGGCCCAATCGGTCCAGGAAATCCGGCCGGCCTCGTTCAACGCCACCGTCACCGCAAACACCTGAGCGTGCCAGGGGTTCTCAAAAACCGGACTTGGGGCATTGTGATCGAGACAGATGCTCATGCGGGTTCCAGATAGCTTTGCCAGAGATCCAGAATCACCTCGTCATCCGGGTGTTCGGGATCGGCCCACAGTTCCGACGCGGGAAAAGCAACGGCATAAAGCGGCTCGGGCGCTTCACCCAGGCCATGCGCGCTGGAGTCCGGAAAGACATGTGTGCCGTGAAACCGCAAAATTCGTCCGGTCGCGCCCGCTCCGTAAGCGGGCAGCCGCGTGTGTCCCCCTTCAACAAGACGATTGGCAGAAGGGCGCAGCGTGCGAACGGTCTGGCCGACCTCAAAAGCGACAGGGGTATTCGACGGGCGATCGGCCGGTCCACCTTTGGCAAGAACTCTGGCCACCGCATCTGCCGGCAGTTTTCGCGGAGCAAGCGGATGTGGCTCGTCAACGCCCTGCCCGCGCAGATCCTCGATCCGCAGAACTCCGGTCTCGACCAAAAGGTCGGCCAGGGCCGAAATCCATTTCTCGTAATAGCTGAACCGGGCATAGTCCTTGGGGGACAGCCTTTCCCGCGCATGGCGCGACGTGTCGATGTTCCATTGGCCCAACGCGCCGGCAGCCAGTGTCACGGCAAGGGCCCGCGCGTTCCAGTCTTCGGCAAAAACCGGCGCGTCTTCAGGCTCGGGACGCACCGGCCCGTCGCCGAAGCGCCCGCCCATATCGTGGACACGGGTCATGCTGGCACCTCCGGCAAACCCGTACCGATCATGCTGTCGCGCGTGACCAGCGCGGCGAGGTCCTCTTCGCTCAGATCGTCAGTGCCTTCCGGGCGCATGGGCAAAACCAGATACCGTATTTCGGCGGTCGAATCCCAGACACGAACTGCGGTACCTTTGGGCAGTTCAACTCCGAACTCAGCCAGGACGCGGCGCGGCTCGCGCACGGCACGTGCGCGGTAAGCGTCAGATTTGTACCAGCCCGGGGGGATGCCCAACAGCGGCCATGGGTAACAGCTGCACAAGGTGCAAACGACCATGTTGTGCGTCTGGGGAGTATTCTCGACCACGACCATATGTTCGCCCTGCCGGCCATAAAACCCCATCTCAGAGAGCACAGGCGTGGCATCGTCCAGCAGGGCGCGATTGAACTCCGGGTCAGACCAGGCTTTGGCGACAACCTTCGCACCGTTCTGCGGACCGATCCGGTTCTGATAGGTGTCGATGATCTCGTCCAGAGCGGCCGGGTCGATCAATCCCTTGCGGGTCAGGATCGTCTCAAGCGCTTTGACGCGCAAAGCGGGGTCCGGGGGCAGCAACGCGTGCGGGTGGTCGTGATCGTCATGTGGCATGGCCGCAGCCTGAGCCAGGCACCGCCGTGTGTCCAGCCCCATTTGGCCTGTTCGGCACAATCCCCGGCGGTGATGGCAACTCGTGGCTTGCCCCCGGCCTCAAACTTGCTTAAGTACCCGGCGATATACGCCACGCCGCACAGGAACACCATGGAAAACGTCGTTCTCATCATCCACCTTCTTTTGGCTTTGGGCCTGATCGCCGTTGTTCTGCTGCAGCGGTCCGAAGGCGGTGGCCTGGGCATGGGTGGCGGCGGCGGTGGCGCCATTGCAGGACGTTCTGCAACGACGGCACTGGCGAAGGTGACCTGGATCCTTGCTGCCTGCTTCATCGTTACCTCGATCACGCTGACGATTCTTGCCGCAGAAAAATCGGCTGGAAGCTCGGTCATCGACCGGCTTGGCGTTCCGGCTCAGGACGCGACCGAAGAGAGCACACCTGCTGTTCCCTCGGCCGAGGACCTGCTGCCGCCGGCGCAGGGCGACAACGCGCCACTGATCCCACAGGCCGACTGATCCACAAAACCTAGAAATCTGAAAGAGAACCACAACAGCATCTTGCGGTTCTCTTGCGCTTTTTGCGCGAATCCTTTATACGTGAAGTCCCGTGATGCTGCGGTTTTTTCGAACCGCCGGGCAGTTGATGTTGACGTCTCACGGGGGCAGCCGAAGAAACATGGCGCGATTTATTTTCATCACTGGTGGTGTTGTTTCATCCTTGGGCAAAGGGCTGGCGTCCGCTGCTCTGGGTTCGCTTCTGCAGGCTCGGGGATACTCGGTTCGGCTGCGCAAGCTGGATCCCTACCTGAATGTCGATCCTGGCACGATGTCGCCGTTCGAACACGGTGAAGTCTTCGTCACCGACGACGGGGCCGAGACCGACCTGGACTTGGGACACTACGAACGCTTCACGGGTGTTGCCGCACGAAAGACCGACTCGGTCAGTTCGGGGCGGATCTATTCGAACGTTTTGGAAAAGGAACGCCGCGGCGACTATCTGGGCAAGACCATTCAGGTGATCCCGCACGTAACCAACGAGATTAAGGACTTCATCGCCATCGGCGAGGATGAGGTCGATTTCATGCTGTGCGAGATCGGCGGCACCGTGGGCGACATCGAAGGCCTGCCCTTCTTTGAAGCCATTCGCCAGTTCAGCCAGGACAAGCCGCGCGGACAGTGCATTTTCATGCACCTGACCCTGTTGCCTTACATCAAGGCCTCTGGCGAGCTGAAGACCAAGCCCACCCAGCACTCGGTCAAGGAACTGCGCTCAATCGGCCTGGCGCCCGACATTCTGGTCTGCCGTTCCGAAGGACCGATCCCGCAGAAAGAGCGCGAAAAGCTGGCCCTGTTCTGCAACGTGCGCCCCGACGCGGTAATCGCCGCGCAGGATCTCTCGACCATTTACGACGCGCCGCTGGCCTATCACCGCGAAGGTCTCGATCAGGCCGTGCTTGACGCATTCCAGATCAGCCCGGCGCCCAAGCCAGACCTGTCGAAGTGGGAAGACGTCAGCGACCGCATCCACAACGCCGAGGGCGAAGTGAAGGTCGCGATCGTCGGAAAGTACACCCAGCTGGAAGACGCCTATAAGTCCATCGCCGAGGCGCTGACCCATGGCGGCATGGCCAATCGCGTCCGGGTCAAGGTTGAGTGGGTCGATGCCGAGATCTTCGATACCGAAGACCCCGGCCCGCATCTGGAAGGGTTCCACGCCATTCTGGTTCCGGGCGGTTTTGGCGAGCGCGGCACCGAAGGCAAGATCAAGGCTGCGCAATATGCCCGCGAACACAAGGTGCCGTATCTAGGCATCTGTCTGGGCATGCAGATGGCAGTGATCGAAGCCGCGCGCAACGTGGCCGGCATTTCCGGAGCGGGATCAGAGGAATTCGACCACGAGGCCGGTAAGAAACGCTTTGAACCGGTGGTCTATCACCTCAAGGAATGGGTTCAGGGCAACGCCAAGATCGAACGCAAGGTTGGTGACG
Organism: Ruegeria sp. BC6; assembly: GCF_056539185.1. Taxonomy (NCBI): domain Bacteria; kingdom Pseudomonadati; phylum Pseudomonadota; class Alphaproteobacteria; order Rhodobacterales; family Roseobacteraceae; genus Ruegeria; species Ruegeria sp. BC6. The sequence continues at coordinate 1,069,842 of NZ_JBQFUM010000001.1, forward strand.
ACAAGGGCGGCACCATGCGTCTGGGTGCCTACAACGCGGTTCTGACCGAAGGCTCGAAAGTGGCCGAGGTCTACGGCAGCACCCAGATCGAAGAACGGCACCGCCACCGCTATGAGGTGGACACCAAGTATCGCGAACAGCTTGAGAAAGCAGGCCTGAACTTCTCGGGGATGTCACCCGATGGACGCCTGCCCGAGATCGTCGAATGGTCGGATCACCCGTGGTTCATCGGCGTGCAGTACCACCCGGAACTGAAATCCAAACCTTTCGATCCGCACCCCCTATTCCGCGACTTCGTTCGCGCGGCCAAGGACACGTCACGTCTGGTCTGAGGCGGACTGTACGGCTTGGTCTTGCTTTGCAAAGCGTTCCGGTTCAGTTTGAGCCGGAACGGACAAAAGGAGCAGACCGCGTGAGCAAAGGATACTGGGTGGCTCATGTCGATGTAGACGACATGGAGACCTACAAGACCTACATCGCTGCCAATGGCGAGGCGTTTGCCGAATACGGTGCCCGTTTTCTGGTACGCGGTGGAGATCGGCAGGTGCGGGAAGGCGCAGCGCGGGCGCGAACCGTCGTTATCGAATTTCCCAGCTACGAGGCCGCCCTGGCCTGCTATGAAAGCGACCTGTACCAAAAGGCAAAAGCCTTGCGCGATCCAGTTTCATCCGGTGATCTGGTGATCATCGAAGGGTATGACGCCTAGCACGGACACGGTGACAGAAATACGGATTCCCCAATGCCACTGCTAAAGAACTTCCTGCAGGCTTTGCGCCCTCCTCAGCAGACCACGCTGCCGGACCCTGATGCGGAACTGGCGCTTGGCGCTTTGCTGGTGCGTGTTGCGCAGGCCGACCGCGACTACAAGATCGAGGAAATCAGCCTGATAGACCGCATCCTGGCACGGCTGTACCAGCACAACGCGATCGAAGCCGCCAAGGTCCGCGCCACCTGCGAGAAGTTGCACGCCGCAGCCCCCGACACGGATACCTTCGGCAAACTGATCCGCGAAACGACGGATTTGCATGAACGTCTGGCCGCGATGGAGGCCCTTTGGGAGGTTGTGCTGGCCGACGGCAATTCGGACGAGGGCGAGATCAAGATCGTCGAAGAAGCGCGCATCGCCATGGGCCTCAGCTACAATGACAGCCAAGCCGCGCGCGAACGGGTGCAAAGCCGCTTGGACGCGGGCTGAGTGGCCGCTATATCTAGGCCATGTTCAACGCCTTCCTGTCCCGGCTGACCCAGCCGCAGCCCGACCCACTGACCGATGATGACGCCCGGCTGGCCTTGGCCGCCCTGCTGGTTCGCCTTGCCCGGTCCGATGATGACTATGCCGATACCGAGATGTCGCGCATCGACAAGGTTCTGGCCGAGCGCTACGGCCTGTCCCCGTTCGAGGCCGCAGGGCTGCGCGCCCAGGCCGAAGATCTCGAGGCCGAGGCTCCTGATACCGTCCGCTTTACCCGTGCGATCAAGGATGCGGTGCCGTACGACCATCGCCTCGGCGTTGTTCAGGCGCTGTGGTCGGTGGCGCTGGCCGACGGTCAGCGCTCGCAGGACGAGGACTCGCTGCTGCGGCTGGTCGTCAGCCTTCTGGGCGTCAGCGACGTGGATTCAGCCCTAGCCCGGCAGAAGGCCGCCAAATCGTGACGGCGATGCTGGGCATGTACGACATGCCCGCTTTGCAACCGGCCAACGATCGCTTTTGGAGCTTGATTCGCGCACATTTGGGCGAAGGTCCGAACCATCTGACCCGCGATGGTGATTTCTGGGACATCTGGCAGGATCCGAACCTGACCTTTGCCCAGACCTGCGGTATGCCCTATCGCACGCGCCTGCACGGCAAGGTGCATCTGGTCGGCACTCCAGATTATGACCTGCCGGGGTGTCCGCCGGGACACTACTGCTCGGTTTTAGTAGCCCGCGCCGATGACGCGCGCGATCTGCCTGAACTGGCGGCGGGCATTTTTGCCTATAACGAGGCGCTGTCCCAATCGGGTTGGGCCGCGCCGGTCACGCATCTGTCCGAACTGGGCCTTGCTCCGGCGCGCCTGCTGGAAACCGGTGGACACGCCCTGTCAGCGCAGGCCGTGGCCGATGGACATGCCGATTTCGCATCGCTGGACGCACTTACATGGGTGCTGCTGCAAGAGCATACCGATCTGGGCAAGCGTTTGCGCCCGGTGGAAAGCACACGCCCCACCCCGGCGTTGCCCTACATCACCGCGATCACGCGCGATCCGGCTCCGGTCGCCACCGCGGTTCGCGCCGCGATCTCAGACCTTTCCCCGGCAGATCGCACAGCGCTACACATCCGCGGGTTGATCGACATTGCAGCCGATCTCTACCTTGCCGTTCCCAACCCGCCATCGCCTGCGGCGTTGCTGCCTGAAAGCTGACCAATTTGACCACTGACCGTGGCCGAATCGGAGGTTTCGGGACTTGAACTTGTCATTTGCGCATTGCATTGCTCTTGTTTTTCGGCCCTAGTACCGCACCAACGCAATCAACAACACCAGGACGACCCGTGACAGACAGCACTCCCGTCATCGAGATCAAGAACCTGCACAAAAGCTTTGGCAATCTCGAAGTCCTCAAAGGAGTGGACATCACCGCCCATCGCGGCGACGTGGTGTCGCTGATCGGATCATCCGGGTCGGGCAAATCCACCCTCCTGCGCTGTTGCAACCTGCTGGAAGACAGCCAGGAGGGCGAGATCCTGTTCAAAGGTGAGCCGGTGCGCTGGACGGGAACCCGCGATCACCGCCGGCCCGCCGATCCCAAGCAGGTGCTGCGCATCCGTACCAACCTGTCGATGGTGTTCCAGCAGTTCAACCTTTGGGCTCACATGACCATCCTGCAGAACGTGATGGAAGCCCCGATCACCGTGTTGGGCCGTGACCGGCACGAGGTCGAGGACAGCGCCCGCAAATACCTGGACAAAGTTGGCATCGGCGACAAATGCGACGCCTATCCCGCGCAACTGTCGGGCGGCCAGCAACAGCGCGCCGCGATCGCGCGAGGCCTGTGCATGGAGCCCGAGGCGCTGCTGTTCGACGAGCCGACCTCGGCGCTGGATCCCGAGCTGGAACAGGAAGTGATCAAGGTGATCAAGGATCTGGCCGCCGAAGGCCGCACCATGATCATCGTCACGCACGACATGCAGATGGCCGCCGACATCTCAAGCCACGTGGTGTTTCTGCACCAGGGCCTGATTGAAGAAGAAGGCTCGCCCGAAGATATTTTCACTGCTGCCGAATCCGAAAGGCTTCGGGGCTTTCTCTCCGCCACAAAGGCGGCGTAAAATCAGGACAGAACCAAACAGGGGAGTTACCAATGAAAAACCTGATTCTGACCACTGCAGCGCTGGCGCTTGGCGCTGGTATGGCCATGGCCGACACGGTCCGCATGGGCACCGAGGGCGCCTATCCTCCGTACAACTTCATCAACGACGCCGGCGAGATCGACGGCTTCGAGCGTGAGGTCGGCGACGAGTTGTGCAAACGCGCCCAGCTGGAATGCGAATGGGTCAAGAACGACTGGGATTCGATCATTCCGAACCTGGTCTCGGGCAACTACGACACCATCATCGCGGGCATGTCGATCACGGCCGAGCGTGATGAGGTCATCGACTTCACCCAGGACTACTATCCGCCTACCGCGTCGGCCTATGTCGCAACCTCGGCGGATGCTGACGTGACCGGCGGCGTGGTCGCCGCACAGACCGCCACCATCCAAGCCGGCCACGTGGCCGAGTCGGGCGCAACTCTGGTTGAATTCGCAACGCCCGAAGAAACCATCGCCGCCGTGCGCAACGGTGAGGCTGATGCCGTTCTGGCCGACCGCGACTACCTGGTGCCGCTGGTCGAGGAATCGAATGGCGAACTGGTCTTTGTAGGCGATCCGGTTCCGCTGGGCGGTGGCGTTGGCATGGGCCTGCGCGAAAGCGATGCCGAACTGCGCGGCAAGTTCGATGCCGCCATCACCTCGATGAAAGAGGACGGCACCCTGAACGAGATGCTGAAAAAGTGGTTTGGTGAAGACACCGCCACCTACGCACCTGACGGCTCGGTCGTCACCAACTAAGCATCCGGTCCTGCGGTTCGGCGCCACACGCGCCGAACCCACCCCGGCCCGCGCCGGACCCGACGTTCGAAAGACGCCCCATGTTTTCCTACTGCGCTGATCCTGACACGCTCGGCACGTTCCGCTGGTTTTCATGCTATCTGACCAACGGCGTGCACTGGTCGTTCTACCTGTCGTTCATCAAGGTTCTGGCCTTGCTGGCGGTGACGGCCCCGGTGGCGTTGGCTTTCGGCTTTGCGGGGGCAATGGCGGCGCGGTCGCATTTCCCGCCGCTGGGCTGGCTGGGCAAAGGCTATATCGCCATCGTGCGCGGTGTACCCGACATTGCGTTTTTCCTGTTCTTCGTGATCGCCCTGGACCAGGGGTTTGAGTGGATGCGACATCAGGTGCTGTGTCCCGACTGGACCGATCCGATCCGCCAGGGCAACGATTTCCTCGTCTGCCCCCAGGCCAAGCTGCCGCTGGGCACCGCACCGGAATGGGTGCACGAAACCTACGGCTTTTTCCTGGCCGTCATCACCTTCTCGATCGTGTTTGGTGCCTTCGCCGCCAACGTGCTGTTCGGCGGTATGCGCGCCGTGCCGCTGGCGCAACTTGAAACCGCCGAGGCCTATGGAATGACGCGCCGCCAGACCTTCTGGCGCATTCTCGTGCCGCAGATGTGGGTCTATGCCCTGCCCGGCCTGTCGAACCTGTGGATGGTGCTGATCAAGGCCACGCCCCTGCTGTTCCTGCTGGGGGTCGAAGACATCGTCTATTGGGCGCGCGAGCTGGGCGGCACCAAGACCTCGAAATTCACCGCCTATCCGCATGGCGACTGGCGCATGTGGTACTTCCTGTTCCTGCTGGTTTTCTACCTTGGCATGACCCGCGTTTCCGAGATCGGCCTCGAACGGCTGATGCGCCGCCTGTCGCATGGCCAGGCCACATCTGGCGGAGAGCTGCTGCGCAAGGAGACCACCGCATGAGCTGCCTGCAGACCATCCAGGATTACGGCCTGCGTTCGATCGGGTTTGGCGAGCGCCTGCTGCCGCGCAGCGATTTCACTCTGTGCGAACAGTTCACCCTGATCGGCTCGGGGATGATATGGAACATCTATTTCGGCGTGATGGCGCTGGCCACCGGGTTCTTCCTGGCCACGGCCGTGGCCCTGGGCAAGGCGTCCAGCCGCAAGTGGCTGCGCAAACCGTCCGAGTGGTTCATCTTCATCTTCCGCGGCTCACCACTGTTCATCCAGTTCTTCTTTGCCTACTTCCTGTTCCTGTCGCTCAAGAAGACCTACCCGATGTTCGACGCCTTCACCTCGGCTTGGCTGGGGGCGCTGATCGTGTTGTTCCTGAACACCGCCGCCTATTCGGGCGAGATCTTCTATGGCGCGCTGCGGTCGATCCCCAAGGGAGATATCGAGGCCGCCGATGCCTATGGCATGTCCGGCTGGTCGCGCTTCCGCCGGATCGTGTGGCCCACCATGCTGCGGCTGGCCTGGCCCGCCTACACGAACGAGGCAATTTTCCTGTTCCATGCCACCACGCTGGTCTTCTTCTCGGCCTTTCCGGCCTGGCAGCAACGCGGGGACGCGCTGTACTATGCCAGCTATTTCGCCGACAAGACGTTCAACCCATTCGTCCCCTACCCGATCCTGGCGTTCTATTTCATCCTGCTGACACTGGTGATCGTGGGCGTGTTCGGCCTGATCAACAAGCGGCTGAACCGGCATCTGCCGGTGGCGCGCAAGGCCAAGATGCGGTTCCGCCTGAACTTGGCGCGCTAAGGCGCCAAGCCCTTCAACTGTCGTTTCACTTAAAGCGCGCCATCGCGGAGTCAAAAGCCTCGGACATGTTGTCCCATGCCTTGTCGAATCCGGCTTTCATATCGGCCCAGGCCGCGTCACTGGCCTTGCGCATTTCCTTCAATTCGGCTTCGGCCTTGTCCCGCTGCGCCCGCATCTCTTCCAACTGCTTTTGGTACTGGGTTTTACTGTCCGCCGCGGCTTCGTCGATTTTGGCCTTGGTCTTGTCGATTTCGGCGTTCCACTGGTCCAGCATGGCCTTGGCTTTTTCGACGTAAACATCTCTTTCCGACATCCGAACATTCCTTTCTTGTGAAAACTTTCCTTACTGCGGATCAAAGCGTAACCCAGCCCTCGCGATTCCCACAAATACGCAACCGAGTGTTGATCCGAGCCGGCCGATTGAAGTTGCAAAAAACCGTGCAATGCATGTGCTGGAATGGGTACATATCCTGATGTTTCGTTTATTCCTGCCGCGCCCGAGATTGTCACCCGAATAATTTGATCAAAAATCGTGACAAGGGCAGAAAGCTCGACTAGGTTTGCCGCAGCACAGCTACGGAGCCCCAGATGGACCTTGCCGCCCTGCATACATTTCGCGTCGCCGCCTGTGACCTGAACGGCCAGATGCGCGGCAAACGCGTGCCCCCGTCTTACGCCGACAAGCTGGACAGCGGCGCGGTGCGCATGCCGTTTTCGGCGCTGAACGTCGATCTGTGGGGCGCCGATATCGAGGGCAGCCCGCTGGTGTTCGAAACCGGCGACGCCGATGGCGTGCTGCGCCCGACCGAGCGCGGCCCCGTGCCGATGCCCTGGCTGACCACACCCACGGCGCTGGTGCCCATGTGCCTGTACGACGATCACGGCACACCCTTTGCCGGCGATCCCCGCCATGCGCTGGCCGCGGTCCTGTCGCGCTATGCCCAGCGCGGATGGAAGGTTGTTGCCGCGACCGAACTAGAATTCACCCTGCTTGACTCTTCGGACGCGCAACCAAAACCCCCGCATAACCCGGTTACCGGTCGTCGGCTGCGCGGCGAGGCGGTGTTGTCGATGGCCGAAATGGACGCCTTCGACGCCTTCTTCACCGAGCTCTATGACGGGTGCGCCGAAATGGGGATTCCGGCTCAGACGGCGATTTCCGAAAGCGGCATCGGCCAGTTCGAGATCAATCTGAACCATCAGGACGCCATGCGCTGCGCCGATGATACGTGGCTTTTCAAGGCATTGACCCGTGGGCTGGCCCGCAAGCACGGTTTTACCGCGACCTTCATGGCCAAACCCTATGCCGATGATGCGGGGAACGGAATGCATGTTCACTTCTCGGTGCTGGATGACCAGGGTCGCAACGTCTTTGACAATGGCGGGCGTGAAGGGACCGAAATCCTGCGCTCTGCCGTCGCCGGCTGTCTGGCCGCCATGCCAGGCAGCACGCTGATCTTTGCTCCGCATGGCAATTCGTACACGCGGCTCGTGCCCGGAGCCCATGCCCCCACAGGCGCGGCTTGGGCCTATGAGAACCGGACCGCCGCGATCCGCATTCCGGGCGGTGCGCCCGCCGCCCGCCGGATCGAGCACCGCGTGGCCGGCGGCGACATCAACCCCTATCTGATGCTGGCCGCGGTTCTGGGCGCGGCTCTGATCGGCATCGAGGACGGCCTTCAACCCCCGCCCCCGATCACGGGAAATGCCTACGAGATCGAAGGGCTTCCGCAATTGGCAGGGGACTGGGATTCGGCCATTTCGGCATTCGAGACGGACCCGATCATCGCGCGCATCTTCTCCGGGGATCTGATCCGCAACATGGTGATGACGAAAAGGCAGGAATCCGCACGCTTTGCCGACATGGACCCCGACAGTCACTGGTTGAGCTACCTGGAGTCCGTATGATCCTCTTGCCCGTGGATCGAGACTCGGGTAGATTGAATTTGATCAAATTTGGTGACTCATGAAAATCGGCATACTGCAGACCGGCCACGCGCCCGAACCGCTGGAACGATCGTTCGGCGACTACGACCTGATGTTTCAACAGCTTCTGGACGGCAACGATTTCGAGTTCGTGACTTATGCGGTGGTGGATGATGTGTTCCCCGACAGCGCAAGCGACTGCGATGGATGGGTGATCACCGGCTCGCGTCATGGCGCCTACGAAGATCATCCGTGGATCCCCAAGCTCGAGCAATTGATCCGCGAGATCCAAGCGGCACGGAAACCGTTGATCGGGGTCTGTTTCGGCCATCAGATCATCGCTCAGGCGTTGGGCGGCAAGGTTGAAAAGTTCGGCAAGGGTTGGGCGATCGGACGCACGGAGTATGACTATGACGGGCGCAAGGTTTCGTTGAACGCGTGGCACCAGGATCAGGTGACGGCCCTGCCCGACGGCGCCCAGCTATTGGGTAGCAACGCGTTCTGCAAGAACGCGATGGTTGCCTACGGGGACACGATCTGGACGGTGCAGGCACACCCCGAATACTCCAACGATTTCATTCAGGGCCTCATGGAGACACGTGGTAAAGGCGTGGTGCCCGACGCCCTGATGGACGACGCAAAAACCCGATGGAACGCTCCGGATGACAACGCCAATATCGGGCGTTTCATGGCAGAGTTCCTGAAGAAAGAGAGGGCCTGATGGCCGACTGGACAGACCAACTTCCACAAGCAGCACGGGATTACATCGAAGGGCACCGACTGGACGAGGTCGAGTGCATCATCTCGGACCTGCCGGGGATTGCCCGCGGCAAGGCGGTTCCGGCATCGAAATTCGCCAAGCAGGCCTATTTCCATCTACCCGACAGCATTTTCTACCAAACCATCACTGGTGACTGGGGTGAGGCCGCGGGTGAGGATGGGTTCATCGAACGCGACATGATCCTCAAGCCCGATTTCAGCACGGCCTCGGCGGCACCGTGGACCGGTGACTGGACCCTTCAGGTGATCCATGACGCCTACGACAGGGACGGCGATCCGATTCCGTTCAGCCCGCGCAACGTGCTCAAACGCGTGGTCCAGCTGTACAAGGACAAAGGGTGGAAACCGGTTGTCGCGCCCGAGATGGAGTTCTTTCTGGTCGCCCGCAACGTGGACCCGGCCAAGGGGATCGAGCCGATGATGGGCCGCTCGGGCCGTCCGGCTGCCGCGCGGCAGGCCTATTCCATGACCGCCGTGGATGAATTCGGCCCCGTGATCGACGACATCTATGATTTCGCCGAGGCGCAAGGGTTCGAGATCGACGGCATCACCCAGGAGGGCGGCGCCGGTCAGCTTGAGATCAACCTGCGCCATGGCGATCCGGTCAAGCTGGCCGACGAGGTGTTCTATTTCAAACGCCTGATCCGCGAGGCTGCGCTGCGCCATAACTGTTTTGCCACCTTCATGGCCAAACCGATCGAGGATGAGCCGGGATCGGCCATGCACATCCATCACTCGATCATCGACATGGAGACGGGCAAGAACCTGTTCTCGGGGCCTCAGGGCGGCGAGACCGATGCGTTCTACAACTTCATCGCCGGTCTGCAGCTGCACCTGCCCGCCGGGCTGGCGGTGATGGCGCCCTACGTCAACTCGTACCGGCGCTACGTCAAGGACCATGCCGCCCCGATCAACCTGGAATGGGCGCGCGACAACCGTACCACGGGGATACGTGTGCCGCTGTCGGGTCCCGACAGCCGCCGGGTGGAAAACCGCATCGCAGGGATGGATTGCAACCCTTATCTGGGCATCGCCGTGTCGCTGGCCTGCGGCTATCTTGGCCTGGTCAATCAGGACCGGCCGCGCCGTCAGTTCTATGGCGACGCTTACGAAGGTGACGGCGACATCCCGCAGGTCATGGGCAACGCGCTGGATCTGTTCGACCAGGCCGAAGCCTTGCATCAGGTTCTGGGCCCCGAGTTCGCCCGCGTCTACAGCATCGTGAAACGCGCCGAATACGAGGAATTCCTACAGGTGATTTCGCCGTGGGAGCGTGAACACCTGCTGCTGAACGTCTGAGCCATGTGCGCCATGAACCTGCTGTACAGCAATGACAAACGCGGCACCTACCCGCCCAGCTGGTATGCCGCCACCGCGCACCCGCGAACCCCGACCGAGCCTTTGCGCGGCGATGTCACCGCCGACGTGTGCGTCGTGGGTGGAGGGTATACGGGTCTTTCGACCGCGCTGCATCTGGCCAAGGCCGGGTTCAGCGTGGTCCTGCTTGAGGCGCACCGCGTGGGGTTCGGTGCCTCGGGGCGCAATGGCGGGCAATTGGGCAGCGCCCAGCGCATGGATCAGGAAGACCTGGAAAAGCTGGTCGGACGCGAAGACGCGGCCAAGCTGTGGGATCTGGCCGAAGACGCAAAGACGCTGACCAAATCCCTGATCGGACGCCACGGCATCGATTGCGACCTGAAACCGGGCATCGCCACGCTGGGCGTAAGCGACGGCGAACGGGGCGAATTGCACGACCACGCCAAGCACCTGAAAACCGCCTACGGCTATGACCAGCTCGAGCTGTTGGATGCCGAAGCCGGACGCGCGCTTTGCCCCTCGCCGGCCTATGCAGGCGGATATCTGGACATGGGCGCGGCCCATCTGCACCCGTTGAACTATGCGCTTGGCCTGGCCGAGGCCGCCTTGGCCGCCGGCCTGACGCTGCACGAAAACACCGAGGTTCTGGGCATCGAGGAAGGCCCGCGCGTCACCGTTCGCACCGAGCAGGGTTCGGTCACGGCCGACCATCTGGTTCTGGCCGGCAATGGCTATCTGGGCAACCTGAACCGCAAGGTCGCGGCGCGGGTCATGCCGATCAACAATTTCATCGCCGCGACCGAGCCGCTGGGCGCCGAGGCCGCAAAGGTTCTGACGCAGGACGTGGCCGTTGCCGACACGAAATTCGTGGTGAACTATTTCCGCCTCAGCGCCGATGGGCGACTGCTGTTCGGCGGTGGCGAGAGCTATGGCTATCGCTTTCCATCCGACATCGCCGCCAAGGTCCGCAAACCGATGACCGAGATATTTCCGCATCTGCGCGACGTTCGGATCGACTATGCCTGGGGCGGCACGCTGGCCATAACCATGCGGCGGATGCCCTACCTGACGCGTCTGGCGCCCAACATCCTGTCGGCCTCGGGCTATTCCGGTCATGGGGTCGGCACCGCAACCCATGCCGGTCAGTTGATGGCGCTGGCCATCCAGGGCCAGTCCGAAGGGTTCGACACGATGGCCCGCGTGCCCGCTCTGCCTTTTCCCGGGGGCTCGGCCCTGCGCAGCCCTCTGCTGGTGCTGGCGATGACTTGGTATGCCCTGCGTGATCGGCTGGGCCTTTGACCCACCACTTGTGACGGTTCGGTGAAATTTCGCCCAGCAGGCGAATGAAGGCTTGGTTTACGCGGGCTTTCATTTTATCTTTTCCAAACATAGAATTTGGGATTATCAAATATGACGCTGCCACCCAACGTCCACGACGCCGAACCCATCCCCGCCGCTGCCAGAGACGCGATCGAAGCCCTGATGCAATCCGGGGACCTGTTCCGCTATACCGCGCCGCAGGACGCGCCGGTTGCTTTGCTTGAGGCCGAATTCGCCGAGTTGCTGGGCAGCAAATACGCGCTGGCGGTGTCGTCCTGTTCGGCGGCGTTGTTCTTGTCGCTCAAGGCGCTGGGGCTGCCGCGGGACGCGCGGGTGCTGATCCCGGGCTTTACCTTTGCGGCGGTGCCCTCGTCGGTGGTTCATGCCGACTGCGTTCCGGTCCTGTGCGAGGTGGGCGACAATTACCGCATCGACATCGACGATTTCGCGGACAAGCTCGACGACGCTCAAGCGGTGATCATCAGCCACATGCGCGGCCATACCTCGGACATGGACGCGATCATGGCGCTGTGCGACGCGCGCGACATCCCGGTGATCGAGGACGCGGCTCATTCGCTGGGCACCACTTGGCATGGCCGCAACATCGGCACCATCGGCAAGGTGGGCTGTTTCTCGTTCCAGTCCTACAAGATGATCAACGCGGGCGAAGGAGGCATCCTTGTCACCGACGACGCCGACCTGGTCGCCCGCGCCGTGATCATGTCGGGCGCTTATGAGCACAATTGGAAGAAGCACAAAGGACCGCACGGCCAGAATACGCCCGATCTGGAGCAGGCCTTTGCCCGATGGCAGAACAAGCTGCCGCTCTACAATCTGCGCATGAGCAACCTCAGTGCCGCGGTGATCCGCCCCCAACTGCCCGAATTGGCGCGGCGGGTGCGGGACGGGCTGGCCAACCACGACTATGTCGCGCAGCGCCTGAACAGTTCACCGCATATCCACGTACCCAACCCGTTGACACCAGAGCGACGCGCGCCGGATTCGATCCAGTTCAACCTGGTCGATCTGGACCAAGACCAGATCAAGGCATTTGCCGCTGCCGCCGAGGGCCGTGGCGTCAAGGTGCAGGTGTTTGGTCTGAGCGAGGACAACGCACGCGCCTTCTGGAACTGGCAGTTTCTGCCAGAGCAGGTCGATCTGCCTCGAACGCGCGAAATGCTGATGAAAGCCTGCGACGTGCGCCTGCCGGTGCGCCTGACCCGCGCGGAACTGGATGTAATCGCCGACATCATCCTGGCTTCGGTCGGCGAGGTTACCGCGCCCGAAGTGGCCTTCGGCACCTGACCCCAGCGTAAGAAAGAAAAGGCCCGGGTTGTCCGGGCCTGTATGATATCAGCTGAGCTTGGAAAGCTTCTGCTGCAATTCAGCCAGTTGTTTCTTGATGTCGTCCAAGTCTTCATTCGACTCGGACTTGCCTTCTTCGTCCTTGTCCGGCCCGGACCAATTACCCGACAGCCCGCCAGTCATGGCCTTCAGGAACGCCTGCTGCTGCGCCTGCATTGCTTCGAACCCGGGCATGCTGCTCATGGGGTTCATCGCACTCATGTTTTCCATCATCTTGGCCTGGCTTTCGCGCAGCATCTCAAAGCTGGATTGCAGGAATTGCGGCATCATGCCCCCGCCCGGCACCATGTAGCTGCGCACAAGGTCATTCAGAACGTTCACAGGCAGAACGTTTTCACCCCGGCTTTCATGTTCGGCAATGATTTGAAGCAGATACTGTCGTGTCAGGTCGTCGCCGGTTTTCAGGTCGATAATCTGAACCTCGCGCCCGTCGCGGATGAACCCAGCGATGTCCTCGAGCGTGACGTAGTCGCTGGTCTCGGTGTTATACAGCCGACGGCTGGCATACCGCTTGATCAGCAGAGGTTTATCTTTGTCCGACACCGTTTACCCTCCCCAAGGATGATGCGTTGCAGCAGAGGTTATGCGACTGCAGAACAAAAAGAAAGGGCAGGTCAATGGACCTGCCCTTAGCGATTGCACCAATTTGGGAGGGATGGGTGCGTTTCGCGGATCTTGCTTACTTGGCAGCCGTTGCTTTCTTGGCAGCAGCGGTCACTTCGGTGGTGGCTTTCTTGACGGCCGCGGTGGTTTCTTCCGCAGCTTCTTTGCCAGCAGCCATCAGCAGCTCGACGGTTTCCGACTGAACTTTCTTGGCGATTTCAGCGAAAGCAGCCAGGTTCTCGGCAGCAACTTCAGCCGAAGCGCTGGCGAAATCGGTTGCTGCTTTGGCGTAGTCGGCCGGCTCTGCTTTGGCTTTCGACATCTCGCTCAGCTTGGCCAGAGTTTCCTTGGTCCACTTGTTCGAGATTTCAGCCGATTTCTCGGCAGCTTCCAGAGCAACGCCCGACAGCTTTTCGTTCAGCGAAGCGGTCGATTTGAATGCATTTTCAACGGCGGAGGTGTCCACCGGGAACGCGCCCATCATGTCTTTCATGATCGCGGTAAAGTCTTGGGTCTTTGCCATTGTCCTAATCCTTTCAGCCGGTCCGGGCCCACCCCGGGTTTCATCAGCTTGAGGACAATATGATTGCTGCGGCGCAGCATTTCAAGTTTTTTTTGCTGCGCCGCAGAATTTTTTAGTTTCAATGTGAAATCAAGACTTTGGTTTGGCGACTACATAGGTTCCTGGCGCCGGAGCCAACGGTGGGTGGCTCGAATCACCCGGTTCGCGTGCCGGAACCTGCTTACCAGACCGCTTCTTCAACCAAGCCTCCCAGCGGGGCCACCACGAGCCTTCGTGGAAGCTTGCCTCTTTCATCCAGGTATCGGCATCCGCCTTGAGATCGGGGTTGGTATAGTGACCGTATTTCTTTTTGCTGGGCGGATTGACGATGCCTGCAATATGTCCCGATTCCGAAACGATGAAGGTTTTGCTGTGCGCTCCCATTTTCTGCACGCCGCGATAGCAGTCTTTCCAAGCGGCGATATGGTCCGTCTCGCAAGTGATCGCCATCAACGGCACATCCACGTCGCGAACATGCACCTTGTGGCCCATCAATTCGAACCCGTCCGAGGCGAACTCGTTGCGCTGACACAAGCCACGTAAATACTGCACAGCCATTTTCGCGGGCAGGTTCGCGCCGTCCCCGTTCCAGTACAACAGATCAAAGGCGGGTGGCGTCTCGCCCAGCATGTAGCTGCGGATCGCCGGTCCATAGACCAGGTCGCGAGACCGAAGGAACGACATCGTGCGCGCCATGATCCATGACCGCAGCACACCTTCCTTGTTCACCTCTTCCTCGATCCCGTCGATGAAATCATTCTGCAGGAAGGGGGTAAACTCGCCCTGATCCGAAAAATCGGTCAGCGCCGTGAAGAACGTGGCGGATTTAATCGACTTGTCACCGCGCTGTTTCAAAAGCGACAGAGTGAGGCTTAAGGTCGTTCCGGCAATGCAGTACCCGACCGCATTGACTTGTTTGACCTTGCAGATCTTCTTGGCCTCTTCTACCGCCGTCAGGAATCCGTCCTGAACGTAGTCTTCCATTCCCGTTTCGGCATAGCTGGCATCCGGATTGACCCAGCTGACGACGAACAAGGTATAGCCCTGATCGGTGATCCACTTGATCAGGCTGTTCTGTGCCTTCAGATCCAGGATGTAGAACTTGTTGATCCAGGGCGGGAACAGAACGACGGGGGTTTCATAAACCGTCTCAGTCGCCGGACTGTACTGGATCAGTTCCATCATCCGATTTCGATAGACGACTTCTCCGGGTGTTGTGGCCAGGTTGCCGCCCACCTTGAACGCGTTTTCATCCGCCAGCTTGACGATCAGCTCGCCATCATTGGCTTCGAGATCGGCAACAAGATTCTCCAGCCCCTGGATCAGCGACTGGCCATCGGTTTCTATCGCCTTCTGCAGAGCGTCGGGGTTGGTCGGCAGGAAATTCGTCGGCGACATCATGTCGACAATCTGCTGCGAGAAGTATTTCAGCCGCCGCTTGTCCTTGGCGTCCAAGTCCTCGACCGACTCCACCGCGTTCGCGATGGCTTCGGCATTGGTCAGGTATTGCTGTCGGACAAGACGGAAATAGGGGTTCGTATCCCACAGCGGGTTCGAGAAGCGTTTATCCTTGCTCGGAGCCTCGTCCGCTTCGCCTTCACCCGCCAGCAGGGCCTGCTGCGCCGCAGCAAAATTCAGGACGGACTTGCCCCAGTATTCCAGCTGTTGTTCCAACAACTTGGCCGGGTTCTGCAGGGCCTCGGCCCAATAAGCAGTTGCTGCTCTTGCAAAAAGTTCCTGATTCGGGCCGTCCAGCGCGGGAGTATGAGCTTTTTTCGACGCCATCACCTCGATCAGCCGCTTGGACAGATCTTCGACTTTCAACATGTTTTCCTTAAGGCGTTCAACGTGTTCGTCGCTTAAGTCGGGCATGTGGCCTTCACTTGTTGTCATTTTAACAAATCCCCCCTAACCTCGCTGCTGTGCAGAATATCGTCGTGGGCACCGGGGGGCAAAGCGACGAATGGTCCGAACTCTCAGGCTGACATTTAGGAGGCCATTCCCGTGCGTTACATGATGACCTACGACCTGATGGAAACCATGCGCAACACCAACCAATGGCTTGGTGCAACCGCAAGCGCGATGGCGTCCTACCCCCAGTTTTCCATGATCCCCAATCCGGCATTCAACTGGATGGCCGCGTGGGGCGAAGTAACCGAACGCACGTTTCAACGCATGGTCGTGAAACCCGATTGGGGTATCCGAACGTTTACCTGCGAAGACGGCAAAGATCATCTGGTGGATGTCACCTCCGTGCTTGAACGCCCGTTTGGCGATCTGGTCCACTTTCGCGTGAATGGCCGCAAAGAGCAACCGCGCAAGGTGCTGTTGGTTGCGCCGATGTCCGGACACTACGCCACCCTGCTGCGCTCGACCGTCAAGAGCCTGCTGGTCAATTGCGAAGTCTATGTGACCGATTGGCATAACGCGCGCGACATCCCCGTGTCCGAAGGCAAGTTCGATGTCGAGGACTACACCCTGTACCTTGTCGATTTCATGAAGGAGCTGGGGCCGGACACGCATGTCGTCGCTGTCTGCCAGCCCGCGCCCCTGACCCTTGCGGCGACGGCGTACCTTGCCGAAACCGACCCCAAGGCGCAGCCCAGCACGCTGACGCTGATCGGTGGCCCGGTTGACCCTGACGCAACCCCGACCGAAGTCACCGATTTCGGCCGCCGGGTGACCATGGGCCAGCTTGAGGAAACGATGATCCAGCGGGTGGGCTTCAAATACAAGGGCGTGGGACGCATGGTTTATCCCGGGCTTCTTCAATTGGCATCCTTCATGTCGATGAATGCCGAGCGCCATGGCAAGGCGTTCTCCGACCAGATCCAGCGCGTCATGCGGGGTGAGGCGTCGGATCATGACGCCCACAACCGTTTCTACGATGAATATCTGGCCGTGATGGACATGACGGCAGAGTTCTACCTCTCGACGGTCGAGCGGGTGTTCAAGAACCGTGAGATCGCCCGGAATGAGTTCATCGTGGCTGGCCACAAAGTCGACATTGGCAAAATCACGGATGTGGCGGTCAAGACGGTCGAAGGCGCCAATGACGACATCTCGGCCCCCGGCCAGTGTATCGCAGCGCTGGACTTGTGCACCGGCCTGCCCGACAGCAAGAAGGCCAGCCATGTCGAACCCGGCGCGGGCCACTACGGTATCTTCGCCGGACGCAGTTGGCGTGACAATATCCGCCCGCTGGTCATAGATTTCATGAACGAAAACAGCCGCAAACCGCGCCGCCGCGCGGCCAACAGCAACAAGGTTGCTTGATGTCCGCAGACCCGGCGCCTGCCCTTCCGTTCGCCTGCAACTGCGGCCAGCTTGGCGGCGAGATCACGGCCAAGGGGGTGTCCAGCGGCACCCATGTTGTCTGTTTCTGCCCAGATTGCCGCGCCGGACAGCTGTATTTTGGTCAACCTGACCCCGCACCGGGGTCGGTAGACATTTTTCAGATGTCGCCCGAATATATCCGCATCACCAAAGGCGCCGAGAACCTGGCCGTAATGCGGCTGGGACCCAAAGGTCTGTTTCGATGGTACGCCAAATGCTGCAACGCGCCTGTGGCGACCACCACCAGCAGCATGAAGTTCCCCTTTGCCGGATTTGATGTCGCCAGGTTTTCCGATCCATCCCCTCTGGGGCCTGTGAAGACCCGCGCCCATGTCCCGCAGGCGAATGGCAAATGGAAGCACGAGAATGTGGCTCCTGCTGTTCTCGGCATGATCCGCAGAGTCATTTCGGCGCGCCTTTCCGGTCGTTGGAAGCAGACTCCGTTCTTCGACGTCGCAACCGGCAATCCGTTTGTGGCTCCGCATGTCATCAGCCTTGAAGAACGCAAGGCGCTGTACGACTAGAAAGCCCGCACGGGTATGTTCAACCAGTCGGACAGCGCGTCGGTGGTTTCACTCGGCGCTTCAAGCGTTGGTAGATGCCCCGCCATATCCACCACATGCAAGGCTGCACCGGGGATCAACTCGGCCATGAAACTGTGTTTTCTGACCGGCGTTAAAGTGTCGTGTGCCCCGCACAGAACCAAGGTCGGCATCTTTATTCGCCGCAAGGTGCCCTGCTGATCCGGACGGCGCTGCAGAGCGCGCATTTGGCGCACGAACAGTTCCGGCCCTAGCTCCAGCGCCATTTCCAGCATGTCGTTCAATATCGGGATCCGCTGCGGCCCGGGGGCCAGCGTGTCCGAGCCCAGAACCTTGCGCATGACATCCTCAAGACGGCCAGCCTGCGCCGCAACGATCAACTCTTCGCGGTCAGCGGCGATCTGGGGGGTATCGGCCTGCGCATCCGTCGCCATGAGGCAAAGGCGGGTCACGCGTTCCGGGGCCCGGCGCACCAGTTCCAACGCAACAATGCCCCCCATGCTCAGACCAGCCAACGCAAAGCGGCGCGGCAACTGGTCCAAAAGCGCCGAGGCAATCTCTTCGATCCGATCACCGCCTCCGATCGGCGCGACCATCACCGGCCGGGTCTGAGACAGCCGGGTTGTCTGCGGCTGAAACAGCCGTGCATCGCACATCAATCCTGGCAACAAGACCAGCGGCTCGATCACGCAGGCCCTCCTTGTACTGGCCGATCGGCTCGGCCGTTTTGTTGATCAGGATGAGAGTTTCGACGCAGACGGGCAAGAAAAACTTTAGGGATAGCGGATTGCGCGAAATTCAGGAAAGTCCGCATAGCGCCGACGGCGTTCGTTCAGAGTCTCATCCGGATCGGCACCGGCCCTGAGCAGACTGCCACGCGGCGCAATGTAGCTGTCGATCCGGCGCAGCGGGGTGGGCCGCCACACCAGGTTGAAGGCGCAGAGTTTGGGAAAGAACCAGATCTCGGAATAATCCAGATGATCGTGCATCCACCAGGCCAGATCGCGCCAGTCCCTGCCTTGTGCGTAACGGTCGGCAAACCATGGGATAACGATCGAGGCTCCGGCAATTCGCGCCTCGCCTGTGCCGCGGTCCCAGATGTGGCATTCAAGTGGATGATCGTTGCGGGCGCAGTTCAACTTGTTCTCGTTTCCAAACCGGTTCAGCGAGGGTGACCGGTATCCAGACCGGACGGCAACACGCCCGAATGTTTCCTCCAACGGATCCAGAAGGGTTTCGCAGAATGCACGGCCGGTTTCGATGGCCAGATCCGGGTTGTCCGGCAGGTTCTGTTTTTCGTGAAAGTTCCCGATCTCGGAATACAGGAAATCGCGCATGAAGAAATGGCGCGACAGGCGCACGCGGCCCAGGGTCTCGAGGCTCCACATGCTGCCCGGTCTGCGCATATTCAATACCCGTTCCAGCGAAAGGCCCCATCCGACGCGAGGGCCGAGTACGGGTTGAAAGCAACTTCCCAGATCGTGCCATCCGGTGCCCGAAAGTACCCATGGTGCCCGCCCCAGAACACGTCCGAGGCTGGTTTCAGGATTTCGGCCCCCGCTGCCTCGGCAGCTTGCAACAGTTCGGCGACACCCTCCTTGGACCGGCAATTGTGGCCGAGCGTCATCGCGCCGCGACCCAGGGTTTCAACGCCAACCCCGATTTCTTCGACCAGCGCGGTCAATGAATACAGACCCAGCGTCTGGCCGATCAGGTCAAAAACGATCACCCCGTCCGGGCTGTCGGTGCGACGCCAGCCCAGCGCCTCGTAAAAGCGGGCTGCGGCTTCGGGATCTTCGGCCCCGATCGTGATCAAGCTGACGCGTTGCTCCATCACTCTGCCCCCAAACCGTTCAGCCATTGCAGAATACCTGCCACCGTCGCATCGGTCTGCCCCGGCGACATCAGCCGTCCGGCAATGACGTGCGATTGCGGGTCGTCACCCGGCCCCATGGTTACGGTCTGAACGGTCGCAGGTGCCCCCCAGTCTTCTGCAACTTTGTGCGTCAGGTCGGGCCGAACCACCTGATCGTCATCCGAGAACCAGAACAGAGCCGGCACCAGTGCGCCCGAAGAATCCAGTGCGTAGACGGTATCGACCAGCACTGACATCGGAACCACCGCCTCCCACGGATAAGAGGACGACCAGTACAGGTTCTTTTCCGGATCAGGGCCCGACACGTCGCGGGTTTCCCCCATCAGCAACGGCAGCCAGCTGCGCGCCCAAGGCAGCGACGGGATCCAGGATCCGGCCGCCTGCACCCCGAAATTGGGCGAGATGAACACCATCCCGACCACATCCTTGCTCAGTTCAGGATCCAGCGCCGCGGCTGCCGCCAGGGTTCCCCCGGTCGAGGTCGAGATCACGATAACCTTGTCGCCCACGGCGCGGGCGGCGGCCAGGCCTTCGGCCATGTCCCGCATCCAGCCCGAGGCCGTCCCTTCGGCCATTGCCAGCCCGTCGCGCCCGTGCCCCTGCAGGCGCGTATAGACCAGATTGGCCCCCAGCGCGTCGGCGATCCTGTCGGGCACCGGGCGGATTTCCTCGGACGAGGCCGAGAACCCGTGCACATAAAGTACCGAATAAGGCGTGCGCCGTTCCTTGAATCCGTCCTGCCAGATCACCCGCTTTTCGACACCCGGCACGATATCATCATAGGCGGACTCGATGCTTTCGAAATAGACCTGAACCCCCTCGCCGAACTTGCGCGGATCGAACCGCGGGTGCAGATCCACCTCTTCGCGCGGGCCGAACCAGTAGATCAGCCCGCCGACCACCACCAACGCCAGCAAGGCCCGCCCGAGAAACCGCCCCAGCCGCCGCATCAGTTGCCCCCCATCACGTCGCGAACCGCATCTTCGATCAGCCCCAGACACGGCCCGTCCGAGAACCGGTGGTCGGCATCCTTGACCAACAACAGCCGCATGTCCGGACCGCTGGCATGGTCGAGCAGCCGTACCGCCGTCTCGGTGGAAACCGCCGTATCCGCCGTGCCTTGCAGGAACCGCACCGGAAACGGCAGGTTCAAGGGCGACCGCAACACCAGCCGCGTCCGCCCATCCTCGATCATCCGCTTGGTGATGATGTAGGGCTCCATGTAGTCCGAGGGCAGTTCAACATGCCCGACCGTCTCCAGCGCCTGTTTCTGTTCGTCGCTGAACGAGGACCAATAGCCGTCCTCGGTGAAATCCGGCGCCGCAGCGATGGTGACCATCCCCGCGATCCGCTCGGGCATGGCCCGCGCAAGCAGCAATGCCTGCCAGCCGCCCATAGACGAACCCACCACGATCAGCGGCCCCTCGGTCAGCGCGGAAACCGCCGCAACCGTATCCTCGTGCCAATCCCCGATGCAGCCCTCCTCGAACCGGCCGGAACTTTCCCCATGCCCGGAATAGTCGAACCGCAGATAAGCCTGCCCACGCGCCCGCGTCCAGTCCTCAAGATGCACCGCCTTGGTGCCCTCCATGTCCGACTTGAGACCACCCAGAAAAACGACCGTAGGCCCTGCCCCTTCGCTCTTGTGATAGGCCAGCCGCCGCCCCTGCGGCGTGTCTAGAAATGTCGTCGCTGCCATGAAACCCTCACATGCTTTTCCAGCATCATGCACGCGCCGCGCCCAAGTGCAATTCCCGCCCCTCCGTCATCTGGCGGCAGATATCCCGCGGCACGCTTGGAGCAGAGCCCTCTGCCCGCCAACGCTTGACACAGCCACCACCACCTGCCAAACGGACCCGACAGCATAACCCGCAACCGGGCGTTCAGTGGGCGCCAAACCGACGAGGAGAGCCAGACCATGGCCCTGGATTCAAAATCCGTCTCTCTTACCTTCCCCGATGGCAATTCCCGATCCTACGCGGCAGGCGTCACGCCGGCCGAGGTCGCTGCCGACATCTCCACCTCGCTGGCGAAAAAGGCCATCTCGGCCGCCGTCAACGGCCAGCATTGGGACCTGCAGTGGCCCATCGAACAGGATGCCGAAATCGCTCTCCATACGATGAAGGACGAGGCCCAGGCCAACGAGCTGATCCGCCACGACTTCGCGCACGTGATGGCCCGCGCG
The DNA here is from genome assembly GCF_056539185.1 of Ruegeria sp. BC6. NCBI lineage: Bacteria > Pseudomonadati > Pseudomonadota > Alphaproteobacteria > Rhodobacterales > Roseobacteraceae > Ruegeria > Ruegeria sp. BC6. The sequence continues at coordinate 1,091,514 of NZ_JBQFUM010000001.1, forward strand.
GTGCAGGAAATCTGGCCCGACACCAAGGTCACCATCGGCCCGGTCATCGAAAACGGCTGGTATTACGACTTCGACCGCGCAGAACCCTTCACGCCCGAAGATCTCGGCCTCATCGAGAAAAAGATGAAAGAGATCATCAACAAGCGCGATCCCGTCACCACCGAGATCTGGGACCGCGAGCGTGCCATCGCGTTCTACAAGGCCAACAACGAGCCCTACAAGGTCGAACTGATCGAGGCGATTCCGGGTGACGAACCGGTACGCATGTATTGGCACGGCCATTGGCAGGACCTGTGCCGCGGCCCGCACCTGCAGCATACCGGCCAGCTGCCCGGCGACGCCTTCAAGCTGATGTCCATCGCCGGCGCCTACTGGCGTGGCGACAGCAACCGCCCGATGCTGCAGCGTATCTATGGCGTTGCCTTTACCGGCAAGGAAAAGCTCAAGGCGCACCTGCACATGCTGGAAGAGGCCGCCAAGCGCGACCACCGCAAGCTGGGCCGCGAGATGGACCTGTTCCACATGCAGGAAGAGGCCCCGGGCCAGATCTTCTGGCACCCCAACGGCTGGACCATCTACACCCAGCTTCAGGACTATATGCGGCGTGCCCAGCACCGCGGCGGCTATGTCGAGGTCAACACCCCGCAGGTGGTCGATCGCAAGCTGTGGGAACGCTCGGGCCACTGGGACAAGTATCAGGAGAACATGTTCATCGTCGAAGTTGACGAGGAACACGCCCGCGAAAAGGCCGTAAACGCGCTCAAACCGATGAACTGTCCGTGCCACGTGGAAATCTTCAAACAGGGCCTGAAATCCTATCGCGACCTGCCGCTGCGTATGGCCGAATTCGGATCCTGCGCGCGCTACGAACCCTCGGGCGCGCTGCATGGCATCATGCGGGTCCGGGGCTTTGCCCAGGACGACGCGCATATATTCTCGACCGAGGACCAGATCGGCGACGAATGTGCCCGCTTCATCGGGTTTCTGACCGATGTCTACAAAGATCTGGGCTTTGACAGTTTCAAGGTCAAATTCTCGGATCGCCCCGAACAGCGCGCCGGCTCGGACGAGGTCTGGGACAAGGCCGAAGAAGCCCTGCTGACCGCCACCCGCGCTGCGGGGGTCGAGCCGGAACTGAACCCCGGCGAGGGCGCCTTCTATGGGCCGAAGCTGGAATTCGTCCTGACCGACGCAATCGGGCGTGACTGGCAATGCGGCACATTCCAGGTGGATTTCGTCCTGCCCGAACGGCTGGATGCTACCTATGTCGGCGCCGATGGGGCCAAACACCGTCCGGTGATGCTGCACCGCGCCTGCCTGGGGTCGTTCGAACGGTTCATCGGCATCCTGATCGAAGAACACGCCGGCAAACTGCCGTTTTGGCTGGCGCCGCGCCAGGTCGTCGTGGCCTCGATCACCTCCGAGGCCGATGAATATGTTCTGGAAGTGGTCGATACACTCAAGGCCGCCGGTGTCCGGGCCGAGGCCGACATCCGCAACGAGAAGATCAACTACAAGGTCCGCGAGCATTCGGTCGGCAAGGTGCCGGTGATCCTGGCCGTCGGCCACCGCGAGGTCGAAGAGCGCACCGTCAGCGTCCGCCGCCTGGGCGAGAAGCAGACCCAGGTCCAGCCGCTTGACGCTGTAACAAAAGAACTGGCGCACGCGGCAACGCCCCCTGATCTTCTGTAACATTCGGCACAGTCTTGCCGCCAATCCGGCCCCCAGCACGGGGCCGGATTGAAACATTTCTGGATTTCCTAATTTATTACAGTGTGTTAACTTGCAAGGGGCATTAACGCTCCCTGACACGGCCGTGAGACACGGGCTCGTGAATTCAACAGAGCAGTGTCAGCCGTTACCTTTGTCACTGTCACAAGCAGACATACGCAATCACGAAAAGGATTACCTGAGATGTCGAACACCGCCAAAACCCTCGTAATCGCAAGCGCCGTTGCCGCAGCCGTTGCGGGCTCTGCAACCACCGCCGCCGCTCAGGCCAAAGAAAAATGCTATGGCGTATCGCTGGCAGGCCAGAACGACTGCGCCGCCGGACCGGGCACCACGTGTGCCGGCACCTCGACCGTGGACTACCAAGGCAACGCCTGGACGTTGGTCGATGCGGGCACCTGCGCCGACATCGAGCTGCCCAAATCTGCGGATGGAACGCCCCGCAAAGGCTCGCTCGAGCCGCTGGAACGCGATCTGCCGGCATAAGGCACGGGAAGGAATGTCAGGGGCGGGCTAAACCAAACAGCCCGCCCTGTTTCTTGCTGAGAAGGATCACGCGATGTTGGATCACGCCCGCAGAACGCAACGGCTGCCGGCCGCGCCCGGGGTCGGCTACAAGCCGCAGCACTATGCCGAGATCCTTGACCAGCCCGACCCCGTCGGTTGGCTGGAAATCCATGCCGAAAACTACATGGGCGACGGCGGCCGACCGCTGGCGCAGCTGCGCCACCTGTCCGAACGGTTTCCCATCTCGGTGCACGGAGTGGGCCTGTCCATCGGCGGCGAAGGCCCGCTGGACGCCGAGCACCTGGCTCGCCTGAAGAATCTTGTCGGCTGGCTGAACCCGGCCAGCTTTTCGGAGCATCTGGCATGGTCTACCCATGGCAGCCAGTTCCTGAACGATCTGCTGCCCCTGCCCTATACCGACGCCACACTGGCCCGCATCTGCGATCATATCGATCAGGTGCAAGAGACCGTGGGCCGGCAGATGCTGCTGGAGAACCCTTCCAGCTATCTCGCTTTTGCCGAAAGCACGTGGTCAGAACCCGACTTCTTGCGCGAGGTCGCGCACCGGACCGGATGTGGCCTGCTGCTGGACGTCAACAACGTGTTCGTCTCGGCCACCAATCTGAATTACAGTCCGCAGGCCTATATCGACGCCTACCCTCTGGACAAGGTTGGCGAGATCCACCTTGGCGGCCATGACGAGGATCAGGACGATCACGGCCAACCCCTGCTGATCGACAGCCACGGCCGCGCCGTCGTCGATCCGGTCTGGGCGTTGCTGGATTATGTGCTCGACCGGTCAGGCCCCAAACCCGTGCTGATCGAATGGGACAATGACGTGCCCGACTGGCCCACCTTGCGCTCCGAGGCCGAACGCGCGCAATCCGCGCTGGACCGGATCCCAGCATGAGCGTTTCGCAATCAGAATTCCGGGCCGCCCTGCTGGACCCGGCGGCCCCCGTGCCCGAGGGGCTGCAGGACGACCAGGCCCGTCCCGCCGGACGCCGTTTCAGCGTCTACCGCAACAACGTGGCCGTGTCGCTGACCGAAGCCATGCACCAGGCATTTCCGGTCATCACCAAGCTGCTGGGTCCGCAGAACATGGACGGTCTGGCCGGAATCTATCTGCGTCAGCACCCGCCTAGCTCTCCGCTGATGATGTTCTATGGCGAGAACTTCCCCGAGTTCCTAGCCGGCACCGAACAGCTGGCGCATCTTGGCTATCTGCCCGACGTGGCACGGCTGGAACTGGCCTTGCGCCGGTCCTACCACGCCGCCGACAGCCAACCGATCGCGCCCGACGCGCTGGCTGCCCTGCCGCCCGAAGACCTGATGCAGGCCCGGCTAGGCTTTGCCCCGGCCAAGCACCTGATCCGGTCTGACTGGCCCATCCACGCCATCTGGCGGTACAACACCGAAGACGGCGCGCCAAAGCCCCAACCCAGCGCCGAGGACGTGCTGATCACGCGCCCCGAATTTGACCCGTCGCCCCACCTGCTGCCACCCGCCGGGTTCGACTGGATCACCGCCATGCAGGCCGGCCAGACCATTGGTCAGGCCTTCGAGGCAACCACCACCCGGACGCCCGCGTTCGACCTGGGCGCCACCCTGGCACTGCTGCTGCAGGGCAGTGCGATTACTTCAGTGACTATCGAAAGGCCGGAAACATGACTGCCCTGATCTCTATGCACAATTCCGTTCTCGGAAAGCTGGACCACGCCTCGAACTGGCTGACGCCGACCGTGGCGCGGCTGACTTTCATAGCGGTTCTTCTGGTCTATTACTGGAACTCGGCCATGACCAAGCTGGGCAGCGGGTTTTTCGGATTCCTGTTCCCCTCAGATGGGGCCTATGTGCAGATCTTTCCCAAGGCGATGGAGGCCGTCGGCTATGACAGCTCGCAGCTTGGGTTCTTTACCTGGCCCGTTGCCGTCGCCGGAACCTGGGCCGAATTCATCCTGCCTGCGTTGCTGCTGGTGGGGCTGTTCACCCGCCTTGCCGCCCTCGGCATGATCGGGTTCATCTGGGTCCAGACCTTCACCGATGTCACCGGGCACGGGGTCAAGCTGGGCGGTCTGTTCGACAACACCATCACCCTGATGGATCAACGGGTTATGTGGACCTTCCTGTTCGTGGTGATTGTGATCAACGGCGCGGGCCCGCTCTCGCTCGACCGGGTTCTACGCCTGAAATGATCTAGAAATGCGCTTTGGGTTCGTCCGGCTTGCCCGCGGCGATCCCAAGCAGCCCCGCAACGCCGGCGAAGGCAATCGGGAACATGGTGAACACGCCGAAGCCAAAGGCATAGTACATCCCCGCCGCGGAAATCAGCAACAACACACCGGCCAACAGAGCACGCGCATGCGCCATGCCCCCCCCGGCAATCGCCAGCAACGGCGCCAGAAGCGATGCTGTCTTGATAAGCTGAGGGTTTTCCACCTGCTCTGCCAGCCCCTCGATCTCGCCGTAACGATCCACAAGCTCGACAAACCCGTACCCAAAAAAACCGACGATCATTCCGACCAGACCGGCAATGACACCCAATATCATGGCTGCGTTTCGCATGAAGTATTCCTGATTGTTGCGCCGGTTCAGATAGTCACCCGTTTAAGCAATGCCAAGGGCTGTGCGGGTTTGCGGGGTCCAGCCCAGGAACAAGTGCCCGTCACGTTCGATCAGCGGACGCTTCATCAGGGCAGGATGATCCGCCAGCAGTTCCAGCGGTGGTCGCGAGCGTTGATCGTCGTCCAATCCACGCCAAGTTGTCGAGCGGGTGTTGAGCAAGGCTTCGCCGAACTGGTCAAACGCTTTGGCCAACACCTCCGAAGGAACACCCGCACCTCGGACATCAATGAATTCGGCATCAGGCAGTGATTTCAGTGCCTTACGGCAGGTATCGCAGGTCTTCAGGCCAAAAAGGCGCATGATGTATCCACTCCGGTCGTTGCAGCAATTTCGGGCAAAACGAATAGGTTAACCCAGTATTCCTTGATTTTTTACTTCACCGTGCAATGTTGAAAAAGGCGAAACACACAATTTACGCCGTCTCGTTCGTTCGGAACTGCGTGGGTTTGTGGTCGCTTTGACTATGCCCTGCCGATTTGCTGGGTGACGCGCAAGGAGAAGGAGACACGGGAAATGCCAACCGGCACCGTGAAGTGGTTCAATACGACCAAAGGCTATGGTTTTATTGCCCCCGATGAAGGGGGTAAGGATGTGTTTGTGCATATCTCGGCCGTAGAACGATCCGGCCTGACCGGACTCGCCGACAATCAGAAAGTCTCGTACGAGTTGCAGGACGGACGTGACGGCCGCCAAATGGCGGCTGATTTGAAGCCATTGTAAAAGGGCCCGCCAACTGGCGGGTGCGACGAAACAAGGTCAACGGCCAATTGACAGGCCGTTGTCCACCCTCTTCCCGGATAGTCTAACCTCGCGTCGGGTCGGCCTCGATGCGGTTTGTCCAGTTGTCGCCCATGGCCACAATGCAGGACGTCCCGGTCGCATAGGTTACGACAAGGGTCCAGTCACCGCGACGGCTGGTCCACACCTCCATGATCTGCTCGGGTCCCCGAACACCAGAGGCGGTCTGCTGCGCCCCGAATTGGTGGCGCAGTTTGTCATGCATCCGCGCCGTGGGCTCACAGATCACCTCAGCGATTGGCGACTTTGCGTAGGCCGGCTGGCCCAGCAACAAAGCGATCGCCGCAGTTCTAAACATCAAGCTGAACGTCATGCCCAAAGTGTAACAGGATCATGACAATCCGAACAGGTGGCGATCAGCCTTCGCGGATCACCGCTTCGAACTCGCGCCATTCGCGCGCGGTCATGCCCGAGTTTTCCTGCGTCACCTGCTCGCCCTTCAGCATCCGACGCAGCGCTTCGACCATCTGTGCCGACAGGTTGACCGCACCCAGGCGATAGTCTTCGAACGCCTTGTACGCGAACGGTACCCAGTCGGCCACGATCTTGCACATGGTTTCGGCATAGACGCGGATCTCGTATTGCGCATGCGGATCTGCCCGCAGGCGCAGGAAGTGGAACAGATTGTGCAGGTCCACCTTCCAATACCACTGCGTGTAGATGTTTGCCGGCAGGTTCATCCGCGCCAGTTCACGCGCCAGACCCTGCTGGCCATCCTGGCCGATCATCGCTTCGTAATTGTCGTAGCAGCGGGCGCTGTCGGCCTTGAGAATGTCCAGCACGCGCGCAGCCTCTTCGCCCTGCAGCGCCTCGCCCCGCCCCTGATTGTTGATCGCTGATTGCGCAGCCAATTGATCCGGCGCGGGAATGTAGAATTCCCGATCAAGGATCGAATAGCGAGCAGAGTATTCGTTGACGTTGGCCGTCCGGTGGCGGATCCACTGGCGGGCCACGAAGACTGGCAGTTTCACGTGCAGTTTCACTTCGCACATCTCGAACGGGGTCGAATGCCAGTGGCGCATCAGATAGCGGATCAACCCCTCGTCATTCTGTACGGACTTCGTACCTTTGCCATAGGACACGCGGGCCGCCTGGCAGATCGCAGCATCATCGCCCATATAGTCGATGACCCGCACGAATCCGTGGTCCAGAACAGGATGCGCAGTGTAGAGGTGCCGTTCCATACCCGGAGCCACAACACGGCGGGTCGACTGCGTTTGTGCGCGTTGCTCTTCGATCTCGGCCAGTTGTTCGGCGGACAGCGGCATGGACATACCTCGTTTTTGAAATGAGTCGCCGACCACTATATATCGGCAACATCAGCACTGAAACCGCCATATGTGTGCTGCGTCGCGCATTTTTCGGTTTCTCTGCGACCGCCCCCTCGACACGCCCCTGCAGCGCGCTAAGCTGCACACAATCATCAACACCGAAAGGATCGCCGAGATGGGGCTTAGATACCTCCACACCATGGTGCGCGTGAAGGATTTGGAAAAATCCATGGCCTTCTACAAGCTGCTGGGTCTCCAGGAAACCCGCCGTTACGACAGCGAGGAAGGGCGGTTTTCGCTGATCTTCATGGCTCCTCCGGGTCAGGAGGACAGGCCGATCGAGCTGACATGGAACTGGGATGGCGATGAGGGTTTGCCAAGCGACAGCCGCCATTTCGGCCACCTAGCCTATGGGGTCGACAACATTTACGAGACCTGTCAGCACCTTGCCGACAATGGTGTCGTCATCAACCGCCCTCCTCGCGATGGGCGCATGGCGTTCGTGCGCTCGCCTGACAACATTTCGGTTGAACTGCTGCAGAATGGCGATGCCCTGCCCCCGGCCGAACCTTGGGCCAGCATGGAAAGCACCGGCCACTGGTGATCCGCTGGCTGACAGGATTGGGGCTGGCCGTTCTGGCCAGCTCTGCTGAGGCCCAAAACTGCCGGCTGGCCTTGGCGCTTGCCTTGGACATCTCCGTTTCGGTCGACGCCAAAGAAGACGCCCTGCAGCGGCAGGGCCTGGCTTCAGCCTTGATCGCTCCGGAAGTCCGGAAAGCGTTCTTTTCCTCGCCGCTGCCCGTAGCCCTGACGGTTTATGAGTGGAGCGGTCGCGACGCCCAGTACATCGTCCTTCCCTGGCGCCTGATCGAGACCGAGGCTGATCTGCTTGTTGCAGCAACACAGGTGAGCGAGTCCCAAAGATCTGACAGCGGCTCGGCCACCGCCATGGGATATGCCCTGGCTTTCGGGGCCTCGCTGATGGAGCAGGCTCCGCAATGCCTGTTTCAAACGATTGACCTGTCCGGTGACGGCTCGAACAACGACGGATACGGTCCGCAGATCGCCTATCGCCACTTTCCCTTCGACCGCATAACCGTGAATGGGTTGGTCATAAATGCGGCGGATTTCGAAGGGGAGCTGTTCCTCATCCCGTTTTTTGAGAACAACGTCTTGCATGGGCCAAACGCCTTTTTGGAAATCGCTCAAGGGTTCGAAGATTTTGAACGCGCCATGCGACGCAAGTTGGAACGGGAATTGACCAGCCTTCAGGTTGGCGCGTTGGGGCGCAAGGCAGAATGATCACTCGTACCCTGGCTCTTTGTTGTTTGGCCTTGGGTAGCCCGGCCGCTGCTCAATGCCGGCAAGCCCTGGCGCTTGGTTTGGATGTTTCAGGCTCAGTCGACAGCAACGAATACCGGCTTCAATTGGACGGCTTGGCCGCTGCCTTGCAACGGCCGGAGGTGGAGCGGTTGATCCTGTCAAATCCGGAAGCCCCCGTTCGCATCTCTGTTTTCGAATGGAGCGAGGCAGGTTTCCAGCGGCTGTTGGTCGGCTGGACCGATATTCGGTCCCCGACCGATTTGTCCGGGATTGCGCAACGCCTGCAATCCACTCGTCGGTCATCGGCACCTCAGGGCACAGCGGTGGGGTCTGCCATGCAGTACGGGGCTGATTTGTTGGACGCCCAAGCCGCCTGCTGGAAGCGGACGCTGGACCTCTCAGGAGATGGCAAGCACAATGTCGGCCTCCATCCCCGAGAAGCCAAAGCCCAACTGCAGGCAACCGGCATCACGATCAATGGGCTTGTGATCGGAGCCGATGATCCCAGCACCGGGGACAAGCGGTATGTGCAAATCGGAGAGTTGTCGGCCTATTACAACGCTTGGGTCATTCTGGGGCCCGGAGCCTTCGTCGAAACCGCTTTGGGATTTGAAGCCTACGAAGACGCGATGACGCGCAAGCTGATTAGAGAGCTGGATTCGCTGACCCTGTCCCAAGTTTTGCCATTGAACGGCGGTAGTCAGTAGATGTACCGGATCTGATCCGTCCAATACCGTTCAACCCGGCGCAAAGCGCTGGTAATCTCTTCGATCCCTTCGGTGCCAAGGACACCTTTGGCCTGTAGCCCTTCGGCGTGCCGCGAGAAGAGATCGGCCACGATGTCACGGATTTCCCGCCCCCGAGGTGTCAGACGCACCCGCACCGAACGTCGGTCAATCTCGCATCTCTGGTGATGCATGAACCCCATCTCGACCAGTTTCTTGAGGTTGTAACTGACATTGCTGCCTTGATAATAGCCGCGGCTTTTGAGTTCACCGGCAGTCACCTCGTGGTCACCGATGTTGAACAGCAGCAGCGCCTGCACCGCGTTGATTTCCAGTACGCCGACCCGCTCGAACTCGTCCTTGATGACGTCCAGAAGCAACCGATGTAGACGTTCAACCAATGCCAGCGCCTCGAGATAGCTGGACATGAACCCCTTGGTTCCGGGTGCGGAGACCTGCAATTCCAAACTCATCCGATCCTCCGATTCAATCGCGCCGCTCAGGAAACTCTGACGCAAAATTCCGAAGAATCGGTTAAGTCTGTTTTCCCATTACTTTTGAAATACTTGCGAGATATCGAAGATCATGCTCGTGTAGTGTTCAGGGGCGGCGACCTGCCCGGTCACCCATTGGTAGAGGTCCTGATCGTTTTCGTGCAACAAAGCTTCGTACAGGTCCAATTCGGCCGCAGACATCCGCTCAAGCCGCTGGTCGGCATAGGCAGACAGAATGATGTCCATTTCCTTGATGCCACGCCGCATCGACCGCATCTTCAGCCGCTTGATCCGGATGTCGTTCATTCGCCTTTCTCCAGCTTCAGCCGCAGCGTTTTCTCGACCCGCGCAAGGCGCTCGGAACTGGCACGCATCTCGCCTCGGATGGCGCGCAACTCCGCGACCAGCGGTGCCAGCTCCATATCCGCGGCTTCCGCGATATCCGGAGCATCCATGCCCTCGCCTTCACCGGTCAGCAGCCACATGATCGACACGTTCAACATACCTGCCATCATCGACAGCTTGTTGGCGCGCGGTTCGGACAGGTCATTCTCCCAGGCCACCACAGTGGACTTCTTGACACCCAGCCGACGGGCCAGTTGGGTCTGGGTCATGCCGGCGGCTTCGCGTGCGCCTGCAACCCGGTCTCCGAATGTCGCGGCCTCGGGTCCGAACCAGTCGGTTTCGTCGCTCATCAAACTCTCCAGTTCTTCAAAAGCATATCGCTTGATCGTGTTTCGGCGGCACCCTATGACAGTCCTGAGCAACATACAAACCGGGGCCCGCCATGAGCTTTCTGTCTGCGACACTGTCGCGCGTCAAACCTTCGCCGACCATTGCCATGACGGCCAAAGCCGCCGAGTTGAAGGCCGCCGGACGGGACGTCATCGGCCTCAGCGCAGGTGAGCCCGATTTCGACACGCCGCAGAACATCAAGGACGCAGCCGTTGCCGCAATCGCCGCCGGTAAAACGAAATACACCGCGCCTGACGGCATTCCCGAGCTGAAACAGGCCGCTTGCGCCAAGATGAAACGTGACCACGGGCTGGACTACACGCCCGCACAGATCTCGGTCGGAACAGGTGGCAAGCAGACGCTTTACAATGCGCTGATGGCGACGATGAATCCGGGCGACGAAGTTATCATTCCCGCCCCCTACTGGGTCAGCTATCCGGACATGGTGCTGCTTGCGGGCGGTTCGCCTGTCGTGGTTGAGACCACACTGGAAAACAGCTTTAAGCTGACCCCAGACCAGTTGGAAGCCGCAATCACGCCAAACACCAAATGGTTCATCTTCAACTCGCCGTCGAACCCGACCGGCGCAGGGTACAGCCGCGCCGAACTCAAGGCTCTGACCGATGTTCTGATGCGGCATCCTCATGTCTGGATCATGTCGGACGACATGTATGAACACCTCGCCTATGACGGGTTTGAGTTCTGCACGCCAGCCGAAGTCGAACCCGGGCTGTATGATCGCACGCTCACGTGCAACGGTGTCTCCAAGGCCTATGCCATGACCGGCTGGCGTATCGGCTATACCGCAGGCCCTGTCGAGCTGATCGCGGCCATGCGCAAGATCCAGTCGCAATCCACGTCGAACCCGTGCTCGATCAGCCAGTGGGCCGCGGTCGAGGCCCTGAACGGCACCCAAGTCTTCCTTGCCCCGAACAATGAAACCTTCAAACGCCGGCGCGATCTTGTGGTTGGGATGCTGAACCAGATTGACGGCATCACCTGCCCCACTCCCGAGGGCGCATTCTACGTCTATCCGTCCATCGCCGGGTTGATCGGCAAGACCACGCCGGCCGGCACGGTCATCGACACCGACGAGGCCTTCGCGACTGCCCTATTGGAGGAAGCCGACGTAGCCGTAGTGTTTGGAGCGGCGTTCGGCCTCAGCCCCAATTTCCGCGTCAGCTACGCGACTTCAGACGAAGCCTTGACCGAGGCCTGCACCCGCATCCAGCGGTTCTGCGCGTCCCTGAGCTAAGACCGAGGTTCAACATGTCCGCAGCACTGCCCGAATATTACTTTCGCGTCCGCGAGAACGGCGCGGTCGTGTTCAAGATCGACACGGAGAACCGGCAGCGCCGGATCGAAATGGACCAGATCGCGGTGATCAACATCCGCAACGGCGAGGTCAAGCCGCATGGTCAGGGTACCCTGACCGAAGCGGACAAAACCGAAATCGCCCGTTGGATGGACGAACGCAAAGCCCTGCTTGCGCGGCGCGACGTCGACGACATCCACCGCACGATCGATCACCTGAACCTGACCACGCAATGGGCCCAGTCCAAGGCGACCGATACCCAATTGGAAGACATCACGGACCGGTTGCTGCTGGCGATGCACGACTTGCGCACGGTACTGGTGCGCAAGAAGGCCGACCGGCTGGAGAAGGGTTGAGCCTGGCGGTTGTCGCTACGCGGCGGGCGCACCTACCACGCGGACGGATCGCAGCCAGAACCGTCCCATCAGCATGACCGCCGCGCAGGCAAGGCCCAGAACAAGGCCAAGCCAGACTCCGATCCCGGCCATGCCTTGCACGAAACCAAAGTAGTAGGATGCGGGGATCCCCACGACCCAATAGCTGAGGCCTGCCATAACCATGGGCACCTTGGCGTCTTGCAACCCGCGCAGAAGGCCCAGAGCGATTACCTGCGCGCCGTCCACCAGCTGGAACAGGGCCGCCATGGCCAGCAGGCCGGTCCCGATGGCCAGAATCTGGGGACGCTGCGGGTCGTCCGGTTCGACAAATACCGAGATGAGCGGCTCGGCGCAGGTCAGGAACAGGATGATTGTCAGCACGGACACCACAAGGGACATGCCCGTAACCGCGATTGCGCCTTTCTCGAGATGCGGTCGATCCTTGCGCCCCAGCGCGTTGCCGGCCCGGATCGTTGCTGCATTCGACAGGCCCAGATGCACCATGAACGTCGCCGACGCCAGGTTCAGCGCAATCCCGTGCGCCGCCAGCGGCACCTGCCCGATCCAACCCATCATGAAGGCGGACATGGCGAACAGAGACACTTCGGCCAACAAGGTCAGACCGATGGGCACACCCAGCTTCAGGACGCTCAGCAACATCTCCCAATCCGGGCGCCAGAACCGCTGGAACAGGTTATGCTCCGGCAGGACTTTCACCGCGTAAATGATCACCGCCACCAGCGACACGGTCTGCGTGACCACCGACGCAATCGCGGCCCCCATCACGCCCAGTTCCGGCGCGCCCCAGTTGCCGAAGATCAGTGCATAGTTCGTAAGTCCGTTGACCACTGCCGCCGCGACGGTGATCCACAGCACGATCTGGGTGCGCTCCAGCGCGGCCAGATAGGATTTTAGAACCATGACCACCAGCGCCGGGAACAGACCCCAGCCCGCAACCCGCAGATACTCGGACGCGGTTTGCGCCACTTGCGGATCCTGATCCGTGGCGATCAGAATCGGGTAGGACCACCACAGCAGCGGCATGACCAGCATGCCATACAGCAGCGACAGCCAAAGACCCATTCGGGTGCTGCGCCGAATGCTGGTTTCATCCTCCTCGGCGGCCGCGGTCGCGACCATCGGCATGACGGCTAGGCCAAATCCGCCTCCGAAAAGAAACAGAACAAAGTAAAAGCTGCTGGCCAGCGTCACCGCAGCCAGTGCCTCGACGCCATACCAGCCCAGCATGATCGTATCCGTCAGGCCAATGGCGAATTGCGCCAGATGGCCACCGATCAACGGCAGCCCCAGCACAGCAATGGCCCGGAAATGGGCGGGATATGTCATGACCTTTCTCATCCCGCCAGCCATATGCGCGGCCCCGAGCCGGGGCAAGGGGAGATCTCTGAAATTTCACTTCGAGACCTTGGTGACGCCCGTCGGGCCAATCAGGTGACGCGCGCCTCGGGATGGATCGCCGTACCAAGAATATGATCCGACCGATGAACCACATGATGTGCCTGCCCCACGATCAGAGGATCGGGCTGGCCCACGATGTCATGATCCTTGTCCGGATAATCCAGCGTCGACAGGAAATGCCGCATGCAGTTCAGCCGGGCGCGCTTCTTGTCGTTCGACTTGACGATGGTCCAGGGCGCGTCGGCGGTGTCGGTATAGAAGAACATCGCCTCTTTCGCCTCGGTATAGTCATCCCATTTGTCCAGACTGGCTTTGTCGATGGGCGACAGTTTCCACTGCTTCAGCGGGTCGGTCTCGCGGCTCTTGAAGCGGCGCAGCTGCTCATCCCGCGTCACCGAGAACCAGTATTTATAAAGCTGGATTCCCGACCGAACCATCATGCGCTCCAACTCGGGCGTCTGGCGCATGAACTCGAGGTATTCGTTCGGGGTGCAGAACCCCATCACCCGCTCGACCCCGGCCCGGTTGTACCAGGACCGGTCATAAAAGACCATTTCGCCGACGGTGGGCAATTCCTGGATATAGCGCTGGTAATACCACTGGCCCTTCTCCTCCCAGGTCGGCTTGTTCAGCGCCACCACCCGGGCCTGACGCGGGTTCAGATGCTCCATGAACCGCTTGATGGTGCCGCCCTTGCCGGCGGCGTCGCGACCCTCGAACAACAGCACGAACTTCTGCCCGGTCTCCTGCGCCCACAACTGCACCTTCAACAATTCGGCCTGCAACTGGGCCTTCTGCTTTTCATAAGCCGCCCGGGACAATTTCGAGCGATACGGATACTCCCCGCTTTCAAAGGCCTGCCGAATCTTTTCGCGGGTGGGCGCTTCGGTGTCCGCGTTCGGTTTGGCCATGACGGCCACGGGGGCTGCGGTCGTCTTTTTTCGGATCACTGCGTCCATATGCTCTCTCCTGTGTCACTGTCCGCCGAAACGCCTAGCAGATCTGCATCTTTTCCGCGTTGATCCGTATCAAGTTGACTTCGGCGACGGCTCCGAAAACTCTGCAGGTGTGAACTCAGTCAGGGGCATCCCGCATGGACAGCGAATTCTTCGACCTCAACGGCCACCCGTTCTTCGTCCGCCGCTGGGGCGATCCCAACCTGCCTACGCTTTTGATGTTGCACGGTTTCCCGGAGTATGGCGGCGCGTGGTCCGACCTGGCCCCGCACCTGTCGGACCGCTTTCACTGCATCGCGCCGGACCAGCGTGGCTATGGTCAAAGCTGGGCCCCCGAGGGTATTTCGAACTATGCGCTGTCAAAGCTGGTGTCGGACATGGCCGTGCTGATCGAGCAGGTTGGCGACCCCGTCACTGTGCTGGGACATGATTGGGGCGCCTCGGTGGCTTACGGAATTGCCATGTTCCACCCCAAGTTGGTCAGCCGCCTGATCATCGCCAACGGTGTTCACCCTGTCCCGTTCCAGCGCGAACTTGCGGCAGGAGGCAAACAATCCGAGGCCTCTCAATACATCAACCGCCTGCGCGCGCCCGATGCAGCAGAATTTCTTTCGGCCGACAACTTCGCCAAGCTCGAACAATTCTTTCGGCATGGCATGGGGTTGGACTGGATGAGCGACGCGCGCATGGGCGACTATCGCACCGAATGGGCCCGCCCGGAACGGCTCGACGCCATGCTGAACTGGTACCGGGCCTCACCCCTCGTGGTGGCTGAGCCGGGCGCGCCCTGCACGGACCTGCCGGAACTGCCCGTTGACAGATTGACAGTCTTCTGCCCGCATTTGCTTCTGTGGGGGCCGCGGGACAAAGCCTTGCTTCCCGAATGCACCGATGGGCTGGAGGAGTTCGCACCCAACCTGACCCGCAAGCAGATCGACGGTACAGACCATTGGCTGCATCACCAGAAACCTCAGGCGGTGGCCGACGCTATTCTCGATTGGGTTCAGGACAACTGAACCAACTCTTCGCCCGACGCCGAAGGACGCAAGAGGCAGCGCCCTTCACCGATGGCCCCAGTCATCCGGATTGTCCGAATTGTTCGGAGACAACCCCAGAATGTCGCCCTTGGTCGAACAGCCAAGCCCCAGAACGGTGCGGTTGGCGTAGGAGAAATAGGCGCAAACCTGATTGATCTCCAGGATCTCACCATCATCCCAGCCAACAGATCGCAACGCGTCGATATCCGCCGCCGCCAGGCCAGCCGGGTTCTCGGTCAGTTTTCGGGCATATTCCATCGCCGCCATCTGTGCGGGGTCCAACGGCGCCGTCTCGGGTGTTTCCGCCTCGACCGCAGCGCGGATGGCCAAACCGCGCTGCTCGTCGCCCAAGAGTCGCTGCAACCCGCTGAAATGATGCTCGACACAATAGCCGCAGCGATTCAACGAGCTGACCCAGACCCCGAGCACTTCCAGAAACCACTTGGGAACCGAGTTTCCCGAATGGTGCAGCACATTCTTGTAGAGCGCCATGTGACCTTCCATCGAATGTGGACGCAGGGAATGCACCATCATGATGTTGTCCACATTGTTCCCAGGCCCCGTGACCCGGTCATACAGCGTCTTCAACCGACCGCGTGCCTCGTCGAATGGTATCGTCTTGATCCAGCTCATCACCTGCTCCTCCAAGATTTCCGCATCTCAGCGGGAAAACCACCCGTTTTGCAACCCGCCGCCGCCCGCAAGTTTGATACAACACCTCGCGTCCCTCTTCCCCCGACCCACATCACCTGCCATAATGGGCCCAACCCAAAAACAAGAGCAGCACCCATGCCCGACGACCTGTTGACGCCCGAATCCACCACCACCTACGACGCCTCCTCGATCGAGGTCCTCGAAGGTCTGGAGCCCGTGCGCAAACGCCCCGGCATGTATATCGGCGGCACCGACGAACGGGCACTGCACCACATGGTCGCCGAGATCCTCGACAACTCGATGGACGAGGCCGTTGCAGGCCACGCCAATCGTATCGAGGTAGAACTGCACGAAGATTATTCTCTGACCGTGCGCGACAACGGCCGCGGAATTCCGATCGACCCGCACCCGAAGTTCCCCGACAAATCCGCGCTCGAGGTGATCCTGTGCACCCTGCATGCGGGCGGCAAGTTCTCGGGCAAGGCCTACCAGACCTCGGGCGGTCTGCACGGCGTGGGCGCCTCGGTGGTCAACGCGCTGTCGGATTCGATGGTCGTACAGGTGGCCCGCAACAAGGAGCTGTACGAACAGCGCTTTTCGCGCGGCATCCCGCTGGGTCCGGTCGAAAAGGTGGGCTCGGCTCCCAACCGGCGCGGCACCACCGTCACCTTCCACGCCGACCCCGAGATCTTCGGCCACCACCGGTTCAAACCCGCCCGCCTGTTCAAATCGATCCGCTCCAAGGCCTACCTGTTCTCGGGCGTTGAAATCCGCTGGAAAACCGCCATCGACGACGGCGAGACGCCCACCGAGGCCACCTTCCACTTCCCCGGCGGCCTGTCGGACTACCTCAAGGAGACGATGAACGGCTCCTCGACCTATTCCGAGCAGCCCTTCGCCGGAACCGTCGATTTCAACGAGAAATTCGGCACCCCCGGCAAAGTGGAATGGGCGATCAACTGGACACCGTCGCGCGATGGCTTCATCCAGTCCTACTGCAACACCGTTCCCACGCCCGAAGGCGGTACTCATGTTGCGGGCTTCTGGGCCGCGATCCTCAAGGGCATCAAGGCCTACGGTGAACTGATCAACAACAAGAAGGCCGCCCAGATCACCCGCGATGACCTGATCACCGGCGGCTGCGCGCTGGTTTCGTGCTTCATCCGTGAACCCGAATTCGTCGGCCAGACCAAAGACCGTCTTGCCACGGTCGAGGCGCAGCGGCTGGTCGAAAATTCGGTCCGCGACCATTTCGACAACTGGCTGGCCGCCGACACCAAATCCGCCGGCGCGATCCTCGATTTCCTCATCCTGCGGGCCGAGGAACGCCTGCGCCGACGGGCCGAGAAGGAAACACAACGCAAGTCCGCCACTAAGAAACTCCGTCTTCCCGGCAAGTTGGTGGACTGTAGTAGTTCAACACGTGACGGCACCGAATTATTCATCGTCGAGGGCGACTCGGCTGGCGGCTCGGCCAAGATGGCCCGCGACCGCAAGACACAGGCCCTGCTGCCCCTGCGCGGCAAGATCCTGAACGTACTGGGCGCGGCCAGCTCGAAACTGGGCACCAACGCCGAGATCAATGACCTGACGCAGGCCCTTGGCGTCGGGCTGGGCACCAAGTTCAACATCGACGACCTGCGCTATGACAAGGTCATCATCATGACCGACGCCGACGTGGACGGCGCGCATATCGCCTCGCTGTTGATGACCTTCTTCTTCACCCAGATGCGGCCGATGATCGACGCGGGCCACCTGTACCTGGCCTGCCCACCGCTCTACCGCCTGACCCAAGGCGCCAAGCGCGTCTATTGCCTGGATGAGGCCGAACGCGACGAATGGCTGGAGAAAGGTCTGGGCGGCAAAGGCAAGATCGACGTCTCACGCTTCAAGGGTCTGGGTGAAATGGACGCCAAGGACCTGAAAGAAACCACGATGGACCCCAAATCGCGGAAATTGATCCGTGTCACCATCGACGAGGACGAACCCGGCGAGACCGGCGACCTGGTCGAGCGCCTGATGGGCAAGAAACCCGAACTGAGGTTCCAGTATATCCAAGAGAACGCGCGGTTCGTGGAGGAGTTGGATGTTTGAAGCGATTAGGAAATAGGCAACTAGAATTTATTCTGTACCATGAAATTTTTCTCGATTGAAAAGCTTGTTGGAGTACTTACACTAATTCCAGCAGCGGGATTTGTGCTAGCACTTTGCTACCAATATACTTTTCTGGTGGTCTTGGGCGTTAAGCCATTGGACGTTCTGCAAATTGGCGACCTGCTCCTGTCGAGTGCAGTTCTTGTGCTTCCAACTACGGTCGGTTTCGTTGTCATTCTTATTGTCCAAGGCGGAGGCGATCTATTTTTCAGCGCCAAGCCACACGAAGACAAGTCTTCACGCCAAGAGACTCCCCTACTTCGCCTACTGTTGGATCTAGTTTTTTTTGGATTGATCTATTTTTCGGCGTTTATTTTCGTCGTTTTTGGGGCTGCACCGGAGTTGGGTGCATTCTCTCTTTCCCTGGTTGTTTGGCGCGTGCTATTGCGCATCTTCGCGCCATATTTGCACCTCCTGCATCGGGTCGTGTTGGTCGCGTTCGCGTTCTACTCATTGACAGCAACGCTATTTGTCGCGAGTGCAACAAGCAAAGCATTCGATGTCCGATCTGGAGGCAAAACTCTTGCTTCTGTCGAGTTGTTTACGCAACCAATAAAAAACCAAAATTTAGAGTTGGTTTCGAATTTATCGGGCGGCCTTCTAGCATTAAATAGAGGTAACAAGGAGTTGGTGTTTTTCGACAACGACGGTTACAGCTTGCTGTTTACCTTCAACTCGAATCCACCAAAAGGACTGATGTGTTTTCTCTTTGGTTATTGCAACCTGAGTAATTGGGCGTTCATCGTGAAAGACAAAACTGCAGGGCAGCCTGACTGACGCAATGGAACCTTTAAAGCATCTTGGAAAGTCGACTTTCTACGATCGTAATCTCTAGGCAAGCCGCAGGGTGGTTTTCCAACCCACCTGCCCTCCGACAAAACCCATCGCAACGGTGGGGTACCCCCCCCCTACTCCCAGCCACAAACTCCGCGCCGCCCAAGGGGTGGCCCTACCGCATCTCTGTTACTTTGTATCGTTTACGGCAGTGAACGGACCGCCCAAAGTCACACACCTTGCATCCTCGTCCCCTTGCCGAACCCGTTGATCCCGTTCACACTTAGCCTCAACCCGTCATTCAAGAACGACATTTGAGGTTCCGAGCGCCCAAGACCCAATTTGAAAAACGGATATCCGAACGGGAGGACGACATGAAAACTTTGACCCTCGGGCTGGCCCTGACCCTGATCGCCTCGGCAGCCCCCGCGCAGCAGATGCTCAGCACCGCATCCCCCATCCCCGACGGCGCCGAGACCCGGTTCTGCTATTACGACGGCATGGCCTATTCCGAGGACGCCTTTGTGCTGATGGTCGGTGACAACACCGTTACCAGCACGGTAAGCACGGTGCAGGAACGCCTGTTGCGTTGTTACCGCGAAAGCGACGGCGTGCTGCGGTGGCGGCCGCAGAGCACGTTTCAGGTCAGCAAATAGCGCCTGAACGGCCCCTAGCCCAGCTTCTGGTCCAGCCAGTCCGCGATCTGTGCGGCTGGCTTTTCCCAACCGGGCTCCATGAACAGAAAATGCGCGTGACCTTCTGCGGCCAGAAAGGTCGCGCGGTCGCCATAGAGTTTCGCCAAGGCACGGCAGGTGTTGGGGTTCACCGCCCTGTCCTCCGAGCCTGAAACGATCAAAACCGGGCAGTCGACCTTGTCGATATCAACCTTCATCGCGTGGTGATCGTCGAACATCCAGAAAAACATCTCGAACATCACCCGCCCGCTTTCCGGGCCAAGTCGATCGAACACGGCATGTTGCTGGGCCTCAGGCATTTTGTTCAGCGCGAAGGGGGCCATCAGGTCGAAATCGACGCGCATGGGCTGCTTCCAGAACGCCCCGCCCTCCATCAAGGCGCGCGGTACGGCGCGTTCGTCATCGGTTTGCGGCAGGGTGCCCCAGGCCGCGTTCGGGTTGATCAACACGATGGCGCTGGCCAGTCCGCGAGACGCAACCTGCTGGGCAACGACGCCCGCAATGGCATGACCGAGGATCACGGGTTTGCTGTCCAACCCCTGGACGAATTCGGCAATGTCGTTGGCATAATCCAGCACGCTGGTGTCGGTCAGGCCCGCATCGGGCTCGGCTGCAGGATCGCCGCCATGGAACCTCAGCGCCGGGGTGTGCACCGTCCAGCCACGGGCGCGGAAGAACTCCGCATAGTCCGCCATGCACCACGGCCCGGCAAACGCCCCGTGGATCAGCACAATCTCTTTGGTCATCACGTTCTCCCTCCGGCTCCTGACCCGAGTATGGGCATCCTGACACGCGTTACAACTGCACGTGATCGCTGTTGCGTGGGAAGACTGACCACTTAAACTCGGGTGCATGAGCTTCATCACCGACTACCAGCTGCCCCTGCTGTTGCTGTTCTTTCTGGCCGGATCGATTGGCACCGCGTTCCTGTTTCGCAAACCAGCGGGTCACCGGGCATGGAAGCTGGCCGACCTCGTGTGGGTCGTGTTGGGTGGGCTGGGCGCGCTGGTGGCGGTCATGGCGGGGCTCTACAAATCCGACAGCTCAAGGTTGGACAGGCAGATCGACGTTGCCTATGCGGCGACACTGGCCTTCGATCGCGACGCCGCGCGGTTCCGGCTGCGGTTCTGCGATCCGGCCTACGACCCGGACACGGCGGTCTTGTGCGACAAGGTCGAGTTCCTGTCGGCCTCGACCGCCAGCAACGCCGACCTGCCGCTGTTCATCGCCGTCACCAACGAAGTTGCGCCGCTGCAGGGCCTGAACTTCATCTTCGGCGCACGGTCACGAGACCAGATGGATGACATTCAGGACATGGCTGCCAAAGCCGATGCCTTCGACATCGAGCAATTCCTGGTTTTCACCACGCTGGACGAAGAAACGCAGACCGCGATCGACAACATGCGGCGGAAAGTGCCGGCAATCGCCGGAGACTATATGATCCTTGCGCAAAGCTATGATGACCTGATCGCTCAGGTCGCCAAACTGAAGGGAGAGTGGGAGTATCTTCAGGAAAACGCCCACATTCTCGTGCTACAGATCATCGCGCTGTGTCTGGTCAGCTTTGCGGCACCATTCAGGTTGGGCAAATCTGTTGTCGAGTTGCGGTCCAACCTCATCACCGAGCCGCCGGCGCGGCAGCCACCCCCCGAAGCACGTGCAACCGGGGTTACTGAGGTGGCGCCTCAGGACGCGTCCGACCACGTCGCCCGGCGCCTGTAATGGCACGCGCCCGCAAAAGTGTCGCGCGCGGCAGAGAGCGCATGAGCGCCCCCTCCTTCCCCGGTTGATCCGGATATCCGCCGGCGGCCTTGTACAATTGCGCCGGCAGCAGCAGACCCTGATCACCAGACGCCAGTCCAAAGACCCGGCTGCGCAGATTGGCCCAACCTGCCATCAAACTCGGCATCAGGCCTGAGGACCGAAACCCAAGGCGAAAAACACCCGGACGCCGCGTTACAAGGTGTTCGGCCACCGCATCGGTCCATCCGGGCTCAAGCTCGGTCCCCGGTAGGATGATCAGCAACCAGTCGCCCACCGTGGCGTCGCATCCCACGCGCAGCTGCGCAGTACGGGACCCGGCCCCGGCAACGATCCGGGCACCTGCTTCATCGGCAATACGCAACGTATGATCGGTCGACCCTCCATCGGCGATGACAAGTTCGCGGATCAGACCGGCGTGCAGACCTTCCATCAGGGTCATCAGCGAGCGCGCGAGTTCGGTTTGGGAATCGAATGTCGGAATCACGATACTGATCGGGGCGGACACATTCGAAACCTCTGGTCTTGGCAACGGGTTCGCTTATATCACCGCTCTCAGGGCAATGACGAGGACCCAAAGATGAGCACCCGCCGCATTTTGCGCCTGACCGGCACGGATACCGACAGCTTCTTGCAAGGTCTGGTCACCAATGACACCCGCAAGCTGGACGATGGTCTTGTCTACGCGGCCATCCTGACCCCGCAGGGAAAGTACCTGGCCGATTTCTTTCTGAAACGCGATGGCGACTCGGTGCTGCTGGACGTGGCTGAGGGGATGGCGGATGCACTGATCAAGCGACTGAACATGTACAAGCTGCGGGCGGACGTGCGTATCGAGGAAACCAACCTGCACCTGCAACGCGGAACCGGGCCCGCACCCGAGGGCGCCCTGCCCGATCCTCGTCACCCCGATATGGGCTGGCGCGCATATTCTGACGCTCCCGAAGCCGATGATGGAACGGATTGGGACGCAATTCGGGTGCGTCATTGCATCCCGGAAACCGGGATCGAGCTGACGCCGGACACGTATATCCTCGAGGCCGGATTCGAGCCGCTCAACGGCGTCGATTTCAAAAAGGGTTGCTATGTCGGGCAAGAGGTAACCGCCCGCATGAAGCACAAGACCCAGTTGCGCAAGGGGCTGCGGGTTGTCGCCATCGACGGTGCGGCTCCGGTCAGCTCCGAAATCCTCTCGGCTGGAAAGCCAGCTGGTACGCTGTTCACTCAATCGAACGGACAGGCCATCGCCTATCTGCGCCTTGATCGGGCGGGCGACGACATGCTGGCCGGAGACGCCCGCCTGCGTCTGCTGGATTGAGCCTGTTGCCCAACCGGCACGACCACCGACCGGGCTGCTCCGCAAACGTTTTATCCGGCCCGGCCACACGGTAAGACTTGAGGCACTTGGCTGATCGGGTGCCTGCATGCTCCAACTGTATTCAGCCATCTGGCGCGCCAGCGCCGGACGGCAAGTCATACTGATCCTGTTGTCCTTGTCGGTCGCGGCTCTTGCCGCGGCCCCGTTGGAGTTTCAACGGGACATCATCAACCATCTGACCTCGGACAATATCGAGGCGCCCCATCTCCTGCTGCTGGGTGCCGGCATGATGGGGGTGATCCTGCTGAGCCTCGCCCTGAAGTGGGTGCTGGGATATCGCGCGGGGACGTTGGGCGAAGACATGATCCGTCGGATCCGTCAGCTTTTGCTGGCCCGCACCGTGGACGTGGACGAGTCGGGCGAGAATGTCCGCAAGGGAACCATGACGACGGCCATTTCTGCCGAAGCCGAAGAACTGGGCAAATTCGCAGGCGGCGCGTTCTCGGACCCGGTCGTACAAATCGGAACCTTGGTCAGCGTGATTGGCTACATCTCGTCGACGCAACCCTGGCTGGGACTGATTGCCCTTTCGATGATCGCACCGCAGATCCTTATCGTTCTCGTCTCGCAGAGAAAGGTGAACGTGTTCGTGGCGGACCGCGTCCGCATATTGCGTAGCGCGACCGACCATCTGACGATCGAAAACATCGAGGCCGTGACTCAAGAGGTGCACGACCAGTTCGACGCGATCTACGACACCCGGCGGCGGATGTTCCTGTGGAAATTGTCGGCCAAGTTTCTGCTGAGCGTGATCAACGGTGCAGGCACCGTCGGTGTTCTGATGCTGGGCGGATGGCTGGTTCTGCAAGGAGAAACCGACGTCGGAACCGTGGTCGCCGCGACCAGCGGTCTGGCCCGGATCCAGGGGCCGACCGGATTTCTCATCGCTTTTTACCGGCAGGTCAGCGCCAATCGTATCAAGTTCGAGCTGTTGCTGGAACTGTTCGGCCCGGACCGCGCCCGCTACCGCCGCGGCGGGGCCGCCTCGCCAGAAAAAAACCGCGCCGAATAGCGGCGCGGTTTCTTGGTCTTTCTCCGAGTATGACGCGACGTTACGCGCGCTCGGAATATTCCATGGTCTCGGTGTTCACGACGATCATCTCGTCCTGCGCGATGAACGGCGGCACCATGACTTTGACCCCGTTGTCCAGAACCGCCGGCTTGAACGAGTTCGCCGCAGTCTGACCTTTGACGACCGGTTCAGTCTCGACGACCTTGCAGACGACTTTCTGAGGCAGCGTCGCGTTCAGCGCCTCGCTTTCATAGAATTCGACCACGATGGTCATCCCGTCCTGAAGGAACGGACGACGGTCACCCAGCAAATCTGCAGGCAATTCAATCTGTTCATAGGTCTCGGCATCCATGAATACCAGCATCCCGTCGCTTTCATACAGGAACTGCTGGTCTTTCTGCTCCAACCGAACACGCTCGACCTTGTCCGCGGAACGGAACCGCTCGTTCAGTTTCGAGCCGTTGCGCAGGTTCCGCAATTCTACCTGTGCAAAGGCACCGCCTTTGCCCGGTTTGACGTGATCGACCTTGACCGCCGCCCACAGACCGCCGTTATGCTCAAGCACATTGCCCGGGCGAATTTCGTTCCCATTGATCTTGGGCATGACATATTTCCTTCACACATGGTTGATGCGTCAGTTGTCGTCCCTATATCTGGCGGGACCGATCCATGCAATACAACGAAACCTAGTGCTGCACCTGCAGAGAGCCATGCAAATGACGCAACGCAACTATGCAAATTAGGTGTATCCGAATCGCACTAAATAGGTCATAAGGACCGCCACGCCGAAAATTACAAGAGCAAGAACAACAAGGAAAACGAGATGAGAGATTTCGTTGACGGCACCGCCTTTAACAATGAGCAAGGCAACCGTGCCCGCAAACTTTTCGCGGCCGTTGTGCTGGCTGCACTCGATGATGCTATCGCCGATGACAAGAAATACGGCAATGGCCCGGAACAAATCGCCCGCTGGGCACGCTCGCGCGATGGTCGCGAAGTGCTGTCCTGCGCTGGCATCGACCCGAACGAACGGGTTGTCCACGGACTGATGGAGTTCGTTGGCCGTGGCGTACGTACGTCCGTCGCCCTGTCGCGCGAAGAAAGCGAACGCCGCAACGCTGCACAGCAGGCCGAAGCCGCCTAAGGCTTTGCCCGACCCAAAAACGCGCGCCGGTACTTTCGGCGCGCTTTTTTTTGCCCTGTACGCAGCGGAATGGTCGCATTCGTCGTGCAAATGGACCGATCCGCACTTTCGTCGGCTGAATAAATGCGGTCATCTGCCAACATCCGCAGGAGGCTCAGATGGTTCGCGCGATCATGATTCAGGGGACCGGCAGCAATGTCGGCAAGTCGATGCTTGTGGCCGGGCTGGCCCGGGCCTTTGCGCGGCGAGGGTTGAAGGTTGCCCCCTTCAAACCGCAGAACATGTCCAACAACGCCGCAGTAGCCGCAAATGGAGGCGAGATTGGCCGCGCCCAGGCGCTGCAGGCCCGGGCGGCGGGGCGCCCGCCGCATACGGACATGAATCCAATCCTTCTGAAGCCGGAAACCGATACCGGTGCGCAGGTGATCGTTCAGGGCAAGCGGGCGGGAACGATGCGGGCCAAGGACTATCGCGAGGACAAATCCAAGCTTCTGAACGCTGCGCTCGAGAGCTTTGCCAGGCTTTGCCAAGATGCCGACCTTGTGCTGGTCGAGGGCGCCGGCAGTCCGGCCGAGACTAACCTGCGGGCAGGCGACATCGCCAACATGGGCTTTGCCTGCGCCGCGAATGTGCCCGTGATACTGGTGGGAGACATTCACCGGGGCGGCGTCATAGCGCAGATCGTCGGCACCCATGCAGTGCTGGAGAACGCTGACCTTGCAATGATCCGCGGCTTTGCGGTCAATCGCTTCAAGGGAGACGTCAGCCTGTTTGATGACGGGCGCGGCGACATTGCGGCACGCACCGGATGGCCTTGCCTGGGCGTCGTTCCCTGGTTTGAGGACGCCTGGAAACTGCCGGCCGAAGACATGATGGATATCCGCTCGCACGCAGGCGGCACCTGCAAGGTTGCAGTGCCGCAGTTGGAGCGCATGGCGAATTTCGATGATTTGGACCCGCTGTCTGCCGAGCCGGGGGTTTCGGTCGAGATCATTCCGGCTGGCCGCCCCCTTCCCGGTGACGCGGATCTGGTGATTCTGCCGGGCAGCAAATCCACGATCGGAGATTTGGCCTTTTTCCGCAAACAAGGTTGGGACATCGACCTGTATGCCCATGTACGGCGGGGCGGCCATGTTCTTGGCCTCTGCGGCGGGTATCAGATGCTGGGCCGGGTGATCACCGACCCTGATGGCGTGGACGGCAGACCCGGCAGCGTCGATGGGCTGGGTTTGCTGGACGTGGAAACGGTTATGTCCGGGGAAAAACGGGTCGAACTGCGATCAGCGCAGGCCTTGCCCGGCGGCGAGCCTGTCACCGGCTACGAAATCCACATGGGGCGCACCCAAGGTCCGGATACTGCCCGCGCGTGGTTGCAGGTGGAAGGGCGCCCGGAAGGCGCCGCATCGAGAGACGGGCGCGTTCTGGGAAGCTATTTGCACGGCATTTTCGCGTCAGACGCCTTCCGCGCGTCGTTTCTACAGCGGTTTGGAGCCAGGTCGGAACTGGCATACGAAGTCAGTGTTGAGCAAACGTTGGAGTCTTTGGCCGATCACCTTGAACAGCATATGGACCTTGATGCCCTGCTGTCACTGACAGCCGAGCCTCGGTTCGGCTGAGCGTCAATCCAAAGTCTGAGCGGCCAAAGCGCGGTTGATCTCGCGCCGCACCAGCTTGCGAATGTTGCGGGTGATACGTTCACCCAGCGCGCCCTGCAGTTCCTGACGGACGATGTCTGCGATCAACTCGCGCAATTCGTCTTCATCCATCGTGCCGGTCGCCATCGCCGGCGTTTCCTGATCCAGCTTTACTTCGGCCTCTGAGGCATCCCGGTTGTCGCGGATAAACGTGGCAGGCGTTGTTTCCTCGTCGCTGTCAGCGTCCATCTCAGCTTCGGACGCAGCCGCATCCTTCGACGTCGAAAACCCGGTGTCCGAGGCCCAACTGACCGTGTCGGTGCGCGTGCCGGAATAAGCGTCGTCGCTTTCACCGTCAGGCTCCCACTGATCTTCGGTCCGCGCAATCGCAGCCTCAAGAGCTGCGATCTTGGCGCTCAGGCTGCCGGCCAGATCCCTGCGGCCTTCGCGATCATCCGAAGACTCGCCGCCAATGTCGTTGATTGCCGGGGTTCCGGGACGAACGATATCGCAAGACCGCAACCGCATAGGTTGTGACAGGTCGTTGGCCGGGCGCACCGCCTCGACATTCGCAGCATGCTGCGAGGCCGCCTCAGCCGAGATCTTTTGGGCCAGTTTCAAAGGTGCTTTTGGATCCTCGGCCGATGTGCCAACCCGCAGGGCATCCGTCAAAACCAGGCGTCCCGGCTTGCGGGCCGCAGTCGCTTTGATCAGGTTCGGGACCTTGCGCCCTTCTTCGCTGACCAAACGCTTGATCGACGACAATACGTCTTCGACACCTGTTTTGACACTGCTATCCGTCATTGTTCTCTACCGCTCTGACCTTTTGGACCAGTGTATCCAATCCGGTCGAACCTAACAACAGATAGTGTGGCTGATCACTCGCGCCGCAAAGCTTTGAGAACTCGATCCAGGTCGCGGCTTTGCTTGCTGATCTGTGCTGGCGCTTTTTTGACCAGGTTGTAGTAGAGCGTCGGGTCGTAAATCTGTACCGCCAATCCAAGACGCTCGGCGGTCAACAGACCTTGTGCCTGCAACAACTGATAGGCCGCCAGAGACCGTTCCGTCCGCGAGGCAACTTCGGCCAATTGTGCGTCCAGCAAATCCTGCTGAGCGGTCAGAACGTCCAGTGTGGTCCGAGCCCCCAGCGTGGCCTCTTCGCGAATCCCGTCAAAGGCGACCTGCGATGCCCTTACCCGTTCGACGGATGCCCGCAGGCTGGCAGTGGCCGTTTCAAAGCGCACATAGGCGTCGGTCACACCCTGAGTGATGTCTTTCTGCACATTCAGAAGGTTGGCGCGCGATGCATCCCGCTGAGCCATCGCGCGGCGCACGTTGGCCGCCAATCGACCACCGGCATAGATGGGCTGATTGAAATTCAACGAGATGGACGCATCGTTGGTATAGTCGTCGTTGTCATAGCTTTCGGTGATCCCCGCGTCCGCGTTCAAGCTGACATTCGGACCGAGACCCGCGCGCTGCTGCTGCACTGTCAGATCCAAGGCACGCACCTGATGCTGCGCCGACAGGATTGCCGGGTGGTTTCTTTGTGCCAGGCTGATGGCCTCGGCCAATGAACCGGGCAGCTTCGGCAGACGCGGCTGGCCCGCAGTACGACCAGGCTGTTTGCCGACGGCGTTCACGTATTCCGCTTGGGCGGTGCTCAGGTCGCCTCGCGCATCGGCCAGATCAGCCTGCGAGCTTGCCAACTGCGCTTCGGACAGCGCGACGTCGGTCCGGGTGACCTCACCGACTTCAAAACGGTCCTGCGTGGCCCGCAGTTCCTCGCCCGAGAGATTGACGTTGTTCTGGCGAATTTGAACCGTTTCTTCCTGCAGCAGAACACTCAGATAAGCCGTCGTTGCGCGGAACAGAACCTGTTGCTCAATGTCGATCAATGCCTGGCGGGTTGCCAGAACTGTTTCCTGAGCCGACTGTTTCCCGAGAATCGATGCACCGCCGTCATAGACCAGCTGGCTCAGCGTTAACCCCGAGAAGAAGCGCGATGGTTCGACCGTCGACACCACAGTTCCGGCGCGGGTCTTGGCGTAATCCTGGCTGACACGGACGGTCCAGTTGATGATCGGGCGCAGGGCCGACAACGCGATTGCAACGTCTTCGTCGGCTGCGCGCAGCAAGGCGCGGTTCTGTTCCAACAGCCCGCTTGTGTTGTATGCACCGATGAACGCGTCGGTCAGATTGTCCGCCAAAACCGAGCGCCCCGGCATCACGCTCAGCGCGATTCCCGCCGTCAGAGCGACTGCCTTGACCAGCTTCCCTCCAGCCGTTCCAAGCATACCCAAATCCTCTCAAATCAAAATAACGCAAGCCCGCAGGCAGTTTGCGCCTTTGTTTTCAACTAATCAAGGGACCGCGGAAAACCGCTGATCGACTATAGCGAAAATGCACACTCGGCCGAAAACGCTGGCAGTACCGGAGCAATTGCGTTGAAGCCATGACGCCATGTCACCCGCCCATCGGACTTTCGACCAATGCGAACGGTGCCCAGATTGCCTTCGACGAACAGGCAGGCGATGCGGCCATGATCTTTCAGTTGATCGAGCAGGGCATCGGGCAGACGTTCCACACCGCCTTGGATGATAATGACATCATAGGGGCCATGCTCGGCCGCCCCCTGCTCCAAAGGTCCGACATGAATGATCGCGTTGTCGATATCCGCCTCCATCAGGCGGGACTGCGCGTCGGCTGCGTTGGCCTCGTCATCCTCGACGCCCACCACAAGCTGCGCCATGTTCGCGGCCACGGCGGTCGAGTATCCGAACGCTGGGGCGAGATCCAGAGCCACCTCGTCATTCGAAATATTCAATGCATCCAGCATCTTCGCCAGAGTCCTCGGCTCCAGCAGGCAGCGCCCGTTTCCCAGGTCGATCAGGTCGCCAGCATAGGCCACTTCGCGACTGGCATCCGGCACGAAGTTCTCACGCTGGACCTTCAGCATTGAATCGATGATCGGGAATTTGGTGACATCAGAGGGCCTGATCTGAGTGTCTACCATCGTGTGGCGTCGGGCTGCGAAATCCGTCATGTGACCGCTCGTATATTTCCCATGGTTGCTCGGCTTTTGCCACATCCGATCCCGCCCGGCAACGGCCAGCCCGGCAAAAATTGCAGGCCGCGACAAAATTTGCCACTGCGCTGACCGACCATCCAACGCCGTGGTCGGCGGAATTTTCAGCAACCCTCTGGACGTTGTTCGGGAAAGCTGCTAGAACCGCGTCTGCACCACGTCAAGTAATTGAAATTGCTTGAAAAGGCGAGTTGGCGGAGTGGTGACGCAGCGGATTGCAAATCCGTGTACACCGGTTCGATTCCGGTACTCGCCTCCAACTTTCCAGCCTCGCATTGCATCGCTGTTCTCTGGTCCTGTGATAGTCGCCTGGACCAGTTTGTTGATACGAAACGCCAAAATACGCGCGGAGATGGTTAGCGCAGCCGAGCTAACCAGTAATTTCCGGGCAAGGATTTAGTCCGCGCTGGGTCACCAGCGACGCGGTCGGTACATGCGAGCCCCCCCGGAAAGGGCGTGCCTTGCGCTGACCGTCGGCTCAAACCGTGCTTCGGCCTTGAGGAATCACCTCATACCCCGGCTCTTCCGGTTCATCGTCCTGCATCTCGGCCGGAAAACCGGGCGCGGTAATGCTCAACCCGGTTGCATCCTCGAGCCGTCGAATGACGTTGGGCGACAGCTCGCGCGCGCCATAGCGGGCGATGGCGTCGTCGAAGATCTTGATCATCAACGGGTTCATCTCCAACGGCACGCCGGCGCGGTCGGCGACCTCCTGGAACAGGCCGATATCCTTTTTTACCAGGTCCATGGTGAAGGAAATATCGCGCGAGCCGTTCAGGATCACCTGGCTTTCGGTCTCATGCACGAAGGACGTGCCGGACGAAATCTTGATCGCCTCGTAGGTGGTGTTCAGGTCCATCCCGGCGGCCTTGGCGGTCACCAACGCCTCTGCGCAGGTGATCAGGTTGGCAGTGGCCAGATAGTTGGTCAACACCTTCAGAACCGAGGCCGTGCCCAGATCGCCGGTATGCAGAATGCGCCGCCCCATGGTCGTAAGGAACGGCAGGATACGCTCAAACGTGGCCCGGTCGCAGCCCGCGAAGATCGAGATATTGCCCGTGGCCGCCCGGTGGCACCCGCCCGAAACCGGGCAGTCCACCGCCGCCCCGCCGCGCTCGATTACCATGGCCCCCAGGCGTTTGACCTCGGCCTCGTCGGTGGTGGACATCTCCATCCAGATCTTACCGTGGGTCACCTCGGGCAGCATCTGCTGCATCACCGCTTCCGAGGCAGCGGGCGACGGCAGGCAGGTGATGACCGCATCGCAATCGCGCATCATCTGAGCAGGGCTTTCGCCGGCTTTTGCCCCCTTGGCGGCGAACTCCGCGACAAGATCGGGGTTCAGGTCGTACACCGTCAGGTCGATACCGTTGCGCAGCAGCGACCCCGACAGCTTGCCCCCCACATTGCCCAAACCGATGAACCCGACCTTCATGTTCTGCCCTCCTGCAGGCGCGTTTTCGTTGGCCTGAGTATTTCCGTTGCCCTGCAACAAAAGAAACGAATAAAAAGTCGATCTAGATGCAAAATATTTTGGTGCTGAATGGACCGCCTGCCCAATCCGGCTTGGCTGCGCAGCTTCGAGGCTGCCGCCCGCCATCTGAATTTCACAACCGCCGCGCAGGAGCTGGGCCTGACCCAGACGGCGGTGTCGCTGCATATCCGCTCGCTCGAGGCGGACCTTGGGCAGCCGCTTTTTGCCCGCAACGCACGACACCTGTCGCTGACCGAGCTGGGCCAGTCCTATGCGCTGACCGTGCGCCGGGCGCTGTCGGATATCGCGCTGTCCACCAACAGCCTGTTCGGCCCCGCCTCGCGGCAGGCGCTGACCATCCGGGCGGCGATATCGACGATGACCTACTGGATCGCGGCCGAGTTGCCCGCGTTCAGCGCCCAGCACCCCGAGATCCCGGTGCGGCTGGTGTCACATATCTGGAACGACTCGGCCGCGCCTGCGGATGTGGACGTGGAAATCCGGCTGGGCTATGGCGACTGGCCCGGAGTTGCGGCCGAACAGCTGTGCTCGGAACGGCTGGTGCCCGTCTGCCGGGCGCAGGACCCGGCGCCAGAC
Source organism: Ruegeria sp. BC6 (assembly GCF_056539185.1). Classification (NCBI taxonomy): domain Bacteria; kingdom Pseudomonadati; phylum Pseudomonadota; class Alphaproteobacteria; order Rhodobacterales; family Roseobacteraceae; genus Ruegeria; species Ruegeria sp. BC6. The sequence goes on from NZ_JBQFUM010000001.1 coordinate 1,123,192, forward strand.
CTGCAAAACGGCCCGTTGATTCACATTCTGGGGTATGAGGACAACTGGGCGCGGTACTTCGAGGCCACGGGCACCGACCTGCCCGACCGCCCCGCGCTTAATTCGGCGGATACGACCGTCACGGCGCTGCAACTGGTGATGGCCGGCGCTGGCTATGCCACCGTTCTGGAGCGGTTCGCGCGCAACGCCATCGCCCAGGGCGCGCCGATCCGGGTTGCGGGGCCGGCGATTCCCTTTGCCCAGTCGCATTATCTGATCCGCAGCGTCAGCGCGGCGCCTCCGTCCATCCCTGCCCAGTTGTTCCTGGCCTGGCTGCGCGACCGGCTGGCCGGCGATGCCGCGGATTGATCCCGGCAAGTCGCTTTTTCGATCCGACGCAGGGCACTTGGCCCCGCGCGCTTGACAACCCCCCTGCCCGTGCCGCATGTCGCTTGCGTTGGTGTCTGTGCAAGCAGATGAAAAGGGAATGCGTCAGCGGTTTTCCGTCAAACGCAGCCGCCCCCGCGACCGTGACCGGAGAGGGTGCCCAAATGCCACTGGCTGCTGGCCGGGAAGGCGGGACATCCGACAGAGCGCCGCTCTGACATCCGCAAGCCGGGAGACCTGCCAACGCCCGAAGACAAACCGGACGGGGTGTTCCGGTGTCGGGCCCATGTCCGCAACGTGGCCCGCGCATACCCCGTCCCCCGACAACCGAGTGAGGGGGGATGAGATACGTGACCGAGACCACACCAGTCGAGCTGCTGGTTTGCACCACCTGCCGACGCGGGCTGCCCATCGAGGATGACGCCCAGCGCCCCGGCACGCTGCTGCACAAGGCGCTGGCCGCTGCCGACCTGCCCGAAGGCATCACCCTGAAGCCGGTCGAATGCCTGTCGAACTGCGATCAGGGCTGCTCGATCGTTCTGCGCGGCGGGCCGTCGCGCTGGACCTTCGTCTATGAGAACCTGAACGAATCCGACCATGTCGAGATCATCGTCGAAGGCGCCACCAAATATCTGGCCGCCGATGATGGCCTTGTGAAATGGCGCGACCGCCCCGAACATTTCCGCAAGAACTGCGCCGCCCGCATTCCCCCGATTGGAGCCTGAGCATGAGCACCCTCGAAAAACTTCCCGTCACCGTCATCACCGGCTTTCTCGGCTCGGGCAAGACCACGCTGATCCGCCACCTGATGCAGAACCCGCAGGGCAAGCGGCTGGCCGTGGTGGTCAACGAATTCGGCGATGTGGGCGTCGATGGCGAGATCCTGAAAAGCTGCGCCATCCCCGACTGCCCGGCGGAAAACATCATGGAACTGGCCAATGGCTGCATCTGCTGCACCGTGGCCGATGACTTCATCCCCACGATCGAAGCGCTGATGGCGCTCGACCCGCGCCCCGATCACATCCTGATCGAAACCAGCGGTCTGGCCCTGCCGAAACCGCTGCTCAAGGCGTTCGACTGGCCCGATATCCGTTCCAAGATCACCGTGGACGGCGTGATCGCCCTGGCCGATGCCGAGGCCGTGGCCGCAGGCCGCTTCGCCCCGAATGTCGAGGCAGTGGACGCCCAGCGCATGGCCGATGACTCGATCGACCACGAAACGCCCCTGTCCGAGGTGTTCGAGGATCAGATCTCGTGCGCCGACATCATCCTGCTGACCAAGCCCGACCTGGCCGGCCCCGAAGGTGTGGCCAAGGCGCGTGAGATCATCGCCGCCGAGGCGCCGCGCCCCCTGCCCGTGGTGGAAGTGGCCGAGGGCGCGGTGGATGTGCGCGTGGTGCTGGGGCTGGAGGCCGCAGCCGAAGACGACATGGACGCCCGCCCCTCGCACCATGACGGCCATGACGACCACGAACATGACGATTTCGAAAGCATCGTGGTCGAACTGCCCGAACAGACCGACCCGGCGCAGCTGGTCGCCAATATCGAACGTCTGGCGAACGAGCTGAACATCCTGCGGGTCAAGGGCTATGCCGCCGTTGACGGCAAGCCGATGCGCCTGCTGGTCCAGGCAGTCGGCGCGCGGGTCCGGCATCAGTATGACCGCCCGTGGAAATCGGAGGAAGAGCGCCGCTCGCGCCTGGTGGTCATCGCCGAGCATGACGACATCGACGAGGCCGCGATCCGCGGCATCCTGACGGGCGTTACCGAGGCCGCCGAGTAAGCACCGATGCACGTCGTCTTCCGCGAAAGCCACGGGCTCGAGGAAACCGAGACCCCGACCGATCTGGGCCAGAGCCCGGCGGATCTGGTGGTGCTGTCCTTTTCGGACAGCGACCTGGGTGCTTTCGCGGCCGGCTGGCATCGCGGTGGCGGGCCGGAGGGGCGGATGCCCTTGTTGCGGCTGGCCAACCTGACGGCGCTGAAACATCCGCTGTCGGTCGATACCTATGTCGAACAGACGCTCGAAGGCGCCAAGGGCATCCTGATCCGGCTGATCGGCGGGGTGCCCTACTGGTCCTACGGGTTGCAGCAGGTGCTGGCGCTGGCGCAGGCCAAGGGCATCGCGCTGGCCGTGCTGCCCGCCGACGGGCGCGAGGATACGCGGCTGGACGACTATTCCACCCTGCCGGTCTCGACCCTGCGGCGGCTGGCTCATCTGTGCGACACCGGCGGCGAGGTCGCGGCGCAGGCGGCGCTGGCGCAGATGGCGTTGGCGGCGGGGCTGTATGCCGGGCCGGTGATGGGGGCCAAGACCCTGCCCGACTGCGGCGCGTGGTGCCCGGATCGCGGCGTGATCGCGCCCGAGGACGCCTTCGCGGGCGAAGGCCGGCGCATCATCGTGACCTTCTACCGCGCCTATCTTACTTCGGCCGATACCGCGCCAGTCGCGGCCCTGATCCGGGAAATCCGCGCACGAGGCCATCAGGCTGTCGGCCTGTTTGCGCCCTCGCTCAAAGCGCCTGCGGCGGCTGAATGGCTAGCCGAGAATATCCCAGCGATGGCACCGTCGGCGATCATCAATGCCACCTCGTTTTCGGGCAAGGGCGCGTCGGGCACGTCGCCCCTGGACGTGGCGGGCGTGCCGGTGTTTCAGGTCGCTCTGGCGACCTCGCGCCGCAAGGTCTGGGCCGAGGCCGAACGCGGCCTGTCGCCCGCCGATCTGGCTATGCATGTGGTCCTGCCCGAGGTGGACGGGCGTATCACAGCCGGTGTCGCCTCGTTCAAGGAGCCGGGCAAGCGCGACCCGCATCTGGAATATTCCCGTTTCGCCCACCGGCCCGAGCCCGACCGGATCACCGCCATCGTCGACCGGGCGATGGCCTGGGTGGACCTGGCCGAGAAGCCAAAGGCGCAACAGGTCCCCGCGCTGGTCTTGTCCACCTATCCGGGCAAAGACTGGCAGATGGCCCATGCGGTGGGGCTGGACGCGCTGGCCTCGGCCGAGGCGATCCTGTCCGACCTGCAGGGCGCCGGCTATGACACCGCCCCCGCCGAACCGATTGCCGATACCCTGCTGGACGCCCGGATTTCCTGGCCGGTCTCGGCCTACCGCGCGGCGCTTGCGCAACTGCCCGAGGCGTTGCGCGCCGATCTGGAAACCGTCTGGGGCGCACCCGAGGACGACCCGGCCTGCGCCGATGGGGCCTTCCACTTCACCGCGCTTCGGCGCGGCAAGGCGCTGGTGGCGTTACAGCCCGAACGCGGCACTCCGGAACTGCGCGACGACGAATACCACGACCTGTCGCGCACGCCCCGGCACGGCTACGTAGCCTTCTACCTGTGGCTGCGGCACGGGTTGGGCGCCGATGCGCTGATCCATATTGGCGCCCACGGCACGCTGGAATGGCTGCCGGGCAAATCCGTGGCTCTGTCGGCCGAGTGCTGGCCCGAGGCGCTGATCGGCGACCTGCCGGTGATCTATCCGTTCATCGTGAACGACCCGGGCGAGGCCGCGCAGGCCAAGCGCCGGATCGGGGCCGTTACGCTGGGCCACATCCCGCCACCGATGAAACAGAGCAGCACGCCCGACCGCATGGTGCGACTGGAATCGCTGCTGGACGAGTTCTCGAACGCCGACGGGCTGGACCCCAAGCGGCGCGACCGGCTGCAGGCCGATATCCGTGACGAGGCCCGCGCCATCGGGCTCGAGGCCGATCTTGGGCTGGATCAGGCCACCAGCACCGCCGAGGCGATCACCCGCATCGACCGTTTCGTCTGTGACATCAAGGAAAGCCAGTTCGGCGACGGGCTGCATGTCTTTGGCCGCGCGCCGCAGGGTGCGGGCAATTTCGACGCTGGGCCCTCGGCCCGGGCCGAACGGCAGGCCCTGCTGGATGCGCTGGCGGGCAAGCGGATCGAGGCCGGGCCGTCCGGCTCGCCCTATCGCGGGCGTACCGACGTGCTGCCCACGGGGCGCAACCTGTTCACCACCGATCCGCGATCAGTCCCCACCCGCGCGGCCTATGCGCAGGGGGTGAAACTGGCCGAGGAACTGGTGCGCCGCCACCTGCAGGAGGAAGGCGATTACCCCAAGGGCCTGATCGTCGATCTGTGGGGCTCGGCCACGATGCGCACGGCGGGCGAGGAATTCGCCATGGCGCTGCACCTGCTGGGCGTCAAACCGATCTGGGACCCGGGGTCGGAGCGCGTATCGGGCATCGAGGTTCTGCCGATCACCGACCTGGAGCGCCCCCGGCTGGACGTGACCCTGCGCGTCTCGGGCCTGTTCCGCGACGTGTTTCCGACCCTGTCGGCGCTGTTTGGTCAGGCGGTCCGCGCGCTGTCAGAACGCGACGAGGCGCCCGACTGGAACCCCTATGCGGGCCAGCCGCCCGCCGCGCGGGTCTATGGCCCGGCGCCGGGCAGCTATGGGCTGAACATGACCCACCTGTCGGAAACCTATACCGACGATGCACGCGCGCAGGCCGGTCAGGCCTGGCTGGACGCCAGCGCCTTCGCCTTCGAGGGCGAGCACATTGCCCACGACCCCGACGGGATCACCCAGCGCGTGGCGCAGGCCGACAGTTTCGTGCACCTGCAGGACCTGACCGAGACCGACCTGCTGCTGGCCAATGACTATGCCACGCACGAGGCCGGATTTGCCGCCGCCAAAAAGCTGACCGGCGGGCAGGCGCAGCTGTACCACCTGGACAATACCCGCCCAGAAACACCCCGCGCTCGCACACTGCCCGAGGAAATCAGCCGCGTGGTCCATGCGCGCGCCGCCAACCCCGACTGGATCGCCGGTATGCAGCGCCACGGCTTCCGCGGCGCGGCCGAGATCGCCGCGACGTTGGATCACATGGCGTCTTTCGGACATCTGTCGGGCAGCGTCGCCCCGCATTTGTTCGACCTCTATCACGATGCCACCCTCGGCAACCCCGAGGTGGACGCCTTTTTGCAGCAGGCCAATCCGCAGGCCCACAAAGCCATGCAGGATCGGTTCCGCGCGCTGTTCGAGGCCGGGCTGTGGAACACCCGCCGCAACTCAATCCGCGCCGATCTGGAGGGGTTGGAATGAGCGCCCCGGTCGTTCAGGGCTGGTGCCCCGGCGCGCATCGCCCGATGATGTCCGGCGACGGATTGGTGGTGCGGGTGCGCCCGCGTCTGGCGCGGCTGAGCGCCGCGCAGACGCTGGGGCTGTGCGATCTGGCCCTGCGCTTCGGCAACGGCACCATCGACCTGACCAACCGCGCCAACCTGCAATTGCGCGGCGTGGCCGAAGACGATCAACAGCCACTGCTGGCCGAGTTGTCGGCGCTGAGCCTGCTGGATGCCGAACCGGGCATCGAAACCCGGCGCAACATTCTTGTGTCACCGCTGTACCGACCCGGCGACCTGACCGCGCGCCTGACGCAGGCATTGACCGACCGGCTGGGCGATCTGCCCGCCCTGCCCGCCAAGTTCGGCTTTGCGGTGGATACCGGCGAGGCACGGCTGCTGGCCGGGGACTCGGCCGATATCCGGCTGGAGCGGGGAGCTTCGGGTCTGATCCTACGGGCCGACGGGGCCAAGACCGGCCGTTTGGTGAGCGAAGATGAGGCGATCGACCACGCGATCGAACTGGCCGGGTGGTTTGCAGAACGCTTCAATTCCGACACCCGCCGCATGGCCCGTCTGATCGCGGTGCAGGCTCTGCCCGAGGAATGGCAGGGCCACGCCCCCGGCCCCACGGCACCGGCGCTGCACCCCGGCAACAGCGCAATCGGCCCGATCTACGGCGCGGCCTTCGGGCAACTACCCGCCGCCGAGTTGCGCTCATTGGTCGAGGCCTCGGGCGCCGCCGCCCTGCGCGTCACGCCCTGGCGGCTGTTCCTGTTGGAAGGCGGGGCGGCGATCCCCGCCCCGGCCTTCGTGACGGACGGCGCCGACCCTCTGTTGACCACCGACGCCTGCCCCGGCGCGCCATTCTGTCCGCAGGCGCAGGCCGAAACCCGGGCCATCGCCCGCGCACTGGCCCCGCGCGTGTCCGGCAGCCTGCATGTCTCGGGCTGCGCCAAGGGCTGCGCACGCATGGGCGCGGCCGATCTAACGCTGGTGGGCCGCGACGGGCGATTTGATCTTGTAAAACACGGCCGCACGGGGGATGAGCCCCTCCAGCGCGGGCTGGACCCCGAAACACTGAAGACCATGGACCTGACCTGATGCCCTATGAATACGAAACCGACGGCGCGGCGATCTACAAGCAATCCTTCGCCACGATCCGGTCCGAGGCCGATCTGGCCCGCTTTGATCCGGATGAAGAGCAGGTCGCCGTCCGCATGATCCATGCCGCCGGGATGGTCGGGCTGGAAGAATTCATCCATTTCTCGGACGGATTCGTGCGCACCGCCCGCGCCGCGCTGGAAAACGGCGCACCGATCCTGTGCGACGCGCGGATGGTGTCCGAAGGCGTCACCCGCTTTCGCCTGCCGGCTGACAACCAGGTCATCTGCACCCTGCAGGACGAGCGCGTGCGCCCGCTGGCCGAGAAGATGGGCAACACCCGATCCGCCGCCGCGCTGGAACTGTGGCGCCCGCATCTGGAGGGTGCGCTGGTGGCCATCGGCAATGCGCCCACGGCGCTGTTTCACCTGTTGAACATGCTCGAGGACCCCGACTGCCCCCGCCCCGCCGCGATCATCGGCTGCCCGGTGGGCTTTGTCGGCGCGGTCGAATCCAAGGACGCCCTGTGGGAGGCCCAGCCCGTGCCCTGCTGCATCGTCAAGGGCCGCCTGGGCGGCAGCGCCATCACCGTTGCGGCGATCAACGCCATCGCAAGCCGGGCGGAATGACCATGGGCACGATCTATGGCGTGGGCCTCGGCCCCGGCGATCCCGATTTGATGAGCGTCCGGGCCGACCGCCTGTTGCGCGGCGCGAAACACGTGGCCTATTTCCGCAAGCCCGGCCGAACCGGGCAGGCGCGCAAGATCGTGAACGGGATGATCCGCGACGATGCGGTCGAGTTTCCCATGGAATACCCGGTCACGACCGAGATCCCGGTCACCGATCCGCGCTACAACGCACTGCTGGCCGAGTTCTACGAACGCTGCACCGCGCGCCTGAAAGAACTGGCCGATCAGGGCGAGGACGTGGTGGTGCTGTGCGAGGGAGACCCGTTCTTCTACGGCTCGTTCATGCATCTCTACAGCCGCCTGCGCGACGTAGTGCCCGTGGAGGTCGTGCCGGCGATCACCGGCATGTCAGGCGCTTGGACGGCCTCGGGTGATCCGATCACTTGGGGCGACGACATCCTCACGGTGCTGATGGGAACCCTTCCCGAAGAGGTTCTGGCAGACCGCATGGAGCGCACCGACGCGCTGGTAGTGATGAAGATCGGCCGCAACATCGACAAGGTAAAGCGTGCGCTGAAAACGGCGGGTCTGTTTGACCGGGCCTGGATCGTGGAATACGCGCAGATGCCCAACCAGACCGTTCGCAAACTGAGCGACGCCTGCACCGAGGTCACGCCCTATTTCTCGATCATCATCGTGCATGGACGGGGGCGGCGGCCATGAGCGGCTGGGTCAAGATCGCCGGGCTTGGCCCCGGAAACGAGGCGCTGGTGACCCCCGAGGTGACCGCCGCCTTGACCGAGGCGACCGATGTGGTGGGCTATGTTCCCTACGTTGCGCGGGTGGCCGAACGGCCGGGCCTGACCCTGCACGCCAGCGACAACCGGGTCGAGATCGACCGCTCGCAGCACGCGCTGCGCATGGCGGTCGAGGGCAAACGGGTGGTCGTGGTCTCGTCAGGCGACCCGGGCGTGTTTGCCATGGCTGCCGCCGTGTTCGAGGCGCTGGAAAACGGCCCCGACGCGTGGCGCGAGATCCCTGTCGAGGTTCTGCCCGGCATCACCGCCATGCTGGCCGCCGCCGCCCGGGCGGGCGCGCCGCTGGGCCATGATTTCTGCGCCATCAACCTCAGCGACAACCTCAAGCCCTGGGCGGTGATTGAGAAACGCCTGCGGCTGGCCGCGCAGGCCGATTTCGCGATGGCCTTTTACAATCCACGCTCGAAGTCGCGGCCCGAAGGCTTTGTAAAGACGCTGGAAATCCTGCGGCAGGAATGCGAGCCCGAGCGTCTGATCCTATTCGCCCGCGCCGTATCGCGCCCAGACGAGGCGATCCGCATCGCGACCCTGGTCGAGGCAACGCCCGAAATGGCCGACATGCAGACGGTGGTGATCGTCGGCTCGTCGCTGACCCGCGCCCTCGAGCGGCCCATCGGCCCCATCGTCTATACGCCAAGGTCCACGCCGGAATGAGCCAACCAGTCCAGAACCTGCGGCACGCTTGTCAGTTCGACCCGGCGGGGCAGCCTGGGCCGATCGATCATCAGCACCGGGATACCCAACGCTCGCGCGGCGTCCAGCTTGGCGCGCGCGCCGGTGCCGCCGGCGTTCTTGGACACCACCAGTTCAGTTCGGTGCCGGCGCATCAGCGCCGTGTCGTCTTCAACCGTAAAAGGCCCGCGCGAAACGACCACGTCGCAATCGGCGAAGGGCAGCGAGCCGGGTTCGTCGACCAGCCGCAGAAGATAGTGATGCTGGGGCTGTTCCGCGAAATCCTCGAGATGCATGCGCCCCACCGCAAGGAACACCCGACGCGGCGGCCCGGCCAGCGCGGCAACGGCGCCGGCGATGTCGGGCACGCGTTGCCACCGGTCGCCGGGCACGGCCGTCCATTCCGCACGAGTCAACGCGGCCAGCGGCGTCTGCGTCTGCTGGCAGGCGGCGATGGCATTGCGGCTCATCTGCGCGGCAAAGGGATGGGTGGCGTCGATCACATGGGTCACGCCGGTGTCGCGGATGTGACGCGCCAGCCCCTCGGCCCCGCCAAAGCCACCCACGCGCGTGGGCAGCGGTTGCGGCCGCGGGTTGTCGACCCGGCCCGCATAGGAATAGGTTGCCGCCACACCCAAATCCGCCACGGCGCGGGCCAATGCGTTGGCCTCGGTCGTGCCGCCAAGGATCAGGAGGTTGGGCATGTCTGAAACTCCGTGGCTGACCATTCTGGGCCTGGGCGAGGATGGACTGGATGGCCTGTCGCCCGCAAGCCGTCAAGAGCTGGAGCGCGCCAAGGCCATTATGGGCCCGCCGCGGCACCTGTCGCTGGTTCCCGAAACCGGAGCCGAACGCATCGAATGGCCGGTGCCGTTCGCCGATGGGCTGCCCATTCTGCAGGGGTTGAAGGGCCGGCGCACGGTAGTTCTGGCCTCGGGTGATCCGTTCTGGTTTGGCGCCGGGTCGGTGATCGCGCGCAATTTCGCCCCAGAAGACTGGGTGGCACGGCCGGGGCAGTCGACCTTCTCTCTGGCGGCCGCACGATTGGGCTGGCCGTTGGAAAACGTTGCCACCTTCGGCCTGCACGCCGCCCCCCTGACCCGCCTGCGTCCGCATCTGTCGCGCGGCCTGCGCGCCATCGTCCTGCTGCGCGACGGGGCCGCGGTGGCCGAGTTGGCCCGCTATCTGACCGAGACCGGGTTCGGCGAAACGACCCTGCACGTGATGGAGGCCCTCGGCGGCCCTCGGGAACGCGCGCGCAGCATGTCCCTGACCGAAGCCCTGCTAGGCGCCTTCGAGCATCCGGTCTGCGTGGCACTCGAGGTTGCGGGCGACGGGCCTGCGCTGCCGTTGGCCTCGGGCAAACCCGACGAGATTTTCGAAACCGATGGGCAGATCACCAAACGGCCGGTGCGCGCGCTGACCCTGTCGGCGCTGGCGCCTGCGCGGGGTCAGCATCTGTGGGACATCGGCGGCGGCAGCGGCTCGATCGGCATCGAGTGGCTGATGTGCGACCCGACCCTGACTGCCACCGCGATCGAGCCGCGCGCCGACCGCGCCGCGCGCATCCGCGCCAATGCCGACGCGCTGGGACAGGATCGGTTGCAGGTCATCCATGGCCGGGCCCCCGACGCGCTGGACGGCCTGCCCTTGCCTGACGTGGTGTTCATCGGCGGTGGGCTGAGCGACGCGCTGCTGGATTGGCTCGTGACCAACCTCCCCTCGGGCATCCGTCTGGTTGCCAACGCCGTGACGCTGGAAAGCGAAGCGGTGCTGAGCCAATGGCACGCCAAGCTGGGCGGCGACCTGCTGCGGATCGAGCTGGCGCAGGCCAGCGAACTCGGTTCCCGGCGCGGTTGGAAATCGGCCTATCCGGTCGTGCAGTGGAGCGTGACCCTATGATCGTGGCCGGGCTTGGATTTTCGTCCACCGCTACCTGCGCCAGCCTGCGGGCCGCGTTCGACCGCGCCACCGCCGGACAGGCGGTGGACGCGCTGGCCACCGCCGCCGACAAGGCCGGCCACCCGGCGCTGGCCGAATTTGCCGCCGCCTACGCCCTGCCCCTGCATTTCGCGGACCCGGCCGATCTGGCCGGGCAACGCACCCTCACCTGCTCGCCCCGCAGCCGCGCCAGTCATGGCACCGGCAGCGTGGCCGAAGCTTCCGCCCTCGCCGCCGCCGGACCGGGCGCGCGGCTGCTTTCACCCCGACAGATCTCGGACGACCGGCTTGCCACCTGCGCGGTCGCCATCGGAGGACAGACATGACCGTTCATTTCATCGGCGCCGGACCGGGCGCCGCCGACCTTCTGACCCTGCGCGGACGCGACATCATCGCCGCTTGCCCGGTGTGCCTGTATGCCGGGTCGCTTGTGCCCGAGGAAATCCTGGCCCACTGCCCCGAAGGCGCGCGCATCGTGAACACCGCGCCGATGGATCTGGATCAGATCATGGCTGAAATCAAAACCGCCCATGACGCCGGTCAGGACGTGGCCCGCCTACATTCGGGCGACCTGTCGGTCTGGTCGGCGATGGGCGAACAGATCCGTCGCCTGAAACAGATGGGCATTCCCGTCAGCGTGACGCCCGGCGTTCCGTCCTTCGCCGCCGCCGCAGCCGCTTTGGGCACCGAACTGACCCTGCCCGGGCTGGCGCAATCGGTGGTGCTGACGCGGACCCCGGGGCGCGCCTCGTCCATGCCCGAGGGCGAGACGCTGGAAAACTTCGCCCGCACCGGCGCGACGCTGGCCATTCACCTGTCGATCGGCAATCTGGACAAGGTGGTGGCCGACCTGACCCCCGCCTATGGCGCCGACTGCCCCGTGGCCGTGGTGTACCGCGCAAGCTGGCCGGATGAGCGGATCATCCGCGCTACGCTGGGCACGTTGAAGGACTTGCTGGACGAGAGCATCTCGCGCACCGCGCTGATCTTGGTCGGGCCGGCGCTGGCCGGTGAAGGCTTCGACGAAAGCTGCTTGTATTCAAAGACCTATGACCGTCGCTATCGCCCGCAAAGCGCCGACAGCCCGTGGTCAAGCTGGAGTCACGGCGATGACTAACCCGCCCGGAGTGCTGATCTCGGCCCCATCCTCGGGGACGGGCAAGACGACCGTGATGCTGGGCCTGCTGCGCGCGCTGGCCGAGGACGGGCTGACCGTGCAACCCTTCAAGAGCGGTCCCGACTACATCGACCCGGCCTTTCACCGGGCGGCGGCAGGTCGGGCCTCGTTCAACCTCGACAGCTGGGCGATGGGCGCGCCATTGCTGGGCGCGATTGCGGCGCAGGCCCAAGGCGCCGACATCGTGGTGGCCGAAGGGTCGATGGGCCTGTTCGACGGGGTCGCCAAGCCGGGAGAACTGGGCCACGGGTCCAGCGCCGAGACCGCGCTGCGCATGGGTTGGCCGGTGGTTCTGGTGCTGGATGTGGGCGGTCAGGCGCAATCGGCTGCGGCCACGGCGCTGGGGTTCCGGACGTACAACCCCGACCTGCCCTTTGCCGGCGTGATTCTGAACCGCTGCGCCAGCCCGCGCCACGAACGCCTGACCCGTCTGGGGATGGAGCGCGCGGGCCTGCCGGTTCTGGGCGTCCTGCCCCGGCGCGGCGACCTGACCCTGCCCGAGCGGCATCTGGGCCTGATCCAGGCGGTCGAGCACCCAGATCTCGAAAGCGCAATTGCCGGCTACGCGGCCTTTCTGCGCGAGCATGTGGATTTGGAAGCGATCAAGCGGGCGGCCTCCTCGGGCCCGATGGGGCCGTCGTCGACCGCGCTGCCGCGCCCTCCGGCGCAACGGATCGCACTGGCCCGGGACGCGGCGTTTTCCTTTACCTATCCGCATCTTCTGGAAGGCTGGCGAGCGGCCGGGGCCGAGATCCTGCCGTTTTCTCCGCTGGCGGACGAGGCGCCGGCCCCGGATGCCGATCTGGTCTGGTTGCCCGGCGGGTACCCCGAACTGCACGCCGGAACCCTGGCTGCGGCAGAGCGGTTCCTGACTGGATTGCGCAGACATGCCGAAACACGGCCCGTGCATGGTGAATGCGGCGGTTACATGGCCCTGGGCGAAGGGCTGATCGACAAGGACGGCACCCGTCACCGGATGGCCGGGCTGCTGGGCCTAGTCACTTCGTACGAGAAGCGCAAATTCAACCTGGGCTATCGCCGGGCCGAGTTGCTGGCCGACATGCCCGGGTTCTCGGCCGGGACCGCGCTGCGGGGGCACGAGTTCCACTATTCCTCAATCGTCGAGCAGCCCGACGCGCCTCTGGCGCGGGTTTTTGACGCCGAAGGCGCCGAAGGTCCGCAGACCGGATCGCGCCGCGGACATGTCACCGGTACGTTCTTCCATCTGATCGCAGAGGCCAGCGCATGAGCGGTTTCGTTTCCTTCATCGGGTCCGGCCCCGGCGACCCGGAATTGTTGACCCTCAAGGCCGTGGACCGGCTGCAAAAGGCCGACGCGGTTCTGTTCGACGACCTCAGCAGCGGGCCGATCCTGAGCCATGCGCGCAAGGACGCCGACCTTGTGGGCGTGGGCAAGCGCGCCGGGCGGCCCTCGCCCAAGCAGTACCATGTCAGCCGCCTGCTGGTCGAGTACGCCCAGACCGGCCAACGGATCGTGCGGCTGAAGTCGGGCGATGGCGGCCTGTTCGGACGGCTCGAGGAGGAATTGGCGGCCCTGCGCGCTGCCGGGATCGCGTACGAGATCATTCCGGGCATCCCCTCGGCCATTGCGGCTGCTGCGGCGGCGGGGATCCCGCTGACCCGGCGCCTGACCGCGCGGCGGGTGCAATTCGTCACCGGCCACGATGTCAGCGGCAAGCTGCCCGAGGACCTGAACCTGCCCGCGCTGGCCGACCCGGGTGCGACGACCGTGGTGTTCATGGGCAAGCGCACCTTTCCCCTGCTTGCGGACGCGCTGCACGCGCATGGGCTGCCGCTGGACACCCCTGCGCTGATGGCCGAATCGGTCTCGACGCCTGAGCAATCGATGCACCGGTCCACCGTCGGCGCACTGGCCGAGCGTCTGGGCTCCGAGATCGGTACTGCACCTGCGCTGATCCTTTATGGCCCGCTGGCGGAGTTCGACGATGATTGATCTGGTCTTGATCGGGATCGGCACCGGCAACCCGGACCACGTGACCTTTCAGGGCGCGCAGGCGATCCGCGCGGCCGATCTGATCCTGATCCCCCGAAAGGGCGCCAACAAGGCCGATCTGGCCGGTGTGCGCGAAGAAATCATCCGCAAGGCCACCGACACACCGCCCCAAATCGCCTATTTCGACATCCCCGAGCGCCGTTCGCAGGATGGCTACCTGCGCGGCGTGGATGAATGGCACGACGCAATCGCCCTACGCTGGCAGGAGGCGATGGCCCGGCACCCTGAGGCGCGCACCGTCGCCCTGCTGATCTGGGGCGACCCGTCGCTCTATGACAGCTCGCTGCGAATCGCCGCGCGGCTGGACCCGCAGCCGAACACCACGGTGATCCCCGGCATCACGGCGCTGCAGGCGCTGACGGCGGCCCATGCCATGCCAATCAACGAGATCGGCGCGCCCTATCTGGTCACCACCGGCCGGCGTATCCGCGACGAGGGCTGGCCCAGCGACGCCGATACGGTTGCGGTGATGCTGGATGGCGAATGTTCGTTCCAGACGCTGGACATGGCCGATTTTGACATCTGGTGGGGGGCTTACGTGGGCATGCCCGAGCAGATCCTGATCAAAGGTCCGCTGGCCGATGTGGCCGATGAGATCCTGCGCAACCGCACCGAGGCTCGCGCCCGGCACGGCTGGATCATGGATATCTATGTTCTGAAAAAGCGCGGGAATTGACGCGAAAGGTCGCAAATGGCGATTGCGCCACAGCGGCATTCACGTCTAAATGGACGGGTCTGGTCCTGCCGGAGACATCCGGATGCTAAGAGGGAATTTGGTGCGGCCTGCGCGCAGGTCAAATCCAAAGCCGCCCCCGCGACTGTAAGCGGTGAGCCCTGTTCAACCAGCCACTCCCGATCCGTTCGGGGGGAAGGCGAACAGAGGCGCTGACCCGCAAGCCAGGAGACCTGCCAGGCGAACAATGAAACACCGGCCGTCGGGTGCGGCGGCACAGGAGGACAGAAAATGACGACACAAACGCAAACCGCATCAACGGCACGCGCTGGCATTCTTTCGGCAGTGTTCGCGGCAGCTCTGGGCCTGGGGATCATCACCCTGGCCGGTCACGTTCAGGCATCGGCGCTGCATGACGCCGCCCATGACGTGCGCCACGCAACCGGCTTCCCCTGCCACTAAACCAATGTTCAGTCGCATTCTGACCAGCGCGTTGTTCGCTGGTGCTGCAGCCGGGTTGATCGTCGCCCTGCTGCAGTTGGTATTCGTGCAGCCCGTGTTGCTGCATGCTGAACTGTATGAATCCGGAGAGCTGGTGCATTTCGGAGCCGAGGCCGTCTCGGCCCATCCCGAGCTGCCGGGCATGTTCTCGGACCTGACCCGCGACGGGTTGAGCGTGGTGTTCACCATGCTGACCTATACCGGCTATGCGCTCGTTCTGGTCGCCCTGATGTCGCTGGCCGAAGCGCAAGGCCACACGGCTGACGGGCGCACGGGCGTGCTGTGGGGCCTGGCCGGTTTCATCGCCTTCCACCTGGCGCCGGGCTTCACCCTGGCCCCCGAGGTTCCGGGTGTTGCCGCAGCGGATGTGTTTGCGCGGCAGATCTGGTGGTGGGCAACCGTCGCGGCTGCTGGTGTGGCCATGTGGCTGATCGCTTTCGGTGGCAACATCGTCAGCTATCTGGTTGCGGCCGTGCTGTTGATGGCCCCGCACCTGATCGGCGCGCCGGAACCCGACGTGTTCACCGGGCCGGTTCCGACCGAGATCGGGGCCTTGTTCGCCGCACGCGCCTTTGGCGTCGGCCTTGTGGCCTGGGTGCTGCTGGGTTCGTTTGCCGGGTATTTCTGGCAGAGTGAGGGCAAGCGCGTCGAAGCCGCGGCCTGATCTCCGAAATCCCACGACCCGCCGGCGCCCAACCGGCGGGTCATTTGCTTTTCAAGGAAACAAGATGACACGCTCGCTTGCTCTTTTCGCGATCGGTCTGGTCTTTGGCGGGGGCGCCGGGTTCGTGCTGGCCGCGGCCAACGGCGTCACCTTCGACGGCCACGACCATTCCGACCCTGCCCAACATGGCGGCCACCACGCCGAGGCCATGGCCCATGACCACAGCACCGCCATCAACCTGCCCGCCGGACCGGACGCGCCGGGGCTGGAGATCGCCGTCTCCCCCGACCCGATGGCGGGTTGGAACCTGCGTGTGGTGCCGCGGAACTTCACGTTCGCGCCCGAGCATGCCTCGCTGAACGACAAGCCTGGCGAAGGCCATGCGCATGTCTATGTGAACGGCGTCAAGCTGGCCCGGCTTTATGGCAACTGGATGCACATCCAGGACCTGCCCAAAGGCGAAACGACCATCGAGGTCTCGCTGAACGCCAACAGCCACAGCCCGCTGGCCGTGGATGGGGTGCCGGTCAGCGCGGCCGTCACGGTTCAGGTGGACTGAAGCGCGGGGATCCGCGCCCGCAGACACAAGCGAAGCCGCCCGCACGGACGGGCGTCTTCGATCCAGCCGTTCGGGCTGTTCAGAATGGTCCGACAGGTCGCCGCAATGTCATCGGCATCGGCAACCGGATCGATCCCCGAAAACACGTAGGACGCTAGGCTTACCCCCTGCATCGCCACCACGGTCGGCTCGTCGCAGCCGCTGAAACAGGCGTGGTCGGCGACCTCGATCTGCCCGTCCAGTCCCGCAGCGCGCAGGGCGTCCGATACGGCCTGACGCTCGGCCGGCAAGTCGCGCTCGCCCGCGCAGCTGCTGCAGATAAAAACACGCATGCCCCTCGCCTGCCTTTTCCGTTTCACACTGTCGCTTGTGCGGGTTTCGCACCCCCGGCGCAAGCCCGCCACCCACGATATTGTGACTGTACGCACCCAGGAATTCGGGAAGACTTGGGCCAACCACGACCTGGAGAGCCCGTGATGAAACATCTTGTGTTTTTCCTCGGCCTGCTGGCGCTGCCCGCGCTTGCTGCCGATATCGAACCGCGGCCGGGTTGGGCCGTCCACCCGACGACCAAGACATATGACGCGCTGGTGGCCGACACGATCGCGGCGGTCAAGGCAAACGGTCTGATCGTGGTCACGCAGGCCGGGCCGACCAAGGCCGCCGCCGCGCGCAGCATCACCATTCCGGGCAATCGGGTGATCGGGGTCTTCAACAACGACTATGCGGTGCGGGTTCTGGAACAATCGGTGCCCGCGATGATCGAGGCGCCGATCCGCCTGTACGTCACGGAAAACGAGAACGGGACCGCGACGCTGTCCTACAAAACGCCCACTTTGGTCTTTGCCCCCTACACCGGCGGCTCCGACGCCTTGCCCGCGATTGCCGCAGAGTTGGACGCCAAATTCGCCGCCATCGCCGAAATGGCTGTCAAATAGTCACACTGACGTGATGCGGCTTGCGCCGGCCCGGAACCTCCGCAATCTGCTGCGCAACGGAACTTACGGAGCTTGTTCGATGCAGGACCTGTCCCCCCGCGCTGCGGACCTTCTGGCGCAACGGCTGTACGAGGCCGGGTGTCGCCACGCCTTCGGCATGCCCGGAGGCGAGGTGTTGACACTGGTCGATGCGCTGGAACAGGCCGGGATCACCTTTCACCTGACCAAGCACGAAAACTCGGCCGGTTTCATGGCCGAGGCGGTGCACCACCGCGATGGCGCGCCGGCGATTCTGGTGGCGACTCTGGGTCCTGGGGCCATGAACGGCATCAATGTCGTGGCCAATGCGCTGCAGGACCGGGTGCCGATGATCGTGCTGACCGGCTGCGTCGATGCCGACGAGGCGCTGACCTACACCCACCAGGTCATGGATCACGCGCAGGTCTATCGCTCGATCACCAAGGGCACGTTCACACTGACGGCCAAGGGCGCCGACATCATCGCCGACAAGGCCGTGTCGCTGGCCACGCAGCCGCGACCGGGGCCGGTGCATATCGACGTGCCGATCTCGGTCGCCGATACACGGGTGTCGGTCGCCAAGCGCCGACGGCTGACCCGGGCCGCCCGCGTCGCGCCCGAGGGCACATGCCTGGAGAAGGCCCGCCGATGGGTCGCCGAGGCCGAGCGTCCGCTGGCGATCATCGGGCTGGACGTGCTGTATGACGACTCGCGCAGCGTTGTGCGGGCGTTTCTGGAACATTTCGGCATCCCGTTCGTCACGACCTACAAGGCCAAGGGCGTGGTGCCCGAGGATCACCCGCTGTGCCTTGGTGGCGCGGGCCTGTCACCCCTGGCCGACACGCACCTTGTGCCGTTGGTCGAACAGGCCGACCTGATCCTGTGCCTGGGCTACGACCCGATCGAAATGCGCCCCGGCTGGCGCGAGATTTGGGACCCGTACGAGAAACGCGTGATCGACATTTCGGCCGTGGTGAATGACCACTACATGCACCAGGCGGGGCTGAACCTGGTCGCCGATACCGGCGCCACGCTCGAGGCGATCGCCAAGGGCAACCCCGCCCGACCGACCTGGCCCCAAGGCCAGCCGGCGCAGGTCAAGGCGGCGCTGGCGGCGGCCTTTCCCACCGATGACGACTGGGGACCCGCCGCCGTGATCGCCGAGGCCCGCGATACCCTGCCCCCCGAAACACTGGCCACCGCAGACAGCGGCGCGCACCGCATCCTTCTCAGCCAGATGTGGCAATGCTCCGAGGCGCGCGGCCTGATCCAGTCTTCGGCGCTGTGCACGATGGGGTGTGCCGTTCCGATGGCGATCGGCCTGAAACTGGCCGAACCTGACCGCCCGGTCATCAGCTTTTCCGGCGATGCCGGGTTCCTGATGGTGGCCGGTGAGTTGTCGACCGCCGCAGAAATGGGCGGGAACCCGATCTTTCTGGTCTTTGTCGATGCCAGCCTGGCACTGATCGAGCTGAAACAGCGCCAGCGCCAGATGGGCAACCGGGGCGTCGATTTCGACCGGCATGACTATGCCGCGATGGGCCGGGCGTTCGGCGGCAATGGCCACAACGTGCGCAACCGCGCCGAGCTGCGCGCGGCGCTGAAGGCCGCGATGGCCGCCGACACGTTCACGATGATCGCCGCCGAGATCGACCGCGGAGGCTATGATGGCCGCATCTGAAGGGCCGCTGAAGGGCGTCAAGGTTCTGGATCTGTCACGCATTCTGGCCGGGCCGACCTGCACGCAGCTGCTGGGCGATCTTGGAGCCAGCGTGATCAAGGTGGAAAACCCGGCCACCGGGGGCGATGACACCCGCCAATGGGGACCGCCCTATGTCTCCGATGCGGATGGCAACCTGACCGACCTGAGCGCCTATTTCATGGCCGCGAACCGCAACAAGAAATCCGTCGCCATCGATATCGCCACGCCAGAGGGGCAGGCACAGATCCGGCGGCTGGCCTCTCATGCTGACATCCTCATCGAGAATTTCAAACCCGGCGGGCTGGCCAAATACGAGCTGGACCATGAAACCCTCTCGCGGGACTTTCCGGGGCTTATCTACTGTTCGATCTCGGGCTACGGCCAGACCAGGCCGAACGCTGCCAAGCCGGGCTATGACCTGATGGCGCAGGGCTATGGCGGGATCATGTCGCTGACGGGCGAACCGGACGGAGCCCCTATGAAAGTGGGCGTGGGCATCGCCGACGTGATGTGCGGCATGTACGCGACCGTCGGCATTCTGGCGGCGCTGCGCCACCGGGATCAGACCGGCGAAGGCCAGCAAATCGACATCGCACTGGTCGACAGCCAGATCGCATGGCTGATCAACGAGGGCGTGAACTATCTGACCTCGGGCCAGGTTCCACAGCGGCGCGGGAATGGGCACCCCAACATCGTGCCCTACGATGTTTATGAAACGGCTGATGGCCACGTCATTCTGGCCGTGGGAAATGACAGCCAGTTCCGACGCTTCTGCGGTTTTCTGGAGTTGAGCCACCTGCCCGACGACGCGCGGTTCGCCACCAACCCGGACCGGCTGGAACACCGCAATGCATTGAACGCCGTTCTGCGGCCCGCGCTGCTGCGGCTGGAGACCAAGGCCGTCATCGAAGGCCTCGAGGCATTGAAAGTGCCGGTCGGCCCGGTTCAGACGCTGGATCAGGTCTTTGCCTCGGACCAGGTGGCAGCGCGGGGGATGCAAGTGGATATGCCTGCCCGGCCCGGCCCGGTGCGTCTGATCGGGAATCCATTGAAGTTGTCCCGCAGCCCGGTGACCTACCGCTCGGCTCCGCCCGAGTTCGGCGCTGACACGCAAGCGGTTCTGAACGCGGAAAACCCCTTCGAGGATTGAAACACTCTGCCTTTTTCGGCGGCAAGTCGCTGAAACATGTCATTGAATCGGCGATTTTTTTCGCTTTTTGCGAACACAAGCTTTCACCAATTCGAGAGCAGGCCCGATACTGTTACGTCCCGTCTGCACACTCTGCTAAGTCCAAGAGTGTGAGTTTTTGCAACCAGATTGGACCCAAGCATGCAGCAAGATGTTTTCGGACAGATGAACACCCTGACCCACCCGGACAGCGCCGAAGCGTGGAATGGTGTTCTGCTTGGTTTCATGGCGCACGCAGCCGTCACACCTCAGCATCTGGGCAATGTGCTTGAGCTTGAACCGGGCTTTGCGCTTGGACATGCCATCAAGGGGCTGTTCATGGTTCTGTTGGGGCGCAAGGAAATGATGGAGGTCGCCCATCAGGCCGCCGCCACGGCAAAGAGTGCGGCCGCTGAGCAGCCGATTTCGGCCCGCGAGAAACTTTACCTTGAGGCCTTGGATCACTGGCTGGCTGGCCAGCCCACCCGCGCCGTGCAAACCTTCGAGGCAATTCTGCGCAGCCACCCCGATGACACGCTGGCCATGAAGCTCAGCCACGCGACCCGTTTCGTGTTGGGTGATTCCGCAGGGATGCGACGCTCGATCGAACGGGTTCTGCCAGCCTATGCGCCTGATCACCCCGGTCGTGGATACCTGCTTGGGTGCCATTCCTTTGCGTTGGAAGAAACCGGTGCCTATGAAAAGGCCGAGATCGCAGGGCGGCAGGCTCTGTGGATGGTCTCGGACGATGCGTGGGGCCTACACGCAGTCGCCCACGTGCACGAAATGACGGGCAATGCGCAATCCGGTCTGGACTGGCTGGCCGGGCGCGAGGCTGCCTGGTCCCACTGCAACAACTTCCGGTATCACGTGTGTTGGCACAAAGCGTTGATGCATCTGGATCTGGGTCAGATCGACCAGGTGCTTGATCTGTACGACCACGAGATTCGCCAGGACAAGACAGATGACTATCGCGATATTTCGAATGCGACCTCGCTGTTGTCGAGGCTCGAGCTTGAAGGCGTGGACATTGGCAACCGATGGGAAGAACTGGCCGACCTGAGCGCCACCCGCACCGAAGACGGCTGTCTGATCTTCGCCGATCTGCATTACCTTCTGGCACTGACTGGTGACAACAGGCCCGACTCGACCGCCAAGTTGCTGGCCCGCATTCACAAGGACTCGCAACAGCCCGCAACCGACACGGCACGTCGCATGGCCGACCCGGGCTTGGCCGCCGCCATTGGCCTCGAGGCATTTGGAAAAGGCGATTATCTCCAAGCCTTCGAGCATCTTGCAAATGCGCGAAATTCGATGCAATTGGCCGGCGGCAGTCACGCCCAGAGGGATGTTTTTGAACGCATTACAATCGATTCCGGCCTGCGTGCCGGACGCCTCGACGATGTCGAGCGCATTTTGGACAACCGCAAGGCCAAACGGTCCGGCACCGAAGACAATTACGCCCTCGCGCGCCGCGCTCTGATCAGTTCGGCCCGCGACCAATCCGGTGTGCAAAGCGTACCGGCTGAATAACAAGACGACCACAAAGGACAGAGAAACGAATGGCGACCGCATCGCCCGCTTCTGATTTTGCACCGGTGGCGGCATCCTCCGCCCCTGCTGCCACAACCCGCGACCCGCGGCTGGATTTCTATCGCGGTATTGCGATGTTCATCATCCTGATCGCACACATCCCGAACGACCCCTGGGCCAGATGGATCCCGGCCCGGTTCGGATTCTCGGACGCGACTGAAATCTTTGTTTTCTGCTCGGGCATGGCTTCGGCGATCGCCTTTGGCGGCGCGTTTGAGCGCAGGGGCTGGTGGATGGGGACCGCCCGGGTCAGCTTCCGCATCTGGCAGGTCTACTGGGCCCATATCTGCCTGTTTTTCTTTGTCGCCATGTCCATGGCGGCGCTGGATTTGTCCGGAGCCTTCGACAAAAGCTATGTCTCGGGATTGAACCTGCAGCATTTCTTCAACGACCCGATGCCACAGATGGTGGGGCTGTTCACCCTGACCTATGTGCCGAACTATTTCGACATCCTGCCGATGTACCTGGTCGTTCTGGCAATGATGCCGATGTTCATGGGCCTGTCGCGCCTCAGCCTCTGGGCGGTCGGGTTGGTCTCGGTCGCGATCTGGCTGGTGGCGCAGACCGGTATGTTGGCGCTTCCGGCCGAACCGTGGTCGGACCGCCAGTGGTTCTTCAACCCGTTTGGATGGCAGTTGCTGTTTTTCACGGGCTTTGCATTCATGCGGGGCTGGATTCCTGCGCCGCCGGTTTCCAAGACGCTGATCTGGGCCGCGGGATTGTTCCTTGTCCTATCAGCCCCGTTTGGATCGTGGAAAGTGTTCTTGTGGGTCCAAGCGGCCGCCCCGGATCTTGCCGAGAACATCCGAAGGGTCTGGCCCCTGACAAGCGAACTGCGCGAAAAAACCGATTTCGGCCTGTTCCGGTACATGCACTTCCTGTCGCTGGCCTACCTGGGATGGGTGGCTGCTGGGCAACATGGGCATCGCCTGATCGCCACCGGCAACACGATCGGCGCGCAGCTGTGGCGATGGATCCTGAAGCAGATCACCAAAGTGGGCCAGCAGTCCTTGGCGGTTTTTGTATTTTCCATGGCAGCGGCACGACTTATCGGCGTTTTCCTCGACGAATTTGGGCGGGATTTCGCCACCGTTCTGGCCGCCAACCTAATTGGATTTGCGTTGATCATCGGCGTGGCTTATCTGGCCGCTTGGTTCAAATCACACCCATGGAAATCGAAGTCATGAAGTTCACGCGTCGTGCATTCCTTGCGTCGACTACGGCGCTGGCCTTCGCCCCGGCCACCTTTGCCACCGGTGGCGAAGTGCCGTTCGACCGGGCCGATATCATCGCCCTTGCCCGCGGTCTGGCCAGCCGCCCCTACGAGGCGCGGGAAACCGTTCCGCAGGCGTGGCAGGACCTCACCTACGAACAGTACCGCTCCATCCGTTTCCGGCTGGACCGTGCGCTCTGGTACGGGACCGATACGCCGTTCAACGTCGATTTCTTCACCCCCGGCCTTTACTTCCCGCGAACCGTTCAGGTCTCGGCAGTTGAGAACGGGATGACCGCGCCGGTTGCCTTCGACCTCGAGATGTTCGACCGGGCCGAGGACGTCCCCGATCTGCCAGTAGACGAAACGCTGGGTTTTTCAGGTTTCCGGCTGCGCACCGAGATGCATCGCCCTGGCAAGACGGACGAGTTCTGCGTCTTTCAGGGAGCCAGCTATTTCCGTGCCATCGGCCTTCACGAGGTTTATGGTCTGTCAGCCCGAGGTCTTGCACTGAAAACCGGGGATCCCGAGGGCGAAGAATTTCCGGATTTCATCCGATTTTGGCTGGAGCGCCCAAAGCCCGGCCAGCGCAACATGATCGTTCACGCCCTGATGGACAGCCCCAGTGTGACCGGCGCCTACCGGTTCGACATCACGGCCGGCGCCGACTGCATCATGGAGGTGCAGGCGACCTTGTTTGCTCGGGAAGAACTTCCCCATGTCGGGATCGCTCCGGGGACGTCGATGTTCCTGTTCGATCAGACCAATCACAACCGGTTCGACGATTTCCGTCCGGCCGTGCATGACAGCGACGGGCTGATGATCCGAAACGGGGCCGGAGAAGTGATTTGGCGCCCGCTCGCCAATCCCAAGCGATTGCAGGTGTCCTCATTCGTGGACATGAATCCGCGCGGGTTCGGACTGATGCAGCGCAAACGCGCGTTTTCCGACTATGCCGACCTCGAAGCGCAATACCACAAGCGCCCCGGCCTTTGGGTCGAGCCGATGGGCGATTGGGGTAAAGGTACGGTCACTCTGGTCGAAATTCCGGCCGATCAGGAGATCTACGACAACATTGTCGCCTATTGGCGTCCCGCTGAACCGGTCGCTGCCGGTGCTCAGCTCGACTTGTCGTACCGCCTGATCTGGGGCGAGGAACCTCAGCGGACCGCCATGCCGCGGGTGATCAACACCGCCATGGGCGAGAACACTTTCGGGGAAGGACGGCTTGCGGTGATCGACTTCGAAGCCAGCGAGTTGTTCGACGATCCGGACGCCCTCAGCGTGTTCGTTCAGTCGCCTCACGCGGAAACTTCGGACGGGGTTCTGCAACGCAACCCGGATACGGGCGGTTTGCGTCTGGCCTTTTCGTTTCAACCCGGCGACCGCGACCACGTCGAATTGCGCGCGCAACTGAGGCTGGGTGACGAGCCCGCCTCGGAAGTCTGGATGTACAGATGGACAGCATGAACCCGGACCTGAAAATCATGCCGCCCGAGGCACCGCTGGCAATGCCGGAGCAGGACTTTGCCGCCGGGTTTCGGGACGCCCAAGCACCTGCGGATGCCCGCCGGTCGTCGGCGGGCCTTTGGCGCGCATTGGCGTTTTCCCCGGCCATGGCCGCCTCGGTTGCTTTGCTGTGGGTCATGGCAGACTGGTTCGACGCCGAAGGGATTAACGTGGTCGAAGCCATCCTTTTGGCATTGATTTCGTTCAATTTCTTCTGGATTTCCTTCACGGTCTGCACCGTCCTTCTGGGCATGGTCTCTCTGGCCCGGCAAGAGCGTCCAGTACGGCAGGGTCGCGCGCAGCCACTGCGGGTTGCTTTGCTAATGCCCGTCTACAACGAAGTGCCGTGGAACGTGTTGGGCAATGCCCGCACGATGCTGGAAGAACTGCGCGCCCGAAGGGGCAAGCATCACTATGCGATGTTCATCCTGTCCGACACCCGCGATCCGGAAATCGCGGCCCAGGAACAGGCCAGCATCGAGGCGCTGCGTACCACGCTCGCCCCAGGGCTTGAGCTGTATTACCGACGCAGGGAACAGAATACGGACCGCAAGGTTGGCAATATCGCTGACTGGGTCAGCCGCTGGGGTGGCGCTTGGGATGCAATGCTGGTTCTGGACGCCGACAGTCTGATGACCGGGCGCGCGATCGCGCGGCTGACCGACGCGCTGGCCCGCGATCCCGGCGCCGGCCTGATCCAAAGCTATCCGCAACTGATCGGTGCCCAGTCCGTCTTTGCACGGATGCAGCAGTTCGCCAATGGTGTATACGGCATCGCATTTGCAGAGGGCCTGTCCCGTTGGTGTGGCCAGGAAGGCAACTATTGGGGCCACAACGCCATCATCCGCACCAAGGCATTTGCGACCTGTGCGGGTCTGCCCAAGCTGCGCTCGCTCTCGGGCCAGGAACAACTGATCATGAGCCACGACTTCGTCGAGGCCGGGTTGCTGCGCCGCGCCGGTTGGGGCGTTCGCTTTCTGCCGCGCATCCGAGGCTCGTACGAGGAAACACCGCCGACACTGATCGACCACGCCCTACGCGACCGCCGCTGGTGCCAGGGCAACCTGCAGCATCTGCGTCTGCTGGGGTCAACCGGGTTTCGGGCCGTGTCGCGGTTTCATCTGTTCCACGGCGCCGTCGGATACCTGATGTCACCCTTGTGGTTCGCACTGCTGGTCATGTGGGCGTTGATCGGTCAGGGCAAGGATGCTTCGGTGCTGCACTATTTCAGCCCCGACAATCCGATGTTCCCCCAGTGGCCGGAAATGACCGAAACGCGGCATGTTCTGATCATCCTTGTCATGTACGCGATGCTGCTGGCCCCCAAGATTCTGGGTGCACTGGCATTGCCCCTCAGCGGTGTTCGCTATGAAGATTTCGGCGGCCGGACCCGGTTTCTTGCGTCATTCCTGTTCGAGGTCGTGCTGTCGATCCTGTACGCACCGATCCTGATGGTGCAGCAGATGATCGCCGTGTTCCGCACTGTTCTCGGTGTACAAAAAGGCTGGACCCCGCAGGCACGGGATGGCGGCACTTATGGGCTGCGGACGCTGATCGTGTGTCACGCGCTCGAAACCATCAGCGGCTTCGCGCTGAGCGCGGGTATCCTGGCCGGGTTGGTCTCGGTCTGGTTGGCTCCGATCGCCATCAGCCTGACCTTTGCGGTACCGCTCTCCGCACTCAGCGGCGTATCTGCGGCAGCAGCGCGTCGCATGGTCGGCATGCCCGAGGATTTCCACGAGCCCGCCATCACGCGGGCGGCACGTTCGCATCGCAACGAGTTGAAACGCCTGATCGAGGGCAAAGGAACCATGACCCCGGCGGAATGATCACCCGCCGGGCAACCCTTCGTACCAATCCAGCATCATGTCGGCCCAGCCCCGCGGAACTGTATGACCGCCGGGAAACAGAGCGAACTCCAATGCGCTGCCGTCAGCACAGGCGGTCCACTTGCGGCGCATGAATTGGCCTGTCGTTGAATACCCGTCCGGACGGTTGTCGGCGCATTCGTTGGCCTGCCGCCAGATTTCAAGCCCGGCGAAGATGTCGCCCTGAAGGAACCGACCGCCGCCCAGTGCGCGCCCCTCCAGCGGCACCACGTTGTCGGTCCAGCCATGTGTGTGGAACAGGCGCGCGGGCCCCGCACAACTTTCGGGATGCGGGCGCCAGAATCCGCCTGAGACCGGCACATAGGCCGAGAATGCCTCGGGATCGGCGCAGGCCAGATAGTTCACCATGAAGCCGCCGGCCGAGAATCCTCCCAGCACCACGCGATGGTCATCGATCCCGAACTGTTGGACCGCATCCGCAACAACCTCCTTCAGGAACGCGGCTTCGTCACGCCCGTCCCAACCCGGATAGAAGTTCCAGCTTTTTCGCCCGTTGCGCTCGGCCCCCTCGGGTGCCATGACCGCATATCCCCGTGCCAGCAAGGGTTCGACCATGCCGCGGTTTTTCATGGTTCCCTGCGCGCTACCGCCATACCCGTGCAGGAACACGA
Source organism: Ruegeria sp. BC6 (assembly GCF_056539185.1). Taxonomy (NCBI): domain Bacteria; kingdom Pseudomonadati; phylum Pseudomonadota; class Alphaproteobacteria; order Rhodobacterales; family Roseobacteraceae; genus Ruegeria; species Ruegeria sp. BC6. Next base: position 1,150,076 of record NZ_JBQFUM010000001.1, read on the forward strand.
CCAACGGCGGGTTGGAGTCTTCCGGCAGCTCGATGCGATAGCTTCCGGTTTTAGTCTCGCAAACACCCAGATCCTGCCCACACGCGGCCAATGCCGGAGTTGCGGCGGTTGCGATCAACACAGCCAACAGATCCCTGAGCCTCATCACGCCCCCTCCGAATACGCCTGCACCGGCAGCCCGGCCCGCACCCAGCCCGGACCTGCGGCTGACCCCAGCATCCCTTCGGGCACGTCAAGAATGTTGCCGTAGCCCGCCTCGGTCAACCTGTTGCCCAGCCGCGCTGACCGCACACCACGGGCGCAGATCAAGGCAATCGGCCGCCCCTTGTCACCGCCAGACAGGCGATCCAACACATCCAGAAAGCCTTCACGGCGCATGTCCAGCGGTTGGGCGCCCTGCCCGATGCCTGAGGCCCGCCATTCGCGCGGGGTCCGAATGTCGAGCAACAGGATTTCCCCTGCAACAGCCTTTTCATGCGCCTGAGCGACGGTCAACTTACCGCCAGAAAAGTCTTCGGGGATCAGACGGTATTCACGGAACGCAAAACCCGCGAGAACAGCGGCTGCGCCCCCAAGGAACACGCCTCTGCGGCTGAGCATGGTTTTGATCGCCAATGTGCACCCTCCGGTTTTTCTACGCCGGTTTTATCACGGGTCCGCCTCCGGCGCTGCGCCGAAAAGCCGGGCGCAGATCAAGTTCGCGTCATTTTCGCGCAGGCTTTGGCTGAAAAATCGCGGGGAGTAGTGCAAGGTGAAAAACTTGCAATAGCTGGACAGTCAATAAATTATCCTTACAAAATCAACAGCACCCTGACCGCTCAGCCCGGAGTATCGCACTTGTCCCTATTCCTTATCGCGGCCCTTCCCTTCCTCGGAGCTGTCTTTCCCGCCCTGCTAATCCGCGCCGGGCGCAACGCAGCCGCATCGGCGGCGGGATTGACCACGTTTCTGGCCTTGATGGGGCTGCTGATTCATATCCCGGACGTCATGAACGGCACGGTGGTCACCGCGCGGTTCGACTGGATTCCGGGGCTGGGGTTGAACGCCAATTTCATGCTGGACGGGCTGGGATTTCTGTTCGCGCTGCTGATCCTTGGCATTGGTCTGCTGATCATCCTGTACGCGCGGTTTTACCTGTCGCGTGAAGACCCAATGGGTCAATTCTATACCTATCTCCTGCTGTTCCAGGGCGCGATGGTCGGTATCGTTCTGTCCGACAACATACTGCTTTTGCTGGTTTTCTGGGAACTGACCTCGCTCAGTTCGTTTTTGCTCATCGGCTATTGGAAGCACCTGCCCGAAGGTCGCCAGGGCGCGCGGATGGCGCTGGCGGTCACCGGGTCCGGCGGGCTGGCTATGATCGCGGGGATGCTGATCCTGGGCAATATCGTGGGGTCCTTTGACCTGAGCGTGATCCTCCAGAACCGGGAGCTGATCCAGTCTTCGCCCTACTACCTGCCGGCGTTGGTACTGATCCTGCTGGGGTGTTTCACCAAGTCGGCCCAGTTCCCGTTCCATTTCTGGCTGCCTCATGCCATGGCCGCGCCAACGCCGGTTTCGGCGTACCTGCACTCGGCGACAATGGTGAAGGCTGGTCTGTTCCTGATGGCGCGCATGTGGCCGGTTCTGGCCGGGACCGAGGCGTGGTTCTACATCGTCGCCACCACCGGCCTGATAACCATGCTGATCGGCGCGGTGATCGCGCTGTTCAAGGATGACCTCAAGGCGTTGCTGGCCTTTTCGACGGTGTCGCATCTGGGGCTGGTCACGATGCTGCTGGGCTTTGGCACCAAGATCGCGGTCGTGGCCGCCATCTTTCACATCATCAACCACGCCACCTTCAAGGCCGCCCTGTTCATGACCGCCGGGATCGTGGACCACGAAACCGGCACCCGGGACATCAAGCGCCTGGGCGGCCTGCGCCATTTGATGCCGATCACCTTTTCGATTGGAACAATCGCCGCATTGTCCATGGCAGGGATTCCACCTTTGAACGGATTCCTGTCGAAGGAAATGATGCTGGAAGAAACCGTGCACACGGTCTGGCGAAACTCGCACTATCTGGTGCCAGCCCTGGCCCTGGTAGCCGCGATCTTCTCTGCTGCATATTCCTTCCGGTTCGTGTCCCACGTCTTCCTGGGCCCTGAACGCGAGGATTACCCTGCGCACCCGCATGACCCGCCGGTGGGGCTGTGGCTGGCTCCGGCATTCCTGGTCGTGCTGGTCGTGCTGATCGGCCTGAACTCGGCCGCCATCGTCGGCCCCTTGGTTGCGGTTGTGTCTTCCGCAGTGATCGGCGGCGAGAAGCTGCCCTATTACTCACTGAAGCTGTGGCACGGGTTCACGCCCGCCTTGTACATGTCGATCGTCGCAACTTTTGGCGGCCTCTTCCTGTTGGCTTTGCACCGCCGCGGCGAGCAGGTCTGGAATATCCTGCCCCGCCCCGAGGCCAAGACCATCTTCGACGCCGTGATCGGCGGATTGACCGCCGCCAGCCGGTGGATCACGGACGAGCTGCACAACGGTGTCATCAGCCGCTATGCGATCATCCTGATCGCCTTTACGGTCGGCCTTGGATACTATGCCTATTCGACCGGCACGATTGGCGTTGAAACGCGGGTTCCGCTGCCGGCCCCGATCATTCCGATCATCGGCTGGCTGTGCCTGATCGTGGCGACGATGGGCATCATGTGGTTCCACCGCAACCGGTTGCTGTCGCTTGTTTTGATCGGTGTCGTCGGCCTGATCGTGTCGATGGCCTTCAACTATCTGTCCGCGCCTGATCTGGCGCTGACGCAGATCTCGGTCGAAGTCGTCACGATGATCCTGCTGCTGCTGTCGCTGAACTTCCTGCCGACCGAGACCCCATGGGACAGCAGCGCGGCCCGGCGCTGGCGTGATGCTGCCATTTCGGTGGTGGCCGGTATCGGCGCCGGGGGCTTGATCTATGCGCTCATGCTGCGCGATTTCGCCTTCCCGACGATTTCGGAATTCCACCTGGCCAATTCCTACAAGGGTGGCGGCGGCACTAACGTGGTCAACGTGATCCTGGTGGATTTCCGGGGGTTTGATACTTTCGGCGAGATCATCGTGCTGGGGATCGCGGCCCTGATCATCTTTGCCCTGACCGAGGCCGTGCTGGGCACAAGCGTCCGAGCCTACCTGCTGAACCGCAAACCGCACTGGCCCCAGTCAGGTGACTCACACCCGCTGATGATGGTTGTTGCCACACGTGTGATGATGCCGATCGCCCTTATGGTGGGCGCCTACATCTTCTTCCGGGGGCACAACCAGCCCGGAGGCGGGTTCATCGCCGGTCTGGTGGTCGCGATCGCCTTCCTGATGCAGTACATGGCCAGTGGCTATACCTGGGCGATCGAGCGGCAGCGGTTCTACTACCATGGCACAATCGGCTGGGGCGTTTTGATCGCTGCAGCCACGGGTTTGGGCGCCTGGTTCAACGAGCGGCCCTTCCTGACCAGCGATTTCGGCTATCTGCATTGGCCACCGCTGGAAGAGTTCGAATGGGCCACGGCCATGCTGTTCGACACAGGCGTGTTCCTGGCCGTTCTGGGCGCCGTAATGCTGGCTCTTGACAGCCTGTCGCGGTTCGCGTGGCGGCCGGGCATGGCGCAGGAATTCCCGATGGACATCAACCCGTTGCGGGATGATCTGGCCGAAGAACAAGAAAAAGCGAAGGAGCAGGGCTGATGGAAGCACTCGTCGCATCGGCCGTTGGCGTTCTGACCGCCGCAGGGATCTTTCTGATCCTGCGCCGTCGGACCTTTCCGGTCATCCTGGGCCTGTCTCTGCTGACCTATGCGGTCAACGTGTTCCTGTTCGCCACGGGACGGCTGGCCGTGAACGCGCCTGCAGTTCTGAACAAATACGAAGAGGTTCCCTATACCGATCCATTGCCGCAGGCCCTTGTTCTGACGGCGATTGTGATCTCGTTCGGGATGACAGCTGTGATCGTGATGATCGCTCTGGGCGCCTACCTGTCTTCGAAGGATGACCATATAGACATGGCCGCGCAGGACAGCGTGGATGACGCAGGAGAAGACGCATGAACCACTGGATCGTTGCGCCGATCGTCCTGCCCGCGATCCTGGCCCCCTTCATCATCATGGTTCTGCGGTACCATCTGGACCTGCAGCGTATCTTTTCAGTCGCCGGTGTGGTGGGTCTGCTCGGCATCGCACTGACCATCACTGCGCAGGCAGCGGGCGGCGAGATTCATGTCTACGAGCTGGGTGATTGGCCGGCCCCGTTTGGCATTGTTCTGGTCCTTGACCGGTTGTCCGCGATGATGGTGTTGCTGACGGCGTTGCTGGCCTTGCCTGTCGTGCTGTACGCCATCGCGTCCGGATGGGACGAACGCGGCAACCACTTTCATCCGCTGTTCCAATTCCAGCTGATGGGTGTCTGCGGCGCCTTCCTGACCGGCGACGCTTTCAACCTGTTCGTGTTTTTTGAGGTATTGCTGATCGCCTCCTACGGCCTGATGACCCATGGCGGCGGCGCGGTACGCCTGAAGGCCGGGGTGCAATACGTCACCTACAACCTCTTGGGGTCAACTCTGTTCCTGTTTGCATTGGGCACGATCTATTCGGTTACCGGTACCCTGAACATGGCCGACCTGGCCGTGCGCGTCGCGGAAATTCCGGTCGAAGACACCGCCCTGTTGCGCGTGGGTGCGGTTCTTCTGCTGCTGGTCTTCTGCATCAAGGCCGCTGTCCTGCCGCTGCATTTCTGGCTGCCGGCCAGCTATGCCAACGCGCCGCTGCCAGTTGCCGCGCTGTTTGCGATCATGACCAAGGTGGGGGCCTATTCGATCCTGCGGGTCTATACTTTGGCATTCGGCCCGGATGTTGCCGTCACCGAAGGACTGGTTGGTGACTGGCTACAACCTGCCGCGCTGGTGACCCTTGCCATCGGCTCGATCGGTATTCTGGGCACGCGGCACATCGCGCGCATGGTTGCGTTTTGCGCCATCGCCTCGATGGGAACGCTGCTGGTGGCTATTTCCTTGTTCACCGAGACGGCCACAGCCGCCGCTCTGTACTACGTCTACCATTCAACCCTTGCGACCGCACTGCTGTTCCTGGTGGCCGATCTGGTGATGGAACGTCGAGGAGGGGCCATTGCGCCCCGCCCGCCGATGCCGCAAAGCGGGCTGATCTCGGCGCTGTTCTTCGTAGGAGCCATAGCGATGGCGGGCATGCCGCCGTTGTCGGGGTTCATCGGCAAGCTTCTGGTGCTGGATGCGTCTTGGTATGCGCCGGATGCCACCGCAGTCTGGGCGGTCGTTCTGATCGGGTCCTTCGTCACCATCGTGGGACTGGCTCGCGCCGGGTCCCTGATCTTCTGGAAAAGCTATGACGCCAGCACCCAGATCGAACCGGAACCCGAAACCGAGGCCACCAACGATGATGAACCCCCGCACCGGCCCGCGCCTGAACCGCAGCCGGGGCTGGCGTTCACCTCGGTGTTCGGAGTGGTTCTGGGCCTCGTCCTGCTGACCCTGTTCGCCGGACCCTCGCTGGACTACACTCGCAAGACCGCCGCGCAACTGTTCGCGCCGGAACAGTACATCTCGGCCGTATTGGGAAGGGAAGACTGATGAAACTGCTGCGCCGGATATTTCCCCACCCTCATCTGAGCTTCCTGCTGACTCTGGTCTGGGTGTTGTTGGCCAACGCGCCCTCGCTGAACTCGTTGGTGTTTGGGTTGCTTCTGGGGATCATCATTCCCTTCATCACACAACCCTACTGGCCCGACCGGCCCGTCCTGCGGAACTGGCCCATGGTCGTTGAGTACATGATCGTGGTTCTGTGGGACATCGTGGTGGCCAACGTGACCGTGGCCCGCATCATCCTGTTCAAACGCGACGCGGACAGACAACCGAACTGGATCTCGATCCCGCTGGAACTGCGCACACCCGAAGCGATCACGGTACTGGCTGGAACCATCACCATGACTCCGGGCACCGTCAGTTGCGACCTCTCGGCCCAAGGGCATTGTCTGCTGGTCCATTGCCTGGACGCTCCGGATCCGGGCGCGGTACGAGACCAGATCAAGCAGCGTTACGAGCGCCGCCTGAAGGAGATTTTCGAATGATCGAATATGCAATCTATTTTGCCTTTGCCTGCTTTGGGGCCGCGATCATGATGTGCCTGTGGCGGATCATCACCGCCGACGGTGTGGGAACGCGAGTGCTCGCCCTTGATACGATGGTGATCAACACCATCGCCCTGATGATCCTGTACGGCCTGCATCTGGGCACCGAGATCTTTTTCGAAGCCGCTATGATCATTGCCATGCTGGGCTTTGTTTCGACCGTGGCCTATGCGCGCTTTATGCTGCGCGGCAACATCATCGAGTGAGGCCGCCATGGAATTCATCTTCGAACTTCTGATTGCATTTTTCCTGATCGTTTCAGGGATTTTCGGCTTTGTCGGGTCTTTTGGCATGATCAAGCTGAAGGATCCGATGTCGCGGCTGCACGCCCCGACCAAAGCCACCACGCTGGGCGTGGGCGGTGTGTTGCTGGCCTCGATCTTTCATTCGATCCTGATCGAACAGCGCCTTTCCATGCATGAACTGCTGATCACGCTGTTCCTGTTTCTGACGGCTCCGATCACGGCTCTGTTCATTGCCAAGTGGCACATTCACCGCCATGAAGCGCCCGAGGATCTGCCGGACGCGGGCGAAGACAAGCTCTGGGCCACCCACGCGGTCGAGCAGGTCGAAGACGTCCCGGATCACAGCGCGAACTGACTTCATGAAAACACCTTCGTTGCCACTTACCCGCGATCTGGTTCTGGTGGGCGGAGGCCATACGCATGCGCTTTTCCTTCGGAAATGGGGGATGAACCCCCTACCCGGCGCGCGGTTGACCGTGATCAATCCTGGCCCGACCGCACCCTATTCCGGGATGTTGCCCGGATTTGTCGCGGGGCACTACGCGCGCCGCGACCTGGACATCGATCTGATCCGGCTGGCACGGTTTGCGGGGGCCCGGATCATTCTGGGTGCCGCGATCAGCCTGGACCTGAACCGGCGGCTGGTGAATGTGGCAGATCATCCTGATGTCGCTTTCGATGTTGCCTCGATCAATGTCGGAATAACATCGGACATGCCGTCTTTGCCCGGGTTCACGGAACATGCCATCCCGGCAAAACCTCTTGGTCCCTTTTCCGCAAAATGGGCCCAGTACCTGGAGACAACCGACCCTGCTTCGGTGGCGGTCATTGGCGGCGGCGTCGCGGGCGTCGAACTGGCGATGGCCATGGCCCATGCTCTGCGCGCCAAGGGTCGGCAAGCAACGGTCACTCTGATAGACAAGGCGCAAATCCTGACCGCGATAAACCCCAAAGCCGCCCAGACCATTCGGCGGGCGATGGAACAACTTGGCATCGACTGCATCGAACAGGCCGAAATTGCGCAGATCACACCAAAAGGCGTGCAACTGACCGATGGGCGGCACATCACGGCTGATTTCACAACCGGCGCGGCGGGCGCCCGTCCCTATGACTGGATCGGCCAGACCGGGCTGGACCTGCACGACGGCTTTATCCGAGTGAACGGGTATTTGCAGTCCAGCGATCCATCGGTCTTCGCAGTCGGAGACTGCGCTCATCTGGATGACACGCCGCGCCCCAAGGCCGGTGTCTTTGCCGTGCGAGAGGCTCCTGTTCTCTTCAACAACCTGCGCGCAGCTCTCGGCGCTGGAACCATGCGCCGGTACAAGCCGCAGAAGGATTACCTGAAGCTGATCTCGCTGGGGGAACGCTCGGCACTGGCCGAGCGCTTTGGGACGTCATTCAGCGGACCTGTGATGTGGCGGTGGAAAGACCATATCGACCAGAAGTTCATGCTTCGCTTTCGTGAGCTTCCCCAGATGCCAGCCCCCGCGCTTCCCCGTCGCCATGCGGATGGACTGCGCGACGCTCTGGGCGACAAGCCCATGTGCGGCGGTTGCGGCGCCAAGGTGGGTCGCGGCGCCTTGCAGGGCGCGCTGTCCGCAGTACCGCGATCCGACCGTCCGGATATCGCGCCCCTGCCCGGGGATGATGCCGCAATGCTGACGTTTGGAGGTGTCCGGCAGGTGCTGACGTCAGATCATTTGCGCAGCTTCGTTCCGGACCCTGTTCTGATGACCCGCATCGCGGCCATTCACGCACTGGGGGACATCTGGGCGATGGGTGCGACCCCACAGGCCGCGACGGCCACTCTGATCCTGCCGCGCATGTCCTCCCAGCTGCAACACCGCACCATGGCTGAAATAATGCAAACCGCGACCGAAGTCATGCGCGGCGCCGGGGCTGAGATCGTCGGCGGCCATAGCTCGATGGGCGATGAGCTTACCATCGGCTTCACCATCACGGGTTTGTGCCAGTCTGATCCGATCACCCTGTCGGGTGGGCGGCCCGGTGATGTGTTGATCCTGACCAAACCGATTGGCAGCGGCGTCCTGATGGCCGCGGAAATGGCAGGGCAAGCCAACGGCGAGTGGGTAGTGGCCGCCTATGACCACATGACGCGGCCGCAGGGTGACGCCGCACGCATTCTGACCCAGGCCCATGCCATGACCGACGTCACCGGATTCGGACTGGCCGGGCATCTCGTTGGACTGTGCGAGGAATCCAACTGTGGCGCAGTCCTGAACCTCGACGCAGGACCAATTATGGCGGGTGCGCTCGAGCTTAGCCAGCAAGGTGTCCGGTCCAGCTTGTTCAACGACAATCGTTCCATCGCGCCCGAAGTTCCAATCGGCGGCAAAGCCGATCTGCTGTTCGATCCTCAGACCGCGGGTGGGTTGCTGGCTGCCGTTTCGGCCGACGACGCACGAAATATCTGCGACCATTTGCGTGCCGCTGGTTACCCGGCTGCAGTCATCGGGGTATTGAGCGACACACCCGGCCTGCGCCTTCAGAGCTGAGCTACAATCCCTTCGATTTCCGACGCGACCTGATCCAGCCCGTCCGTGGTCAAGGACACGGCATGCACGCGCGCAATCACATCAAACTGGTGGTTTTTCCGCGACTTTTCGTAAGCCGGGTCATAGTGCTGCTCCATCAAGGCACGCGTCAGAGCTTTCTTGTTGCCCTCGGCAATCTGAGCCATCCACGCATCCACGACATCATGCCCCCGGTGAAACCGCAGCGGCGACAGGCGGTCCTGCAAACGCTCGGCATCAGACAGGATGTCGTCATAGGCAGCGACCAGATAGTCCGTTCGCGCCTCGATATCTGCCGTGACAAGTATTCGCGGCGCTTGGCCAAGGCTCTGCCAGACCGCTGGGGGCAAAATCAACGAACCGATTTTTGACGACTCGGCCTCGACCAACACGGGCCGTGCCGGATCAAGCGCACACATGGCCGAGGCCAAGGCAGATTCGAACGCTTTCTGGCTGGGTTGTCCGCCGGGTTGTTCGCCCAGCAGCGAACCGCGGTGATTGGCCAACGCTTCGAGATCCAGAACCTGCACCCCGCGCGTTTGCAACTGGGCCAGAAGTTCCGTTTTTGCAGTGCCGGTGTAGCCATCCAACGCCACCAGCTTGAACGGCAGCGGATCATCGTAGAGGTACTGCTTCACCAGACGCCGATAGCTGCGGTATCCGCCCTCGATCACCTCGGCTCGCCAGCCGATCTGCTGCAGCATCCAGGTGAAGGATCCTGACCGCTGACCGCCACGCCAGCAATAGACCAAAGGGCGCCAACCGCCCTCGTGGTGGCTGAGTTGCGTCTCGATGTGGGTGGCGGCGTTGCGAAACACCAACGCGGCCCCCAGCTTGCGCGCCAGAAACGGGCTCTGCTGAACGTAGATCGTGCCGACACCTGCGCGCTCCTCATTGTCCAGAACCGGGAGGTTGATGGCGCCGGGCAGATGGTCCTCGGCAAATTCGGCCGGGCTGCGCACATCGATGATCGTATCGAACGGATGCGCGTACAGCTGCGGCAGGTTTGAGAATTTCAGGGCCATGACAGGGGTTTAGCGCGCAGGATGGCAAAAGAAAAGAAGGCCCGGCCGCTGTCATTCATCGGCTTCGGGCGCGATCAGGTCCGGCCCACTGGCCCGGTTGGAGTTTACGGCCGTGCCGACCCTGTGAAACTGCAACACATCCTCGGCGCCGGGTTTCATCAGGCGGGCTGCCCCCTTGCCGACCTCACCCAGCCACAAGGCCCAATCCGCCGGTTCAATGATCAACGGCATCCGGTGATGAACCGCACGCACATTGTCGTTGGCTGCGGTCGTGACGATCGCGCAGGTCGCCTGCCGCGCCTCACCCTCGCCCCAGTTCTGCCAGATGCCGGCAAAGGCGATGGGCGCACCATCGCTGCGGTGGAAGTACCAAGGCAGCCGCGCACCGTCTTGGGTCTTGGTCCATTCGTAGAAACCCGTGGCCACGATCAGACAGCGCCGATCGCGGCAAGCTGCGCGAAAGGCCGGTTTCTGGGCCAGGGTTTCGGCGCGGGCGTTGATCAGCAGCGGACCGTCGTTTTGGGTTTTGTACCAATGTGGCAAGAAACCCCACCGCAGCGGGTCCAACTGCCGCCCTCCCTCTCTGGCGCGCACGACATGCACCTGATTTGTCGGGCAGATGTTGTAGTTGGGCACCGCCGGTAACGCGTTTGAAGGCCGCGCAGCAAACAGCTGCGCCATGGCATCGTTGGGAAGAGTTATTGCAAACCGTCCGCACATGGGTAATGAACCAACAACAAAAGTTTCAATCAGGCACAGGGTCTCGCGCAGTCAGATGACAAATCAAGCACCAAATTCCCTCAAGGCCAAGGCGGTGGCGGATCTGGACTCCGGCAAGCTTCCTCAGGCTCTGAAGAAAGCTACCCTCGGCATCAAGAAATTCCCAAAAGACGCGGACTACCACGCGATTGCCGGGTTCGTTCTGACCGAGATGAAGCAGTACAAGAAATCGCTGCCGCATTTCCAGGAAGCCGCCCGCCTGAAACCGGACGACCCGCAATTCGTCGAAAACATCGCGAATGCTCTTATGCAAACCGGCCAGATCGCGCGGGCGTTGGCCTATGCCGAAAAGATGGCCGAAAAGATGCCCGGCAACCGCGAGATCGTCCGGGTGATCGATGAAATCACGCTCAAGGGCAAGAACTGGCGTAGCATCATCGAGAACGCCACCAAGCGCCTGATGACAGATCCAGACAACCCCAAGCTGCTGTCCACCCGCAGCAGGGCCTATGGGCGCGTCGGCTTCGTGGATGCGGCCTCGGCCGATATTGCGCGTGCATACGAGCTGGATCCCGACAGCATCGAAATCGCCTTCCGCCGAGCGGTGGACCTGCACCAGGCTGGCGACAAGAAGGGCTGTACTGACATTTTGTGGCGTGTTTTGGACAAGGATCCGTATCACGCATCGGCGTTGTTCCAATTGTCGTCGATGGTAGACGCCGAACAGGCCGAAGCACTGTTCCCCCGGGTCGAGGCTGCGATCGCAAAGCGGAAACACCCCAATTCGACTCTGGAATTCACGCTGGCACAGCTTCAATCAAAGATCGGTGGGCTGGAGGCGGCCCTTGCGCAGTTTGCAGTCGCAAACAGGGTGCAACACGACGAAAACCCATACGATTTCGAAGAAGAAGAGCGCAAACTACGCCGCATCTGCGGCCTGTTTCCCGACAGCACGTCGGTTCCAAGTTCCGGGATCGAGGAGATGCCCCTGCCGATTTTCGTGATCGGACAGCCTCGGTCGGGCACCACCTTGATGGAAATGATGCTGAGTTCCGCCCCCGATATCGCGGGATGTGGAGAACTGACCCTCGGGTCCGACCTTTCGGCGCCATACTCGAACGAAAATAAGGCATTCTCGGACGCAGAAGCTGCGGAGTTCGCCAAGCATTTCCGTGAGTTGATGCCTCCGATCCCCGAGGGCTCGATCGCTTTCGTCGACAAGATGCCGCACAACTACCAGCGGGTTGGTTTTCTTTTGACAGCCTTCCCCAACGCCAAGATCATCAACATGCTGCGCGACCCTCGGGACGTCGGCCTGTCAAAATGGATCCGGCGTTTTCCAGCGGGCGGAATGCGATACGCATCGAACCTGAACTCGATCGCGCACTCGGCCAACATGTATCGCCGCTACATGCAGCATTGGGATGCCATCTTCGGGGATCGCATCCTGACGGTACCCTACGAAAAGCTGGTGGCCGACCCTGAGACCTACAGCAAGCAGGTTGCAGAATTCTGCGGGATCGAATGGCGTGAAAGCATGATGCACCCGGAAGAAAACAAGAAACAGGTGCGTACGGCCAGTATCGACCAGGTGCGCAACAAAATCTCGACCAAATCGGTTGGCGGCTGGCGTCAGGTTGCGGATTATATCCGGCCCATGTTGGACGGTTTAGACCCCGAGTTGTGGCCCGAATACGAATTCGATTAAGCCGAAACCCAACAAAAAAGGCCGCATCCCTGGATGCGGCCTTTTCTTTCTTTGTGTCAGCAATCACTTCTGCTGGATACGTCCATCCAGATAGGGCGTGTATGGCGCATTGGCCGCAAGGTATTCCGCAGTCACATCCGCAAGATCGGGACCGAAGTCGTAGGCATTCTTGTCCTCGCCAGAGAACATCTTGTACCCGTCGCCACCGTTGCGGACATAGTTGTTGGTCACCACCAGATAGGTCTTGGCCGGATCGATCGGCACATAGCCATCACCCTCGGCCACCATGACCTCGGTCACGCGGCCTTCGTTGGGGGCAACCGACGGATCCCAGGTGAACTTCAGCCCGGCCACCTGCGGGAAGCGACCCTTGACCTCTTCCACCTGGCTGACGCCGTTTTCCAGCGCATCGATGATGCCCTGACCGCTGATCTCGAAGGTCGAGAGTGTGTTCTGGAAGGGCAGAACGGTCAGCACCTCGCCCATGGTCACGTCACCCGCGTCGATCGAGGCGCGCAGACCACCCGAGTTGGCGATGGCGATCTGAACGCCCTGATCGGCGACCCGCGCCAGCATGGCATCGGCCACTAGGTTGCCCATCTCGCATTCCTGCACGCGGCAGATCGACCGGTCCCCTTCGATCGGAGCCGCGGCATTGGCCACGACCTTGTTGCGGATCTCGTCCAGCGGCTTGGCCAGTTCAGCGATGCGATCAAGGGCAGCCTGATCCTCGGTCACGGTGTTGTCCATGATCAGCGGTTCACCCACCGCCTCGACCACGTTGCCGTCGTCATCAAAGGTCACGTTTAGCTCGCCCAGGAATTTGCCGTAGGCATAGGCCTGAACGATCTGCACCCCGTTCACCACGGTGGGGTACGGCCCGACTGCCTTATCCGAAGTGTTCGAAAGGTAGGTGTTCGAATGTCCGCCCACGATCACGTCAACGCCGGTGGTTTCCTGTGCGACCCTTTGGTCGACGCCATAGCCCGAGTGGCTGAGCACGATGATCTTGTTGATCCCTTCCGCCGTCAGCTTGTCCACCTCGGCCTGAACCGCCGGAACAGGATCAGAGAACACGACATTCGGCCCGGGTGAAGCCAACTCGTCGGTGTCTTCGGGGGTCAGGCCGATCAGGCCAATCTTCTCTCCACCCACTTCGATCACGGTCGATTTCTTGATCCGGTCGGTCAGAAGCTCCTCGTTCTCGATGTTCGCATTCGACATCAGAATCGGAAATTCGACCGCATCGACGAAACCGGCCAGAACCTCGGGGCCATCATCGAATTCGTGGTTGCCCACGGTCATCGCATCATAGCCCAGCTTGTTCATGAACTCGGCCGCGACCTTGCCCTTATAATAGGTATAGAACAACGACCCCTGAAACTGGTCACCGCCGTCCACGAGGATCGAGTTTTCGGCCCGCGCGCGGGCGTCGTTGACCGCGGTCACCAGACGCGCCGAACCGCCAAAGCATTTGCCCTCGGCATTGTCCTCGGCGCCACAGCCGCTGTCATACTTGTTGATCGGCTCGAACCGGGAATGGAAGTCGTTGGTGTGCAGAATGGTCAGCTTGTAGTCGGCCGCCGCCATGCCTGCAGTCAGGCCAAGGGCCGCCACGGATGTCAGGAAACGGGTAATCATTTGAAACTCCCTGTTATTGATTGTCAGGATCGTGCGCCGAGGGCGGCAAAGAGTCAAAGGGGGAAATGCGGCTTGATTCTACCCAGCGCGCGGGGCATCACGGCGCCATGCTGATCTACAAGATATTCCGGGCCGAGGAATGGGCGGCCCTGCAGACACAGGGCGAAACCCGGGGCGCGCCCATCGATGTGGCCGATGGGTTTGTGCATTTCTCCACCGCAGAACAGGCGGCGGAGACCGCGGCCAAACACTTTGCCGGGGTCGAAAACCTGACCCTCGTGGCCTGCGATGCCCAGAAAATGGGCGATGATCTGAAATGGGAGGTCTCGCGCGGCGGGGCCTTGTTCCCGCATCTCTATCGCAGCATGCGCATGGCGGATGTGGTCTGGGCCAAACCGCTGCCGCTGGTAAACGGCGCACACCGCTTCCCCGAGGAGATGCAATGACCGGCCATATCGACCCCGACCGCGCCCAGTTCGAGGCGTTCAAAGCGCTGGACCGCGATCACCCGATCGAGATGCTGAACCTTGTGCGGTTCCGCGCCAAGGCTGACTATCCCGCAGGCCACGACCTGGCCGGCGCGGGGCTGAGCGGCGCCGAAGCCTATCGCCGGTACGGGGCCGAAACCGCGCCGATCATCGCGCGGCTGGAGGTCGCGATCATCTGGCGCGGCACATTCCAGACAACGCTGATCGGCCCGCAGGACGAGGTATGGGACGAGATGTTCATCGCCCGTTACCCCTCGGCCCATGCGTTTCTGGAGATGGTGACCGACCCGGTCTATCGCGCGGCGGTCATTCACCGGCAGGCGGCTGTGGCCGACTCGCGCCTGATCCGCACCGCCCCTTCCCCAACCGGAGCGTCCTTCGGATGTACCTGACCGAGAAACTCGCCCTGGCCGCGCTGCATCGCCTGGACCCTGAAACCGCGCACGGCCTGTCGATCAAGGCACTGAAAACGGGTCTGACCCCGGCGCCCGGCCCCGTCACCTCGATGCGCCTTCGCACGCAGTTGGCCGGGCTCGACCTGCCCAACCCGGTGGGGCTGGCCGCCGGGTTCGACAAAAATGGCGAGGTTCTAGGCCCGCTGTCACGCGGGGGCTTTGGGTTTGTCGAGGTGGGTGCCGTCACACCGCGCCCGCAGCCGGGCAACCCCAAGCCGCGCCTGTTCCGACTGACCGAGGACCGCGCCGCCATCAACCGGTTCGGCTTCAACAACGAAGGAATGGAGGCGATGGCCCGGCGTCTGGCGCACCGCCCCAAGGACGCGGTGATCGGCCTGAACCTGGGCGCCAACAAGGACAGCAGCGACCGGGCGCGGGATTTTGCGCAGGTGCTGGCCCATTGCGGGCAATGGCTGGATTTCGCCACGGTGAATGTCTCGTCGCCCAACACCAAAAAGCTGCGCGACCTGCAGGGGAAAGAGGCGCTGAGCGCTTTGCTGGCAGGTGTGCTGGACACCCGCGATGCCTTGGCGCGGCGGGTCCCGGTGTTTCTGAAGATCGCCCCCGACCTTGCGGATGACGAACTGCGGGACATCGCCGATGTCGCCCGCGAAATGGGCATCGACGGTGTGATCGCCACCAACACGACCTTGTCGCGCGAAGGGCTGCGCAGCCCGCACAAGGATCAGGCCGGCGGATTGTCAGGCGCGCCCCTGTTCGAAAAATCGACCCGTGTTCTGGCCCGGTTGAGCCAGTTGACCGACGGGCAGATTCCGTTGATCGGCGTGGGCGGCATCAGCACCGCCGAACAGGCCTATGCCAAGATCTGCGCCGGGGCCTCGGCCGTGCAGTTCTATACCGCGATGGTCTATGGCGGCCTGTCGCTGGCGGCCGAGATCACGTGGGGGCTGGACGCCCTGCTGGCGCGGGACGGGTTCAAATCGGTGGCCGACGCCGTCGGCAGCAAACGAGAGGATTGGCTGTGATCGAATACTGGCACAACCCACGCTGTTCAAAATCGCGCGCCGGGCTGGCCCTGCTGCAGGACCGCGGCGCCGAGGTTACCGTTCGCAAATATCTCAAGGACGCGCCCAGCGCGGATGAGCTGCGCGCGGTGCTGTCCCGGCTGAGCATCCCGGCGATCGAGATGATGCGCCGAGGCGAGGCGCGGTTCAAGGAACTGGGGCTGAGCAGGGAAACACCCGAAGAGGCCTTGGTTCAGGCCATGGCCGAGAACCCGATCCTCATCGAACGCCCCGTCGGGATCACCGCCGACAAGGCCGCCATCGGTCGCCCGCCCGAGAACCTGCTGACCCTGCTCTAGGCCACCTGCGCCTCGAGCCGGGGGTAGCGCAGGCCCAGCGTCACTGCGCGAGCGGTGTTCAGCACCATCAGCGCGGCCCACAGCCCGTGATTGCCCATGGTCGGCACCAGCAGGAACAGCGCCACCACATAGATCGCCACCGACTGGATCATGGCGATGCGCATGGCGCGGGTCCAGGTGGCGCCGATGTAGATGCCGTCGAACATCCAGCTGGCAACGCCGACCACCGGGGCCAGCGCCGCCCAGATCAGGTATTCGCGCGCCGTGATCCGCACCTCAGGCGCGGTGGCCATCAGGTCGATCAATGCGGGCCCTGCCACAAAAAACGTGGCCCCCAGCACCAAAGCCCCACCGACGCCCCATTGCGACGCCATGACCGAGGCGCGCCGGACCTGGTATCGGTCCTTGGCTCCGACGGCGCTGCCTACCAATGCCTCGGCAGAAAAGGCGAACCCGTCCAGTGCAAAGGCGGTGATTTCCAGGAACTGCAGCAGCACCTGGTTGGCGGCCAGCGTCACGTCGCCCAGATCGGCGCCCACGAACAGAAAGGTGGTGAAGGACCCGGTCAGCAGGACCGACCGGATCATGATGTCGCCATTGACCTGCATCATCCGGCGCAGGCGGGCGGGGTCGAAGATCCGCGCCCAATCGCGCCATTGATTACCCCCGAACGCATCGCGGCACAGCCACAGACCCAGCGCCAGACCCGTCCATTCGGCAATCAGCGTGGCCACCGCCACCCCTTCGACGCCCCAGCCCAGCCCCAGCACGAACCACAGATCCAGCAGGATGTTCAGCCCGTTCATCCAAACCTGCAGGACGAACACGCCGCGCGTGCGCTCGACCGCGATCAGCCAGCCGGTCACGGCATAAAGCGCAATGGTCGCGGGCGCGCCCCAGATGCGAATCTCGAGGTATTTGCGCGTCAACGCCTCGACCTCGGGGCTGGCGGGCGACAGCGCGAAGGCCCCTGCGAACACCGCCGCCTGCGCCACGATAAAGAACAGCCCCGCCGTGCCGCCCAAGAGCAGGCCGCGCATGAGCAGCGCACCGGTTTCGGCCGTGTCTCCCGCGCCTCGGGCCTGCGCCGCCAATCCGGTCGTGCCCATGCGCAGAAAGCCGAACACCCAGTAGATCGTGGCCAGAATGACCGCGCCAATGCCAACCGCGCCGATCGGGGCGGCCTGCCCCATCTGGCCGACCACGCCGGTATCTACCGCGCCCAGAATCGGCACCGTCGCGTTGGACAGCACGATCGGCACCGCGATCTTCAGCACCCGTCTGTGCGTGATGGGTGCCGAGGCGTCCCGCATTTTGCTCAGCCCTTGGCCGAAGGCTCTTGCGGCATCAGGAAATGCCCTGTGGCCTGTGCGAACAGCTTGGCGTGGTTGTCCTGCCAAGCCTCGACGCGCACCGAGGCATACCGCCGCCCTGCCCGGCTGATGAAGGCGCGTGCATAGGCATCGCGCGGCAGGCCCGAGCGCAGGTAATCCACCGTGAAATCGATGGTCTTGGGAAAGCGGATACTGTGATCGGAGATGATGTCCTCGGCATCGATCTCACCGCTTTCGATGCGCGGGAACAGGTGCTCCCAGCTGAGCGTGATCACCGCCGTCACCTCGAGAAAGGCCGCCGTGACGCCCCCATGAATCGCCGGCAGGAACGGGTTGCCGATCAGCTTTTCGTCGAAATTCAGAACTCCGGTCAGTTCGTCTCCGCGCCGGTCGAAGCTGATATTGAGGAACCGGATATACGGAACCCCCTCGACCAGCGCCTTGAGGGCCGCGTCGCGGCGCTGTTTCACCACCTGCATCGGTTCGGGACGGGGTCTTGCCATCTCACTTCCCCTCGACTGTGAAGGCGCCCGAGGCGGTGGCCACCGGGCGATCCTGATCGTCGTCCATGGCAGTTGCGCGCACGAAGGCTACGTTGCGCGTGATGTGATAGCAGGTCGCGCGGGTGGTGATCGTCTGGCCGGGCGTTGCGGCGCGCATGTAGTCGATGCGCAGATCGATGGTTGCTGTGCCGCCCGGCGCCGCCGGATGGCTCATGACCGCAGCCCCGCAGCAAGTATCCAGGCTGGCCGACACAGCCCCGCCGTGAATCACGCCAGTGCGGGGATCGCCGATCAGATCCTCGTTGTAAGGCATGGTGATCTCGGCCTCACCCTCGCCGATATGGGTCAGCGTCAGGCCCAGGGCCCGCGCATGGGGGATCGCCTCGATGAACTGGCGGGCGAGTACTGTCTTGTCGACCATGAGGTTCAGTCCTGTTGTCCTGCCCCTTTATGATCTGCTCTGCGCGCAAAGGGCAAGCCCGCCTGTTGCGCTTGTCCGCACAACGCCCTAGGTTGCAACCGAGGAGAACAGGAATGTCCGACAAGCGTTTGTCATTCAAAGAGATGTGCGCCGAGTTCGACGTGACTCCGCGCACCCTGCGCTACTACGAGTATATCGAGCTGCTGCAGCCAGACCGGGAAGGACGGTCCCGGTTTTACGGTCCGCGCGAGCGTGCGCGGATGAAGCTGATCATGCGTGGCCGTAAGTTCGGGTTTCCACTTGAGGAAATTCGGCAGTGGTTGTTGATCTACGAAGATCAAGGCAACAAGGCCCAGATGGCCACCTTTGTCGAAATGGCCGACCGCCAGATGGAAGAGCTGCGTCTGCAGCGTCAGCAACTGGACGAAGCCATGGACGAGTTGCAGCGCCTTCGCGATCAAACGGCCAACTCGCTGACCTAAATCGGCTGGTTCGAGCCCCCCAAACCCATCCTTCATTACACCGGAAATCTGCATTTTTCGGCTGGCGCCCTGCCGCCTGCCCGTCGGATTGGAACCGCGCGGGTACAGTGGATTTGGCTGACCCAACGGAAAGAAAATTGCCAACCCGTCGCTTTACGCGACCGGAAGTTACGTCAATTTCTTTGTGACGCAGCGTCTGGATTACGTAAACGTCAATCTCATGTTGTAAAGCGGCCATCGACTGCGCAACTTTCTCATGACGCCAGCGACGAGAGGGTGACCAATGACCGAAGATCTTATGACCATCCGCGAGATGTGCGAGACCTATGACGTCACGCCGCGGACCTTGCGGTTCTACGAAGCCAAAGAGCTTCTGTTTCCGATCCGTGAGGGCCAGAAACGGCTGTTCACCAAACGTGACAGGGCGCGGCTCAAGCTGATCCTGCGCGGCAAACGCTTTGGTTTCAGCCTGGAAGAGATTCGACAGCTTCTGGATCTGTACCATGTCGGCGACCAGCAACTGACCCAGATGACCCGCACCTATGAAATCGCGTGCGAGCGTCTGGCGGACATGGAATCCCGCCGCGAGGAACTGACTCAGGCCATTGACGATCTGAAGGAGCAGTTGCGCTGGGGCGAGAAGGTCATCGCCTCGATGAAACAGGAAAAGAAGGCGGCGGAGTAACTCCGCGCCGCCTGCCACCCGGACATCTGAATTAAGGGAGCTTCAAATGCCCGTTTACAACGCGCCTACCAAAGACACGCAATTCGTTCTGCATGACGTTCTGAAAATCTCGACCTCTGATATACCGGGCTACGATGAGCTGGAGCCCGAGTTCACGGGCGCCGTTCTGGAAGAGGCCGGCAAGGTCGCCGTCAACCTGCTGCACCCGCTGAACGTGGTCGGCGACACCGAAGGCTGCCGGCTGGAAAACGGCGTCGTCTACACCCCAACCGGGTTCAAGGACGCGTTCGAGCAGGTCAAGGAAGGCGGCTGGACCGGTCTGGATATGCCCGAGGAATATGGCGGCCAGAACATGCCTTATGTTCTTGGCACGGCCGTGGGCGAGATGTTCTCGGCCGCGAACCAGGCCTTCACGATGTATCAGGGCCTGACCCACGGCGCGGCCTCAGCCATCCTGGCGCATGGTACCGATGCGCAGAAAGACACATATCTGCCCAAGATGGTCAGCTGTGAATGGACCGGCACCATGAACCTGACCGAGCCGCATTGCGGCACCGATCTGGGCCTGATGCGCACCAAGGCCGAGCCGCAGGGTGATGGCAGCTACAAGATCACCGGCCAGAAGATCTTTATCTCGTCCGGCGATCACGACATGGCCGACAACATCATCCACCTGGTGCTGGCCAAGATCCCCGGCGGCCCCGAGGGCATCAAGGGCGTGTCGTTGTTCATCGTCCCCAAGTTCCTGGTGAACGAAGACGGCAGCCTGGGCGAGCGCAATGGTGTTTCGGTCGGCAAGATCGAAGAAAAGATGGGCATCCACGGCAACTCGACCTGCGTGATGAACTATGACGGCGCAACCGGTTACCTGCTGGGTCAGGA
Organism: Ruegeria sp. BC6; assembly: GCF_056539185.1. NCBI lineage: Bacteria > Pseudomonadati > Pseudomonadota > Alphaproteobacteria > Rhodobacterales > Roseobacteraceae > Ruegeria > Ruegeria sp. BC6. The sequence goes on from NZ_JBQFUM010000001.1 coordinate 1,170,706, forward strand.
ACACAAGGGCATGCGCGCCATGTTCACCATGATGAACGAAGCGCGTCTGGGTGTCGGCATGCAAGGTCTGTCTCAAGCCGAGGCCGCCTATCAGAACGCGCTGGAATACGCCAAGGACCGTCTGCAAGGCCGCGACGTGACCGGCGTCAAGAATCCCGACGGCCCGGCCGATCCGCTGATCGTACATCCCGACATCCGCCGCAGCCTGATGGACCAGAAAAGCTTTGTGGAAGGCGCGCGGGCCTTCATCCTGTGGGGCGCGACCCTGATCGACAAGGCGCACCGCGCAGGCGACAAGGACGCCGACGGGCTGATCTCGCTGATGACCCCGGTCATCAAGGGTTTCCTGACCGACGAGGGCTATGACATGACCGTTCAGGCCCAGCAGGTCTATGGCGGCCATGGCTACATCGAGGAATGGGGCATGTCGCAATACACCCGCGACGCCCGCATCGCCATGATCTACGAAGGAGCCAACGGCGTTCAGGCGCTGGACCTGGTCGGCCGCAAGCTGGCGCAGGACGGCGGCAAGCATGTCATGGCCTTCTTCGACATGGTCAAAACCTTCTGCAAGGAAAACAGCGGCAAGGACGAAGCCTATGACAAGGAGTTCATCGAACCGCTGAAGGCCGCCTCGAAAGACCTGCAGGCCGCCGGCATGTATTTCATGCAGAACGGCATGACCAACCCGAACAACGCTCTGTCGGGTTCGTATGACTTCATGCACATGTTCGGTCATGTCTGCCTGGGCCTGATGTGGGCGCAGATGGCCAAAGCTGCACAGGAAGCGCTGGATGCCGGCGCGTCCGACAAGGACTTCTACGAGACCAAGATCGCCACCGGCCGCTACTACATGGCGCGCCGTCTGCCGGCCACGGGCATGCACCTGGCTCGGATCCAGACCGGCGCCGACACGGTGATGGCACTGGACGCGGCGAACTTCTGATCCCAGTCTGGTTCCGGGCGACCCCGCCCGGAACCAGCGCTCATGGAGGAGATGACATGCCCAAACGCTTTCGCCTGACCCGCCGCTTTCCCGTCGCCATGACCGAGGACGGGTATCGAAAACTCAAGGGGTTTGCCCGCGAGGCCGGGCTGGACGATGGAGAGGCGCTGTCATTCCTGTTCGAGAATTTCAACAGCGTGATCGACGAGGAGAACCTGACCCACCGGCTGCGCATCTTCAATTCCGAGCTTGAGGCGCGCAAACGCTAAATGGCCCCGGCGCCCGGCCGGCGTGTTTTCAGCAAGACAAGTCCAAACGCGGCTGCGGCCCGCGGTCAGGTCTTTCTCGAAACACGTGCGTGACGAAACCGTACAAACCGCCTTGGGAGGGGTGAGTGCATGACGATAAAACTGCATTGCTTCGGAGAAAGCGGAAACTCGTACAAGGCCGCCCTTGCGCTCGAGATGTCGGGGCTGAAATGGGAGCCGGTCTTTGTCGATTTCTTCAACGGCCAGACCCGAACCCCCGAATACCGCGCCGAAGTCAACGAAATGGGCGAAGCGCCGGTGTTGATCGACGGGGATTTCCGGACCAGCCAGTCGGGCGCGATTCAGGCCTATGTCACCGAAAAGTCAGGTAAATTCGGCGGAAATACTCGGGAAGAGACCTATGACATCCTGCGCTGGGTGCTGTGGGACAACCACAAGTTCAGCTCGATGGCTGGCATGACCCGGTTCCTGATCAACTTTCTGCCCGAAGAGCACCGCAACCCGGATGTGATCGCCTTCAACCAGGGCCGCCTGAAGGCCGCCTATCAGGTGCTGAACGCGCATCTTGAGGGCCGCGACTGGATCGTCGGCGACAGCGTGACCAACGCCGATCTCAGCTGCTGCGGCTACCTCTATTACCCCGAACCCTTCGGCTTTGACCGAGCCGAATGGCCCCATATCGACGCCTGGCTGACCCGCCTGTCCGAGCAGCCCGGATGGAAACACCCCTATGACCTGATGCCCGGCAATCCGTCGGATCGAGCTTGAGGAGAGAAGTATGACCGAAGCTTACATTTATGATGCCCTGCGCACCCCGCGCGGCAAGGGCCGCAAGGACGGCAGCCTGCACGAGGTGACCTCGGTGCGCCTGTCGGCGGTGGCCCTGAACGCCATCAAGGAACGCAACAACCTGGAAGGCCACGCCGTCGAGGACGTGATCTGGGGCAACGTCACCCAGGTAATGGAACAGGGCGGCTGCCTGGCGCGATCCGCGGTTCTGGCCTCGGACCTGGATGAATCGATCCCCGGCCTGGCCATCAACCGGTTCTGCGCCTCCGGGATGGAGGCCGTGAACCTGGCCGCCAACCAGGTCAAAGGCGGCGCGGGCGAGGCCTATATCGCCGGTGGCGTCGAGATGATGGGCCGCGTGCCCATGGGCAGCGACGGCGCCGCCATCGCGGTCGACCCGTCGCTGGCGATGGAGACCTATTTCGTCCCGCAGGGCATCTCGGCCGACATCATCGCCACCGAATACGGTTTCAGCCGTGACGATGCCGACGCGCTGGCCGTCGAGTCTCAGAAGCGCGCGGCCAAGGCGTGGGAAGAGAACCGCTTTGCCAAGTCGGTGATCTCGGTGAAGGACCGCAACGGCCTGACTATTCTGGACCGCGACGAATACATGCGCCCCGGCACCGACATGCAGAGCCTCGGCGCGCTGAACCCCTCGTTCCAGATGATGGGCGAGCAGATGCCCGGTTTTGACAAGGTAGCGATGCTGAAATACCCGCATCTGGAAAAGATCAACCACATCCACCACGCTGGCAACAGCTCGGGCATCGTGGATGGCGCGGCGGCCGTTCTGATCGGCAACAAGGAATTCGGCGAGAAATACGGTCTGAAGCCGCGCGCCCGCATCAAGGCCACCGCCAAGATCGGCACCGACCCGACCATCATGCTGACCGGCCCGGTTCCGGTGACCGAAAAGATCCTGGCCGAAACCGGCATGAAGATCAGCGATCTGGACCTGTTCGAGGTCAACGAGGCCTTCGCCTCGGTCGTGCTGCGGTTCCAGCAGGCGTTTGACGTCGATCCGGCGCTGGTCAACGTCAATGGCGGCTCGATCGCCATGGGCCACCCGCTGGGCGCCACCGGCGCGATCATCATCGGCACCCTGCTGGACGAGCTGGAGCGCCAGGACAAGGAAACCGGTCTGGCCACCTTGTGCATCGCATCCGGCATGGGCGCGGCAACCATCATCGAACGTGTGTAACGGCGGGGATCAGGAGAAGAAAAATGGCTGATTTTACACTGACCAAAGACGCCGACGGCGTTGGCATCATCACCTGGGACGTCCCTGGCAAGACCATGAACGTGATGTCGTTCGACGGCCTGTCCGAACTGAACGACTGCATCGATCAGGCCCTGGCCGATGACGAGATCAAAGGCATCGTAATCACCAGCGGCAAGGAAGGATCCTTTGCCGGCGGCATGGACCTGAATCTGCTGGCGGTGATGAAGGAACAGGCGGGTGACGACCCGGCCAAGGGCCTTTTCGAAGGCACGATGAAAATGCACGCTCTGCTTCGCAAGATCGAGCTGGCCGGCATGGACCCCAAGACCAAGAAAGGTGGCAAACCGATCGCGGCCGCCCTGCCCGGCACCGCCGCCGGCATCGGCATGGAGCTGCCGCTGGCGACCCATCGCATCTTTGCCGCCGAGAACCCCAAGGCCAAATACGGCCTGCCGGAAATCATGGTCGGCATCTTCCCCGGCGCGGGCGGCACCACGCGTATGGTCCGCAAGGTGGGCGCCATCGCGGCGGCTCCGCTGCTGCTGGAAGGCAAGATGCTGGACGTTAAAAAGGCCAAGGGCGCAGGCTACATCGACGAGATCGCAGCCGATCCGCTGGCCGCGGCCAAGGAATGGGTGCTGAACGCCAAGGAGGCCGATCTGGTCAAGCCGTGGGACGCGAAGGGCTACAAGATGCCCGGCGGTGCGCCCTATCACCCTGCGGGCTTCATGAACTTCGTGGGTGCCTCGGCCATGGTAAACGGCAAGACCCAGGGCGCCTTCCCGGCGGCCAAAGCCCTGCTGAGCGCGGTCTATGAAGGCGCACTGGTCGATTTCGACACCGCGCTGAAGATCGAGGCGCGCTGGTTCACCTCGGTGCTGATGAACCCGTCCTCGGGCGCGATGATCCGGTCGCTGTTCCTGAACAAGGAAGCGCTGGAAAAAGGCGCCGTTCGTCCCAAGGGCATCCCGGATCAGTCGGTCAAGAAAATCGGCGTTCTGGGTGCCGGCATGATGGGCGCGGGCATCGCGCTGGTCTCGGCGCAGGCCGGTATGGAGGTCGTGCTGATCGACCGCGATCAGGCCGCTGCCGACAAAGGCAAGGCCTATACCGAAGCCTATCTGGACAAGGGCATGAAACGTGGCAAGGTCACGGCCGAGAAGAAAGAGGCTATGCTGGCCCGCATCACCGCCACGCCGGATCTTGAGAAACTGGCAGGCTGCGATCTGATCATCGAAGCAGTTTTCGAAGATCCCAAGGTCAAGGCCGAGATGACCCAGAAGGTCGAGGCGATCATCCCCGAGGACTGCATCTTTGCCTCGAACACCTCGACCCTGCCGATCACCGAACTGGCCAAGGCCAGCAAGCGGCCCGATCAGTTCATCGGCATCCACTTCTTCTCGCCGGTCGAGAAGATGTTCCTGGTCGAGATCATCAAGGGCAAGGAAACCGGTGACCGGGCCGTAGCCAAGGCGCTGGACTATGTCCGCCAGATCCGCAAGACGCCGATCGTGGTCAATGACGCACGGTTCTTCTACTGCAACCGCTGCATCATCCCCTACATCAACGAAGGGGCGCGGATGATCACCGAAGGCGTCAGCCCGGTTCTGGTCGACAATGCCGCCCGTCAACTGGGCTTCCCCGTGGGTCCGGTTCAGCTGACCGACGAAACTTCGATCGACCTGGGTGCCAAGATCGCACGCGCGACCAAGGCGGCAATGGGCGACGCCTACCCGGAAAGCCCGGCGGACGATCTGATCTTCTGGATGGAAGAACAGGGTCGCCTGGGCCGCAAGTCCAAGGCCGGGTTCTTCGATTACGACGAAAACGGTAAGCGCATCGGCTACTGGAAAGGTCTGCAGGACAAGTATCCGCTGGCCGAGCAGCAGCCCGACCTGATCGAGGTACAGGAACGCCTGATGTTCGCACAGGTTCTTGAAGCCGTGCGCGCGCTTGAAGAAGGTGTTCTGGAAGACATCCGCGAAGGCGATGTCGGCGCCATCCTGGCCTGGGGCTTTGCGCCCTGGTCGGGCGGTCCGTTCAGCTGGCTTGATATCATCGGTGCGCCTTACGCGGCCGAGCGTTGTGACCAGCTGTCGGAGAAGTACGGTGACCGCTTCGCCTGCCCGCCGCTGCTGCGCGAGATGGCCGAAAAAGGTCAGACCTTCTACGGCCGCTTTGACCCCGAAGCAAAAGCTGCCTGAACAAGTGATGCTGGCGCATGATCCCATGCGCCAGCATCTTTCTTAGAGTGTTTGGTCAGGTCTGCCATTCAGGCCGCAGAAACAAAGCCGGCACGTTGGGCCGCCCCGGACGTCCCGGACGTCCCGGACGCCGCACCCCCGATGGGGGACGGATCGGAAAGATCGGTTCCTGCGGGATGGGTGCAGGCAGTGCACCCAACGGGTTTGCAAGGGCCGACAGTTCGCCCGCCTCTGCGATAGATGTGACGAGGCTCTGCGCCTCGGATTCCTCCAGCACCGCGTAGGCCCGTCGGGACGGACCAGACAGCGAACGGATGCGGCACGAGGAACAGAAGGCTTGAAAGCCACCCTCGATGAAGACCACTTCGTCCTGCTCGAAAAACAGCGATATGACCAGGAATTCCTCTGCCGGTGTCTGAGAGGAAAAGCTGAAGTGCCCGCTCAGCAGACGCGCCGGAATGATCGCCAGCCCCTCGTCTATGTTGACATCAGAAGACAAGGCTACGGCCATTCCCTGCTCGGGCATCAGCCAGACCGCACGACCGTTATATGCCGCGCGGGACGGCACGCGCACGGGCAGAAAATCTGGTCGGATCTCGCCAGCTGGTACGGCTATTCTGTCGTGGGACACGCGTTTCACTTCCTGAAACCCGTTGTCCATGGTTCTGACCAGATCCCCGGCGACCAATGCCTCGGCCAGTTTCCAGCCATTGGTGGTGGCAACCTTCGTCCCATGCAGCAATCCGCCGCGCCTGACCGAAACGGCGTCACCCGGTACGGTCTGGATATTATTTTCGGAAAACCCCGAAACACTCACTACTTCCAACACGTGCCTACCCCCTTTTGGCACTTTCAAACTATCCCATTGGGCTAGCACGAAGTTTTCGGGAGTGACTTAGTTTTGCCATATTTAGGGCCAATTTGGGCCTTTTTCGCCCCATTAGTCGCGTTTTTTTATAAACAAAAGCCTGTATTTGTCAGCGTTTCGCGCAATTCGGGAAATAATCGACCAGCCTTATTCGAACCGATATTCGAATCTCTCTATGTCTTCGCGACAGGCGTCAAACACAGCCTTTTTTGCCTGGACCGAGTAGTAGTTGGCGTATTCCGCCCCCCGGGCTGACCGGTTTTCATGCGGAAGGTCCAGACGAAACCCCAGATGATCGAACAGTGGGGCCGCATCCCGCTGAAAGCTTTCGATCCGAATGTATGCGCGACAAAGATCGGTTCCGGTGGCGTCTCTGACATAGGATGGGAACGGGTTTTCCCGAAAGGACTGCTGGATTTTAGGGTGCAGAACAAAGGCCTCAAAATCCAGCCGCCCGGCCAGATGGACTGCTGGGTGATCAAAGGACTGATCCCTCAGCCAGTGGTAATAGCTGACCATCCGGTCCCACGGGTTCCGGATCAGCGTGAACACGAACATCTCTTTCATCTGCTGGGCGGGCAAAAGCCCCCGCAAATCGGTCAGCCGGGAGTGTTTCCACAGCCTTCCCGCCGTCTTCAGTGACCTGTTGCGTTTGTTTCTGCGCTGCGCCTTGGGGGTGTCGCCCACCAGGATATCGTCCTTCATGGCCCGCTGCTCGAGCGCCAGCGCCAGCGATGTTCCCCCGGTCTTGGGAATATGTATGAAGATGTAGGACCGCCCTGTTGATAGAATCATTGCGCCGGTTCCCGTTGGGGAACCACGCTCGCCCGCCACGCCAGAACTGCACCGGCCGCGGCGATCAGGGCGATGCCCGCAATCTGAAGCGGTCCGATCCCCTGCCCCATCACCACCCAGGCAAAAAGCGGCCCGAAGATCATGACCGAATACTCGAACACCGCGACATATGACGGCTCGCCCAGTTGGTAGGCCTTGATCAGCATGAATACCGCAGCCGTGGACCCAACCGCCTGCAATGCGACCCAAGGCAGAGCGGCCTCCATCGGCCAGACCCAGCCCCGGGTCACAAAACCAGCCGGGCCGTCAGACCCGACCACCGGCAAAACCGAAAACACGGCGAGGCCAAGAGCGCCGGCCAGCCCAAGCGTGACAATCATCGCGGCCAGCAAGGCGACGGTGCTTTCGTTTGCACAATGCGTTCGGGTCAGAATCGCACTGAGCGCATAGAAAAAGCCGCCAGCCACCGGCAATAGGCTGGTCGCATCAAAGGCATTGGGGTCAGGCTGCAATACACAGAGGATTCCGACAAACCCGATAAGCACAGCCAGGACCCGCCAGGGGCCGATCTTCTGGTCCAGCAACAGCGCGGAAATCAACAGAACGAAGATCGGTGATGTGAACAGCCCCGCAAGGGCCTGAGCAATTGGCATCAAAGCCAGTGAGCTGAAATAGAACAGCATCGCCAGGGTGATCAGGACACTGCGCAGCAGGACCGCCCAAAACCTCTGAGGTCGCAGCCCTCCAAACCCCAGAAACGACAGTCCCACGATAAGAGGCAGCATCATCACGGCCCGGCTAAGGTGGAATTGCCACAGACCGATCGTTTCGGCCAGCCGAATGACGAAATTGTCCACGACGCCGATGATTGCCATGGCCGAGACCATCAGAACCGATGCAAGAACCGGTGAAGAAGGATGTGCTGTCTGCATGTGGCCTTGGCCTCCGGGCCCTTTGGCCGAAACTGCGCGTCCCAGTTATCGAGCACATTTCCAAATCACCACGCAACAGGTTTGCGCGGATTAATCTCTCCGTGTTAGAAATCGACAAAAGAAAAAACGAGCAGACCTCATCGAAATGACGGCACTGAAACAATACCAGCGGATCGAGGCTACCGGTCTGTGGCGCCCGTCGCCCGACGAGCAGCGGCGCGAAGTGGTTGTTTCGATCGGCGAAGCGACGTTGACCATCACCGATTTCAACGATCGCGCGCTGACGCACTGGTCGCTTGCCGCACTTGAAAGGCAGAACCCGGGCAAGTTCCCCGCGATATTCAACCCCGACGGCGATCCGGACGAGACACTGGAGCTGGAGCAGTCCGAATCCACCATGATCGAGGCAATCGACCGCTTGCAACGCGCCATCGAACGGGCGCGCCCGCATCCCGGGCGGTTGCGGTGGGCCAGTGTCGGCGGCGTGGTTGCGGCTGTCGCGGCGATCTTGCTGTTCTGGCTGCCCGGCGCCCTGCAAAGCCATGTCGAAAAGGTCGTGCCCGAGATCAAACGGCAGGACATCGGGAACACGATTCTGCAACGGATTGAACGGGTCTCGGGCCGGGCCTGCGCCTCGGCGGACGCGCAGCCGGCGCTGCAGAAGCTGGCCCAGAGAACAGGTGTGCGACGGATCGTTGTGTTGCCGGCCGGGGTGCAGGAAAGTCTGTCACTTCCCGGCGGGATCGTGCTGCTGAACCGAGCGCTGGTTGAAGACAGTGAAGATCCAGCGGTGGCCGCCGGTTACGTGATAGCTGAACGCACGCGGGCCCGGCAGCATGATCCGTTGGATGATCTCCTGGACAAAACTGGGCCCACTGCAGCGTTTCGTCTGCTGACGACGGGCGAACTGACACCCCAGATCGTGGACACCTATACCGAACAGGTTCTGGCCGAACCCCGCCCCGCAGTTCCGGAAGACGACCTGCTGGCGGCGTTTGCGTCCGCCAATTTGCCCTCAACCCCATATGCCTATGCGGTTGATATCACGGGCGAAACGGTTCTGGGTCTGATCGAGGCCGACCCGATGGCGGGTCAGCCTTTGGATCAGGTTATGCCCGACCGCGACTGGGTGCGGCTGCAGAACATCTGCAGCGACTAGGCGCGCCTATTTGGTGCCGAACATCCGGTCTCCAGCATCGCCCAGACCGGGCATGATGTAGCCTTTGGAATTCAGCTCGCGGTCCAGTGCGGCAGTCACAATCTTGACGTCGGGATGCGCCTCTTTCATGCGGGCCACGCCTTCGGGGGCGGCCAGCAGGCACAGGAACCGGATGTCGGTGGCACCGGCCTGTTTCAGAAGGTCGATCGCAGCGGCCGAGCTGTTGCCGGTGGCCAGCATCGGGTCAACCGCAATCACCAGCCGATCTTTAAGGCCTTCGGGGGCCTTGTAGTAGTACTGCACCGGCTGCAGCGTTTCTTCATCGCGATACAGGCCCACGAATCCGACCCGGGCGGAGGGCACCAGTTCCAGAACGCCGTCCAGCATCCCGTTGCCCGCACGCAGGATCGACACCAGCGCCAGTTTCTTGCCCGCCAGGATCGGCGCGTCCATCTCCTCCATCGGAGTCTCGATATGGCGCGTGGTCAGGGGCATCTCGCGCGTGACTTCATAGGCCAGCAGCAGCGTGATCTCGCGCAGCAATTGCCGGAACGAGGCGGTCGAGGTGCCCTTGTCCCTCATGAGCGTCAGTTTGTGCTGAACCAGCGGGTGGTCGACGACGGTCAGATGTTCGCTCATGTGTTCTCCAGTCTTTTTCTGACCCTTGCGCGGGTCTCTTCATCGCAGAATGCGGCGTTCAGGGCGGTGTCGTTCAGCGCGGCGAAATCCTTGGCGTCCCAGCCGAAGGCCTGGGCCAGCATGTCATATTCGCGGCGCATGGTGGTATGAAAAAACGGCGGGTCATCGGTGGATACCGTGACCTTCACACCTGCCTCGCGCAGCCGCGCAATCGGGTGGGCCGCAAAATCGGGGTACAGTCCCAGCACCACGTTCGAGCCCGGGCAGACCTCGAGCGTGACGCCCCGGTCGGCCAGTTCATGTACCAGATCGGGGTCTTCGATGGCCCTAACCCCATGGCCCACACGTTCGACCCCCAGCGCGCGCACCGCATCGCGCACGCTTTCGGGGCCGCCGAATTCGCCGGCATGGGTGGTCAGCCGCAATCCGGCCTCGCGCGCGCAGTCGAAAGCCCATTTGAAATCGGCCTGCTGGCCCATGGCCTCGTTCCCGCCCATACCGAACCCGGTGATCCAGTCACTGGCGGTTTCGGCGGCGCACAGCGCGCTGCGCTTGGCCTTGTCGGGCCCGAAATGGCGCACGCAGGTCACCACACCGCGCAGGGTGATGTCGAACCTGCGCTCGGCCTCGTCGGCGGCGTCCTGAATGGCGGCCAGATATTCGCGCCACGCGTGCAGATCACCCCCGCCGCAGAAATCGGGGCTGAGGAAGGTTTCGGAATAGACCACCCCGTTCGCAGCACTTTCTTCCAGGATCGCCAGCGTCAGGCGGCGGAAATCCTCGGGGTTTTTTAACACCTCGCAGGCGGCTTCGTAGACGCTGAGGAAATGCGCGAAATCGCGGAAGTCATAGCTGCCGTCGGGCTTGAAGATGCCGCTCAGGTCAACCTTCTTTTCATGCGCCAGCTGGCGGATGAAGGCGGGCGGGGCCGCGCCTTCGTGATGCAGGTGCAGTTCGATCTTGGGCAGGTCTGCGAGGGTCATAGAAAGGTCCTTCCCGGCCCTTGCGCCGGAATATTCAAGTGATGGGCGATGCTGGCGGCCACGTCGGCGAAATTGACCTGCCCGATCTGCCCGGCCCCCAGACCGGCGATCAGCACCGGCACCTGCTCGCGGGTGTGGTCGGTGCCGATCCAGCTTGGGTCGTTGCCGTGATCGGCAGTCAGAAGAAACAGGTCGCCCGGGCGCAGCCGGGGCAGGATACGCCCGATCTCGGCGTCGAACCATTCCAGTGCGCGGGCATAGCCAGAGATGTCGCGCCGGTGGCCGTACTGGCTGTCAAACTCGACGAAATTTGCGAATGTCAGGCTGCCGTCCTCGGCGCTGTCGACAAGGCGCGAGAGGTGACCCATCAGATCGGCGTCCGAGCCCTTTTCCAGCGTGTCGATCCCCTGCATCGAGAAGATGTCGCCGATCTTGCCCACGCCATGCACCTTGCGTCCGGCATCCTGCGCCCAGTTGGTCAGCACCGGCGCGGGCGGCGTGATGGCGAAATCCTTGCGGTTGGTGGTGCGGACAAACCCCTGTTCGGGCGATCCCACGAAGGGGCGCGCGATCACCCGGCCCACCTTCATCTCGTGCAGCATGGGGGCCAGGCTCCGGCACATCTGGTACAGGCGCTCCAGCCCGAACGTCTCCTCGTGTGCGGCAATCTGGAACACGCTGTCAGCCGAGGTATAGCAGATCGGCCAACCCGTGCGCATGTGTTCAGCACCCAGTTCGGCAATGATCGTGGTACCCGAGGCGTGGCAATTGCCCAAAATGCCCTCGGTACCTGCGGCCTGCGCGGCGGCGCGGGTCAAATCATCAGGGAACGCGGGGACCGTGTCGGGGAAATAGTGCCAGTCCCACGGCACCGGCAGCCCGGCCAATTCCCAATGACCCGAAGGCGTGTCCTTGCCCGGCGAATGCTCGCGCGCGCAACCCCACAGTCCGGCCGGGTCGGCCCCCAACCCCGGCGCATCCGCGCCCGAAGCTAGTCGTACCGCCGCGCCAAGCCCCAGCGCATCGAGGTTGGGCAGGCGCAACGGCCCGGACCGGCCATCCTCGGCCCGCCCTTCAGCGCAGGCCTGCGCGATATGGGCCACCGTGTTGGCGCCCGTGTCCGGCACGTCGCCGTTGAAGAACCGGTCGGCATCCGGCGCGCCACCGATACCCACCGAATCCATCACCACAAGAAACGCGCGGCTCATGCGAGGATCCTTTCGTGTACCAGCTCCGGCACCGGAACGGGCGCCGGGCCGATGGTGATCGCGGCACGCACGGCTTGCGCGGCCCGCTGCGCGGCGTCCTCGCGCGCGGCATGGACGACGGCCAGCGGCGTCCCGGCCGAGACCTTGTCGCCTAGCCGAACCAGCCCCGACAGGCCCACTGCCGGGTCGATCACATCGCTTTCCACCTGCCGGCCACCGCCCAGCGCCACGACGGCAAGGCCCAGAGCCTCGCCATCCATCGCGGTGACATAGCCTTCGTCCTGCGCCGCGACCTCAAGAATCACGCTGGCCTCGGGCAAGTAGCGCGCCCAATCATCGACCAGCCCCAGCGGCCCGCCCACCGCGGCCATCATCCGTCCGAACCGTTCGGCCGCACGGCCATCGCGGATCACCTCGGCGATCATGTCCCGCCCGGCCCGCGCGTCGCCGACCATACCTGCGTCAGAAAGCAGAACGCCGCCGAGCTCGGCCGAAATCTCGGCCAGGGGCGAGGGTTGCCCACCGGTCAGCACTTTCATCACCTCGGCGATTTCCAGGGCGTTGCCCAAGGCGGGCGCCAGCGGCTGATTCATGTCGGTGATCAGGGCCGAGGTCCGGCAGCCGGCCGTATTGGCCGTTTCCGTCAGGGCCTGCGCCAGTTTGCGCGCCTCGCCCAGCGTTTTCATGAAAGCCCCGCTGCCGACCTTGACGTCCAGCACCAGCGCATCCGGGCTGGCCGCCAGTTTCTTGGACAGGATCGAGGCGGTGATCAGATCGAGGCTTTCGACCGTGGCGGTCACGTCGCGGATCGCATAGAGCCGTTTGTCCGCCGGAGCGATCTGTGCCGTCGCGCCAACGATGGCAGCGCCGGTCTCGGCCAGGATCTGGGCCAAACGGTCCTGGCTGATCTGGGTCGACACGCCGGGGATCGCCTCGAGCTTGTCGAGCGTCCCGCCGGTATGGCCCAGACCGCGGCCCGAGATCATCGGCACATAGGCCCCGCATTCCGCCAGCGCCGGGGCCAGCACGAGGCTGACGCAATCCCCCACCCCGCCGGTCGAATGCTTGTCGATCACCGGACCGTCCAGATCCCAGGTCAAAACCTCACCGCTGTCGCGCATGGCCAGCGTCAGCGCGGCGCGGCCTTCGGGACCCAGCCCGCCCATGCAGACGGCCATGGCAAAGGCTCCGGCCTGGGCGTCGCTGACGCTGCCATCGGCCAGACCCTGGGCGAACCACGCCAGTTCGCCGGAATCCGGCACCTCGCGGCGGCGCAGTTTCGCGATAATCGAACGGGCGTCCATGGGCGCGGCCCTTACATGAACGAGGCGTCGAAGGCGCCGGGCAGCAGCTCGCCGATGGTCGTGCGGGTCTCAATCCCGTCCACCGTCGCCATGGTGACCACCACGTCCTTGTCTCCGAACTCGGCCAGTTTCTGCCGGCACCCGCCGCAGGGCGGCACCGGTTGCGGGCTGGAGGCCACCACATAGACCTCGGCCAGCTTGTTTTCTCCGGCGGCGACCATCGCGGCGATCGCACCGGCCTCGGCGCAGGTTCCTTCGGGATAGGCCACGTTTTCCACGTTGCAGCCCGCGAACACTTCGCCCGACGGTGTGCGGAGCGCGGCGCCTACCTTGAAATTCGAATAGGGCGCATACGCGTTTTCACGCACCTTGAGGGCTGCTTCTTTCAACGACATGGCGATTCCCCGATTTTTGATCATCTGGTCAGAATGCCATACCCTACTGGAAATCCGCGGGGGAATTGAAGCCCCCTCTGCACGGGAATCTCGGCGCGCCCGCGCGTCAGCCCAGATCGGTCTTGAAATACCCCGGCAGCGTGACCTCGAGCAGTTCGACATCGTCGCTGGGGTCGGCCAGCCGCGTGCGCATTCCGGGCGGGATGACAAAGGCATCGCCCTGCTCCAGGCGAAACGGATCACGGCCTTCACCTTCCAGGGTGACGGTCCCGTTCATCACGAAGGTAAAGTGGATATCGGCATCATGGCTGGCCCAGACCGGGTCGCCCTGCCCCCGGCGCACCACCTGAACGCCCGCCACGCCCTTGGTGTTTTTGGCAATCGTCGTGTCGCGGTATTGATAGCCCGGCAGGCGGAACGGCTGCCACGCTGCCCCTTCGGCCCGGTTGTAGACGAACCGCTGGCCCTGCCATTCCCGCTCGGGGCGGTAATGCGGCGTGGGCAGCTGCATTTCGTGGTCGATCTCGGTGACATGTTCGGCCGGAACGCCGATTTCGATCACCTGCACGTTGTCCGACGCCTCGAGCACGCGGTGCCGGATTTCGGGTGGCTGAATGAAACAGTCGCCAGCCGTCAGGCGCATCTTGTCCCCCTGATCCTCATAGACCACATCCACCCAGCCATGGATGCAGAAGATCAGCTGGAACCCGACCTTGTGGAAATGCACCATGTCCGGGACCGGGCCGCCGTCGGGAATGCGGATGTGGCTGGCGATGATCGACCCGCCCAGCCGGTCGGGCACCAGATCGCGGTAGTGCATGCCCGCGCGCCCGATGATCCAGGGCGCCTGATCCTTGAGCCTGCGGACGACGAAGGAATGAACCGTCTCGGGCATCACCAGGGGCGGGTTGCGCTCTTCGATCTCGATGCGGGTGCCGTTGGGGGCGACCAGGCTGCGCTGACCGCCGGCAAACCCGTCCGGGTCATCGGTGAGGATGCGCAAGGTGCCCGGCGCCTCGGGCGCGTCCTTTTCCACCCGCAGGCGCAAGCCATGCCCCGAAAACACCGCGACCCGAGGGTCATCCGCCGGATAGATCATGTCCATCCGCATGCCCAGAACCTTGGTGTAGAACGGAATGTCGTCTCGCAACTCTTGGGTCGGAATGCGGAATTCGGCTATGGTGTCGGTCATGCTGGTCTCCTCTGCGCGGGACTGTGAGGGGCCGTTGGGGGATTTGCAAGTCGGGGTCGGATCCGCCGTCACGCGATTTCGAGGTTTCCCCCGCGTAAGAAATAGTTTAGCACTAAACTAAATTCCAAACGGGAAGTTTTGACATGTCCGACACACCCAGCCTGCGCCAGGCCGCACTTGATTACCACGCGCATCCAAAGCCTGGGAAACTGGAGATCAAGGCGACCAAACCCATGGCCAACGGGCGCGACCTTGCGCGCGCCTATTCGCCCGGCGTGGCCGAGGCCAGTCTGGAAATCAAAAATGACCCGGCGACCGCCGAGATGTATACCGCGCGCGGCAATCTGGTGGCGGTGGTTTCGAATGGCACCGCGGTGCTGGGGCTGGGCAATATCGGCGCAATGGCCTCCAAGCCGGTGATGGAGGGCAAGGCCGTCCTGTTCAAGAAATTCGCGGGCATCGACTGTTTCGACATCGAGGTGAACGAACCCGATCCCGAGAAGCTGGCCGATATCGTTTGCGCGCTGGAGCCGACCTTCGGCGCGATCAACCTCGAGGACATCAAGGCGCCCGACTGCTTTGTCGTCGAGAAACTGTGCCGCGAGCGGATGAACATTCCGGTCTTCCACGATGACCAACACGGCACCGCCATCGTGGTGGGGGCCGCTGCGCGCAACGCGCTGCACGTGGCCGGCAAGCGGTTCGAGGACATCAAGGTCGTGTCCACCGGCGGCGGTGCGGCTGGGATCGCCTGCCTGAACATGCTGGTCAAGCTGGGCGTCAAGCGCGAGAACATCTGGCTTTGCGACATTCACGGGCTGGTCTATGAGGGTCGCGTCGAAGACATGAACCCGCACAAGGACCAATTCGCCCAGAAAACCGACCTGCGCACGCTGGATCAGGTGATCGACGGGGCCGACCTGTTTCTGGGCCTCAGCGGGCCGAACGTGCTCAAGCCCGAGATGGTCGCGCGCATGGCCAAACAGCCGATCATCTTTGCCCTTGCGAACCCGACCCCGGAGATCCTGCCCGACGCCGCGCGTGAAGTGGCCCCCGACGCGATCATCGCCACCGGGCGCAGCGACTTTCCGAACCAGGTGAACAACGTCCTGTGTTTCCCGTTCATCTTCCGCGGTGCGCTGGACGTGGGTGCGACCGAGATCAACGATGCCATGCAGATCGCCTGCGTTGAAGGCATCGCCGAAATGGCCCGCGCCACCACCAGCGCCGAGGCCGCGGCCGCCTACAAGGGCGAACAGCTGACCTTCGGCCCAGACTACCTGATCCCCAAGCCGTTCGATCCGCGGCTGGTGGGTGTGGTATCCTCGGCCGTGGCCCGGGCCGCGATGGAAAGCGGCGTGGCCAGACGCCCGATCGAGGACATCGAAGCTTACAAGGAAAAGCTGAACCAGACAGTCTTCAAGTCCGCCCTACTGATGCGCCCCGTCTTCGAGGCCGCCGCCGCTGCCTCGCGCCGCATCGTCTTTGCCGAAGGCGAAGACGAACGCGTGCTGCGCGCCGCTCAGGCGATTCTTGAGGAAACCACCGAAACCCCGATCCTGATTGGCCGTCCCGAGGTGATCGAGGCGCGCTGCGAACGTCTGGGCCTGTCGGTCCGCCCCGGGCAGGACTTCCAGATCGTGAACCCGGAAAACGACCCTCGTTATTATGACTATTGGAACTCGTACCACCAAATCATGCAGCGTCGGGGGGTAACGCCTGATCTGGCCAAGGCGATCATGCGGACCAATTCCACCGCGATCGGCGCAATCATGGTGCACAGGGGTGAAGCCGACAGCATGATCTGCGGCACCTTTGGCGAGTATCGGTGGCACCTGAACTATGTTGAGCAGGTGCTGAATGACGGCGACCTGCGCCCGCATGGCGCATTGTCCCTCATGATCCTTGAAGACGGCCCGCTGTTCATCGCCGACACTCATGTCCGGCAATTGCCCAGCCCGGAAGAACTGGCTGAGATCACCGTCGGTGCCGCGCGCCATGTCCGGCGTTTCGGTCTGGCGCCAAAGATCGCGTTCTGCTCGCAATCGCAGTTCGGCAATCAGGCCGAGGGGTCCGGCAAACGCCTTCGCGAAGCGATTGCGATTCTGGACAGCAAGCCCCGCGACTTCATCTATGAAGGCGAAATGAACCTGGACGTGGCCCTGGACCCCGAACTGCGCGAGCGGATTTTCCCCAATTCACGCCTCGAGGGGGCCGCCAACGTTCTGATCTTTGCCCATGCGGACGCGGCCAGCGGCGTGCGCAACATTCTGAAGATGAAGGCCGACGGCATCGAGGTCGGCCCCATCCTGATGGGCATGGGCAACAAGGCACATATCGTGACACCCTCGATCACCGCGCGCGGGCTGCTGAACATGGCGGCAATTGCCGGAACGCCCGTCGCGCATTACGGTTGAACACGGCGGCCTGACCGGTCTGGCCGCCCTGCCGAGGGAGGTCATCATGAAAGGTCACTGCCACTGCGGCGCCGTGCGATGGGCCAGCGATGCCGAGATCGCCTGGAGCTGCTACTGTCATTGCGCGGATTGCCGTCGCAACTGCGCCGCCCCGGTCACTGCGTTCATCGGGCTGCCCCACGGCTCGGTAACGTGGTCGGGGGATGCGCCGCGCGTGTATAACTCGTCTAAGGATGTCGAACGCCTGTTCTGCGGGACCTGCGGCACGCCGATGGCATACCGCAATGCCCGCGACCGGGTGAATATTCACCTCTACACCGCCACGTTGGACAACCCCGAGGATGCCGCGCCCCGGTTTCACGTTTTTCACGCCGAGCATCTGCATTGGCTGAACATCCAAGACAGTCTGCCCCGATATGCGGGAACAGCGACCTGATCCGAATCTGACAAAGCCACTTTTGCACCGGACGCTTTGCGAATTTGCAAGTTCTGCCAAAATTTCCCATTCAGGCGCGAAAACAAGGATCATTTGCAAAACTTTGCAAGACAAATGGGGCAGTTCTGCAAATATTTCGCGATAAACTGACGCGCCGTCACGCGCACCGCTTGCCCGGTCAGCCGTCCGCGCCTAACACAATGCGAGAAATTTTTGGGAGGAGGACCCATGGCATACCAGGACGTTTACGAGAGCTGGCAAAAAGATCCAGAGGCTTTCTGGATGGACGCGGCCAAGGGGATCGACTGGTTCCAACCGCCAAGCAAGGCCCTGTTTGACGACAACGCCCCTCTCTATGAATGGTTCTGCGATGCCAAGGTGAACACCTGCTGGAACGCCGTGGACCGCCATGTGGAAAACGGCCGGGGCGAGCAAACCGCCATCATCTATGACAGCCCGATCACCCACACCAAGCGCGAAATCTCCTACATGGAGCTACGCAATCGCGTGGCGACCCTGGCCGGCGCGCTGCGCGCCAAGGGGATCGAAAAGGGCGACCGCGTCATCATCTACATGCCGATGATCCCCGAGGCGCTCGAGGCGATGCTGGCCTGCGCGCGGCTGGGCGCGGTGCATTCGGTGGTCTTTGGCGGGTTTGCCAGCAACGAACTGGCGGTGCGGATCGACGACGCCAAACCCAAGGCGATCATCGCGGCGTCCTGCGGGCTAGAACCCGGTCGCGTGGTGCATTACAAGCCGCTGCTCGACGGTGCCATCGACATGGCCGAACACAAGCCCGAGTTCTGCGTGATCTTCC
This sequence comes from Ruegeria sp. BC6, assembly GCF_056539185.1. Classification (NCBI taxonomy): domain Bacteria; kingdom Pseudomonadati; phylum Pseudomonadota; class Alphaproteobacteria; order Rhodobacterales; family Roseobacteraceae; genus Ruegeria; species Ruegeria sp. BC6. The sequence continues at coordinate 1,189,281 of NZ_JBQFUM010000001.1, forward strand.
AGCGCGAACAGGAAGTGGCCAAGCTGGTCGAGGGGCGTGACTACAACTGGCACGGCTTCCAGTACGGCGTTGAGCCGGCCGAATGTGTCCCGGTCGAAGGCAACGATCCGGCCTATATCCTCTACACCTCGGGCACCACGGGCGCGCCCAAGGGCGTCGTACGGCCCACGGCGGGGCACCTTGTAGCTCTGAACTGGACGATGAAGAACATCTACAACGTCGATCCCGGCGACGTGTTCTGGGCGGCCTCGGATGTGGGCTGGGTCGTGGGGCATTCCTACATCTGCTATGGTCCGCTGATCCAGGGCAACACCACCATCGTGTTCGAGGGCAAACCCGTCGGCACCCCCGACGCGGGCACCTTCTGGCGGGTGATATCCGAGCACAAGGTCAAAAGCTTTTTCACCGCCCCAACGGCGATCCGCGCGGTCAAGCGCGAGGACCCCAAGGGCGAAATGCTGGCGAAATACGACCTGTCCTGCCTCAAGGCCCTGTTCCTAGCCGGTGAACGCGCCGACCCGGACACGATCACCTGGGCACAGGACGCGCTGAAGGTTCCGGTCGTCGACCACTGGTGGCAGACCGAAACCGGCTGGACCATCGCCGGCAACCCGCTGGGGATCGAGGAACTGCCGATCAAGCTGGGCTCGCCCGCCAAGCCGATGCCCGGCTATGACGTGCAGATCCTGGACGAAGGCGGCCACCCGATGAAACCGGGCGAGTTGGGCGCGATCGCGGTCAAGCTGCCCCTGCCTCCGGGCACGCTGCCGACCCTGTGGAATGCCGAGGAGCGGTTCAAGAAATCCTATCTCGAGCATTTCCCCGGCTATTATGAAACCGGCGATGCCGGGATGATCGACGAGGACGGGTACCTCTACATCATGGCCCGCACCGATGACGTGATCAACGTGGCCGGCCACCGCCTGTCCACCGGCGCGATGGAGGAGGTTCTGGCAGCCCATCCCGATGTGGCCGAATGCGCAGTCATCGGTGTATCTGACCAGTTGAAGGGTCAGGCCCCGGTTGGCTTCCTGTGCCTGAACGCAGGCTGCAATCGTGACCATGCCGAGATCGCGAAAGAGGTTGTGCAGATGGTGCGCGACAAAATCGGGCCCGTTGCGGCATTCAAACTGGCCGTCGTAGTGGATCGTCTGCCAAAGACACGGTCTGGCAAGATCCTGCGTGGAACGATGGTGTCGATCGCCGATGGCAAAGACTACAAAATGCCTGCCACGATCGACGATCCGGCCATTCTGGACGAAATCACCGAAGCCCTGAAATCAATCGGTTACGCCCAGTAACCGGGCATCGGGCGGCCCTGGGCCGCCCGCCCTGCTCTGCGGGGTTGCAACCATTGGCAGACCGCCTACTGTGCCCTTGACGGAGGGCACATGGCAAATGACGACATCTGGCGCCTGAGCGCCGCAGAACTCGCAAAACTGACCCGTTCCGGGGACCTTAGCGCGACCGAAGCCGTCCAAAGCGCGATCGACCGGATGCACGCGCTGAACCCTGCGCTGAATGCCGTCGTCGAAGACCTCAGCACCGAGGCGCAGGAGCGTGCCTGGGCGCTGGACGCCGCGCAGGCGCGCGGCGAACCGACCGGCCCCCTGCACGGCGTTCCGGTCACGATCAAAGTCAATGTCGACCAGAAGGGCCATGCCACGACCAATGGCGTGGCTGCTCTGAAAGACGTAATTGCCCCCGACGATGCGCCCGTCGTGTCGAACCTGCTGAAGGCCGGTGCGGTGGTGATCGGCCGGACCAACACGCCCGAGTTCTCGTTCCGCGCCGACACCGACAACCCGCTTTATGGGCGCACGCACAACCCGTGGGGACAGCATATTTCGCCCGGCGGCTCCTCGGGCGGGGCTGGCGTGGCGGTGATGACCGGCATGGGGGCGCTGGCGCATGGCAACGATATTGGCGGCAGCCTGCGGTTTCCGGCGGCCGCGAACGGTGCGGTCACCGTGAAGCCGGGCTTGGGGCGCGTTCCCGCATGGAACCCCAGCCAAACCGCCGAACGTGGACTGCTTGCGCAATCCATGTCGGTGCAAGGCCTGATCACCCGCAGCGCGGCTGACCTGCACCTGGCCATGCCAAGCCTGATCGCGCCAGATCCGCGCGATCCGTTTCACGTTCCGCTGCCCTGGCGCGTGGCCGAGCCCGACCAGCAGCCGCGGGTGGCTTTCACCAGGAACACTTTCGGTTACGATCTCCACCCCGAGGTCGACAAGGCGCTGGACACGGCCCGTGATGCACTGGTTGATGCGGGTTATGCCGTTGACGAGATCGACCCTCCGAACGTTTTCGAATGTGGACGGCTGGGTTATCGCGCCTTGATGGGCGAAGTGCTGACCCTGATGAAAGCCGATGTCGAGGCGGCCGGGTCCGAGACCATCCAGCGCGTCTTTGCCACCTACTTCCAGGAATTCCCACCGATCACAGGCCCGGACCTGATCCGGGCACTGGCGCAGCGCAGCCACTATGCGCGGGAATGGTCCCTGTTCTTGGAGGACTACCCGCTGGTGCTGTCGCCTTTCCTGCCGCAGCCCTTTTTCAGACCCGACCGTGATACAGAAGGCTCGGAAGGCGTACACGAAGTGCTGGGCTGTGCAGTCTATTCCTATGCCATGAACTTTCTGGGCCTGCCAGCCGCCTGCGTTCCGGCGCGTTTGGCCGAATTGCCGAACGGGCGCCAGCCAATCAACGTTCAGGTCGCGGCGCAGCGCTGGCGCGAGGACCTGGCGGTGGACGCAGCCATCGCGATTGAAGCCCGGGTTGGTCGTATGGCTGAACACCTGTGGGCCGATCTGGAAAGCACGGGCTGAAACACCAACCGCCTCCAACTGCCCCAAAATAATTGACCCCGGGACTGAGAGCCCGGGGTCCACGTGCTAAAATATGCCCAGATTGTGATGACGAGCGTAGCACCACCCACCCTCGCCAGCGCGAAAACTGCGCAATCATCCGAAAACACCATTTGGTGGCCACTCACTCCCACCGCGGCGTGTTCTCCGGGCAAGATCAGCATAGCTGAGAGGCAGTCAGCTTCCTGTGAACTGCTTCACATAAGTCCGAGAATCTCGGGATTTTATGTAAATTGTTCAATCGTTAGACGCTCTTCCAGGCCATGCCCGGGGTCAAACAGAATCCTGTGACGGATCTTTGGTTCCGACCGAATCTCGACCCAATCGATATCCGGAAAGGATATGGAATCAGCGTCCGCCATCACCGGGCGCTTGTCGGCCTCAAGCACGTCAAAGCGCACATGCGCCGTGCTGGGCAGCAACGCACCGCGCCACCGCCGAGGACGAAAGGCCGCAATGGCCGTCAGCGCCAGAACATCCGACCCAATGGGCAGAATCGGACCATGTGCCGAATAGTTGTAGGCGGTCGACCCGGCGGGCGTGGACAACAGCGCCCCGTCACAGACCAGTTCGGCCAACCGCACCCGGCCGTTCACGCTGATCTTCAGGCGCGCGGCTTGCGGACCGGCGCGCAGCAACGAAACCTCGTTAATCGCAAGGGCTTCGTGCACCTGTCCTGATTGGTCCATGGCCTTCATTGTCAAGGGGTTGATGACTTCTTCTTCGGCGGCTCTCAGACGCTCCATCAGATCGGCTTCGTGGAACTCGTTCATCAGAAACCCGATGGTCCCGCGGTTCATACCATAGACCGGCACATCCAGATGCTGCGTGTTGTGCAGCGTCCGCAACATGAACCCGTCGCCGCCCAGCGCCACGATGACATCCGCATCTCGGGGGGCCGCATTGCCATAGCGTGCAACCAGTTTGTTGCGGGCCGACTGCGCGACATCCACGTCGCTGGCGAGAAAAGCGATTCTCTTTGTCATGTTTTCCGGTTTCCGGTGCTGCGCATTTGGTTCCGAAACAAACATACCTTTCCCCATTAGGCCAGACGTGACGCCGCAGCTGGCCATTTCGTCGCTTTAAAGTCTTTTTCATCCGCACAGTTTCCTATAGGAAATCCGCCAAACCAACCTCAGCCATGCGGAGCGCCCATGAACGCCAACCTTCGTGATACCGGTTTCTTCACCCAGTCCCTCGCGGATCGCGACCCTGAACTTTTTGGGGCAATCACGTCCGAACTGGGACGTCAGCGCGACGAGATCGAACTGATCGCCTCGGAAAACATCGTCAGCGCAGCCGTCATGGAGGCGCAGGGCTCGGTCATGACCAACAAATACGCCGAAGGTTATCCCGGGCGGCGTTACTATGGCGGCTGCCAGTTCGTCGACATCGCCGAGAACCTGGCCATCGACCGCGCCAAGCAACTGTTCGGTTGCGAATTCGCCAACGTGCAGCCGAATTCAGGATCACAAGCCAACCAGGGCGTGTTCCAGGCGCTGATCCAGCCGGGCGACACCATTCTGGGCATGAGCCTGGATGCTGGCGGGCACCTGACCCATGGCGCCAAGCCCAACCAGTCGGGCAAGTGGTTCAATGCGGTTCAGTACGGCGTGCGCAAGCAGGACAATATGCTGGACTACGATCAGGTCGAGGCGCTGGCCAAAGAACACCAGCCCAAGCTGATCATCGCCGGCGGCTCAGCCATTCCGCGCCAGATCGACTTTGCTCGCATGCGCGAGATCGCCGACATGGTAGGCGCCTATCTGCACGTGGACATGGCGCATTTCGCCGGTCTTGTCGCCGCGGGCGAGCATCCCAGCCCCTTCCCGCACGCGCATGTGGCCACGACCACCACGCACAAAACCCTGCGCGGCCCGCGTGGCGGCATGATCCTGACCAATGACGAGACGATCGCCAAGAAAGTGAATTCGGCCATCTTCCCGGGCATCCAGGGCGGCCCACTGATGCATGTGATCGCGGCAAAGGCCGTGGCATTTGGCGAGGCGCTGCAGCCTTCGTTCAAAGATTACATCAAACAGGTCGTCGTCAACGCTCAGGCGTTGTCGGATCAGCTGATCAAGGGCGGCCTGGACACCGTAACCCACGGCACCGACACCCATGTTGTTCTGGTCGACCTGCGCCCAAAAGGCGTCATGGGCAACGCGACCGAAAAGGCGCTGGGCCGTGCGCACATCACCTGCAACAAGAACGGCGTGCCGTTCGATCCAGAAAAGCCGACCGTGACCAGCGGCATCCGTCTGGGTTCGCCCGCCGGCACGACCCGAGGCTTTGGAGAGCCCGAGTTCCGCCAGATTGCGGATTGGATCATCGAGGTGGTCGATGGACTGGCCGCCAATGGTGAAGACAACAACGGTGAGGTCGAGGCGCGGGTCAAAGCGCAGGTCGCGGATCTGTGCGCCAAGTTCCCGATCTACCCGAACCTCTGACGACACAAGGTCAGAAACAACAAGATGGCGCCTTTAGCGGGCGCCATTTTTCTTTGCTGCCAGATGCCCTGATCAGATCAGATCGCGCCACCAAAGCACGACCAGAAACAGCGCGGCCAAGGCCAGAATGTTGAAGGCAAGCCCCCCAAGCATGCCCAGAAACCAACCCCAGCGGCGATCCGCCAGATTGATGGCGCGCAAATGCGACTGAACATCCTTCGCCGCCTTTTCCAGGGTCGGCGAGTCCAGGGTCAGCCGGAGCTTGGGATGCTCGACCAACGGCTCGGCACGGGCCAGTTCCATTGCCTGTTTGTAGACCTTGCGCGGCAAGCGGCGCTTGGCACGGCGCACCGACTCGGCCAGGGTCTTGCCCTTTGCGCCCAGTTTTTTGCGCAACAGGATTATCGTCTGCGCGATCTGGGTCTGAATTTCTGTTTCCTGAGCCATGCGCCCCTCCTGACGGGGCAATCTAACGGTCTGCGCAGGCGGTCACAATGGGGCTGGTTGTCCGGGGCGCCGGAGGCTATCAGAAAGACATGCTGAACACGATCAAACATGGCGAACCGACGTCCCGCACACCGCTGTTGATTGCCCATGGGCTATACGGATCGGCCCGAAACTGGGGGGTGATTGCGCGGAGGCTGTCAGATGAACGACAGGTGGTGGCGGTCGACATGCGCAACCACGCCCACAGCTTCTGGGACGACAGGCACGATTATCCGGCGTTGGCGGATGATTTGGCTGAGGTCATCGAAACCATGGGCGGCGTGGCAGACGTGATCGGGCATTCGATGGGCGGCAAGTCGGCAATGACATTGGCGCTCGAGCATGGCGAAATGGTCAACAGGCTGGTCGTGGCGGACATTGCTCCGGTTCGGTACAGCCACACGCAAATGCAATATATCGAGGCCATGCGCGCCGTGGACATGACACAAGTCGCGCGCCGCTCGGATGTGGAACAGCAACTGGCCGATCTCGGAGTCGAGAAGGCGTTGCAGAGCTTCTTCACTCAGTCGCTGGACGTTTCCGGCAAACGCTGGCGGCTGAACCTGGACGTATTGGCCAAAGAGATGCCGAATATCATGGGTTTTCCGGACTTTACCTCGCATTGGGACGGCCCGGCGCTGTTTCTCGCCGGTGCGGAGTCGGACTATGTTCAGGCAAGTCACCGCGAAGTCATCAAATCTTTGTTCCCGAACGCCCGTTTCGCCAAGATTCCGGGCGCAGGCCATTGGCTGCACGCCGAAAAACCGCGTGAGTTCGAAGCTGCTGTCCGGATATTTCTGAACGCCGCCTAAGCTCTCTATTGGTACAGGCGCTTGGCGACCAGCCAGGATGCGGGCAAAGCCGTGACCGCTCCGGCGGCTGCGGCACCCACGATGGCCAGGGTCGAAACCATCCCGGCGGTCAGCACGGCGATAACGGCCGACCCCGCGAGGGCGGTCGCGATCAGGGAATACAGTAGCGCTGCAAGTCTCATCATTGCCAGTCGTCCTTGTTGATGGCGTCTGACGCGCAGATTGCCGAAGCGGAATACAATCGGCTTTGATGCAGATCAGGCTGGGTCCCTACATCCCGGAATCAACCGGGCCGACATAGTCGCCCCCGCCGTTTACCCAGTCCGAGAACCCACCCAGGTTGTAGACATGCTGATACCCCATGTCCTTGAGCAACTTGCCCGCAAGAGCCGCCCGTCCGCCCGATGCGCAATGCAGAATGATCGGGCGATCCTTCCGCAGCTCGGGGTCATGCGACTGCAGCGCAGGATCGGCACGAAACTCGAGCATACCGCGTGAGATATGGTGAGATCCGACGGCGCGACCGGTCTTTTCCAGTTCAGGCGCATCGCGAATGTCCAGCAGCAGCGCACCCTGCTGCAATAGCTCCCTGGCTTGCGCGGCGCTGATACGTTGAACAACGGAATTCGCGGCCTCAAGCATCTCTTGAACGGTCAATGGCATTCGTGCGGTCCCTCCCGGATTTTCACGAATGCTAGCACGGGGCCTTTTGTATTTGTAAGCGCTATGGTGGTCGCCTATTGCTCGCGAAAGGCCCGAGACATGCTGTCGACGATCGGCTTGGCGATATAGGCGGCAAAGGTGCGTTCCTCGGTCTGGATCATGATCTCGGCCGGCATGCCGGGGGTCGGAATGAAGCCCCGTACCCGGTCCATCTCGTCAGGCTCCAACGACACCCGGGCCAGATAGACCTCTTGAGGTATTCCGCTGGCTTCTTCCAGAACCGCGTCCGCCGAGACGTAAAAGACTTCGCCCGTCAGAACCGGTGTCGTGCGCTGATTCAAAGCCACCAACCGAACGGTCGCGGTCTGGCCGGTCACAACGCTGTCGATATCGGTGCGCGGGATCTGGGCCTCGATGATCAGCGGGGCATCAGCTGGCAGGATTTCGGCAATCGGCTTGCCGGTCTCGATGACGCCGCCCGGCGTGTAATAGTGCAATCGCACAACCGTGCCATCAACCGGGGCACGGACTACCGCGCGGGCAAGAACACTGCTGGCCTGGCGCGATTTTTCCCGCACGCTTTCCAGATCCGCCTCGATTACACCCAGTTCGTCCAGCGCCGCTTCGCGATAGGCCGACCGGGTCCGGGTGATCTGCTCTTCGTATTTCAGCAGCATCTGGCTGGTTTCCGAGGCCTCGGCCGCCAGTCGGGCCAATTGCCCGTCGGCTTCGGCCTGGACCCGCCGGATGGTGTTCAACTCACCCTTTCGAACAAGCCCTTTTTCGAACAACGCGTTCTTGGTTTCGTATTCTTCCTGAAGGATCGCCTTGCGGCGCTCCATGCTTTCCAATTGCGCCTCGAAGCCGCTGGCCCTGATCTTCAGCGCTTCGATATTGCGTTCGAGAAGGGCAATGTCATTCAGTAACGTCTTGCGCGAGACTTCGAAACTGAGCCGCTGGTTGTCGAGAATGGTCATCACTTCAACGTCGTCGGATGCCTCGATCAGGGCGGGTGAAAACTCCAAAGTGTCCTTTTCGGCGTATTCGGCCAGCAAGCGCTCGACCATCGCCTGAAGGCGGATCTTGCGGATGAACAATTCACGCTCATTTGCCTCGGCCGAGGTCCGGTCGAGTGTCATCAAGACCTGCCCCTCCTGCACGGTCTGACCTTCGGTGACCAGAATCTGTTCGATGATCCCTCCTTCAAGATGCTGGACGATCTTGTTGCGCCCAGTGGCTACAAAGCTGCCTTGCGCAATCACTGCGGCCGCGAGCGGCGCCTGAAACGACCACAGGCCGAACCCGCCGAAACAGGCGACCAGCAGCACGGTGCCCACGACTATGAACTTGGTTATCGATCTCGGAACCTCGGCGTACCAAAGGGCGGGATCGTCTACTTGGACCAATTCGTTCATCTTTACCCCCGTCTACCCTTTCAACTCGGGCTGCTGACGCGGCCCGTTCAGTTGCTGCAGCACCTGCTCACGCTGACCGAACAGGGCGACCCGCCCGTCCGTCAGCAGCATGATCTTGTCCACCACGTTCAAGAGCGTCGGTTTTTGGGTGATCACGACCACGGTAATCTTGTTTTCCCTCGCCTGCTCGATTGCCCGCGCCAGCGCCTTGTCGCCCGCGACATCCAGGTTCGAGTTCGGCTCGTCCAGAACCACCATCCGCGGATTGCCAAAGAAGGCGCGCGCCAGCGCGATCCGCTGTTTCTGACCGCCAGACAGGGGCGAGCCATCGGCAGCGACCACGGTCTCATACCCCTGTGGCAAGGTGGCGATCATGTTGTGCACGTCGGCCAGAACTGCAGCATCATGAATTTGCTCATCGGTGGCATCGGCGCGCATTCGGCCGATATTGTCCTTGATCGTGCCCGGAAACAGCTGAACGTCCTGCGGCAGGTACCCGATGCTTTCGCCGAACTGGCGCGGATCCCAGTTTCGGATATCCATCAGGTCGAGCCGCACGCTGCCCGAGGTCGGCAGAATCGATCCTACAAGCGTTTTGCCCAGCGTGGTCTTGCCCGCGCCCGAGTTTCCGATGATCGCCAGCGTCTCGCCCGGGTTGAGCGAAAAACTGATGCCGTTGAGAACCACGCGTTTGGTACCCCCGGGTACAAACAAAAGGCGCTCAACATCCACTCGTCCCTCGGGGCGGGGCAAGCGCAGCTTCTCATACTGAAGCGCCGAGTTGGACAGCAATGCCTTGATGCGGCTGTAGGCACCGCGGGTCAGCAGGAACGTATTCCAGCCCTCGATTGACCCTTCGATTGGCGCAAAAGCCCGCCCGGCGATGATCGAGGCCGCGATCACCATACCGCCCGTGATTTCGCCTTGCAGGGCCAGATAGGCCCCCCATCCCAGAATGCCGACCTGCGTCAGCAGGCGCACGGTGCGCGAGATCGCCGCGAACACCACGTTTCTGTCCTGCGCCCGGACCTGCCAGGTCAGGGAGTTGGCGGTGTCGCGTCCCCAGATCCGAACCGCCTCGGGGATCATTGCAAGTGCGTTGATGATCTGGCTGTTCCGCGACATCGAATCCAGATGCTGGTTGGCCAGAGACTGGGCCATGTTGGCCTCGGCAAACGGTTTGGCCGTCATCCGCTGGTTGATCAGCGCGATAACCATCAGGATCACGGCCGTCACCACCACGATCATGCCCAACTCGGGGTGGACCAGGAAAATCATAAGGATGAACAACGGCGCAAACGGAACATCCAAAAAGGACAGAAGGGTGCTTGAAACGAGAAAGCCGCGGATCTGCTGCAGATCACCCAGCGTCTGATACTCGCGTCCCGTCCCGTGCAACGAGGCATGCGCCGCGGCACTGAGGGTCGGAGCGCCCAGTCGCGCCGCCACTTCGACTCCGGTGCGCATCAACATGAAGCGCCGCACCGCATCGAAAGCCGATTGAAAGATGATTGCCCCGGCCACGATCGCCGTCAGCATGATCAGCGTGTCCAGCGAGCGGCTGGTCAGCACCCGGTCACTGATCTGGAACAGATAGATCGGGATCGCCAGGATCAGCAGATTGGTCGCGCAAGTCAGAACCAGAACAAAGGCAAGGTTCCGCCATATCGCTCGCATCGAGGTCCGAAGGGTGCGTTGAAAGTCTTCGGGCGGCGTGCGCTTGTGAAAAGTTTGGGGTGGCCCTTTGCCGCCGCCATCGCCTGAACCAGTGCGCAGCAGCGGCTTGTTCGCTTCGGCCTCGATAGTGGTGCCCATGCGATCCGTCCCACCCGACCGGGACGAGGGGGTCATGCGCGCGGTCGGGCTTTCGACGGTTTGCGGTTCCGAGTCCTTGGCATTGGCCACCCCTTCGCCGTCACCCGCACGCCCTTCCACGGCGACGGTCTCCGGCGTTTCGCGCCGTCGGGGAGAAGCGGCGCTGAATGTTGTTTCTAGTGTGTTGTCGTCTGTTATTTTCTGATCGGTTTCGTCCCGGGCTTCCGGTGCCGGAGCCGCTGCATTGCGAGCAACCTCTTGCTCCTTCTGCGCCGTGGCCGGGCCCTCCTGCGCTGCCTTGTTCTGGCTCTGCTCGGTCACGGGCACGCGCATCTCCTTGGTCAGCCTTAGCCGTGCGGTCAGCCGTTCCGTTGCAAATGACGAGCCAGACACCATGTCGCTGGGTCGCAAAGTCAGAGGCTGTCCGCTTCCCGACCGGTCCAGCGGGCTGGCATATCGGGTGCGGCGCGACGAAAAAACGATCGACATAAACAAACCTTCCGGTCACTCGTAAAAAAAGGAAAATCAGGTCAGGATGGATTGCATTCCTACATTGGCGTCCAAGTCTTCGGGGGTTAGTGCAGGAGAGGTCGGGCCGCTCACTGCTTGCCCGGCGGTCATTGCCTCCTCCATCAGGATTGCGATGGCTTCATTGGCAAATTCCGGGCCGATCTCATTCTCGGGCAAGTCGATGAGACTGGCCTGGTGCAGCAAAAGCTCGGAATATGCGCCCTGCCCGGCCATGACAACGGAGTCCACGCCCAGCTTGTTGATGTTGGCCGCATTCAGCATCGCGTTGCTGCCGGCCACGACTTCGGTACTGGCCCCATGCGGACCGGACAGGAAAATGTCATCCTGATCGGCAAGCATGGTGACCTGCTCAAGAATATTTACCTGCAGCAGGTTTCCGTCGATCTTCAGAACGCGCATCTGCTCCATACCCGCGAACATCGGATCGTTCAGCAATGCGTCCTCGAGCGCCGCCATGTTCATTTCATTCAGAGTCATGGCCTCGGCCATGTTCTCCTCAAGCGCCTCCTGCAGGTCCAGGCCGTTGGTCATCACCGAGGCCTGGTTCATCAGCAGGTTTTCGTTCGCACCTCCGGCAGGTCCGGCTAGGCCGCCTGACACCAGGTCGTCATCCATCAGGACAAGCGTCTGGAACAACATGTCGACCGAGATCATGTCGCCGCCGATCATGATCAGGTCATAATAGTTGCCGAGTTGAACAATATCGGCCACGTTGACCATCTGGTTGCCACCCATCGCATACATGGTCGAAGACGCGGAAATCTCGGTCTGGATATGGTCGATATCGGTGGCGTTGATGACCTGCTTGAGGAAGTTGGCAACCACCAGATCGCCATGGATCCAATCGACGGTCAAAAAGGACGGCTGCCCGGCCCCACCAGCGACGGCCGAGGTTCCGGCAAGCCACGGCGCAGGATTCGCCTCGGTTTCAATCTGGGCGGATTGGACGACGTTGGTGCCCGCGCCGCTGCCGGTGTTTCCGACATCAACATCTGATACCAGCGCGACCTGGCTGATCATCGTCAGGCTGATCGCTTGTCCACCCACGGCGATGAAGGGGGCATCCACCCAACCGACGTTCAGCGCGACTTCGTTGATCGCAAGATTGCCGCCGGCGACAACGGTATGACCCTCGTGCGGCTCCGGCCCTTCGGACTGGTTCCACTCGGCCGGATAGGACTGTGACACCAGGTTTTCCTCAGCCTCCTCGGGCTGGTGGTAGGCGGGCAGAAGATCGCTCCAGACCGGAGCCTCCGACACGTGTTGACCGTTTACGATGATGCCTTCCGCGTCTTCACCGTGGAATTGGTGAACCGTGACACCTTGGACCGATCCATTCATTGGTGTCGTTATCTGTTCGACCAGCGTATCCAAGTATTCTGGCGTCATGTAGTCCGGTATCGCCAGTGAAGGCACCGCCATCGCATGAAGCGACTGCGCCACGTCCAACACGGCCTCGGCCTGCGCTGTCAGCGTCGCCGCATCGCGGAAGTCGCCCGCGCCGACGGTATCATTGTCGCGCAGGACCAATGTCTGGAATGTGTAAGTGACGGCAGACCCTATCAGGTCGCTGACGACCTGCGGCTGCAACATCAAGAATTGCGGCCCGACCGAGATAGGCAATTCGGACTGCGGGACAAATCCGCCCGGCGCCAACGGGTCACCGATCTGGATGCTCGACTCGAGCATCGGGCCGGCTGGTGGCAGCGGCAACTGCGGGTCCGCGGGCGGTTCGGGGAAACGGTAGGGAAGCGGGTCGTAGTCCTTGGGCTTCAAATCCAGATCGGCCTTGACGACAATCCTGATCGGATCCTCCAGACCTTCAACTTCGGCCAGCCGTCGGAGCGCCGTAAACTCCTCGTATTGCTGCCGCAGGATGGCCTGTTCCATCGTGAGCTGAAAAGTACCGATAAAATGCGCGATCGTTTCCGTAATGCTGTCAAGTGACATCTGGACTATCCCTGTCACCCTTTCCGGCAGAAAATTTCCGGGTCTGGGTTAAGTTGGACCGAGGCCATGAAACACGGCCCCGGTGTTTTCATCAAAGACCGGAGGCCGAAATCGCGGCCTCCGGGGTCAGGCATTATGCCTCGGTGTCGTCGCTCGCGTAGGTCGAGCTCATCGAACCGCCAACCATCGTGGTATCGACCGAGTTGCCAAGCACGTTGGCGCCCATGACGATTGTCTGGTTGAAGGCCGAGGTATCGACCACTGCTGCTGCCGACGCGTAGGATTCACCGGTGACGATACCGTCGCCACCATTGTTGGAACCCCAGGTGCCGCCATTGCCGCCGGCTCCGCCATCACCCGAATAGGCGCCGGCCGCGCTGCCACCGGTGACTGCGCCACCCGTGGTATCGCCCGACATGGCGCTACCCATGGCGTAGCCGCTGGTACCACCATTGGCCGCAGACGCACCGCCTGCACCACCGGCTCCCGAGCTGGCCGCGCCAGTCGCACTGCCGGATCCGGTCGAGGTTGCATCGTTGTCGGTGTACGACGCGCCGCCGTATCCCGCGATGGCTTCGGCCAGACTGTCGGCGGAACCGTTTGTGTCAGCGTCAGCAAAGACTTCTGCCGCACCACCGGTACCGGCCGTGTTGACCGCATCCGCAGAACCCGCACCGTTACCGGACGAGGTGGACGTTGGCGTCGTGGTCCCACCGGCTCCGCCAGCGCCTTCTGCACTGGACGAACCCGAACCGGTTCCATTCGCCGCGCCATTGGCCGCGTTCGAACCGCCGGCTCCGCCGGTTCCGGTCGACGTCTGCGGGTTGCTGGCCGCACCGTTCACGTCACCGGGCGACTGGCTGATATTCGGACCGCTTGCGGCCAGATCGCCGACGCCCTGTGCGCCAGAGTTGGCTGCGGAGCTGCCGCCCGTGCCGGCTCCACCGGACCCTGCGCCACCGGTTCCGGCACCGCCAGTTCCTGCTCCGCCGGTTCCGGCACCACCGGTGCCCGCTCCGCCGGTACCCGGGTTGTTGCCCGTGGTTCCGCCGCCGCCGGTCGCAGCGTCGGTATCAGCCGCATTCAAGGCCGGACCACCATCCGCGATTTCCTGGTTCAGCGCCGCGATGGCTGCTTCGACCATGGCCGAGAATCCGCCGGATCCCTCGCCACCAGAGCCTTCGCCACCAGCACCTTCACCACCCGAGCCCGAGCCGCCGGAACCCGTGCCACCGGAACCAGGCCCACCGGTGCCATTCGCGCCACTTTGCGCGCCGCTGCCGGCCATGCCTGCACCTGTGTTGCTTCCGGCCGTCGCTTCATTCGCTTCGGTCGTACCGGTGCTGTTGTTCGATGCAGAACCCGAGTTCGATGACTCGCCGTTGCCGCCATTGGCGCCGTTCGCACCCGACTCGTTTCCGGCCAGGCCAAGGCCCGCGCCGATCGATCCGGTCGCGTTTTCACCACCGTTGGCATTGCCTTCCGAGTTGGCGCCGGACAGTCCCAGACCAAGGCCGAGACCGATCGAGCCGGCATTACCGCCTTCACCGCCAGTTCCCTGGCCGTTGGCATTCGAACTGCCGGTGTTGTTGGCGCTGGAGGTGCTGTTGGCGTTGCCGCCATTGCCAGCCGTGCTTTCGCCACTGGCTTCGGCGCCCGACAGACCAAGACCCAGGCTCGTGTTGTTGGCACCGCCCGAGGCCGCACCGTTACCGCCTTGCGAAGCCGCGCCGGCATTGCCGGTGTGGCCGCCCAACGCGAATGCGTGGCTGCCATTGGTCTCGCCGCTTGCTGCACCGCCGTAGCTGGTTCCGCCGGAACCCGAGTTACCGCCGCCGGAGGATGAACCGATACCTTCTTCGGCATAGGCCGAACCGCCCGTCGCGCTTCCGTTCTGATAGAACGATCCGTCATTCGACAGGCTGGGCGAATCCAGCGTGTCATCGTCACTCAGGTTGGCCAACTGGTTGTTGATCGACGACATGTCGTTGCCGTCGCCGCCCATCGAGATGGTCAGGTTCAGATCATCGCCGGGATCATAATTCACGTCGTTTCCAGCCGTGATGACATCACCGATAGATGCCGAGTCGCCGATATCCAGATCGACCTGGTCATCGTCGCGCGGGATCCACTCACCTTCACCGAAATCGATGTTGATCGAGTTTGCGATACTGTTGCTGTCATCGCCGCCATTCACGTTCGATTGCTGCTGACCTTGCTGTTGGCCCTGCTGCTGTGCCTGGCCCTGATCCTGACCCTGGGCCTGTTCGTTTGCGACCTCGGTCGCCTGAGCCTGAGCCTGGTTCTGTTCGTCTTCGTTATTTGCAGCGTTTTGAACTTCCTGACCCTGCTGCTGTTGCTGCGCGGTCAGTTCGGCCTCGATATTTGCTTCTTCGACGGGAATTTCCACCGAGATCGGAGCTTCGAGATTTTCAACATTAACTTCGTCAACGGTCGTGACATTGGTATTGTTCACATTGCGTCGCATAACAATCTTCCATTTTTGAAGCGCCAGACCGCCATTCATCTACAAAGCGATATTCGGCGCGGTTGAAAAAATTATTGAGCATCCATTCGCGAAACTGCGCATGTCTGCGGCCTTGTCTTTCGAATGATGTGTTGTCACCCCCCTTTCTCGGCCAAGCCGATTCCGTGACTGCTCAAAATCACGCGAAAATACGCGGGCCGCAGACACGCCAGGTACAAGTACACTTCGCAAATTGAAGCACGACACAGGGTACAGATGCAGTTCCGTCTGCCTAGCTGGCAGAAAGTATTAACATCACTAAAACGCTGATTTGCTTAATGTATTACTTGAACACGCGTTTCAGGGTCGTGTTCGAAGCCAAATTGGCCTGCGACAAAAGCCGGCAAAACTTAGTTATTTGAATCTCGATATTTAAGCGGTCCGACCGTCAAACGACCTTAATCGAAAGTTCTAAAACCAGGCGATTCCCAAAGCCGTGCAGTTGTAAAAAACTGAACTTTCTGGTATGCTCAACACAGATTTTAGATTGTTTTTATTCAGTTTCACCTCGGCCAATAACGGCCAATTCAGGACGTAATCCGGGGTATTTAGGGGGGCACAAGAATGAGCATTTCCGAATTAAGTAACAGTTCGTGCACGATCGACGAAAACGAAGATTTCATGATTGTTTTTATTGGGAAAGAGCTCTTCTACTCCAACCAAACCCTGCGAAGCGTGCAGCACGAATTCGGCGTTGCAGCCCACAGGTTTGAATCCCTCGCGGCATTCTTGTCCGAGGCAAGCAATGCCGAGGGTTCCGGCAAGATTGTTGTCGTGGATCAGATCATGATGGAGGACCTGCTGGCCCGCCCCTCCGATTATGTCCGATCGTCCATGCCGGGATGCCTTGCCTTCGCATACCGGAAGGAGGACGCAGCCCGGTTCGTTTTCGAGCGATGGGACCGATCCCGGTTTGGACCAATCGGGTTTCTTCCGATGAACGTCGCCCCGGACGCATGGCGCGCGATCCTGCGGCTGCTGATGCATGAAGAGTTGTACCTACCGGGATTTGTGGCCAATTGCGTTGCATCGAAGCCGTGCGCGACAAGCGCGACGACAGCCCGGGAAACTCCGAAATCCCCTGCGGCTGGCCCTCTGTTGTCAAAACTGACCCGGCGCGAGAAGCAGGTTCTGCAACTTGTCTCCGAAGGCAAAAGCAATAAGGCGATCGCTGCCCAGTTGGGTATCACCGAACACACGGTCAAGCTGCACATGCACAACGTGTCGGGCAAGATCGGTGTCAGCAACAGAACGGCAGCGGCGCATTTCTTCTTTGAGGCGGCGGCGCAGGACGCGCACCGAACTTCGGTTGACTGACGACTTCGAAGCCAGGTTCGATCGGTTGATCCTTTTGGTCGGCCGCCTGAACTATGTCTGGACGAACACCGAAAGCCTGCTGATTCATCTGATCGCCGGCCTCTCGGGGACCAGCAAAGACGTAGCCGTCATCATCTTCCTGACCCTGAACACGACCCGCGCCCGTATTGATCTGGTCGAGCGTCTGGCAAAGATGGACGGAAGGCCGGCCTCGGTTCGTGATCCGATCCTTGAGCACACGCAGCGGCTCAGCCGTCTTTCGGGCATCCGCAACAAGTTCAACCACTGCATCTATTCTTTCGACCAGGAAACCGGGAACCCCAAAACGATCCTGATGCGCATTGCCGATCGAAAAACCGACATCAAGCTGGGACGCGAAGATACGGTCGACGAACAGGCGATGCAGGAAATCGAGGATGTCGTAGCGCAGCTGTCGGCGGCGAACCAAGAAATCTGGCGGCTTATCTCCAAGCTGGGTTATCCGGTCTGACGTTCGTCTTCGGCCAAGTCGACCATTGTGTTTGGTGCGGGCGGTGGGACTCGAACCCACACGGCGCTAGGGCCTTCGGATTTTAAGTCCGATATGTCTACCATTCCATCACGCCCGCATCCGACCGGTCTGGTGCACCGGCACCGGATCACGTGCCGAACACTTACACGCACCCATACCGATTGCAAAGACCGCAAGCGGTCAATTCGCCAGCCAGATCAACGCCGTTTGGTTCAGGGCAGGTAGCCACTTTTCCCAGGGAACAGGAAGTGTGCATTTCTCGCATTCCGCCCCTTTGTCTTGACAGACTGACTGCATTTCTATGACGTCTGCCGGATCGTTGAGGGAGGCCGCGATGAAGTCCGTCACCAACCCGTATCGAGGCGAAGGCAAACTGTTTTCACAGGCCCCCTTCCCTTCAACCAATTCCAGCCGGTTGGCGCAGCTTTTGTCGCTGTGCCCTGCCTCCGGCGTGACACCACTGGCCGAAGCGCAGGGTTTGGCGCCCGTTTCCCGCCTTTGGATCAAAGATGAACGGACGCGGATGAATCTCGGGTCGTTCAAGGCATTGGGCGCGGCCTATGTCATCGCCTACCAAGCGAGCGAAGCCACCGAGACACCCGACAACACATCCCTTGCTGGCCGTACTTATGTAACGGCCAGCGCCGGGAACCACGGCCTAAGCATGGCTGCGGGTGCGCGCGTTTTTGGTGCGAATGCCGTAGTGTTCATTTCTGAAACCGTGCCCGAGAGCTTTGCTCAGCGCCTTTCGGCGCAAGGTGCGCGAGTGGTGCGCGAAGGCGTCGATTACGCCGCAAGCATGAGCGCCGCAAGCCGCGCGGCGAACGACAACGACTGGACGCTTCTGTCAGACAGCTCTTGGGAAGGGTATTATGACCTGCCCCATCTCTTGATGGAGGGGTACGTTCAAATGGCTGTCGAGGCGGTTGATCAGTGTCCCGAACCTCCGACATTGATCCTGCTGCAGGCCGGAGTAGGAGGCATGGCGGGCGCCGTTGCCGCATGTTTCCGAAAGGCTTGGGGAGACGACCCCAAGATCATCGTGGTCGAACCGGCCGCAGCCCCGGCGCTGATGGCCAGCATCCAAGCCGGCGCGCCGGTTTTTGCAGACGGTCCGGACAGCATCATGGGACGGCTGGATTGCAAGGAGCCATCGCTGATTGCACTGAATGCACTGGCGCGGGATGCCGATCAGTTTCTGACGCTGGAGGATGACACCGTGGCCGCTCAGCTTCCGGTCATGGCAGAGGCCGGGTTCGAAACGACTGCGTCAGGCGGGGCCGGACTGGCTGCCGTTCTGGATACCGATAGCCGCAACTTGCTCAATATCGGACCACAGGACCGCGTTTTGTGCATCGTGACCGAGCAAGCCTCGTGAGAGGGTTCGAACAAGCCGAGTTCGCGGACAGAACTGCGCGTGCACAGGATCTCATGCAAGAGCATGGCCTGGACGCCCTGCTGCTGACGACCGAGCCCGACGTCCGGTATTTCAGCGGCTTTCTGACCCGGTTCTGGGAAAGCCCGACGCGCCCCTGGTTCCTTGTCGTTCCTGCGACCGGCAAACCTGTCGCGGTGATCCCGTCGATTGGCGCGGCCTTGATGGCGCAGACCTGGATCGAAGACATCCGCACCTGGTCCGCCCCGGATCTGGCAGACGACGGAGTATCGTTGCTGGCCGAAACCCTGCGCGAACTTGTTCCGGACGGCGGCTTGATCGGATGTCCCGATGGGCATGAAACGCGCTTGCGGATGCCGCTTGCAGATTTCGGGCGTCTGAAATCCGAAATCGACCGCCGCAGGATCACCGGCGACCTTGGCATTCTGCGCGACCTGCGCATGGTCAAATCTCAAGCCGAAATCAAAAAGATCGAAACCGCCTGCCTGATCGCGGGACAGGCTTTTGAGCGGGTTCCTGAGATTGCATCGGCCGGTGTTCCTCTGGATCAGGTCTTTCGACGGTTCCAGATGTTGTGTCTCAACGCAGGCGCCGATTGGGTGCCTTATCTTGCCGGCGCGGCCGACCAGGGCGGATATGGCGACGTAATCTCACCGGCAACCCAACGACCGTTGAAGCCGGGCGACGTGCTTATGTTGGATACCGGGCTGGTCTGGGATGGGTATTTTTGCGATTTCGACCGCAACTGGTCCGTCGGCCCGGCCAGTCCCGCCGTGCGCGCGGCGCACTACGCGCTGATCGATGCGACCGAGGCGGCGTTCGAGCAGGCCAGACCGGGCGCGACGGCCTCGGACCTGTATCACACGATGAGCTCGGTCCTGTCCCGTGGCGGCGGCGGGACCGAAGCCGGGCGCCTGGGCCACGGATTGGGCATGTCATTGACCGAGTGGCCTTCGCTCATCCCAACGGATCACACGGTTCTGAAACCCGGAATGGTGTTGACGCTGGAGCCAGGTATTGAGGTCGGTGGCAAAATACTTGTCCACGAGGAAAATGTGCTGGTCACCGAAGGCGCCCCGCGGTTCCTGAGCCCCAAGGCACGACGGGAGATTCCCGAGCTATGACAACACTGCCATTTTCTCTGGACACGGATGACCCGGACATATCTCCGCTTGGCCTGATCGTTCTGCAGACAGACGAGACGATCGAAGGCGATTTCCGCAGGCTTTTTGCCGGCGACCCTTCACCCATTTATGTCTCGCGCATAACCAGCGACCCGCAGGTCACGACCAAGACGTTGACCCGCATGAAGCATGCGCTTCCAGCGGCGGCAGATTTACTGCCCAAGGCGCGCCCCTTCCGGGCTGTGGGTTACGCCTGCACCTCGGCAAGCTCGGTCATCGGATCGGAAAAGGTCGAAGAACTGGTAAAGCAGACTTGTGACGTGCAATCGGTCACCAACCCGCTGCGCGCCGCGGTTGCGCAGGCGCGCGAAATGGGTGTGTCACGCTTTGCACTGCTGTCCCCTTATGTGGAGCAGGTCAACACGGCACTTCGCGCTGCCTTCGCCGATCAAGGGATCCTCATGGATGTGTTCGGCACCTTTGGGATTTCCGAAGAAGCAAAGGTCGTCCGGATATCAACGCAATCCATCGTTGACGCCGCGGTGCGGCTGGGTTCGGACAGTGCGGTCGAAGCTGTTTTTCTCAGCTGCACCAACCTTCGCACGCTGGATGCCATCCCGCAGATCCGTGAACAGATCGGCAAACCGGTCTTGTCCAGCAATCAGACCCTTGCGTGGCACATGCGGCGCCTCAACACTGCGCAAAATCCCTGAATCCCACCCAATGGGGATTGGTTTTTGTCATTGAGTCTTGCCAGCCGGACATTGCTGCGTCTTTAATGTGCTCAGGGATCAATGAAATCCGGACCAACCGGATCAAGAATTGACGCAACAGGGGGTCTTGTGACCGGCACTTCTAGCGACGCCGCGTTTGTCGAATTTCAACGCGTTCAAAAATCGTATGACGGCGAAAATCTTGTCGTCAAAGACCTTAACCTCGCGATGCCAAAGGGCGAGTTTCTGACAATGTTGGGCCCATCGGGATCTGGCAAGACCACTTGCCTGATGATGTTGGCCGGGTTCGAAACTGCGACGCATGGCGAAATTCTGTTGGATGGGCGACCGATCAACAACATTCCGCCGCACAAGCGTGGCATCGGGATGGTGTTTCAGAACTATGCCCTGTTCCCGCACATGACTGTGGCCGAGAACCTCGCCTTTCCGCTGGAAGTCCGAAAAATCGGCAAATCCGAGCGCGAAGAAAAGGTCCAGCGCGCCCTCGACATGGTGCAGATGGGTGCCTTCGGCAGCCGCCGACCCGCGCAGCTGTCAGGCGGACAACAACAGCGTATCGCCTTGGCCCGCGCGCTGGTCTTCGAACCCGAATTGGTTCTGATGGACGAACCGTTGGGCGCATTGGACAAACAGCTGCGCGAGCACATGCAGTTTGAAATCACGCGTCTGGCCCATGAATTGGGGATCACGACCGTCTATGTGACCCACGACCAGACCGAAGCGCTGACCATGTCGGATCGCGTAGCGGTCTTTGACGATGGGCGGATCCAGCAGCTTGCACCGCCGGACCAGCTTTATGAAGAACCGGAGAACAGTTTCGTTGCGCAGTTCATCGGTGAGAACAACACGCTGGAAGGCGTTCTGAAATCCGTCGATGGCGGGAAATGCGTCGTAACGCTGGACGATGGGTCCGAGATCGACGCGATTCCGATCAACGTGAGCCAACCGGGGGAACGGACCAAGGTCTCGATCCGGCCCGAGCGCGTGGAATTCAACAAGGATCGCCTCAGCCCCGAAGCGCATACGCTCAAGGCTGTGGTCAAGGAATTCATCTACATGGGCGATGTATTCAGGTTCCGCATGTCGGTGGCCGGCAATGATGAATTCATCGTCAAGACCCGGAATGCCCCTGACGCCGTCAGGCTGACACCGGGTCAGGAAATCGAGATCGGATGGCTGGCGCAGGATTGCCGCGCTCTGGACGCCTAGGCGCGCCCGGCTTCGCAATCCGCCCCCAAGCCGAAAGAACCGACCGACGAAAACCCGTGCGTTGGTCGACAAATCATAAAACGGGAAAAACTGGGAGCTACATATGAAACGTACCACCACAATGCTGACAGCTGTTGCTCTGGCAACTGCAGCAGGCGGAGTTTCCGCCGAAGAAATGACGATCGTGTCCTGGGGCGGCGCCTATTCCAAGTCGCAGCTCAAGGCCTATCACGAGCCCTATTCGGAAAAGACCGGCGTCACCATCCTGAACGATGACAGCTCGGCCGAGGCCGTGGCCAAATTGCGCGCCATGAACGAGGCGGGCAACATCACATGGGATGTGGTCGACGTGGTTGCCGCGGACGCGATCCGTCTGTGTGACGAAGGTCTGGCAATGGAAATCGACCCGGACACCCAGCTGGCGCCTGCGCCGGACGGCACCCCGGCTTCGGAAGACTTCGGCGATCTGCTGGTCAGCGAATGCTTCATCCCTCAGATCGTGTATTCGACCACCTTTGGGTATCGGACCGACATGGTCGGGGACAACCCGCCGACCGACATCTGCGCGGTCTTCGACCTGGAGACCTATCCCGGCAAGCGGTCGCTGGAAAAGCGCCCGATCAACAACATGGAATGGGCCCTGCTGTGCGACGGCGTCTCGAAGGACGAAGTGTATGACGTTCTGGCAACCGACGAAGGCCAGGACCGTGCTCTGAAGAAGCTGGACACCATCAAGGACAGCGTCGTCTGGTGGTCCGCCGGTGCCGATACGCCTCAGCTGCTGGCTGACGGCGAAGTCGTCATGGGCTCGACCTACAATGGCCGCTTGTTCAGCGTCATCGAAGAGCAGAAGCAGCCCGTCGCCATGCTGTGGGACGCGCAGGTCTTCGATCTGGACGGCTGGATCATTCCCGCCGGTCTGAGCGAAGAGCGCAAGCAGCGCGCGCTGGACTACATCATGTTCGCGACCGACACCCAGCGGCTGGCGGATCAGGCCAAATACATCTCGTACGGCCCGGCTCGCGCCTCGTCGGCTCCGCTGGTCGGTAAGCATGCCGAACTGGGAATCGACATGGCTCCGCACATGCCGACCGATCCGGAAAACGCCAAGAACACGTTCCTCTACAACTACGAGTTCTGGGCTGACTACCGCGATGACATCGACGCCAAATTCCAGGCGTGGTTGGCGCAATAAGCGCTTGAATCTCTGAAGAAACGTCAGGTGGCGGTGCGCCGCCATCTGACCCGGGCACAACCAAGAGGCACTGATGACTGACGCAAGCCAAACCGCAGGACCCATGCTGGCAGCGGACGGAACGCCGCTCAAGCAATCGCTGGCGCGTTCATTGCGACGTCAGAAACTGCGCGCGCTTATGCTGATCGCGCCTTTGCTTCTGTTCGTGCTGTTTTCCTTCCTCGTACCGATTGCATCGATGCTGTTTCGGTCAGTCGAAAACGGAATTGTCTCGGAAACCCTGCCCCTGACGGTCGAAGCGCTGGACAACTGGGATGAAACCAGCGGCGAATTGCCGGGCGAGGACGTCTATGATGCCTTCGTTCGTGACATGGTGGTCGCGATCGAAAACAAGGAACACACCCGGCTTGGCACGCGTCTGAACTACGAAGAAACCGGCATGTCTTCGCTGTTCCGCCAGTCTGGCCGCAAGATCAAACGGTTGGATCCTGAAACCGACGGTCCGTTCAAGGAAAAGCTGATCGGGATCCATGACGGCTGGGGGGATCCGCAGACGTGGCGCGTGATCAAGACCCATGCGGTTCCGATCACCAACGGTTACTTCCTGAACGCAATCGACATGCGGCGCACCCCGGAAGGTGCCCAGGCACAGCCGGAAGACAAACAGATTCTCATCAAACTGTTCGGGCGCACGTTGTTCATGTCGCTGGTAATCACCGGGGCCTGCATCCTGCTGGCCTATCCGGTCAGCTACCTGCTGGCGACCCTGCCAATGCGCGTGTCGAACCTGCTGATGATTCTGGTTCTGCTGCCCTTCTGGACATCGCTTCTGGTGCGCACATCCGCGTGGAAGGTCATGCTGCAGCAGCAGGGCGTCATAAACGATACCCTCGTCTGGCTCGGGCTGGTCGCAGATGACGCCCGGCTGATCATCATCAACAACCAGATCGGCACGATCATTGCCATGACGCATATCCTGCTGCCGTTCATGATCCTGCCGATGTATTCGGTGATGCAGACGATTCCGCCATCCTACACCCGCGCGGCCAAATCCATGGGCGCCACGAACTGGACCACGTTCTGGCGGATCTACTTCCCGCAATCCATCCCGGGCATCGGAGCGGGATCGATCCTCGTGTTCATTCTGGCCATCGGTTACTATATCACGCCCGAAATCGTGGGCGGCACCAAGGGTGTCTTCATCTCGAACCGGATTGCCTATCACATATCGTCGTCGTTGAACTGGGGCCTGGCTGCAGCATTGGGGACGATCCTGCTGGCGGTGGTTCTGATCCTCTACTGGGTCTACGACAAGATCGTGGGCATCGATAACGTGAAGCTGGGGTAACCGACATGGCCGCACTGACACCAATTTCGCGCAAGCCCCTATCCATGGTCCTGCCCAGCGTCGCACTGGCCGGCGCGTTTGCCGGCATGTTTGTCGGCGCAGGAAACGGCTCGGTCCCCCTAGGAATGATCGGCGGCGCGGCGCTGACGGCCCTTTTGGCCTGGATCTACATCTCGTTCCTCAAGAACGAGAGACTTGCCTACTGGATCAACATCATCGGCTTCGCGGCCGTCGGCTTCGCGGTTTCCGGGCCGATGGGCGGTGTGCTCGGCTTCTTGGGCGGCTGGTTTTTCGCATGGTTCACATTCTGGCTGTACGAGGGCCGATACCGCCGCAAACTGCTGCCTTATCTGACGGCGCAGCAGGTGTTCTATCACTACCTGTTCCGGGTGATCTGCGGCGCGATCTTCGTTTTCCTGATCACGCCAATTCTGGTGGTTCTTCCGCTGTCTTTCAACGCGCAGGACTTCTTTACCTTTACACCCGAGATGCTGCGGCTGGACCCCGAAGGGTATTCGCTGAAGCATTACCAGGATTTCTTCACCAACAACGAATGGCAGCGCAGCTTCAAGAACTCGCTGATCATTGCGCCCATCGCCACGATCATATCGGTAACGCTGGGAACGCTGGCGGCCATCGGTCTCAGCCAATCGCATGTGCCGGGGCGGCGCGCCATCATGGGGATCCTGATTTCTCCGATGATCGTGCCGCTGATCATCTCGGCGACGGGCATGTTCTTCTTCTACAGCGACATCGGGCGCTTCCTTGAAGGCACTTTGGGCATGAACAAGACCTTTGTGGGCTACCTCAAGGTAATCCTGGCCCACGCCGTTCTGGGCATTCCCTTCGTCATCATCACCGTGACCGCCACGCTGGTCGGCTTTGACCGCTCGCTGACGCGGGCCGCTGCGAATATGGGCGCTGGTCCGGTTCGGACCTTCTTCAAGATCCAGATGCCCCTGATCCTGCCCGGCGTGATCTCGGGCGGGCTGTTCGCCTTCATCACCTCGTTCGATGAGGTGGTCGTGGTGCTTTTCGTCGGATCGGCCAGCCAAAAGACGCTGCCGTGGCAGATGTTCACCGGCCTGCGCGAGCAGATCAGCCCGACCATCCTGGCCGTGGCCACGATCCTCGTCGTCATCTCGATCGCCCTGCTGACCACGGTCGAGCTGCTGCGGCGGCGGTCGGAACGTCTGCGCGGGCTGACACCGGCTTGACCGGCGGCGTGGCCTGATCTAACGATTTCCTTGTTCGCCCCCTGCTGCGATGGCGTCGCAGCACCCAAGGAGGTGATCGGCTCTCGGACCCCGAGACCGCCTGTCCTGTACGCCGGGACATGTGGCCGGGCTTTGCACGTCCGGCAAAGAAACGAGAGAGCACATGACAGACCTTTCAAATCGCCCCGAATTCTTCACCTGCCACAACGGTGACAAGGCGCCCCTGCCCTTCAGCCGGGCCGAGTACGACCGGCGGCTGGCCAAACTGCGCGCCATCATGGCGCAACGGGACATACCCGTCGTTCTGCTGACCTCAATGCAGAACATCGCCTACTACTCGGGCTTTCTGTACTGCGCCTTCGGACGGCCCTATGGCTGCGTGGTGACTCAGGACAATTGCACCACCGTGTCGGCCAATATCGACGCGGGCCAGCCCTGGCGCCGGTCGGTCGAGGACAACGTGATCTACACCGACTGGAAGCGCGACAACTACTGGCGCGCCGTAGCCAGCCTGATCGGGAATGCCCGCCGGATCGGCATCGAAAGCGACCACATGACGCTGGCTGCGCGCGACACGGCCCTGTCCATGCTGAACCAGCCCGAGCTTGTGGACATCGCCCCCGACACGATGGCCGCGCGGATGGTCAAATCGGCCGAAGAGATCGAGTTGATCAAGGGCGGCGCACGCACGGCGGATGTGGGCGGCGCGGCCATCCATGCCGCCATCCGTGAAGGTGCCACAGAGATCGAGATCGCCATGGCCGGTCGCGATGCGATGGAGATCGAGATCGCCCGCGCCTATCCCGACGCCGAATACCGCGACACCTGGGTCTGGTTCCAGTCGGGCCTGAACACCGACGGCGCACACAACCCGGTCACCAAACGGGCCTTGCAGAAAGGCGATATCCTGTCGCTCAACACATTCCCGATGATCTCGGGCTATTACACCGCGCTGGAACGCACCCTGTTCCTGGGCGAGCCCGACGCCGACAGCCTGCGCCTGTGGCAGGCCAATGTAGCCGCGCACGAGCTGGGGTTGAGCCTGATCAAACCCGGCGCGACCTGTTCCGGCATCACAGCCGAGATCAACCGGTTCTTCGCCGATCAGGGCCTGCTGCAATACCGCTCGTTCGGATATGGGCACTCCTTCGGCATCCTCAGCCACTACTACGGTCGTGAAGCGGGCCTGGAACTGCGCGAAGACATCGACACGGTGCTCGAGCCGGGCATGGTCGTGTCCATCGAGCCGATGCTGTGGATTCCCGAAGGTCAACCCGGCGCGGGCGGCTATCGCGAGCACGACATTTTGGTCGTAGGCGAGGATGGGGCCGAAAATATCACCGGCTTTCCGTACGGACCGGAACACAACATCATCAATGCGTGATGCAGAGGGGGCGAGGCATCGGCCTTGCCCCTGTTTCCGCCTGAAACGGGTGTCAGGCCAGGATGGCGTGGATTTTGTCCAGCGTCGCGACGCTGACACCAACCCCGTCTTGGTTGGCCTGCAGGCGCTTGGCGCGCCGACCATCGCCGGGCAGACGCGCTCCTTCCTGATACCGGATCGCCTCGACAAGTTCCGCGATACTGGCAGTAAACTCCGACCCGGCCGTAGCGCCGGGGTCGATGGCAATGAAGAACTGACCGGTTTTCGGCGGGCCGCCCACAGTTCCGGAAAAGGGTGAAGCATGGATACCCAAGGTGGCCCCGGTCAATGCGGCGGCCATTACTTCTGTCAGAAGTGCGACGCCCACGCCCTTGTAGCCGCCCGAAGGCGCCATCGAGCCCTTGAGGCCCGCGGCGGGGTCAGTTGTCGGGTTGCCATCAGGGTCCAGCGCCCAACCGACCGGAATCGGCTTTCCCTCGCGGGCGTGCTTCATGACCTCGCTTTTTGCGATCGTGCTGGCGCTTTGGTCGATCAAGACGGCAGGGTGCCCATCAGCACCCGGAACGGCCAGCGAAAACGGGTTTGTGCCCACGACGGGCCGTGAACCACCCGACGGCGCAATGGATGCAGGTGCATTGGTGAACCCCAGACCAACAAGGCCCGCCTGAGCCAAGCGATAGGTGTGATACCCCAGCACACCACAATTGTAACTGTTGCGGATGGCCAGCGCAGCTATTCCCTGCTCGCGTGCGGCCGGGATCAACGCATCGAACCCCAAGTCGATCGCCGGGTGAGCGAAACCGGTGGCCGCATCAACCACCACCACGCCCGGTTTTGGGGCGGACATCACCGGCTGTGCTCGCCCGCCCACCTTGCCGCATTGTACATGCTCGCAATAGATCGGGATGTAGGCCAGCCCGTGACTGGCCACCCCATCCGCCTCGGTCGCGGCGGTCGCCACCGCCAATGGCCGGGCATTGTCCTCGGACGTGCCGGCCGCCATCAGAGCGCGCAGCGACAGATCCTCGATTTCGGCAAGGGACAACGTTCGGGTTTCTGGCATCTCGGCCTCCTCAGTCATTATCGGACAAACCAGCACCGGCACCCAAACGGCGAGACTCCTCGGTTGCGGGGGCATAGGTGCGTTGAGCCAGAGTGTTCAAAAAAGCCAGAGCCGCAGGCGCCGGCAGGGCGCGCGTCTGCGTGGCGCGCAGTTTTTCAGGTGTACCGCCGATCCTTACGATGACCTTTGTGGCGCTTTCCGGCCAAAGATCCGGAGCGTCCACGACCTCCCCATCCGTCGTGGCGCTGAGTTCATCACAGACGACGGTCACATTGGTCTGCAATCGGCGTGCAGCGTTGCCCGCGAACGGCAAGAGCAACAGTGGAACCGCCACGTCATGCAGAACGATCGGCCCGCGGCCCAGATGTTCCGAACAATCTGACAGCAGCATCCCCGCCCCCAACGGGCACATCTGCCCATGCGCCCGCCAAGGCGCCCCGAGGTCCCGCGGCGTGTGCGCATCAAACCGAAGCGCAAAGTCCTGACGCAGGACCGCTGACAAGGCGGCTGCACCGTCAAAACCTTGCAGACACAGCCAGCGGGTCGCCTTGGCGGCGTCCTCGGCCGGCCCCCAGTGATGACCCGCCCCACGTGCCGCGCGTTTTGCCAGTCCTTCGACCTCGTTCAGCGACAGGTTCATTCCGGCACCTCCGGATAAACCCAGAAATCGGCATTTTCGGGCGAAAGATCCTCGGGGTACGGCGCGCCTGAATACATGCAGATACGGACCCAACGGTCCGAGCGGGGATCGAAATGCGTCGCGCCGAAAAAGGACAGTTTGGCGCGGAGCATGTCGATCGGCAGAACTGATGCACCTATCGTGTTGTCTCGGATCTCGCTGTAGGGGGCCTTGCGGCTGATCTGCGCCCGGCGGATCGTGTGGCGATGTTCGGGATGGCGCAGAAGAAATTCCGCGGTGGTCGCGGCTGTGTCCCAATCGGCCATTGCCGAATATGCCGCTGCCGCATCCCGCGCCGGGGCAAGCGGTTGTTCGTACTCGGCTACCGGCTCATCAAAGCGCTCACCCAGTCTGGGTTCCAGCTTTTCTTCCGATACATACCAGACCCTTGCGCAGGCTTCGCGGGCGCCCCAGTCCAGGTCCAGCGCCCAACCGAAACCGTCGCGGATCGCTTGCCGCACATCGGCCAGCGGCATGGCGCCGTCAATCTCGTACATATGCGGGCTTGAATCCGCCATGCATCCTGACAAACCGTCCACCAAGTCTGAATAGGGTTCGAGGATCAGGGAAAGAAGCAACTCCTGCCCCTCCTCGCTCAGCACAGTTTCCGACCACTCCACCAAACGGTTCCACGGTCTTCGGCCCGTAAGATCGTAGTGGCGGAGAAAGTCCGCGATCACCCCGAGGTCTGATTTCAGAGCAGACAGTTTCCGATCTTGTATCGTATGTTCCGAATGCCATTGGCCAATCGAAACCAGGCAGCGATCAAACACCGACCGGAATTCACTGATTTCTTCTTGGGTCGCGGTTTGCACGGATCGAACCCGGGCGATTGCCTCCTCGCGCGCCATGATCCAGTTGTTCAGCAGGACCGGATGATTGATCAGGAAGGGCGCCATGCCCAGTCCAGTGGAATTCCCGATGCCAAGGCGGCGCGCGATATCAGGGGCCATCTTGACGGCCTTGCTTCCCCCTTTGGCACGCGCCATGTGTTCGACCAGGTCCCGCACGAAGGCGCGGGTAAGGAATACCGACAGCATCTCGGCCTGAAACGGCCCCTCGGTTTCCGGACGGTTTGCAATGTTTTCCCGGTCCGCGGCCCCGAATTTTCCCGATCCGTACACGGCCGTGGTTCGCATCAGGTAGCCAACCTTTTGGATCTGCTCCAGATCCGGCTGTCGACCATCGGCCAGGGCTTCGACTACATGCGTCCACAATCGGACCGAACGATTGGCCCGGGATAGCGACAGTTCGGTTTCGCTGATCCGGCCGGCCTCCTGCAGCGGAACATTGCAGGAAAGCCGGTCAAGGTCGGCTTCGGAAGGGATTCCGTCAAATAGGGTGAAGGTCGCGTCCCAAGCATCCGCGATCACCCGGTCCGACCGTTTTTCTGGTGGAAGATCATGGGCGAAGGCCACCAGAGAATACGCGCGTTCGGGTCCCTGTGCGACATAGACGGCCCGTCCGACACCTGCCTCGTCAATCTCGAACACCGGCGTGGAAAACCGCCAGTTGTCGCGTGCCAGGCGGCGGGTCAGAACGCGCATGAAGCTGAGCCTGCACTGGTGCAAAGACCCGAGCCTGCTGAGCCGCATAACGGTTGCCGGATCCCGGCGCGCGATATGCGGCCCCGGTCCGGTCAATTCTGGACCGGTCCGAAGTTATCCGCAAAGAAGCGGTACCAGTTCTGCCCCATGATCCCGGCGACTTCGGTCGAGGTCATCCCAACCGCGAGAAGGCCGGCCTCGATCTTGTCAAAGTCACGATTGTCCCGGAACCATTTTTTTGGCATCGGCGGAAAACCCGGGTTCGCAGACGATCCTTCGCCGTAATCGATTTCCTTGGTCCAGCGACCCACACGCATCCACTCGACAACGCTGTCGGGTTGGTCCTGGCACAGGTCGGTTCCGATCCCGAGATGTTGTGTTCCGTATTTTTCGGCCGTTCGGGCAATCATGGTGCAAAAGCTTTCCAGCGTACAGTCGGACTTGTCCTTTAGGTGATGAGGGTAGACCGAAAACCCGAGCATCCCACCTCTTTCCGTCACGGCGCGGATGACGGGGTCACGCTTGTTGCGCAGGGCGGGCGCCCAGTCATGCGGATTGGCGTGGGTGATGGCGATCGGACGCGCGGAAAGGTCGGCTGCCTCGATCGTCGAGCGGTCGGCCGAATGGCTCATGTCGATGACCAATCCCACGCGGTTCATCTCCTTGATCACCTGCCGCCCCATCCGGGTGATACCGGTGTCTTCAGCCTCGTAGCAGCCGGTCGCTAGCAGGGATTGGTTGTTGTAGGTCAACTGCATGAACCGGGCACCGAGATCGTACAGAATTTCAATCAGCCCAATGTCGTCTTCCATGGGTGATGGGTTCTGGAAACCAAAGAAAACGGCCGTACGCCTGGTGTCACGCGCGGTGTCGATGTCGCTGGCCGATCGTCCCTTCATGATCAGGTCCGGGAACAACTCGAACCATCGGTTCCATTTCTCGAGGTTCTGAACCGTTTCACGAAAATTCTCGTGGTAGGCGACGGTGACGTGGATGGCATCCACGCCCCCTTCCCGCAATTGCCGGAAGATCTTTTCCGACCAATTGGCGTATTGCAGGCCGTCAATCCGCATCAGATCGGGGTCCCGGCGCTGATATAGGCGGTTTTGACAGTGGTGTAGAACTCGGCGGCCGCTTTGCCCTGTTCGCGCGGTCCATACGAGCTCTCGCCCCGGCCACCGAAAGGAACGTGATAATCAGTGCCTGCCGTGGGCAAATTGACGGTCACGACACCGGTTCTTGCATGACGCCGGAAATGCGTCGCGCGCGCAAGATTCTGGGTCACGATGCCCGATGTCAGGCCGAAATTCGTGTCATTCACAATCGCCAAAGCCTCATCATAGCTGTTGACCTTGATCACACTGGTCAGCGGGGCAAACATCTCTTCCCGGTTGATCCGCATGGTGTTGTTAGTGTTCACGAACACGCCGGGCGACATGTAATACCCGTCATGCTGCAGCTCCAGCCGTTGCCCGCCGCACGCCAGCTCGGCGCCTTCGGATTGGCCAAGTTCGACATAGGCCAGGTTCTCTTGCAGTTGCTGCTCGCTGACGACGGGTCCCATCTGCGTGCCTTCCTCCAGGGCATGCCCGACCTTCAGTGCCTTGGCGCCGGCGACAAGCTTCTCGACAAAGGCGTCGTGGATCGCGGCATGGACCACCAACCGCGAAGAGGCGGTGCATTTCTGCCCGGTGCCGCCAAAAGCGCCGCCCAGCGCAAGTGACACCGCCAGATCCAGATCCGCGTCGTCCATCACGGCCAACGCGTTCTTGGAACCCATCTCCATCTGCACCTTGGTCAGGTTCTGGATGGCTGCTGCGGCAATGCCCTTGCCGACAGGCACCGACCCGGTGAACGAGATCGCATCTACCTGAGGGCTCTCAACCAGCCTTTGTCCGATTGCGCCGCCTGACCCCATGACCAAACTGAAAAGACCCTTGGGAATGTCCTGACGCGCGATGATCTCGGTCAACGCCACGGCTGAGGCGGGGGTCAGGTTGGCTGGCTTCCACACCACGGCGTTTCCATAACACAAGGCCGGTGCAATCTTCCACGCGGCCGTAGCTGTCGGGAAATTCCAAGGAGAGATTACCGCGACAACCCCGACCGGTTCGCGGCGCACGTCGATTTCGACGCCTTCACGTACGCTGTCCGCGTTTTCACCAATCTGGCGCAGGCATTCCGCCGCGTAATACGTAAAGAACTGCCCCGCGCGGTAAACTTCGCCCTTGCCCTCGGCAAACGGCTTCCCCTCTTCTCGCGACAACAACCGCCCCAACTCTTCGGCGCGGGACATCAACTCGGTCCCGATACTCATCAGAACCGCCTGCTTGCGTTCCAACCCATAGGCCGCCCATTCCAGCTGCGCGATACGTGCCCGGTCGAGGGTCGCGGACAGCTGATCGGCGCTTGCCTGGGCGAACAGGCCAATCACATCCGTCAGATCAGAGGGGTTGCGGTTCTCGATCGCGGTGTCGCCGGCCATCCACTCGCCGGCAATCAGGTTCAATTTTGTCACAGGGGGCCTCGGGTCCGGTACGTTTCACGAACAGAATAGACCTCTGCACAGACATCAGGCAAACTCAAACGAATTTAATGAACTTCAGGAAATCTGAAATTTGTCTTTGAAACTGGAAATGCTCCGCTGCTTTTGCACAGTCGCACAGTCCGGAAATCTTGCCGAAGCCGCAAGCCGTCTGGGTCGCACTCAGTCTGCGGTCTCGATGACCCTGAAACAGTTTGAAGAACATCTCGGCAAACGCTTGTTTCTGGGTGAGCGAAAGAACCAGCTGTCGCCTCTGGGGGCGGAAGTCTTTGCCCTCGCCCAAAATCA
Source organism: Ruegeria sp. BC6 (assembly GCF_056539185.1). NCBI lineage: Bacteria > Pseudomonadati > Pseudomonadota > Alphaproteobacteria > Rhodobacterales > Roseobacteraceae > Ruegeria > Ruegeria sp. BC6. Next base: position 1,222,357 of record NZ_JBQFUM010000001.1, read on the forward strand.
GGTGCGCCAATTTGACGACACGGTCCAAAGCATTGAAGCCCTGGCCAAAGCGTCCCAAGGGCTGATCCGGATCGTTTCCGTCCCTTCGCTGGCAGCACTGCTGTTTCCATCGCTGCTTGACCACCTCTCCAGCACCTTTCCCGGCCTGAAGATCGAGCTGAGGGACACCGACACCCGGCAGGTTTTGGACAGCCTCGCCGAGGGGCGGGCGGATGTGGGAATTGCCTCGGGCCATCACCCCTTGAACGGAATACGGGCCGAGCCGCTGTTTAAGGACAGGTTCGGGCTTGTGGCCGCCGCCGATCACACCCTGATCACCGCGCACGAGCCACCAACGCTGAACCAGGTTGCGGCCAAGGGATTTGTGCACAACTCGCTGTGCCAACTCATTGAAAATGCGGGTTTCGAAGACGTAATCACAGGGTCTGCGATCACGGTGCACAACACTCACTCGTTGATCGCCATGGTCGCAACCGGGCGGTGGGTGACCGTACTGCCCGAAACGGTCGCACGGTTTCTGCCGGAAAACACTGCCTTCCGTCCGATTGAGGATTTGTCGGACGTTCGTGATGTCTATCTGTACACCCGCGAGCGAACACAGTTCCCAGAAGTGGCAGAAGAATGTCGCAGCCATATCCTGAATTGGCCTCGCGATTGAGACCTCAGAGAACAACCCTGCCAAGCGCACCCAAGCGGGCGGGATGCGTTTCGAAAATACGATGGATAGAAAACAACGTACCGCACCGGCGGAAAGCCGTTCAGACAAGGACAATCTTTTTGGCGTTTTCGGAGAAGATGGTACCCCACACGGGTTCGAACCTCGGACCTGCTAATTACAAATCTTATCACTCTATTTTCGATAGCATTTTAAACAATTCGATTGGGCATTATATTCCTTAAAATAGAAGTAGTTTTTGCGTGTCGAAGTTTCTATGAGACCCCTCCCATCTCTCCGAACTTTGCAAGCCTTTCGCTTACCCAATCCGTCCGAGACCAATAGGCCCAACGTCAGATAAACAAAATCAAGTGTCGATCGCCTTTCAGCAACAAACCGGGACACGATCTATTGGGACGACGGTCCGCCGGGTTTTGGACGCCGCATGAAAACAACCGGTGTAAAAAGCTTCGTAGTTTAATATCGCAACAAACAAGCCAAGACGGTCGAAACGCAAGACACTTGGGCGATATGGGCCGACCTTGTCTTTGGGAGCCGCCCGCGAAATAGCACGCGCGCTTCTCGCTGACGTGGTACGTGGCGCAGATCCTGTCGCCGATGCTCAAAGCCTAAGGCATTCACCAAAGGTGAACTCACTTGCCACGCAATACATGACCGAACATGCGGAACCGAAGAAACGTCCCGGTAGCGTTCGGAATGATCGGTCAATGCTGGACAGATACATTCTCCCCAAGCTTGGGAATCTTAACGTCATTGAAGTGACGCATCAGCACGTTCAGAAGCTTCACAATCAAATGCGTGATACGCCCTATCAAGCCAATCGCACTCTGGCGCTCATGTCGAAAATGTTTGAACTGTCTGTGCGCTGGGGTCAGCGTACTGACAATCCGGCGCGCGGCATAGAAAAGTTCCCCGAGGAAAAGCGGGACCGCTGGTTATCAGACGTGGAGCTGCAAAGACTTTTGGTGGCTTTGTCAGAGCATCCAAATCAGGTTGCAGCGAACGCTATTCGCCTGCAGCTCCTGACAGGCGCACGGATCGGCGAGGTGCTGAAGGCAAAATGGGAAGACTTCGAGTTGGACCGCGCGGTCTAGACAAAGCCGTCGCACCACACAAAGCAAAAGCGACGAGAGCACCTGCCGATTTCGTCAGCAACCTGTGATTTGTTTGCGGTAATGAAAGCAGCGGCATTACCCGAAAGTCGTTGGTTGTTTCCGGGACGCTCTCCGGGCCAACCGTATAAAGATCTGAAGAAATTTTGGAGCTCGGTCACCACATCAGCAGGCCTTCAAGACTACCGTATCCACGACAATCGGCATACGCATGCGTCGCATCTCGTTTCCAGCGGTCTGAGCCTGCCTATAGTCGGCCGATTGCTTGGACACACAAACCCGTCTACCTCGCAACGCTACGCGCACCTCGCAGATGACCCGTTGCGGCAGGCAGCGGATGTGATGGGTAAGAAGATCAGCGGTGGCAGTTCCTGAAACCTGAGAATTTCCTGTGCTGAAGACACCCGAGCGGCAATTAGACTGCAGCTGTCGGCACAGTGTCGATGTTTGGGACGGAAGGGAATGGACGGAGAAATAAGATGTCCAAATCTCTACTTCCCGTCGTCACAACACGTCGTCAGGCCTGGAACAAAGGAAGACTAGTCGGACAGAAGCGGCCATTGCAGTCAAAGCAAGTCTGGGCCATTCGCGCTCGTCTCGAACTTGCAAACAAGCTGAGAGACCTAGCATTGTTCAATCTTGCCATCGATAGCAAGTTGCGCGGGTGCGATCTCGTCCGACTGAGGGTTAACGATCTCGCTGTCGGAAATTCTGTTCGCGATCGGGTATCCGTTGTTCAACATAAAACTGCGAAGCCAGTCCAATTTGAAGCGACGGAGAATACACGTGAAGTCGTGTCGCAATGGGTCTCTTCTCAATACATGCACGGACAACTGTATCTATTTCCAAGTCGTATGCATGCTTTGCCGCATCTTTCGACCCGGCAATACGCTAGGCTTGTCCGGGAATGGGTGTCAGCGATTGGTCTCGATCCGCCCAGCTACGGCGCGCATTCGCTTAGGCCCACCAAAGCGGCTTTGAAATACAAAAAGACCGGAAACCTACGTGCCGTTCAACTTCTGCTCGGTCTACGGAGCGGTCATAGTGTGACTTGCTATGAAAGCCCGCTTCGAGCCCAATGCAACATATGCTGCAGATTACACAAATGTCCGCATCTGATGTTTCGGTAGAGCGAATTCAAATATTTACGCGCATGCCAGATTTGGTGCGATCCATAGCAACAAAAGTTTGAAACTTCCGGATGTTTTCATTCGGAAAGAAAAGACGCTGAGTCAGGTCTTCATACTCAGACATGTCTCCAACTATCACGATCAAAATGAAATCCACTTCTCCTGTGACATAGTAACACTGTTGGATTTCGGGCGCTTCTTGGAAGCTACGCTTTACTTCATCAATTCGGCCTGCAGTTTCTGCCTGTAATTCAACCTCCACGACTATGGTTAGTGGCAGTCCGACGGCCTTTGGGTCGATCTGGGCGACTTGAGCAGAGATGATACCTTTGCTCTCCATCCGTTTGATCCGCCGTTGCACAGAAGCGGTCGAAAGATTTACAGCCTCGCCGATCTGGCGCTGTGGCTGCGTGCAATCTTGCTGCAAAAGTTTGAGTATCGCCAGATCAAAGGCGTCTAGTCCTGATGATGAATACTCTCGTGCCATAGCTTGAATATGCAAATTTTTATCGCCAGTGGCTAGTCAATAGAGCCTTTTTCCCGAAAATTGTGAAGTATTTTTGCGGTCAAGCACAGAAAGGACTTCCGATGCTCAAGCAATATGAAACCGCAAAAACCGACTTCGTAACCGCTCAGCCAAGGTTTGGGTCTGAAGTCATTGAAATTCTTTCTCGAACCAGCTTTGACGAGGCCGAGGACGAAATCACGGCCTGGGAGGGATACAAACCTACACCTATTTTTGACCTTACCGGACTTGCTGGCATTTTGGGCCTCAAGGCTGTCTGTTACAAACATGAAGGCCCACGTTTCGGACTTGGTAGCTTCAAGGCCTTGGGCGGAGCCTATGCAGTGCTGCGCAGCATTCAGCGCGAATTGTCGGATGCTGAAGGGCGCAAGATCGCTGTCGAAGAGATCCGGAATGGACACTTTGCGTCTCAGATATCTGAAATGACCATCATATCTGCGACCGATGGCAATCACGGGCGATCTGTCGCCTGGGGTGCACAAAGGTTTGGGGCGAAATGTCGAATCTACATCCATGCAGAAGTAAGTCCATTTCGTTCTGATGCGATGCAAAAATTGGGGGCGAAAGTCATTCGGATCAACGGGGACTATGACGCGACGGTCGCGCAAACTCGTATTGATGCAGAGGAGTTCGGCTGGACAATTGTGTCCGATACGTCATGGCCAGGGTATTGTCTGGCGCCCCTAGACGTTATGGCAGGATATGGAGTGATGGCACGAGAGATTGTGCGAAAGCTATCGGAACCACCGACGCATTTGTTCCTTCAAGGGGGCGTAGGCGGTCTTGCAGCGGCCGTGATTGCAACCTTTCATCAAGAATGGGGCAATGCTGCGCCACGCAGCATCGTCGTTGAGCCCGAGCTGGCACCATGCCTGTTTGCAAGTGCCAAGGCAGGGGCGCCGACATCTGTAAGAATCGAAGAAGAGACACTGATGGCAGGGCTGTCATGCGGTGAACCTTCTCAGATCGCCTGGAAAATTCTGGAAAATTCCGTTTATGGCTTCATAACAATACCCGAAACTCTGGTCGCACCGGCTGTACGAATGCTCGCAAATGGGCAAAGTGGGGACTGCCGAATTGAAGTCGGCGAGAGTGCTGTGGCGGGCTTGATTGGTTTGATCTGTGGCGCAACAAATCCCTCTTTACGAGATAAGATGAAACTGGACTGCGAGAGTCGCGTGATGATTATTGGCTCCGAAGGTGTAACTGACCCAAGCTTGTTCCAAGCTATTATGGCGGATCAAGATTGATCGCTTGACTTGGTGAGCGCGACACAAGTCTGCGAACTGTCGATCCTGTAGACAGCGGTCATTGGGTTCTCAGGACGCAATGGCCGCTTTGTCCGCGTAGCAGACATTGATTGAATTCCGCCAAACGTTTGCTTCGAGCCTTCCTCAGACCTTGATCGCGTGCTCAGCATTAACAACGATTGGCTTGGACTCTCGGCTGCATTCGACGACAAAGCAAAAGCATGATTAAGGTTGTCAGCCCGCTTCGCACAATGGAGAATCAAATGCGTCGATCGAACCTGAAGCTGCTAATGATTATGGGGATATTGGGGGGTCCTGCATCTTCCCAACCGCTCTTTGAGGGTTCCAAAGCCTTCAATCCTTCCAGCGAAACGGCAATGGCGATTACCGGGCCAGTAATCATGTCTACCAAGTGGATAGTCTTCGAGACCGGCGCGTCTCTTGATCTCGAAGTTTATGACGCCACGAGTTCAGGCACTTGGGGCGCGTCTGGTGACGTGCCTATTGCTCAGGTATTCCGGGTATCAGGTGACGTCGGACCGTTGCGTCAGGGAAACACGCTTTGTAGAGACCAGCCAATCACATTTATTGCGGCCTGGAGCGAAAAAAGTTCTGGGTTCGACTATCTCGGCATCGCGATGTTTACGGGTGCGGCGGCGCCTACAAGCGTTGATGACCAGACTATTTGTGCGACCTATTTCTACTCGATGGATGTTGCGGGCTAATTCAGAAGCTGTCAGAGGTTAGCTACTTCGTCCGCAAAGTGGTCACTCAGTGAAGACGCAGCAAACAGAGGATCTGAGCCCGAATTGATTGATGCGGCGTGGCTCCCCAATTACGGCATTGCGCAGAAATCTGACTTTGCAAAGATGCCGTTCATGCTTTTGCTCGCCTAACCGGACCGGCCCAGATAGCCGGAGACCCCTCTTGGAAGTGCGGCACGATAGATTGTTGGCCTATTTGAAAAAACTTATGTACTGAGCAGTGTTGCACTACGTCAGCCAACGCTAGTGCTAGGGGAATAAGAGCAATACAAACTCCAACAAATCAGACAATATTGGACGAACAATTGGTCGATTAATCTCATTGTCCGAGCAAAACCCACCAAGTGAGCTTCAGCGCTGCTTTCGTTTAACCGAAATAATGCATCCAGAGTGTTTTGGATGCCGTGCAGGGACATCTCGTGCCATAGCGTCCACGTTTCCGAGGTGCCGCAACGCTCCGTTGTTCAGCAACACACCGCGCCCTGCATCGTAACGGCGCTGTCCAAATCCGCTGGCAACGCATTCCCAGTTTTCCTTGGTCGCTGCGTTGCGGAACCTGGGTAAGTCGTGCGGGTCATGCCGTCCAGGTGTTGCTGCGACATGATCGTGTTTCTTTGAATTGCTTTGGTGGGTCAAATGGTGGGTCACTTGTGTTGTGCCAGTTGGCTGGACAGTACCGGTTGTCGGCCTTGGCTTTGGGCGCATAACTGTCACGACGCCTTGTGGTTTCGGATGTCCTGGGACGGCCACATGAGTTGCCGTAGGTTTTGGTGTCAACTGTGGAACTTGACCAGGAACTGCTGTGGGAACCTGATTGGGAGTCGCGGTTGGGACGAGCGGTGGCACAGCAGTTTGACCGTTAGGTTGAGGCGGAACCTGGCCAGGAACAGCGACTGGTATTTGGTTGGGTGTTGCTGTTGGCACCAGGGGCGGCACATTGGGTTGAGGCGGAACCTGGCCTGGGACAGCTATCGGAACTTGATTGGGAGTCGCAGTCGGAACTTGCGGCGGCACGGCAGTCGGTCCGGTAGCTAACGGCGGAACCTGATTGGGAACGGCTGTCGGAACCCGGTTTGGCGTCGGGTTTGGCACCAATGGAGGAGCTAGGGTCGGCGCTACGACGGGTGTTGGAACTTGACCGGGCACAGCTATCGGAGTTGCGATAGGAACCCGACCGGGAATTGCGTTCGGGACCGCGCCCGGCGCAAGGACTGGAACAGTAACGGACGTGGGCGTTTGCGGCGTTCCTCGAGGTGGCAACTGATTTGCCACCGGCTGCGTTGGGCCGGTAATTTGATTGCCTGGCCCTTGCCCACCGGTCTGCCCGCATCCTTGGCCGGACTGGTGTGGGTTCCCTACACCTCGACACCACCCGTAGTGATTTCCGCGGGCAAAGACCTGCGTAGCGGCCAGTCCAGCAATCAAACAAGCTGCGGAAAGTAAAGCAATGCGGTTCCGTTTCATAACATCCTCACCAACTTGTTGTCAGAGCAAGATACGCGCCAGGATCGCCAGAGTCGGTCAAAGGACCGTCCCTCAAAGGAACACCGACATATCCGGACAAGAATAGGTTTTGCTTAAACTCAATGTCCAAACCCAGACCTGTCGATGCCAGTGTAGCACTTTCAACTTCAAAACTCGCAGGGTCATTGTTCGAGATGTACCCCACGTCGAAAAAAGCAAAGGGTGTTAAGCGATGTATGCTCTGGGACCTAGGGAAGTAGGAATGAGACACTTCGAAAATCGCGGAGATCCCGGAATCACCATCTACCTCGTCAAAACGATATCCGCGCAAAGCATAACGATCACCAAGGAAGTACTCCTCTACCGAGGGCAGCCGGTCGGTTGTGAACTGGCCCCAGATCTCAGTGCGCCAAGCTGTGTTGGGCGACAAGCTCGTTAGCGGGCTTTCGTATCCAATGCCGCCCCGTAGATGCCAGAACGAGGAGTCGCCGTCGTCAAAATTCGCGTCCGTCGTATTATTGTTGCCAAACGATAAAGTTAACCCAGCCTCCAGAGTTTGCCCTTTTGGATAGTTTTGCCCATAGAGATACGTTAGGCCGACGACACCTGCGTCACTGGATAATGGCACGCCGCCACTGACTGAGTCCGCCTCGGAAAGGCGATAATCCAGCAGAAGATATCCATAACGGGCCACATCGCGGATCACGGGGTAGCCCAACGCGACGGTGAAGTTCTCGCCATCAACATCTGTTCTTGCAAACTCCCCCGAGAGGTCACGTTTTGCATTTATGTTTCCGTAGAAAACCTCACCGTACAGACCATCGCTGTTCAGCGGCGTGCGATAGGTAACAGCGCCCCACAAAGAGTGTTCGTCGTCTTTGTCCCAATTGTAGTTGCCAGACCCCTCAAATCGCAGCAAATCCCCGACGGTCAGCGTCGAATAAAACTCTTGTACGACATAGAAGCTGAGCGCTTCTCCCAGCTCACGCGGAGGGTTGTCGAGTGTCGCACTGCCGGCTTGTTTGCGCAGAGGTTCTCCCAGTACCCTCAACCGAGCGCCAGCCTGATCCGGGTAATCAAGTTCGGTCGACACGTCCAAGTCGGGTATGTCCTCGGCGAGCATAACTGCCCGCTCAAATTGTTTGAGAGTTATCGGGTATGCGGTGGTGAGTGGGCGAAAGATCTTTTCCAAGGTTTGGAACCTGCGCGTATCTACACCTTCAATTTCGATGGTTTGAATGCGTCCTTCATCCACAACTATGCTCTGCCCATCGGGTCCAGGCCAGGCCTCAGCCAAGAAATAACCGTCTTCTCGGTAGATTTGAGTTATCGTTGAAGCGACCCCGTCCGCCGTGATGCGACCTGACCGATTGAAGGCCAATTGGCCGGCATAAGTTAGCAGCTCATCCGCATCATATACCGTTACGCCGGTGACGGAGTGCTGGGTTGCGATGTCCCAAGTTTGGGCAATGCCGTATTTTGGAACTGATACGACTGCCATAACAGTGCAAATGATCGAAAAAACAACCGAGCTGAATACGCGCATTTTTCATAACCTTACGGAAATCGGGCATGTTTAAACCCAATCTTATTACGACGTGCGTATGTGTGAACTTGACGCTATTCAAAATTGATAATGGTTGGTGCTTTCAAGATACACACCTGAAAGGTCACAACGCGCCTTCGTCGCCCAGGAACTCGATACCAGCTGTCGCGCCATCACTATAGGCAATACAATTCCATGGTGCCCGATCCTCTCCAACCCCAACGTTGACTTGTGTTCCAGCCTCGCTGAACGGAAAAGCTTTCCAGGAGCGCGACCTTCGCCAATTCTCCCGCATCTGAGGAACTTCGGAGATCGAATCTGTTGCGATCAACGGCACGATCCAACTCCGCGAGCAGCCCTGTCACAGAGGCAAGCTCCGATCCTTAGGCACCAAGATCAGCCAGAGCGTCTTCGAAGCCAGGAGCCCTCGCAAGCAAAGGCATCCTTACCAGCAATTAGCTTACAAACTGAAACCTGGGGTCACGGCTCGCGTGCGAGAGTTCTTTGTCGGATGCATCAACCGCCGCCTCGGCGATCTCTTCTACCGACGCATCAGTTGCGATCAGATCAACGACCTCGCGCCACTTCCTGGACCGAGGCAAAGTGCCAAGCCTGATGTGTCCTATCAGTTCCTCCCTTGTCTGCAGAGCCATGCAACCCTCGGGCGAATGTAAAGGGAAAAATCGGCAACTACGCTTACCCGAAGCGACTGTCAGGCATGAGATAGCCTCGTAAGCCTTTGAAAAGATGGTGCACCTAAAGGGAGAAACATCGAACTCGCTATTCATAGAATTGGCGCGATGTGAGGCGTCGCTTTCGCTAGTTATGAATTCCAGATAGGCGTCCGTTCTGGTGACAGGTTTCTGTCGCCTGCAAAGTGTATAGGCGAGGCTTGCAAGCAGGCTAGTCTCGCATAGCCCTTGCCATCCCATAAGAACAGGAACCACAGTATCCGTTGTCGAGCATAGTATACTCTTCCAGCGTGAGACTCGTCCCGCAAATCGAACAGGATTCATCCAGAACGAAACCGCAATCGAAACACATGTTGACCTCACTGTTCTGCACGAAGGTGTTGCTGGAGTCACAGTATGGGCAATCGTGGATTACAGGTTCTAGGCCTTCTTTCGCGGCGATATAGTCATCCGCCCCGAAAGAGGCGACGACAGCCATGGCAATAGAAGCCTGCGAGCTATGCACTTCCCCGCATTGAGCGCACTTGGCGTTGAAGTTTTCTGGGTTTTTATTGGTGGGGTCTTCTTGGCCGACTAGAGATGATCCGCAGTTGTCGCAAATCATTCTATCGATGCCAGAAACTTGCTCAGGCCAATTGATAGACGCTAGCTCACTCAGGCAACGCTTCTTGACCTTCTCATATGCAGTGCGCTTTTCAAGTATAACGTCCCATGCATCACGAAGCTCTTCTTTCGGATCCTCCTCGAGAATATCGAAGAAATCGACTACCATCGGGAACGAGGAAGCAATTGCTTCAGCCAAAGACTCAACGGGTTGGGTGAGGTGGTGGTGCTCTGCTTCGTTTCGGAGCTTTCTAAGCTTATCGAAGTCGCCCTCTGGCCATTTGAGACCAAAATCCTTGAAGCGGCCTTTCATTTCCTGAAAATCGATGGTCTTCCATCCGACTACGGCGATGTTCACACCGCCAGCGCCGTCCGACACTGGCTTTACCTTGGCGCCGATCACGTGCAGTGGGTCCGCAACTGGGGCAGCACGCACCAAACACTCTTTAGCAAGCAAAAGAACACCGGCGTAGTAGTTGCGAGCCGCCGAAATCATTCGGTCGTCTTCACCAGTTTCAAAATCCTCTATCCCTAAACGAATTGAAGTAACGGCATTCTCAAACAAAGCAGACACTTGAGTCTCCGGTAAGGTATTTGACTAGAAGGGGATATTCTCCTTTTCGTTACCGGGATCAACCCTACTAATCTCCTGAGCCGCAGCTTTCTCTTCTGCTAGTCTTGCTTTGTTTTCACGCCGTGCCTTTGAAAGCTTTTGACGAATGGAGTTCATTTCGCTGGCAAGTTTTTGACCGCGACGACTGGAGCCCCCCACAACCGCTCGGATACCGCCTAAGTGCGAAAGAAGTCGGACCGAGCAAGCTTCCATTTCTTCTTGTGTCTGCGCGGCTTTTAGTTCGGTCCAAAGTTCCTTTGAACGCAACTCAAGCCTCTTCGGTACAATCAGATTCGCACCAACAATCCCAATTCCGGTAACAAAGACTGGCCGATTGCCGGTCTGGGTTCTGAGTTTGTGAGATTTGAGACCGCTCTGCGCCACGAGTTTCCTCACGTCGGCACGAAAGTTTCCCGTGATCCTCAAACCAGAAATGGTCAAATCATCAACCCAAACTGTGTAGCTTAGGTCATCTTCAACGCAACGATCCGCAATTCTGTCGAACATCGGGCGGTGTACCAGCGAAGCAAGCACGGGCGTTAAAGGTGAGCCGAAACAGGCGCGGTCGTCTGCTGTCGCAACGTGTGCGATAAGCCCCGCCACATCCGCCTCCATCTTAAACTGTTCCATTAGCGAGTTTCGGATCATCTGCCGTGTAGTCGAGGGGTAAAACTGTTTCAGATCGAGTGTGAGAAACTGCGCCGCTTCCAGATGTGCAACTGCATTGTCTCGCTGAGCACGTCCCTTACGTGGACTCATGAGGTAACTAGGTTGGGCAATCTTGGACAGATGGTACTTTAATCGTTCGTGCACGGAACGTAGCCTTCCATCCGGATAGACCAAATCACGCGTTTTTCCATTCGTCTCGATAGTTCGCCGGACTAGAAATTGCTCCTTATACCGCGGTGTCGCCAATCTATTTAAATCGTCCTTGCTTTCCCGAACCAGCTCAGCAATGTCTCGTTGCGAGGGTTTTTGAGCAAATGGGGATCGTTCAAGAGGATATTACTCTCCGGACTTGAGCCTATACCGATTCCGCATCAACTGGCTCCACAGGCTTGAGCTTTCGAAGAACGCGCAACGCTGCATCAGCGACTATCAATCGCCCTTTGCGAACAGGCCCTTGCCCTTCGATCTCCTCTGCGAAGAACATCAATTGAGATTTCTTGACTCCGAGGGCTACGGCATACCGATCAAGTGTTTCGAGCGTAACAGACTTCGTTCCACGCTCTATCTCTGAAACCATGGCTTGCGACATACCCAAGGCGTCTGCCATCTCTTGCTGGGAATAGCCCCAATACATACGAGCAAGCGCAAGTGCTTCGTTGATCATCTGTTTGTGAGGATCAGCCATTTGAGTTTCCAGTAAGGGCTATAAAGGGGTCATCACTTACTCCCACCATGACATCAACAGGTCCAGGACCCGAAGGATGTTGACGACAGCGATCCAAATGTATCGCCGCCAAGATGGTTTTTTGCGATGCCGCCGCTGGCGATGAACTTTCTTTTCTCGCATGCTTACTGCTCCTCTGTTCCGGCCAACACAAGCGTTGGCCCCCGTGGGAACGAGGAATGCGATCAGCGACGTTTGACCCCTTCCATGCCGCGCCCGGTCCCGGGCGGGCGCGGCGCGCTGCCACGGTCCATCCAGAGACACAGGAACTAGACGAAGGCACTAAGCCTTCACAGGGCCTCTGGCCCCAGCCTTTGTCGGGTTCTGCACATGCAAGTTTCATCACGCCTTCAACGTAGGCGGTGGCGAGGTCGACTTCAAGTCAATTATTGCTCTTAGCGATAATTAAATTTAGAGCCAAAAAATGAGGCGATTCGCTGCAACAGGAGTGTCACGGAAAGTGACATGTGAGTTTTTCCGAATTTCCAAATGTGCGTTTTTCCAGTTCGCAACTTGAGTGCCTCAAGAAACGTTGAGTTCGAACGCTCAAAATGTGCGTTTTTCCAGATTCCCCGATGTGCTGTTTTCCAAAATTCGTGTCATTTATTCTAACCTTTTCAGTAGCTTAATCTTCGAACTATTCTGATCGTATCTCTCGGATGTCAGCCGAGAGAGTACTGAAGTCAGCAAATAAGGAGAGTTCGAACATGTCAAACATCGCCAATGGCTCAAACGTTATCCCATTCCCTACAGCAAAGGGCGTTAATCCCTGCGCCCGGCCTGAATTGAGCCACTACGAAGACCGTCTTCGCAATTTCGACCTGACGTCTAAGCAACGAAAAGGGTTTCTTGATGCCCTTTGGATTCTGCTCTCGGGATTCATCGACTTGGGCTACGGACTGCACCCGACCCAGTTCCCCGACATACCTAATGACCTTGATGCAACAACAGTCGGTTCAATTGAACAGCATTTCAAAGATGCGGCTTAGAGTCGGACGACCGGTTTCGAAGGCCTACGAGCAGCGGGCGCAATCTGCTGTTCGTCTCCAAGCAATAAAGGGTGAATGAGTTATGGACAAAATGATGTTGAACCAACAAAACAGAAATGCGCAATCTACGTACGCGTATCCTCTGCGAAACAAGTTAACGAAGGGTCCGGTCTATCTAGTCAGGAGCAAAGCTGCCGCTCGTACGCGAAAGAGAACGGCTATGAGGTCGTAGAAGTCTTCAGTGACATAGTCTCGGGTACGGCAGGGGAACGTACCGGTACGAAAGCGTTGGTTCGGTACCTCAGAATGCATCGATCCGAAAAGCTAGTTGTGGTGGCGGACGATATTGATCGCTTTGCGCGCGACGTGTCCGTCTATAGTGATTTGCACAAGCAAATTGTTGCCGCAGGTGCGCGCCTTGAAAGCCCAAAGTTCAAAATGTCTGAGGAAGCACATTCGATATTCGAACTGAAGCTTCGCGTTCTGTTGGGAGAATTGGAAGTCGGAAAGAATAAAGAACGTTCACGAGACAGGGTCATAGCGCGTTCCCAAACAGGGTATTGGACATTTTCAGCCCCAGTTGGCTACGAATACAAAAGACGTGGTCCTGAAGGCAAAGTTCTTGTTCGTGTTGAGCCAACGGCATCAATTCTTGCCGAGGCGCTTGAGGGCTATGCAAGCGGTCGCTTTCAATCCCAAGCCGAAGTTAAGCGATTTCTGGACTCCAAAAGCGAATTTCCGAAGGACTACAGGGGTACTGAAGTCAAATATGACAGAGTAAAACAGTTTCTTACGAACTTGCTGTATGCCGGTTATCTGGAACGGCCGGAGAGAAACATTCCATTGACCAAAGCTGTGCATGAGCCGCTCATCTCCTACGATACTTACCTGATCATCCAAGACCGCCTCAAATCTTCTGCGGTCGCGCCAGCAAGAAAAGACATCGACTTGGACTTCCCATTGCGTGGATTCATCAAATGCGCAAAGTGCGGTCGAAAACTCACGTCCTGTTGGTCCAGAAGCGGAACCGGGGTCCGATATCCGTATTACCTTTGCCAATATCGTTCCTGCTCAGAGAGGGGAAAGTCAGTTCCTCGCGACCGACTTGAAGGCTACTTTGAAACGCTTCTGCAGTCTGTAGAGCCATCGCCCGCTACATTTGAAGTCGCTGAGAGAGTATTTCGTGATGCTTGGGAGCGGCGAGGAACATGGGCAAAGACAGAAGCCGGACGGCTAAAGCAACGCATCACCCAAATTGAAAAAGAGTGTTCGAACTATCTCAGTCGTGCCGCTCGAACTCAAAGTGACGAATTTGCTGCGGCGTATGAATCCAAAGTTATGGGATTGCGAACTGAAAAGGCCAAAATCGAAGCAGAAATCGACAGAATTACATTTCCAGAGCGTTCATTTGATGAAATGTTCGAACTCGCCATGCAATTTCTCTCAAACCCCTTTAAAATATGGGAGAAAGCTAGCTGTACGTTGAAACGAGTAGTCCTTAGGCTCGTATTTTCCGGCCCAATAGAGTTTGACAGAACTGATGGTGTTCGAACTCCAAATACTACCTTACCTTTCAAGGCGTTAGGCTTCATAGAGAGTAGTGATATGAAAGTGGTGCCCCCACACGGACTCGAACCGCGGACCTACTGATTACAAATCAGTTGCTCTACCAGCTGAGCTATAGGGGCAAGCATTACGCTTTCAGATACCTTTGCAGGCAAAGGCAAGAACGGGCAACCACTCCTACCTTTTCAACCCACTGTGATTACATGCCTATCGAAACACATGTAATCCCATTGAGCCGATGGCGCTGTGATTAGGTGAAAGCCTCAATAAAGGCAAGCGGGTTTGCGACGGAATTGTGCAACAACATGCGGAAAATCGGCGCCACATAAAATCGCCTCGATTATCTGCAACACAGACGCCACAGATGGTTACGCGGCAAAGACGGTTGCGAAGCAATTCGACCCAGTCGTTTCTGGCGCCGTCCTGTTGACCACAATCAAGTTTCGACGTTCTCAGGCAATCTTTATCATGGCGAAAGAATGGCAGGTTTGACTGTCTATCGTTCAACCTGTAACCCCGAAACGTATTCAATCGAAGAGCAAGGACAGCGGTCGGCATGCATGTGGCCATTCACTCCGGTGTGGTTTTTTCAGACGGGGGGCTCCTGCTCAAATCGCTTCAGGCGAATGCCAGTGTATTGCAAGAAAACGGCATTGTGCTGTTTGGTCCGCGTCGGTTCCGGAAGGCATTCAAGACGCCGCTGAATGCGCTGGACGAAGGCAAGCTGACCCCAGATGCCTTCGAGCGTTTGAGAGCCCAAATTCCTGATGATCCGGAAACCGGCCGAGTGGTCATGAGCACTGTGGACTTCATCGGCGAACTGAACAGCGCCATTAAGGACGGCCAATTCTATCCCCATGCAGGTCGTCGGCTGGCCTTGCTGGATCAGGCTTTCGAAGGACACGAGGTCGAATTGTTTATCGGGCTGCAAAATCCGGGCAGCTTCATACCCAAGGTATTGATGGCATTGCCGGACGAAACCCGCGAGAGCATTCTGGCGTCAACGGACCTGAGCTGCCTGAGTTGGCTGACCCTTATCGAGGATATTCACGATCTTGCCCCCGCCGTTTCCATTACGGTCTGGGCCAATGAGGAGTGCCCGCTGATCTGGGGGGACATTATCCGCAGCCTGTGCGGTCTGAGCGCCGACATACCGCTGACCGAGGAGTTCTCGCTGCTATCCTCGCTGGTTGACGCAGACGGCAAGCGGGAGATTGAAGCGATCCAACAGCAAGTCGGGCACACGGACCCGGCCCTCCTGCAAGACCGCCTCGCTGCCGTTTTTTCGCAGCACGCCTTGCCGGACAGAATCGAGGAGGAACTGGACTTCCCCGGGTGGAGCGCCGAAATCCACGCGGCGTTTTCCGAGCTTTACACACAGGATCTGGAACGGCTCAAGAAAATGCCGGGCGTGCGGTTTCTGGGTCGCTGACCGAAGCCTCCGAAGGCCCGAGGCTTACATGCCCAGGGCTTCCTTGTACATTTCCAACACCGCTTCTTCTTCGGCGATATCGTCTTTGTCACGCTTGCGCAGCGCGATAACCTTGCGCATCACCTTGGTGTCGTAGCCACGTGCCTTGGCCTCAGCCATCACTTCTTTCTGCTGGTCAGCGATGTCTTTCTTTTCGGCCTCCAGACGTTCGAACCGTTCGATGAACTGGCGCAGCTCGCCTGCTGTCACGCGGTAGTTCGCAGCGGCCTGGTCTTCGGTCATGTCTTCCATATGCGTCTCTCCCAAGTGGAAATCTCTTTAGCCGGGGTCACGGGCAACATGTCGGATACCGTGCCGGCGGGTCAGCCGCAAGCGAACAATGGGGCTGCTTGCCTTGTGCCGCCGGCAACGATCCGCTAAGCGCATCGGCAGCGAAACAGAACGATGCGGGGCGCAATGTTCGACGTGTTCATCTGGGGAGGCGCCAGCCTGTCACTGGCCGGGCTGGCAGGATTGGTCTGGTGCATTCTGCGCGTGATGAAGGCTCGTCGGTCAGGCTTGACTGACGACGAATTGCGGGCTGCCGTTCAGCGGGTGCTACCTTGGAACATGGGCGCGCTGTTTCTGTCCGTCATAGGACTGATGCTGGTTATCCTTGGCATATCGTTCGGCTGACCGCCGGTGTCAGATCGGCATATTGTCGAACTGGGCTTCAACCGCATCTTCGATCAACGCAGCGTCCAGCCGTCGGAAGCGCGATGGTACGCTCATGCCTTGAGCGCGCATGCGTTCAATTACCTTCGTGACGCTGGGCTGCAGTGCCAGCCGGGTCTCGAGATTTGCCCCGTGCAGTTTCCGCTCCAACCGCTCGGCTTCGAAATAAAGCTCGTTCGTGGTCATGGCCATCCTCCCAAATGCTGCCATCCTGCCTGATATAGGTAACAGGATTGAGACCAACACAGGACCCGCCCAAACCCAGCAAAAAATCGCCCGCGCGCTATCCGGCAGCCGGCGCTGGGCCGCGAGTCGATCGAATATTAACCTGATTTCGACCAAACTGCCTTGACAGACATCAATCCGCAAAAGCCGCAGCGGAAGAAACCGCATTGCGCAAGTACGGCCACGCCGTGGAACTGGACAGGGCTGACTCCGCGACCTAAGAAATCGGCATGGAGATTCGACAGATCACGCCCCGCTATTTCGTCTCGCCGCAGATCACGGTCGAGGATGTGCCCGCCATCGTTGCCGCCGGCTTCGTCAAGGTCATCTGCAACCGGCCGAATGTCGAAGTGCCTGCCGCCATGCAATCCGAGGTAATCGGCCAGGCCGTGCGGGATGCGGGTCTCGAGTTTGAGGTGCTTGAACTGACGCACCAAACCATGACGCCCGAGAACGTGGCACGGCAGCGCGACCTTGCCGAGTCCTGCGAAGGCCCGGTTCTTGCCTACTGTGCCTCGGGCACCCGCTGTTCTGTCGTTTGGGCCCTTGGGCAGTGCGACAAGATGAGCCCCGATGAAATACTCGAAGCCACGGCAAAGGCGGGCTACGCGCTGGACGGTTTACGGCCGGCATTGGTGCAGATGCGGGCTGCGAACACCTGATTTCATACGTCAGTCGTTGGGTCGTTCCGCAGGAGCAGGAAGACCCGCCAGCTCGGATATTTCGGAGGCGAGGCGGTCTGTGCTTGCTTGCGCGAAGTCTTCATCTACTGCGGATTGCGCATGCGACCGGTCTTGGGCTACGGCGTCCTGACGCGACAAATCAACATCTGCTATTTCAACCGGCGCGTCCCTTCGCTTGTGCTCGACAAAGCTCTGCGCTTCGGGTCGTGTTGGGGCGGGTGGCTGCAGTAACTCGTTGATCCGCACGGCCCGTTGACCACCACATTGGCCCAGACGTCCCGTAGTGGCCTGGGTCCGATCAATCGCGGCAATGTCGATCCGATCAAGTCGCGCTCCTGCAAGTGGCAGCAGATCCCCGATGCCCAGCTCCGACAGCGTTGTCAGCGGAAGATGCATCCGACAAATCACCGCGTTGAGTTCGGCCCGAACGACGCCGGCGGCTTGCGACAGTGTCTTGAGCGGTTCCAAATCTGCATGCCCGTCCCGCCCCTCGGCCACCGAAATTTCCGGCAACAGAATGAGAACCGTTCCCTGCCGTACACCGCCCTCGACTTCAACCTTGAACTCGAACGCATCATACCCGTCCTCGACCAGTGCCAAAGACAGCGTGCGTCGATCGACCGCCCGTGAGGCGAACTCATATCCGTTCAGGCGAGCTGCATCGCTTTGATCATCGACCAGTTTCCGGGCCCGTTCCAGCATGTTCTCGACCAACGGGACCACCATTGCCGCATCGGTGTCAGTGAGGGCGCGAGGATGGGGCGGGTCCGGGAATACTTCGCCCATCGTCTGCTTCTGGATGACTGCCGAGACCAAACCGACGTCCACGACAACACTGGCCACCCTGCCCTCTTTGGTCGCGAACAGTAGAAACATCTGACCGTCTTCCAGCCCGCTCGTGACGACTTCCTGGCATCTTCTGGCCTGTTTCGCGCCGATGACGGATGCTGATAGCTTGAACCGTTCGACCGCGGCGCGGGCAATCGCAAGGCGCAATGCCCGCAGCAGCGCCCGGGATTTGCTGCCCGTCCCCTCTTGTCCTGCCGACAATTTGCGCGCCAAGGCCGCGCTGACAGTCTTTGACATCGCAACGGTCCGCCAGTTTCGATTCTGCTTGTTACTGGTCTAGCCCATTGTTCGTTACGAATACCTTTACTTGCCCGCTACTGAGCGGCCTGCCGGTGAGGCAATGGCAGGCTCACGCGGAACGCTGCGCCGCCCTGCCCGGGCAGATAGGTGATTTCTCCCCCAAGCCGGTGCATGATCTCACGGCAAATAGCCAGTCCAAGGCCTGCACCGCCCGCCTTGTCGAATCCGACCCGCGCGAATTTCTCAAAGATCATCGACTGGGCGTCCGGCGGGATGCCGCTGCCATTGTCGACAAAGTCGATCACCGCCTGGCCACCGACATCATGGGCTGAAATCGTCAGGACCGGCTCGGGCGCGTCACAGTATTTCTGTGCGTTCGAAATCAGATTGATGAAGACCTGCCCCAGGCGATCCAGATCGGAATGCAACGCGATGCGCTCGGCAGACAGATTGCGGCGAATGGTCAAAGGGCTGTCTGCCCCGGCCATAGTCGTTGAAACGGCCCGATCCAGAACCGTCCGCAAGCTGGCATCACCCATATTCAAGCTGACCTGACCGTTTTCCAGAACGCTCAGGTCCAACAGGTCATCCAACAGCCGCGTCAGGCGCAGCGCTTCGTCATGGATGATCGTCGCATAACGCCGGGAATCCTCAGCGCTCAGCCCGTCAGTGTCCCGCATGATCTCCGAAAAGGCACGAATGGACGTCATCGGAGTGCGCAACTCGTGGCTGACCTGCCCCAGAAAGGCATCTTTTTGACGCGAGATCTGGGTCAGTTTTTCGTTGGCCTCGCGCAGCTTGCGGGCCGTACGGCTCAGTTCGGCCGACTTCGCCTCAAGCTGGCTGGAGTATTCCAGCAACTGCGCGGATTCGTCGGCCACCGCCAACAGGTCCTCGACCGAAACGGACGAACCTCCGACGATCTGCCCGATCATGGCATGAGCCGTGGCCGCACCGACCGAGCCGCTCAATTCGCGCTCCAGCCGCTCCAGAAAACCCGGCGTAGGCTCGGGCCAGCGCCCACGCACGCCCTGCTTTTCCGCCTCGGCCTGAAAGAAATCCTGAGCGGGACCGGCCCCGAGGATCCGTTGGGTCATGATCATCAGGTCTTCACTCTGGGCAACGGATCCCGTCCACCCCCCGGGCGCGACAGAATGATCAAAGACGTTGACGAACTGCGCCCCCTGCAACCGTTCAAGCGGGCTGGGAAAGCTAAGAAGTGACGCGAGGCAAAAGGCCAACGTATTCAGTGAGAGCGACCACAGCACCGTGTGGGTCATCGGGTCCAAACCATCAAGGCCGAACAACGCCTGCGGACGCAGCCATCCAAGACCGAAAGGACCGTTTTCGATGACCGAGGCGGACATGACATTACCGCCCATTCCCGGCAGCAACAGCGTGTAGATCCAAAGGAAGAACCCTACGCTCAGCCCGACAAGGGCACCTGTCCGTGTGGCCCCGCGCCAGAACAGGCCGCCAACCAGAGCCGGCAGGATCTGCGACACACCTGCAAATGCCACCAGGCCGATTGAGGCCAGCGCGGCGCCGCCACCGGACATACGATAGTAGAAGAACCCCAAGGCCATGATGGCGGCAATCGAAACCCGGCGCGCCATCAGCACCACGTTTCGCACATCTCCTGACATGGAACTTGCGTTCTCGCGTGTATTCAGCCAGATCGGCATCACGACGTGGTTCGAGACCATGGTCGACAGGGCCATCGCCGTCACGATGACCATCGACGTGGCCGACGAAAAACCGCCGATGAAGGACAGCATCGCCAGCCAGTCGTTTCCCTGTGACAGAGGAACCGTCAGCACAAATAGGTCCGGATTTGACCCGGCCGGCAGCAGATCCAGCCCGACGACCGCAATGGGAACCACGAAAAGGCTCATCAAAAGAAGATAGAGCGGGAACGCCCAGGCCGCCGTTCTCAGGTGACTTTCGTCGTCGTTCTCGACGACCATGACCTGAAACATCCGCGGCAAGCAGACAAAAGCCGCCGCCGACAGGAAGGTAATGGCCATCCATCGTCCGGTATCGACGTTCCAACGCCCGATTTCCGACGCGTCGATCCGCTCCATCATTGGCGTGACGCCTCCGGCTACCCCCCAGACGACAAAGATGCCTACCGCCAACAGAGCGAACAGTTTGACGACGGATTCCAACGCGATGGCGGTCACCACGCCATGGTGCCGTTCATTGGCATCCAGGTTCCGGGTGCCGAACAGAATGGCGAACACGGCCAGACCCGCGGCCACCCAGAATACGCTGGCGCCCTCGCGGTAAAGGCCCGAAGGGTCGGCTTCGGCGAAAATCGAGAAAGACAGCGTTATCGACTGGAGTTGCAGCGCGATATAGGGTGTGCCCCCCAGAACCGCGAGGATCGTCACACAAATGGCCAAGGTGTTCGACTTGCCATAGCGCGATGAGATCAAGTCGGCGACCGAAGTCACCCTCTGGCTACGGCCCACACGCACCAGCTTGCGCAGCCCCCACCACCAGCTGATCATCACCAAGGTCGGCCCGAGGTAGATCGTCACGAATTCCAGACCGGACCTGGCCGCATTGCCGACCGCGCCATAGAAGGTCCAGGCCGTGCAGTAGATCGACAGAGACAGTGTGTAGATCAACGGTGACCGCAGCCATTTGCCTCGCCCCGCGGCGGCCATGCGATCGGCTGCAAACGCAACGCCGAACAAAAGCACGACGTAGCCCAGGCAAACAAGGATCAGGACATTCAGCGTGGCCATTGCTCACTCTCTGCCGCGGACCCTTCCGAGGACGACATCCGCCGGGCGGCAAAGCCGAACAGAAGGCTGACCACGATCAGGGCGGCCCAGCATGAAAAGATATAAAGAATGGCCGACGACAATGGGATGCCAGAGTTTTCCGGCCCCGGATCCGGCCATAGCAGCGGGATGCAGATCAGACCCGCGCCGACAAAGGGCAGCATTCGGGCCGCATCGGCCAGCCTTCGGCGGCGGTAACTCTGCCGTTCCAAAAACACCGACGGACGCGGGCCTGTCGTGCGGGCTGGCTCGTTTTCCGGTGTGGTCATGACTGTGACGCCTGCGCGTGCAAATCACGCACAGCCGTCAGCACTTCGGTATTCGAGAACGGCTTCGTCATGAACCGGCTGACGCCTGCCTTTTCAGCCATCTCGCGGTCCCGCGACTGACCCCGAGCGGTCAGCATCAGAACAGGCAAGGCGCGCATCTCCTCGTGTTCGCGCAATTCGCGCAGAACATCCATACCGCTTTTGCCGGGCAGCATCACATCCAGTATGACCAGATCAGGCTGCGCAGACAGTATCGTTTGAACCGCGTTTTCACCTTCGGCATGGGTTTCAACCTGCCACCCTTCGCGGGTCAGCAGAAACCTGATTGCCTCCGTGATGTTCGGTTCATCCTCGATCAACAGAACCTTGCGGCTCATATGTTCACTTCCTCCCCAAGACCGGTCGCACCTCCAGCCACCTGCCAAGGGCAGATTAATCGCTGTGTCAGGAAACTGTCAAAAACCTTCACTCAAAATCGACGGCTCCCGCCGCGAGTCGCACGGCTTTCGGGGGCAGATCCTGCAGCTTGTGCCGACCTGTACCGGCAAGTCGGTGGCCACGCCGGGCTCTTCTACCGGCAGCACCAGCATCGCCGATCTGTATACAGGTTCCTGACCGAAGGCGCTGACGGGCTGAGGCCAGGCGATTGCAAAGCAGTCGAAATCCGCCGGCGTCCGGCCCAACAGGGTCACGCGTTTTCGGATCGGCACAAGGGGCCGGTTCAGTGCGCTGAAGACCGGCCACAAAGGACAGGCTTCGCCGTGGCGCGGCATTGCGAAACCGGGGACCGGCTTGAACAGCAAAATGCTTCCTGATGAATCGCATATGACCAACCCTGCCGGACGCGGCATGACATCCTCGGGCAGAAACGCAAGCCGTCGCAGGACTGTCGGCAGGTCAACCGAAAACCGCGCGGCAAGACGCAGAGGATCAACACCTTCGACCTCCAGTGCCTCCGAAACCGCTTCCAGCGGCATGGCCCGGGCATCCGCCGCATAGGCGTCTAGCACCTGACGCGCGACAGATCTTGAGGCGGAAGAGGCCATCTCGGCCTGCGCGAGGGCTACCGGGTCCTGTCCTGTCTCAAGTTCCGGCAAATGAAACCCGCGCTTCTCCAGAAATGCCTCGACCTCCTCCATCGGCAACCCGCGCCGTTCGCCGGTGTCCTCGCTTTCGTCCAAAAAGGCGACCAGAGCTTTTGAGCTTTCAGCCAGACGTTCGGCATCCTGGTGCAAGTTTCGGTGGAATCTGTCGCGCCACTCGGCCTCGATCTCGCCCGGTTCGGCCAGGATGGCGGCTGTCGACCGAATCGCTGCTGCGGCGGACAGGACTTCGTGCATGGATGCCGCAAGGTGCGGGTCATGGGTCAGCCGGTCTGACAGGGTTTCCACGGTACGTTCCAGCGAAACCACCCGACGATGCATCTGTGCCAGCACAGCGGCCCAGCCGGGAAACCGGCCGGCGAATTCATCCAGCGCCTCAACTTCGGCCTTTTGGCCGACCGCATCCGCCGCCGCCTCACGAAGAGCCGCGATCAGCGTCGCCTCGACCCCCTGTGTCAAAACCGAAGGCTCAACGGACAAAGCCGAAGCGATATCGACCAGCAGTTTGCCCCCGATGCGCCGCCGATTGTGCTCGATCAAGTTCAGATATGACGCTGAAATGCCGACCTGACGCGCCAGCTGGGCCTGACGCAAGCCCGAGATTTGCCGCCTTTCGCGGATACGGCTGCCCGTCAATGACTCACGCATGATGCCCCCGCCGAAACGTGTTCGAGTTGCCCTCGAAACAACCACGTATTTTCTGAATACTTCATGTATTTATATGATTTACGCCGCCCTTTTCAAAGCAGTTTTACAACATTGACAATGTCATAGCTTTCACCGGGCGCTGATCGCTTTCGGACGCCAAAGCAATCCTGCGCCGCAATGCCCTCTTCAATTCCGGCCGAATTGGCGGCACGATAGGCAAATGAGTGATCCGGCCTTCGAATACGCACCTATCGGGCTTGTCGAGCTTGAAAACCGCATCATCCGGCGGTGCAATTTGCAGTTTGCCCGGACATTCGGAGGCAACGAATCCGACTACCGCAACCTGCCTTTGCTGCACCTGTACCCATCCGTTGCCGATTGGGAGAGAATTGGCGCACGAAGTCTTCAGGTCATGCGGGACACCGGCTACTACACGGACGAGCGGGTCATGCGCCGCCGCAACGGCGACTTGTTCTGGTGTCGCGCCCGCGGCCGGTCGCTCACACCCGATGACCCATTCCGCCATGGAATATGGAGCTTTTCGGACATTTCCGAGGAGCGCCCACTGGTCGAATTGACCAAACGCGAACGTGAAGTCGCGATCTTGTCCTGTCGCGGCCTGTCGGCCAAGGAAATAGGCGTCGAACTGGGGCTCAGCTACCGGACCATCGAAGCCTACCGCGCCCGGCTGCTCGAGAAATTCGGCGCGCGCAAGCTGCCGGAACTGGTCGCCAAACTGTCCGGCACGCCGCTCTGACCGTCGTAGACCCTGCCGATAACGCAGAAACCGGGGCAGGACGGCCCCAGTCGGCGCTTTTCATGGCCGCGCGGTTGCCTTATAACGCAGCGTAATTGACCAGAGCCCGCGCAGACAGACGGGCCAAAGGGGAACCTTCGAGGACACTCATGACAGACAACAGACACGAAGCGGATGTGACGTTCATCAAGGCACTGGCCGAACTCTTGCGCGAAAACGACCTGACTGAGTTGCAGGTGAAACGGGAATATGGCGAAGAAGACAGCCTGAACGTCCGGGTCAGCCGAGTAAGCCCGACCGCCGCGCCTGTGCAAGTTGCCGTCCCGGCACCCGCTGCCGCGCCGGCACCTGTCGCAGCCCCCGCTGCTGCCCCCGCCGAAGCACCCGCCGCCGTCGAGGACCCGGCGAGCCACCCTGGCGCGGTGACCTCGCCCATGGTTGGTACCGTCTATATGCAGCCAGAACCCGGCGCGTCCCCGTTCATTGCCGTCGGCGCATCTGTTTCCGAAGGCGATACGCTGCTGATCGTCGAAGCGATGAAGACCATGAACCACATTCACGCCCCCAAATCCGGGACCGTCAAGCGGATCCTGGTCGGGGATGGCGACGCTGTCGAATTCGGCACTCCTCTGGTCATCATCGAGTAAGGCGGGCCCATGTTCGACAAGATCCTGATTGCCAACCGAGGCGAGATCGCCCTGCGTGTGATCCGCGCCGCGCGCGAGATGGGGATTGCGACGGTTGCCGTGCACTCGACCGCTGACAGTGACGCCATGCACGTGCGCATGGCTGACGAGTCCGTGTGTATCGGACCGGCACCCGGCCCCCAGAGCTATCTCTCGATGCCCGCGATCATCTCGGCCTGTGAAATCACCGGCGCCCAGGCGATCCACCCTGGCTATGGCTTTCTGTCCGAAAATGCCGAGTTCGTTCAGATCGTCGAAGACCACGGCATCACGTTCATCGGCCCCACCGCCGAACACATCCGCATCATGGGCGACAAGATCACCGCCAAAGACACCATGAAAGAGCTGGGCGTTCCCTGCGTACCAGGCTCGGACGGCGGCGTTCCGGATCTTCAGTCGGCCAAGCGCATCGGTGAAGAGATCGGCTACCCGGTTATCATCAAGGCCACCGCCGGTGGCGGTGGACGCGGCATGAAAGTCGCGCAGACCGCCGCCGAAATGGAAAGCGCCTTCATGACCGCGCGGGCCGAGGGCAAAGCCGCGTTCGGCAATGACGAAGTCTATATCGAGAAATACCTGACCACGCCCCGCCACATCGAGATTCAGGTCTTCGGCGACGGCAAGGGCAATGCGGTCCATCTGGGCGAGCGCGACTGTTCGCTGCAGCGCCGTCACCAGAAAGTGTTCGAAGAGGCCCCGGGCCCCTGCATTACGCCTGAGGAGCGCGCCCAAATCGGCAAGGTCTGCGCGGATGCGGTCGCCAAGATCAACTATATCGGCGCGGGTACGATCGAGTTCCTGTATGAAAATGGCGAATTCTATTTCATTGAGATGAACACCCGCCTGCAGGTCGAACACCCTGTGACCGAAGGCATTTTCGGCGTCGACCTTGTTCGCGAGCAGATCCTTGTTGCGGCCGGAGAACCGATGTCGTTCGGCCAAGATGATCTGGAGATCAACGGCCACGCGATCGAAGTGCGTATCAACGCCGAAAAGCTGCCGAACTTCGCGCCCTGTCCGGGCAAGATCACGGCGTATCACGCGCCGGGCGGCCTGGGTGTCCGGATGGATTCGGCGCTGTACAACGGGTATTCGATCCCGCCCTACTACGATTCGTTGATCGGCAAGCTGATCGTGCACGGGCGCGACCGCCCGGAAGCGCTGGCACGGTTGAACCGGGCCTTGGGTGAGTTGATCGTGGACGGTGTAGACACGACGGTTCCCCTGTTTCATGCACTTCTGCAGGAACCCGACATCCACAGCGGCGATTACAACATCCACTGGCTGGAGCACTGGCTTGCGGAGAACATGGCCTAGTATCGACCAAGCCGCGAGAGCACGCGCTCTCGGGCTTGTCGCCGCGGTGTGAGCCATGGGCCTGACGCCTGATCTGCTGTTGCACGGCTATTCCATCGGAATCTTCCCGATGGCCGAACACAGGAACGACCCGGATCTTTTCTGGGTCGATCCAAAGCTGCGGGGTGTATTCCCGTTGGACGGGTTTCACATCTCTCGCAGCCTTGCGCGACGCATCCGGAACTACGGGTTCTCCGTGACCATAAACCGGGATTTTGCAGCCGTGGTAGACGGATGCGCGGACCGGACGGACACCTGGATCAATGACGAACTGCGCAGGCTCTATGCGCAACTGCACCGCTCGGGCCGCGCCCATTCACTTGAGGTTTGGGAGGGCGAGGAGCTTGTCGGGGGCGTCTATGGCGTTGCGCTGGGTGCGGCATTTTTCGGGGAAAGCATGTTCTCGCGCCGTACCGATGCGTCAAAAATTGCGCTCGCCTATCTGGTCGACCGCTTGCGCCAGACAGGCTTTCAACTGTTCGACACACAATTTCTGACGGCACATTTGGCTTCGCTGGGGGCGATCGAAATCCCCAGACAACAATACCGCCAATTTCTGGATCAGGCCACTGCTGCCAGCGCAGATTTCACCGCCGAGTTGTGCCAGACCCCTCAGGGGGTGATACAACGGATTACCCAGACATCGTAGCGCGAGTGATCCAAGGCGTTGAGCGCCGGGGACGTGGCGATCATCCAGCCGTCGAACAGCTGGTCGGCCTTTCCCTTTTCCCAGATCGTAAGATAGGCAAACGCGTCACCCGTCGGGTTTTCAGACGGATACCGGCAATCACCCAAGGCGACATCCAAGCCGAAAACTTCGACCGTATCACCGGTCGGCACCTGCACGTCCACCGTCTGACCGCTGACCTTGTCCAGCCCGCGCAGCATGGCCCCCGGTCCCGAGGAAACCTTCTGCTGCGCGCCGGCCGTCGTCGCGGCCAACAGCAGCGCCATCAGGGCGGCACGCATCATTCGCTGCCATCCCCGGCCACAAACTTGACCAGCAACGAGATCAGGCTGACGGCTCCTTGCGTGTCTTCAATCTGATCGCCCGGCTCAAAATAGAACGGAGAGCCGCCGGGCATGACCTCGACGAAGTTGCCCCCCAGAAGGCCTTCGGACGAGATCACGATCGCGCTGTCATCCGGGATCTGGATGTTC
Source organism: Ruegeria sp. BC6 (assembly GCF_056539185.1). Lineage (NCBI taxonomy): Bacteria > Pseudomonadati > Pseudomonadota > Alphaproteobacteria > Rhodobacterales > Roseobacteraceae > Ruegeria > Ruegeria sp. BC6. The sequence goes on from NZ_JBQFUM010000001.1 coordinate 1,249,596, forward strand.
TCGGCAACCGAAATCGTCGTATCGGCACGGTAGGTTTCAGGGTTCAACTCGACATCGGTCACGGTGCCGATCTTTACACCCGCGAGGCGCACATCCGTGCCCACCGCCACACCCTCAAGCGACCGAAAGGACGCCTCAAGATGATAGCCCCCGTTTTCGCGCGACCAGCCCGTGGACTGGCTGGCATACACGCCAAACGCCAATGCACTGGCCAGCACGACACCGCCGACAAGAACTTCGGTCATGTTGTGGGTCGACATGTGGATCTCGCTTATTCCGGGCTCCAGGCTTCGTAGTCCTTGCGCTCGATCGGGTCGGGACGGCGCAGGGACCCCGCCGGCACATAGGCCATCGCGGTGCCCGTCAGATTTTCCTGATGCGGCTTTTCCCACGCCTTGTGTGGCAGTGGCTTGTCGGTCGGCGGTTCATCCCAGGTGCGGTGCAACCAGCCGTGCCATTCCGGGTCGATCCGGCTGGCCTCGGCCTCTCCATTGAAAATTACCCACCGTTTGCTGTCATCGGCGTTGCGATAAAACACGTTGCCCTGATCGTCCTCACCCACCTTGATACCTTTGCGCGCAGTGTAGATCTGCGTGTTCAGAGTGGCCCCGTTCCACCAGGTCACGGCCCGCAAAAGAGTGTTCAGGATTCCCATCGGCTGCCTCCGGCATTTCTGTCCATGCAGATATGGACCAAAGCCGAGCAGAGGTCCAGAGCCACAAAGAGCGCACCCATTACTTGGGCAAGAATGCGGTGACCTCGATTTCGATTCGGTATTTTGGATCAATCAAGCCGCATTCGATCATCGTCGCAACAGGCGGGTTGGCACCGAACGTCTCGGCCAGGACCGGCCAGCACGCTTCAAATTCGCGGCGATCGGGCAGCATATAAGTCACGCGCACCACGTCGGCAAAAGAGGCGCCCGCCTCTGCCAAGGCGTTGCCTATGATCGTCAGCGCCGAGCGGCATTGGTCGACGACGCCTTCGCCCTGCCCGACCGTTCCGGCAACATGGACCCACCCACCCGCGACAACTGCCCGGCAGTAGCCGACCCTGGCTTCGAACTCACCCCCCGAGGAAATACGCTGGATCGTCATGACACCCTCACATGAAAATGGCGCGGACTTTGCCGCGCCGTATCTGCATTAAATTTCAAACAGTTCAGCCGGCAGATGCCGATTCCGGCGCGGCATCCGCATAGATGATCAGCGGCTGCGCGTCCGACGTTACGGCCTCTTCGTTCACGACCACTTTGGTCACGTTCTTCATGCCCGGCAGCTCGAACATCGTGTCCAATAGAATGTCTTCAAGGATGGAACGCAGGCCACGGGCACCGGTCTTGCGTTCGATCGCCTTTTTGGCAATCGCCGCAAGCGCGTCGTCGGTAAAGTCCAGTTCGACGTTCTCCAACTCGAACAAACGCTGGTATTGCTTGACCAGCGCGTTCTTGGGCTTGGTCAGGATGGTGACAAGCGCGTCCTCATCCAGGTCCTCAAGCGTTGCCAGCACCGGCAGACGTCCAACGAATTCCGGGATCAACCCGAATTTCAGCAGATCCTCGGGCTCGAGATCCTGAAAGATCTCGCCCACGCCGCGTTCGTCATTGTCACGCACATCGGCGCCAAAACCCATGGCCGAGCCTTTGCCGCGCTGCGCGATGATCTTGTCCAGACCTGCAAAAGCGCCGCCGCAGATGAACAGGATGTTGGTGGTGTCCACCTGCAGGAATTCCTGCTGCGGGTGCTTGCGCCCGCCCTGCGGCGGAACGCTGGCTACGGTTCCTTCCATCAGCTTCAGCAGGGCCTGCTGCACACCCTCGCCCGACACGTCGCGGGTGATCGAGGGGTTTTCGGATTTACGAGTGATCTTGTCGACCTCGTCGATATAGACGATGCCGCGCTGGGCGCGCTCGACATTGTATTCGCTGGCCTGCAACAGCTTGAGGATGATGTTCTCGACATCCTCGCCCACGTAACCGGCTTCGGTCAGCGTGGTCGCGTCAGCCATCGTGAACGGCACGTCCAGAATCCGCGCCAGCGTCTGCGCCAGCAGAGTCTTGCCGCACCCGGTCGGACCAATCAGCAGAATGTTCGACTTGGCCAACTCTATGTCACCACCGGCCTTCTGCGCGTGGTTCAGACGTTTGTAGTGGTTGTGCACGGCAACCGACAGGACACGCTTGGCCCGAGCCTGGCCGATGACATAGTCGTCCAGCACCTCGCAGATATCTTTGGGGGTGGGCACACCGTCCGAGGATTTCAGTCCGCTGGCTTTGGTTTCCTCGCGGATGATGTCCATGCACAGTTCGACGCATTCATCACAGATGAACACGGTCGGTCCAGCAATAAGCTTACGCACCTCATGCTGGCTTTTTCCACAGAAGCTGCAGTAGAGCGTGTTCTTGCTGTCGCCGCCTGAATTCGTCGCCATGTTCTACCTTTCGGGCTCCATCCCTGCGGCCCGGATCCGGACCGCGCTTGCCGCCTGTCCGTGCAGCTTAGGCCAGCACCGGGGCAGCTACAATGTCAAAATCGCACCCCGCACCCGTGGGTGCGGGGTTTCCGCATCACGCTTCGGTCGGTTCGGATTTGGAGCGGCTTTCGACAATCTCGTCGATATGGCCCCACTCTTTTGCTTCTTCCGGGCTCATGAAATTGTCACGGTCCAAAGCCTTTTCAATGGCCTTTTTCGACTGTCCGGTATGCTTGGCATAGATATCGTACAAACGATCCTTCAGCTTCTGCGTTTCGGCCGCGTGAATCATGATGTCGCTGGCTTGACCCTGGTAACCGCCGCTGGGCTGGTGCACCATGATGCGGCTGTTCGGCAGCGAGAAGCGCATCCCCTTCTCTCCACCCGCCAGCAGGACCGACCCCATCGAGGCCGCCTGGCCGATCACCAATGTCGAACATTTTGGCTTGATGTACTGCATTGTGTCGTAGATCGACAGACCGCTGGTCACGACACCGCCGGGCGAGTTGATGTAGATCGAGATTTCCTTGTTGGGATTCTCGGCTTCCAGATGCAGAAGCTGCGCTACGATCAGGTGGCTCATCCCGTCATGGATCGGGCCATTGATGAAGATGATCCGCTCCTTCAGCAGGCGAGAGAAGATGTCATAGGCCCTTTCGCCGCGGCTGGTCTGCTCAACGACCATCGGGACGAGCGTATTCATGTAGGTGTCAACTGGATCGAACATTCGGAACCTGCCTGCTTTGGTGTGAACCGGGACCATACCCGATGAGAAGTTACATGAGTCTTAGTGTTGCCTTCGGGGGCCTGCAAGGGGCAGCGGACACGCGACGCCGATTGAGAAATACGGATCAGTCCGCATCGTCGGGATCCCGCAAAACAGAGCGAACGACCGCGCAGAACGCAAATACCCGGCTGTTTTTTGGCCTCGCCGCCATTCACAGCGCTTTCATCACGCCATTTTGATCCATGCATATGGAAATATCTGATCATTCTATATAGAGACCCAATTCGCTCAGGCGAAACTAACAAAGGGAACACCTGCCCCACACTCACCAAGGGGCCAACAAGGACAAGAAGATGGCACTTCCCCAACTTTCCGAAGACATCTCGCGCGACGACATGGACCGGATGGCCGCTAACGCAACCCGCGCTTCGAATTTTCTGAAAGCGATCAGCCACGAGGGCCGGTTGATGATCCTCTGTCATTTGGTATCCGGCGAAAAATCGGTGACCGAACTCGAGTCACTGCTGTCCGCCCGACAGGCCGCCGTTTCACAGCAACTGTCGCGGCTGCGCCTTGAGGGGCTGGTCACGCCCCGGCGCGAAGGCAAGGCGATCTACTATCGCCTTGCAGACGACCGACCTCGCAAAATGCTGGAAACGGTGTACGAGTTGTTCTGCGACGAGGAATAAGTCAGAACACCCATTGAATGGCGAAGGGCGCAACAGATCGTTGCGCCCTTCTTTGTTCACGAATTGCCGCTGCAGGCCTGGAAACTTGCGGCCATTGCGCGCAACAGGTCCGGATACAGGGTCGGACCCGGCTCGAGCGCAACCCCGATCGGGTCAAGCACGATGATTTGTGCATCCACCCCCTCGGTCGCGGCAGAGATCAGGCGAGTGTCAAATTGCGGCTCGGAAAAAGCGCAATCAATGCCCTCTTCTTCAATCCGGGCCTTGAGCTCGGCCAGACGAGCCGGTCCGGGTGCGGCCGCGTCGCCCAGGCTCACGGTGCCCGACGATGCCAGATCGAACCGGTGTTCGAAATACTGGTAGGCGTCGTGAAAGGTGACAAACCGCGGTTCTGACTGCGCCAGATCCGCCCGGATCTCGGCCTCCAAAGCACTCAGGCCTTCAACTGCCTTGTCCGCATTGGCTTGGTACCGCGCAGCGTTATCCGGGTCCTTCTCTGACAGAGTTTCGGCAATTGCCTGCACCCAGACGCGCGCGTTTTCCGGGTCCAGCCAGGCATGCGGGTCTACACCGTCGTGGTCATGCCCGTGGTCATGGTCATGTGCATCGTGATCGGCGTGCTCTTCATGTTTCTCATGTTCATCGTGATCCGCATGGTCGTCGTGACCTGCATGATCCTCGTGGTCATCGTGGTCCGCATGGTCATCATGGTCCGAATGATCATCGTGATCGTCGTGGTCTGCATGCTCCTCTTCGCCCTCATGATGATTGGCCAAGTCGCGGAAGTCGTGCCGCACGGTCCCCGCTACCTCCAGCAACTCAACCTGCGTCGCTCCCTCGGAAAGGGCGCCGAGTGGTCCCGTCATCCACGGGGTCAGTTCCGGGCCTACCCAAAAAACCACGTCCGCAGATTGCAACGCGCGCGCCTCGGACGGGCGCATGGCGTGGTCATGAGGTGAGGCTCCGGGCGGGATGATCAGGGAAGGCTCGGCAACACCGTCCATGACTTGGGCAACCAACGCGTGAACCGGTGCGATATCGACGGCAACATTGGGCGCATCGGCCGCCGCCTTTCCGGCCAGCACGACGCCGGCCAGCAACAAGAATTTTCGGGACATGTCACCTCCTCGAATGATATGTTATTACATTGCTGGTCGGCTTGATATTGCCCACGTTATAACATATCAAGCCAAAAATTTCGGAGCGCACATGAGCACAGTAGGCTTCAGGCACCACAATCATAACCACTGCATGAAAACCGCGCTGAGCAAGGCCGAGGAAAAATGCGCCAACCAGAAGCTTCAGTTCACGCCGGTGCGCCGCCGCGTGTTGGAGATCTTGTTGGAGCAGCACAAGGCAATGGGAGCTTATGACATTCTGGCTGTTCTATCCGCCGAAGGCATGGGGTCGCAGCCCCCGGTGGCTTATCGTGCGCTGGACTTTCTGGTGCAGCATGGGTTCGTGCACCGTATCGAGCAGATGAACGCCTATGCGGCCTGCGCCCACCCCACGCACGACCACGTGCCTGCGTTTCTGATTTGCCGGGCGTGCAAGGCCGTGGCCGAAACCGAAACCGAGCTGACCCAGGGCCGGCTTGGTGCTGCCGCCGACACATCAGGTTTCACCATTGAAAGGATCGTGGTCGAGGCCGAAGGTCTTTGCCCGGACTGCATTGGAACGCAGCCATGACAACCCCTCTCATTTCCCTAAACAACCTATCCGTTCGCTTGGATGGAAGGCTCATTCTGGACAACGTATCCGCCCAGATCGCCGCTGGTGAAATCGTCACCATTGTCGGCCCGAACGGTTCGGGAAAATCGACGCTGCTGCGCGCCATGATCGGAGCTGTTCCCGCGGCTCAGGGCACTGTTCGGCGCGCTCCGGGTTTGCGGATCGGCTACGTCCCCCAGAAACTCGCGCTGGACGCCGCCCTGCCGATGACCGTGCAACGATTCCTTGGGCTGCCGAAACGGGTTTCGGCCAGCAAGGCCAAAACCGCGCTTGAACTGGCCGGCGTGCCGGACTTGCGTGACAGACAGATGACCCGACTATCCGGCGGTCAGTTTCAACGGGTCCTTCTGGCCCGCGCATTGCTGGAAGAGCCTCAGGTGCTGCTGCTGGACGAAGCAACCCAGGGGCTTGATCAGCCCGGCGCAGCTGCCTTCTATGAACGCATTGAACAGGTTCGCACGGACCTCGGCTGCGCCATAGTCATGGTCAGCCATGACTTGCACGTCGTCATGGCCGCGTCCGACCGGGTTCTGTGCCTGAACGGGCATGTCTGCTGTGAAGGGGCACCCCAGATGGTCGCGGACGCGCCGGAATATCGGGCGTTGTTCGGCAGCGGAACGCGGGGCACGATGGCCTTGTACCAACACAAGCACAGTCATACCCACGATCACAATCACGCGCAGGATACGTCACACTGATGCTGGACGATTTCATGGTTCGCGCCGCCCTGGCAGGGCTCGGTGTTTCGATCGCCGCGGCACCGCTGGGGTGCTTTGTCGTCTGGCGGCGCATGGCCTATCTCGGAGAGGCCACCGCACATGCCGCCGTATTGGGTGTGGCGCTGGCGCTCAGCTTTTCTCTGCCGCTGCTACCCGCAATCATTTCCGCTGCACTTGCCATGGGCTTGTCGGTCAGCCTGCTGCGCGGTCGCGGTTACGCCATGGACACGCTTCTGGGTGTGATTGCACACACCGCACTGGCCGCCGGCTTGGTAACCGTGGCGTTGCTGTCCGATGTCCGACTCGACCTGAATGCTTTTTTGTTCGGCGATATCCTTGCCGTCACAAAGTCCGATCTGGCCACGATCTGGATCGGTGGCGCCACGATTCTGGCTTTGATGGTCTGGCGCTGGTCAGCCCTTCTGGTTTCGACGCTCAACCCGGACCTGGCTCAGGCATCCGGGATCGATCCGAAACGAGAAGAACTATGGCTGACTCTGGCGATGGCACTGGCCGTTGCGGTCGCCATCAAAGTTGTCGGCATTCTTCTGATCGCAGCCCTGCTGGTCATTCCAGCGGCCGGAGCCCGCCCTTTGGCCCGCACCCCAGAAAGCATGGCTTTCACCGCTGCGATTATAGGCTCGACGGCGGCGTTGGGCGGGCTGGGCGGTGCATATTGGGCGGATACACCCGCCGGACCAAGCATCGTTTGCGCGGCCGCGTTGATCTTTGTCGCGACGGCCATCCTTGGTCCCATCTTCCGCAAAGGCTGATCACCCAAAAAGGTTTGTCTGCGTTGCCTGAATGGTGCTACCGATTGGTAGTCGACCAACCAAGGAGATATCGATGATCCGCACTATTCTGATCGGGCTGAGCCTTTTGGCCCTGACGGCCTGTGAAACCGCGAAAGGCGCGGGCAAAGACATCGAAAAAGCCGGCGACGCCATCCAGGGCGCGGCGACGGACGTTCAGGAAAGCCTCTGACACCCGTCAGCATCTAGCGGACAGCGGCGCAGCACTACCAACATATGGTTGAAAGTTCCGGGCGACCGGACTATTGTCGCTGCCACAGGTGCATAGACGCGGTAATGCATTACTGACACGACTGCGGGGTTCTTGTGCAATTGCGCAAGAACCCCGTTCCCGTTCTGACGGGCGGTGAGTGGAAGCCTGTACGAAACCGAAATCGGCAAAAGGAAAAGGCGCCAGGTGCGCAGACGCGGTCTTTGCATGTGCCCTTGCGGACACCCCTGACGCCTTGCCGGGTCGACACGCCCGAGGGACGTCCCGATCCAGTTGCTTCAGCCCCCGAGGGGACCTCGCTGCCGCAAAGCACCTGATGGCGCTCTGCCGCCCGCTCTGGCCTTCTGAGAAGCTGACCGCTCAAGCCGGGCTTGCGCCCCTCCTGACTGGTCACCTACCGGTAAGCCCTTGCAACCCGACGAAAATCCTAAGATCTGCCTGCGGTGCCAGGACCCCCTGACCTTTGCGTCCCGCCTTGGATCGTGATGAACCTTGGCGATGTCTGAACCTTGGCACTCACCCTCACTTCCGGCAAGAAAATAGCACTGCAGCATGAAAAATAGCCGGGGATAAAATGTTGATATCCGGCTGGAAGACGATGTGGATAAGTCGGGAAATGATGAAATCGGGCTGGGTTGCACTGGGAAAAGCCGAAGGCGGATTTCTCTCCGCTCAAATAGGCGATTTCTGCGGGTGCGAAGAGAAAATCCCGGCCCTCATCGCGGACCTGACGTGACAGATACGGGCATATCGCTCGAATCGACGTCGATGAATTGCCACACGCAACGGTGAACGAACGTGCAGCCCACAAATTGAGAAGCGTTCCGACCCGGACGAGGCAACCTACTACTCTCCGTCTCCCGCAAAATCGGGCAACGGCAACTACCCCCTACAACCGCCTGGGCCGGAAACGCTTCAGTTCACCTGTCGTTCCAGAACCGTGCTGTAGGTGGTTCCAGTCCGCAGGCTACGGAAATCCGCATAGATCTTGCCGTCCTCGTACCGCGCATCGATCAGCGCGTTGACGCCCGAGGTCGGATCAGCAGCGGTTTCGACAATGCCGATCTTGCCCGAACCATCCTGGCTGATCGAGCCGGTGGCCTCGTACATCGTCCAGTCATCCATGGCATTGCGCCGCCACATGCTGGGCCCCCAGAACACGTTTTCGTGCTGCGCCTGGATCTCGAGCACCCATTCCGAGGTGTTGAACCGCGGCGCGGTGGCGGTGTTGGCGTTCGAGGGCGACACCGTTGTCTGGCTGGCCGTCCACGTGCCGCGCAGGTCGGGCATCGCATCGGCGAGGGCGGCAGAGCCCATGGTCAATGTCGCGGCGACGGCGGCGGCGCTGGCGGTCATGTATCTGGTCATGGGCTCTCTCCCTGTGATCGGCGGGCCTTGCTGGCCTGCTGAACAGATTGGGAGGGCGCGCGGCCGTTACAACTTACCTAAGGGAAACTTCATCAAGGATTCATGCGGCGCTCACCGGCGAGCTTAGGCCCAAGCCAGCGCAGTGCCCGCGATGACAAGGGCGATGCCCAGCCCCTCGCGGTAGGAAAAGGACTCGCCGAACAGGAAGAACGAGGCGATGGCGATCAGCACCACCTCGGCCCCCAGAATGCCGGTATAGATGATGCCCAGCCGTTCGTCGCGCAGCGCGGCGAGTTCCAGCGTGGCGGCGGCCAGCAAAGTGGCGACGATCAGCAGCCCCAGCCCGAGGCCGGGGAGTTTCCACCAGAACTTCATCGAGATCATGGCCACGGAATAGAGACCCGCCGATCCAAGCGCGATGATGGGGATCATGGACATGGGGCCTCCGCCATTGGTTTCCGTCGGGTCAACCTTAGCAGGTGCGGGTCGGCGGGGCTGTGAACTGGCTCACATTGCGGGAAGGCCCGTCTAGAAACGGTCCGGTGGAGCGATTCAGGGCCGAAAGGGCGGAGCCCCGGGGCGCAAAAGCGCAGCCAGTTCAGTGGAGGCAAATCTTCGGTTTGACGTGGGCGGCTCAGCGCGGCCCGGCGGTGTTTCAAGCCCGCCAATTGGATAGCTGAAAGAAACAAGATGGCTACTGAAACTCAGCGCCTCGTAGCATTTACCGGAGAATTTTGCTACTATATCAGAATTCATTTTTGGAGTATTTGAGATGTGTTCTCCCGAGGATATTGATGCAAAAACGCTTCCTGTAGAAAAAGAAACCCCTCTTTCGGAAGCCCAAGCTAAGATCGAGCGAACTTCGCTTGGCAGAGTAGACCAAAACGCCCGAAACCTACTCCTAGCGAATATTGCACTACTTGCATCCTTGACTGTTGTATATGGATTTGTCGAACCGCCTTACTTCTGGCGTTTCTTCCTTTGGACGGCTCTCGGCCTATGCGTGACTTCTTCCATTTTTTGCGCTTTTACAATTCATCTATCTGATAGGATGCTGAATTCAGTTGATCTATCTGGAAAAAAGCAAGATCGCACTGCAGTAAACAGGAATGACTTTTGGTCATTAACTCTATTTTCGTTTGCATTCGTTTCCCTTGCAGTATTTGTCGCCGCAAACCTTGCCGAGGCCCTGCGAAATGACCGCATCATCGTCGATATTTCAGCCAGTAAATACAGAGTTTCTCCGGGCGAAATCGTACAGTTTGAGGTTGCCGGAGTTGAGGGAGAAGGTTTCCTGTGGGCGGTAGAAGAAGGCACTCTACTTGACGACGACGAACGTTCGGTATCGTGGATCGCACCAACAGAAATTCAGGGAACAAGTAAACTTATTAAGGTCGAAGTATGTGTCAGAAAAAATCATCTCTATTTGTGCCAGAGCGACAAAGTGTTGGTGACCGACGATCAAGTGAATACGAAAAAAAACAGCATAGGTTACAAATTCAAACAAGAAACAAAATTAGGTCAGTTTTGCCCCTCCCAAACCCACGATATTGTTCTGGCGATGGGAGGCTTAGAAGTCTTCAACGCTCCAGAATACTTGCAATCAACTGATCCTGTCGTGCCTCCGTTAATTTCCACACTCGAATGTTGTTCAACAAAGCCTATTTGGGATCAAAGGGAATGTCGGCGAGACTGTTAGTTAGGTATTAGAAGCGGGCGTTCAATCGATACAGTTCTCCAATTGAATCGCCACTAATTTGGCCTCGCCTACTATTGTCGCGCCAATTCCTCATGAACAGCCTCAGCTGTCCATTTTCAACGCCGAAATAAACGCCTCCTGCGGGATGTCTACCTTGCCGAACTGGCGCATCTTTTTCTTGCCGGCCTTCTGCTTTTCCAGCAGTTTCCGTTTCCGCGTGGCATCCCCGCCATAGCATTTCGCGGTCACGTCCTTGCGCAGGGCCGAGAGGGTCTCGCGGGCGATGACCTTGCCGCCGATGGCCGCCTGGATCGGAATCTTGAACATGTGGCGCGGGATCAGCTCTTTCAGCTTTTCGCACATGGCGCGGCCGCGGGTCTCGGCGCGGTCGCGGTGGACCATGACCGACAGCGCGTCCACTGGCTCGTCATTCACAAGGATCGACATCTTGACCAGACTGTCCTCGCGGTAGCCGGTCATCTGGTAGTCGAAGCTGGCATAGCCCTTGGTCACCGATTTCAGGCGGTCGTAGAAGTCGAAGACGACCTCGTTCAGCGGCAGGTCATAGACGACCATCGCGCGGCTGCCCGCATAGGTCAGGTCCAGCTGGATGCCGCGGCGGTCCTGGCAAAGTTTCAGCACGTCGCCCAGGTATTCGTCGGGCACAAGGATGGTGGCCTTGATGCGCGGTTCTTCCAGGTGGTCGACCTTGGACATGTCGGGCATGTCGGCGGGGTTGTGAAGCTCGATCATTTCGCCGTCTTTCATGTAGACGTGATAGATCACCGAGGGCGCGGTGGTGATGAGCTCGATATCGTATTCGCGTTCGATGCGGTCGCGGATGACCTCAAGGTGCAGCAGGCCCAGGAAGCCGCAGCGGAAGCCAAAGCCCAGCGCGGCCGAGGTTTCCATCTCGTAGGAGAAGCTGGCGTCGTTCAGGGCCAGTTTCTCGATCGCGTCGCGCAGGTCTTCGAATTCGGCGCTGTCCACGGGGAACAGGCCGCAGAAAACCACCGGCTGCGCGGGTTTGAAGCCCGGCAGAGCGGTTTCGGCACCGTTGCGGTCATTGGTGATGGTGTCGCCCACACGGGTGTCGCGGACCTGCTTGATCGAGGCGGTGAGGAAGCCGATCTCACCCGGGCCGAGTTGGTCGACCATCTGCATCTCGGGGCGGAACACGCCGACGCGGTCGACATGGTGCAGGGTGCCGTTCGACATGAACTTGACCCGCATCCCCTTTTTCAGAACGCCGTCCATGATGCGGACCAGGACGATCACGCCCAGATAGGCGTCGTACCATGAATCCACCAGCATCGCCTTGAGCGGCGCGTCCAGGTTGCCCTTGGGCGCGGGCAGATGGTGCACGATCGCCTCGAGCGTCTCATGGATCCCCTCGCCCGTCTTGGCCGAGACGCGGATGGCGTCGGTGGCGTCGATGCCGATCACGTCCTCGATCTGTTCGGCCACGCGGTCGCAGTCGGAGGCCGGCAGGTCGATCTTGTTCAGCACCGGCACGATCTCGTGGTCGGCGTCGATGGCCTGATAGACGTTGGCAAGCGTCTGCGCCTCGACCCCTTGCGTCGAGTCGACCACCAGCAGCGAGCCTTCGACCGCGCGCATGGACCGCGAGACTTCATAGGCAAAGTCCACGTGGCCTGGAGTGTCGATCAGGTTCAGCACGTACTGTTCGCCATTGTCGGCGGTATAGTCGATGCGGACCGTGTTGGCCTTGATGGTGATGCCGCGCTCACGCTCGATATCCATGCTGTCGAGCAGCTGTTCCTTCATGTCGCGATCCTGCACCGTTCCGGTCTCTTGGATGAGCCGGTCGGCAAGGGTGGATTTGCCATGGTCGATATGCGCGACGATGGAGAAATTGCGGATATGAGCGAGGTCTGTCATAGCGTCGGGATATGGTTCGAAATCGGGCGCTGGTCAAGGTGAGACAGCACGTCGGACGCCCCATATTTCAGCGCTATGAGGCCACGACGCTGCGGTTGGCTTCGTTCCAAGCCCTCAGCTGCATTCAGGCGACCGTACGTAGACAGAACTCGGCCGTGTTGCACCGTCCAAAACGGGGTTCGAAGGGCATGCCACGGCCGACCATAGTGCCAACCGCGGCACTTTCGACTCAGGTACGGAGTTTCTGAAAGCAAATTGTTGAACGGCAGGAAAACTTGGACGATACTGCGCCGCAAGCCGAGAGGGACACAAGACTCCTCCGGGCAGGCAAAACGAGGCATGAGCATGAAACAGTTCCTCATTATCGCGCTATGCGCCACGTCGCTGACCACTTTGGCCCCGGCCACGACCGAAGCGGCGCAGATCAAACGTGCATGTTTGGCGTCCGACCGTTCGGCTGCGACACGCGATAGATGCAAGTGCATCCAGCGGGTGGCCGATCAGGCTTTGACCAACAAAGACCAGAAAACCGTGGCCAAATGGTTCACGGACCCGCATCAGGCCCAAGAGCTGAAGATGTCGAAATCCGCCCGCGATGACGCGCTGTGGGAGCGGTATCAGAACTTTGGCCGCATGGCACAGGCGATCTGCAGCTGACGCTGACCGCGATCCTTGACCTGACCCGCCCTGCGCCTCAGTAATGGCGCAGTGAAAGGGAAATCATATGGTGACGAAAGGGTTGACCCTGCGCGGTCTCGAAGTGTTCGAGGCCTTGGCGCGGACCGGTTCGGTGGCACAGGCTGCCGAGATTACCGGACTCAGCCAGCCATCGGTCAGCCAGCAGTTGCGCAATCTCGAGAATGCTCTGGGCACGGACCTGGTGGATCACGGGCGCAGACCCATGCGCCTGACCCAAGCCGGGCGCAGCTTTCTGGCACGGGCCGAGTCCGTTCTGGCCGAGTTGCAGATGGCCCAAAGCGAGCTGTCTGTCATGGGCCTGGGTCATCTGAGCACGCTTTCGATCGGCCTGATCGACGATTTCGACAATGACCTGACCCCGCGTCTTGCCACATTGCTGGCCGACAGCCTGACCCGTTCCAAGTTCAAACTCATAACCCTCCCCAGCCTCGAAATCTTTGAGGCGCTGGCTTCGCAACGCCTGCATCTGGCGGTCTCGGCCCACAGCGGCGAGGTGCTGGAAGGCGTGGTGGAGTACCCTTTGGTACAGGATCCTTTCATTCTGGTCGCGCCGAAGGGCGGTGTGCCCAATGGGGGCGTAGAGGCTGCTTTGCAGACCCTGCCCTTTCTGCGCTATGCGCGGGAACAGTTGATAAGCCGGCAAATCGAAAGCCACCTGGCGCGGCAACAGCTGCAGTTCGAAGAGCGGTTCGAGATCGGGTCGCACTTGGCACTGATGGCGATGGTGGCGCGCGGCCTTGGCTGGGCGATCACCACGCCGTTGGGATACATGCGGGCAGCCCGCTTCCACGAAGGCATGGATGTCTACCCGGCTCCATTCGGAGAGTTCTCACGCACTATTTCCCTCTTCACGCGGTCTGACTGGTCAGATCAGGTTCCGCGCGAAGTCGCCGGAATGACGCGCCGTTTGATGCAAAGTCAGATGATCGAACCAGCCCTTTCCCGCCTGCCCTGGTTGTCCGGTCAGTTGAAGGTGATCGGCGGCTAGCCGTCCATATATGCCACCAACCCATCCACGGCGGCTTCGATGAGGTCCAGCGCCCCGTCGAAATCGCGGGTATAGTAGGGGTCGGGCACATGATCGGCGCCGATTTGGGGCGCAAATTCGGTCAACAAGCGTACGGGTGTAGGATTGTCGGCCGGGCGCAAAGCCTCGATCTTGGAGAGGTTTTCGCTGTCCATACCGATGATCAGGTCAAACCTGTCGAAATCAGACACCGCAAACTGGCGCGCGCGCAGATCGCTCAGCTCCAGACCTCGGATGCGAGCCGCGTGTTGCATCGGCGCATAGGGTGGATCCCCGACATGCCAGTCGGACGTTCCGGCACTGTCGCAGACATGATGAGGCGCCCTGACACGAAAAACACCTTCGGCAGCAGGGGAACGGCAGATGTTGCCGAGGCAGACAAACAGGATACGCTGTGACATGGCTCGGGTTTAGCGTGTGGAGGGCGAATGGAAAAGATCGTGATTTTGACCGGAGCCGGGATTTCGGCGGAAAGCGGATTGGGCACCTTTCGCGATGAAGGCGGATTGTGGGCCCAGCACCGGATCGAGGACGTGGCGACACCCGAAGGTTTTGCCCGAAACCCTGCCCTTGTTCATGGCTTCTACAACGCGCGCCGGGCGCAGGCGGGTGGCGCCGACCCAAATGCAGCCCACACAGCACTGGCTCGGCTTCAGCGCGACTGGCCGGGAGAAGTGGTGATCGTAACGCAGAACGTGGACAGCCTGCACGAAGCCGGAGGTGCGACCGGGGTTATCCACATGCACGGCATCCTGTCCGGCGCGCTGTGCGCCTCTTGCGGGCATCGCTGGACTGCGCCAGCGGAAATGTCCGTGGGCGAACCGTGCCCCGCCTGCCGCGCGGCAACCGCCCGACCCGACATCGTGTGGTTCGGCGAAATGCCTTACCACATGGATCAGATTTACGACCATCTGGCACAGGCCGGGATATTCGCCGCCATCGGAACCTCTGGCCAAGTCTACCCGGCTGCGGCCTTCGTGCACGAAGCCATAGCTGCGGGCGCACGGACGGTCGAATTGAACCTCGAGCCTTCGGTTGGTGCATCCAGCTTCGATCAGACGCTGCTTGGCCCCGCCACCCAGATCGTGCCACGCTGGGTCGATGACTTGCTGGGCCGCAGGTGACTCGGGTCATCCCGCTGGTCTAAGCTAAAGGAACCTGAACCAGGAGAAACAGATGACCGAGCCTGAAGCCCCCCGTGGCGAAATCGTTGACGACGAAGGCATCGACAGCCGCGAAGCGCTGGGCGACACCCTTGCGGATCTGTGGTGGACGTTCCTGCTGCGCGGATTGCTTGCGGGGGCCGTTGGCATCGCCGCGCTGTTCTGGCCAACCGGCAGCATCGCACTGCTGCTGCGGCTGGTAGGGGTGCTGCTGATCCTCGATGGCGGCCTGACCCTGCTTGGCTTCGGGCGGCGGGGACTGATCGGAGGCGCGGGTATCGGGGCGGTCTTGATTGGGCTGGTCCTTTTGATCTGGCCAGAAGGCACAGCACGTCTGACGTTCTTCCTGCTGGGCGCCTGGGCACTGATCATCGGGATCGGCTCGCTGATTTCGCTGGGCCAGATGCATCAGCTGGACCCAGAACGTGCGACCGTCCGGAACTCGGGCATCGTGGCTCTTATCATCGGGCTGGTGCTGATCTTCTGGCCCGGAAGCGGCGTTGTCGCACTGGGCTGGGCAATCGCATTCTCCGCCTTGGCCTTTGCCGGCGTCATGCTGTTCATGGCCGCACGTTTCAAACGGGCCGGAGAACGGGTTTCGATGCGCGTGGTCAACAAGTGAAGAACAACGCTGATCGGCAGTTGAAACGCGAACAGGCCGGGGCTTGACCCGGCCTGACGCATGGATGACGGCCGCATCGCGGCCCGAAGACAGGCGTTCTGTTAGTTCGAGTGCTTCATTTGCCCGTGGCCGTCTTTCCGTTCCAGGTCCACGGGAATCTCGACAACGACCTCACCGGCCTGCTCAAAAACCAAAGTGACGGGTATGGTTGCGCCCTGCTCAAACGGCTGCTTGAGCCCCATGAACATCACATGGTCCCCGCCCCGCTGCAGCATATGCGCCTCGCCAGCGGCGATCGAAAAACCTTCCTCGACTTCCATCATCTTGGCCACGCCGTTGTCGTCGATCTTGTGCGTATGCAGCTCGACTCGTGCAGCGATATCGGATTTGACAGCGACGAGTTGATCATCGGTGTCGCCTGAATTGCGGATCATCATGAAGGCCGCACCAGCCTTGGCATTGGCCCCCGAGGATCGGGCGTAGGCATCCTCAACCGAGATCACACTTTCCGCATGGGCGGCGGTGGACATGATTGCAGCGACGAAAATAGCGGGCAGGATTGATTTGAAGGGCATCTCGCCTCTCCTTTTTGACTGTCTGATTGTATTGCGAAGGGTCTCAGACAGGGGCCGGCGGCGCGCGCGCCGGTCGCTGCGGGATCGGAGCCGCAACAAGGCTGTCGGAACGCAACGGTATGTCAGACTTTGCCCGCTCGGGCCCTTTCGGTGCCGGCAAAGGGGTATCCAGAACCGCACCCAGCAAGTTGAGCGCATAGTCGGGACAGAAATGAGGTGGTTTGGTGGGCTGGCCGTGCTCGTCCATATAGACAACCACAGGACCGTTCCCGGTGCAAAGCACCATTTGACCGACCGCCGCATTCAATCCCCGTGACGCCGCAAAACCCTGGCCTGTCAGAACCAGCATCAGCGACAGTAGCAACGGCAACACGAGGCGATAGGATCGGGTCATCTTGGCAGAGGTTTAGGCCCGATCGGAAACGGACTTCAAGTGCCTTCGTGAACGCTGAGACAGTTTGGCGCGAACCAAGGAAAAGGGCCGGCCTGACCGGCCGACCCCTGAATTTGCTTTGATCGTGACTTTCAAAGAATTCCGCGATCATCCGGACCGGTGTTGAGACCGGTATGCAGCCGGTTCACCCGCCGCTGCATCCGCGCACAGCTGGAAAATGACCCGACCAGAAGAGTCGAAAGGAAGGAAATAATAATTGAAGTATTCGCAGACATTACCACACTCCGCCGTAGAATAACCGCATACATAAAACAGATTCAAAACCCTGTATGTGAACAAAGTCACGCAGTCGCGTCCTTCTGCGTTCCGCACCGACACCGCGTGCGACACCAGTCCAACGGCAAAGTGATCGGGACGGTCTGGTTTGGGCGGAAATTCAGGCGTAGATCGTGGTCATGCCACTCAAAGCGCACACAGAAATTCAGTTCCTCAGGCTGCCGCAGATTGAGCCGGCTGAAATCGCACGGCACATGTCTGATCCCCGCGTCGCTCGGCATCTGCCTTTGCTGACGGGGCCCTGGGACATCGCGATGGCGCGGGCTTTCATAGACGCAAAAGAGGCCTGTTGGCAACGCGACGGGCTTGGGCACTGGGCGATCACGTCCGGCGGTTGCTATGTCGGCTGGGGCGGCTTCCAGCGTGAAGGCAGTGAATGGGATTTCGGCCTGGTCCTGACGGCGGATGCCTTCGGTCTGGGCACGCGCATCACCCGCAAGGCCATCGCATTCGCCCGAGCCGATGAACGTATTCCCTATGTCACTTTTCTGCTTCTACCGTCCCGCCGCAATCTCTCTGCGCTACGGCGCATCGGCGCGCGTTACGTCGGTCCGGTGACTCATTCCGGCGCGCAGTTCCTGAAATACAGGCTTGAGACAGGTTGAGGACCCACAGACAAACGAAAAGCCCCTGCACCAACGGGTACAGGGGCCACGAAACAGTCTTTGGGAAAATCAGGCCGAGGCTTGCGCCTTGGCGATTTCCTTTTTCACTTTCAGCGCGTTGGCGGACAGCTCTTCGTCCTTGGCTTTTGCCAGGAACGCGTCCAGACCACCACGGTGATCGACCGAGCGCAGCGCGGCGGCCGAGATGCGCAGCTTGACGCCACGACCCAAGGTTTCCGACTGCAGGGTCACGTCGTTAAGGTTGGGCAGAAAACGACGACGAGTTCTGTTTTTGGCGTGGCTGACATTGTTGCCAGTCATCGGGCCTTTTCCGGTCAGTTCGCAACGGCGCGACATGGTTTCTTCCTTTGTTTCTGGAGGCCGGGCATTAATCCGCAGCCAAATCACAAGGGGCACAACCCGAAGTCGCGCCCGAAAACTGGTTGGATGCGTTTAGTGGGAATCGCCGGAAGGGTCAAGACAGCAGCTGCGAAATCTTTCCTTGCCAATAAATGGTCCTGAAACGGCTCAGACATCAACAAGCAAAGGCCTGTGATTTTTGAGGTGACGAGCAATCAGACGGGCCTGTTGTTGGCTTATCGGGATCAACCTAGCGGGTTCGGATTCGTGGTTCTCATCAGCCAGTTCCGGAAAAATCGCAAGGATTTCAGTCCTTGCCGCGGGTCCCAGAGATTTCAGCGCCTCTGGGCCGGTATACAGGCTTTCGGTCGGCGCGGATTCGGCAAACAGGATCTCGTGCCGGTCGAACAGCAGATGGAAATACTCAATGCTGTCGACCGTGCAATCTACGAATATCCCCGGCAGCGCCGTCAGCTTGATCGCGGGAATCAGAACTTGATACTGGCCGAACATGCGTTGCGCGATGCGAGAACCGACCATCATGCGGTGCTGGCGGGAAACCAACAGGTCCCGCGTGGGCAGCCCCGCTCCCAAAGCCCCGGCGCAAATACGAACGGGGCGCAGTTTCGGATTGGCCCTCAGATCAATCGCATCAAACCTGCGCCGACCGATCCAGCGGATGGATTGGTTGCCGCTCTCGGCCGTACAGATCAGGTCACCGGTGCGCAGGTCTTGCACCTGTACCGGGCCGCGGTCAGTCAGAATGCTCGTGCCAGCGGTAAAGCAGGGAACACCGGATCCGTTTTCAAATGCGGAATAGGTGACTGTAATACCCGACGGCAGGGTGAAACTGCCGCTGGTCAACGAATAGCTGGTGCCGGCAGACACGGTAAATGTCCCGAATGAGCTGTCGTTGACCACGGTTCCTGCGGGCAGGTTCAGCGTGTCGGTACCACTGCCACCGCGCACGTCGCCGGACACGCTGGTGCTGCGGAAGTTCAGAACATCATTTCCGCCGCCCAGACGGATATTACCAATGACCGAGCCTTGCAGCGTGACCGTGTCGTCGTCTGATCCGGCTCTTACCTGACCGCCGATCGTGCTGCCGATCACCGTGATCGTATCGATCCCGGCATTTCCACGGACACTGCCAGAGATGGTACTGTTGGTGACAGTGATGATGTCGTTGCCTCCGCGCGCGCGGATATCATCAATCGGCGTACCCTGAGGGGTGCCATTCAGCGTACCGTTGTCATTGGTGACATCGATATCGTCGTCGCCGTTTGTCCCAAAGATATCGGGCATAAGAGGCGGGTCCTGTCTCTCCGCTTGGTCACGGCAAGTCAGCTGCGCTCCGGTTTTTCTATGTGCTGGGCGCCACAACCAAGGATTTCACCTGCACTCAGGCTACAGAACTCCTCGGCGTTGCGCCAAGTTTTCCTGTCCGCGCGGGCAACGGTGTTACCCGGATGCAAGAGTCCTCAGCATCCGCTCAGCCGCCACCGAGGGGCTGAGCCGCCCCGACCCGACCTCGGCGCCCAGCCGGTCCATCTCGGACCGGGCCAGCGGGGTCTCCAGCTTGGCGAGCAGCGCATGACGCACTTCCTGGTCGAACCAGTAGCGGGCCTGTTCGGCGCGGTTGGCGTCCCAATGACCGTTCTGTTTGCGCCAGTCGGCCAGGGCCTGCATCTCGGCCCAGGCCTGGTCCAGGCCGTGCTCCTCGACCGCTGAAACGGTCATCGCCTTTGGAAAGCCCTCGGGGTCCTGCGGACGTTTGCGCAGCAGGCGCAGCGCCCCGGCATAGTCGGCGCAGGTTCGGGTGGCGGTGGCTTTCAGGTCGCCGTCGGCCTTGTTCACAAGGATCATGTCGGCCATCTCCATGATGCCGCGCTTGACGCCCTGCAATTCATCCCCGCCGGCAGGGGCCAGCAGCAGCAGGAACAGGTCGGACATTTCCGACACCACGGTTTCCGACTGGCCCACACCCACCGTTTCGATCAGCACCACGTCGAACCCGGCCGCCTCGCACAGGGCGATGGCCTCGCGCGTGCGGCGGGCGACACCGCCCAGATGGCTCTGGCTGGGTGAGGGTCGGATGAAGGCGTTCGGCTCGCGGCTGAGACGTTCCATCCGGGTCTTGTCGCCCAGGATCGAACCGCCCGACCGGGCCGAGCTGGGATCGACCGCCAGAACCGCCACCCGCAACCCCTGCCCGATCAGCATCATGCCGAAACTTTCGATGAAGGTGGATTTGCCCACCCCCGGCGTTCCCGACAGGCCGATGCGTAGCGCCTGCCGCCCGGCGCCGGACAGCGCCTCCAGCAGTTGCGCCGTCTGGGCGCGGTGATCGGCGCGGGTGCTTTCGACAAGGGTGATCGCGCGGGCCAGCGCCCGGCGGTCGCCCTTGAGGATCCTGTCAGCAAGCTCGGCTGTGGTCATGGGTGGGGTCCTTCGTCGAAATCTGCCCTAGATGACGGGGATGGGCCGGGTTTGTCCAGTACCGCCGGTCGCGGGATTTGACGCAGGCGTTCTGGACCTTGGCCGAGGCTTTGGCGATAAGGCGGCATGACCCGCCTACCGATCGACGATGCCCTGCCCGACCTGATCGCAGCGCTGCGCACGCGTGGCCGTGCCGTGCTGCAGGCTCCGCCCGGCGCCGGCAAGACCACGCGCGTGCCGCTCGCGATGCGCGACGCCGGCTTGTGCGACGGACGCATCGTGATGCTGGAGCCGCGGCGGCTGGCCGCCCGCGCCGCCGCCGAACGCATGGCCGAGACACTGGGCGAACGCGCGGGCCAGACCGTCGGCTATCGCGTGCGGGGCGAGGCGAAAGTGTCGAAAGCCACCCGGATCGAGGTGGTGACCGAAGGCATCCTGACCCGGATGCTGCAATCCGAACCCGACCTGCCCGGCGTCGGGGCGGTGATCTTCGACGAATTCCACGAACGCTCTTTGAACGCCGATCTGGGGCTGGCCCTGTGCCTCGAGGTCGCCGGTGCGCTGCGCGACGACCTGATCCTGCTGGCGATGTCGGCCACGCTGGATGCCGATCCGGTGGCGCGGTTGATGGACGCGCCGCTGGTGACATCCGAAGGGCGCAGTTTCCCGGTTGAGACCCGCTGGCTGGACCGCCCGCTGGGCCCGCAGGCGCGGCGGCTGGACGCGTTGGTCGATCTGGTGGTTCAGGCCGAGCGCGAGACCCGCGCCACCGGCGGCGGTATTCTGGTGTTCCTGCCCGGCGAGGGCGAGATCCGCCGGGCCGAGGCCGCGCTGGCCGGGCGGCTGCCCGGCGATTGCGCGATCCGGCTGTTGTTCGGCGCCATGCCCTTTGCCGCCCAGCGCGCCGCCCTTGCGCCGGCCGAGACCGGGCGCAAGGTGGTGTTGGCCACCTCGATCGCCGAGACCTCGCTGACCATTCCGGACATCCAGGTGGTGGTGGACATGGGCCAGGCCCGCCGCGCGCGGTTCGATCCGGGCTCGGGCATGTCGCGGCTGGTGACCGAGCGCGTCACCCGCGCCGAGGCGACCCAGCGCGCGGGCCGCGCGGGCCGTGTGGCCGAAGGGCTGTGCTATCGCCTATGGTCGAAGGGTGAGGAAGGCGCCCTGCCCGCCTTTCCGCCCGCCGAAATCGAAGCCGCCGACCTGACCGGCCTTGCGCTGGAACTGGCCCTGTGGGGGGCCGAGCCGCAGGATCTGGCCTTTCTGACACCCCCGCCCGAGGGGGCGCTGGCCGAGGCGCGCGCGCTGCTGCGGATGCTGGGCGCTCTGGACGGCAAGGGCCGGATCACCGAACATGGCCGCGCATTGGCTGGCCTGCCGCTGCATCCGCGGCTGGGGCACATGCTGGTCACGGCCGGCGCGCAGGCCGCCCCGCTTGCCGCCCTGATGGCAGAGCGCGACCCGTTGAAGGGCGCACCGGTGGACCTGTCGCTGCGGCTCGAGGCGCTGCGCGATCCGCGCGCCTATCAGCGCAACCGGGTTTGGCCCGCCAATCCCGGCGTTCTGGACCGGATCCGGTCCGAGGCGAAACGGCTACGCGGCCAGATCAAGACCGATGGCGACCCGCTGAGCCCGGCGGCGATGGCCGCGTTGGCCTATCCCGACCGGGTCGGACAGCGGCGAAAGGGCGACGCGCCGCGCTATGTGCTGTCGGGCGGCAAGGGTGTGGTGATGGACCCCGGCGACCCGCTGGCCGCGGCCCCGTATCTGGTGGCCATCGACACGGACGGCAACCCGCGCGAGGCCCGTCTGCGCATGGCCGCGCAGATCTCAGAGGCCGAGATACGCACGTTGTTCGCCGACCAGATCGAATGGGTCGAGACCTGCGCTTGGTCAAAACGGGACCGTCGGGTGGTGGCCCGGCGGCAAGAACGGTTCGGCGCACTGGTGCTGGATGACCGCATCTGGAAGGACGTGCCCGACGAGTCCGTGGCCCGCGCGATGCTGGACGGCGTGCGCGATCTGGGCCTGCGGCTGGAGGGCAAGGCCGCGCGACTGGCCGCGCGGGTTGAGCTGGTGCGGGCGGCGGGCGTCGACCTGCCGGACTTTTCGGAAAACGGGCTGATGGACACGCTTGAGGACTGGCTGCTGCCGATGCTGACCGGCGTTCGCACCGCTGAGGATTGGAAGCGGTTCGACCTGCTGCCCGCCCTTCAGGCGCGGCTGAGTTGGGACCAGATGCAGGAACTGGACCGCCGCGCGCCCCCGGCCTTCGTCACGCCGCTGGGGCGCAAGGTTCCGATCGACTATGGCAAGGCGGTGCCCGAGATCGCGGTTCGCCTGCAGGAGATGTTCGGGGTCACCCAGCACCCTATTGTGGGCGGCGAGCCGCTGAAGATCACCCTGCTGTCCCCTGCGCAACGCCCGATCCAGATCACCCGCGACTTGCCGGGGTTCTGGGCCGGGTCCTATGCCGATGTGCGCAAGGACATGCGCGCGCAATACCCCAAGCACCCCTGGCCCGAGGACCCGACCCAGGCCGACCCGACCCTGCGGGCCAAACGCAGGGGTGCTTGAATACCGTCTGTCAGATTGATATCTCTCGCCGTCTGGAAGGCAGAACAACAAAAAAACGGCAGGCACCCGCAATGACATGGCTGCACAAATTCTGGGAGGGGGTCTTGAAACCCCTGTTTCAGCGTCCGCGCCTCGTGCAGTTCGCGGCGCTGTGTACCCGTGGCGATGGCTCAGATACGCAGGTGCTGCTGGTTACCAGCCGCGACACCGGGCGGTGGATCATCCCCAAGGGCTGGCCGATTGACGGGCTGATCGGGGCCGAGGCGGCAGAGCAGGAGGCCTGGGAAGAGGCCGGCGTGCGCAACGCCGAGATCGATCCAGAGCCGGTCGGCAGCTACTGCTACGGCAAGGTCCGCAAAAGCGGCGCGATCGATCCGGTCTGCACCACGGTCTATCGGCTGCGAGTCACCGACCTCGCCGATGAGTTTCCCGAAATGCACGAACGCACCCGCGAGTGGGTCTCGCCGCAAGAGGCGTCCGAACGCGTGCATGAACCAGAGCTGAAAAAGCTGCTGTTGCGGATCTAACCGCCGGCACTGCTCCGCCCTGCCCGGATCTGATCCGGGGTCAGCGGACCGGTCTCGCCCCGTGTGATCAGCCTGGCCACCCGGTCACAGATCGGGGTCGGTGTGCCGGTTTCGCGGCCCAGCCGGATGATCTCGCCCTGCAGGCTGTCGATTTCGGTCGGACGACCGGCATCCAGATCATAGGCCATCGAGGTGCGCGCGGCGGGGTCGATCGTCAGCATCCGCGCCGCGATGCGCGAAAACAGCGGCGTGGGCAGGCGCAGGATATGCGGCGTCATCCAGGCCGGCAGCGGCGTGGTCGAGGCCACGGGATGCCCGGAGGCGGCCAGAACCGCCAGCGCCTCGGCCATCTGATCGGCCATCAGGCGGCGCCAGTCGCGGTTCAATAGCTGTTCGCGCAGGGTCAGGCCCGACAGCGCGTTCAGAGCATTGTTGAGGTTGATGACCAGCTTGCCCCATTGCACCGCCTCGATCCCGTCGGTTTCGGTGACGGGCAGATCGGGCGAGGACAAGCGGCGGGCCAGCGCGCCGGGGCCGGACTGGATCACGATGTCGCCGGATGTCGCGCGATGCCAGGTGGCCGGACCGGCAGGCACCACGTTGAACGGCACCATCCCGGCGCGTACGTCCCGCCCAGGCAGCGCGGTGCGCAGGGTGCGCGCGTTTTCCATACCGTTCTGCCACGAAATGACCGGGGCCGCGGCCGGGGCGTGCGCGGCGATCAGGCGGGCCATCTCGGCGGTGGCGCCGGTTTTCACCGTGACCAGAACCAGATCGGCGTCGGACAGGCAGGCAGGGTCATCGGACAGGGTCAGACGGTCGGCGGGGATCGTTTTGCGCAGGCCCGAATAGTCGGTCGCGGTCAGCCCGTTCTGCCGGATCGGGTCCAGCACCCGCGCCCGGCCCAGCAGCGTGACGTGGTGGCCGGCATAGGCCAGCAGCCCCCCGCAATAGCATCCGATGCTGCCCGCGCCCGCGATCACCAGTTTCATGCCGTCCCCTTCCCGTTTGCCGTCAAGGATCGCCGGGATCGCGCGGGCGGGCAAGCCGGGCGGGCGCTGACGTCGCGTTCAGCGCGCGCGCCGGGGTTTGGTGCGTTCCAGCTCCGGGGTGATTGGTATGAACTCGTCCTCGTCCCCCGGCGGCAGGTGGAAGGCACCGTTGGCCCAATCGGCGGATTTCCATTCGCGGATCGCCGTTTCGATCTTGTCCTTCGAAGACGAGACGAAGTTCCACCAGATATACCGATCCTCATTCATCGTGGCCCCGCCCAGCAGCATCAGCCGCGCCCCCGCCGGCCCGGCAGTCACCGACAGGCGGTCACCCGGGCGGAAGACCATCATGCGGCCTTCCTCGAACCGGTCACCCGCGATCTCGACCGAGCCCTGGGTGACGTAGACGCCCCGATCCTCATGATCGTCGGGCAGCGGAAACGCGGCGCCGGGATCCAGTTGCACGTCCAGATAGAAGATTTCAGACAGCATCGTGACCGGGCTGGTTTCCCCATAGGCCGAGCCGAGGATCAGCCGGGCGCTGACACCGGCATCCTGGATATGCGGCAACGCGCCCTGCTTGTGATGTTCGAAATCGGGGGCCATGTCTTCGTGCGCTTCGGGCAGCGCGATCCAGGTCTGGATGCCGAACAGGCTGTGCCGCTTGGCGCGGGTTTCGGCGCTGGTGCGTTCGGAATGGGTGACGCCGCGGCCCGCGACCATCCAGTTGACCTCGCCGGGATAGATCATCTGATGTGTGCCGAGGCTGTCGCGATGTTCAAATTCGCCCTGGTACAGGTAGGTGACCGTGCCCAGCCCGATATGCGGATGCGGGCGAACGTCGATGCCGCCATCTGTGATGAACTCGGCCGGACCCATCTGATCGAAGAAGATGAAGGGCCCGACCAACTGTCGCTTGACCGAGGGCAGCGCGCGGCGCACCTCGAACCCGCCCAGATCGCGGGCGCGCGGGATGATCAGGGTTTCCAGCGCCGAACCTTCGCTGACGCATTCGGGGCTGTGGGTGGGGTTCCAGCTCATGTCGGCCTCCAATCCGGTGCGGCGGGATGTTCACTCTTGCCAATCTAGCGCAAAATACCAGCGGACAAAGTGCATCAGCGCACAGACAGGCTGCGCCCCGGATCAGCCCTGAGCGCGGGGCCAGAGTTGCGGGAAAAACGGGCCGGAGATCCGGTCGCCCTCGGCATAGCCGGCGGCCTCAAATTGCGCCCGCTCCTCCTTGGCCCAATCGCCGCGATACCGGATCACCCCGTCCGGCCCGGTCATGCGCAGGGTGAAGCGGCGCACGGTTTCCGTGGGCGTGACCGAGGACAGCCCCCCGTGCAGCGTGCGCATGTCGAAATAGACGCAATCGCCCAGATCCATGTCCCATTGCAGCAGGTCATAGGCGCCGGGATCGGTATTCACGTCCGGTGGCGGGTGATAGGTGCGGCCTGCAACCTGCGTGGGTTCATAGCTGGGGTGCCCGTCGGCGAACCGCACCCGCATGAACAGCTTGTCCCACAGGTGCGAGCCGCGCACGAAGGCGATCCCGTTGTCCTTGCTGACCGGTTCAAGCGGCAGCCACAGCACGCACATCGAGCCTTCGAAATCGAAATAGGACAGGTCCTGATGGAATGGCGGGCGAGAGGTCGATCCGGCCTCGCGCAGGAACCAGTTGTCCATCACCAGATTGATCGGCGCGGCGCCCAGCAATTCGGAAGCGATTGGCGCACAGGGCGAGTTGCGGACGAATTCCTCGAACTGTGGGATCTTGCTCCACGCCCAGTAATCCTCGAGATAGGCGGGCGCGTCCGGGTCCTTGGTGTGGCGGGTGAAGTTCTCGGTCGGGGTTTGCAGATCGGCGTCGATGCCCGCGCGCAGCAACTCCAGCCAGTCCGCGCTGAATTTCTGGCGCAACACCACCGCGCCGTCGCGGCGGAAGGCGGTGATTTCATCCTTGGTCAGCAGGCTCGCATCTGTCATCGGCTTCCCCCTTGGTGACGCAACCAGAAGGATCGCACCTGAAAGGCGCAGGCGTCAAAGACTTTTGCCGCCTCGGTCCATTCCACGCGCTTTCGTTCGCTGGTTGGCCGGATTTTGCCCGGAACGCTCGGAATGAGCCGTGATCGTGCTATGCTTCCACTGTGGCGGTTGGAACAGCTGCCGGGTCAGCACAGGAGAGGTTTCGATGCCCGGAGATTCACTGAACCGAAGAACCATGTTGGTGGCCGGCACGGCGTTGGTTGCCACGGCCGGCAGCGGGCTGATTCTGCCTGCGCGGGCCAGTGGGTTGGCGCCGACCCCGTCGATGCGAGGCGGATCGAACAACTACCGCCCGGGCGCGCCGATCGTCGACCGGATCGGCGGCGGCGGCTTCTGGATGACCGGCACCGTTCGGCAGGCCAGCGACGGCGCACCCCTGCCAGGTCAGCGCATCCAGATCTGGGCGCATACCACAGAAGGCCACGAGCGCGACCCGCAAAGCCACGGTGCCACCCTGACCGATGCGAACGGAGAATTCCGGCTGGAGATGCCGCAGATCGTGCCGGCCTTTGGTCAGCCGCATGGACATCTGGCCTATGACAGCGGCGAATTCGAGACCGTCTTCCTGCGCCCGATCATGTCCAGTGCGCGCGACAAGACCCTCGCCGCGCATTTCGTTCTGCAACCGGTCTGAACCACGTGCCGCACCCGGGCGTCCTTGCGGTCTGGCTGGCGTTGATCGCGGCCGTTGCGGTGCCCGTGGTGGTGGCGGGGTTCAGCCCGTATCTGGCCTGGCGCAGCCCAATCTACATCGCTGCGGGCTTTGCCGGAGTCATCGGGTTGGGATTGCTGCTGGTACAGCCGCTGCTGGCTGCGCGCATGTTGCCGGGGCTGACCGCGATGAACAGCCGAATGGTGCACCGCTGGGTCGGCATCGCCCTGATCGCCATGATTGCCCTGCATGTGGGCGGGTTGTGGATCACCAGCCCCCCGGACGTGGTGGATGCCATGCTGTTCCGGTCGCCTACCTCGTTCTCGGCCTGGGGCGTGGCGGCCATGTGGGCAGCGTTCGCCGCCGCGGCGCTGGCCGCGCTGCGCAGCCGGCTGGGATGGCGGTTCCGCCCCTGGCGGTTGGCCCATGCCAGTCTTGCGCTGGTGACCATCCTGGGCACGGTCGTTCATGCCCTGCTGATCGAGGGCGCAATGGAAACCGTCACCAAGGCCACATTGTGCGGGCTTGTATTATTCGCCTGCGTCGGGGCGTTGATCAGATTGCAGGTCTGGGTCGTGAAACCGCGGGGTTAAGCGACGGGCGCACGTCAGGTCGCCAGGCGCTTGGCATAGGTGGCGCGGTTCATCTCTACATCCCGTACGGTAATGTTGCCGACCTTCGGCGCCGCGGCGGCCAGAACATCCAGAATGATCGCGTTCAGCTCGGCTCGCGTCCGTTCATCCCGTCCCTGCATCAGCAACAGAGAGGCATGGATGAAGGTCTGCGGCTCGGTCCCGATGAAGGAATATGGGATCGGCATCGCGCGGATTTTGAGCGTTGGTGCGTCAAACTCCTCATGCGCGGCGAGGACCCTATAGAGTTCTTCGCATATGGCTTGAAAATCATGCGATTGCTCAAGTCCGGCTGAAAATTCCAAGACGACGTGCGGCATGGGAGCCTCCAAGAACGAAAGAGAACCAGTGGCTCCCATTGAATGTCTGAGGGGGCTTCAGACCCCCAAACACCAGCGCATTACCGCCTTCTGCGCATGCAGGCGGTTTTCGGCCTCGTCAAAGATCACCGAGTTCGGCCCATCCATCACCTCGGAGGTCGCTTCCTCCTCGCGGTGGGCGGGCAGGCAGTGCATGAACAGGGCGTCGGGTTTGGCATGGGACATGAGCTCCGCGTTGACCTGATAGGGCCGCAGCAGGTTGTGCCGGCGTTCCTTCGCGGATTGGGAATCGTGCATCGAAACCCAGGTGTCGGCCACAACCAGATCAGCGCCATCGACGGCCTTGTACGGGTCGCGTTCGACCACGATCTTCGAGCCCTTCTGGCGGGCGAAACCCATGAACTCTTCCTCGGGATCGAACTGGGCGGGGCCGGTGAAGGTCAGGTCAAAGCCGAACTGGCCCGCCGCGTGCAGGAACGAGGCGCAGACATTGTTGCCGTCACCCGTCCAGACCACCTTTTTCCCGTCGATGGGGCCGCGGTGTTCTTCATAGGTCAGCACGTCGGCCATGATCTGGCAGGGATGGGTGCGGTCGGTCAGGCCGTTGATCACCGGCACGTCCGAGTATTCGGCCATCTCGGTCAGGATGGTTTCGTCAAAGGTGCGGATCATGATCATGTCGACATAGCGCGACAGCACGCGGGCGGTGTCGGCGATGGTCTCGCCATGGCCCAGCTGCATGTCCTTGCCCGACAGCACCATGGTCTGACCGCCCATCTGGCGCACGCCTACATCGAACGAAACGCGGGTCCGGGTTGATGGTTTTTCGAAGATCAGCGCGACCATGCGGCCGGCCAGCGGCTGTTCATCGTCGGGTGCGGCCTTAGGGCGGCCCAACCGGGCCTGCTTCATCGCGCCGGCCTGATCGATCATCGACCGCAGCGCGGCGGCGTCGGTTTTGTGGATATCAAGGAAATGGTTCATGTCGGTTCGCTTTTTTACTGTCGGTTGCCGGGGGCACCGCCCCCGGCGCATTCGGGAATAGGGGGCGTCAGGCCGAGGCGAGTTGGCCCTGGACCTGCCGGGCGGTTTTCTCGAGGCGGATCTGGGCCTGGGCAATGTCATCCTCGGTCAGGGTCAGCGGCGGCAGCAGGCGGATCACGTTGTCGGCTGCGGGCACGGTGATGACTTCGTTTTCATAACCGGCCGCGACAACATCGGCGTTGGACGCCTTGCATTTCAGGCCCAGCATCAGGCCGGATCCGCGGACCTCTTCGAACACGTCGGGGTGATCGGCGACAAGGCCCTCGAGCTTTTGGCGCAGCAGCCCTGCCTTGCGGTTGACACCGTCCAGGAAGGCCGGGGTCGCCACATGGTCCAGAACCGCGCAGCCCACCGCGCAGCCCAGCGGGTTGCCACCATAGGTCGACCCATGGGTGCCTGCGGTCATGCCGCTGGCGGCCGCTTCGGTGGCCAGCACCGCGCCCAGCGGAAAGCCGCCACCGATACCCTTGGCCACCATCATGATGTCGGGCGTGATGCCCGCCCATTCATGGGCAAAGAGTTTCCCGGTCCGGCCGACGCCGCATTGCACCTCGTCAAGGATCAGCAGCAGCCCGTTGTCGTCGCAGATCTGGCGCAGGGCCTTGAGCTCGACATCGGGGACGGGGCGGATGCCGCCTTCGCCCTGGATCGGCTCGATCATGATCGCGGCGGTCTTGTCGCTGATCGCGTTGGTCACACCGTCAAGATCGCCGAAGGCGACATGCACGAACCCGGGCAGCAGCGGGCCGAACCCCTTGATCATCTTCTCGGACCCGGCAGCGGCGATGCCCGCTGAAGAACGCCCATGGAAAGACCCATCAAACGTGATGATCTCCACCCGCTCGGGTTGCCCCTGATCGTAGAAGTATTTGCGGGCCATCTTGACCGCCAGTTCGCAGGACTCGGTGCCCGAATTGGTGAAGAACACCGTGTCGGCAAAGGTCAGATCCACCAGCTTGTCGGCCAGCGCCTGCTGCTGCGGGATCTGGTACAGGTTCGACACGTGCCACAGCGCGTGCGCCTGTTCAGTCAAGGCCCCGACCAGTGCCGGGTGGGCATGGCCCAGCGCATTCACCGCAATCCCCGCGCCTAGATCAAGGAAACGTCGGCCGTCCGCCTCGGTCAGCCAGGCGCCTTCGCCCTTAACGAAGGTCAGCGGAGCACGATTGTAGGTCGGCAGAACGGACGGGATCATCGGATCATCCTTTTTGGAAAACTTGAACCCAGTGACTGAAACACTGAGACCGGGTTCGTCAACAGATTTGGTGAGAGATGCGCGGATTTGGGTCGCGCGCGCAGGATCAAACGGGCCGGTTACGCGGTGATGCGTCGGCGTCGGAGCGGCAGTATATGCGCGAGTTTGATCATGGGCGCCCGTATAGCGGGGCCAGCCCAGTGTGGAAAGGCAAAATGTATCCGCACATGGATTTTTTGCTGGCGCGGGTCGGGCGCCTTGCAATTCGGGCTTGTCATTTCTTTTACGCTGGCGCACCGATGGCCCATGTTCTCACCACAAGCCCACAACCCTGCCCTGGCAGCCGTACTTATCTTCTGCGCCAGCGCTTTCATCGCGGGCACGACATTGCTGGCCAAAGCTCTGGGCACCGAGACACTGGGCCCGCCCCTGCACCCGATGCAAATCAGCCATGGCCGGTTCCTGTTCGCATTTGTGGTCATCGTGGCCGCGGTTGGCGTCCTGCGTCCCCAACTACGGCGTCCGCATTGGGGTCTGCATATCGGACGCACCAGTTTCGGGTGGACTGGCATTACTCTGATGTTCGCGTCGGTCGCCTATATCCCCATAGCCGATGCCACGGCGATATCGTTTCTGAACCCTGTTTTCGCGATGGTTCTGGCCATTCCTCTGCTGAAAGAGACCGTTGGGCCTTGGCGCTGGCTGGCGGCCGCGGTGGCTTTGACGGGGGCGATCATCCTGCTGCGCCCGACCCCCGACAGCTTTCAACCCGCGGCTCTGCTTGCCTTGGCGGCGGCGGCAGTGATCGGGATGGAATTGATCTTCATCAAAAAGCTGTCTGGCCGCGAGAGCCCAATCCAGATCCTGCTCATCAACAATGCCATGGGCTTGACGATTGCCAGCATCGCGGTCGCAACCGTCTGGCAGCCACCATCGCCCGCTCAGTGGGCGGCTTTGGCCGGCATTGGTTTTCTGATGGCTTGCGCGCAGGCCTGCTTCGTCAATGGAATGGCCCGGGCAGATGCCTCGTTCGTAGCGCCAATCAGCTATGCAACGCTGATATTCGCCGCGCTTTATGACTTTGCGGTGTTCCGGGTCGTTCCGGATTGGGTCAGTTTGCTGGGCTCAGGGGTCATTTTGACCGGAGCGCTGATCCTTGTCTGGCGCGAGGCCCGAGCCAGACGCCGCTAGAATTTTTTCTACGGCCTTGTCCGCAGGCGACCCCGATGTCGCAAACTCTCATGAAACCGACACCGCATGACGCACCCTGAATGCGGTTGGTTAGAGAGATTGCCCGATGCACGAACGCCGAATCCCGGAATGGGTCCGTCATGCGCCCGCGCCCTCCGTTCGCAAGTTCGGCATACTTGCCGGGTTCGAGGCCGTGGTTCGCGGCATCCTGATTTCCGTATTCCCCTTGGTGATGTACCGGGCCATGGGCGACGCCGGGTCCGTCTCGCTCGTTTACTTTCTGGTAGGCCTCGTTTCGTTATTGGCCGGACTGATGGTGCCGTTCCTGATCCGTTATGTCCCGCGACGATGGGCCTATACAGCCGGCTGCGTTATGTTCATCACCGGCGCTCTGCTGGCCATCGACGGCAGCCCCGAGGCCGTGATCGGGGCACTTGCGCTGAACACCGTGGCCGCGGTGGTTACTTTCATCTGCTTCAACGCCTACGTTTTGGACTACATCAGCAAGATCGAGCTCGGCCGCTGCGAAACAAGCCGGATGTTCTACAGCGCGCTGGGTTGGACAGCGGGGCCGATGGCAGGCGTGATGCTGATGGAATTATGGGCCCCTGCCCCTTTCGTCATCAGCGCGGCCGCCGCCACTGGGATGCTGATCATGTTCTGGGCCATGCGTCTGGGCAACGGCAAACTGATTACCAAGGCCAGAGGTGCGACGAAGAATCCGCTGTCATTTCTGCGACGGTTCTTTGCCCAACCGCGGCTGGTGGCCGGGTATCTGTTTGCCATGATCCGGTCCTGTGGCTGGTGGATCTATGTGGTCTACCTTCCGATTTTCGCCATCGAAAACGGGTTGGGTGAGCAATTGGGCGGCACGCTTTTGTCCGCCACGAACGCCATGCTGTTTGCTGCCCCCCTGATTCTGCGCTGGGTCCAGAACCGGTCACTGCGCAGCGCCGTGCGAACAGGCTTTGCCGCCTGCGCCACATGTTTTCTGTTGGCTGCATTTCTCTCGGGCTGGCCGGTGGCATCGGTCGTCGCACTGGTCATGGGGTCAATCTGGTTGATCGTGCTGGACATATGTGCCGGTCTGCCATTCCTGATGGCGGTGAAGCCGTCCGAGCGGACAGAGATGTCTGCAATCTATTCCAGCTATCGCGATGTTTCGGGAATTCTGACACCGGGCGTTGCCGCCTTGGTGTTGCTGGCGACACCGGTGGCTGGTGTTTTTGCGGCAGGTGGGCTTGCAATGCTGGGAGCCTGGTCCGTGGCCGCACGACTGCACCCGCGGCTGGGACGCCCTCGCGTGCCGCTGCAGCCCGGTTCGTTGTCCGAAGCTGCCTAGGCCTTCAAACGGTAACCGGTCCGCAGCATTTGCCATATGACGGCGCAGATCAGCAGGGTCGACAGCAAACAGACGGCCATCCCCAACATAGGGTTGCTGTCCGACACTCCGATCATGCCGTATCGCAATCCGTCGATCAGGTAGAAAACGGGGTTCACGTGACTGATCCTGTTCAGCAACGGCGGCAACGCGTCGACCGAGTAGAAGGTGCCGGACAGAAACGCCAGCGGGGTAACGATGAAGTTGGTGATTGCGGCCATCTGATCGAACTTGTTGGCAAAAACCCCTGCCAGCAGGCCCAGCGCGCCCATGAACGCACCCCCAAGAATGACAAAAACCAAGGCCAGCACGGGATGCTGCGGCATCAGCCCCAAGCCAAGCGCCAGCGCAGCGGCCAGCATCAACGCGATCAGCACACCCCGTGCGATGCCGCCCGCCAGATAGCCCAGCAAGATCTCGAGTGGGGACAACGGCGGCATCAGCGTGTCCACGATGTTGCCCTGCACTTTCGAGATCACCATCGAGGACGAAGTGTTGGCAAAGGCGTTCTGAATCACCGTCATCATCATGATCCCGGGCGCCAGGAATGTCAGGAACGGCACGCCCATCACATCCGGTCGCCCTGGGCCGACGGCGATGTTGAAGATCAGCAGGAACAGGCCCGCTGTGACCAGAGGCGCCAGCAGGGTCTGCGTCCAGACCGCCAGGAAGCGCAGGGTTTCGCGCTGGGCCAATGTCCACAACCCCATCCAGTTGACCGCTCCGAAACGGCGCATGTCCTGATCCGCGAGATTCTGCATTCCTGCCCCCAATCTGATTCGATGACCGCTTGTAACTCGGCCCGCAGTGATTAGAATAGGGCGCTGAGACGAATTCCGAAGGCGGCCCGTGACCGAGGCCGCTTTCCCGCTTTTGAAAGGCTACCCATGTCCTGGACAGACGAGCGCGTTGAACTGCTCAAGAAAATGTGGGGCGAAGGCCAGTCGGCCAGCCAGATCGCCAAGGAACTGGGCGGGGTCACCCGCAATGCGGTGATCGGCAAGGTCCATCGCCTGGGCCTGTCGAACCGTACCACCGGCGCCGCACCGGCCAAGGCCGAGCCCAGGGAAAAGCCGGCCCCCGCGCCCAAGGCCGAGGCCAAGCCCAAACCCGCCCCCAAGACCGAACCGGCCCGCCCCGCAGCAGCCGCGCCGGCCGCCGAGGCAAAGCCGGCCACGCCGCCGCGCCGCCAGATCATTCCGGCCGGCCAGCCGCTGCCGCCGCAGCCCTCGGCCAATGAGATCAGCCCCGAGGCACTGGCCAAGGTCAACGAGGTCGAGAAGAAGGCCAAGAAGCTGACCCTGATGGAACTGACCGAGAAGACCTGCAAATGGCCCGTGGGCGATCCGGCCACGGATGATTTCTGGTTCTGCGGTCTGCCGGCCGAGCCGGGCAAACCCTATTGCGAGGCGCATGTGGGCGTCGCCTTCCAACCCATGAGCTCGCGCCGCGACCGGCGGCGCTGAGGCCCATGCGCCAGGATCCGACAGCGATGGAGGATACCTGGCTGGCCCGGGCCAAACGGCTTTTGGCGCTGGCCGAAACCGGCCAGCATTTCACCACCGATCCGTTCGACCGCGAACGTTATGACGAGATCGCCGGAATGGCCCGCGCGATGCTGGCCGACCTGGGTCGGGTGCCTTTGCCAAAGATCGAAATGGCGATGCCTGCCCACGCGGGCGGATACGCAACACCCAGCATCGACATCCGCGCCGCCGTAATTCGCAACGGCGGTATCCTGCTGGTACGGGAACGCAGCGACGGGTTGTGGGCGATGCCTGGCGGTTTTGCCGATATCGGCAGCTCTCCGTCGGAGAACATCGAACGCGAAGTCTTGGAGGAAGCCGGTCTGCGTGTCACGGCGCAGACACTCTATTCCGTACGCCACAAGGCACGGCATCCCTACCCGGCAGATCCACGGGACTTCTACAAACTGTTCTTCCTGTGTAGCCCTTTGGATGTCGCCGCCCCGACCCCGGGCCCCGAAACCAGCGAAGCGGCGTTCTTCGCCCCGGATGCGTTGCCGGACCTGTCCCTGACACGCAATCTGGAAAAAGACATCCACGATGCGTTTCAAGCGAACGGCAAGTCACCCAGCCCGGCGATGTTTGACTGACCGTTACTGCGCCGGATGTGAATGCGGCCCTGCCGGCAGGTGCACCCATTTGGGCAGTTCGTCGGGCGAAACCGAGACATGCAGGCGTTCGGACGGGTCCTGACCTACGGTGCGATGCTTGCGCAGCAGGAAGATCTTGCCCCACCCCCGCCACGTCCCGACCGACGGTGCATGCGGATCGGTGGGAAAGCGGGTGCGCCAATCTTCAGGCAGAGGCAGACCGTGCAACTCAGCCTTGTCGAGCATCCACACCAGCGAAATGTTGGCCAGCGGTCGCGCGGGCTCGAACCCGCTGAGTTGCCCCCCGACGTCACCATGCGTGCCGCGGAACCAGACCTGTTCGCAATGGCCGCGGAAATCCGGTGCGGTCGACCAAAGGACCGGCGTGAAGACCTCTCGCGTTTCATCCAGCGCCAGCGCATGATACCCGTGCCGGGTGGACGGCCCGAGGTTGTGGTTGTGAAATGAATGCCGCTCTTCGGCCATGCGCCACAGCAACGGCAGGCGCAGTCCCAATGCCTTGACCGTGTCCCAGACACCGACCATCTCAATTTCGACGCCGCCGTGGCAGAAGTTCCGGCGAAAGTCCTGTGCGGCCTGCCCGCCCGGGTTGCACTCATAATGCCGGTAGGCCTGCTTGATGTTGCGCTCGGTCGCATGCTCGGCCTGCAGCAGCCCGATCATATCGATGACGCCGGCAAGGCTGCGCACACCATAGGCGCCGCGGGAATAGCCGATGAAGTAGATCCGATCGCCGGGCTTGTACCGCGAGGCAAGATAGCCGTAGGCTCTGCGGATCTGGCGATTGATCCCCCGCCCCATCATCACGTCCAGCGTGGATTTCCAGCTCTCCCATTGCACGCCCGCTTCATAGAAGACCGAGACCTGATTGCCCATTTCGCAGCACAACCGAAAGGTCTGACCGGCATGGGTCTCGAACCCGGGCTCCAGGGTCGACATCGTTCCGTCCAGGATGATGACATGACTGATGGGTTCGCGGTGGCGCGTTTCGGCAGAATGCTCGGACCGCAGGGGGCGGCCGAGCCATCCAAGTATCTTCTTACCGAACCGCGACAGTACCATTCGACAACAATTCCCAAACCTTGACCGGAGTGAACGGCATGTCCGCCTGCCGCACTCCATGATCCCAGAGCGCATCCTGCACCGCATTTGCAACCGCGGCCAATGCGCCAACGGTGCCTGCCTCGCCGCAACCTTTCATTCCCATGGGGTTGGCCGTTGACGGAACCGGCGCCGAGGTAAACCTAATCATGGGTATGTCAGCGGCGCGCGGCAAGGCGTAATCCATGAACGTTGCCGTGAGCAACTGCCCCTCACCATCATGCACCACGTGCTCGCACAGCGCCTGGCCGATGCCCTGGGCCACCCCGCCATGCACCTGCCCTTCGGCCAGCATGGGGTTGATGAGATTGCCGAAATCATCGACGACCGTATAGCGGTCGACCGTCGTCGTGCCGGTTTCCGGGTCGATCACGATCTCGGCAACATGGGCGCCGTTGGGATAGCTGCGCGCCTCGAGCCGCGTGCGGGCCTCGTGCTGCAGCAGGTCGGTGCGGCCATCCGCGCGGGCCATCTCGGCCGCTTCGATCAGCGTGGGCGTCAGGTTCGACCCCGGCGCGCGGAAGGTTTCATGGTCGAAGGTCACATCACTTTCCTCGACCCCCATTTTATCCGCCAGATAGGGCGTGAATGCGGCAATCATCTGGTCAATCGTGACCAGCGTCGCCGCGCTTTGCACCGTAACCGAGCGCGACCCGCCGGTGCCGCCGCCCTGCGCCATGCGGTCGCTGTCACCCTGCACGACCCGGATCCGGTCGGCCGGAATTCCCGTCTGGTCCGACAGGAACTGGGCATAGACCGTCTCATGCCCCTGCCCGTTCGATTGCGTCCCGACATAAAGGTTCACGGTGCCATCCTGACAGAATTCGATTTTAGCGCCTTCGGAAGGGTCGCCCAGAATGCTTTCGATATAGTAACAAAGCCCCTGCCCCCGGATCAGGCCGCGTTCGGCGTCGGCGGCCTTGCGCGCGGCGAAACCGGCGGTCTGTTCGGCGGCGCGGGACAGAACCATTCCGAAATCGCCCGCGTCATAGGTTTCACCGGTGGCCGAGACATAGGGAAAAGCCTCGGGCCGGATGAAGTTGCGGCGGCGCAGTTCCCACGGGTCGACGCCCAGTTCCCGCGCGGCGCGGTCCATCGCGCGTTCCAGCACATAGATCGCCTCGGGGCGGCCGGCACCGCGATAGGCATCGACCTGGGTGGTGTTGGAATAAAACCCCTCGACCCGCAGATAGGTTTTCTGCACGTCATAGACGCCGGGCAGCACGCATTTGAACAGGTTGGTCTGGATCGCCTGGCCGAAATGGCTGTTGTACGCGCCCAGGTTGCAGCGGCTGTGGACCCGGTAGGCGGTGATGCGAAGATGCTCGTCAAAGGCCAGTTCGGCCAGCGAGGTCAGGTCGCGCCCGTGGTGGTCGGACAGCATCGCCTCGGTCCGGTCCGACATCCAGTGCACGGGCTGGCCCAGTTGCATCGCCGCTACTGCGACCGAGAAATACTCGGGGTACGGCATCGCCTTCATGCCGAACCCGCCGCCCACATCGGGCGTGGTGACATGGACCGCCTGCGGGTCCAGCCGCAGCTTGTCGGCCAGCTGCGCCTTCATCCCCCAGACGCCCTGCCCGCCATAGCTAAAGTGCAGCCGCCCGTCGGACCAGACCGCGTTGCAGCCGCGCGGCTCGATTGAGTTCACGATCACCCGGTTGTCGGCCACCTGCAGCGACACGACATGAGCGGCAGCGTTAAAGGCGGCCTGGGTCGCGGCCTCGTCGCCCACGGCCCAGTCAAAGGCGCGGTTGTCGGGGGCCTCGGGGTGCAGCGGCTCACCGCCCGGCGCAAGGTCCAGCTTGGCGGGGCGGTCGGCTGTGTCCATCCAGATCAGCTCGGCGGCGTCGCGGGCCTGCGCCAGCGTTTCGGCCACGACCATCGCCACCGGCTCGCCGACAAAGCGCACCCGGTCGCGGGCCAGCATGTGGCGCGGGGGACTGGCGGCGCGGCTGCCGTCGCGGTTGACAAGGATCGTGGCGCTCAGCACCGGGTCGATTCCGGCGGCGATCAGGTCATCGATGGTCAGCACCAGCCGCACACCGGGCGCGGCGCGGGCGGCGTCGAGGTCCAGCGCGGTGATGTCGCCATGCGCCACCGGGCTGCGAAAGAACACCGCGTACAGCGCACCGGGCGGCACCGTATCGTCCATGTAGCGCCCCTGACCGGTCAGGAACCGCTGATCCTCGGTCCGGGTGACCGGTTGGCTCTTGCCGAACTTTTCCATGACGCGCCCCTTTCGCTGCCTCAGACCGCGACCCTAGCCTTGATGCGGCGGATGTCCAGTGCGCGAGGTGCTTGGCCCTTTCCCTTCCCGCCGCCATTCGCTATTGCAGGCGCTGACCCAAGATCGATGACGCAGGACGCACCCGATGGCGATGGACAAGACATTCAACGCGGCCGAGGCCGAGGCCCGGATCTACAAGGCCTGGGAAGAGGCCGGAGCCTTCAAGGCAGGCGCGAACAAGTCGCGCGACGAAAGCTTTTGCATCATGATCCCGCCGCCGAACGTGACCGGCGCGCTGCATGTGGGCCATGCGTTCAACAACACCCTGCAGGACATTCTGACCCGCTGGCACCGGATGCGCGGGTTCGACACGTTGTGGCAGCCCGGGCAGGACCATGCCGGCATCGCCACGCAGATGCAGGTCGAGAAGATGCTCGCCGCCACGCAACAACCCAGCCGGAACGAACTGGGCCGTGAGAAGTTCCTTGAGAAAGTCTGGGAGTGGAAGGGCGAATACGGCGGCACCATCATCGAGCAGCTGAAACGCCTCGGCTCTTCGTGCGACTGGTCGCGCAACGCCTTCACCATGGCCGGCGCGGCCGGCGACCCGCGCACGGGCCACGAAAACAGCCCCAATTTCCATGACGCGGTCATCAAGGTCTTTGTCGACATGTACGACAAGGGCCTGATCTACCGCGGCAAGCGGCTGGTCAACTGGGACCCGCATTTCGAGACCGCGATCTCGGACCTCGAGGTCGAGAATATCGAGGTCGCCGGCCACATGTGGCACTTCAAGTACCCGCTGGCCGGGGGCGAGACCTATACCTACGTCGAAAAGGACGAGGACGGGAACATCGTGCTCGAGGAAGAGCGCGACTACATCTCGATCGCCACGACCCGCCCCGAGACCATGCTGGGCGACGGCGCGGTTGCGGTGCACCCGTCGGACGAACGCTATGCGCCGATCGTCGGCAAGCTTTGCGAAATCCCGGTGGGCCCTAAAGAGCATCGCCGCCAGATCCCGATCATCACAGACGAATACCCTGACCCGAATTTCGGCTCGGGCGCGGTGAAGATCACCGGCGCGCATGATTTCAACGACTATCAGGTGGCCAAGCGCGGCAAGATCCCGATGTACCGCCTGATGGATACGCGCGGCCACATGCGGGCCGACGGCGCGCCCTATGCGGACGAAGCCGCCAAGGCGCAGGAATATGCCCGCGGCCGCGAATTCACCGAGAACGAAATCGACGCGATCAACCTGGTGCCCGACCATCTGCGCGGCCTGGACCGGTTCGAGGCGCGCGCCAGGGTGGTCGAAGAAATCACCGCCGAAGGTCTGGGCGTGATGACCCGTGCGGACGATCCGCGCCTGGGATCGACCGCGCTGAAACCCGATACCGAAGGCGCCGACGCGCTGGTCCCGCTGGTCGAGAGCAAACCGATCATGCAGCCCTTCGGCGACCGCTCGAAGGTGGTGATCGAGCCGATGCTGACCGACCAGTGGTTCGTCGAGACGTCAAAGATCGTGGGCCCCGCGCTGGACGCGGTGCGCGATGGCCGGGTCAAGATCATCCCGGAATCGGGCGAAAAGACCTATTACCACTGGCTCGAGAACATCGAACCATGGTGCATCAGCCGCCAGCTGTGGTGGGGGCATCAGATTCCGGTCTGGTACGGGCTGGACCTGTCGGCCGAGGATTTCAAGGATGACGAAAACGACGGCGAGTTGGACCTGGTCGAACTGGGTCGGCTGCTGAACCAAGGCGGTATGCTGCACCGGGGCGCGGTCATGGAATGCGCCGCCAGCTTCGAGGACGTCACCGGAAAATTCCTGGATGACAATGCCGACATTCCCAGCCCGCTCAGCCACGCCACGGTGATCGAGGTGGCCGACAAGCACGAGGCGATCCACCGGTTCGCCGAAAGCCTGGCGCAGTACGCCGTTGAACAGGATCCGACCAAGCTGGTTTACCCGGTCTGGCGCGACCCGGATGTGCTGGATACCTGGTTCTCCTCCGGCCTCTGGCCCATCGGCACGCTGGGCTGGCCCGAACAGACCGAGGAGTTGCAGCGCTACTTCCCCACGGACGTTCTGATCACCGGTTTCGACATCCTGTTCTTCTGGGTCGCCCGGATGATGATGATGCAGCTGGCCGTGGTCGATCAGATCCCATTCCACACCGTTTACCTGCACCAGCTCGTCCGCGACGAGAAGGGCAAGAAGATGTCCAAGACCACCGGCAACGTCATCGACCCGCTGGAAATCGTGGACGAGTTC
The DNA here is from genome assembly GCF_056539185.1 of Ruegeria sp. BC6. Lineage (NCBI taxonomy): Bacteria > Pseudomonadati > Pseudomonadota > Alphaproteobacteria > Rhodobacterales > Roseobacteraceae > Ruegeria > Ruegeria sp. BC6. The sequence continues at coordinate 1,290,452 of NZ_JBQFUM010000001.1, forward strand.
GGCGCCGACGCGCTGCGCTTTACCAACGCGTCGATGGCGGCCATCGGCGGCGTGCTGAAACTGTCGCGCGAGCGCATCACCGGCTATCGCAACTTTGGCACCAAGCTGTGGAACGCCGTCCGCTTTGCCGAGATGAACGAGGTCTTTACCGACGCCGTCCCGCAACTGGACGTGGCCGAGTTGCAGCCCAAGGCCGCCGTAAACCGCTGGATCATCGGCGAAACCGCCCGCGTGCGGGAAGAGGTCGACGCCGCGCTGGAGAGCTACCGCTTCAATGACGCGGCCAATGGGCTTTATGCCTTCGTCTGGGGCAAGGTCTGTGACTGGTACGTGGAATTGTCCAAACCGCTGCTGCAGGGCGACGATGCCGAGGCCCAGGCCGAGACCCGCGCCACCATGCGCTGGGTTCTGGATCAGTGCCTGATCCTGCTACACCCGATCATGCCCTTCATCACCGAAGAGCTGTGGGGCCTGACCGGCACCCGTGCCAAGATGCTGGTGCATGCCGACTGGCCGACCTATGCCGCTGCCGATCTGGTCGATGCCGACGCGGATCGCGAGATGAACTGGGTGATCTCGGTGATCGAGAACACCCGCTCCGCCCGCGCCCAGATGCGCGTTCCGGCGGGCCTGTACGTGCCAATGCTGGTGACCGAGATCGACGCCCACGGCCAAGCCGCCTGGGACCGGAACGAGGCGCTGATCAAGCGGCTGGCCCGGATCGACAGCCTGACCAAAGCCGAGACGCTGCCCAAGGGCACGATCTCGATCGCGGCCCCAGGCGCGTCTTTTGGCCTGCCGCTGGCCGACATCATAGACATCGGCGCCGAGAAGGAACGGCTGGAAAAAGCCAAGGGCAAACTGGCCAAGGAACTGGGCGGTCTGCGCGGGCGTCTCAACAACCCCAAATTCGTGGCCTCGGCCCCGGAAGAGGTGGTGGAAGAGGCCAAGGCCAACCTGGCCGCCCGCGAAGAGGAAGAGGCCCGCATCAACGAGGCGCTGGCCCGACTGGCCGAGATCGCCTGATCCGTCAGCCCCTCGCACACGCTTGACGAAACCCCGCCGCGCACGCCCGGCGGGGTTTTTTGCACCCGGCCCTGTTCACCGGGCCAAACGGTTGCTAGCAATCTCGGGACCAATCCACCGAGGCCCCCATGTCCAGACCCTTTCCGCCGATGCAGACCGTTTCAACCGGGCTGGTCGTGGCCGTAGTCGGCTTTTTCAGTTCCTTTCCGATTGTCCTGCAGGGGCTGGACGCCATGGGCGCTTCGGGGCCGCAGGCGGCATCGGGGCTGATGATGGCCGCCCTTGCCATGGGGCTGGCTGCGATCGTGCTCAGCCTGTGGTACCGCCAACCGATCAGCGTGGCCTGGTCCACGCCCGGTGCGGCGCTGCTGGCGGTTTCGGCCGCGCCGGCCGCGGGTTTCTCAGATGCCATCGGCGCGTTCCTGTTTGCGGGTGCGCTGACCGTGCTGGCCGGAATGTGGCGCCCGCTGGGACGGTTGGCGGCGGCGATTCCCACCACGCTGGCGCAGGCGATGCTGGGCGGAGTGCTGCTGCCGCTGTGCATCGTCCCGTTTCAGGCTGCGGTCGAGATCCCCTGGCAGGCCCTGCCGGTGATCCTGACCTGGTTCATCGCCGGACGTGTGCGCAGACTGCTGGCCGTTCCCGCCGCCGTGCTGGCCGCCGCGCTGGTCGTCATTCTGTTCTCTGGCGGCCCGTCGGTCCGCCCCGACCACCTGCTGGCCGCGCCGGTCTGGACCACGCCAACATTCTCGGTGGCGTCGATGATCGGCATCGGGGTGCCGCTGTTCGTGGTCACGATGGCCACGCAGAACATCCCGGGCATCGCGGTCATGCGCAGCTTTGGCTATGCCCCGGTCGCAGGGCGGCTATTCTCGGCCGTGGGCGGGGCCAGCATCCTGTCGGCCCCCTTCGGCGCGCCGGCGACCTGCCTCGCGGCCATCACCGCCGCCATGTGCGCGAACGAGGACAGCCACCCCAACCGGGATCAGCGCTATTGGTCGGCGGTCATGGCCGGGGTGTTCTATTGCCTGTTCGGGGTATTCGCCGTGGCCATCACCGGGTTTGCCGCCCATGCCGATCCGATGCTGATGGGCACGTTGACCGGCGTCGCACTGATCGGGGTCATGGCCAATGCCACCTTCGCCGCGCTCGAGGTTCCGGCTGAGCGTGAAGCCGCGATCCTGACCTTTGCCATCACCGCCTCGGGCATCACCGTGTTCGGCCTGGGCGCGGCGGTCTGGGGTCTGCTGGCAGGCGGCATCGCCTATGGGGTGACGACGCGCCTGCGGGGTTGAATCCGATCTGGCTGCGGCCCGCGAGTTTACTTGAACTCGGGCTTGCGGCCCTGCATCTGGGCCATCACCACTTCCATCTGGTCGGGTTTGCCGATCAGCTCGACCTGTTCGGCGGATTCGGCCAGCAGAACTTCGGCGCGCGACTTGGTTTCGGCCACCTCGATCAGGCGTTTCGCGGCGCGGATGGCCGAGGGGCTCTTGCCCGCAATATCCTCGGCCAGCGCGATGGCTTCGGTCAGCGGATCATCCGACAGGCTGGTGACCAACCCCCAATCGGCGGCCTGGGCGGCACCGATGGGCCGCGCGGTATAGGTCAGCATGCGCAGCACGTCAGACCGTACCAGTTTCGGCAACAGGACCATGCCGCCCATGTCGGGGATGATGCCCCATTTCATCTCCATCACGGCCAGCTTGGCATCGGGATGGGCGATCCGGATATCGGCCCCGAGCGCGATCTGCAGACCACCGCCATAAGCCACGCCCTGAATGGCGCAGATCACCGGCACCGGCACGCGGCGCCAGATCAGCGCCAGTTCCTGCATCTCATTCGCGTCGTCATGGCTGCGGGTCATCAACCACTCGGTCGGGTCCTTGTGCGCCATGGTCGCAAAACTGGCCATGTCGAGCCCCGCGCAGAAGCTTTTGCCCTCGCCCGACAGGACCACGGCCCGGGCGTCCGAGGCGGCGACCTCTTGCCCCGCCGCCAGGATCGCCTTGACCATCGCATCGTCCAGCGCGTTCATCTTGTCGCCGCGGGTCAGGGTGACATGGGCGATGTGGTTCCTGTATTCGACTGATACGCGCGCCATCTGGGCCTCCGGGTTTGATGTTCCGGGCAAACAATGCCCCGAAACCCGCAGCCGACGCCAGCCCGACGTGAGGGCAGATCAGTGCGGACGCCCCGGCCCCATGCAAGGCTTGCCCCGGCCATGCCCTTGGGATTATCTGCGCCCATGACCGGACCCAGATACACCCCGCTTGCCCAATCCCTGCCTGCAACCGTGCCCTTTGTCGGCCCCGAGACGCAGGAGCGCCAACGCGGTGCGCCCTTCGTGGCCCGGCTGGGCGCGAACGAGAGCGTGTTCGGCCCCTCGCCCCGCGCGATCGAGGCGATGCGGCAGGCCGCTGACGGCATCTGGATGTATGGCGACCCCGAGAACCACGATCTGCGCCATGCACTGGCCGATCATCACGGGATCGGCCCCGACAACATCGTGGTCGGCGAAGGCATCGACGGGCTGCTGGGCTATCTGGTGCGCCTGATGGTCGGTCCGGGCGATGCGGTCGTGACCTCGGACGGGGCCTATCCCACCTTCAACTACCACGTCACGGGCTATGGCGGGGCGATCCACAAGGTGCCTTATGCCAACGATCACGAGGACCCGGCCGCCCTGTTCGCCAAGGCGGCCGAGGTCGGGGCCAAGCTGGTCTATCTGGCCAACCCGGACAACCCGATGGGCAGCTGGCATCGCGGCGCCGACATCGTCGCGGCGCTGGACGCCCTGCCGGACGGCTGTCTGCTGGTCCTGGACGAGGCTTACGTGGAATGCGCGCCTGAAGGCACTGCCGCGCCGGTCGCGGCGGATGATCCACGCGTAATCCGGATGCGCACCTTTTCCAAGGTCTACGGCATGGCCGGCGCGCGGGTCGGCTATGCGATCGGAGCGCCCGGGTTGATCTCGGCCTTCAACAAGGTGCGCAACCATTTCGGCATGAACCGCATGGCGCAGGCCGGGGCGCTGGCCGCCCTGCACGATCAGGACTGGCTGACGCAGGTTCAGACACAGATCGCCTCGGCCCGCGACCGGATCGTCGCGATTGCGCGTGACAACGGGTTGGCCCCGCTGCCCTCGGCCACCAATTTCGTGGCGATCGACTGCGGGCGCGACGGAGCATTTGCCAAGGCGGTGCTGGATGCGCTGGTGGCGCAGGGGATCTTCGTGCGGATGCCATTTGCAGCCCCGCAGAACCGCTGCATCCGCGTCAGTTGCGGCACCGAAGCCGACCTGAACGCCTTTGCCGCCGCCCTGCCGCAGGCGCTGGCGGCCGCGCGCACCGCCTAGCCCGCCAGAACCCCCGCCGCTGCCTCGAGCGCGCCGGACCCGCGTGGGATCTCCAACGCGGCCATGGCGGTTTCGATGCCGCCCAGCAGACCCATGACCATGTGCCCGTTCAGATGGCCCATGTGGCCCACCCGGAAACATGACTCCTCGTCCGCCATGCCCAGCCCGATGCCAAGGGTCAAGCCCAGGTGCCGCTCGGTATAGCTGCGCAGGGGCGTGCCGCGACCCTCGGTCAGGCGCAGGGCGGTGACGGCATGGCTGCGATGCGCGCGATCGCCGACGTTCAGGTGCAGCGCCCCTCCCTCGGCCCAGACCTCGCAGGCGGCCCAGACGGCCTGTGCCAGCTGCGCATGGCGGGCCCAGACCTGCTCAATCCTCTCGGCATGGATCAGATCAAGGGCGGCGCGCAGGCCGTACAGGTGGTGCGTCGGCGCGGTGCCGCCGAAATATTGATAGAACCAGTCGGGCTCTGATCGCGGCTGCCAGTCCCAATAGCCCGAAACGCGCGGCATCGCGGCCCGTTTGGCCTTGGCCCGGTCGTTGAAGAACACGAAGGACATGCCCGCCGGGGTCATCAGCCCCTTTTGGCAGGCGGTGACCATGACATCGACGCCCCAGTCATCCATCTCGAACCGATCGCAGCCCAGCGAGGCGATGCAATCCGCCATCAGCAATGCCGGGTGGTTCAGATCGTCCAGCAACGCCCGCAGCGCCGGAATGTCGTTGCGGATCGAGCTGGACGTGTCCACGTGCACCGCAAGAACCGCCTTGATCCGGTGGTCGGCATCAGCCCGCAGGGCCTGCGCGATCCGGTCCATATCCCACGGGTCGGAGGGGCCGAAATCGATCAACTCGACCTTGACGCCCAGACGCTCGGCCATTTCCGCCCAGCCATGGGTGAACCGCCCCGAAGCCGGAGCCAGCACGGTTTCCCCCGGCGCCAGAACGTTGGACAGCGCCGCCTCCCACGCGCCGTGGCCGTTGGCGATGTAGATCGCCACCTCGTGCCGGGTACGAGCCACGCGGCGCAGGTCGGCCGTCAGGTCGGGCATCATCTCGACCAGTTCACCGGCATAGATATTGGGCGACGGGCGGTGCATCGCCTGCAGCACCGCGTCCGGAATCACGGAAGGGCCCGGAATGGCCAGATAATTTCGCCCTTGGGCGAAGGAAACTTTGTCTGTCATGTGGATCAACCTGCCTGTAATGGCGCCCACCCTAGCGCCCGGCCCGGCAAGGTCAATCCATCAGGGCGGCCGCCTCCCGCGCAAGGGCTTCGATCCCCGCCCAGTCGCCCTGCGCCACCATCTGTTTCGGCGCGACCCAGCTGCCTCCCGCGCAGATCACGTTGGGCAGGGACAGGTAGTCGCGCGCGTTGGAGGGCGACACGCCGCCCGTCGGGCAGAAGGTGATCTGCGGCAGCGGCGCGCCGATCGCCTTGAGCGCTGGCGCCCCGCCCGAGGCTTCGGCCGGGAAGAATTTCAGCATGTCATAGCCCTGCTCGAGCAGGCGCATCGCCTCGGTCGCGGTGGCCGCGCCGGGCAGCAGCGGCAGGCCCTCGGCCTCGCAGGCGGCGATCAGGGCATCGGTGGCCCCGGGCGACACGCCGAACTGCGCGCCCGCCTCTTTTGCGGCGCGGACATCGTCGGGCGTGACCAGCGTGCCGGCCCCCACGACCCCGCCGGGCACCTGCGCCATGGCGCGGATCGCGTCCAGCGCCGCCGGCGTGCGCAAGGTCACTTCGAGCGCGGGCAGGCCACCGGCCACCAGTGCCTCGGCCAGCGGGCGGGCATGGGCGGCGTCATCGACGACCAGAACCGGGACGATGGGCGCCAATGCGCAGATCTCGCGGGTGCGTTGGGTTTTTGCAGACATAGGTTCAGGCTCCGAAAATGCTGGCACCGGCATCGGCCGAGCCGACGGCGTTGCGGAACGTGGTGAACAGGTCGCGGCCGACCCCGTATTGATGCGCCGAAAGATCGGCGGTAGCGACGGGGCGGTCCAGCACGCCGGGGGTCAGGATTTCAAGCTGGCCCTGAACCGCATCGACGCGCAGCAGGTCGCCATCGCGCAGCTTGGCGATCGGGCCACCATCCAGCGCCTCGGGGCAGACATGGATCGCCGCGGGAACCTTGCCCGAGGCCCCCGACATGCGGCCATCGGTCACCAGCGCCACCTTTTGGCCGCGCCCCTGCAGGATCGACAGGATCGGGGTCAGCGAGTGCAGTTCGGGCATGCCATTGGCCTTGGGGCCCTGAAAACGGACCACGACGATGACATCGTCGGTGAACTCGCCCGCCTTGAACGCGGCCTTGACCTCGTCTTGGTCATGGAAGACGCGCACCGGGGCCTCGACCACCTGGTGTTCGGGGGCCACGGCCGAGACCTTCATCACGCCGGTGCCCAGATTTCCGCTCAGGCGCGACAGGCCGCCGGTGGGCTGGAACGGGTCATTGGCCGGGCGCAGGATCTTTTCGTTCAGGCTGTGGCCTGCGCCGTCCTCCCAGACCAGCGCGCCATCGATCAGCTTGGGTTCCTGGGTGTAATGATGCAGCCCCTGTCCCGCCACGGTCAGCGTGTCGGGATGCAGCAGGCCTTCGTCCAGCAGCGTGCCGATGGTGTAGCCCAGTCCTCCCGCCGCATGGAAATGGTTCACGTCGGCCAGACCGTTGGGATAGACCCGCGCGACCAGGGGCACGACGCCCGAGATGTCCGAGAAATCCTGCCAGTCCAGCACGATGCCCCCGGCACGGGCCATGGCGATCAGGTGGATCAGCAGGTTGGTCGACCCGCCCGTGGCCATCAGCCCCACGATACCGTTCACGAAAGCCCGTTCGTCGAGGATCTGGCACACCGGCGTGTAATTGTTGCCCAGCGCACTGAGCGACAGGGCGCGGCGGGCGCCTTCCTCGGTCAACGCATCGCGCAGCGGCGTGTTGGGGTTGACGAAGCTGGAGCCCGGCAGGTGCAGGCCCATGAACTCCATCAACATCTGGTTGGTGTTGGCGGTGCCGTAGAATGTGCAGGTGCCCGGCCCATGATAGGCGGCCATCTCGGCGGCCATCAGCTCTTCGCGCGTGGCTTCGCCGGCGGCGAATTTCTGGCGCACCTTGGCCTTTTCGTCGTTGGGCAGGCCGCTGGTCATCGGGCCGGCGGGCAGAAACACCGCCGGCAGGTGGCCAAAGCTCTGCGCTGCGATCACCAGCCCCGGCACGATCTTGTCACAGACCCCCAGGAACACTGCCGCGTCAAAGGTATTGTGGCTGAGCGCCACCGCCGCCGCCAGCGCGATCACGTCGCGCGAGAACAGCGACAGCTCCATCCCGGCCTCGCCTTGCGTGACCCCGTCGCACATGGCCGGAACCCCACCCGCGACCTGCGCGGTGCCGCCTGCGGCACGGGCCGCGCGACGGATCAGTTCGGGATAGCGCTCGAACGGCTGGTGCGCCGACAGCATGTCGTTATAGGCGGTGACGATGCCCAGATTGCCCACGCTGGTCGTGGCCATCGTCTGCTGATCGGCCCCTGCCCCGGCATAGGCATGGGCCTGTCCGCTGCACGACAGATGCGCGCGCGCCGGCCCTTCGGACCGGGCCTGCTCCATCCGCTGCAGATAGGTGCGGCGGGGATCGGCGCTGCGCTCGATTATCCTTTGGGTGACATCGGTGATGACGTTGTGAACCATCTCAACCTCCGATCTGGCGCCAGCGGCGCCCGTCGCGATGCATCAGCATCAATGCGTCTTCCGGGCCGGAACTGCCCTGATCATAGCGCGAGGGGCGGTCGCCGCGCTCTTCCCAGCCCTTGATAATGGGATCGACCCAGGCCCACGCGGCCTCGACCTCGTCGCCGCGCATGAACAGGGTCTGGTCGCCGCGGATCACGTCCATCACCAGCCGTTCATAAGCGTCCTGCGCGCGCACATCGGCACCCAGCGCCTCGGCAAAGCTCATGTCCAGCGCCACGTCCGTCAGGCGGAAGCCGCCCGGACCGGGATCCTTGATCGTGGTGCGCAGGGTGATGCCCTCGTCAGGCTGCAGGCGGATCACCAGAACGTTGCCGTGCAGCGGGCCGACATTGGGAAAGATCGTGTGCGGCGGGTCGCGGAAAAACACCGCGATTTCGGATTCCCGCGCGCGCAGACGCTTGCCCGTGCGCAGATAGAACGGAACCCCCGACCAACGCCAGTTGCCCACGCGCACCTTCAGCGCGATGTAGCTTTCGGTCAGGCTGTCGGGGTTGCCCACATGATCGACATAGCCGTCGCCGCCCTTATCCGCCCGGTACTGGCCGCGGGCGATGTCGGTCGGGGCGACAGGTTCCAGTGCCTCGATCACCTTGACCTTTTCACTGCGCACCGCGTTGGGCGAGAAGGTCGAGGGCGGCTCCATCGCAGTCAGGCACAAAAGTTGCACCAGGTGGTTCTGCACCATGTCCCGCATCGCGCCGGACTGGTCGTAATAGGCACCACGCCCTTCGACCCCGACGGTTTCGGCAACGGTGATCTGGACATGATCCACATGGGTCGCGTTCCACAGCGGTTCGAACAGCGAGTTGGCAAAGCGCAGCGCCATCAGGTTCTGCACCGTTTCCTTGCCCAGGTAATGGTCGATCCGATAGATCTGATGTTCTTCGAAACAGGCGCGCAGACCTTCGTTCAGCGCCTTGGCCGAGGCCAGATCATGGCCAAAGGGTTTCTCGACCACGATGCGGCTGTCGGGCGTGGCAAGCCCGTGATCATGCAGGCGCTCTGCGATGCCGGGAAACAGTTTCGGACCGACCGACAGATAAAAGGCGCGCACCACGTCGGGGCGCAGCGATTTGGCCAGCTTGTCCCACCCGTTTTCACCCAGCGCATCCACGGGCACGTATTCGACCCGGGCCAGAAACCGGTCCAGCACGTCCTTTTTGAAGGACGGAGCGAATTCCTTCATCGACTTGCGCACCTGCGCGCGGAACCCGTCATCGTCCATATCCGATCGCGCGGTCCCGATGATGCGCGCATCTTCGGGCATCTGCCCCACTTCGAAGCGATGGCAGAGGCCCGGCAGGATCTTGCGCTGGGCCAGATCTCCGGTCGCGCCGAACAGGACCAGGTCGAACGGATCTACCGGGATTACGCGTGAAACCATGGCTGGCTCCCTTCTTCGGACAATCCGGCGCGGTCTGCAGCCAGACACCCTGTTACCGCTAACATTCGTAGCTTGGATAGAAAGACCAAGCCCAAAAAGCAAGCCCGGATTTCGGAATCGGGCCTTTTTTCGCGGTCATCATGGCCTCAGCCGTTGTCGCGCAGATACTCCATGATCGCCGGACGCACCGATTGTTCGCCCCGATGGCGGGCGTCGGCGATGATCTTGCGGACATCCTGCAGGTTTGACCGCAGCAGCAGGCTTTTGACCGGGCCGATCGAGGCCGGGCGCATCGACAGGGTGCGGATGCCCATCGCCGCCAGGCACAGCGCCTCGATCGGGCGGCCGGCATCCTCGCCGCAGAAACTCAGCGGCGTGTCGGAAATTCCGCACCGTTCGACGATGCGCTCGATCAGGCTGAGGAAGCTGACATTCAAGGTGTCATAGCGGCGACGCACCAGCTCGTTTTCACGGTCGGCGGCGAAGAAGAACTGTTTCAGGTCGTTGCCGCCTATCGAGATGAAATCGACCTCGTCAAAGAACTTCTGGGGGGCGAAGGCCAATGACGGTGTTTCCAGCATCGCCCCAACTTCCAGCGTTTCCGGCAGGACATGACCCAGGCGCTTTTCGCGCTCCAGCGTCTTGTTCACTTCCCAACGGGCCTCACGGTATTCGTCGGCCTGGGCGACAAACGGGAACATAACCGTCAGAGGACGGCCATCCGCCGCGCGCAACAGGGCCTGCAGCTGCATCCGCATCACGCCGCGCTTGTCCAGACCCACACGAATGGCACGCCAACCCAGCGCCGGGTTGGGCTCGGCGACATGCTTCATGTAGGGCAGCACCTTGTCCGACCCGATATCCAGCGTACGGAAAACCACGCGCTTGCCATCGGCCGAATCCAGAACGCGTTTGTACTGCGCCACCAGTTCAGACCGTTTAGGCATCTGGTTGCGGATCAGGAACTGCAATTCGGTGCGGAACAGGCCCACGCCCTCGGCCCCGGATGTCTTGAGGGACGGCAGGTCGGCCATCAGGCCGGCATTCATCACCAGATTGATCCGCTCGCCATCCTTTGTCACGGTCGGGGTTTCGCGGATCGAGGCATAGCGTTTCTGCGCCTCGGCCTGCATGGCCATCTTGTCGCGGAAGGCGCTGACGACGGTATCCTCGGGGCGCAGATGCACGACGCCCTCATCCCCGTCGACCAGAATATGGTCGCCGTTCAGCGCCTCGGTCGTAATCCGTCCGACATGCACCACCAGCGGGATGGCCAGAGCGCGGGCGACGATGGTGGCATGACTGCCGACCGAGCCCTCCTCGAGCACGACACCTTTCAGCGAACGGCCGTATTCCAACAGATCGCCCGGTCCGATATTGCGCGCCACCAGGATCGGATCGGGCGGCAGCTCTTTACCGTTCGACCCGCCCTGCCCGGTCAGGATGCGCAGCAGACGGTTGGACAAATCGTCCAGATCCGCCAGACGCTCGCGCAGATAAGGGTCGGTGACCTGGCTCATCCGGGCGCGGGCCTGCGACTGTTCTTTTTCAACCGCCGCCTCGGCGCTGAGACCGCGGGCGATATCCTCCTCCATCCGCCGCATCCAGCCCTTGGAATTGGCGAACATCCGATAGGCCTCGAGAACCTGCAGCTGTTCGGTGTCACCGCCCCGCGAGATTTCAAGCATCTTGTCGACACCCACGCGCAGCTCTTCGACTGCTTCGTTCAGTCGCTCCAGCTCGCGATGTGGATCGTCAGCGATCGGGTTGGTGACGACGACACGCGGCTCGTGCAGCCAGACATGCCCCTCGGCCGAGCCCTCTTGTGCCGGGCCACCGCGCAGCAAAATGGATTGCTGATGCAGTGGTGAAAGGGCGGCACCTTCGCCCACAAACGCACCCAATTCGGCCATTTCCGCAAGGACCATTGCCACGACTTCAAGCGCATAGACCTCATCCGCGGAAAACTCGCGTTGAGCGCGGGACTGGACCACAAGAACCCCAAGCTTCTGCCCCAGCCGCTGAATGGGCACGCCCAGGAACGACGAAAAACGCTCCTCGCCTGTTTCCGGCATGTACCGGAAACCTTTCTCGGAGGGCGCATCGGCGGCGTTGACGACCTTGCCGAACTTGGCCACCCGGCCAACGAGACCTTCCCCCAGACGCATGCGGGTCTGGTGTACGGCCTCGGGGGCAAGACCTTCGGTGGCACACAGCTCCAGGGTTTCGTCGTCGCGGAACAGATAGATCGAGCACACCTCGCACCGCATGCTGTCGGCGATCAGGTGAGTGATCCGGTCAAGACGCTCCTGACCGGCAGCCTCGCTTGCCATCTCCTCGCGCAGCCGCCCCAGCAGCTTGCGGGATTCTGTTTCCATTCCGTCTGCCATCGCCCGATCTACTCTGCGGTGTCAGGCGGGACCTTGGCCGAGATGCTCAGGCCGCCTTTTCCAGTTCAAAGGCATCATGCAGCGCCTGAACGGCAAGTTCCATGTATTTCCGGTCGACGAGGACGGAAATTTTGATCTCGGAGGTTGTAATGACCTTGATGTTGATCCCCTCATCCGAGAGTACCTTGAACATCTTGGCCGCCACGCCCGACTGCGAGCGCATGCCGATGCCCACCACCGAAACCTTGGCCACATCGGTGTCGGCGACCAGCTCGGCATAGTTCAACTCGCCACGCTCTTTAACTGCCAACAGCGCCTTTTCGGCGCGCGCCACCTGGTTGGTGGGGCAGGAAAAGGTCATGTCCGTGCGCCCCTCGTCCGAGATGTTCTGCACGATCATGTCGACGTTGATCCCCTCATCGCTGAGCGCGTTGAAGATGATCGCGGCGATGCCGGGGCGGTCGGCGACCGACACGACGGTCATCTTGGCCTCGTCCCGCGAATAGGCCACACCCGAGACTACATTGGATTCCATGATTTCCTCCTCGTCGACGACCAGGGTTCCGGCCTCGTCGGACTGTTCCTCAAAGCTTGAGAGAACACGCAGTTTCACCTTGTACCGCATCGCCAGCTCGACCGAGCGGGTCTGCAGCACCTTGGCCCCCAACGAGGCCAGTTCGAGCATTTCCTCGAACGAGATCTTGTCCAGTTTGCGCGCCTTCTCGCAGATGCGCGGATCGGTGGTATAGACGCCGTCCACATCGGTGTAGATGTCGCAGCGCTCGGCGCCGAAGGCGGCGGCGAAGGCAACGGCGGTGGTGTCCGAACCGCCCCGGCCCAACGTGGTGATCCGTCCTTCGGGGCTGATACCCTGAAAGCCCGCCACCACGGCGACCTTCATGCCTTCGCCGAACTTCTGGTTGATGTTGTCGGTCGGAATATCCAGGATCCGCGCCGCCGAATGGGCGCCGTCGGTCAGCAGCGGCACCTGCCAGCCCTGCCAACTGCGGGCGGGGATGTCCATTTCCTGCAGCGTCAGCGCCATCAGGCCGGCGGTGACATTCTCGCCCGAGGATACCACGGCATCATATTCGCGCGCGTCATACAGCGGCGAGATCTCGTCGACCCAGCCCACCAGCTCGTTGGTCTTGCCCGACATGGCCGACACGATGACGATGACGTCATAGCCCTTGGCCACTTCGACGCCGATGCGCTTGGCCGCGCGACGGATGCGGTCCAGGTTGGCGACGGATGTGCCGCCGAATTTCATCACGAGTACGGGCATGGGGGCAAATGTCTCCGCGCCTTGGATTTCCGGTCCCGAGCGTCTTATGCGAGGCAACACGCAAGAGCAAGGGCACATAGAACGGCAGGACGCTGCAGCGCAACGCTTTACAAGGACCGGCAGCAATGTCAGCGTATCGTCAAGGATTTAAACCATGAGGAATACCATGCTGCGTTTTGTTTTCGCCTGTGCACTGATGTCCGGCCCGGCTCTGGCCCAGGTGGCTTCACTGTCCGGAACGGACGGCCAGAACGCGTTGGGAACGGTCCCCTGCGCCGCGTTGGCGGGTCAGCCATTGAAAAATTGCCCTGCCGAGTTGCGGCGCAAGGATGATGGCACTGCAACCCTGGCGGTTCAGTTGGATACTGGGGAAGTACGCCGCATCTATTTCACCGATGGAAAGCCGGATTCCAGCAGTTCGACGTCGAAGATCACTTCGGAAACGCGGGGCGAAATTCTGGTGATCTTCATCGATCCCGGTGAAGTCTACGAGATCCCCAAGGCAGCGCTGGCCGCTCAGTAAGGATGCGCCTCTCCGTCCCAGGTTTCAAAGCAACCGGTGGAATCCAAACTCAGCGCATCGAAACGCTCGGTCAACCCGGCAACGGCCTGTGACACGGTGATGTCGGCGGCCTGGCCGCCCATGTCCGTCTGCACCCATCCGGGGTGATAGATGCCGACGGCGATGCCATCGTCCTTGAGATCCACCGCCAGGTTGCGCCCAAGGTTCAGCACAGCCGCCTTGGAGGCCCGATAGACATAGCTGCCCCCGGGCGCCCGCGTGTGCGAGGCCATCTGCGACGAGATGATCGCGATCTTGCCGCGCGCCGCACGCAGATTGGGCAGCAGGGCCTGAATGGTCAGAAACACCCCGGTGACGTTGGCCGCAAAGGTCTGGTCCCACATCTCGGCCGGGTAGCCGTCGATTGTCTGGCCTTTGTCCAAGTAGACACCAGCGTTGCAGATCAACAGATCTACGGGCTGGCCATCCAACTTGCGCGCCATCTGCGCCTGTTGCGCCGGGTCGGTAACGTCCAGACGAATATCGGCGGAATCGTCCCGCGCGGTGCCGGTGACAGTATCGCCTCGGCCACGATAGCGTTCAGCAAGAGCACGCCCAATGCCGCGATTGGCGCCGGTGATAACAAGATGCACGGTTCAGTTCGTCTTTCGGCTTGGAATGAACGGCAGAGGGGCCACCGGAACCCCATCTTCGATCAGGGCCTTGGCCTCTTCCGGCTTGGCCTCGCCATAGATTGCACGCTCCGGGGCCTCGCCCAGATGTATCTTGCGGGCCTCCCGCGCAAATTCGCGGCCGACATAATCGGAATTCGCCTCGACCTTGGCGCGCAGGGCGTTCAGAACACGCTCTATCTCGGCCTTGGTCGGTTGGCGCTGGGCTTCGGGTCGATCACTGTTCTCCGCGCGCGGCATTGCAGCAGACGAGCGCGCAGACTGGACCCGCGGCGTCATGATCGCCTTTTCGACCTGGGTGCTGCCGCAAGTCGCGCAAGAGACCATTCCAGCCTTGGACAGCTTGTCGTAAGCGTCCGCAGACTGGAACCAACTGTCAAACGCGTGACCATTGCAGCATTTCAGTGAATATTGAATCATCTGTCGCCCAAAATGTCGGTGGGCCAATAGATACTGACAGACATGGCAATATCAAGTCTTTACAGAGGCGGTTCAATGAGGATTGAGTGCATTTGACCGCAACAGCCCGGAAAGCCCGCCGATCGAAACCGCTTGTGCTGCTTTTTCCGGCAGCATCCATCTACGCCGCCGCTCGGCAACTTCGGGGAACCGATCCGCCGTCTTGGCAACAAGCAACGGGTAGACATCAACGACGCATGTCACCCGCCCCAGATCCCGGTGGTGTTTGTCGAATGAGAACTGCCCGATACTGCGCGTCTCACAGCGGCCTGTCACACCGGCTTCTTCCCAGGCTTCCTGCGCTGCGGTCTCAGACCCGCTAAGGCCGTCGATCATGCGGCCTTTTGGGATGATCCACCGTCCCGACCCCCGGGTCGTGATCAACAATATCTCAGGCACCCCGCGCCGAAGCCGGTAGCATAGAGCCGCAGACTGCGGCAGAACCGGAAATGTCCCGGTTTCGGACAGAATGTCTGGTGACAGCCCTGCGCTTTTCACGCTGCCCCGCCTCTTGTTTTGTTCTTCTTGCCTGTTTTCGGCCACTTATCTTGCGGGCCGATTAGTTGCAGGATACCACATCCTGCGGTTCTGTCCAATTTTGAAACTGTGTGTCAGGCCAACATGCGACGTTGCAGACGCTGCACAAGCTCGTCATGCGGAATATCGGCATCGATCGCCAGACGCCGCAGGCCGAAATGCACACGGGCAATCTGCTGATAGTACCGAGCGTAGAGGTAGTTCGCGCCGCCTCCGGCCAAGGCCCCCAATACCGGAACGGTCTGTGCCGCCAGTTTCTGCCCCAAAACGACCGACAACCTCGGAGCGACGGCAGCAATGATCTTTTGCAGAGCGGGGCCCGTCACGGTCAGTCGGACCGAAAAGAACCCCATGTCTGCGCCGTCATCATGCGCCAAGGGACCTGCCGCCGACAAAACACGGATGCAATCGAACTGCACGTTCCTTGCCGAGGGGTCAAAACCTTCACGCGATGCGGCACCCTGTATTGAGCGCAACAACATGGCCGTGGTCGCCGGAAGCTCGATCAACGCCGTCGTCAGGCCGCCAGCCCCACCCGCGGCGCCCATCGTGGTCGATATGGCGGTGTTGACCCACGGCTTCTGGTCGGGAACTGCGCGGCGCGATCCGTCAGCGGCACGAACTGCAAGCCACAAGGCCTGCTCGGTTGCACCGGTAAGCCCATCGCGCACCGAACCGGGCAGCTGTTCCAGCAGCGACTCGGCCGATCCACCCAGACGATTGAGCAACCGGATACCGCTGCCGCCCGCGCTGCGGTAGTGGCTTGCCAACCGGTCCAACTCAGCGTCGGGGTCGATTTCTCCGACGAGAACGACGTCATTCATTCGGTGTCCTCCTGACCCTGAAACATTGGCATTTCACAACGCCGTTTCAATAGATCAGCGCGTCCAGCGGGTCACCGAACCACTCACTCCGTGCCATGCGCCGGTGGTCAAATCCAGCCCGAGAACCCGATCCGGGTTGGTTGGCGGGGGCATCTCAACACCCTCGAGCCGGGCAAATCCAAAGCGTGAATAATAGGGCGCGTCACCGACCAGCATGACCCGGTCCCACCCTTTGGCCCGCCCGGCTTCGATACCTTCGTGGATCAGAAAACCACCCAACCCTTCGCCCTGGTGGGTCGGGTGGACGGCAACGGGCCCCAGCAAAAGCGCGTCGTGTGCGCCAACATGAACTGGCCAGAATCGGATGGCCCCAGCCAAAATGCCCTGCCCGTCGCGGACCACCATCGACAGCCCTGACACGGGCGGAACATCGTTGCGCAAGCGGTAGGACGACAGCGCCTCGCGCCCCGGTGCAAAACACAGGTCGTAGAGGGCTTCGACTTCCCACCAATCCTCCGGCTCTTCCGGCCTGATCCCGAACTGCTGCACCGCGGCCCTCTTTTCGACTCTGGCAATCGCCCTAGCACTTCGCTAGGCCTTGAGCAAACGCTTGGAGATCAGATGTTCTATCGCCCCGAAGACGGTCACCGTTTGCCGCACAACCCGTTCAACGCCATCATCACGCCGCGCCCGATCGGATGGATCTCGACCCGCGGCGCGGACGGAATCAACAATCTGGCGCCCTACTCTTTCTTCAACGGGGTCGCCTATACGCCGCCGCAGGTGATGTTTGCCTCCACCGGCACGAAACACGACCAGGACCGTGGAAAGGACAGCATCGCCAATATCGAGGCGACCGGCGTCTTTTGCGTCAACGTGGTGGCCCACGCCCATCAGGACGCGATGAACGCAAGCTCGGCCAGCCTTCCGAAAGAGGTGGACGAGTTCGCCCACGCCGGCCTAACACCTGTGGAATGCGAAACCATCCCATGCGCCCGCATCGAGGGCGCCCCTGCCGCGCTGGAATGCAAACTGACCCAGATCGTCACGCTGCCCGGCGAAGCCAACCGGGTGGTGTTCGGAGAGGTCGTCGGCGTGCACCTGCGCGATGACTGCCTGAAGGACGGCAAGTTCGACGTCACCACCTTTCAACCTTTGTCGCGGCTTGGGTATCGCGACTACTCGGTCGTGACGGAGTTGTTTTCCCTCAATCGTCCAGACGATTGAGCTGGTTTTGGGGGGCTCTGCCCCCGCCGCGCTATGCGCGACTCCCCAGGGATATTTTTCGGCCAGATGAAGGGGCTCGCGCGGTCTTCATCTGGCTGTAAATTTCCCGGAGCGCGAGGCAGAGCCTCGCATTGCCTCAGTGGCCGCCCAGAATGCCGGTTCGAACAGAATAGTCGACCGCAAGGCCGTAATCAGGGTCATCGTCGCTGTCGACCATCAGGTGACCTGCTTTCTTGAGCAGCTTGTGGCAGTCCCGGCTGAGATGGCGCAGCATGACGCGCTTGCCTGCCGCCTCGTATTTCGCGGCGACGTTCTCGATCGCCTGCAGGGCCGATTGGTCGACCACACGGCTGTCGGCGAAGTCCACGATCACCGTTTCCGGGTCGTTTTGGACATCGAATAGTTCGACAAATCCCTCGGACGAGCCGAAAAACAGCGGCCCCTTGATCTCGTAGACCTTGGCGCCTTTCTCGGTTTCCGAGTCGCGGGTGACCGCGTGGATGCGCTTGGCGTTGTTCCAGGCATAGGCCAGCGCCGAAACGATCACGCCGACCACGACGGCCACGGCGAGGTCTTCCATCACGGTGACGACGGTGACCAGAACGATGACGAAGGCATCCGTCAGCGGCACCTTGCGCAGGATGTTGAACGAGTTCCAAGCGAACGTGCCGATCACCACCATGAACATCACGCCAACCAGCGCGGCCAGCGGGATTTGTTCGATCAGGGGTGAGCCGACAAGGATGAACACCAGCAGGAACAGCGCGGCAGCGATCCCCGCGATGCGCGTACGGCCGCCGGATTTCACGTTGATCATCGACTGCCCGATCATCGCACAGCCGCCCATGCCGCCAAAGAACCCGGTCACGACGTTGGCGGTGCCCTGCGCGATGCATTCCTGCGACGCACCACCGCGCTTGCCGGTGATCTCGCCCACCAGGTTCAGCGTAAGCAGAGATTCGATCAGGCCGATGGCGGCCAGGATGACGGCGTAGGGCAGAATGATCTCAAACGTCTCCCAGGTCAGCGGAACCATGGGGATGTGGAATTTCGGCAGGCCGCCCTCGATCGAGGCCAGGTCTCCGACGCGCGGGACATCCAGCCCCATGCCGATCACCAGCGCAGCCACCACGACGATGCCCGCCAGCGGCGCTGGCACAATGCGCGTGATGCGCGGCATCACCCAGATCACCGCCATGGTCAGCGCGACCAGCCCCAGCATCGTATAGAGTTGCATCCCGGACAGCCATTCACCACCGCTCATGCCGTGGCCGGTGTTTTCCATGGTGCCCGGCACCTTGAACTGGCCCAGTTGCGCCAGAAAGATCACGATCGCCAGGCCGTTGACAAAGCCCAGCATCACCGGATGCGGCACCAGGCGGATGAACCGGCCCCAATGCATGGCCCCCGCGATAATCTGCAGGATGCCCATCAAAACCACTGTGGCGAACAGGTATTCGACCCCGTGCTGCGCCACCAGCGCCACCATGACGACCGCCAGCGCACCGGTTGCGCCCGAGATCATACCCGGACGACCCCCGATCAGCGCGGTGATCAGCCCCACGAGGAACGCCGCATACAGGCCTACCAGCGGGTGAACCCCGGCGACGAAAGCAAAGGCCACCGCTTCGGGCACCAGGGCCAGGGCGACGGTCAGGCCCGACAAAAGCTCGATCCGCAGGCGGGCGGGGGTCAGCTTTTCGTCCGGCATCCAGCTCAGATCGGGAATGGCGAGGCGATTGGCAAAGCTTGCCAGCAAGGCTCGGGGCATGAATTGGTCCTGTGGGTCAGAATGTTCGCGCGAAGGCGGTCGTATACCCGCCTTCGGCGCTGTCTGCTAGCCCATCGATGGCAGGCTGTCATGCAAAAACTGCAAGGCGACGCCCCTTGTGGCGCCTGTGCGGCGCAATAACACCGGCAAGCCTTGCCAAATGCCCGACAAGCCCGCAGATATTCCCTCAGGCAGGTATCGCAGCGGAGAACGAACGTGGCCCAGACAAAAATTGCCGTCATCGGCGGATCGGGAATTTATGACATCGACGGGCTGGAAACGCCGCAATGGGTTACCGTGGAAACGCCTTGGGGCGCGCCGTCCGACCAGATCCTGACCGGGACACTGGACGGCATCGAGATGGCCTTTCTGCCCCGCCACGGGCGCGGGCATGTGCATTCGCCGACCGAGGTGCCCTATCGTGCCAATATCGACGCGCTGAAACGGCTGGGGGTGACCGATGTGATCTCGGTTTCGGCCTGCGGCTCCTTTCGCGAACACATGGCGCCGGGCGATTTCGTGGTCGTCGATCAGTTCATCGACCGCACCTTCGCCCGCGAGAAAAGCTTTTTCGGCACCGGCTGCGTCGCCCATGTCAGCGTGGCCCATCCGACCTGCCCGCGCGTGGGCGATGCCTGTGAATCCGCCGCCCGGGCGGCCGGCATCACCGTGCACCGTGGCGGCACCTATCTGGCGATGGAAGGGCCGCAATTCTCGACGCTGGCGGAATCGAAGATGTACCGCGAGCAGTGGGGCTGCGACGTGATCGGCATGACCAACATGCCCGAGGCCAAACTGGCCCGCGAGGCCGAGCTTTGCTATGCCTCGGTGGCGATGGTCACCGACTATGACAGCTGGCACCCCGATCACGGCGAAGTGGACGTGACCGCGATCATCGCGACGCTGACCGGCAACGCCGAGAAGGCGCGCGCCTTGGTCAAAGGCCTGCCCGCCATGCTGGGAGCGGACCGCGCGCCCTGCCCGCATGGCTGCGACCGGGCATTGGACCACGCGATTTTGACGGCCCCGGAAAAGCGCGACCCGCAAGTGCTGGCCAAGCTTGATGCGGTGGCGGGCCGGGTATTGTAGGCGGCCTTGACGGCCACGTGTTTTTTTGAGGCTTGCTGCGGCGGATCTGACGGAGGTGTGTAATGGATTTTGAACTTTGGCTGGCCTTTGTCGCCGCCTCGACCGCCCTTCTGCTGATCCCGGGCCCGACGGTTCTGCTGGTGCTCAGCTATGCGCTGTCCAAAGGGCGCAGCGTGGCCGTGGCCTCGGCCACGGGGGTTGCGCTGGGGGACCTGATCGCCATGACCGCCTCGTTGCTGGGGCTTGGGGCGCTGGTGCTGGCGTCGGCCACGCTGTTTTCGGTGCTGAAGTGGGTGGGCGCCGCCTATCTGGTCTGGCTGGGCATCAAGCTGCTGCGCAGTGCGCCGTCCGGCGCGATGCAGGCGGTGGCCACCGGGCGCGACGTTACCGCCCGCGGCGTGTTCGGTCATGCGGCCGCCGTCACTGCGTTGAACCCGAAGTCCATCGCCTTCTTCATCGCCTTCGTGCCGCAATTCCTGCGCCCGGCCGAGCCGTTGGGCCCGCAGTTCGCCATATTGATCGCCACTTTCGTTGGGTTGGCCGGGCTGAACGCGCTGGCCTATGCGCTGCTGGCCGATCGGCTGCGCCGCGTAATCGGCCGCCCCGGCATCATCACCGGCATGACCCGTTTCGGAGGGTTGACCCTGATCGGTATGGGCGTGGCCACGGCGGTACTGCGTCGCCCGGCCTGAAAGCAGTCAGGTCCCGGCGTTCTCGGCCATGAATGCGCGAATGAACTTGCGGATCTCGCGCGCAGCCGAGGTGTCGAGATCGCGGCACAGCGCAACAAATGCGTCGCGTTCGTCCTTGTCCAGGCGCAGAACCAGCTGGCTGTTCTTTTTGGTGGATCCCTTGAGGTCGGCCTTGGCCACGGCTGTCATCCTTGTTCTGGGCCTGCATCAGCGCGTGGCACCTTGTATAGACAAAGCGCATCGCTTGTCGATACCCGCAGCCCCCCAAGGGCAGGTGGTCCGGGCGCATCTGTTCCGCAGCAAATACGCGCAGGAAGGCAGCCGTGGCTTGCATGACTGGCCGTGATACGCCAAACACCGCCGTGTTTTGACGCAAGAAGGGTTGCCCTATGTCCAGAAACAATACGGTCAAGGACTACATTCGGACCATCGTCGATTTTCCCCACGAAGGGATCATGTTCCGCGACGTGACGACCCTGTTTGCGGATCCCCGCGGGTTTCGCATGGCCATCGACCAGATGCTGCACCCCTATGCCGGCGAGCGCATCGACAAGGTCGTTGGGCTCGAGGCGCGCGGGTTCATCCTGGGCGGCGCGATCGCTCACCAGCTGAGCGTGGGCTTCGTTCCGATCCGCAAGAAGGGCAAGCTGCCGGGCACCACGATCAGCGAGGAATACAAGCTGGAATACGGCGAGGCCATCGTCGAGATCCACGATGACGCGATCCAGCCCGGTGAAAAGGTTCTGGTCGTCGATGACCTGCTGGCCACCGGCGGCACTGCCGCGGCAGGTATCAGGCTGATCGAACGTCTGGGCGGCGAGATCGTCAGCTGCGCCTTCATCATCGACCTGCCCGAGCTGGGTGGCCGCAAGGTGCTGGA
Source organism: Ruegeria sp. BC6 (assembly GCF_056539185.1). NCBI lineage: Bacteria > Pseudomonadati > Pseudomonadota > Alphaproteobacteria > Rhodobacterales > Roseobacteraceae > Ruegeria > Ruegeria sp. BC6. The sequence continues at coordinate 1,312,316 of NZ_JBQFUM010000001.1, forward strand.
GGAGATGGGCATGGACGTCCATGTCTTGTGCGAATTCGAAGGGCTGTGAACAAACATCGGTCACGATTTCGTGACTTGCCGCTGAAAACGCCGCGCGCTTAGCGCGGCGTCGTTCGTTTTCCAGTCGGTTTTTTGCACCTGACGCCTGATCTCCTTTCGGCATGTCGCCGTATAGCCAGTGATGTCGCCGATGACATCCTCAACAAGGGAAGTAGATCATGTTTCGCAAATTCGCTGTTGCCGGTGTCGCCAGTATCCTGTTTTCGACCGCTGCCATGGCCGACGGCCACGGCAAGGACATTGTGGACACCGCTGTCGGAGCCGGCAGCTTCAACACTCTGGTCGCAGCCGTGCAGGCCGCCGAGTTGGTTGACACGCTGAAGGGCGAAGGCCCATTCACCGTGTTCGCGCCCACGGATGAAGCCTTTGCCGCGCTGCCCGAAGGCACCGTGGAAACGCTGCTGAAGCCCGAGAACAAGGATCAGCTTGTGGCAATCCTCACCTATCACGTGGTTCCGGGCAAGGTGATGTCGGGTGATCTGTCCGACGACATGACCGCCGCCACCGTCCAGGGTGGAGAGATCACGATCGACCTCGACAACGGTGTCATGGTCAATGACGCAAATGTCGTTCAGGCAGATATCGAAACCAGCAATGGCGTGATCCACGTCATCGACAAGGTTATCCTGCCGGCGTCGTAAACGACGCGTAGCTGCGGCCCGGAGCGTCCGGGCCGCACTCACTCACCTGACAGGACGGCGCCGGGGTTCATGATCCCGAGCGGGTCCAAGGCAGACTTGATGGCGCGCATGGCCGACAGTTTGGCCGGATCACCATAACGTTCCAGATCACCGGTCTTCAGACGGCCCACCCCATGCTCGGCACTGACCGATCCTTCAAATTCATGTACCAGGTCATGAACTGCGCGCTTGATCGCGGCGCGCCGATCATCGAACTCACCCCGGTTGTGGCCTTTGGGCGGGAAGACGTTGTAGTGCAGGTTTCCGTCCCCCAGATGACCAAAGCAGTTCACCCGAAACGGTCCGAGGGCCGCAATCGCCTCGCCGCCTTGGCGAATGAAGTCAGGGATCCGCGAAATCGGAACCGAGATATCGTGGCTGGACACCGAACCAATCAGCCGGTTCGCCTCGGGGATGCGTTCGCGCACCGACCACAGCGCGTCGCGCTGCGCGGCGCTCTGGGCGATGACGCCGTCCGACACCAGACCACGGGCCTCGGCAGCGGCGAACAAGGACTCCAGCGCCGCCTCGGGCTCGTGCCCGGCTGGCAATCCCAGTTCGATCAGGACCGACCATTCCGGCTGTGTGTCAAAGGGTTGCCGCACGTCCGGCAAGACCTCGGCCAGAAAATCCAGCCCCTGTCTGTGGATCAATTCGAACGCGCTGACGTTTTCGCCCAGATGATCGCGGGCCAGGGCCAACAGGTCGATCGCCGCTTCGGGGCTGGCCACCTGAAAGATCGCCGTGCCCAGCCCGGCAGGGCGCGGGAAAAGCTTGAGCGAGGCGGCGGTGATGACCCCCAGCGTGCCCTCGGACCCGACCAGCAGGTTGCGCAGATCATAGCCGGTGTTGTCCTTGCGCAGCCGCCCCAGCCCGTGCCAGATGTCGCCGTTGGGCAGAACCGCCTCAAGCCCCAGGCACAGATCCCGGGCATTGCCATAGCGCAGGACGTTGACGCCCCCGGCATTGGTGGCGAGGTTCCCCCCGATCCGGCAGGACCCCTGCGCCGCCAGCGACAGCGGAAACAGCCGGTTGGCCGCCTCGGCCGCGGCTTGGACGTCGGCCAGCACCGCACCGGCCTCGGCGATCAGGATGTTTTCGGTCGGATAGACGGCTCGGATCGCGCGCATCCGCTCGAGCGACAGGATCAGGGGCGCGGGGCCATCCGCCATGACCTGCCCGCCCACAAGACCGGTGCCGCCGCCGTATGGCACCACCGGGACGCGGGCCTCGGACGCCAAACGCACCAAGGCTGCGACCTGCTCAACCGTGCGGGGCAAGGTCAGCAGACCCGCCTGCCCGGCGAAGCGGCGGCGCGGCTCTTCCAGATAGCGCGGCTCGACCGGGCGCAGAATATCGTCACCCAGGCGGGCGCGGATGGTTTCGGCAAAGGTTTCGTCGGCAGGGTTCAAATGCATGCCCTCTGCATGCCCAAGCCCGAGGCGCACGGCAAGGCTTATTCCAATTCCATCAGGTATCGCGGCTCGAGCACCACCACCGTCGGGCGGTCCGGCAGGGTCCGCAGCGATACTTCAATTTCCGAAACCCCGTCCCGGCGCACCGGGAAATCGGATCGGATATCGGCCAGGAACCGGTCCAGCGAATAGCCCGAGAACCAGTGCATCGGAATGATGACCGAGCTTTTCAGCCGCTGCAGGACCGAGATCATCTCGGGCAAGGGCATGGTCGTGCCCCCGTCTACCGCCGCCATGACCACGTCCAGCCGCCCAAGGGCGGCGAATTGCGCATCGGACGGCACATGGTGCAGATGTCCCAGATGGCCGATGCACAGGCCTTCGACCTCGAACACGAAGATCGAGTTTCCGCGCTCTTCCACTCCGCCGTATGCTGATCGGATATCGGTCGATACGTTGCGCACCAGCAACTCGCCCAGATCGAGGTAATGTTCGATGCCCTGCCCGAACTCGCCCCACCCCTGCAGCACATGCGGGATGGCCGGATCGGGATAGGCGGTCCAATGCGTGTCATGGGCGTGGTTCATCGTCACGATGTCGGGGATCAGATCCGCGCCGCCGATGAAGCCGGTGAAATCGGTCACGGCATTCAGCCCGCCGGGTGTTTGGATCAGAAAGGACGCATGCGCGACATAGCTGATCCGAACCGAGAATTCGGGCACCGGATCCTGCCATGCCGCCTGGTGCAGATACTGTATGCCGGGGGTGTTCTGGGCGATGGCGATGCAATGGCTCGGCCGACGCTCCTGCGCCGCCGCCGTCCCTGCCAGCAAGATCAGACCCGCTAAAATACTCCGCATGGTCGGAAGTCTAGCGCATCCGCGCCTCGAGTCACGTGGCGGGCCCCAGATTTCGGAAACAGTCCCGCCCACATCAGGTCCGAACGGGCCGCCTAGCCCGCGTCCGTCCGCCCGCGCCGGTCCGAGCGCAGAGATGCATAGAGCACATGGGTCCGCCAACGCCCGTTGATCTGCAGATAGGATTGCGCCACGCCCTCGTATTTGAACCCCGAACTTTCCAATAGCCCGCGAGAGGCGGCGTTTTCCGGCAGACAGGCGGCCTCGATCCGGCTAAGGTCCAGTCGGGTAAAGGCGTAATGCACCACGGCGCCGATGGCCTCGCGCATGTAACCCTGCCGGGCAAAGGCCTGCCCGGTCCAATAGCCCAGCGTTCCGGCCTGCGCCGGCCCCCGGCGGATGTTGTCCAGCGTGATGGCGCCCACCAGCATGTCATCCGTTCTGCGGAAGAGGAACAGCGGAACCGCCGTGCCGTTGGCCACCGAGCGTTGCGCCCAGTAGACACGGTTGGTGAATGATTTGCGGGTCAGATGATCCTTGGCCCAGATCGGCTCCCACGGGGTCAGATACTCGCGCGAGGCCAGCCGCAGCGCGGCCCAGTCGTTGAAGTCGGAATGCACGGGCGGGCGCAAGCTCAACCGCTCGGTCTCGAGTTTCAGCCTGCGTCTGCCCAACAGCATCACGCCGCGCGCCTCTCCTGCAGCCTCTCCAGTGTCGGCGCACCACCCACAGGCCCATAAAGCGCCAGTGCTGCCGGGGCCTGAACCGCCATCTTTTCGGCGAAGGCGCGGACGTCGGCGGTGCTGACCGCGTCGATTTTGGCCACGGTTTCCTCGAGCGGCGGAACACGGCCCCAGATCTGCACCAGCCGGGCCAGACGCTCTGCCCGGTTCGAGGGGCTTTCCAGCCCCATCAGCATCCCGGCCTTCATCTGCGCGCGGGCGCGGGCAACCTCCTCGGGGCTCATGTCCTCGGCCGCGCGCTTCATCTCGTCGATGGTGATGGTGGCCAGCTCGCCCACCTGATTGGCCGAAGTGCCGGCATAGATCGTGGTCGTTCCCGTATCGGCATAGGCGCCGGTCTGGGCAAAGATTGTATAGCACAGCCCGCGGGTCTCACGCACTTCCTGGAACAGGCGCGAGGACATGCCGCCGCCCAGCGCGGTCGAGTAGATCTGCGCGGTATAGATCTCGTCATCGCGATAGCCCGGGCTTTCCAGCGCCAGCGCGAAATGCGCCTGCTCCAGCGCCTTGTCCCGCCGCGCCTCGCCACCGGTGAACCGCGCGGCTTCCGCCGGTAACCCCTTGCGGGGTTGCAGATGGCCGAACATCTCTTCGGCCAGTTTCATCAGCTGGTCATGATCGACCGCGCCCGCCGCCGACAGGATCATCTGGTCGGGCGCATAGTGCTCGGCCACGAAGGCCGACAGGTCGTCGCGCGAAAAGGCGCTGACCCTTTCGGTGGGTCCCAGAATGGTGCGGCCCAGCGGCTGATCGCGATAGCTCTGTTCCTGCAGCCAGTCAAAGATCACGTCGTCGGGCGTGTCATGCGCCTGGCCGATTTCCTGCAGGATCACACCGCGCTCAACCTCGATCTCGCGCGGGTCGAAGACGGGGTTCAGGACGATGTCGCCGATCACGTCCATCGCCAGCGCCACGTCATCCTTCAGCACCCGGGCGTAATAGGCCGTCACCTCGCGCGAGGTATAGGCGTTGATATAGCCGCCCACATCCTCGATCGCCTCGGCGATCTGCAAAGCAGAGCGCCGCTCGGTGCCCTTGAAGGCCATATGCTCGAGGAAATGCGCGATGCCGTTCTGTTCGATCCGCTCGTGCCGCCCGCCGGCGGTCACCCAGATGCCGATGGCGGCCGATTGCAGCCCCGGCATCTGTTCGCTGACGATCCGAAAGCCGTTTGTTAGTTGGTCCAGTTTGACAGTCACTCAGCAATATGCCTTTTGATATGATCCTCGATGGCGCCCAGATCGTTGGCGATGCGGGTCACCCGTTCCGGACGTTCATACAGATCGGACATGCGCGAGGGAAGAGGCGGATGCACACCGCTGGCCTGCTCGACCGCGGCGGGGAATTTCGCAGGGTGCGCGGTGGCCAGCGTGACCATCGGCACATCGGCGGCGCGGGTGTCTTCGGCCACCTTGATGCCCACGGCAGTGTGCGGGCAGACCAGCTCGGCGCTGTGTTCCAGCGTGGATTTGATCGTGGCGAGCGTTTCCTCTTCGGACACACGACCCGAGTCGAAGCTTTCGCGCAGGGCCTCCATCGCGCCCTGGCTGACGTGGAAGCCGCCCTGTTTCAGCTCGTCCATCAACTGCGCCACGGCCCGCCCGTCCTCGCCATAGGCATAGTACAGCGCGCGCTCGAAGTTCGAGCTGACCTGAATATCCATCGACGGGCTGATCGAGGGGATGGTGTCGCCCTTGAAATAGCCCTGCCCCGACAGGCAGCGATGCAGGATGTCGTTCTGGTTGGTCGCCACCACCAGACGGTCGATGGGCAGACCCATCCGCTTGGCGATGTAGCCGGCGAAGATGTCGCCGAAATTGCCGGTGGGCACCGTGAAGCTGACCTTGCGATGCGGCGCGCCCAGGCTGGTCGCGGCCGAGAAATAATAGACCACCTGCGCCAGCACCCGGGCAAAGTTGATCGAGTTCACCCCCGCCAGCTTGACCCCGTCGCGGAAGTCGAAATCGTTGAACATGTCCTTCACGGCGGCCTGACAGTCGTCGAAATCGCCATCGACGGCCAGCGCGTGCACGTTGCTGTCGGCGGGGGTGGTCATCTGGCGGCGCTGTACCTCGGACACGCGTCCATGCGGGAACAGGATGAACACATCGACCGCATCCAGCCCCCGGAACGCCTCGATCGCGGCCGATCCGGTGTCGCCGCTGGTGGCGCCCACGATGGTTACACGTTCGCCCCGCCGCTTCAGCGCCACCTGGAACAGCTGGCCGATCAGCTGCATGGCGAAATCCTTGAAGGCCAGCGTAGGCCCGTGGAACAGCTCCAGCAAAAAATGGTTCTCGTTCAGCTGCTTCACCGGCGCGCGGGCATCATGGCCGAACCCGGCATAGGCGCGGGCGATGATCTCTTTGAACTCATCCCCGGCGAACGAGCCACTGACATAGGGCCACATGACGCGGAATGCGATTTCCTCATAGGGCAGCCCGGCCAGCGCGGCGATCTCGTCCTGGCTCAGAACTGGGATCTCGGCAGGCAGGTACAGGCCGCCGTCGCGGGCCAGACCGGTCAGCATCGCCTCTTCAAAGCTCAGTTCGGGCGCCTGCCCGCGGGTCGAGATATATTTCATTGCGCGTCACTTTCTGATGGGGCGCGGCCGCGCCACAGGAAATATCCGGTCATTGCGGCCCAGACCAGCGCCAGGCCGAACCATGTCACCGCGTATTGCAGATGGTCGTTGGGAATACCCGCCGTATCCACCGGCAGCGGCGTGATGGCGGGATCGGTCTGGCTGCGGGCAACCAGTAGGATCGGTTCGGCCCCAAGTGCATCGGCCAGCGCGGGCACGTCGCGGGCAAACCAGATGTTGCCCGCCGGGTCCGGATCGGGGGTATAGCTGTCGATCTCATCCGGCCAATGCAGATTTCCGACAACCTGCATGGGGCCGATCTGGCGTTCGGCCTGCTTGGCCGTCGTGGGCACAAAGCCCCGGTCCACTAGGATCGTGCGATCATCTGTGCGGAATGGCGCGATGATCCGATAGCCCGGCCCGACCTGTTTGACCGAAACCAGTACATGGATTTCGCCGGGCAGCATCTCGCCCGATACTTCGACGGGCAGATAACGGTCAGCTTCGGGGTCGACAGCCTCGGGCAGCGGCACCGGATCGGCGGCGATCCGGGCTTCGATGTCGGCCAGAATGCCCTCTTTCCAGGCCAGACGCTGAACCTGCCAAGTGCCCAGAGACACAAGAACCGCCAGCCCGGCGAGTCCGAAAATCAGCAGAAACAGGATGCGGCGCATGTCTGGCCCTTGTTGCGTGTCATAGCGGCTCGGGGTCAAGCCGGCGTCTTGTTACGGTCTGTGTGCAAGGAAATGCAACCTTGCAATTGTACGGGGCGCAATCCCTTGCGCCCCTGATCGAGAAAAAGCCGCCCCGAGGGGCGGCTTTTGCAATTCGACAGCCTCGCGGGGCGTTACATCAGCGGTGCCTGACCCCAGATGTAGACTGCGAAGAACAGGAACAGCCAGACGACGTCAACAAAGTGCCAGTACCATGCGGCCGCCTCGAACCCGACGTGTTTCTCCGGGGTAAAGTCGCCCCGCAGCGCGCGGATCAGACAGACTGTCAGGAAGATGGTGCCGATGATCACATGTGCGCCGTGGAAACCGGTTGCCATGAAGAAGTTCGAGTAGAACTGATCACCGCCGAACTCCCAGCCTTCGTGGGCCAGCAGTTCATAGTATTCGAAGGCCTGCAGGAAGGTGAAGGCGATACCCAGGACGATACCGATCGCGAGACCCTGAATCAGCGCCTTGCGGTCGTTGTCGTGAACCAGCGCGTGGTGCGCCCAAGTGATCGCACAGCCCGACAGCAGCAGAACCAGTGTGTTGATCAGCGGCAGGTGGAACGGGTCCACCGCGTGAATGTCAGGCTGGATGTATTCGGTGCCGGCATAGTCGTACATCGGATACATGCGATGTTTGAAGAACGACCAGAACCAGGCGAAGAAGAACATCACCTCGGACATGACGAACAGGATGAACCCGTAGCGCAGCCCGATCCGGACGACCGGAGTGTGATCACCCGCGCGGCTTTCGGCCACGACCTCGGACCACCAGGCAAACATCGTGTAGAGAACCGCCACAAGACCACCCCAGAACACGAAGGAGGTCATGCCGTGCATCCACAAGACGGCTCCGAACAGCATGACGAAGCCACCGATCGCGCCGATCAGCGGCCAGATCGAAGGTGCCAGAATGTGGTAATCGTGGTTTTTTGCGTGTGCCATCAGCGTCCCTCACCTACAGGCGTTAGTTCGTGTTTGTTTCTGCCTGCGCATCCAGGGCGGCGTAGCCCTCGGGCAGGTCTATTTCATAGAATGTATACGACAGCGTGATCGTATGAACATACTGTGCTTCGGGGTCTTCCACCATTTCGGGGTCGACGAAGAAAGTTACCGGCATCTCGACGCGTTCACCGGGCTCCAGAACCTGCTCTTCAAAGCAGAAACAGGCGATCTTCTGGAAGTATCCACCGGCGGAATAGGGCGTCACGTTGTACGATGCCTGTCCCGCAACCGGCTTGTCCGTCGGGTTGTATGCTTCGTAGAAGGCCAGACCGGTCTCACCGATGCGCACCTTCATCTCGCGCTCGACGGGTTTGAACTCCCACGACATGTCTTTGGCCTTGGACGCGTCGAAGCGAACGGTCACCACCCGGTCGAGGACATCGTCGGGCGTGGCCTCGGCAACGCCCGTGGTGCCCCCGAACCCGGTGACCCGGCAGAACCAGTCGTAGAACGGCACGGCCGCCCAGGCCAGGCTGCCCATCAGAACAACCAGCCCAACGGTTTGTGCAACGGTCTTCTGCGGTCCGCTCAAAGCCATCAGTTCTGAACCTCCTCGCTGGGCACGCCGAAATCGCTGCCCGAGACCTTTACTATGGTCAGGCCGAAAATGATCACGATGAACGCCGCCAACGTCAGCCCAACACCCAGGTTGCGGCCGAAACGACGCTGGTGCAGCTCATGGCTTTTGCGCAGGCTCATGACCAGCCTCCCAACCCGTAGGGTTTCAGCAGCGCTTCGACGAGAATCGCGCCGAAATGCAGGAACAGGTACAGCAGTGACAGCTTGAAAAAGCTGCGCTCGACCTTGAAATTGTCCGCCTCGGCATCGTCTTCGGTGCGGCGCGAGATGGCCCATGCCCCCCGCAGGAACAGAGCGTTCAACACTACGGCCACAGCCAGGTAAATTGGCCCACCGATACCCGAGAACGCCGTGCCCACGGCCAGCAGAGCCAGCAATGCGGTATAGACCAGAATATGGGTCCGCGTGGCGCGGCGTCCGTGCGTCACTGTCAGCATCGGCACGCCGGCGTCGTCATAATCCGAGCGCATGAACAGCGCCAGCGCCCAGAAATGCGGCGGTGTCCACATGAAGGTCAGGGCAAACATCAGCCACGGCTCGAGCGTCATCGAACCCGTGGCGGCAACCCAGCCGATTACCGGCGGGAAGGCGCCCGCGGCGCCACCTATCACGATGTTCTGCGGCGTCAGGCGCTTGAGCCACATCGTGTAGATCACGACATAGAAAAAGATGGTAAAGGCCAGAAACGCGCCCGCGAACCAGTTGGTCGCCAAACCCAGCATGATCACCGACAGACCCGACAGAGCCAGGCCCAGTGCCATCGCCTCGCCGGGCTCGACCTTGCCCGACGGGATCGGACGGCCCTTGGTGCGCTTCATCACCTTGTCGATATCCGCATCCCACCACATGTTGAGCGCGCCCGAGGCGCCGCCGCCGATGGCGATGAACAGGATGGCGCAGAAGCCGACGAACGGATGTACCGGCACAGGTGCGGCCAGCAGACCTACCAACGCGGTGAACACGACAAGCGACATCACCCGCGGCTTGAGCAGGGCGAAATAGTCGCCAAAGCCGGCCTCGTCCGCACGGGATTGTGCGGCAAGTGTGCTGGCATTGATGCTCGCGTCGGTCATGTCAGGTCCTTGTGGTGCGAAAGCTGCGCGAAACACGCGCAGCCTGTCCTTGGTTTCGAACGGGCCTCAGGCCCCGGGTTCGTCAGTTCGAGGCGATCTGGAACGACGCCGGCTGGCCGGCATATTCGTCCAACGCGCCCTGCAGCCATTCCTGATAGGCTTCTTCGCTGACGACTTTGACGGTGATTGGCATGTAGGCGTGGTCCTTGCCGCACAGCTCGGAGCACTGGCCGAAGTAGATGCCTTCCTTGTCGGCCTGGAACCACAGCTCGGCCAGTCGGCCGGGAACGCCGTCCTGTTTGACGCCAAACGCCGGGATCGTCCATGAGTGGATCACGTCGGCCGCGGTGACCTGCATCACAACCACTTTGTTGACGGGAACCACGACAGCTGTGTCGGTGGCCAGCAGCCACTCATCTTCGCTGTAGCCGGCATCGGCCAGCTTTGCGCGCATCGCATCGTCCAGAACGAACGGCGTCACATCCGCATCGGCGGGGCGTGCACCTTCATCCAGGGTGGCAGGGTGACCCAGCAGATAGCTGTCGAACGCAAAGTCGTGATCGACGTATTCATAGGTCCAATACCACTGGTTGCCGGTCACCTTGATGACGACATCACCCTCGGGGATTTCCTGCTGCTTGAACAGCACCGGCAGCGAGAACGCACCGATGAAGACCAGGATCAGGATCGGGCCGATGGTCCAGGCGATCTCGACCGGGGTGTAGTGCGAGAACCGCGCCGGGGTCGGGTTTACACGCTGGTTGTAGCGCACGATGCAGTATACCAGCAGGCCTGCGACCAGCAGACAGATCGCGGTGATGATAACCAGAATCATACCGTCAAGGCGGTGGATCCCTTCGGCCAAGCTGGTGGCCGCCGGCTGGAAGCCCATGCCGCCGTCGACCGGCTTGCCGATGATCTCAAGATCCTGAGCCATGGCGGGAAGGCTGGAGAGGGCTGCGAACACCCCCGAAAGCATCAAAGCATTCTTCATTTTCTGTCCTGATCGTTTGATCTTTGCGTCTCTGGCGAACAGGTGTGAATCGGTCACACCTCTCCCGTTGTCTTTGGCCGCGTTAAAAACCATATTCCGGGAGGTAGATAAAGCAAAATGCTTGCGTCAAACAGACGCTATTTTTGATCTGGATCAAACGCGAAAGGCCGCAACCCATGACTCAAGCCCCGTTTCGCCCGTTCGAGACCGCATTGCCGCATGACGAGGCACTGGCCGTACTGCGCTCGGCCACCGCCGGGGCCGAAGACGGCGAGCTGTTTGTAGAGCGTCGGAAATCCGAAACACTTGCCTTTGACGATGGGCGCCTGCGCACCGCATCCTACGATGCCTCCGAGGGATTCGGGCTGCGTGCCGTGCAGGGTGATGTGGCCGGTTATGCCCACTCGACCGATGTATCAATGCCCTCGCTGAAACGTGCTGCGGAAACCGCCCGGCTGGCGGTTGGTGACGGCGGCGGCACTTTGGCCGACGCGCCAAGGCGCACAAACAAGCAGCTTTATACGGATGCAGACCCGATCGAATCCGCCAGCTTCCCGGTCAAGGTCGAGACTCTGCGCGAAATCGACGGATTTGCGCGCGATCTGGACCCCAGGGTGGTCCAGGTCAGCGCCGTGATCGCCGCGTCCGTGCAAGAGGTCGAGATCCTCCGCCCCGATGGCACCATGGTACGCGACGTTCGTCCGATGACCCGCCTGAACGTGTCGGTCATCGTCGAACACAACGGCCGACGCGAAAGCGGATCGGCCGGCGGTGGCGGCCGCGTTGGTCTGGACGGCCTGATTGACCCGTCCGATTGGCAGGACAAGGTCCGAGAGGCGCTGCGCATTGCTTTGGTCAACCTTGATGCCGTTCCCGCTCCGGCCGGCGTGATGGAAGTTGCACTGGGCCCCGGCTGGCCCGGCATTTTGCTGCACGAGGCCATCGGGCATGGCTTGGAAGGAGACTTTAACCGCAAGGGCAGTTCGGCCTTTGCCGGGCTGATGGGGCAGCGGATCGCCTCCAAGGGCGTGACCGTGGTGGATGACGGAACGATCCCGGATCGTCGCGGATCGATCACCGTGGATGACGAGGGAACGCCCAGCTCGCGCACCGTGCTGATCGAAGACGGCATCCTGACCGGCTACATGCAGGACCGCCAGAATGCACGCCTGATGGGGGTATCCCCCACCGGTAACGGGCGGCGGCAAAGCTATGCGCACAAACCTATGCCGCGCATGACCAACACGATCATGCTGGGCGGCGATGCTAACCCGGCGGACCTTGTTGCCGAAATCAAGGATGGCATCTGGGCCGTAGGTTTCGGCGGCGGCCAGGTCGACATCACCAACGGCAAATTCGTGTTCAGCTGCACCGAGGCCTATCGGGTCGTGAACGGCAAGATCGGCGCGCCGGTCAAGGGCGCAACGCTGATCGGCGACGGTCCTTCAGCGCTGAAACGTATCCGGGGCCTGGGCAACGACATGGCTCTGGATCCCGGCATGGGAACCTGCGGCAAGGACGGTCAGTGGGTGCCTGTGGGTGTGGGGCAGCCTACGGTGCTGATGGAGGGGCTGACGGTCGGAGGATCCGCCGCTTGATACGAATCGTGTGCTTGCGGCCGGCACCATGGTTAATCCGTGCTGCCGGCCCGGCGGGAATGAACCGTAGCGCATCAAAAATGACCGTCTGAGAAAAGCTATTACCTTCAAAGGTTTGCGCGCCTATTTCGCGAAACCCACGCTGGAACACGCTAAAATTTTCTGCGATTCACAAGCTGTTAACCCGTCACGCCGTAAACCAGTTCTGCAATCAGGCGGAGCGACGGATGACCGAAGAGCAGCTTTCTTCCAATCACCCCCCACTCCCACCCACCACGGAAGAGGACCGGTTTTCCTGGCTTCGCCTGTTGCGCTCGCGCAAGGTTGGCCCGGCAACATTCCGGCGCCTGATGCACGAACATGGCTCGGCGCAGAATGCGCTGGCCGCGTTGCCGGAATTGGCACGCGCTGCCGGAATTGCAGGGTATGAAATATGCCCGCCCGGCGTCATCGAGGCGGAACTCAAGGCCGCAAAAGCCGCAAAAGCGCGGCTTTTGTGCCTTGGGGCCGCCGACTATCCAACCGCGCTGACCGATCTGAACGATGCCCCTCCTATGCTTTGGGCAGTAGGCGACGTGTCGGTGCTTCAGCGCCCGATGATCTCGCTTGTCGGCGCCCGCAACTGTTCGTCCTTGGGAACCAGGATGGCGCGGGCTCTGGCAGGTGGCCTGGGTGAGAGTGGTTACGTAGTCGTCTCCGGATTGGCCCGCGGTGTTGACACCGCCGCGCATCTGGCCACGCTGCAAACGGGAACCGTTGCAGTCATGGCAGGTGGCGTCGACATCATCTATCCGGCGGAAAACAAGGAACTGGCCTGCAACATCGCGACCAAAGGGCTGCGCATCTCCGAACAACCAATGGGCGTGACCCCGCAGGCCCGCCACTTTCCTCGCCGCAACCGGATCATATCGGGTCTGTCTCAGGCCGTCGTCGTCGTCGAGGCTGCCGCCAAGTCCGGCAGCCTCATCACGGCGCGCGACGCACTGGATCAGGGACGCGAGGTTCTTGCCGTGCCCGGCCATCCGTTCGACGCCCGCGCCGCCGGATGCAATCTTCTGATCCGTGAAGGCGCCACACTGGTGCGCTGCGTGCAGGATGTAATCGACGCCCTGCCCCCGCAGCCGCGCAGAGCGTCCGAACCTGCCCCCGACACGGCGCCCGTCGCGCAGACAATCACTCCTCCCGAGGCGCTCCACGCCCGAATCCTGGAACGGTTGGGGCCTTCGCCTTTGGCCGAGGACCAGTTGATCCGGGATGTTGATGCGCCCGCCAGCGTGATCGGCCCCGCTTTGATCGATCTGGAGCTGGACGGATTGATCCGTCGCCAGCCGGGCGGGTTGCTGAGCCTCGCCGTGTGATCTGCCGAGGTGGTTCCAACCCGGGCAGACCGTCTCAATTTGGCCGGATTTCGGGCCTTTCAGACTGTGCATTGACAAATCCATCTTGCCCTACACATTTTGCACGGCCATAGAAGGCGCCCAATCCGTCGAGCGAGGTTTTTAACTAAATGCCTGTAGTTGTTGTAGAATCCCCGGCCAAAGCAAAAACAATCAATAAATACCTTGGCCCCGACTACACGGTCCTGGCCTCTTACGGACATGTTCGCGACCTGCCTCCGAAGGATGGATCGGTGGATCCCGACCACGAGTTTTCGATGACTTGGGAGGTCGGTGCCGACAGCCGCAAACACGTCAAGGCCATCGCCGACGCGCTCAAGGATGACAACGCGCTGATCCTGGCAACCGACCCCGACCGCGAGGGCGAGGCGATCAGTTGGCACCTGCAGGAGGCGCTGACCAAACGCCGCTCGATCAAGAAGGATACGGCCGTCAGCCGTGTGACGTTCAACGCCATCACCAAGGATGCGGTGACCAAGGCGATGCAGAACCCGCGCGAGGTGGACATGCCTCTGGTCGAGGCGTATCTGGCCCGGCGCGCGCTGGACTATCTGGTCGGCTTCAACCTGTCGCCGGTTCTGTGGCGCAAGCTGCCCGGCGCGAAATCGGCCGGACGCGTGCAATCGGTCTGCCTGCGCCTGATCGTCGAGCGCGAGATGGAGATCGAGGCCTTCAAGCCCGTGGAATACTGGTCGGTCAAGGCGCTGTTCGAAACGCCGCGCGGCCAGACCTATGAGGCGCGGCTGGTGACGCTGGCCGGCAAGAAGCTGGACAAGCATGACATCGCCAACGCCACCCAGGCCGAACTGGCGGTGCAGGCGATCACCAGCCGCGCGCTGAGCGTGACCTCGGTCGAGGCCAAGCCGGCCGCGCGCAATCCCAGCGCGCCGTTCATGACCTCGACCCTGCAGCAGGAAGCCAGCCGCAAATTCGGCATGGGCGCCCGCCACGCGATGCAGGTGGCGCAGCGTTTGTACGAGGCCGGGCACATTACATATATGCGAACTGACGGCATCGACATGGCACCCGAGGCCGTTGCCGCCACGCGGGACGCGATCAAGGACCGGTTCGGTGCCGAATACGTGCCGGACAGCCCGCGCATGTACAAGAACAAGGCCAAGAACGCGCAGGAAGCGCACGAATGCATCCGACCCACGGACATGACCAAAGATGCGGCCGCCCTGAAACTGTCGGATGACGATCAGCGCAAGCTGTACGATCTGATCTGGAAACGCACGATCGCCTGTCAGATGGCTGCCGCGCGGCTGGAACGCACCACCGTCGAAATCGGCAGCGATGACGGTCAGGTGGGGCTGCGCGCCACCGGTCAGGTCGTGCTGTTCGACGGATTCATGCGCGTCTACGAGGAAGGCCGCGACGATGTCGAGGACGAGGATGACAAGCGTCTGCCCCAGATCATGCAGGGTGATCCGGCGCGCTTTGCCAAGACCACGCTGAAGGATCAGTTTGACAAGGCCACCGCCGACGGCGCGGACAAGAAGGCCATCCTGTCGGACAACCAAGCGGTTCTGGCGCTGCAACACCACACCCAGCCGCCGCCGCGCTATACCGAGGCGACCCTGGTCAAACGGATGGAGGAGCTGGGCATCGGGCGACCCTCGACCTATGCCTCGATCGTCACCACGATTCAGGACCGCGGTTACGTCCGCAAGGACAAGAACCGCCTGATCCCCGAGGAAAAGGGCCGGATCGTCACGATCTTCCTGCTGAATTTCTTCCGTCAGTATGTGGGGTATGAATTCACCGCCAACCTCGAAGAGCAGCTGGACGAGGTGAGCGCCGGAGCCCGCGACTACAAGGACCTGCTGTCCAAATTCTGGCGCGATTTCTCGGCCGCGATCGCCGAGACGTCCGAGCTGCGGATTTCGGAAGTGCTCGACAAGCTGGACGAGGCGCTGGCCCCGCAGCTGTACCCCCCGCGCGAGGACGGCTCGGATCCGCGCATCTGCCCCAAATGCGGGGTCGGACGGCTGCACCTGAAAACCTCGCGGACCGGCGGATTCGTGGGCTGCGGGAATTATCCCGAATGCACCTATACCCGCCCCATCGCCGGTGAAGGCGCCGAGGGCGACGAACGTCTGCTGGGCATGGATGGCGAGGACGAGATCTGGCTGAAATCCGGACGCTTCGGCCCCTATGTCCAGCGCGGCGAAGCCACGCCCGAGAACAAGAAACCGCCGCGCGCCTCTTTGCCCAAGGGTTGGAGCAAGGATGACATGGACCTTGAGAAGGCGCTGACCCTTCTGAGCCTGCCGCGCGAGATTGGCGAACACCCCGAGGGCAGTATGATCAGCGCCAATTTCGGGCGCTTCGGTCCCTATATAGTGCATCAGCTGCCGGATGAGGCGAAGCCGGTCTATGCCAACCTCAAGGATCCCAACGACGTGTTCGAAATCGGCATGAACCGCGCCGTCGAACTGTTGGCGGAAAAGCGCGCCAATCCCGGGCGGCGTGGACGGGCTGCGGCCAAACCGCTGAAGGAACTGGGCGAGCATCCCGATGGCGGCGCGATCCAGGTTCTGGACGGGCGCTATGGGCCTTATGTGAAGTGGGAAAAGATCAACGCGACCCTGCCCAAGGACATCAAGCCCGAGGACGTGACGCCCGAAATGGCGGTGGAACTTGTCAACGAGAAGGCGGCCAAGAAGGGCACCCGCAAAAAGGCCGCGCCCAAGAAGAAAGCCACCAAGAAGAAAGCCGGCTGATCCCGGCCCCCGCGGGCGGTTAGGTAGAAATACCACCCGCCCGCAGGTTTCATTGACTTCCCAATGACGTGGCGGCACAACCTGCCCATCACCATGTCATTGGGGGAGTTTTCCATGAAGAAAGTCTATGCCAATGCCACCGAGGCCCTCGATGGGATACTTCGGGATGGCATGCTGATCGCGGCCGGCGGGTTCGGCCTGTGCGGCATTCCCGAATTGCTGCTACAGGCGATCAAGGAGTCGGGCGTGAAGGATCTGACCTTTGCCTCGAACAACGCAGGCGTCGACGATTTCGGCATCGGCATCCTGCTGCAGACGCGGCAGGTCAAGAAGATGATCAGCTCGTATGTCGGCGAGAACGCCGAGTTCATGCGCCAGTACCTGTCGGGCGAGCTTGAGCTGGAATTCACCCCGCAAGGCACCCTGGCCGAGCGCATGCGCGCCGGTGGCGCGGGCATCCCGGGCTTCTACACCAAGACCGGCGTCGGCACAGTCATCGCCGAGGGCAAGGAGCACAAGGATTTCAACGGCGAGACCTATATCCTCGAGGAAGGGATCTTTGCGGATCTGGCCATCGTCAAGGCATGGAAGGCCGACGACACCGGCAACCTGGTGTTCCGCAAGACAGCCCGCAACTTCAACGTGCCGGCGGCGACCTGCGGCAAGATCTGCGTGGCCGAGGTGGAAGAGATCGTGCCGCGCGGTTCGTTGGACCCCGACTGCATCCACCTGCCCGGCATCTATGTGCACCGGGTCATTCAAGGTCAGCACGAGAAGCGCATCGAACAGCGCACCACCCGCAAGAAGGAGGAAGCGTAATGCCCTGGGACCGCAATCAGATGGCCGCGCGTGCGGCCGAGGAACTGGAAGACGGCATGTATGTGAACCTCGGCATCGGGATTCCGACGCTGGTGGCGAACTATGTGGGCGACAAGGACATCACCCTGCAGTCGGAAAACGGCATGCTGGGCATGGGCCCGTTCCCCTATGAGGGCGAAGAGGACCCCGACCTGATCAACGCCGGCAAGCAGACAATCACCGAACTGCCCCGCACCGCCTATTTCGACAGCGCCACGTCCTTTGCCATGATCCGCGGCGGCAAAATCGCGGCGGCGATCCTTGGCGCGATGGAGGTCGACGAGAAAGGCGATCTGGCCAACTGGATGATTCCGGGCAAGCTGGTCAAGGGAATGGGCGGCGCGATGGACCTGGTGGCCGGGGTCGGACGGGTCATCGTGGTGATGGACCACACCAACAAGCACGGCGACAGCAAGGTGCTGAAGGAATGCACCCTGCCGCTGACCGGCAAGGGCGTGGTTGACCGCATCATCACCAACCTGGGCGTGCTGGACGTGGTCGAAGGCGGGTTGAAGATCGTCGAACTGGCAGATGGCGTCAGCGAAGAAGAGATGCGCGCGGCGACCGAGGCGACCATCGTCGGCTGACTTCTGAGCAAACAGAGAAACCGAAAGGCCCGCCAATCGGCGGGCCTTTTTCAGTTCATGGACTGAAAGACGCACCCGTCGGAAATCAGCATCGGCGGAGTGGCACACAACGCTCGCGCCACCTTGAAGGCGGCAAGAACCTTGGGGACATAGTCGCGCGTTTCAGCATAAGGCGGAACGCCATTGTGCTTTCGCACCGCGCCTTCACCGGCGTTGTATCCCGCCAGGACGAGAATCGGATCGTCGTTGAATTCACCCATCAGCCAATCCAGGTATTTCACGCCGCCGGCGATATTCTGTTCCGGCAACATGCTGTCGGTCACGCCGAACCGCTTGGCCGTGGCAGGCATCAGTTGCATCAAACCCTGTGCTCCGGCCGAGCTGACGGCAGTGGGGCGACCGCCTGATTCAACGGACATGACCGCAAGGACCAGCGCCGGCGACACTTTTGTTCCTACAGTCGTACGGAGAATATCGACCCCGCGCTGCTCGACGATCTTCTGAAGGTTCTGCAGCCGCGGAGATGAAATCTGGGTGGCCGCCAAAGCCTGCAGGGCTTCGTCAAGGCGGCCTGGGCCGGCTCGGGTCATATCGGGCGATACCTTGTCCCAGAACGCCTTGTACGCGCCCTCGGGGGTCTTTTTCTTCATTATGTCCGGAAAGGCCGCCGGAGGGACTTTGGTCCGGGCTATGATATCGGGCACGACCAAATCGGGGCCCGTACTGGGCGCTGAAGGTGCTGATGCGTGTTCTTGCGGACTGATCTGTACCGTCACTCGCGGGCGTTCCCCCGCTTTGGGAGCCTTAATCCGTTTATAAACGCCGCGTGGCTCGATATCCGCAGCAAGTGCCGGAGCCGCCACGGCAACCAGCAACGCCAAAACGCCGGCGCATGTCAGTGCGTCCCGGAAAATCATTTCTGCCTGCCTCATCTGTTCTTTTGAGTTGATTTGATACGCGAATCTTCCCGCAAGGCCAGAAAAACAAAGCGAATTGGGGCGGTTTTGCCTCATTTGGCGCAATTTTGCACCGCCGAAACAGCGCAGCGGGTTGGTGTGGAAAATTTTTTATTATCTATTTCAATAAGTTACCAGATTAGTGACCAAAAAGTTAAGCCTGAGGCAAAAAATTCGTTGTTTGGCCCAATTCCTGCCACGCACGAGGGGCAAACATAGTGCCATACCGAGACGGTCATGAGCCGACTGAGAGATGAAGCTCTGAAAGACCCCGAGGTTTTATTGACTTTTTGATCCTTTAGGAGGGACGTAACATGATCAAGTTCATCAAGAACTTCCGCAAAGACGAAGACGGCGCCGTAACTGTTGACTGGGTCGTTCTGACCGCAGCCGTTGTTGGCCTGGCAGCCGTTGCTTACCAGCAGATCGAAGGCGGCGCGACCGGCCTGGCAACCGACGTTTCCAGCGCCCTGACCAGCGCAACGATCAGCACCGGTTCGAACTCGGCAGCTGGTGGTATCACCACCGCTGGCAGCAACTAAGCTGACTTCATCCCAATCGGGATACAAGGCCGCGCCTGAGGGCGCGGCCTTTTCCTTTTAAGCAAGACAGACGCTGCGCATCGGATTTCGGGCGCCGGGCCAAGCATGGCCCACGTTTGGCCCAATTTCCGCCACGGAGACCGCGTTTAAGTCTTTGATAACTAGTATTTAGGTGCCCGCGAGAATTCTGGTCGCCATCAGAAACCGGAACTGGGCGGAATCACTCTGTCAGGAGGGACGCGAAATGATCAAGTTCATCAGGAACTTCAAAAAAGATGATAGCGGTGCGATCACCGTCGACTGGGTGGTACTGACCGCAGCCGTCACCGGCCTGGCAGCGATTGCCTACGCTTTGATCCAAGGCGGGACCGAGGGCTTGGCCGACGATGTTGAGGCGGCCCTATCCGACTCGGCAATCAGCATCAGCACCGGCGACAGCAACACGGCCGTTGGTGGGATCATCACCGGTGGATCGAACGGATCCGGCGGCAACTGATTTTCGGGAACTTGGCCGACCGGCCACATGACAACCGCGCCAGCCGGGCGCGGTTGTTCACGTTTGCCCCCTGCCTTCTCCGCACCGCGCAACCCATGCTGGGATACAGCAGACGCCACGTCACGAGATGCTCGTTCGCAACGCTCTGTGCCAATAAAACAACGAAAAATATCCATTTGTCCCACATTTCGACACAATTCCGATTTACGAAATATGCTGTTTCAATGTCCTGCCCGGACCGATACAGGTCCGGCCAGAGCAATAAAGAGGTATACGCATGCGAGCTGTATTTGGTCTTGTCCTGATCGTCGGGGTCGCCCTGGCTGGCGGTGCGGTCTATATGGCCCGCAACTATATTGCCGAGTATCAGAACGCCCTGGCGCGTGAACGGCAGATGGCCGAAGAGGCCCTTGCCAACGCCAAGGTCGACGTCGTTCCGACCGTCGGCGTGATCGTATCTGAACGTCCGCTGAAATACGGCGAGCGCCTGACCCAGGAAGATGTGCGCGTCGTGGAATGGCCTGAGAATGCGGTTCCGGAAGGGTCGTTCACCGATATGACGGCTCTGTTCCCGGAAACCGGCAACAATGAACGCTTTGTTCTGCGCACCATGGAAAAGGACGAGGCCATCATGGAGGTCAAGATCACCCGGCCGGGTGAGCTGGCCGGCCTGACCTCGCGTCTTGAAAAAGGTATGCGCGCGTTCGCCATCAGTGTTGATGTTGCCTCGGGCGTTTCGGGCTTTCTTCGCCCCGGCGACGTTGTTGATGTGTACTGGACCGGATCGCTGCGCAGCGCGGTCGAGGGGGCAAACGGCGAAATCACCCGCTTGATCCAGACCAATATCGAGTTGATCGCCGTCGATCAGACGGCAGGATCGGATGTGACCGGCACGACCATTGCCCGGACCGTCACCGTTGCCGCCACGCCGGAACAGATCGCGGCCCTGGCGCAGGCGCAAAACACCGGACGCCTGTCTCTGGCCTTGGTCGGGGTTCAGGATGAAACCATCGCAAGTGCGATCGAAGTTGACCAACGCAAACTGTTGGGAATCGAAGAAGCAGCCCCCGCACCGAAGAAAGAGGCAGAGAAGGTCTGCACCATCCGGACTCGCCGCGGCGACCAGATCGTCGAGACCCCGATCCCCTGCACAAACTGACGCCCATTCAGAGCGTTACCATGCCCGAGCCGCGCATAATGCGCGGCTCGTTTCGTTTGGGTTGTTGCGCATTGTCCACATAAGGAAAATTCCAGAAACCCTTGATTATTGCAATAAATCCGGAATTCGCGCAGAGTTCGTCACCATAGGGCATAAGACCCAAAAAAATAGAGTGGTGATCGGAGAGGCAGGTCACATGACAATACGTTCCTTGATTGGTTCGACCCTTTTGGGGTTGGCCCTAGTTCTGAGCCCGGTCGGCGATTCCGCCTGGGCCCAAAATCTTCGCGTGGTCAAAAAAGGCACGGCGGAAACGCTGGATGTGCCCATGAACCGCGCCATCGTGGTTGAAAGCGAACAGCCGTTTGCAGAGCTCAGCATCGCGAATGCAGGCATTGCGGACATCTCATCGCTTTCGGACCGCACAATCTACGTCTTGGGCAAGGCACCAGGCATGACGACGCTGACATTGTTTGACGGCGCCGGAAACCTGATCACGAACGTCCGCGTTCGCGTTGCGCCCGATGTGACCGAATTCAAAGAGCGCCTGCGCCAGATTCTGCCAAATGAGCGAATCGAAGTGCGTACCGCCAATGACGGCATCGTTCTCTCGGGCACGGTTTCCAGCGCAGCCAAACTGGCACGTGCTCTGGAACTGGCCGAGCGCTATGCGCCCGAGCGTGTGTCGAACCTTATGAATGTCGGCGGCGTACAGCAGGTCATGCTGAAAGTCCGCTTTGCCGAGATGAACCGGTCGGTCGCCAAGAACCTGTCCGCCTCGCTTGGTTTTTCCGGCGGTGACGCGACCGGTGGTATCAACACGCTGAACAACCAGTTGTCCCTGAGCAACGCGTTGGCCAACAACATCCCGGCGGTTCAGTCGAATACTGGCGCGATTCTGTTCGGCTTTGGCGCAGGCTCTACCCAGGTCCGGCTGCTGCTGGAAGCGCTGGAAGCCAAGGGCCTGGCCCGTAGCTTGGCCGAGCCCAACTTGTCGGCACTGTCCGGGCAGGAGGCAACCTTCCTCGCCGGTGGTGAAGTGCCGATTCCGGTTCCTCAGGATGACGGTGTGGTTGCCATTGAATACAAGGCTTTCGGTGTCGAAATCGACTTCGTTCCGCGCGTCGTCGACGGTGACCTGATCAACCTTGAGATGGCGGCAGCGGTGTCCAGCATCGACACCAGCTCGAACTTCACCATCAACGGTGACACGGTCCCCAGCTTCATCACGCGCCAGACCAGCACAACGGTCGAACTGCGAGATGGTGAGAGCTTTGCGATCGCCGGCCTGATTCAGGACGACTTTACCGACCTGAGCAACCAAATCCCGTGGTTGGGTGACGTACCTGTTCTGGGTGCATTGTTCCGCAGCGCGGAGTACCAGCGCGAGCAGAGCGAACTGGTGATCATCATCACCGCGCATCTGGTTTCCCCGACCCGGGGCGAAGCCCTGGCGCTGCCGACCGACCGCGTGAAGCCGCCCAGCGAATTCGACCTGTTCATGAACGGCAGAACTGCCCGGACGGAACGGGTTGGTAATGGAGCCGCATCGGAAGTCGCCAAGCAGGACTTTGGCAATTCCTACGGCTACGTCCTGGATTGATAGGGAGGACAGACCAATGCAGAAGTGGATCATCACACTGGGTCTTACAGTCGCTGTCGCCAGCTGTACCCGTGAGGCCGGCTATGAAGTGGACCAGGGCGCATTCGGCAACGCAACGCTGAACAATATCCAGGTCATGAACGGCGAGTTGACCTATGGCCAGATCCTGGCGCAGCGATTCGCTGCCGAGGTTCCAACCCAGATCAACTTTGCGTTCGACAGCGCGCAGCTGGACTCGGCAGCACGCCAGATTCTGCTGTATCAGGCGAACTGGATCAAACAGTTCCCCGAAGCGCGTTTCCGCGTGTACGGCCACACCGACGCCGTCGGATCCCAGTCCTACAACAACAGTCTGGGTCTGCGCCGCGCGCAAGCGGTCGTCAACTTCTTCGCGCAACAGGGTATTTCCCGCTCGCGTCTGGAAGCCGTTGTTTCGTATGGCAAAACGCAGCCACTGGTGGCCACGCCCAATCGGGATCGCCGCAACCGCCGCACCGTTACCGAGGTGTCGGGTCTGGTCGATCGCCATCCCAACATCCTGGACGGCAAGTATGCTGACTTCGTTTATCGCGAGTACATCGAAAGCGCGACATTCAAGAGCCAGCTGCGCCGCGAAACGGCCATCGGCGACACCAGCGAACAATAATCAGAAATTGGGCGGCATCGTCGCCCAATTCCCTACAATTGGTTTTTTTGCGCCCAATTCTTGCCCCACTTCCACGCAACATTGTGAACAATTGGGTGACCTGCGGCCAGAATTGACCGCTTAGGGCGACAGCAAGCTGAAACACGGACTGGTATTGTATCGACGTTTGCTGCGCTCTCACGACGAGGATTGTGTTAATGACGAGCGCAACGCCGCAAAACGACGACACCGGCATTCTGGCCTGTACCATCAGCCGAGATGTCCAGAACTTCGACCTGTTGATCGAGGACATGGAAGCCGCTTTGGGCGAGCGCTGGGGTGACCTTGGCTTTGCCGAGGCCCTTGCCTTTTTCAGCCAGCCCGAAGCCGAGTCTCTTCAATTCGTGGCCCTGGCGATCGACGGTGAGGACGAGGACAATCTGACCTTGATGGGTGAGATCATCACCCAGGCCAAGGAAAAGAAGATCAAAGTTGTCCTGATTGCCGAGGACGTGACCCCCGCCGCTCTTCATCAGTTGCTGCGCAAGGGTGCCGATGAATTCGTCCCCTACCCTCTTCCTGAGAACGAACTGCAGGAAGCGATCGACCGCATGAATGCGCCCGAACCTGTCGTGACTCCGCAACAGGTTTCCGTCCCGCTGGCCTCAGGAGCTTCGAAAGAAGGCGCTTTGTTTGTTGTTCAGGGCTTGGCCGGCGGCGTCGGAGCAACGACTCTGGCCGTGAATCTGGCTTGGGAATTGGCAACCGTATCGCAAAAGGATGCACCCAAGGTCTGCCTGATCGATCTGGATCTGCAATACGGAACCATCTCGACCTACCTGGACCTGCCCCGCCGTGAAACCGTGTTCGAAATGCTGTCGGACACCGTGGCCATGGATGACGAAGTGTTTGGGCAGGCTCTGCAGACATTCGACGAAAAGCTGGATGTTCTGACGGCCCCGACCGACATGGTGCCTCTGGATATTCTCACGCACGAAGACATCCAGCGGGTGATCGACATGGCCCGCAAGCACTACGACTATGTCGTGGTCGACATGCCGAAAACACTGGTGCACTGGTCCGAGACCGTTTTGCAGGCCGCACATGTCTATTTTGCTCTGATCGAACTGGATATGCGGTCCGCTCAGAACGCGTTGCGTCTGAAACGCGCCCTTCAGGCCGAGGAATTGCCGTTCAACAAGCTTCGCTTTGCGTTGAACCGCGCACCCAAGTTCACGGACCTGAGCGGAAAAAGCCGCGTCAAGCGCATGGGTGAAAGCCTGGGAATCTCGATCGACCTGCAGCTGCCGGATGGCGGCAAGCCGGTCATGCAAAGCGGCGACCATGGTCTGCCTTTGGCCAGCTCGGCCGGCAAGAACCCTCTTCGCCGCGAAATCGCAAAGCTTGCTCAATCCTTGCACAGCCTCGGCAGCAACAGCGCCGAAGCGGCATAACAAAGGCTATCAGGGGGAGAAACCGCCGTGTTCTCACGTTACAAGAAACCATCAGGTGCGCAGCCGGTTGCGACCCCTTCACAAGCCCCCAAGGCCGCCGAAGCCCCAGCTGCTCCGGCAGCGGCACCGTCGCCGTCCACCGCGATTGCCCGCAAACCGGTGGCCAAAACCGCGGCGGAGGCCAAGGGCAACGACCGCGAACGCAAGCGCAAGGAACGGCTGAGCGAAATCAAGATCGAGCTGCATCGGGAGCTTCTGGAAAACCTGAACCTGGCTGCACTGGAAAATGCAGCCGAAGCCGAATTGCGCACCGAAATCAGCGCGATCGCGAGCGAGGTTCTGGAAGCCAAGAACATCGTTCTCAATCGCGAAGACCGGACCCAGTTGAACAAGGAATTGTACGACGAAGTCACCGGTCTGGGTCCGCTTGAAACACTGCTTCAAGACGACTCGGTCAGCGATATTCTGGTCAACGGCCCGCATCAGATCTTTGTTGAACGCTTCGGCAAGCTCGAACTGAGCGACGTATCGTTCAAAGACGAAAAGCACCTGATGCGGATCATCGACAAGATCGTGTCTGCCGTTGGTCGCCGGGTCGATGAATCCAACCCCTATGTTGACGCCCGTCTGCGCGACGGGTCTCGTTTCAACGCTATGGTTCCACCGATCGCGGTGGACGGGTCCCTGGTTTCCATCCGGAAATTCAAGAAAGACAAGCTTGGCATCGACGATCTGGTCAATTTCGGCGCGTTTACCGAAGAAATGGCCGCGTATCTTCAGGCCGCCGTCTCCACTCGTCTGAACATCATCGTGTCTGGTGGTACGGGTTCCGGTAAGACGACCACGCTCAACGCGCTGTCCAGCTTCATCGATGACGCAGAACGCATTCTGACCATCGAGGATACGGCGGAACTGCAGCTGCAGCAGACCCATGTGGGCCGGATGGAAAGCCGCCCGCCCAACGTGGAAGGCAAAGGCGAAGTCAGCCCGCGCGACTGTCTGAAGAACGCCCTGCGGATGCGCCCTGACCGCATCATCGTGGGCGAAACGCGCGGCGCCGAGGTGATCGACATGCTGCAGGCCATGAACACTGGCCACGACGGCTCGATGACCACGATCCACGCCAACTCGGCCCGCGACGGTATCTCGCGACTTGAAAACATGATCGCGATGGCCGGGATCGAAATGCCGATCAAGGCCGTACGCAGCCAGATCGCAAGCGCTGTGAACCTGATCGTCCAGGCCAGCCGTCTGCAGGATGGTTCGCGCCGCATGACCTCGATCACCGAGATCACCGGGATGGAAGGTGACGTAATCTCGATGCAGGAAATCTTTAAATTCCAACGAGTTGGCCTGACGCCCGACAACAAGATCATTGGTCATTTCACGGCCACCGGCGTTCGCAGCCACTATTCCGAACGGTTCCGTCTGTGGGGGTATGACCTGCCCGCATCGATCTACGAACCGACGGCAATGTAGGAGATCAGGGCATGCAACTGCCAACCGAGGCGCTCATCTATGTCGCGATCTTCGTCGGGGTTCTGGCGCTGGTCGAAGGTATCTATCTGGTGGCTTTCGGCAAATCCATCAGCCTGAACAGCCGCGTCAATCGTCGTCTGGACATGATCGACAAAGGCGTCGGACGCGAACAGGTTCTGGAGCAGCTGCGCAAGGAAATGCAGCAGCACATGAAGTCGCAGAGCATTCCGCTCTACTCGCTGTTGGCCGACAAGGCCCAGAAGGCGGCGATTGCCTTCAGTCCGCGGCAGCTGGTCATGATCATGGCGCTGGTGTCCGTGGTCGCGTTCATGGGCCTGAGCATCGGCACCAGAACCGACACCATCCTGCGGGCAGCTCTGTCGATCGCAATCGGTGTCGGCGCTGTCTATGCCTGGGTCAATCACAAGGCCAAGAAGCGGATGGGCATGCTTGAAGAGCAGTTGCCCGATGCCGTGGAACTGATGGTGCGCTCACTTCGGGTCGGCAACCCTTTCGTTTCGACGATCCAGATCGTCGCGAACGAGGTGCAGGATCCGCTTGCGACCGAATTCGGCGT
This sequence comes from Ruegeria sp. BC6, assembly GCF_056539185.1. Lineage (NCBI taxonomy): Bacteria > Pseudomonadati > Pseudomonadota > Alphaproteobacteria > Rhodobacterales > Roseobacteraceae > Ruegeria > Ruegeria sp. BC6. The sequence goes on from NZ_JBQFUM010000001.1 coordinate 1,339,081, forward strand.
GATTGCCGACGAATGCGCTTATGGCCGTGACGTGGGCGAGGCGTTGAAAGACATGGCCGAACGCTTGGACATGCAGGATTTGCGCTTTCTCGCGGTCGCCGTTGGCATCCAGCAGCAGTCGGGCGGCAACCTGGCTGAGATCCTTGACGGGCTTGCCAAGGTGATCCGCGCACGGTTCCGACTGTTCCGCAGGGTCAAGGCGATCACGGCTGAGGCGCAGTGGTCGGGCAAGTTCCTGTCGGGGTTCCCGCTGTTTTGTCTGGTTTTCATTCTGGTCAAGGACCCCGGGTATTATGACTCGGTTCTGGACCACAAATGGTTCATTCCCGCCTGTTTTGTCGTGGGGATCATGCTGACGCTGAACCTGATCGTCATGCGCATTCTCACCAACATCAAGGTCTGAGGGCACGACCATGGAATTTCTGACCCAAATCAACGACATGCTGACGGATCAATTGGGCGAGTTCGGCCCGCTGATCGTCGTCGGCGTGCTGGGATTGTTCATGGTTCTGGTGACCGTTCCGATCCTTTTGAACCAGCCGGAAGATCCCTTGAAAAAGCTGCAGCGTGCAAATGCTGCACCCAAAAAGGAAAAGCGCGGCAAGAAGGATCAGTTGCGCAACTCGGGCCGGAACGAACAGCTTGAAAAGTTCGCGACCTTCCTCGAGCCGAAAGATGAAGAAGAATACTCGGCCATGGAGCTCAAGCTGCGCCAGGCCGGTTACCGCTCGAAAGACTCCGTTCGGTTCTTCCACTTTGCTCAATTTGCGTTGGGGATCACCGGGATCGTTTTGGGTGTTCTCCTGGTGACGGTGTTTTCAAACGGACAGGAATTCACCGGTCAGCAAATGATGATCCGCGTTCTGGTGCCGGGTGCCATTGGATACTACATCCCCAAATACTGGATCACGCGCCGGATCGAAGAGCGCAAGGAGAACATTACCGCGGGCTTTCCCGACACGCTTGACCTGATGCTGGTCTGCGTGGAAGCCGGTCAGTCTCTGGACCAGGCGATCGTGCGTGTGGCCGGCGAGATGAAGGCCTCCTACCCCGATATTGCCCAGGAATTCGAGATCGTCGCCTATGAGATGAAGGCCGGCAAAGAGAAGGATCAAGTTCTGCGCGATTTCGGGACGCGGTGTGGCGTCCAGGATGTGAGCTCTTTCGTGACGGTGATGATCCAATCTGCCACATTCGGTACGTCGATTGCCGACGCCCTGCGGGTTTATGCCGGCGAGATGCGCGACAAACGCGTCATGCGCGCCGAAGAAGCCGCGAACAAGTTGCCAACGAAAATGACCCTTGCCACAATGATGCTGACGGTGCCGCCGCTGCTGATCATTCTGGTCGGTCCCTCGGCAAAAGGCATCATGGAGTTCGGTAACAGAGGCCAATAAGCCCATGCCCTCACGCAACCGGTGCGCCCGCTTCGGGCTCCACCGCCTGATGATAGCCACCGCGGTTCTTGCCGTGGTGGCTTCGTGTACGGACCCAAGTCTTTCGAACGGGCCTTTTGCCCCCGGCGTCGACCCCAAAGGTGGGCCGATTGACGAAATTGCTGTCGGTAATCGTTTGATGGCCGCCGGAGAATACGAACTGGCCATGGAATCGTTCACCCGCGCGGCCCTGACAGAGGGGATGACCCCGGAAATCCTGACCTCGATCGGAACCGCCAATCTCGGCCTCAGGCGGCTGGGACAAGCCGAACCCCTCTTGCGACAAGCAGTCGAAGAAGACCCGGATTGGTCGGTTGCGTGGAACAATCTCGGCGTTCTGCTGATGGAAAAAGGTGAGTATGCCGAGGCCGCGCAGGTCTTCCAAAGGGCCTATGCACTGGACAATGGCGAAAGTGACGCAATCCGTGACAATCTTCGCTTAGCGCTCGCAAAAATGGAAAATCCTGTTAATAATACACCACAAGAACAAGAATATACGCTGGAGCAGCAAGGGAACGGAGCTTTCCTGCTGCGGAAGACCCAGTAACAGAGGCAAGAGCAGTAAGGGACGCAAAAATGCGCCAACAATTCCTGATTCCGACAGTCGTCGTGTGCGGGCTGATCCTGTCTGCATGCGCAAAAGAAACCGAAGAGGAAAAGGTCGAACGCACGTTCCAGGAAGTGAACGTCATCGACGAGACGAACCTCAACGACGTGATGCTCAATGCGGCTGACCCGAACGAGGCAGTGACCTATTTCCGTGGAGCAGCCGGCAAGAATCCAGATCGGATCGATTTGCAGCGCGGCCTTGCCATTTCGCTGACCCGCGCCAAGCGCAGCACCGAAGCATCGGCCGCCTGGAAGCGCGTGACCGCGATGTCCGGTGCAACGAACGCGGATCGCGTCGATTATGCGGACTCGTTGGTCCGCAGTGGTGATTGGAAGGCGGCAAAGGCAGCGTTGGACAAGATTCCCCCGACCTACGAGACGTTCAAACGCTATCGGCTTGAAGCCTTGGTGGCAGACGCCAGCAAGGATTGGAAGCGTGCGGACCAGTTCTATGAAACCGCGATCGGGCTGACCACACGGCCGGCTGGCGTGATGAACAACTGGGGGTATTCCAAGTTGACCCGCGGCCAATATTCCGAGGCCGAGCGCCTGTTCACCGAAGCCATCCGACAGGACAGTTCATTGTTCACGGCGAAGAACAACCTGGTTCTTGCCCGCTCGGCGCAGGGTAATTATTCCATGCCGGTGATCCCGATGTCCCAGACCGAACGCGCGGAACTCTTGAACACGATGGGCATCTCGGCCGTGAAGCGCGGTGACATCAACACTGCCAAGAACCTGTTCCGGGAAGCCATCGCCACCCATCCGCAGCATTTCGACGAAGCGGTTCGGTCGCTCCGCGCGCTCGAGGAAGCATAAGGCATGGAAATTCCTGCAGTGGCAGCCCAGTGGTTTCTACCATTTGTGCTGCCCATCTGTTTCTATGTCGCGTTCACCGACATGCGGGAAATGAAGATCAAGAACCATGCGGTCACAGCTCTGGCGCTGGTTTTTGTGGTGGTCGGGCTGATTGTGCTGCCACCTTGGTCGGGCGAATGGGTTGGGGCCAGCATCGGGCCTTTGCAGTTTTCTCTGCCGGTCTATGCCTGGCAACTGTTCCATCTGGTGGTCGTGCTGTTTTTTGGCATTCTTCTCAATGCCGCAGGCGCCATGGGTGCGGGCGACGCCAAGTTCTGCGCAGCTGCGGCTCCGTTCGTGTGGGTTGGTGATTTCTTGCTGGTGATGGTGATTCTGATGGTCACGACGCTGGCCGCGTTTGCCACCCATCGGCTGGCCAAATACTCCCGCCTGCGCCAGATCGCTCCGAACTGGGAAAGCTGGGATCAGGGCAAGAAATTCCCCATGGGGCTGGCCTTGGGTGCGAGTCTTGGCATCTATTTGATTTTGGGCGCAATTAACGGCTCGTAAACCATCATGTCTGCGCCTTGCCCGCGCCTTGGTCCTGCCACAAAGCTGCGCCAGATTTTCCGCAAGTGGTCCCTTTCGGGACACAAGGATTGACAACTGGATAGACGAGCCGCGCTCATGAACATGCAGACCTCATCCGTTATGGCTCCTCCTGCCCCGAAGGGTCTGGGGGAAATGCAGCTTCCGCTGGTTATGATGCGGGACATCCTTCTGAAGACCGTTTTCCGCAAGAATGTGGACACGGTGAGCGAGATCGCCGCCTCGATCTGCCTGCCGAGTTCGGTGACGCAGGAATTGGTCGACATCGCCCGCGAACAGAAGCTGCTTGAGGCGACTGGGACATTGAACGCCAACAGCGGCAACGAAATGGGCTATCAGCTGACCGACGCCGGCAAGGCACGGGCGTTGGACGCGCTGAGCCAGTCCGAATACTTCGGCGCCATGCCCGTTCCGCTGGAAGTCTACCGCGAGCAGGTCAAACGACAGTCGATCCGGAACATCCAAGTCACACGCGATCAGCTGACCGGCGCCATGGGGCATCTTGTCCTGCCGGACAGCCTGCTTGACCACCTGGGTCCTGCGGTCAGCGCCGGTCGCTCGATCCTGATGTACGGCCCGCCGGGCAACGGTAAGTCTTCGATTTCAAACGGAATTCGGGATGCGTTGGGTGACAACGTCTTTGTTCCGTATGCCATCGAATATGCCGGTCAGGTGATCACCGTGTACGACCCGATCGTGCACACAGCGATCGAGCAAGAGGCTGACGACCCGAACAGCCTGCGCCGCCGCAAGCGGTTCGACACGCGGTACGTGCAGTGTGAACGCCCCACTGTGGTCACGGGTGGTGAACTGTCGCTGAGCATGCTGGACCTTGTCTACAACCCCACGGCGCGCACTTATCAGGCGCCGCTTCAGCTGAAATCGACCGGCGGCATCTTCATCGTGGACGACCTTGGCCGCCAGGCCGAGCCGCCGCAGGCCCTGATCAACCGGTGGATTGTTCCGCTGGAAGAGGGCAAGGACATTCTGGGTCTTCAGTCGGGTGAAAAGTTCGAAGTTCCCTTCGACACACTGGTCATCTTCTCGACCAACTTCCACCCGAACGAGATCTTCGACCAGGCCGCGCTTCGCCGGATCTTCTTCAAGATCAAGATCGACGGCCCGAACCAGGAAAACTTCCTGAAGATCTTCGCCATGGTGGCCCGCAAGCGCGGCATTCCGTTGGACGAGGCCGCGCTGGTACATCTGCTGAAGGTCAAATACCCGACCATCAACAATGTCTATGCGAACTATCAGCCGATCTTCCTGATCGATCAGATGATCTCGATCTGCGAATTCGAGGGCATCCCCTATCAAATGAGCCCGGAATTGATCGACCGCGCCTGGGCGAACATGTTCGTCAAGGACGAGGAAATCGTTAAGTAAGACGGGCTCAAACCGCATTCCGCTTTGTCACCGGGCGAGCTAGTCTGCGCATATGACGCAGATTCCCGCCCGGATTGACACCTGGTTTACCGCCAGGGGTTGGTCCATCCACCCGCATCAACAGGCCATGATCGACCGGGCGCAAGCCCCGGCGACGCTGTTGATCGCACCCACGGGCGGCGGCAAGACGATGGCCGGGTTCCTGCCCTCGCTGATCGAACTGGCCGATGGGCATGAGGGGCTGCACACGATCTATGTCTCTCCGCTCAAGGCGCTGGCCGTCGACATCAAGCGCAACCTGCGCGGCCCGGCCGACGAGATGGGCTTGCCGATCCGGATCGAAGATCGCACCGGCGACACCACACCCACCCAGAAAAAGCGCCAGCGCGTAGACCCGCCGCATATCCTGCTGACGACCCCGGAAAGCCTGGCGCTGCTGACGTCCTACGAGGATGCGCCGCGCATGTTTCAGGGCGTCCAGCGCGTGATCGTGGACGAGATACACGCGTTGGCCGACAGCAAGCGAGGCGACCAGTTGATGCTGGCGCTAGCCCGCCTTCAGACCCTGTGCCCCGATCTGCGGCGCGTGGGCCTGTCGGCCACAGTCGAGGACCCGGACGCCATCGCGCGCTTTCTGACCCGCCACCCCGACCCTTGCGACATTGTTCTGGCCGACCCCGGCCCCGATCCCGATATCGCCATGTTGCAAACGGCCGAAATGCCGCCCTGGGCCGGGGGCGGCGCGGCCTATGCCATCCCGGCGGTGCTGGAGCAGGTCCGGCAGCACAAGACGACGCTGATCTTCCACAACACCCGCGCCCAGGCCGAGATCTTCTTTCACAACCTTTGGCTGGCCAATGACGAAGGCCTGCCCATCGGCATCCACCACGGCAGCCTCGACCGACAGCAGCGCGAACGGGTCGAGGCGGCGATGGTTCGTGGAGACCTGCGCGCCATCGTCTGCACCGGCAGCCTAGATCTGGGGATCGATTGGGGCGACGTGGATCTTGTGATCCAGATCGGCGCCCCCAAGAACGTCAAGCGCCTGGTCCAGCGGATCGGGCGGGCCAACCACCGCTACAACGCGCCGTCCAAGGCTCTGCTGCTGCCTGCCAACCGGTTCGAGGTGGTTGAATGCGTTGCCGCGCTGGAGGCTGCACGCGCGCACGATCTGGACGGCGAGCCGCGCGGCCCCGGCCCGCGTGACGTCTTGTGCCAACACATCCTGATCGCGGCCTGCGCCGGGCCGTTCGATGCCGATACCCTTTATGCCGAGGTCACCTCGGCCGGTCCTTATGCCGATCTGTCTCGCGCAGCCTTCGATGCCTGTCTGGAGTTCTGCGCAACTGGTGGCTATGCGCTGCAGGCCTATGACCGCTGGCAGCGCCTGCAACAGCGCCCCGACGGGCTGTGGCAACTGCGTGACCCGCGCGCGGCGCAACGCATCCGCATGAACCTGGGCACGATCCAGGACAGCGATACCCTGAAGGTCCGGCTGAAACGCAACCGGGGCGGCAAACCCTTGGGCGAGGTCGAGGAGGCCTTTGCCGCATCGCTGACCCCCGGCGACACCTTCCTGATCGGCGGTCAGATCGTTCGCTATGAAGGGTTGCGCGAAACGGTTGTCGAGGTCACGCGCCGTGCGGACAAAAAGCCCAAGGTCGCCACCTTCTCGGGCACCAAATTCGCCACCTCGACCCAGCTGAGCGACCGCATCCTGAGGATGTTCGCACAGCCCGACTGGCCGCAACTGCCCGAACATACGGGTGAATGGCTGGAACTGCAGCGCCGGATGTCGCGGCTGCCCGGGCGTGACCGGCTGTTGATCGAGAGCTTTCCCAATGACGGCCGCGAAAACCTGTGCGTCTACGGCTTTGCCGGACGCAACGCACAACAGACGCTGGGTCTGCTGCTGACCAAACGGATGGAGGAAACCGGGCTGGCCCCGCTGGGCTTTGTCGCGACCGACTATGCCACGCTGATCTGGGGACTGGACGCGGTCACCGATCCCAGCCCCCTGTTCCAGATCGAGGCCTTGCGCGACGGGTTGGACAACTGGCTGGCGGGCAACGCGGTGATGAAACGGACCTTCCGCGCTTCGGCCACCATCGCCGGGCTGATCGAGCGCAACACAGGTGGCCAACGCAAAAGCGGGCGGCAGGCGACCTTTTCGTCGGACATCCTGTACGACACGCTGCAGAAATACGACCCTGACCACCTGCTGATGCAGATCACCCGCGAAGAAGCCATGCGCGGGCTGGTCGATTTCGGACGGATCGAGGCCATGATCGCGCGCATCGGCGACCGGATCGACCTGATCCGGCTGGACCGGGTGTCACCACTGGCGGCGCCCTTGCTGCTCGAGGTGGGAAAGGTTCCGGTCAAGGGCGCGGCCGAAGAGCGGCTGCTGGCGGAAGAAAGCGCCCGTCTGTTGCGCGACGCTGGCCTGGAACCCGCCTGAAGAAACGACTTGCAAATCACGGCCCGACAGGCAAAGAACGGACCATGAACAGCCTTGAATTTTCGTTTGCGGGTGCCCGGCTGCACGCCATGGGATCGGGCGCGCTTTGGTGGCCGGCGCACGATCTTCTTTGTGTTTCGGACCTGCACTTGGGCAAGTCATCTCGGATCGTTCGGCGGGGCGGACCGGCCCTTCCCCCTTATGACAACCGAGAGACACTGTCCCGGCTGGCCGCCGATCTGGACACGACCGGCGCCAAGACGGTGGTATGCTTGGGGGACAGTTTCGATGATCTCGAAGCCTCGGAAACGCTGAGCGATGCAGATCGGCTCGAGATTTCTGCGCTGCAGGCCGGGCGGCTGTGGATCTGGATAGAGGGCAACCATGATCCGGGTCCCGTCGCGCTGAGCGGCACCCATCTGGCCGAGTGGAGCCAAGACGTGCTGGTCTTCCGCCATATTGCGGAACCCGACGCGCAAGGCGAAGTTTCAGGGCATTTTCACCCCAAGGTCCGGCTCAATGCGCCGGGCCGCATGATCTCGCGCCCGGCATTTTTGTTTGACCGGTGTCGGGTGATCATGCCGGCTTATGGGACATATACCGGCGGGCTGCGCAGCTCGGATACCGCGTTGTCTCAGTTGATGCAGCCGGACGCCCGTGCCATTCTGACGGGCCCGCAGCCACAGCTGACGGTGATGCCGCGTTAGCCGACAGCTGGTTCAGATCACACCGTCTTCTTCCAGTTTGGGTTTGTATTTGCGGCTGACGGGAACCAGATCATCGTTCCGAAGGCGCAGGTAGGTTTTGCCGTTGTTTTTCTGAATTTCCAGAATGGCCGCGTCCGTAACCCAATGGGATCTGTGGGTACAATGGCCCGAAATCGGCTCCATCTCAGCAATCGCGTCAGTAAAGCGCGACCGGATCGTAAAGGTTCCGCTGGTGGTCACCACATCAACGTAGTGATCCCGGACCGCAAGCCGCAGGATATCACCACGAAACCCGTCCGGCAGGCGGCTCACCAAACGGGGTTGGGGTGCTTCGATGACTTCGTCATTTTCAGGCGGGGCTTCGCCTTTGCTGACCAGAACCAGACCTGTGCTAAACAGCGCACCGTAGGTGCCAACCGCCAGCAAACCGGGGGCATCGTGGCCGCTGGCAGCGCACAGGATCCACGTCAGGATCCACAACGCAGGCGTGAACAATACAAGGATCACCAAGGCAAACGCCACGTCCCGGACCGTCAGTCCGACATGGTCCAGACGATCCTTCACCAACTGCCGAGACCCCCACGTTGCCACAACCGCCAGAATCATCACTCCTGCCCAGAACGCCAGACGTACGGAGAAGGGTAGATCCATTTCTCGGAACGGTGGAAAAGTATAGGCGAGCAACGGGACGAACAGAATACCGGCGACCACCCTCTGAGGCGTGCATTCTGCAATGAATGGGCTCAGTTTTGACAACATATCAAAATCAATGAGCAGCCTTTCGGGACCCAGCCCTTGTCCCTCAGACGCCCACTTATTCACTTCGTAACCGGCTGGAAACTCAAGCTTATCACGAAATGTCAGACAATCAAACACGTTTGCGGCGTGCTAGTGGGGGTCGTTTCATCCCCACGTTGGCCCCGGGGCGGACGCTCCGCCCCAGGGCCGCCAGTGGTCAGGCCGTCAGGCCTTCGGGCTCGGGCAGGCCGTTCGACCGGCAACAGGCCGTCAGAGTGTTGGCCAACAGGCAGGCGATGGTCATCGGGCCAACACCACCGGGAACCGGTGTAATAGCGCCTGCGCGCTCGGCCGCGCTTGCATAGTCCACGTCGCCGACCAGCTTGGTTTTTCCATCACGCTCGATCCGGTTGATGCCAACGTCGATGACGGTGGCACCCTCCTTGATCCAGTCGCCAGGTACCATCTCGGTGCGGCCCACCGCGGCCACGACGATATCGGCGCGACGCACGACATCGGGCAAGTCTTTGGTACGGCTGTGCGCGATGGTCACGGTGCAGCTGTCGCCCAGCAGCAATTGGGCCATCGGCTTGCCCACGATGTTCGACCGGCCGATCACCACCGCATCCATGCCGGACAACGAGCCATGATGATCGCGCAGCATCATCAGGCAGCCCAACGGCGTGCAGGGAACCATAGACTTCTGACCGGTGCCCAACAGACCAACGTTCGAAATGTGGAACCCGTCGACATCCTTGGCCGGGTCGATCGAGTTGATCACGAGGTCCTCATTCAGATGTTTGGGCAGCGGAAGCTGGACCAGAATGCCATGCACCGCGGGATCGTTGTTCAGCTTCTCGATCAAGGCCAGCAGATCTGCCTCGGACGTGTCGGCATCCAGCCTGTGCTCGTATGAGTTCATGCCCACTTCGACAGTCATCTTGCCCTTGGAGCGGACATAGACCTGGCTGGCCGGATCTTCGCCGACCAGGACCACTGCCAGACCGGGGGTGATGCCGTTTTCTTCCTTGAGTTTTGCAACCTGGTCGGCGACTTGCGCGCGGACCTTGGCCGCAAAGGCCTTGCCGTCGATGACTTGAGCTACCATCCTTTGATCCCTTCTTTCAAAAAGCGGATCGGGCGCGAAGGGCGCCCGGTCATTCAGTCGGGGCCGAGCACGTTCTCCTCGCGCGCAATCGACCAATCAATCAAGATGCGCCAAAGCCTTTCGGTCAGATCGGGGTCCATGCCCACCTCAACCGAGTTCGAACGCACCTTTTGCACCACATCCTCGACACGCTCGGGTATACGGGCCGGCAGGCCCTCGCCCGGTTTCAATTCGGACGCGCGATCGATGTAGGTTGCGCGCGTCGCCAACAGTTCGATCAGTTGGCGGTCCAGCTTGTCGATCTGAACCCGCAATTCCTGCATGGAATGACAGTCCTGCGGCAGTGTCAGAGTGGGCATCGCAATCTCCTCATGGCCCGGGGATTCCCCGGACCACGAGATGTCTTATTCAGCGGCTTAGAACAAGCCCTCGATCTGCCCTTCGTCGTTGAGGCGGATTGTCTCAGCCGCCGGTTTGCGGGGCAGACCGGGCATGGTCATGATCTCACCGCAGACCACCACGATAAAGCCGGCACCCGCCGACAGGCGCACCTCGCGCACCGGAACCGAATGGCCGGTAGGCGCGCCGCGCAGCGACGGATCGGTCGAGAAGGAATACTGTGTCTTGGCCATGCAGACCGGCAGGTTGCCGTATCCGGCAGCTTCCCATTCCTTCAGCTGGTTGCGGATCTTGGCATCGGCCAGAACCTCGTCGGCGCGGTAGATGCGCTTGGCGATGGTCTCGATCTTCTCGAACAGGGACATTTCGTCAGGGTAGATCGGCGCAAAATTCGCGGTACCGGCATCTGCCAGTTCAACGACTTTTTTTGCCAGATCTGAAGATCCTTCCGAGCCCAGTTCCCAATGCCGCGACAGAACCGCCTCAACCCCATGTTCGGCGCAGTAGTCCTTGACCGCCTGAACCTCGGCATCGGTATCGGTGACAAAGTGGTTGATCGCCACGACGACCGGCACGCCGAAGGATTTCACGTTCTCGATATGGCGGCCCAGGTTGGCACAGCCCGACTTTACCGCGTCGACGTTTTCCGCGCCCAGATCGGCCTTGGCCACGCCGCCATTCATCTTCATCGCGCGAACCGTTGCAACCAGCACCACGGCCGACGGCGCAATGCCTGCCTTGCGGCACTTGATGTTCATGAACTTCTCCGCGCCCAGATCGGCCCCGAAACCGGCCTCGGTCACGACATAGTCGGCTACCTTCAGCGCGGTCTTGGTCGCGATGACCGAGTTGCAGCCATGCGCGATGTTGGCAAACGGGCCGCCATGCACGAAGGCCGGGTTGTTTTCCAGCGTCTGCACCAGGTTGGGCTGCATCGCGTCTTTCAGAAGAACGGTCATCGCGCCTTCGGCCTTGATGTCGCGGCAATAAACCGGGGTCTTGTCACGGCGGTAGGCCACGATGATGTCGCCCAGGCGCTTTTCAAGATCCTTCAGGTCGTTGGCCAGGCACAGGATCGCCATGACCTCGGACGCAACGGTGATGTCGAAACCTGCTTCACGCGGGAAACCGTTCGACACGCCCCCCAAAGAGGCCGTGATCTGGCGCAGGGCGCGGTCGTTCATGTCGACGACCCGGCGCCAAACGACGCGGCGGGTATCGATTTCCAGCTCGTTGCCCCAATAGATGTGGTTGTCGATCATCGCCGACAGCAGCGAGTGGGCCGAGGTGATGGCGTGGAAGTCACCGGTGAAGTGCAGGTTCATCTCTTCCATCGGAACGACCTGCGCATAGCCACCGCCCGCGGCCCCCCCCTTCATGCCGAAGTTCGGACCAAGCGAGGCCTCGCGGATACAGATCATCGCATTCTTGCCGATCCGGTTCAGGCCATCACCCAAACCGACGGTTGTGGTGGTCTTGCCCTCGCCCGCAGGCGTCGGGTTGATTGCAGTCACAAGGATCAGCTTGCCATCTTCGCGGTCCTGGACCGAGTTGATGAAATTCTGGCTTACCTTGGCCTTGTCATGGCCGTATGGCAGCAGGTCGTCGCTCGAGATGCCGATTTTTGCACCAATCTCCTGGATTGGCTTCTTGTTCGCCTCGCGCGCGATCTCAATGTCGGATTTGTAGCTCATTGGGCAAGATCCCTGATTGAATTCCGTGCAAAACCGACGCCGCGCGTCGGTGCTGTCAAATCCATACCGTTGTGTACGGTTTGAATGGATGTGGATTCCGACATTTTCAGGCCGCGAAACGGCGTAGGACTTGTTCGGACGTATCTAATCGGAAACCGCCGTCTGTTTTGGGTTCCATGCGCGCTGATCGGGGACGTAAAGGGTCAGACTGTCTCCGAGCCTCAGAAGCCCCGGTCGTTCGATCCAAGCAGTCACCCCGCGCCGGCCCTGTGCGGCCGGTTTGAAGCGGGCGCCGTGCCCCGGTGACTCTGCTTCGATTTCACGTCCGGGCAGGACACAAGGGCGGTTCTCCATATCGACGGTCAGGGTCAATCCCGTATCCGCCTGCAGCCGAGACGAGGGCGGAACATGCGTGAAATCCGGAATGCCCTCGACAACGATACTTGCACCCAAAAGGGCCGGATCCAGCCGGTCCACGCCCATGTCAGAAGCAATGGCCGCCATTTCCTCGGCAGCCAGGATCGTCAACTGTCGCACGTTGCGGATTTCGGTGCCTTCCGGGTACAGGTTCTTGACCCGCACGCAGGATGGTCGATTGAGCCCTTCATGACGCGCGCCCTTGTCGCCCGAGAACCCAAGGTCAAGCTGCGGCACTGGCTGAGCCCGCAGGGATTGCCCGGCGGGAACGTGGCCCAACCAGACGACCCGGGCCTTGAATTCGGTTTCACGCAGGACAGGCATGCCATTTCCTTTCGACAGCGGATCAAAGTTCGCTGCAGCCTAACGCTCGCTGCCCTGATGAAAAGGCCGAAAAGAAAAGACCCGGCTCTGGGGCCGGGTCTCTTGCGTCATGCCGAAGGTTCAGGCTCCATCCCGCCCTCGGGCGGGGTCTTCTTGACCTTGGTCTTGGGAATCGCCGTCACGCTCGCGGCATTGCCGTGATCGGACTTGTCGCTTTCGTCGTCACTCTCATTCGGCGGTTCGCCATTCATGACGCGCTTGATTTCGTCACCCGTCAGAGTTTCGTATTCAAGCAGACCCTGAGCCAGACGCTCCCATTCTTCCTTGTGTTCGGTCAGGATCTGATGGGCGCGGTCATATCCCTGCTGGATCAGCCGTTTGACCTCTTCCTCGATCAGTTCCTTGGTATGGGCCGAAACCGAGAACCCGGCCGTGTTGCCCTGATAGCCTTCATGCGCCTCGGCATAGTCGATGTTGCCGACCTTGTCGGACATGCCCCAACGCATCACCATGGCCCGCGCCAATTGGCTGGCCTGCATGATGTCGCCGGCCGGGCCGTTCGAGACGTGGTCTTCACCGTATTTGATGACCTCGGCCGCCTTGCCCGCCATGGTCATGGCCAGCTTCTGCTCACATTCGTCCCTGTGATAGTTCAGCTGGTCCATTTCAGGCAGGCTTACCACCATGCCCAGCGCGCCGCCGCGCGGGATGATCGTGGCCTTGTAGACCGGATCGCACAACGGCAGGGTCATGCCGACCACGGCATGGCCGGCCTCGTGATAGGCGGTCTTTTCCTTCTGGTCCTGGGTCAGCACCATCGAGCGGCGCTCGGCCCCCATCATCACCTTGTCCTTGGCGTTCTCGAAGTCTTCCATGGTGACAAAGCGCCGACCGACACGTGCGGCCATCAGCGCGGCTTCGTTAACAAGGTTGGCAAGGTCAGCCCCCGAGAAGCCGGGTGTGCCGCGCGCGATGATGCGCAGATCCACATCCGGACCCAAAGGCGTCTTGCGGGCGTGAACACCCAAAATCTTCTCGCGACCTTTGATGTCCGGGTTGCCGACGGTCACCTGACGGTCAAAGCGGCCAGGGCGCAGAAGCGCCGGGTCCAGCACGTCCTTGCGGTTGGTTGCAGCCAGGATGATGACGCCCTCGTTGGCCTCGAACCCGTCCATCTCGACCAGCAGCTGGTTCAGGGTCTGTTCGCGCTCGTCGTTGCCCCCGCCATATCCGGCACCACGATGGCGGCCAACGGCGTCGATCTCGTCGATGAACACGATGCAGGGCGCGTTCTTCTTGGCCTGTTCGAACATGTCGCGCACGCGGGACGCGCCCACACCCACGAACATTTCCACGAAGTCCGAACCGGAAATGGTGAAGAACGGAACGCCGGCCTCGCCTGCAATCGCACGGGCCAGCAGCGTCTTGCCGGTGCCCGGAGGGCCAACCAGCAGCGCACCTTTCGGGATCTTGCCGCCAAGGCGCGAGAATTTCTGCGGGTTGCGCAGGAATTCGACGATCTCTTCCAACTCTTCCTTGGCCTCGTCGATGCCCGCCACGTCGTCAAAGGTCACGCGGCCGTGCTTTTCGGTCAGCATCTTGGCCTTGGACTTGCCAAAGCCCATGGCACCGCCTTTGCCACCGCCCTGCATCCGGTTCATGAAATAGACCCAGACACCGATCAGCAGCAGGAACGGCAGCAGCGTGATCAGGAAAGACTGGAAACCCGATTGCTGTTGCTTTTCCGCCCGCACGGGGATGTCTTTCTCGATCAGCAGCTTGGTGACTTCGGCATCACCGGGCTTGATCGTGACGAAATTCCCGCCGGAACTGGTTGTGTAACGGATCTGCTCACCATCCAGCGTCACGCCTTTTACGTCGCCTGCTTCGACGGCGCTTACGAAATCCGAATAGGTTTTTTCATTGCTCTGGAGGGTTCCTCCCGGTCCGCTGAACAGATTGAACAGTGCAAGGATCAACAGGAAGAGAACGACCCAGAAGGCTATATTGCGAGCGTTGCCCAAGAAAATTCTCCCAAAAGACATCGGCAGATGAGGCGCTGCCGGGTTGCCTCTTAAAATAGAGATGATTGAAGCAGGTTCAATGCGATAAAAAAGAAGCCGAAAACTCGGGGAATTTCGGGTCCATTTCAAACGCCCATCCGTTCAAAAAACCGGCAAATGGCGCGGACACGATTTGGTCGCCCAGCCAAACGGCGGGCGTGACCATCAGCACCATGCGCGGCACCCCTGTCGCACGCCAGTCGGGTACTTGTGGCAACCCGGTCTCGCCAAGCGCACGGATCTGTGCTCCGGGCGTGTCCGGCCCTGTCGCGATCCAACGCCCGTCCCAGAGTTCGGCCGGTCGGGCCACGCATGCCGAAACGGCGGTCAGCTCTCTGCAAAACCACGAACTATTCCCGTCCGTCAGGATTTGACAACCGCTCAGCGTCGACGAACGTCCCGCAATAACGGCCTGTACGACCTGCTCGACTTTGCTTTGCCGCGGCGGGTACCCCGGACCCGTGATCCGCTGGAGGATCCCGACAACAAGCCGGCGCTGTATTTCCTCAGGCAGCGCGCCAAAACCGGCGCGATCCACACGCACCGCACAGGCTTTCTCTTTTGCAACACGGCGGGCGGATTCCTGCGCAAAATGCTCAAGCGCCCGGTTCGCACGCCCGAGGTTCGCGGCAACGCGGGACAAAGTTTCAGCCGTAATCCCCAAGCCGGACAGATGGCCCAACGCCTCGCGGGCCTTGATCCGGTCAAAGCGCAGGTCCTGATTCGAAGGGTCTTCGATCCATCGCACCCCCTCAGCCCGCAAGTAGTTCCGCAAAGCGGTGCGCGTTTCACCCAGCACCGGTCGCCAAAGCGTGACCCCGTCCAGATCGCGCGCAATAGACATGGCCGACAATCCGCGCACGCCAGCGGCGCGCCCGAGACGCATCAACACGGTTTCCGCCTGATCATCTGCGGTATGGCCCAGAGCGACCGCGGGAATGTCCTGCGACACCGCCCAGTCCCGCAGCAGGCCGTAGCGCGCCTGCCGCGCCTGATCCTGCAGGTTTCCAGACCGGTCCCATCCCGTCCATTTCAGAGTGACATGGGACACGCCCAAATGTGCGCATGTCTCGGAAACACTGGCGGCCTCGGCGGCCGCATCCGGCCTCAGGCCGTGATCGACAGTGGCCGCAAACAGCCGAACATCTTCATCCCGGGCGATCCGGACCAAAAGATGCAGCAATGCAAGCGAGTCGCTTCCACCGGACACGGCCACGCCCAGTCGCGACGGAAGCGTTTCGGGCAACAGTGCCCTGACGCGCTTCGGAAGGGTGTCGGCTGGTGAGCTCAAGAACAGCTCAGCGACGCCATTTCCTCGGTTGCCGTGGCCACAAAGGCCGACGACGGGAACCGGACGCCGACTTCTCCAAGCGTGATACAAGCCTGGTCAACCTGGCCCAACCGGCCCAATGCTGCCCCAAGTTCGTACAACGCCTCGGGGGCCACCGGCCCTTCGGAATCGCCAGTAAAGCTGGCAAGGAAAGCCCGGGCCGCTTCGCGGGTATCACCCAGCCCTTCCAGGGCCTGCCCTCGCCTCAGATTGGCTTCGGGGGCCAGCGGGCTGCCGGGATACGCGCTGTCAAATTGCGCAAAAAGATCGGCCGCCGTCTGGAAATCGCCGTCCGCAAGGGCTTGCGACGCGGCATCAAAATCGGCTTGTTCACCTACGGCCAGTTCGACCTGGTCGCCGCCGGCGGCCTCGCCGGGCGTCGTCACCGGAGCTGTGATGGCCGCTGTGTCGCTATCTCCACCCAATGTCGGTGTGTCTTCGCCCGTGAACTCGCAACCGGGTTCCAGTTCGCAGAGACGGAACTCCAGATCTCCGATCCGGTTGGTTCCGTCCGTCACGACATTCTGAACACGCTGATTCAGCTGCTCGGTCTGCCGGGTCAGCCTCTGCAACTCGGCCTCGATGGCGTCAACGCGTTCCAGAATCGAACTGCCGGACAGGTTCGGCGCGGGCGAGCCTGTCGTGGAAAACTCGCGCTTGAGCCGTTGGATCTCGACATGCAGCACCGTCAGCTCCTGGCGAATATCGGCCAGAGTCTGCTGATCCTGCGCTTGCGCGCCGCTGGCAAGGGTCAAAGCCGCCGCCAGAACCAATCCCGCAATTCTCATCCTGTTACCCCGTTGTGGAACCGGTCAGCACGGTGACCGCGCGGCGGTTCTTGGAATAGCATTCCTCGGTGCTGCAGATTTCGATCGGGCGCTCCTTGCCATAGCTGATCGTCTGCAGACGGTTTCCGGCCACTCCGCGAGAAATCAGGTATTCACGCGCCGCATTTGCCCGACGGGCGCCCAGCGCAAGGTTGTATTCCCGCGTGCCCTGTTCATCCGCGTGACCTTCGATCGTTGCGACGTAGTCCGTATTGGCCAACAGCCACTGGGCCTGCCCCTGAAGGATCGTCTGCGCCTCGGGCGAGAGCGTGGACTGGTCCACGGCAAACAGGACCCGGTCACCGATCGCCTGCTGGAAATAGGCGGGCGAACGTGGGTCGCTGGGAGAACCCGGGACGATTGCGCCGTTGCCGCCGGCACCACCGCCCAAAGCCGAGGGATCGTTGTTGGTACATGCGGCCACCAGCGCCAGCGCGCCCAGAGCCGCAAACTTGCTCAATACGTTCATTTCTGTTGCCTCTTGTCCCGTTTGTTTATTGACGTCTGTCTATCACAGCCAGCCTGCCTTGTGAACTTCGGCGCGACCGGCGGTCTCTTAATTCAACAGTGGCCCCCAGGACGGGTCACTGCCACCGTCCGGGGTGCGTACGGGGCGCAGGTTTCGGCCCGAAATGTCGACCGAGTACAGGGTCGAACGCCCGCTGGCGCCCTGGGTTTCCCGCGCAAACATGATGACCCGGCCATTGGGCGACCATGTGGGCCCCTCGTCCAGGAACGAGGCGGTCAACAGCCGCTCCTCGCTACCGTCCAGTCGCATCACGCCGATATGGAACCGGCCCTTGTTCTGCTTGGTAAAGGCCACCAGATCTCCGCGTGGTGACCAGACCGGCGTCCCATAGCGCCCCTGGCCAAAGCTGATGCGGGTCGCCTCACCGCCATTTGCCGGCATGATGTACAGCTGAGGGCTGCCGGACCGGTCGCTCTCGAAGACGATCCGCGATCCGTCGGGCGAATAGCTGGGCGCGGTTTCAATTGCGGGCGTGTTGGTCAGGCGCACGCTTTGCCCGGATGCCAGATCCATTTTCCACAGATCCGTATTGCCGCCCTGCGTCAGCGAGTAGACGATCGAGCGGCCATCAGGCGAAAAGCGCGGCGAGAAACTCATCGTACCTTCCTGAGTCTGCAATTCCTGCCGCTTGACCCGGCCAACATCCAGAACGTAGATCCGCGGCCGGCCGCTTTCGTAGCTGGTGTAGAGCAGCCGGTCGCCCGTTGGCGAAAAGCGCGGGGCCAGAACGATCGCGGCACTGTCGGTCAGGTACTGAACATTCGCCCCGTCATAGTCCATGATGGCCAGCCGCTTGCGGCGCTGATCCTTTGGGCCGGTTTCCGAGACAAAGGCCACACGGCTGTCGAAATAGCCTCCTTCACCGGTGATGCGGCTGTAGACCTGATCGGCCACCTTGTGCGCCATTCGGCGCCAGCCCTCGGTTGTACCGGCAAATTGCAGGCCGTTGCCCAATTCCTGACCCGAGAATACATCCCAGACCCGGAACCGGACGGACAGGGTGTTGCCCGAGACATTCACCGCGCCGGTGACCAGCGCATCGGCATTGATCGCCTTCCAATCCGCAAATTGGACCGGCGCTTCGAAACTGCTGACACGGCTGATGAATGCATCCGGCGAAATCTCACGGAACAGGCCGGTTCCGGTCAGGTCCTCGGCGATGACGCGGCTGATGTCAGCCGCAAACTGGCTGGCCGCCGGACTGTCCGGTACAAAGCTGGGCACCGCAAACGGCAAAGGTTCGATGATGCCTTCATCCAATTCCAGCCGAAGTGGGCCGGTTTGCGCAGACACGGGGGCCGACAGAAGGGTCAGGCCAACGAAGAGGCTGGTCAGAAGTTTCATCATTTGATCCGCATCCTCTCGGGATTGAAGGTGATCTCAATATCCTTCCAATGCTCGTATTTGTCAGCAGGAAGGTCATATCCTTTTGCTCCACAGCGCAAAATCGCACGCCGGGCGGCCTCGTATGCCTGTTTTGCGGCCCCGTCCGAGCCACCGGAGCTGTCCAGCAGCTGCAGGCTGCCGGGAACGATCGAGCCGTCGCGGTTAAGCGAGAAACCGACCACCACAACGGTCTTGAGCGCATCGGTCGACAACGAGCCCACGTTCCAGCACCGCGAAACAGCCAGACGCATCGCATCCTTTTCGCCGCCGGTCAGAGGCGGACCGGACGGCTCGGACGCACCGCCCAAAGCCTCGGCCAGCGCGTCATTGATCGCGGCCTCGTCGGGTTCCGCAGCCTGTTCGACAGGCTCGGCGGTCGCGGTCTGTTCAGTTTCCGTAGGCTTGGGCCGATTGGGCCGGCCCCGGGGACGCGGCGAGCTTTGTGGCGACATGTCCTTGGCCTCTTCCGCCTCGGTCACGATCTGGTCGGTGGCTTCCTCAGGCGCGGTCTGGTCTTGCTGCTCCTGCTGGATCTCAGCACCTTCATCCAGCGAAACCGCCGGTGTTTCGATATCGTCCGGCTTTGCGTCCAGTGGCGGAGGAGCAATGGGTTCGGGGGCCACCTTGTCCGCCGGGCGTGGCTGGGATTCGGGCAGCGCCGGCAAAACCGCAACCTCGGGTTCCGGTTCATCCAGTACCGGAGGCTGCTCGATCACTTCAGGTTCGGGTGGAGTCTCAACTGCCTCGGGTTGCGGCTCGGGCTCCGGTTCAGGTGGCGTGACCGGCTCGGGGCGCGGCTGTTCTTCGACCGACGGCTCCGGCACTTCGGGTGCCGGGGGTTGCACGATCGGATCTTCCAATGCGTTGGGGGGCGTCGGAACTTCGGGCGCATCGCTTTGCGCCGTCAGGGCAGCGAATTGCTCAGCCGAAACCACCGACACCTCCTGCACTGCAAAAGGCAGCGGCTCGGATCGGAACGTGCCGCCGAACAGGGCCCATCCGATCAATGTCACATGGGCAATCGCCGAAATCTTGGTGCCGGTATCCACCGCGCAGCCTCACTCTCCGCCCGCGTCCAGCGCCGGCCCGCCAGTATCGGTGACAAGGCCCACATTCGAAAACCCGCCGGCATTCAACGCACCCATGACCTGCATGACCTGCGCATAAGGAATGGCGCCATCGGCCCGCAGGTAGACGCGGTCGCTGCTGCGCTCGGCAGCAATGGCGCGCAGCTTGCCGATCAACTCGTCGCGGGACACCTCGGTGGTCTGTATCTGAACCCGCCCGTCGGCTGTCAGCGTGACGGTCAACGGTTCCTCGTTGTCGCCGGGCAGAGCGCTGGCGGCGGTTTTGGGTAGATCAACCTCGACCCCCACGGTCATCAGCGGAGCCGCGACCATGAAGATGATCAGCAGCACCAGCATCACGTCGACAAAGGGTGTGACGTTGATTTCACCCATCGGCTGCGCACGCCCGCGCCGCCGTCCTCGGCGTCGTCCGTTGCCGCCAGACGATTGCTGGATCGCCGCACCCATGTCAGCTGTCCAACTGGCGGGACAGAATGGTTGCGAATTCGTCGGCAAAAGCCTCGTACCCGCCGACGATATGGTCGCTGTCCGCGCTAAGTTTGTTGTAGAAGATTACGGCCGGAATTGCTGCCAGCAGGCCAAGACCGGTCGCCAGCAAAGCTTCGGCGATGCCCGGCGCCACGACGGCCAGGTTTGTGTTCTGCTGTTCGGCGATTTCGATGAAGGCGTTCATGATGCCCCAAACCGTACCGAACAGGCCGATGAACGGCGCGGTCGAACCCACGGTCGCAAGGATCGAAAGCCCCTTTTGCAAGCCTTCGGCCTCTTTTGCGATGGCCACATCCATCGAACGATCGATCCGGGCCTGTGCGCCGGCTATGAGTCCACCGTCGGCGCGGTGCGAGCGGCGCCACTCGATCATGCCGGCTGCGAAGATCTTTTCGGAACTGCCATCCGGCTGCGTTCCGATCTGCTCAAACAGCTCGTCCAGCGGGTTGCCCGACCAGAACGCCTCGTCGAACACCTGCGCTTCGCGTCGCGCGCTGCGATAGGTGATGAGCTTTTGAATGATGATCGACCATGACCAGAAGGATGCGACCACAAGGATCAGCATCACCACTTTCACGATGAATGTCGCACGGGCGAACAGCCCCCACATGGAGAAATCGATCTCCTGCGCCAGCGCCAGCGTTTCAGCTTCCATGAACCTGCTCTTTGTTTTGCCTGACAGCCGTTGATTGGCCTTGTTTTGCCAAACGCTAGCGTAGTTAGTGGCAAATTGCCAACAGAACCACAGGGGCTGAGCAAATTGTTACAGCAATGCGCGAATCTCTGCCGGGAGCCGGATCGGCCGGCCATCCTGATTGACGCAAACGGCCGTCACGGTCGCGCGGAAGACTTCGGTCTCGCCGCGCCGGATGAGTTGAGCCATGGTCAGTCGCACGCCGGAGATCGCGACGACCTCGGTTTCGACCAGCAACTCGTCGTCGAACCGCGCAGACGCCAGATAGTCGGCCTCGACCCTCCGCACGACCCAGATGATACCAGCCTCGCGCATTGCGTTCTGGTCATTGCCCAGGTTGCGCACCCAATCCGACCGGGCGCGCTCGATATAGCGCAGATAGTTGGCGTGATAGACCACGCCCCCCATGTCGGTGTCCTCGTAGTAGACGCGGACGGGAAAGACATGCTTCATTGCGTCGGCTCCATGCGTGCGAACAGCCGCAGCGCATGGGACGGGTCCCGCGCCACCGCCGGCAAAACCGGATCATAGGCTGCACGGATCAGCGCGGCAATGTCGGGCCGCAGGATCGTGGTGTCTCCCGCCACGGCCAGGGGCGAGCGCTCTCGGAAGGCTGTATCCGACCACAAAAGAATGGTCTGAACGACCTGCGACAACGCCAGCGTTTCGGCCGAAACTTTCGACAGCTCACTGTCCATCCTCACAAAGACAAACGCAGCACGGATCGCGCCGTCCGGATCGAACCTGAAGGCTCGATACTGGTTGGCTCCGCCAGCATCGAGCCGCTCGACCAGTGGCGCGAGGTCCGGGATCAGCCGGTCAAGGTCAGGCACTTCAAGCAGCTCGGCCCAATCGCGAAAA
The DNA here is from genome assembly GCF_056539185.1 of Ruegeria sp. BC6. Taxonomy (NCBI): domain Bacteria; kingdom Pseudomonadati; phylum Pseudomonadota; class Alphaproteobacteria; order Rhodobacterales; family Roseobacteraceae; genus Ruegeria; species Ruegeria sp. BC6. The sequence goes on from NZ_JBQFUM010000001.1 coordinate 1,361,034, forward strand.
AAGAACACCATGCAGTTGGCGCCCAACTCGGGGTCGGTCTCGGCCATCTTATGGCCGGCCAGTGCCACGACCGCCTCGAACGCGCCTTTGACCGTTGCTAGCGTCTTGTCTTCCACACCAAATACGATCGGCACGATGGGCCGTCCCCAACGTGCGAAAAGATAGTTCCCGTCCGCGCGGCAAAACAACTCGGCAACACCCTCAGGCGTCATTGGCAATTCCCTCTTTTTTAGTCTCGGGGCTGTTGATTACTGTCGCAAACAAAGATACACCCACGACAAACGCCATGTTGCCAGGCGTTACCGACACTACCAGAACAGACGGTCTCGGCCATCTCTGACAAGGACGAAACATCGACCCAATGCTTTCCTGGATCAGAAGAAATCCGCCACAGCACAAAGGACGGCTAACTCCTGAATTTGACCGCGTCTACCATTATCACATCAGAAAAACAGCCGGCTCTTCGTTGAATGCGGCGTTCCTGTCGGCGTTCGCCGGCAAGCGTGTGACAGTGAAAGCTCTTGCGGGCGCCCCCAAACACCGAATTGCCGGCGAGATCGGACCTGCGGTCGGCTGGAACGAGCGGCTGATCAAGGCGGGCAGCTTTGCCTACGCGTTTTCACATTCGCCGTTCCATTCACTGAAGGTGCCCGCCAAGACCTACACATTTACTGTGTTCCGCGATCCGGTCGAGCGGGCCTACAGCCACTTTTTGATGCTGAAAGGGTATATTGAATACGGCGTCGATCACCCCTGCCTGGCATCCGAAGGCGATTGGGCGAAGGGCGACTTTGCCGATTTCATCGCATCCGCTGACCGCGATCACCTGCTGCGTCAGCTTTATATGTTCAGCGAAAACTTCGACGTGGACGAGGCTGTCGAGGCTGTGTCCTCTCTAGATCAAGTCGGTTTCTTTCACGAACTCGGCAATTTGCTTGAAAGCGCCCAGGCGTTGTTCTCGGTGGACTTGCCTATGCGCCACGAAAACAGGTCGTTGTCACGCAAAAAGCTGTCTGCGGAAGAATTGGCCGCATTCCGTCCTCATTTCGAACCCGAGTACGAGATGCTGGTGAAAATCCGCGAGCGTAAAGGCTGATCTACAGTCGTCAGCCAAACAGGTCGCTCTGTCCCTTGGGCGCGGCCATGCCCAAATGCGTCCAGGCCTTCTGCGCCAGCATCCGGCCGCGCGGCGTGCGTTGGATCAGGCCCTGTTGCAGCAGATAGGGCTCGATCACTTCCTCCAGCGAGTCGCGGCTCTCGGACAAGGCGGCCGACAAGGTCTCGATCCCCACCGGGCCACCGCCATAATTTTCGGCGATCAGTTTCAAATAGCGGCGGTCGGCGCCGTCCAAGCCCAGATTATCGACGCCCAACCGCGTCAGCGCGCCATCGGCCAATTCGCGCGTGATGCGGCCGTCGCCCTCGACGATGGCGAAATCCACGACCCGCCGCAGCAGCCGCCCGGCGATACGGGGAGTGCCCCGCGACCGGCGCGCGATCTCGCGCGCACCGTCGTCATCGGCCGGCGCGCCCAGCTTGCGGGCGTTGCGGGTGACGATCTCGTGCAATTCTTCCACGGTGTAGAATTGCAGCCGGGTCGGAATGCCGAACCGGTCGCGCAGCGGGGTGGTCAGCAGGCCCATCCGCGTGGTCGCCCCGACCAGGGTAAAGGGCTGCAGTTCGATCCGCACGGTACGGGCCGCGGGGCCCTCGCCGATCACCAGATCCAGCTCGAAATCCTCCATCGCCGGGTACAGCACCTCTTCCACCGCCGGATTCAGGCGGTGAATCTCGTCGATGAACAGCACGTCGCGCTCTTCGAGGTTGGTCAGGATCGCCGCAAGATCCCCGGCCTTGGCCAGAACCGGCCCCGAGGTCATGCGGAAGTTCACCCCCAGCTCGCGCGCCATGATCTGCGCCAGCGTCGTCTTGCCCAAGCCCGGAGGGCCGTGGAACAGCGTGTGGTCCATCGCCTCGTTCCGCTGGCGGGCCGACTGGATGAAGATGCGCAGATTGGCCCGTGCCTCGGCCTGGCCGATGAATTCGTCCAGCCCCTGCGGGCGCAAGGCGCGATCGTTGTCCTCGGGCAGAGGCTGCGGGCGCAGGGTCGGGTCGGCATCAACCATTCATTCAGCCTTTCGGAGCCAGCAGTTTCAACGCCGCGCGGATCAATTCGGCCTCGCCGGCATCGGGCAGGTTGGCGGCGGCCTCGGCCACGGCCGATGCGGCCTCGGACGGGCCATAGCCCAAGTTCGACAGCGCCGACAAAGCACCCGCCGACGCCGCACCCGCACCGGGTTTCGAGGCCCGCACCCGGACCGGCGCTGCGGGTTCAACCACCTCGGCCACGGGGCCGTCCATCGCCTCGGTCACCGTGCCGCCCATCGCCATGACGCCGGGCGCCTTGTCTTTCAGGTCCAGCACGATGCGCTGCGCGGTCTTGGGCCCGACGCCCTTGGCCGCCTTTACCGCGCCCCAATCGCCCAGCGCGATGGCCCGGCTGACCCCGTCCGGCCCCAGCGCGCCCAGAATGGCCAGAGACACCTTGGCCCCCACCCCTTGAACCGAGCAGAGCAGCCGATGCCACTCTTTCTCGACCAAAGACAGAAAGCCATAAAGCTGCATCAGGTCCTCGCGCACCACCAGATCGGTGTACAGCGAGACCGCCTCGCCCACCCCAGGCAGGGCCGCCATGGTCCGGTCCGAGCAATAGACGATGTAGCCGACCCCGCGCACGTCGATCAGAAGATGATCCGCCGCGCGATAGTCGATGCGTCCGGTCAGCTTGCCGATCATGTGGCCACCTGCTTGATGCGCGCCTGCGGTGTCGCACCGTAGAACGCATGACAGATCGCGATCGCCAGCGCATCCGCGGCGTCGGCCCCCTTGGGCTGGCATCCCGGCAGTTGAAGTTTGACCATGTGCAGAATCTGTTCCTTCTCGGCGTGCCCCACGCCCACCACGGTTTTCTTGACCCGGTTGGGCGCGTATTCGCCCACCGGCAACCCAGCCTGCGCCAAGGTCAGCAACGCCACTCCGCGCGCCTGACCCAGCTTCAGCGTCCCGGCGCCGTCCTTGTTGACGAAGGTCTGTTCGATGGCTGCCTGGTCGGGCTGATGTTCGGCGATCACTTCGACGATCTGGTTGTGCAGCGACAAAAGCCGCTCGCCCAGATCATCCCCGTCGGATTTGCACAGGCCGTTGGCAACATGGCTCAGTCGGCTGCCATGTGATTCGATGACGCCCCACCCCAGGGTTCGCAGCCCCGGATCAATGCCCAGAATTCGCATGTTGTGCCTCGGCCTGCTCGGGTTTTCATTGTCTTTTCTCTCGATTAGCACGAAGCGTGAACATTTTCCAAGAAAATTGATCCGGCACCCAAATGCGACACGCCTGTTCCGTCCGCGACAACTCGGACGCATTGCGACCCTAGAAAGTCTGAAACCGACACATTCCCAAAGCAGTTTTCACCAATAATTTAAGGGACTTTCATCATTTTCGAAGCATTGCAAAAACTGCATAGGACACATGCAGTTTCAGCACTTGCAAGGTCAATCCGACATCACTAACTGGCCCGGGAATTCGACATTCAAACGTCAACACTGAACAGAAGGAAGCAGGATATGGCTGCAATTGACACAACCCGCGCCTCGATTGGCTCGTTTGGCCTTGTCGGCCGTATCGGCGCCTTTCTGGCATCCGTCGTGAACGCCGTTGTCGCCTGGAACGACGCACGCGTGACGCGCAATGCATTGAACGGTCTGAGCAACCGTGAACTGGAAGATATCGGCCTGTGCCGCGGTGACATCGACGAAGTCGCTGCTGGCCGCCGCCGTCTGTACTGAAACCACCCGCTCTCGCCCCTATCCTCCCTCGGGGCAGCACAGAAACACCGCGGACCGAAAGGTACGCGGTGTTTTTGTCTTTTGAAGGCTCTTTAGGAGAGAGAGTTCAGTAGAGAATCTTGTTCAGCTGTGTCGACAGGGCCTGCGACAATGGATCGATCTGCATGATCCATGCGCCCGCCTGTTCAACCGATGTCCCTTCGTTCAGGGCATCCACCCGATACTGGTATCCGGTCGGGCCGAGATTGGATAGCAGGAACGCTTTGAAAGCAAAAAATCCGCACAGGCACAGCAACAGAACCTTGGCCGGAACCGCCGAGCGTACCCGCTGGGGTTTCATGACGACCAGACCATCTTTGCGCATAGTCGCGCGATAGCCACGGCTCATCTTGTTGTGTTTCTTTGTCAGCCGATGAACGCGCTGATCGAATTCAAGTTGTTTTCCTGTCATGGCAGCCTCCAAAAACCGCCCCCCAAATTCATTGGATGACGATAGAAAGAGAATGCGTCAAAACCGTGGCAAAAATCCACAAAACTCCTGCAAATGGTCTAATTTGCGCCCTGTTTGGTTAAGACTAGCGTCGTCCATTCACCAATCATTGACCGATCCATCGTATTGAACCCGTTTTGTGCATAAACCGATTCCACTTCGTCGGCCTGCTCGTTGAGGATTCCCGACAGGATCGCATGTCCGCCTCCGCGCAGATTCTGCGCGATCTCCGGCGCAAGGGCCACCAGCGGGCCCTTCAGAATGTTGGCAAAAATCAGATCGTAAGGCGCCGCCGCCTGGAGGTCAGGATGGTCAAATCCGGCAGCCTCGACACAAAGGACGGCCCCGGCCATGCCGTTGGCCTTCAGGTTGGCCTCGGCTACGTCGACGGCGACCTGATCAATGTCGCTGGCCAGGATGTCACCTTCCCAGACCCGCGCCGCCGCCATCGCCAGCACCGCCGTACCGCAGCCGATATCGGCGACCTTGCTGGCCTCGAACCCAGTCTCAATCAGCTTGTCCAGCGCCTTCAGACATCCCAGCGTCGTTCCGTGGTGCCCAGTACCAAAGGCCATCGCCGCTTCGATCAGCAGCGGAATGCGCCCCTCGGGCAGCTTGTCGGCATCGTGGCTGCCATAGACGAAAAACCGCCCGGCCTCGACCGGGGCCAGCTCGCGCCGGACATGGGCGACCCAGTCGGTTTCCGGCAGTTCCGACACCACGAAGGGCTTGGCTTCGAAGGCCGCCGCCAGCAGGGCCAGGGCGGCCTCGTCGGGGCTTTCGGTGAAATAGCCGCCGACCTCCCACAGGCCCGAGCCGTCCTCGACCTCGAAGACGCCCACGCCGGTGGGTTCGGGATCCAGACGCTCCATCGCTTCGCCCAGGCTTTCGGCCGCGGCTTTGCCTTTCAGGGTGGTCAGGGCGGTGAATGTGGGCATGGGAACCTCCTGCAGAAACCGCCTTTGCGCCTAGGGCCGTCAGCCGCCGAGGTCAAGCGTCCCGGGTGTCATTCGGCCGGCGCGGGGGCGTATTTCGAAAAGATGGTCTCGTTCCCCGGCTCGGGGTGACGCGGGATCAGCAGCGACAGCGCCAGAGAGATCAGCGCCATGCCCGCCGCCAGGCCGAACACCGCCCCGGGCGACACGACCCACAGCAGCCCCAGAAGCGCCGGCAGGAACACCGCCGCGATGTGGTTGATGGTAAAGGCCACCGCCGCGGTCGGGGCAATATCCGCCGGATCGGCGATTTTCTGGAAATAGGTCTTGAGCGCCAGAGCCAGCGCGAACAGCACGTGGTCGATCACGTAGAGAATGGCCGCCAGCAGCACGCCCCAGCCGAACCAGTAGATGCCGCCATAGGCCGCGAACACGATGGCAAGGCCCAGATATTCGAAGATCAGCGTGCGCCGCTCGCCAAACACCGCGACGGCCTTGCCCAGCAAAGGGGCGGCGGCCATGTTGATGATCAGGTTGATGAGGTACAGGCTGGTCAAGTGATGCACTTCGAAGCCAAAGCGTTCGACCATCATGAAGCCCGCGAACACGACGAAGATCTGCCGCCGCGCGCCAGCCATGAACTGCAGCGCATAATACAGCCAGTAGCGGCGGCGCAGCACGATTTTCTTGGTCTGCGGTGTCGGCGCATCGAATTGCGGATAGGCGATCAGACAGAACAGCGCCAGCACCGCGGTCAGCCCACCAGCCGCCATGAAGACCGTGTTGTAGGACAGATCGAACCGATCCCACGTCAGCACGATCAGGCCGTAGACCACCAGCGTCGAGGCCGACCCCATCGCCACCAGCCAGCCCAGCACCTGCGGGGCGCGGTCCTTGGGCAGCCATTGCAGCTGAAGCGACTGGTTCACCGTTTCGTAGTAGTGAAACCCGATCGAGCTGAACAGGGTCACGAACAGCAGCCCGCCGAGGCTGGGAAACCAGGCCGTCACTGCCGTTGCCACGCCCAGCAGCATCAGCGAAATCATGGCCAGCACCTGCTCGCGCACGAAAATTATCACCGCGATCACGCCCACGGCCAGAAAGCCCGGGATTTCTCGCACCGTGTGTAGCAGGCCGATGTCTGCCCCGTCGAAATCCGCGACTTCGATCACGAAGTTGTTCAGCAGTGCGCTCCATGCGTTGAAGGCGATCGGCATGGTCAGCGCCATCACGAACAGCAACGTGACGGGGCGGCGCCAGAACGGCAGGCTCTGGGCCTGGGACAGGGGCATCGGTTTCAGCATGAGAGTTCTCTACGCCCAATCCGCCCGGCTGGCGAGAGGAAATCCCCCGTGCACATGGGGTCTGCGCTGATGCAGAGTCAGTAGAAGCTCTGCGGGTCGATATCGACGGTCAGGCGGATGTCTCCCTTCAGGCGCAGAGGTGCGATCCAGCGGGCGATGGCGTCCTGGATCGGTGCCCCCTTGGGCGCCTTGACCAGCAGCCTTACCCGGTGCCGCCCGCGGATACGGGCAATCGGTGCCGGGGCAGGCCCAAAGACCTGTGCCCCGATCTGCCGCAGCGGCGCGTCATTGCGCGCCAATACGTTGCCGATGTCAAAGACGGGCCCGACCTCGGGGCCGGACAGCACGATCCCCGCCATCCGGCCATAAGGCGGCACCCCGGCCGCCTGACGCCCGGCGGCCTCGGCACGCCAGAACCCTTCCTCGTCCCCAGACAGGGTCGCGCGGATCACCGGGTGTTCGGGCTGAAAGGTCTGCAGCAGCGCCGTCCCCGGCTTGTCGGCCCGCCCGGCCCGGCCCGCCACCTGCCGCATCAGCTGAAAGGTCCGCTCGGCCGCGCGCAGATCGGACCCGTGCAGGCCCAGATCCGAGTCGATCACCCCGACCAGCGTAAGGTTCGGGAAATTATGCCCCTTGGCCACCAGCTGCGTACCGATGACGATATCTGCGTCGCCCTCAGCGATCTCTTCGATCTTGGCCTTCAGCGCCCGGGCCGAGCCGAACAGGTCGGAACTGAGCATGGCGATGCGGGCGTCTGGAAAGGTCGCCTCGGCCTCTTCGGCCAGACGTTCGATGCCGGGGCCGACCGGGGCCAGCTTGCCCTCGACCCCGCAGGCGGGGCAGGCCTCGGGCATTGGCTTGGTCTCGCCGCATTGGTGGCACATCAGGCGCTTAAGGAACCGGTGCTCGACCATGCGCGCATCGCAGTGGTCGCAGGCGATCTGTTCGCCGCAGGCCCGGCACAGCGTCACCGGCGCATATCCGCGGCGGTTGATGAACAGCAGCGACTGTTCGCCCTTTTCGATGCGCGCCTGCACCGCCTGGCGCAGGCTGGGGGAAATCCAGGTGCCCGGCTGCATCTCCTCGGCGCGCATGTCGATGGTCTTCATGTCCGGCAGCACCGCCGCCCCAAAGCGCGAGGTCAGGTCCAGCCGGTCGTACTTGCCGGCTTCGGCATTGGTCCAGCTTTCCAGCGACGGCGTGGCACTGGCCAAGATCACCCGCGACCCGCAGATCGCCGCCCGCAGCACCGCCATGTCGCGCGCATTGTAATGCACGCCGTCTTCCTGCTTGTACGAGGTGTCGTGTTCCTCATCCACCACGATCAGGCCCAGATCGCGGAACGGCAGAAACAGCGCCGACCGCGCGCCCACCACCATCTGCGCATCGCCCTGCCCGACCATGCGCCAGACCCGCCGGCGTTCAGTCATCGTGGCACCGGAATGCCATTCGGCCGGGCGCGCGCCGAACCGCTCCTCGACCCGCGTCAGAAACTCGGCGGTCAGGGCAATCTCGGGCAGCAGCACCAGCGCCTGCCGGCCCATCCGCAGTGCTTCGGCCACCGCTTCAAGGTAAACCTCGGTCTTGCCCGACCCGGTCACGCCCTTCAGCAGCGTGGTGCCGTAGGTTCCGCTGCGCAGTGCGGCCCGCAACGTGTCTGCGGCAGCGGTCTGGTCTGGGGTCAGCGCCTTGCCCGGCCGGTCCGGATCCAGCGTCGGATAAGGTAGGTCGCGCGGGCTGTCTTCCTCGCGCACGGCGCCCTGCTTGACCAACCCTTTGACGACCGATGAGGTGACCCCAGCCATCTCGGCCAGTTCCTTCAGGGTGAAGGCCAGCCCGCCATAGTCACGCAGCACCTCCAGCACCCGGGCCCGGGCATCGGTCATGCGGTCGGGCGTGCCGCTGCCCAGCCGATAGATCTTGCGCATCGACAGCGGGTCGCCCAGCCCGGGCGCGCGGGTGGCCAGCCGCAGCATCGCCGGCATCGGCGTCAGCGTGTAGTCGGCCGCGCGCTGCAGGAACAGGCGCATCTCTTCGCGCATGGGCGCCACGTCCAGTACCCGGATGACCGAGCGGATCTTGCTGCGGTCGAAATCACCGCGCCCCGCACCCCAAACCACGCCCAGAACCTTGCGCGGGCCCAGCGGCACCTCGACGAAGGCCCCCAGGAAACACCCCCCCTCGGGCGCCTTGTAATCCAACGTCCGGTCCAGTGGCTGGGTCGTCAGAACCGCCACCAGCTCACCTTGGTCGAAATGCACCGGGTCGCTCAATGCGCGCCTTTCTTCAGCAGGGGTTTCAGCACGGGTCTCTTTGAGGTAAAGGCATCCGCGAGCAAGGCCAACCCATCAAAGGACTGCCCCGATGAAATTCTTCGTAGACACAGCCGAAATCGACGCCATCGCCGAATTGAACGATCTGGGCATGGTGGACGGTGTCACCACCAACCCCTCGCTGATCCTGAAATCGGGTCGCGACATTCTGGAAGTGACCAAGGAAATCTGCGACCTGGTCGATGGCCCGGTTTCCGCCGAAGTCGTCGCCACCGAAGCCGAGGACATGATCGCCGAAGGCCGCAAGCTGGCGCAGATCGCACCGAACATCGCCGTCAAGGTGCCGCTGACCTGGGCCGGTCTGAAAACCTGCAAGACGCTCAGCGACGAAGGCCAGATGGTCAACGTCACCCTGTGCTTCTCGGTCAATCAGGCACTTCTGGCAGCCAAGGCCGGCGCGACCTTCATTTCGCCCTTCATCGGACGGCTGGACGACATCAACCTCGACGGTATGGACCTGATCGCCGACATCCGTCAGGTCTATGACAACTACGGGTTCGAAACCGAAATCCTCGCCGCCTCGATCCGCAGCGTGAACCATGTGGCCGACAGCGCCCGCATCGGCGCCGACGTGATCACCGCGCCGCCTGCCGTGATCAAGAAGCTGGCTGATCACCCGCTGACCGACAAGGGGCTCGAGGCCTTCCTGTCGGATTGGGCCAAGACCGGTCAGAAGATTCTGTGATCCATTGATCCCAAGTACAACCGCGCGGCCCCGTCCGGGGCCGCGCCTGGCCCAACTGCAGGGGGCTTGATCTTTGATCAAATGCCTGCAGGCGGGAGCCACGCCCCCACACACGGGGCCTAATCCACCTAAGCGTGCATTTTTCCCAAGGCATTTCCGGGCACCCGTGCTATAACGCCCCCAACAAAAAAAGACCGGACAGGATATGAGCAGCAATCCCAAACTCGAGGACAACCTCCGCGCCGCGATTCTGGCCGAGCCGGACGCCGTGCTGGACGACAAGGATCTGATGCAGGCGCTGGTCGCCGCGAACGAACGCGCCCGCGGAGACAACATCATCGACCTGCGCGGAATCGCCATGCAACGGCTTGAGGCACGGCTGGACCGGCTGGAGGACACACATCGCTCGGTCATCGCAGCCGCCTACGAGAACCTCGCCGGAACCAACCAAGTTCACCGCGCCATCCTGCGCCTTCTTGAGCCGACGGAATTCGAGGACTTCCTGCGCGTGCTGGGTACGGAAGTTGCCGAAATCCTCCGCGTCGACCGCATCACACTGGTCCTGGAAACAACGATGGTCCAGCAGGACCCAAGCATCGACCGGCTGGACGGTGTTCTGGCCGTGGCGGAACCGGGTTTCGTGCATTCCTACATGGACAACGCACCGAACCACCCCGCGCGTGAGGTTGTCCTGCGCGAAATTCGCCAGCCCAACCGCAGAGTGCACGGGGATCAGCTGGACCAGCTGCAATCTGAGGCATGTATGCAGCTGGATCTCGGCAAAGGGCGTCTGCCGGGCATGATTGTCATGGGGGCGCGCGACCCAAGGCACTTCTCGCCTCAATTGGGCACTGATCTGCTGGCCTTTTTTGCAGGCGTATTCGAACGGTCGATGCGCCACTGGCTGTCGTGAGCCTGATCTCTCCAGCCTGCCGCGATGCGTTGCAGTTGTGGCTGGAGGGGTTGACAGCTTTGGCGGGCCGTTCGGAAAACACCATCAATGCCTATCGCGGGGATGTCGCGGATTTCCTGTCTTTCATGACTTTGCATCACAGCGAACGGCAGGGGCTGGCGGCGCTCGAACGCATCACCATTTCGGACATGCGGGCCTGGATGGCACAGCAACGCGAATCCGGCGTCGGGGCGCGGTCGCTGGCGCGAAAACTGTCCGCCGTCAAAAGCTTCTATCGCTGGCTGGCCGAACGCGAGGGGTTCGAGCCCACCGCCGTCCTGTCCACCCGCGCCCCGAAATACACCAAGAAACTGCCGCGCCCGCTGGCCGAAGACGCCGCCCGCGCCATGATCGAGACGGTCGAGCTGCAATCCGGATCAGATTGGGTTGCCGCCCGCGACGTTGCAGTCGTGACCCTGCTGTATGGCTGCGGCCTTCGCATATCCGAAGCCCTGTCTCTGACCGGCGCGGATGCCCCGCTGCCCAACACGCTGAGAATTGTCGGCAAGGGTGACAAGGAAAGGATCGTTCCGGTCATCCCCGCCGCGCGCCAGGCGGTCGACCGATACCTTGAGTTGTGCCCACATCCCCAAAGCCCAACAGCCCCATTGTTCCGCGGCGTACGCGGCAAAGCCCTGAGTCCGAGGGCAATTCAGGGCGTCATGGCCAAAGCGCGTATGCAACTGGGTCTTCCGGCAACGGCCACTCCACACGCGATGCGGCACAGCTTTGCCACCCATCTTCTGTCGGCCGGCGGAGACCTCCGGGCCATTCAGGAACTGCTGGGTCACGCGTCCCTTTCGACCACACAGGCCTATACCGCCGTCGACTCCGCGCGCCTCATGGAGGTGTACAACCGCGCGCACCCCAAAGCCTGAGACGCGGCGGAATTGCAGCAACCGCATTTCGGCGCCGATACCGGGGGCTTTTTGCTTTGCATCTCGGGCGCGCATCGTACATGACACGGGTCATGACACTCAGATTCAAAGCCTTAGCCGTTCACCTGTTCACCGCGACCGGAGCCGTATTTGCGATGCTGGCCATGCTGGCCGCGGTCGAGGAAAAGTGGAGCCTGATGTTTCTGTGGCTGGTCGTTTCGTTCATCGTCGACGGAATCGACGGCCCCTTGGCCCGGCACTATCACGTCAAAAAGAACGCCCCCGAGTTCGACGGTGTTCTGCTGGATCTGATCATCGACTATCTGACCTACGTCTTCATTCCGGCCTATGCGTTGTTCAAATCCGGTCTGATGGACGGCTGGACCGGCTGGTTCGCGATCATCGTCATCACATTCGCCAGCGCGATGTATTTCGCTGACACGCGGATGAAGACCAAGGACAATTCCTTTTCCGGTTTTCCGGGCTGCTGGAACATGGTCGTGGTGGTGATCTTTGCGCTGAAGCCCGACTTCTGGTTCAGCCTCGTCCTTGTGGCGTTGCTGGCCGTTGCAATGTTTCTGCCCCTGAAATTCATTCACCCCGTGCGCACCGAACGCTGGCGCAACCTGTCCCTGCCCATGGCCTTCGCCTGGACTTTTTTTGCCGGATGGGCCGCTTGGGTGGATTTTCACCCGCAAAGCTGGGCGCATTGGGGTCTGGTGGTGACCAGCCTGTATCTGGTCTCGGCGGGGATCGCCCAGCAAATCATGCCGCCGAGCCGCGATTGAGACGCGGCCCGAACGGGCGAAAATCACAGATCAGAGAATTTCCCGGATCTCGAACTCGGTGCCATTATGGGTGAAGACGTCGCCCTTGCGCATTCCGGCCATGGCCAGATAGATCGGGCTTTGGGTTGAAATCCCCATATATGTTTCACCATCCACGTCGAACTTGGTGGTCGACACGCAGACGACGAAATGCCGATCGCCCAGCCAGACTACGGCGCCCGGCTGCACTGTATCCGTCAGGCTGAAATCGGTGTTTTCGATCACGTCAATCTTGGCATGATGCGCATGCACCGGCCCGTCAAACGCGGCGGCCAGATCTGCGCTTTCGCGCGATGCCGCGATATCATCCTTGTCGTGGCCTTCCCGGTCATCCAATTGGGACTCTTTCTGAAAGGCATCGTGGTGCGCCTGCGCCGTCGCCAACTCCTGTGCCTCCAACGCCATCAATTGGTCAATGATGGCCTTCTTCCGGGCGGCGGGGTCAATTTTCGCAGTCATGAATTGCAGTCCTTCGGGTTCGAAAACTGTCTCAGGTTGGGACGCTTTGCGAAAGATTGCAACCGGATTCCGGCGGTCAGATCAGCAGACTGGCAGCCCCCTCGTGACGCAACAGGGCAACCTTGCCCTCAACCCCGCCCTGCCCCGAGAACCCGCCAAGGCCGCTTGCCGCCAGAACGCGGTGACAGGGAATGATCACCGGAATCGGGTTGGCACCACAGGCCTGCCCGACAGCTTGCGCCGGACACCCAAGATCCTGCGCGATATCACCGTAAGTCCGCGTGTAACCGAAAGGAATCGCGGACATCAAGTCGCAGACCTGTTTCTGGAATTCGGGCCCAACGACACGCAGTGGCAAGTCGAACTTTTGCAACCGGCCCTCGGCATAGGCCCTGATCTGTGATGCCGCTTCGATCAGCAGCGGGGTCGTCTCACCCGTTGTGTGACCGTCCCACACCAGACTGGTAATGGCACCGTCCTCTTCTTCGACCCCGAGGCATCCGAACTGGGTTTCCACTGCAATCATCGGCATGGGCGCAGAGTTTCAGATCGGCGGCTGCGTCGCAAGCCGCAAGAAAACCCCCGCGCGATGGCGGGGGTTTCAGGGATCATTTTCAGCTCAGCGCCGTATCGCATCGGCCACAGACGCCGGGGTGGGCGTGGCGTCCCACATCCGGCAGGATCTTCCAGCAGCGCTGGCACTTGGCCCCTTCGGCCTTTTCGAACACGACACCGACGCCCTCGATCTCGGGCAGGCGGAACGCCTCGGCCGGGGCGGGGTCGGCGGTGACGGTCAGGCCCGAGGTGATGCACAGGTCATCTACGTCGAAGGTCGCCAGCAGGTCGCGGGTTTCCGCATCCTCGACATGCACGATCGGCGCGGCTTCGAGGCTGGAGCCGATGACCTTGTCGCGGCGCTGCACTTCCAGCGCGGCGGTCACCGCACGGCGTACACGGCGGATCTTGGCCATGTTCGCCTCGAGCCCGGTGTCGCGCCAATCGGCAGGCGTGTCGGGGAAGTCGACCAGATGCACCGAGCCGTCCTCGCCCGGGAACCGCTCGAGCCAGACCTCTTCCATCGTGAAGACCAGAATCGGCGCCAGCCAGGTAGTCAGACGGTGGAACAGGATGTCCAGCACCGTGCGCGCGGCCCGGCGGCGCGGGGTGTCCCCGTCGCAATACAGCGCATCCTTGCGCACGTCGAAATAGAAGGCCGACAGGTCAACGGTGGCAAAGTTGAACACCGCGCTGAACACGCCCTGGAAGTCGAACGCAGCATAGCCCTTGCGGACCTGCTCGTCCAACTCGGCCAGGCGGCTGAGCACCCAGCGTTCCAGACGCGGCATCTCTGCCGGGTCGATCCGGTCGGCCTCGGTGAAATCGGCCAGCGAGCCCAGCATGAAGCGCATCGTGTTGCGCAGCCGGCGATAGCTGTCGGCGACCCCTTTCAGAATTTCCGGCCCGATCCGCTGGTCGGCGGTATAGTCGGTCTGGGCCACCCACAGGCGCAGGATGTCGGCACCGTATTGCTTGACGACCTCTTCCGGCACGATGGTATTGCCGAGCGATTTGGACATCTTGTTGCCCTTCTCGTCCAGCGTGAACCCGTGCGTGACCACGTTGCGATACGGCGCACGGCCGATCGTGCCGCAGGCTTGCAGCATCGAGGAATGGAACCATCCGCGGTGCTGGTCGGTGCCCTCCATGTAGACATCGGCAATGCCGTCGTCAGTGCCATCCTCACGGTCGCGCAGAACGAACGCATGGGTCGAGCCCGAGTCGAACCACACATCCAGTACGTCGAAGACCTGGTCATAGTCGTCGGGGTTCACGATGCCATCCAGCACCTGCTGTTTGAACCCGTCAGTGTACCAGACGTCGGCACCGTGTTCTTCGAACGCGGCCTTGATGCGGGTGTTCACTTCCGCGTTGCGCAGCAGATAGTCAGGGTCGGTGGGCAGAGCGCCCTTCTTGGTGAAGCACGTGAGTGGCACACCCCAAGCACGCTGGCGCGACAGAACCCAGTCGGGGCGTGCCTCGATCATCGAATACAGGCGGTTGCGGCCTGACGGCGGCGTCCATTTCACCAGCTCGTCGATCGAGCGCAGGGCGCGTTCGCGGATAGTGCCGCCCATTTCGTCCATGCCGTCGTCCAGCTTGCGGTCGACGGACACGAACCATTGCGGCGTGTTGCGATAGATGATCGGCGCCTTGGACCGCCACGAATGCGGATAGCTGTGTTTGATCTTGCCACGCGCCAGCAACCCGCCGACCTCGGCCAGCTTGTCGATCACGGCCTTGTTCGCGTCGCCCTCGCCGCCCTTGCGCGACAGGATGTACTTGCCGCCGAAGAACGGCATGTCAGCGCGGAAGCTGCCGTCGTCCATCACGTTGTAAGTGATGACCTGCTCGAGCATGCCCAGATCGCGGTACAGCTCGAACTCCTCCATCCCGTGCGAGGGCGCGCAATGGACGAAACCGGTGCCTTCGGTATCGGTCACGAAATCGGCCGCGCGGAAATCGCGGATGTCATCCCATTCGCCGTTGGACCCTTCGGCCCCTGCCAGCGGGTGCTGCAGCTGGATCTTGGCCAGATCGTCCTGGGTGACGTCACACAGGCGGCGGTACATGGTGTCGTCCAGTCGCGCCCGCGCGAACACGTCGGCGGCCAAGTTGTCGGCCAGCAGGTACCGGTCACCGATCCGGGCCCAGCATTCCTCGGGGCGGCCGGTCACTTCGTACAGCCCGTACGAGATGTCCTTGCCATAGACCACGGCCTTGTTCGACGGCATGGTCCAGGGCGTCGTGGTCCAGATCACCACATAGGCGTTGTCCAGCGTGGTGTCGCCGGTGTTCACCACCTTGAACTTCACCCAGATGGTGAAGCTTTCCTTGTCGTGATACTCGACCTCGGCCTCGGCCAGGGCGGTCTTTTCGATCGGCGACCACATCACCGGTTTCGAGCCCTGATACAGCGTGCCGTTCATCAGGAACTTCATGAACTCGTCCGCGATCACCGCCTCGGCGTGATAGTCCATGGTGACGTAGGGATCGGCCCAGTTGCCAGTGATACCCAGGCGCTTGAACTCCTCGCGCTGGATGTCGATCCAGCCGTCGGCGAACTTGCGGCATTCCTGGCGGAAGTCGATGACCGGAACTTCGTCCTTGTTCTTGCCCTTCTTGCGGTACTGTTCCTCGATCTTCCATTCGATCGGCAGGCCGTGACAGTCCCAGCCGGGCACATAGCGCGCGTCAAAGCCCATCATCTGATGCGACCGCACGATCATGTCCTTGATCGTCTTGTTCAGCGCGTGGCCGATATGCAGGTGCCCGTTGGCATAGGGCGGGCCGTCATGCAGCGTGAAGGGCTTGCGCCCCTGTTTGTCCCGCAGGCGGTCATAGACGCCGATCTTCTCCCAGCGGTCCAGCCATGCGGGCTCGCGCTTGGGCAGGCCGGCGCGCATGGGGAATTCGGTTCGGGGCAGGTTCAGCGTGTCTTTGTAGTCGGGTGTCTGGGTCGTGTCGGCGCACATGGAGAGGCGTCCCTTGGATGATCTTGGCGTGTTTGGATCGAAGCGGTCGGTGCGATGAACTCAAGCACCTTTGCCCGGCGTCTCGGAAACTCAGAGCGCCGGGGAAATAATTCGAATGATAATGGCCAGAACGTCTTGCATGGCCGGGCTTATAGGCCGGTTGCGCCTATTGGTCCAGAGCTTCCGGCCCCTGCGGCGAATGGCGCAGCTTGGCCCAGCGGTTCAGCCATGCCAGACCCGCCAGCGCCAGCCCCAGCGCCAGCAGCGAAAACACCCGGATCAGACCGCCCAGCCCCGAGATGTCGATCAGGAACACCTTGGCCACCGCCAGCCCGATCACCGCCAGCCCGGCCTTGCGCATCAGGTCCGACCGACGCGCCAGCGACTGATAGAACAGCGCCGCGCCGATCACCAGCAGGGCGAGCGTGTAAGTATAGAGCTCAGGCTGGGATACGCCGTTGCCTTCATACATCCCTGCCGCGCCCTGCCAGAAATGCCGGATGGTCAGGCCCAGCCACAAGGCGCCCAGCGCAATGGTCACCCCCTGACAGGCCAGCCGCAACTGCGCCGGCATCGTGGGGATCCGCCACGCGGACAGGCCGATGACGAGGGCCGGCAGCAGATAGGCAATGGCCAGCGTGTTCACGATCGGAGGCCCCAGAACAGGATCTGCCCCAAAACGCAAAACAGGGTTGGCCACTGTCGCAGCCAGCGCCAGCCACAACAGGCCATGCGCGGCAAAGAACACGCCCAGTGCGACCCGAACCCAGTTCAGCCGCCCGCCCAGCGCAAACCGCTGCACCTGCGCAAAGGCCAGCAGCAGCCAAATGGCCGACAGCAGGCCCAGCCCCCAATGGCTGTCGTCGGCACCGCCCTCGCCGAGCCCTTCCAACCAGCGCAGCAGCAGCAGAGACAAAAGAACGCCGCCCGTCGCCCAAGCCGCGCTGTCCAACATGACATTGGCGACCGGGCGGTCCAGGGGGCGCAGCATCCACCATGCGGCAAGATAGCCTGCAACCGCAGCCCCATAGACCAGCGCCATTTCCGGAACCGGCGCGTGCAGCGCCCAGTCCAGACCCGGGTTCAGGATCAGCCGGAACGTGACGGTGACGACTCCGGCCCAGATGAACCAGCTCATCGGTGGCAGGTTGAACCGCCGGTCCAGCGCCGCCGCCGCGATGATCGTGACCACGAAAGCGATGGTCAGCGCCGCCGAGCTGAGCACGATCACGCAGCCGAAGGTCAGGCAGGACAAGGCCGACAGCGTGGCCAAAGCCGGACGCATCCGGGCCTCGCTATCCACGCGCGCAAAGCGCTCGGCCAGTACCACCATCAGCGCCGCAAGCGCGACCGCATGCAGGGCCCAGGGGTAGGCTCCGATCACGCTGGCCGGGCGCCAGCCAAGCTCAAGCGCGATGGCCAGCGCCGGGGCGTACAGCGCGGCGGCACCGGCCCAGACCAGCGGGTACCGCCCACCCCGGAACGACCGCCATGCCGCCAGAAGTGAGATCACCGCGCCCAACGCAACCAGCCAGGTCACGGCCAACGGAAAAGCGGCCTCGGGCGTTTCGGAATAGGTCTGCCAGAACCCACGCGCCACCGCGCCGCCATCAAACCCGTGCGTGAACACGAAACCACCCAGCCCAAGGGCAGGCAGCGCGGTCATGTCCTGCAGGGCCGGCGCGTCCTTGGCCCAGATCAGCAGGGCGAGCGTCAGCCCCGCCAGCAGGATCACACCCAGCCAGAACTCACCGCTCGTATCCGCCCATTGCAGCGCCAGAATGGCCGAGCTTGCCAGCACCGCCACAAAGGCCAGGCGCGTCGGAAATTCGGGCCACGGACCACTGGTTTTTCTGACTAGGAGTTCGCTGAACATCGCGCCGTCGTGATCGGGCCAGATCCGGCGCACGGGAATGGCAATGGCGATCACGGCAACGGCGGCCACGTAGACGAGGAAAGCCGGTTCCGTGATCGGCGAACCCGTCACCAGCAAAAGGCCCGCTAAATAGGCGCCCACCAGCGACAGCACCGACACCCAGGCCCAGCGCCGCACCGTGTCGATCCCAAGCCCCAGCCCGGTGATCACGAAGAAATATCCGTACAGCCAAGACGGGTCAGCCGAATCGCCACCCACGACGAAAGGTGCAGCAAAGGCTCCGATCAACCCGATCGCCGCCAGCAGCGGGCCGTGGAACCAGCCCAGAACCAGCCCGACAAGAGCGATGGCGATCATGCCCGCCAAGGCCGCCTCGGGGCCGATCAGGTCATAGAGCTGGCGCGCCGCCAGAACGCCGCCAAACAGCGTGACCAGCCCCGCGCCGGAAAACACCGAAGGCAGATAGGCAGTCGCCGAGGACTCGTCATCGCCGTATCGGCGCCGGACGACCTCTCCGGCCACGATCAGCAGCGCGCCGAAACCCAAGGCCGCCAACACGCGCGCGGTGGGCGGCAGCAACCCGTTTTCGACCCCGTATTGCACCAGAAAAATCCCCGCCAGCGCCAGCGACAGGGCGGAAACGGCATAGAACCAGTTCTCGCGCAGCCACGCGCCCAGATCGTCGAACCGTTCGGCGCGGAACACAACCGCGGCCGGAGGCGATGCACTCTCAGTAACAGTTGCCGATTCTTCAGCGTCAGGCCGTTGGTCCGGCGTCGGTGGGCTTTCCTGTTTCGGCGGGCCCCAAGGGGCCGGTCGCGGTTCAGGCGTCGGTGCTTCGATTGGCGCGGACTGCGTCTGTGGTGGCCGCTCCGCGTCCGGTTGCGGCCCGGCACCCAACCGACTCTCCAACTGCTCGACCCGCCGCCGCAGACGGGCATGGCCGACCAGCAAGACGACAATAGATACCGGCATCGCCAAAACGACCAAGCCAACAAGAACAAGCAGAGATTCCAAACCGCACCTCCGGGCAACTCTGCATTACAGGCTATCCTGTGCAGGCGCGGTAAGACAGTCGGGAAATCCCGAATGGTTTCAGCCTGTTGCGATCTGACGCCAGTGATCTAGGGATGGAACATGGACCCGACGAGATAGGCAATTGCGGCCGCCGCACCACCGATCGCCAGCGTCTCAAGCCCCGAGCGCCACCAGGGCGCCAGCGACCACCGGCTTTTCATCGCGCCGATGGCAAAGAACACGCCCAGTGTCATCAGGACCGAGGCTGGAAACGCGCCCTCGACACCCAACAGGAACGGCACGAGCGGAACCATGCCGGCCACGACAAAGGCCGCGAAGGTGGCCGCGGCGGCCTTGAGCGGATGCGGATCGACGCTGCCCAGCCCGTATTCTCCCTCGATCATCAGGTTGATCCAGGTATCCTGATCGGCGGTGATCGCATCGGTTGCCTGTTCCAACACCCGGCCCGACAAGCCCTTGCGGGACAGGATCTCCAGCACCTCGCCGCGCTCGCCGTCGGGGTAGAGGCGGATGTGGCGCTCTTCGATGGCGCGGATCCGTCGGATATTGTCCAGCTCGGCCTTGGTCCCCGAGTAGTTGCCCGCCGCCATCGAGAACCCGTCGGCCAGAACGTTGGCCAAGCCCAAGGCCACGATGACGAAGGGCGACAGCCCGGCCCCGGCCACGCCCGCCACGATGGCCAGCGTGGTCACCGAACCGTCGATCCCGCCATAGACCACGTCACGCAGAAACCCGCGCCCGGGCGGGGCGTCGATCCGGTCTGCGATTTCCTGTTGGCTGTGGCCGTGATCCGCCATGGCTGGTCTCCCTTCCGGGAGATTGTGCCCTGCGCAGCGGCCCGTTGGCTTTGCGGCAGATCAACCCTTGGAAAACAGCCCGCTCAGCGCGCGCGAGATCATGCCGCGGGTCGACGGCCTGTGGCGGTCCGAGAAGGGCAGCGGTCGGCAGACCTCCATCGCGGCCACGCCGACGCGGGCGCTGAGGGCGCCGTTGACCAGCCCCTCGCCAAAGCGGCGCGACAGCTTGCTGAGGACCGACCCGCCCAGAACCGGTTCGAGCAGGTCGTCACCCACGGCCACCGCGCCCGTGGCCACCAGGTGAACGAACACCGCGCGGGTCAACCGCCAGCCCCCCAGAAACCCGGCCCGCCCGCCATAGATTTCGGCAATCCGGCGGATCATCCGCAACGAGGCCAGCAGCGCCGTCGCCACATCGGCCAGCGCCAGCGGCACCAGCGCCGTCACCGTCGCGACCTGGCGCGCGGCGGCCTCGACCTCGCGGCTGGCGGCGGCGTCGAGCGGGGCCAGCAATTCATCCTCGACCAGTCCCAGCAGGCCCGAAGCGTCGAACTGGTCCTCGATCCGTTCGACCAGACGGTCGCGGCCCCAGCGCGTATCCTCGCGCCCGCGATAGAACGCGATCAGGCGCTGCGTCACGGCCCGGGCCTGCGCCAGATCGGCATCGGCCAGCGCGGCATCGGCGGCGCGGCGCATCCCGTCCACCCGCGACAGCCGGCCCAGCGCGGCCAGTTCGCGCAGCGCGATCAGCAGGGCCACCAGCACCAGCGCGCAGATCAGGCCGGTCACGATCCAGCCCAGCACCGGCACGCTGGCGATCAACGAGGTGGCGAAATTCCATGCGACGACAGAGACCGCCGCCCCCACGACCGCAACCGCCAGCCCCCAAAACCACCGCCCAAGAACCGACGGCTTGCGCGCGGCCAGGCGGGCCGCGGCCTGCATCGCCTGCCCCTGGGGCGGCGCGATATCCGGTACCGGCGCGGCCTTCGACACGTCGGCGGCCGGGGCATCCTCGTCAAGCTCGATCAGAACCGGACCCTTGGCCATGCGTCACTCCTTTTTCCGCCATACGAACCGAATGTCCGGCAGTTGTTCATCATTGTCGGCCCCGTCGCTGCGGGCCACTTCGACAAAGCCGTGCCGTTCGTAGAACCGGCACGCGCCCGTGTTGGCCTGAAACGCATACAGCGCCAGTTCTCGGCGACCTGCCTTGGCGCTGTCCAGCAGTTGTGTGCCGATCCCCTGATTCCGCGCAGGGGGACTCAGGTACAGGCAATGAACCTCGGTTCCGTCCACGGCCAAAAAGCCTGCGAGCTTGCCGCCCTGTTCGGCAACCGTGACCCATCCTTTGTCGATCATCTGCCCACAAAAAGCGATGGCTTCAGCCCCGGAATGCAGCTCGGGCATCCAGTCGTTTTCGCGTGCAAAGCCGTGCAGGATCTCTCCGACCGCCCCGGCGTCGAGGCTGCGCGCGGGCCTTAGGGTGACAGTCACAGCCGGTCTCCGATCAGGAACTGCGCGGCGCGGTCCAGCCGGATATGCGGCGGGCCGTCACCGGGGCGCAGCGACAGATGCGCCGGGGCAAAGGTCATGAACCCGTACTCCTCGCCCAACCAGGTGTCGGCCCCTTTGCGCGCAGGGCCCAGCAGATGGGCGGGATCTTCGGGCAGCTCTCCGGGGTAGAAGGCCGCCTGTTTTCCATTCTCCAAAGTACCGCGCACGCAGGGCAGTTCGACGCCGTTGTGATTGCGGATCTCTTCGGTCGTCACGCGCAGCGCGGCGATGGACATGGCGGCGGTTTCGGCCCCGGCGAACCTGGCGCGGTCGCGCGCCTCGCGGGTCAGGGCCTCCATGATCGCGGTCAGGCGCGGGTGCTGCAGGTGGTGCAGGTGATCGGCCTTGGTGGCCGCGAACAGGATGCGTTCGACCCGCTTGCCCAGCAACATCTGGCTGAGCCACGCATTGCGGCCGGGCCGGAAGGCCGACAGGATGTCGCCCATGGCGCGGCGCATGTCCTCGACCGCCTGCGGACCCTTGTGGATCGCGCCCAACGCGTCCACCAGCACCACCTGCCGGTCGATCCGCGCGAAATGATCCCGGAAAAAGGGCTTCACCACCTGCGATTTGTAGGCCTCGAACCGGCGCTCCATCTCGCGGTGCAGGCTGCGGCGGCGCGCGGCGCTCTCGACCGGCAACGGCGCAAAGGTCAGCACCGGCGACCCGGCCAGATCGCCCGGCAGCAGGAACCGGCCCGGCGTGCAGTCATAAAACCCCGCATCCCGCGCGGCAGTCAGATAGTCGGCAAAGCCCCGCGCCAGGGCCTGCGCGGTGGGTTCATCATGGGGGTCGGCCGGATCAACGGATTTGATCTGGGCCAGGAAATCGGCCGCGGCCGGACGCTGCGCGATCCGCTCCAACGTTTCGCGCGACCAGTCGTCATAGGTTTTTTCGAGCAGTGCCAGATCCAGCAGCCATTCGCCGGGATAGTCGACGATGTCCAGATGCACGGTGCGTGGCCCCTGCAGGCCAGCCAGCAGCCCGGCAGGGCGGACCTTGAACGACAGGCGCAGCTCGGACACGGCGCGGGTGCTGTCGGGCCAATGGGGCTGAGGCCCGGTCAGTGCCGACAGGTGCGATTCATAATCGAACCGGGGCACTGTGTCGTCGGGCTGCGGCTGCAGGTAGGCGGCGTTGATGCGCCCCTCCTGTTGGGCGACCAGGCCGGGCATCCTCCCCCGGTCCAGCAGGTTGGCCACCAGCGACGTGATGAACACCGTCTTGCCCGACCGCGCAAGACCGGTGACGCCCAGCCGCACGACCGGTTCGAAAAACGTCTCGGACACGCGGTCGCCGACGGATTCGACGCCGCGCACAAGACTGTCTGCCAGTGATGAGATGACCAAACCGCCGCCCCGCATTTCTTGTTTGTCCCAAGATAGGTAGCCGCTGCCCCGGTTGCCAGCGCTTTTGCCGCCTGCCCTTGCCCGGGCGCCTCCGGCAGGGTACCAGCAGCCCATGCCCAGATACGCGTTGAAAGTCGAATACCAAGGTGAGCCGTTTGCCGGATGGCAGCGGCAGAAGGATCTGCCCTCGGTCCAGGGCGCCATCGAAGCGGCGTTGTCGAAACTACAGCCCGGGTCACACACGATCGCGGCCGCCGGGCGCACGGATGCGGGCGTTCACGCGCTGGGGCAAGTGGCCCATTGCGACCTGGAAAAAGATTGGGACCCGTTCCGCCTGTCCGAGGCGCTGAACTATCACCTCAAGCCGTTGCCGGTGGCGATTCTCAAGGCCGCGCGGGTGGCGGATGACTGGCATGCGCGGTTCTCGGCCATCGAGCGGCAGTACCTGTTCCGCATACTGATCCGCCGTGCGCCCGCGACCCATGACAAGGGCCAGGTCTGGCAGATCGGGCATCCGCTGGATGTCGCCGCGATGCAGGCTGGGGCCGACATGTTGATCGGGCGGCACGATTTCACCACCTTCCGGTCCTCGATCTGCCAGGCGGCCAGCCCGGTCAAGACGCTGGACGAGCTGCGCGTCGAACAGGTTCCGGGCTTTTCCGGCCCCGAGGTGCATTTCCACGTCCGCGCCCGGTCCTTCCTGCACAACCAGGTGCGCAGTTTCGTCGGCACGCTCGAACGGGTCGGCGCGGGCGCCTGGACACCGCAGGACGTGCGCGATGCGCTCGAGGCTGCCGACCGCGCGGCCTGCGGGCCGGTCTGCCCTCCGCAAGGTTTGTACCTGGCCCGGGTGGGCTACCCCGATCCTGTTTTCGACTGACGTCAGAGCGCGCGCAGCAGCAATCCACCGGCGATCACCGCGATCAGCAGCCCGGCCACCAGTTCGATCGTGGGCGCCAGCACGGCCGCGAACCGCGTAGCCGAGGCCGAGGCCAAGAGCCCTCCCCGCAACCCGAACGACGTCCAGCCAACCAGGGTGGTGACGGTCGCGGTGCCCAGCGCCATGGCAAAGGCCCCGGCGATACCGACCATCGCGATGCCCATCTGCCAGGTCAGGATCAGCACGAACAAAGCTCCGGTACACGGTCGCGCGGCGATGCCGGCGATCAGGATCAGCGCCTCGCGCAGGCTGCCGACCTGGGCCACCTCTTCGGCGGTGGGGCCATGACGATGCCCGCAATCGGAACAAGCCTCACTGTCGTGATGGTGATGATGCCCGTGATCATGATGATGGTGATGGTCATGCGGGGCACTGTCCGAACGACCGCGCCGGGCGAAACTGCGCAGCGATCGCAGAACCAGCCACAGCCCGATGGCCGCGATCGCACCATAGCTGACCGGGGCCATGATCTGCTCGGTGGTGCCGACCAAGCTTTCCCGCGACATCTGGAACACCAGAACGCCTGCATACACCAGAACGATCGCCGTCACGGCCTGCCCCAGCGAGGACAGTACGCTGATCGCCGACAGGCGCAGAAAGGCGACATTGCGGCCCAGCCCATACCCTCCGATCAGCACCTTGCCATGGCCCGGCCCCACCGCATGGAAGAACCCATAGGCAAAACAGACGGCCAGCAGCGTGGCCACGGCCTCGGGCTGTTCGGCCCGCGCGGCCCGAAGGGCTCGGGCGATCTGGTTCTGAAATTCCCGCTGCTCGCCCGCGGCCCAGGACGCTAGGCTGTCAAAACCACCGCTGCCCCAGAACCACAGCAGCAGCGCAATCGCCAGACCGACCGGCAGGATCAGGTAGCGGGACATGAAACGCGGATCTCGGTGGCAAAGCGTTCACCGACCAGAGGGATGTCGTTCTCCTCGAGGTCATAGTCGGCGTCCAGTGTCTGCAGAAAGGCCTGCATCTGGGCCAGTTCGCCGTCGATATCCGGCTCGAACCTGTCGATCCGGCAGGTTTCAGGCCCGGAAACGGTGACCGGGCGCGTCACCTCGTAGGCGGTATAGAATGTCTCGTCATAGGGTTTGGCAGACAGGCTTTGGGCGGGCAAAGGGTCGCCCTCGACCTTGCGCAGATGGGTTGTCACGATACGACCATCCTCGGTCGTGGCGCGCGGTTCCAGCGGACCGGACAAGGCAACCGGTTGATCGGCGGCCAGGATGACCAGATCGCCATTGTATCCTTCGACCCACTGCGCGTCGAAACCGGCGAGGCGCTGTTCTTCCGCCTCGGACAGCACGCCGTCGCCGTCCTGATCCAACCTCATGTCTTCGAGCACCAGCAGCGAGTAGAACTCGTCATAGGCCCAGGTGACGCGGACATGGGTCAGGTTGCCCGACTCGTCCACGATGAATTCCAGCCCGGTGTCGATGAAGACATGCGGGTGCGCCACCGCGGTAAACGGCAGGCAACAGGCGAACAAGGTGGGTATCCAGCGCATGAACGCGAAGATAGGGTGCCCGACCGGCGCTGGCAACGCGGTTCGGCGGTAAGCACGGATTTTGCCGCTCATTTCGGCGGAAACAGGACCAGCGTCTGCAGCGCCGTGCCGATCGGGCCTTGAGTATCGTACAGAACCGACTGCGACATCCCGATGCCGCTGGGCTGCCAGTGCGACACGGAGTCCGAGGCGAGCCAGTCGGAGGTCGGCTCGCGGTGGATCTGCACCGTCAGGTCGGTGTTCATGAACCCCATTTCCGAGGTCGGCGCATTCCACGAAATTCCGTTGCCGCAATCGGCCAGCGGGCACAGCGACTGGATCGGCGAGGGGGTTTCACCCTCGAGCAGAGGCGGGGTTCGCATCCAGATGGTTTTCGGCCCCGCCCCTTGGTTGCCGCCTTTGGGATACGCCACTTCGGAATGATGGGCAAAGCCGGGCAGGTCATGCCGCATTTCACCGATGGGAAACGGGCCGTCTTCGATCTGCGACAGGTCGGGGCCTTGGATCGCCACATTCGGCACCGGCCCCAGATCCCGGCGCGCCAGATGCATCGTGGTGGCGGTGGCGCACAGCGTGTCGTCCAAGTCATGCACCGTGACGCGCGTGGTGGCCAGCGTCTTGGTGTGGCGCACGGTCTCGGCGGCCACGCGCAGGCCGGACAGCGGCAGCGGGCGCAGCAGATCGACGGTCAGGCGGGTCAGCATCTTGTCGGGGCCGACCTCGATCTCGGCCGCGCGCACGATCAGGCCCGCAACCGGGCCGGCATGACAGTGGTCAGCCGACCACGGCCCGCGCGCCGGGTCATTGCCGACAAAGGCCCCATCGGGCGCGACCCGGAAATAGGCGGTCTCACCCACCACTGGCTGCATAGCCGCGTCCTGCATGTCAGATCTTTTCCTGGGTATGCTTTTTCAGTTCGGCCCGCGCCACCTGACGGCGATGCACCGCATCCGGGCCATCGGCCAGCCGCAGCGTGCGCACATGCGTCCAGGCGGTGGCCAGCGGCGTATCCTGGCTGACGCCCTGCCCGCCGAACATCTGCACTGCCTCGTCGATCACCTTCAGCGCAACGCGCGGCGCGACCACCTTGATCTGGCTGATCCACGGAGCCGCCGCGCGCGCATCGCCCTGATCCATGTACCACGCGGCCTTCAGACACAGCAGGCGGGCCATCTCGATCTCCATCCGGCATTCGGCGATGATGTCGAAATTGGCACCCAGCTGAGCCAGCTTCTTGCCGAAGGCCTCGCGTTGCAGGGCGCGTTTGCACATCTGCTCCAGCGCCATCTCGGCCTGGCCGATCGCGCGCATACAGTGATGGATGCGACCGGGCCCGAGGCGCCCCTGTGCGATTTCGAACCCGCGGCCCTCGCCCAGCAGGATGTTCTCGGCCGGTACCCGGACATCGGTGAACCGGATATGCATGTGCCCGTGCGGTGCGTCGTCATGGCCGTAGACTTCCATCGGGCGCAGGATCTCGATCCCCGGCGTGTCGGCGGGCACTACGATCATCGACTGGCGCTTGTGCTTGGGCAGGTCGTCGCCGCCGGTCTTGACCATCACGATGTAGACCTTGCAGCGCGGATCGCCCGCGCCGGACGACCACCATTTCTCGCCATTCAGAACATAGTCATCCCCGTCCCGCACGCAGGACATCGAGATATTCGTGGCATCCGACGAGGCCACATCCGGCTCGGTCATCAGATAGGCCGAGCGGATCTCGCCCTCGAGCAGCGGCTTGAGCCATTGTTCTTTCATCTTATCGGTACCGTAGCGCTCGAACACCTCCATGTTGCCGGTGTCGGGGGCGGAACAGTTGAACACCTCGGCGCCCAACGGGGTCTTGCCCATCTCTTCGGCGAAATAGGCGTATTCGACCGTGGTCAGACCAAACCCCTTGTCGCTGTCGGTCAGCCAGAAATTCCACAGACCGGCCGCCTTGGCCTTGGCCTTCAACCCTTCCAGGATCTCGGCCTGGCGTTCGGTATACTGCCAGCGGTCACCTTTGTTGATCTCGGCCTGGTATTCGTCTTCCAGGGGCATGATCTCGTTGCGGATCATGTCGCGGACGCGCTCCAGCAGCGTCCGGTTCTCCTCGCGCAAGACGAATGACATGTTCATGAAGAATCCTCCGTAGATCCCGGAACCGGGCTTTACCTTTGCGCCGAGGATGGCTTAGCTGCGGCAACTGTGTCCAGCCGCGTGACGGCACGTCACTTGCAATCAATTTGAAACGGAAGAGGGGCGCAGATGGCGTTGTTGATCGATACCGGGCTGTCCGACTGGATGAGCGATGCCGAGATTGCCGAAGACGTACGGCGACATGCACCAACAGCCGATGTTCGCACGCCAAGCACCATTGGTGACCCCGCCGAGGTCACCATGGTGGCGGTTGTCGGCTTGCGGGACGATCACGCGACCCGCCTACCCAATCTGCAGCTGGTGCAAAAGTTGGGCGCCGGGGTCGAGACAATCGTGTCGAACCCCGCCCTGCCCGCGCATGTCCGCGTGGCCCGCCTGAAACCGGACGCCCCGGCGCAAGGCATCGCAGAGTGGTTTCTGGCCTATATCCTGTACGCTCACCGGAACATGGGCTTTCACGCGGACGCTCAGCGGCGGGCCGAGTGGCGGCCGAAAGCGCCGGTGCTGACATCTGACACCGTAGTCGGAGTTCTGGGGCTGGGCCATATCGGCAGCCGTACCGCCCGCATGCTGCGCGATGTCGGGTTTCAGGTCATAGGCTGGAGCCGGTCGCCCAAGCAAATCGAAGATGTGACCTGTCTGCACGGGCAGGATGCTTTGCCGGGAATGCTGCGCGGTTGCGACCATGTCTGCGCGATCCTGCCCTCAACCCCCGAAACCATCGGCTTGTTTGACGCAGAAATGCTCGGCGCGATGAAGGACGGCAGCCAGTTGTTGAATGCGGGACGTGGCGACCTGATCGACGAGGAAGCCTTGATCGAGGCACTTGACCGGGGTCGTCCTGGGCACGCGGTTCTCGATGTGACCGCACAAGAGCCGTTGCCCAAAGACAGCCCCTTATGGCGGCACCCGGCGGTCACGATCACACCGCATGTGTCGGGATGGCATCTGGGTGATGCGTTGGCGGATGTTGCCCAGAACTTTCTGCGGCTGAGCGCAGGTCAGCCCCCGCTGCACGAGGTTGATCGCAGCCGCGGTTACTGATCCGCGATTACGGCGTCAGAATCCAGTTGCCGCTGGCATCCTTGCACTGACGGGTGCGGATTTCCGGGTTGGGCGCCGCCCCGGACGGCTGCACAAAGTGCTGGAAGTGAACGCAGTTGTCCTTCACGTCCCGTATCCTGACCGTGCCTTTGGTGCCCGTTTTCTCGTTGACCCAGTTCCGCTCCTGCCCGACGCTTGGGGTCCCGCCTGCCAGCATCGAAGACGTCGTCGCGTCCAGAACCTGATAGTCGTCCGGGCTCAGCCCCATTTCGGCGATGATCCGGGACAGAGGCTTGGCATCGACCGCCCCCACGACACCCGACAAAAACAGCGCAAACAGGGCAGCAGGCAACCGGACAGTCATGCGAAACTCGCTTTCGTGAAAATTGATCTGCACCAAGGATATACATCCGAGCAATCATGGCCAAGCCCCCGCGGCCGGACCTTCAAATAATGCCGAACAAACCTATCGGACTGCCGGCGCTATCGGCCCGCCGCTGATGCGATCATAGTAATCGGAAACCAAGCTTGAGGCACAGGAATGGCTGATCAAAACTACTACGCGCCCACCGGCGGGCTTCCGGACCAGACTCAGCTGCTGACCGACCGCGCCATGTTCACTGACGCCTATGCCGTCATCCCGAAAGG
Source organism: Ruegeria sp. BC6 (assembly GCF_056539185.1). NCBI lineage: Bacteria > Pseudomonadati > Pseudomonadota > Alphaproteobacteria > Rhodobacterales > Roseobacteraceae > Ruegeria > Ruegeria sp. BC6. The sequence continues at coordinate 1,390,176 of NZ_JBQFUM010000001.1, forward strand.
CACGATGCGCGACATCGTGACCAGCTTTCTGCCGTTTTGGGAACAAACCCGACTGTGGGTCCTTTCGCGCCCCCTCAGCGGGTTTGCCGAGACGTTTTCGCAATACATCATGGAGGTCCAGCCGGGCGGCGGCAGCGACAGGCCCGAGACGGACCCGGAGGCTCAAGGCGTGGTCTTCGTCGTCGAAGGGTCGGTTACCCTGACCCTTGCGGGGCAGGTCCACGTGCTGGACACAGGGGGCTATGCCTACATTCCGCCCGGGTCCGATTGGACCCTGCACAACCGCTCTGACGCCGTGGCCCGGTTCCATTGGGTACGCAAGGCCTATGAGGCCGTACCCGGATTGCCGGCCCCCGATCCGATCATCACCAACGAACGCGACGTCGCCCCAACCCCAATGCCCGGCACCGAAGGTCGGTGGGCCACCACGCGCTTCGCGGATCCAAGTGATCTGCGCCATGACATGCATGTGAACATTGTCACGTTTGAACCAGGTGGGGTCATCCCCTTTGCCGAAACGCATGTCATGGAACACGGGCTTTATGTGCTTGAGGGAAAGGCCGTCTATCGACTGAACCAGGATTGGGTCGAGGTCGAGGCCGGTGACTACATGTGGTTGCGCGCGTTCTGTCCTCAAGCCTGCTACGCGGGCGGGCCGGGGCGATTCCGGTATCTGCTATACAAGGACGTCAATCGGCACATGCCGTTGAAACTGTCCACACGATGACCTGCAAAAGGTCCTGAAAACGGGCTTTTGCGTCGGCAGGGGTTCACAGGGACGGCGGAATTTGCTGAAATCAGAGGTGATTTCGTTTTGTTCATTCGTGGAGATTGGTCGATGAAACTGCGCGCCCCTCTGACGGCACTGGCCATGATCGGCCTCATGGTCGCCGTCGACACCGCCCCGGTCGTGGCAAAGGAAGCGACCAAAACCGTATCCGTCATGAGCCGCACATGGGCTGTGACGCAGGTTGCAGATGCCCCTGTCGTGTATCGTGCGACCCGCGACAACAACAACCTCAACCCGTTCGGCCCGCCGCCGCGCCTGCGCACGGTTCAGGCCATTGCGGCCATCCAGCAGGCAACCGGGTGCAAGGTGATCCGGTCAAGCATGTACCAGAATATTTCGGGCCAGTTCTTCTCGCAGGTCAGCTGCGGATAGCGGCGACGCCATACGGGCATTGAGGTCGGTCAAGCGGCCTGCCATAGCTTGCGCATGAAACTCGCAATCAACGGATTCGGCCGCATCGGCCGCACGATCCTGCGGCAGGTCATGGCCCTGCCAGCAGGTTCGGACGTTCAAGTGGTGCTGATCAACGACATCGCACCGCTGGAGACCTGTGCCTATCTGTTCAAGTACGACAGCACGTTCGGCCCCTATGCCGGTTCGGTCGAAACCAGCGCCGGGTCCTTGCAAGTGGATGGGCATTCGATTCCACTGAGCCACAGCGACGACCTTGCCGATGTCGATCTGTCCGGCGTGGACGTGATGCTGGATTGCACGGGTATCGCGCGCAGTTCGGATGTCGCAATCCGGGGCCTGCAGGCAGGGGCTGGCAAGGTGCTGATTTCCGGCCCGTCCCCGGCCGCCGAAACAACGATCGTTCTGGGTGCCAACGAAGACATGCTGGGCAATGCCCGGATTGTATCGAACGCGTCCTGCACCACCAACGCGCTGGCACCGCTGGCCAAGGTGATCGACGAGATCGGGGGCATCGCCTCAGCGCACATGACCACGATTCACTGTTACACCAACAGCCAGCCGATGGTGGACGCCCCGCGCGGCGACCTGGCGCGGTCGCGGGCCGGGGCCTTGTCGATGGTACCCACTACGTCAAGCGCGACCCATCTGATCGACGTGGTTCTGCCGCATCTTGCAGGCCGCATCTCGGGCGCGGCGGTACGGGTGCCCACGGCCAGCGTCTCGGCCATCGATCTGGTCGTGACCCTGCAAAATGGAATGGATCAGGAGCTGTTCTCTGCCGAATTGCGCCGCGCCGTCGAGGCATCAAAGGTGCTCGGCTGGATCGACTTGCCGCTGGTCTCGTCCGATCTGCGTACGCGACCGGAATCGCTGGTGATTGCCGGACCGGAAACACGAGTCGTCGGGCAAAATCAGGTCCGGGTTTTCGGATGGTATGACAATGAGTGGGGTTTTTCGGCCCGTATGCTCGATGTCGCCGGTATGATGGCTCAGACGGAATAGCCCGCAGCGCGCTTGGCGCTGCAGGGCTGAGTTACAGGTTTCAGTCGTGCGGCAAACTGCCAGCGCCGTGACCGGCCATTCCGCCCGAGACCTCTTCGGTCGATTCCTCGGCCAGTTCATGCGGCAGAATGAGGTTCAGCACGATGGCGATCAGCGCTGCGGGCAGCAGTCCGCTTGTCATCAGGATGCGGATTGTGTCCGGCAAGTGCTGAACCGCGCCGGGCTCCAGCTGCAAGCCGAGCCCGATCGACAGCGAGATGGCGAAGATCACCATGTTGCGGCGGTTCCAGTCCACGTCGGACAACATCGAAATGCCGGCAGCCACCACCATGCCGAACATGACGATCACACCGCCCCCCAGAACTTCGATCGGAACAGTGCGTATGATGGCGCCGACCTTGGGAACAAGTCCGCACAGGATCAGGAAGAGGGCACCAATCGTGACGACATGGCGGCTCATAACTCCGGTCATCGCGATCAGGCCGACATTCTGACTGAACGAGGTATTCGGCAAACCGCCAAAGATACCGGCGACAGCCGTGCCAACACCATCTGCGTAGGTCGCTCCCGCGATCTCTTTGTCCGTGGCCTCGCGACCCGCGCCACCTTTGGTAATGCCCGAAACGTCACCGACGGTTTCGACCGCTGACACGAAAGCCATGAGGCAGAACCCGATCACCGCCGCCAGCGAGAATTCGAACCCATATTTGAAGGGCACCGGCAGCGCGAAACCAGCGGCCCGCGACCAGCTTGTTCCAATGGCTTCAAACGTCACCATTCCGACCATCAGGGCGTAGACATAGCCGACAGCCAATCCGACCAGAACCGCAGACACCGACAGCATTCCGCGGGCAAAGAACTTGAGGCCCAGCGTGACGATCACGACGACCAGTGCCGCAGACCAGTTGAGCAGCGATCCGTATTCCGGCATACCGATCGCAGGGACACCACCCGCCGCATATTGGATGCCGACCTTGACAAGTGCCAATCCGATCATCGTCACAACAAGGCCCGTGACCAATGGCGGCAGAGCGAAGCGGATCTTGCCAATGAACATCCCAAGGCAGGCGTGAAAGATGCCGCCGATCAGAACGCCTCCGAACAGCGCGGCAAGGGCCTCAACGCCCTTGCCAGCCACCAATGGGATCATGATGGGCAGGAACGCAAAGCTTGTTCCCTGAACGATGGGCAACGCCGCACCAACCGGGCCCAGTGTGATGGTCTGCAACAAGGTCGCCAGCCCTGCAAACAGCATCGACATCTGGATCAGATACAGCAGCTCGGGAAAATCGGGCGAGTTCGACCCGAAGCCAAACCCGGCCGCACCGGCCACGATGATGGCGGGGGTCACGTTTGACACAAACATTGCCAGAACGTGCTGAATCCCAAGTGGTATCGCCTTGTGCAGCGCAGGCGTGTAATTCGGATCCCGAAGCTGATCGGGTGTTCCTATCGAAGTTTCGGCCATGATCTCAACTGTCTCCCTGTTTTCTCATGGGGGTCTTGCCGCTTCTCCGGCGGCTTCAAAATTGGCTTAGCGTTCAACCACCTCGTAAGGGGTATCGAACCAGTGCTCCTCGAGGTTTGCGCCTGAACCGATACGGTCGACTACCGCGAAAAGGCCTGGCGCGTGCAGTGGCGTCAGCACACCGTGCCACGTGCCCCTATGGTAGTTCACAGCCTGCCCCGGCTGCGTCACGAAGGCCAGCGGCCGGCCGGGAACGCCATCCTCATCCGGCGCGACGATCACCAGGAACGGCTGGTTGGTCATGGGAACGAAAGCCTGGCTGCCTTGGGGGTGACGTTCGACCATGTCCAGTTGATAGGGCAATGCCCGCGGATTGGCATCGAACAGGCTGATCCCCGCGCGCCCATCCGCGAAATCCAGAACCGCCCGGTCATGGTATCGCCCGCACTGACCCTGGTTGATGATCTTGTCCGGCGTGCCCGAAACCTCAAGCACATCGCCGAACGGTGCAAAGGCTTGGGCCGTCAGCGGCGCGATAGGAATGATCCGCGTCATGAGGGCAGCACGTCGCGCAGCCGGAACTCGGCGATGCGCTCGACCTGACGGCAAGCCTCGGCGAGTTCGGTCTCGCGGTCATTCTCGATGCGTCGCTGGAACGCCTGCAGGATCGAGGCCTTGTCGTGGTCGCGCACGGCGATGATGAAGGGGAAGCCAAATTTCTCGGTGTAACGCGTGTTCAGATCGGTAAAGGCGTCGCGCTCGGCGTCGGTCAGGGCGTCCAACCCGGCCGAGGCCTGTTCCGAGGTGCTTTCGGCCGTCAGGCGTTTGGCCTGCGCCAGCTTGCCCGCCAGATCCGGATGCGCGGTCAGAACGCCCAGGCGTTCCTCGGGCGAGGCCGAACGGAACACCCGTGCCAGCGCGTTGTGTAGCCCGCCCGCCGTATCATGAGCGGGGCCCAGTTCCAGCGCCCAGGCGCGCTCGGCGATCCAGGGTGAATGTTCGAAGATGCCGCCATAGGCCGCCACGAAGGCGTCACGGTCCATCTGCGAGGGGCGTGGGCGATCCTGCGGCGGATGATGCGCGGCCCAGTGTTCGGCAATCTGCAACCGGGTCGCGAACCACACATCAGAGAAGCCGCGCGCATAGTCCAGGAACCGCTTCAGCGCCATCACCCGGCCCGGCCGGCCGATCAGGCGGCAATGCAGACCGATCGACAGCATCTTGGGCGCGCCCGCCTGCCCTTCGGCATAGAGCGCATCGAAACTGTCACGCAGATACGCAAAGAACTGATCGCCCGAGTTGAACCCCTGCGGCGTGGCAAAGCGCATGTCATTGCAGTCCAGCGTATAGGGCACGATCAGCTGGTCGCGCCCGCCGGTGTGCATCCAATAGGGCAGATCGTCGGCGTAGGTGTCGGCCACATAGGCAAACCCGCCTTCCTCGGCCACCAGCCGCACGGTGTTGTCCGAACAACGCCCCGTGTACCAGCCGCGCGGACGGTCTCCGACCACCTCGGTATGCAGGCGGATCGCCTCGGCGATCTGGGCGCGCTCCTCGTCTTCGGGCATGTCCTTGTGTTCGACCCATTTCAGCCCGTGGCTGGCGATTTCCCACTCGGCGGCTTTCATTGCCGCCACCTGATCGGGCGAGCGCGCCAGCGCGGTGGCCACGCCATAGACGGTCACCGGCAGGTCGGCCATCAGGCGATGCAGCCGCCAGAAGCCGGCGCGAGCGCCGTATTCATATATGGATTCCATGTTCGAATGACGCTGGCCCGGCCAGGGTGCGGCACCGACGATTTCGGACAGAAACGCCTCGGACGCGGCGTCGCCATGCAAAACGCAGTTTTCGCCGCCCTCTTCATAGTTCAGCACGATCTGCACTGCCAGCTTGGCCCCGCCCGGCCACTGGGCATCTGGCGGGTTGGCTCCGTATCCAATCATGTCGCGGGGGTATCGGGGGGGCTGCATTCTGCTTTCCGTCTTCAATTTCAAGCTTCCATTTGGTTTATCCCATAAAACCGTGATGGATTATCAAATCAATCCGAACGCTGTTTCCGGTTGTTTCGGCGTTCCCTGCGCCATGGCCTTTGCCGCAAGGTGGGCAATGCAAACCGGATTGCTTAAAATGGCATCCGAAGACGAAACGTGCAGACAACAGCAGGAGCAACTCGTGGCAGGCTATCTGACGACCCATGTTCTGGACACGGCGCGGGGATGTCCGGCCGAGGGGCTGAAAATCGCGTTGTACCGGGTGTCCGGCAATTCGCACCGGAAATTGGTTGAGATGGAAACCAATGCGGACGGGCGCACCGACAGTCCCATCCTGCCGGAAAAGACTTTCAAGACCGGTATCTACGAATTGATCTTCTTTGCGGGGGACTACCTGCGGGCCTCCGGGCAAGCCGATGAAGACCCTCTTTTCCTTGATCAAATACCGATCCGGTTCGGCATGTCCGACCCCGAGGCGCATTACCATGTGCCACTATTGCTGTCGCCATTCGGGTATTCGACCTACCGGGGCAGCTGACCCCTCAGACCTGCGACATCCGCACCACGTCGCCGATCCGCGAGATCATGAAATCCATGAACAGGCGCGCCTTGGGGTCCTGATGTCGCCGATGCGTGTAGAGACACGCCATCTGCACCGAAACCGGTGGCGTGTCGACGGCAACGGGCACCAATCGTCCGGCCTTGAGATGCTCGGCCACTTCAAAAACGGGTTTCATAGCGATCCCCTGCCCAGCCAGCGCCCAATCAGTCAGAACATCGCCATCGTCGCACTCGAACCGTCCGGACACCGCAAACCGTTTGGGTCCTTCGGCTGTCTGCAGCAGCCATTGGAACTCGGTCGCCCCAGGGAATCGCAGGTTCAGGCATTCGTGCCGGTCCGAGATCAGCTCCGCCCCGGTCCGGGGCATGCCTCGGCGCGCGACATAGTCTGGCGCAGCACACAAAACGCGCTGGCAATCCGCGATTTTGCGGATACGCAATGTGCTGTCTTCGGGTTGACCGATGAAGAACGCCAGATCCAGCCCTTCGGTCGTGAGGTCAACAGACCTGTCCGTCAGACGCAGCCGCACGTCAATCTCGGGGTAGTCGGAAAGAAATTCAGGCACTTGGGGCGCCAACAGGCGTCGCCCGACCCCCAGTGGAGCTGCTACGAAAAGCGATCCCCGGGGCGCTTCGGTCAGGTGCACGACCTGCGCCTCGGCCTCGTTCACGGCATCCAGAACCGCAACCGCACCGGGGTAGAACGCCCGGCCCTGCTCGGTCGGGCTGAGGTTTCGGGTCGTACGCTGGAACAATCGCACACCCAAATGATCTTCGAGCTGGGAAATCCGCGCCGAAGTCACCGCTGGCGAGATTCGCAGATCGCGTCCGGCCGCGGACATGCTGCCAAGATCATAGACCCGGACAAAGGTACGGATATTGTCGAGATAGGACATCTTTTCGTTTTTTTTGATACAGTTTGACAATATACGGGAATACCGAAGAAAATCCCGTTTGCCTAGTGTGTCGGCAAGCAATCGGAGAGCTTTGCATGTATGAATTCGCCGTGTTCTGGGACTGGATGGCATTTGCGGTGCGGTGGCTGCATGTCATCACGGCAATCGCCTGGATCGGATCGTCATTCTATTTCATCGCGCTGGACCTCGGCCTGAACCGCGACATCCCCGGCCCTGCGGATGGCGAGGAATGGCAGGTGCATGGCGGCGGCTTCTATCACATCCAGAAATACCTTGTGGCACCCGAGCGGATGCCGGACCACCTGACCTGGTTCAAATGGGAAAGCTATGCAACCTGGCTCAGCGGCGCGGCCCTGCTGATGATCGTTTACTGGGTGGGCGGCGAGCTGTATCTGATCGACGCACAGAAGGCCGATCTGGCGCTGTGGCAGGGCATCCTGATCTCGGCGGCGTCGCTGACCGTGGGCTGGCTGATCTATGATTTCCTGTGCAAATCGGGTCTGGGCGAGCGCCCGACCCTGCTGATGCTGCTGCTGTTCGTTCTGCTGGTGGCGATGGGCTGGGGATACAACCAGATCTTCACCGGCCGCGCGATGATGCTGCATCTGGGCGCGTTCACCGCCACGATCATGACGGCCAATGTGTTTTTCATCATCATGCCCAACCAACGGATCGTTGTGGACGACCTGAAAAACGGCCGCACCCCGGACCCGAAATACGGCAAGATCGCCAAGCTGCGCTCGACCCACAACAACTATCTGACTTTGCCGGTGGTCTTCCTGATGCTGTCGAACCACTATCCCTTGGCTTTTGCGACCGAATACAACTGGATCATCGCGGCGCTGGTCTTCCTGATGGGTGTCACTATCCGGCACTACTTCAATACCCGCCACGCCCGGGCCGGCAACCCGACCTGGACCTGGCTTGTGACGGCCCTGCTGTTCATCGCCATCATGTGGCTGTCCACTGCGCCGATGTACAAACCGCTAGAAGAGGCCGAGGCGCAGCCCCTGACCCAGTTCGAGGAGCGCTTTGTGCGGGCCAGCGGCTTTGAAGAAGCCCATGACGTAGTCTTGGGACGCTGTTCGATGTGCCACGCGCGCGAGCCCGTCTGGCACGGAATCCTCTGGGCCCCCAAGGGTGTTCTTCTGGAGACCGAAGGTGACATCGCGCGCAACGCCGAGCAAATCTATCTGCAGGCTGGTGTCAGCCACGCGATGCCGCCGGCCAACATCACCTATATGGAACCCGAAGACCGCGAGGCCATTATCCGTTGGTTCCGAAACGCGGGCCTGTAGCGGCAGCTTTTCCACAACTTCGCATGGGAACTGGGAAATCCGCGTTTATTTCTTTGCCTGAGCGGTTTGAGATGGTCTAACTGTTTCCAAGGGATCGCGGCGCCGCGACAAGCAGCGCAAATCAATGCGGCCCGGGACAGGTGGAGCCATTTGATGCAGGCGAGCAGACGTAGGGGCAGTCTGAAGAACTGGTGTGCGGGTGTGTTTTTTGCCCTCGCCCCGACCTGTGCGATGGCACTGGAAACATCGCTTGCAGCGCCAGGATTGTCGGACGACTTGAAAAAGCAGATTGAGGAAACGTCCTCGGTCATGACTGCCGACAACCGGGGGCTGGACACGCCGCTTGAAGTTCTGTCAGCCGCGTTGTCGGATTACCGAACGATCGTACAAATCCTCTATGATGCCGGATATTTCGGCCCGTCGGTCAGCATCAAGCTGGACGGGAAAGAAGCGGCAGATCTCAGCTCGCTGAGCGTTCCTGCGCAGATCAATCGGGCAACGATCACCATTCGCCCCGGCAAAGCGTACAATTTCGGAACCGCAGTCGTTCAGCCTTTGGCCCCCGATACCGAATTGCCCGAAGAGTTTGCCCCCGGCAAGCTGGCCACGACCGGCGCCATTCAACAGGCGACTTCGGCCGGGATTCAGGCCTGGAAGGACGCGGGCCACGCCAAAGCGAAACTGCGCGATCAACAGATCATCGCCCGGCACGCACAGGCCCAGCTGGACGCCCGGATCGACCTGGATCAGGGGCCGCGCCTGAAGTTCGGCAAGATGTATATCGAAGGCGGCACCGATGTCCGCCACAGTTCGATCGAGAAAATCGCCGGTTTCCCGTCGGGCGAGGTCTACTCGCCCGAAAAGTTGCAAAAGGTCGGCACACGGCTGCGGCGGACTGGTACGTTCAGCACCGTCTCGATCCAGGAACGGGACACGCCGAACCCGGACGGCACGCTGGATTTCGACGCCACCTTCGAGGACTTGCCCAAACGCCGCCTGACGTTCGGGGTCGAACTGGCCTCGCGCGATGGCTTGGACCTGACCGCGACGTGGACCCACCGCAACGTGTTCCGGCGCGCCCAGCGGCTGCGCTTTGAGGCCGCCATCCGAAACATCGGCGGGTCTGAGGATATCGACGGGCGGTTGGGTCTGCGTCTGGATCAGCCCGACCGACTGGGCCCCGACGACAACACCTTCTGGAGCGCGCTGCTCGAGCGCCGAAATACCGACAATTACAGCGTGTCGGTTGCCTCGCTGACCTATGGTGCGCGGCGGACGTTCTCGGACGAGTTGTACGCCGAGGCAGCTGTGGGCTTTTCTATCTCGAACGCTGACGACGCCTATGGTGACGGCCGCAAGTTCCGGTATTTCATCATACCGTTCCGGTCCGAGTGGGACAAACGCGACAGCAAGGTCAGCGCCACCCGCGGGTATTACCTGGACAGCCAGTTCATGCCCTTTGTCGGCATCTCGGGCACGGATACCGGGCTGCGCCTGTTTTTCGACGGTCGCGCCTATACCAGCCTGGGCACTGGCGGCCGGATCGTGCTGGCCGGTCGGGTGCAACTTGGATCGATTCTCGGCCCCCCGGCGGATGGTGTCACACCGGATTTCCTGTTCTTCTCCGGCGGCGCGGGCACCGTTCGCGGTCAGCCCTATGAAAGCCTTGGTGTCCCCGTCGGCACGGGCATTGCCGGCGGTAAGTCCTTTCTTGGCCTGTCGGGCGAGGTGCGCGGCAAGGTCACTGAAAAGCTGTCTCTTGTTGGGTTTTACGACTACGGTATCGTAGACACGTCCTCGTTCATCGGCAGTGGCGCCGAGTACCACGCGGGCGCGGGCCTTGGCGTTCGGTACGATCTGGGCGGCTTCGGCCCGCTGAGGTTGGACCTGGCGGTGCCTGTGCAAGGTGACACGGGCAACGGGCTGCAGTTCTATATCGGGATCGGGCAAGCATTTTGAGGCGTTACCTTTCATATCCTCTGGCAGTCGGGGCAACCGCCTTTGCCCTTTCGGGCCCCGTGGCCGCGCAAGAAGAAGAGAGCGGCGGTCTGCTGACCGATTTCCTGCAGAACACGTTATCCGGGGACAACCGCAATATCCGGGTCATCGGGCTGGAGGGCGCGCTGAGCTCTCGCGCACGCATCCAGGAGATCACGGTGGCCGACGACGAGGGTGTCTGGCTGACCATCAAGAACGCCGAGCTGGATTGGAACCGGCTGGCCCTGATCCGCGGCCGGTTTTCCGTGAACGCCCTGACCGCCGAAGAAATCGACATCGCACGCGCACCCGGCAAGACCACCACGGACGAACCGGCCGCCACCGCCGAGACCGAACCCTTTCAACTGCCCGAACTGCCCGTGGCGATCGAGATCGGTGAACTGCGCGTCGACGAGTTGTCCCTGGGCGAACCGCTGATCGGGGTTGCAGCAGACCTTTCAGTGGACGGAAACCTGAATCTGGCCGATGGCGCGCTGGACACAAGGCTGGACATCAACCGGTTGGACCGGGCCGGCGATCAGATAAATCTTGTGGCCGGTTTCCAGAACGAAAGCCGGCAAATCGACCTGGACCTGGCAGTCTCCGAGGCGTCAGGCGGGCTGATTTCGACCGCATTGAATATTCCGGACAGCCCACCCATCGGCCTGACGGCCAAAGGGTCTGGTCCGATCACCGATTTCACGGCGGATATCGGGCTGAGCAGTGACAATGTCGACCATGTCTCGGGCCAGGTGCGTCTGCGCGGGATCGAGAAGACCGAAGGGGCGGCAGACGAAGGCATTGCCTTTACCGCCGACCTGGGCGGCGACCTGACCCCATTTCTGGCCGCCAACATGGATACCTTCTTCGGTACGGATACACGCCTGTATGTCGATGGCCGTACCGGAGCCGAAGGTGCGCTGGAGATTACCGAGGCGGACATCACGTCCGAAGCTTTGAAACTGGAAGCGCAGCTCAGCCTTGGAACAGGCGGAGCGCTGCAACTGGCAGCCGTCCAGGCACGGATCTCGCCACCGGCTGGGGACGACGTGGTCCTGCCATTCGGTGGAGGAGACACATCCGTCAAAGCCGCACAGCTCTCTGCCCTGTTCGACCACGAAAACGGCAATCATTGGGACCTGAGCCTGACGACCGAGAATGTTGTCACACCCCAAGTCCAGATTGCGCACACGCGGTTGACCGCACAGGGCACCCTGACTCAGATCGGCGGTCTGGACCTGACCGGAGACCTTCAAGCCTCTCTGGACGGTTTGGACTTGGCTGACCCTGCTCTGAACACAGCGGTGGGCGATCGCATTACCCTGGATGGCCAGTTCGAATACGGACGGGACAAATCGCTCCGACTCTCGGGTCTCGAACTTGGGGGAACCGACTATTCGGCGACCGCCGATGCTGTCGTCAGCGGGCTTGAAAGCGGTCTGAAGATTGACGGATCGGCAAAGGTAACGGCGTCCGATCTGTCTCGTTTCTCTGAGGTCGCCAAATTAGATCTGGGCGGCCGGGCATCGGTCCGGGTCGAGGGGGCGGGCTCGCCGTTGGAGGGCAGTTTTGACGGCAAGCTGGCCGTTTCCGGACAAAACCTGTCCACTGGTCGGGACGATATCGACCCCATCATCGCGGGCGAGACGGACATCACGCTGGACGCCAAGCGGGATGCAACCGGCATCCTGATCCGCGCTTTCACCATCGACGGCGAAACCCTGAACGCACAGGCGGATGGCGCGGTCACCACTCCGAACGGCAATCTGACCATCGACGGCCAGGCCCGCGTCAATGCCTTTGACCTTTCGGTATTCTCCGGCCTCGCCAAGCGCGACCTTGCGGGGGCCGTTCAGGCCCAAGTGGATGGCAAGGGCACCGTGCAGACCCTTGAGTTTGATGGCACTGCGCAGGTGACTACTACTGACCTACAAACCGGCCTGGATCAGGTGGATCCGCTTGTGACCGGGCGCGTCGTCCTGAACTTCGACGGCGCGCGCACGGGTGACCGGATCGAAATTCGCAAGGCGACCGTTGACGCAGCCGCGCTGAATGCCCAAGTCGCGGCAACCATCGACGATCCGACCGGAAACCTGGCCTTTGACGGTCAAGCGCAGGTCGATGCCCCCGACCTGTCCGTCTTTTCCGGACTGGCAGGCCGTACGTTGGCGGGCGCGGTCACGGCGGATGTGACCGGTCGAGGGGCCCGTGGCAGCAAAGTCTTCGATGTACAGGGCAAAACCAACGCAAAGGACATTCTGACCGGAATCCAAGCGGTGGATGCGCTGATCCCCGGACAGACGACGCTGACAGTCGACGCATCGAACGGCGAGGAAGGGTTGAACATCCGCAACTTCCGGCTTGCAGGGACAGCCTTGTCCGCCAACGCATCCGGCATCTTGAGCCGCGAAAGCGGCGGGCTGAGCTTCTCCGCCGCGTTGGACGACCTCGCCCGGGTTTCACAGACCCTGACTGGACCGCTGAAGGTGAATGGGAATGTGGCCCCCACATCCAGCGGTGTCGAGGGCACGGTCAGAGTGACCGGCCCGGAGACGTCCTACGCCAATCTTGTAGGCAGCGTGAATACGGATGGCTCGGCCGACCTGGACTTTGACGCCAAGTTCGATCGGGTCGAACGTTTTGCGCCCGAGTTTCCGGGCAGCTTGACGGCGAAAGGCAATGCAACGCGCCAGAACGGCGTGTGGACCATTGATGCCGACGCCGCCGGACCGGCCGAGATCAGCAGTGCAGTCAAAGGAACCTACGACGAAGCCTCGGGCAATGCCGACATCTCCGCACAGGGCGGCGTCAATTTGGGCATTGCAAACATCTTCATCACGCCCAACAAGATCGACGGATCGGCCCGGTTCGACCTGGCGTTGAAGGGCAAGCCGGCGCTGGAGTCACTGAGTGGTCAGATCACCACCTCAGGGACGTCGATGGCGATCCCCAGCGTTGGGCAGACCATCACCGATATCGGAGGAACTGTAGACCTTGCCAACAGCCGCGCAACGATTTCGATGCGCGGCGGCATGCGCGCCGGAGGCGGATTCACGGTCAGTGGCCCGGTCGACCTTACACCGCCGTTCAACGCGCAGATCACAACTGCAATCAACAATCTCGTCCTGACGGACAATCTTCTGTACGAGACCACGTTGAACGGCCAGATCGCAATGACGGGCGCCTTGGCAGGGAACAGTTCGCTGGTCGGGCAGATCACGTTTGGCGAGACCAACATCAACCTGGCCGCGGCATCTGGCGCGGTGGGGGCCGCGCCGATCCCGAAGATCGAACACGTGAACGAAAGCAATGCCAGCTACGTCACTCGGGAACGGGCGCAGTTGGTTGAAAAAGAGGAAACGTCGCAATCGGACTCTCGCATCTCTCTCGACATCAGCCTGTTGGCCCCCAAGGCGGTTTTCGTGCGGGGCCGCGGTGTGAATGCTGAATTGGGCGGTGCGATCTTCATCAAGGGCACCACCAAATCCGTCATCCCATCGGGCCAGATCGAACTGATCCGCGGTAATCTGGACATCCTTGGCCGGAGGCTGGCGCTGACCAAGGGCGTGGTCAGCCTGCAGGGCGACCTGACGCCGTATATCGAGTTCGAATCTTCGGCCAGCACTTCGGATGGAACCGCGACGTTGGAAATCGCGGGCCCGCTGGATTCTCCGACAGTCGATGTGTTCTCGGACCCCGAACGCCCCGCCGAAGAGGCGCTGGCCATGCTGCTGTTCGGCAACCGCTTTTCCGAACTGTCCCCGTTTGTCATTGCCCAGATGGCCGCGTCGCTGGCCCAGCTGAGCGGTGCCGGTGGCGATGCCACCAAGGGCGTTCGGGACGCCACGGGCGTAGATACCGTCGACGTCGGCGCGACCGAGGGCGGCGGCGGGCGTCTGGGCGCCGGCGCTTATCTGAGTGACAACCTGTACACCGATTTCACCGTGAACACCGAAGGCGACACCGAGGTGAACCTGAACCTGGACGTCAGCGACAGCGTGACAGTGCGCGGCACCGTAGATGGGCGCGGCGATACCGGCATCGGGATTTTCTTCGAGCGTGACTACTAGGGTTGGGCGGGACCGCCACCCTAGACCTCTTCGACGGACAAGACCCCATCCAGTGATTTGATGGCACCCTTGATCTGGGGATTGATCGGGAACTCCTGCCCCAGGTCCATTTCGACCTCGCCCGGCAAACCCGGATCCAGCAGACACAAATGGATCGGCCCTTTCGAGGCGTTTTTGGCCGCCCCTGCAGCATCCGCGAGAACGCTGGCGACCGTCGACAGCGCCTGTGGTTGGTCCAGAAAGATACGAAGCCCGGTCGCGCCGGCCTCGGCCACGACTGAATCCGCCGGCCCGACCGAGCGCGCCAGCAGCTTCAGTTGGTCAGCCTCCATCGTGGCTTCGGCCGTCAGCACGACCTGCGCGCCGGTTTCCAGGTATTCGCGTGATTTCTCCAGGGTTTCCGAGAACAGCGTCACCTCGTACGCCCCCGTCGGGTCCGACAGCTGTGCAAAGGCGAACCGGTTGCCCTTGGCCGATTTCCGCTCCTGTCGCCCGGCGACCACACCGGCCATCTTGGCGATCAACGGACCCGAGCGTGCCTTTTCGGTGACCTCGTCGAGTGTCATCACCTGCTTGCGTTTCAGGGCCGGCATGTAGTCGTCCAGCGGGTGGCCGGACAGGTAGAAGCCGATCGCCTTGAATTCTTCGCTCAGCCGTTCGGCGGGCAGCCAGTCGGGCGATTTCGACAGGCGCGGTTCGGGCAGGTCGTCGCCCGCCTCGCCGAACAGCGAGACCTGGTTCGAGTTCTTCTGTTCGTGGATCGCGGCGGAATACTGCACCAGCTGTTCGAGGCTTTCGAACACCCGGCGGCGGTTCTTGTCCAGCTCGTCAAAGGCGCCCGCGCGCGCCAGCATCTCCAGCGGCCGTTTTCCGACCTTCTTCAGATCGACCCGGCGGGCAAAGTCAAAGAGGTTGACGAACGGCTTGTCGCCCCTGCCCTGCACCACGAGGTTCATCGCCTCGACGCCCACGTTCTTGAGCGCGCCCAGCGCATAGACCAGCTTGCCATCCACCACATCAAACGTTGCCTGCGACCGGTTTATGCAAGGCGGCACGTAGGGCAGTTCCAAACCCTTGCGGACCTCTTCGAAATAGATCGCCAGCTTGTCGGTCAGATGGATATCGCAGTTCATGACACCGGCCATGAATTCGACCGGGTGGTTCGCCTTCAGCCAGCCGGTCTGATAGCTGACCACCGCGTAGGCCGCCGCGTGAGATTTGTTGAAGCCGTAGTTGGCGAATTTCTCCAGCAGGTCGAACACCTCGGACGCCTTCTTGGCATCTACCCCGTTCGCGGCTGCCCCGGCCTCGAATTTCGGGCGCTCGGCGTCCATCGCCTCTTTGATTTTTTTACCCATCGCGCGGCGCAGCAGGTCGGCGCCGCCGAGGCTGTAGCCCGCCATGACCTGCGCGATCTGCATCACCTGCTCCTGGTAGACGATGATGCCTTGCGTTTCTTCCAGAATGTGGTCGATCAGCGGGTGGACCGAGGTGATCTTGCGCTGGCCATTCTTGACCTCGCAATAGGTCGGGATGTTCTCCATCGGGCCGGGACGGTAGAGCGCGACCAGCGCCACGATGTCCTCGATGCAGGTGGGTTTCATGCGCTTGAGCGCATCCATCATGCCCGAGCTTTCAACCTGGAACACCGCCACGGTCTTGGCCGCGGAATAGAGCTTGTAGGTGGCCGGGTCATCCAGCGGGATGGCGTTGATCTGGTTCTCGGCCCCCTCGGCCGACTCGTACAGCTGCCGACCGTCGGCCGCCACGTGCAATGGCCGTCCGGACTTGAAGATCAGGTCCATGGCGTTCTGGATGACCGTCAGAGTCTTGAGGCCCAGAAAGTCGAATTTCACCAGGCCGGCCTGTTCGACCCACTTCATATTGAACTGGGTGGCAGGCATGTCCGAGCGGGGGTCCTGATAGAGCGGCACCAGCTCGTCCAGCGGCCGGTCGCCGATCACCACGCCAGCGGCGTGGGTCGAAGCGTTGCGTAGCAGCCCCTCGACCTGCTGGCCGTAAGTCAGAAGGCGATCGACCACCTCTTCGTTGCGGGCTTCTTCGCGCAGGCGCGGTTCGTCTTTCAGGGCCTTCTCGATCGACACCGGCTTGACGCCTTCGACCGGGATCATCTTGGACAGGCGATCCACCTGGCCGTAGGGCATCTGCAGCACCCGCCCGATGTCGCGCACCGCGGCCTTGGACAAGAGCGCGCCGAAGGTGATGATCTGGCCAACCTTGTCGCGGCCGTATTTCTGCTGAACATACCGGATCACCTCTTCGCGGCGGTCCATGCAGAAGTCGATGTCAAAGTCGGGCATCGACACCCGTTCGGGGTTCAGGAAGCGTTCGAACAGCAGGCTGTAGCGCAGCGGGTCGAGGTCGGTGATGGTCAGCGCATAGGCCACCAGCGAGCCCGCGCCCGAGCCCCGGCCCGGACCGACGGGGATGTCATGATCCTTGGCCCATTTGATGAAGTCCGCAACGATCAGGAAGTAACCGGGGAACCCCATGCCCTCGATGATGTCCAATTCGAAATCCAGACGCTTCTGGTATTCCTCGGGTGGGACAGCGTGCGGGATCACCGCCAGTCGGGCCTGCAGACCCTCGTTGGCCTGGCGGCGCAGCTCCTCGACCTCGTCATCGGCGAATTTCGGCAGGATCGGATCCCGCTTGTAGGCCATGAAGGCGCAACGTTTGGCAATCTCGACCGTGTTTTCGATCGCTTCGGGCAGATCGGCAAAGAGCGTGGCCATTTCCTGCGGCGATTTGAAGTAATGCTGCGCGGTCAGGCGGCGGCGACCTTCCTGCTGATCGACATAGGCACCCTCGGCAATGCAGATCAGCGCATCATGCGCCTCGTACATATCCGAGGTCGGGAAATAGACGTCATTCGTGGCCACCAGAGGCAGGTTCTTGGCATAGGCCATTTCCACATGGCCGCGCTCGGTCAGGCGCTCGGCCTCGGGCTGGCCATCCTCGCCGGGATGACGTTGCAGTTCGACATAAAGCCGATAAGGGAACATCGCGGCCAACCGATCTACCAACAACTCGGCTGCCGGACGCTGGCCCTGCTGCAACAGGCGGCCAACGGGGCCGTCCGGTCCGCCGGTCAAGCAGATCAGCCCATCGGAATACGCAGCCAACTCCTCAAGCGTGACCTGCGGCAGCTGCCCGCCCTTGTCCACGTAGAGGCACGAGCTGAGCTTCATGAGGTTCTCGTACCCCGTCTCAGACTGTGCCAGCAGTACAATCGGCGCGGGGGGCTTGGGTTTTTCCCCCGGCTGCGCCTGAATATACGCCAGATCAACCTGGCAGCCCATGATCGGCTGCACACCCGCACCGCTTGCGGTGACCGAGAATTCCAGCGCCGCGAACATGTTGTTGGTGTCCGTCACCGCAACGGCCGGCATGTCCATCTGCTCGCACAGCGTTGGCAGTTTCTTCAGGCGCACCGCCCCCTCAAGAAGGGAGTATTCGGTGTGAACTCGGAGGTGGATGAATCGAGGAGTACTGCTCATACGAGGCAGGCTATCGCACTCGCGACCCGGGAAAAAGCCGGAACAGTTAGAGGTGATTGCTGAAAAAATAGCCGCTCATTATTCGGAGATTCCAGAAGGTGCTTCAGCCGACGCCACCTGGGTTACACCAAAATCTCTTTCAATTCAGATGCCTAGATAATAATGACGTGGTGCATATCAAGGCATGGGATCGGGAATGGTACATTCGGCAGGCAGTTTTTCTTGCCAGCGCGCACAGGCTGTTTCTAACATCTTCAGGCAAGCTACAAGCCCGCTTCTTTCTCTACGTCGCATCGAGACAGGAGCACCCATGGGCGCAACCGGGTAAGGCGACGGGTTTCAAGAATGAATATCACGTTTCTTCTGAACGGAGAGACAGTGGAGCTGGCGGATGTCGATCCGACGGCCACATTGCTGGATTGGCTGCGCGAGGATCGCGGTCTGACCGGCACGAAGGAAGGCTGCAACGAGGGCGATTGCGGGGCCTGCACCGTCATGGTGACGGATGAGGCCGGCGCCAAGGCGCTGAATTCCTGCATTCTTTTTCTGCCTCAACTGCACGGCAAGGCCGTGCGCACGGTCGAGGGGGCGAGCGGGCCCGACGGCGAGCCCCATCCCGTGCAGCAGGCGATGGTGGACCTTCATGGCTCGCAATGCGGATTCTGCACGCCCGGTTTCGTGATGTCGATGGTGGCCAGCCACGCCAACGGCGCGACAGATCATGACACGCAACTGGCCGGCAACCTGTGCCGCTGCACCGGCTATGCGCCGATCATCCGCGCGGCAAAGGTCGTCGAAGACCAGCCGGTGCCGGTCTGGGTCAAGGACAAGCCGGTCGCGGCCAAGCCGGCCTCGCCCCTTCTGCCAGAGTCCTCCGACGAACTGGCCAAAGTCTTTGCCGCCCATCCCGGCGCAACTTTGATCGCGGGTGCCACCGATGTCGGCCTTTGGGTCACCAAGCAGCTGCGGAACCTGGACCCCGTGATTTTTCTGGGCGGCTGCGACGATCTGAAGGAGATCTCGATCACCGAAGACGAGGTGCACATCGGCGCGATGGTGGACATGAACCGCATGGGCGCGGCGATGGCCGATCTGCATCCGTCCTATGCCGAGATGATCCGGCGCTATGCCAGCGTGCAGGTGCGCCACGCGGCTACGGTGGGCGGCAATATCGCAAACGGCTCGCCCATCGGGGACAACCCGCCCGCGCTGATCGCGCTGGGGGCCACGCTGCACCTGCGCAAGGGCGACGAGCGCCGGTCGATCCCTATCGAAAATTTCTTCATTGACTATGGAAAGCAGGATCGCACGCCCGGCGAGTTCGTGGAAGCGGTCAGCTTTCTGCGTCAACCCGACCGGCTGAAATGCTACAAGCTGAGCAAACGGTTCGATCAGGATATCTCGGCCGTATGCGGCTGTTTCAACATAATCGTTTCGGACGGCGTCGTCTCGCAAGCCCGGATCGCCTTTGGCGGAATGGCCGGCGTGCCGAAACGCGCGACTCGGGTTGAGGCCGCGCTGACCGGTCGCCCGTGGACGGCGGAAACCGTTCAAAGCGCTTTGCCGGCCTTTGCCGAGGACTATTCCCCGATGAGCGACATGCGTGCCTCGGCCCCCTACCGACTGGAGACCGCAAAGGCCATGCTCGAACGCTATTTCCTGGAAGATCAGGGCGAGCTGACCAATGTGCTGGAGGTGTCGGCATGAGCGTGACCAAGCCGCTGCCCCATGACGCCGCACCCCTGCATGTGTCCGGCGTCGCCCGCTATGTTGACGACATTCCGACGCCCAAGGGCACTTTGCATCTGGCGTTCGGCCTGAGCCCGATCGCCAAGGGCCGGATCACGGCGATGGACCTGTCGGACGTCCGCGCGGCCCCGGGGGTCGTGATGGTGGTGACCGCTGAGGACCTGCCCTTTGCCAATGACGTCTCGCCCTCGATCCATGACGAACCGCTGCTGTCCGACGGCACCGTTCACTACGTGGGCCAGCCCGTGTTTCTGGTTGTCGCCACCAGCCATCTGGCCGCCCGCAAGGCCGCGCGGTTGGGCAAGGTCGACTATGCCGAGGAAACGCCGATCCTGACGATCGAAGAGGCTCTGGCCGCAGACAGCCGGTTCGAGGACGGCCCCCGCATCTATGCGAAGGGTGATGCAGATGCCGCCATCGCGCTGGCGTCGCATGTGATCGAAGGCACGTTCGAGATCGGCGGGCAGGAGCATTTCTACCTGGAAGGTCAGGCCGCGCTGGCGGTGCCGAACGAAGGCAGCGACATGCTGGTGCATTCCTCGACCCAGCACCCGACCGAGATTCAACACAAGGTCGCCGACGCTTTGGGCGTTCCCATGCACGCGGTGCGGGTCGAAACCCGGCGGATGGGTGGCGGGTTCGGTGGCAAGGAAAGCCAGGGCAACGCGCTGGCCGTGGCCTGCGCAGTTGCGGCACGGGCAACCGGTCGAGCCTGCAAGATGCGCTATGACCGGGATGATGACATGGTCATCACCGGCAAGCGCCACGCCTTCCGCATCAGCTACAAAGCCGGCTTTGACGAAAACGGCCACATTCAGGGTGTTTCCTTCCTGCACCACGCCATCTGCGGTTGGGCGCAGGACCTGTCGCTGCCGGTCGCCGACCGCGCGATGCTGCATTCCGACAACGCCTACCTTCTGCCCAACGCGCGGATCGAGAGCCATCGGCTGAAGACTAACACGCAATCGGCCACGGCCTATCGCGGCTTTGGCGGACCGCAAGGCATGGTTGGCATCGAGCGGGTGATGGATCACGCGGCGCATGTGCTGGGGCTGGACCCGGTCGAGCTGCGGCAGCGGAACTACTATGAACCGGCGCACGCAGGCGTTGAAGAACCGGTGCGGGACAAGCCGCTGGGCCACCCGGATCCGCACGAGGATCTGACCAGCCGCGGCGCGGTCGAAACCGGCCGCTCGGTGGTGCGCCCCGTCCCCGCGGGTGGGAACACCACCCCCTACGGTATGGAAGTCACAGATTTCGAGCTGCATCCCATGACCGAAGCCCTGCTGGACTCCTGCGATTACACGGCCCGCAAGGCGGCGATCGAGAAGTGGAATGCCGAAAACCGCGTGATCAAGAAGGGCATCGCCTTTTCGCCGGTCAAGTTCGGGATTTCCTTCACGCTCACCCACCTGAACCAGGCCGGGGCGCTGGTGCACGTCTATCAGGACGGCTCGGTGCATCTGAACCATGGCGGCACCGAGATGGGCCAGGGCCTGTTCCAGAAAGTGGCGCAGGTAGCGGCCGCGCGGTTCGGCATTCCGCTGGAGATGGTGAAGATCACCGCGACGGATACCGCCAAAGTGCCGAATACCTCGGCCACGGCGGCCTCGTCGGGCAGCGACCTGAACGGGATGGCGGTCAAGGCCGCCTGCGACACGATCCGCGACCGGATGGCCGCCTATCTGGCCGAGCGGCATCAGACCAATCCATCGGCGGTCGTCTTTGCCGATGGCCGGGTCAGCGTGGGCGAGGAAAGCTACAGTTTTGCCGAGGCGGCGGCGCTGGCCTATCAGGGGCGCGTCAGCCTGTCGGCGACGGGGTTCTACAAGACCCCCAAGATCGAATGGGACCGGATCGCCGGACGCGGGCGCCCGTTCTTCTACTTCGCCTATGGAGCTTCGGTGACCGAAGTCGCCGTGGACACTCTGACCGGCGAGAACCGCATCCTTCGGACCGATATCCTGCATGATGCGGGTGCTTCGCTGAACCCTGCGCTGGATATCGGGCAGGTCGAGGGCGGCTATGTGCAAGGTGCGGGCTGGCTGACGACCGAGGAACTGGTCTGGGACGACAAGGGCCGGCTGCGCACCCATGCGCCATCGACCTACAAGATCCCCGCCTGTTCGGACCGACCGGGTGTGTTCAACGTTGCGCTTTGGGATGGTCAGAACCGCGAAGACACCATCTATCGCTCAAAAGCAGTGGGCGAGCCGCCTTTCATGCTGGGCATCTCGGCCTGGCTGGCGCTGTCGAACGCGGTTGCGGCCTGCGGTGACGGGTATCCGGCAATCAATGCCCCAGCCACCGCCGAAGAGGTCTGGACCGCCATTCAACGCATGCGTGGAGGTACCTGATGGGATTTGACCGGGAGACTTTGAGGGAGGCGGTCAAGACGCATGGCAAGGTGACCCGCGTGGTCATTGCCGCAATCCGAGGCTCGTCCCCGCGCGAGGTCGGCGCCGCGATGCTGGTCTGGAAGGGCGGGCAATCCGGCACGATCGGGGGCGGCACGCTGGAGTATCAGGCGACTGAGGCCGCCCGGGTCCAGCAAAGCCCAACCTGCTTGTCCCGCCATGCGCTGGGTCCCGACCTCGGGCAATGCTGCGGCGGCGCCGTAACGCTGTTGAGCGAGGTCTATGACCTGAAATCCATCGAGGCCCTGGGCGATACCGTCATCGCACGCCCGACTGCCGGTGGTGACATGCCATTGTCGGTCAAGCGGCTACTGGCAACCGCACGCGCACAGGGTATTGCGCCTGAACCCCAATTGCTTGACGGCTGGATGATCGAGCCGGTGCACACACCGACCCGCCAATTGTGGATCTGGGGGGCCGGTCATGTCGGACGGGCGCTTGTGGATGTGCTGTCGCCTCTCCCCGATCTTGCCATCACCTGGGTGGACACCGCCGCCGACCGGTTTCCGGCTGACATCCCAGCAGGTGTAACCGTGGTTCCGGCAGCAAACCCGGCCGACCTCGTGCACCACGCACCGGTTCAAGCCGAGCACTTGGTGCTGACTTATTCACACAATCTGGATCTGGAACTGTGCAACCGGCTATTGAAGCACGGTTTTCACTTTGCCGGGCTGATCGGCTCGGCTACGAAATGGGCGCGATTCCGCTCGCGCCTGGCTGCGCTGGGTCACTCGCCGGCTCAGATCGCCCGGATCACCTGCCCGATCGGTGACCCATCGTTGGGCAAGCACCCGCAGATGATCGCAGTTGGTGTGGCAGCGCAAATTCTGCGCCCCGCCCGACAGAACGACTTGAAGAAGGACCAGAGCGCGTGACCACTCCACTACTGAGCTTGCAGGGGCTGACCAAGGCCTATCCCGGCGTCGTGGCCAACGACCACGTGTCCTTTGACATCGGTGAGGGCGAAGTTCACGCCCTCCTGGGCGAAAACGGCGCGGGAAAATCCACGCTGGTGAAGATGATCTACGGGCTGGTCAAGCCGGACAGCGGCACGATGCTGTTGCGCGGCCAACCCTATGCGCCGGCCGAGCCGCGTGCGGCCCGTGCCGACGGCATCGCCATGGTGTTCCAGCATTTTTCGCTGTTCGACGCGCTCAACGTGGCCGAAAACATCGCCCTGGGCATGGAAAGCCCGCCGCCGATGGGTGATCTGGCATCGCGTATTCGCGAGGTCTCGGAGACCTATGGCCTGCCGCTGGATCCGTATCGTCGGGTTGGTGACCTGTCCGCCGGTGAACGCCAGCGAGTTGAGATCATCCGCTGCCTGCTGCAGGACCCAAAGCTGCTGATCATGGACGAACCGACCTCGGTCCTGACCCCGCAGGAGGTAGATATCCTGTTCGAAACACTGAAAAAACTGCGGTCGGAAGGAACTTCGATCCTGTACATCTCGCACAAACTGGAGGAAATCCGCACGCTGTGCGACCACGCCACCATTCTGCGGCTGGGCAAAAACGTGGGTGAATGCACACCCAGCGAAACATCCGCCCGCGACATGGCAGAAATGATGGTGGGATCAGCCCTTCAGACTCCTGAACGGTCCGGGCGCGAGTTCGGACCCGTCGCGCTGGATGTTTCCGGGCTTTCGGTTCCGTCCCCTTCCGAATTCGGGACCGCACTGAAGAACGTGCACCTGACCGTCCGCAAGGGCGAGGTTCTGGGTATCGGCGGCGTGGCGGGCAACGGTCAGGACGAACTGCTGGGCGTTTTGTCCGGTGAAATCCTGACGGACGCGGATGCGATCCGCTTCAACGGCCAGCCGATCGGCAAACTGGGCCCGACGGCCCGGCGCAGACTGGGTGTGCTGACGGCCCCAGAAGAGCGGTTGGGACATGCCGCGGCGCCGGACATGAGCCTGACGGAAAACGCTCTGCTGACCGGCTCGGTGCGCGAGTCTCTGGAGAAGAACGGTTTTTTGAAATGGGCCGACACCCGCGTGTTTGCGGAGAAGATCATTCAGGCATTCGACGTGCGGACCCCGGGGCCGGAAAACGCCGCGCGGTCGCTGTCGGGCGGCAACCTGCAGAAATTCGTCATCGGCCGGGAAGTCCTGCAAAACCCCGAAGTGCTGGTCGTGAACCAGCCGACCTGGGGCGTCGACGCCGCCGCAGCCGCTGCGATCCGTCAGGCCATTCTGGACCTTGCGGCCAAGGGAACGGCGGTGGTCTGCATCAGCCAGGATCTGGATGAACTGATGGAGATATCCGACAGTTTCGCCGCCTTGAACGAAGGGCGCCTCAGCGCTCCGCGACCCACAACTGGCCTGACCGTCGAAGAGATCGGTCTGATGATGGGCGGCGCGCATGGGATGGAGGTGGCCCATGTGTAACCTACGGTGCCGCCTCTGGCGCAAGAATCCAAAAAAGACGAAAACTTTGGGGGGATGAGCAAATGATAGTGTTGGAGAAACGGCCACAGCCGTCCAAGGCGTGGTCTTATGCCACCCCTCTGGTCGCAGTGCTGGCGACCATGGTTTTCGGCGGGTTGCTGTTTGCAATTCTGGGCAAGAACCCGGTGGAAGCGATCGGAACCATCTTCTGGGAACCCCTGTTCGGAGAATTCTCATTCTACTACCGACCGCAACTGCTGGTGAAGGGCGCACCGTTGGTTCTGATCGCCATCGGTCTGTCGCTGGGCTTCCGCGCCGGTATCTGGAATATCGGTGCCGAGGGCCAGTACATCATGGGCGCTATCTTCGGCGCCGCGGCCGGCCTTGCCTTCTACCCTCTGGACGCGTGGTTCGTCTTTCCAATCATGGTGATCGCCGGCGCGTTCGGCGGCTGGATCTGGGCGATGATCCCTGCCCTGCTCAAGGTTCGGTTTGGAACCAACGAGATTCTCGTTTCCCTGATGTTGGTTTACGTGGCCGAGCAGTTTCTGGCCTCGATGTCGCTGGGTCTGCTGAAAAACCCCGAAGGATTCGGATTTCCCGGCTCGCGCAACCTGCAGTCCTATGAAAGTGCCCACAATGCCGAACTGTTTGCCGGAACAGGCATGCACTGGGGCGTCGTCGCGGCCTTTGTCGCGGTGATCTTTGCCTATGTCCTGCTGAACCGGCACATGCTGGGGTTTCACATCCGCCTTACAGGCGAAGCTCCGCGCGCGGCACGATTTGCCGGCGTGAATCCCCCGCGGCTGATACTGTTTTGCCTGGGGCTGTCGGGCGCGTTGGCCGGTCTTGCCGGTATGTTCGAGGTCTCGGGCCCGTCCGGCGTGGTCAGCATCGACTTCAACGTGGGTTACGGCTTTACCGCGATCATCGTGGCGTTTCTGGGCCGTCTGCACCCGGTGGGCATCCTGCTGGCCGGCGGCCTGATGGCGCTGACCTATATCGGTGGCGAAATCGCACAATCGCAGCTGGGGCTGCCCGCTGCGGCCATCCAGGTGTTCCAGGGAATGCTTCTGTTCTTCCTGCTGGCCTTCGATCTTTTGACCAACTACCGCATCCGTGCGGCCCGTAGCGAGGTGGCGTGACCATGGACCTTGGAGAAATTAATCCTGTTCTTTTGCTGGCCTCATTGATGGTTGCCGCAACACCGCTTCTGCTTGCGGCGATCGGAGAGCTTGTCGTCGAAAAGGCCGGCGTTCTGAACCTCGGCGTCGAAGGCATGATGATCGTGGGCGCAATCAGCGGATTTGCGATCTCGGTCGAGACAGGCTCGCCATGGCTGGGTTTCGTCGCGGCGGCCGTTGGCGGTGCACTGCTGTCGTTGCTGTTCGTTCTGCTGACCCAGTTCGCGCTGGCGAACCAAGTGGCCAGCGGTCTTGCGCTGACGCTGTTTGGCTTGGGCTTCAGTGCCCTTCTGGGCCAAAGCTACGTGGGCATCAAACCGCCCAGCATGGGGGACATCCATATCCCGCTGCTCAGCGATATTCCGGTCATCGGTCCGATCCTGTTCCAACATGATCCGATCCTCTATGTCGGGATCGCGTTGACGGCAGCGGTATGGGCCACTCTGAAATACACCCGCGTCGGGCTGATCCTGCGTGCGGTGGGTGAGAACCATGATGCAGCGCATGCCCTCGGCTACAAGGTCATCAAGATCCGCATTATGGCGATCCTGTTCGGCGGGGCCTGTGCGGGGCTTGGCGGTGCATATATCAGCCTGATCCGGGTCCCTCAGTGGACCGAAGGCATGACCGCCGGAGTCGGCTGGATTGCTCTGGCTCTGGTGGTGTTTGCCAGCTGGAAACCGTGGCGTGCCTTGCTGGGTGCCTATTTGTTTGGCGGAATCACGGTCTTGCAGCTTAATCTGCAGGCAGCGGGCGTTGCCATACCTGTCGAGTATCTGGCAATGTCGCCCTACATCATCACGATCCTTGTGCTTGTGATCCTTTCGGCCGACAAGAGCAGCGCACCTGCCTCACTGGGCCGGACCTTCCACGCCTCGCACTAGGGGCCAACTGTACCAACTTGGGGAGTAACTAAATGAAATTCACTTCACTTCTGGCAAGCGCCGCCATGGCACTTGGCCTTGCCACGGGCGCCGTGGCCGAGGACAAGACAAAGGTCGGTTTCGTCTATGTCGGCCCGGTGGGCGACGGCGGCTGGACCTATGAACACGACAAGGGCCGTCAGGCCGTCGAGAAGCACTTTGGCGACAAGGTCGAAACCGTGTACGTGGAATCGGTGCCCGAAGGCCCGGATGCCGAGCGCGTTATGACTCAGATGGCGCTGGAAGGCGCCGACCTGATCTTCACCACCTCTTTCGGCTACATGGACCCGACCATCAACGTGGCCAAGAAATTCCCGGACGTGAAATTTGAACACGCCACGGGCTACAAGACCGCCGACAACGTGTCGGTCTACTCGGCGCGTTTCTATGAGGGTCGCGCTGTCCAAGGTCATATCGCCGGCAAGATGACCAAGTCGAACATCATCGGTTACATCGGTTCGTACCCGATCCCCGAAGTGATCCGCGGCATCAACTCGGCCTTCATCCACGCCAAGAAGGTGAACCCGGATGTCGAGTTCAAGATCGTCTGGGCCTACACCTGGTTCGATCCGGCGAAAGAGGCCGACGCGGCGAAGGTTCTGATTGAACAGGGCGCAGACGTGATCCTGCAGCACACGGACTCGACCGCACCGCAGGCGGCCGCACAAGAAGCCGGCAACGTGATCACTTTCGGCCAGGCCTCGGACATGAGCGAATATGCTCCGATGCCGCGCGTCAGTTCGATCATCGACAACTGGGCGCCTTACTACATCGCGCGCACCCAGGCCGTGATGGACGGCACCTGGGAGTCGGTGAACA
This sequence comes from Ruegeria sp. BC6, assembly GCF_056539185.1. Classification (NCBI taxonomy): domain Bacteria; kingdom Pseudomonadati; phylum Pseudomonadota; class Alphaproteobacteria; order Rhodobacterales; family Roseobacteraceae; genus Ruegeria; species Ruegeria sp. BC6. Next base: position 1,417,666 of record NZ_JBQFUM010000001.1, read on the forward strand.
CCTGGGACGGCATCAAGGAAGGCATGGTTGAAATCGGCGAGATTTCCGACGCCGTTCCGGCCGACGTCAAGGAAGAGGCGCTGGCCCTGAAAACCGCGATTGCAGACGGCAGCTATCACCCGTTCACCGGGCCGCTGAACAAGCAAGACGGCAGCGCCTGGCTGGCCGAGGGTGAAGTGGCCGATGACGGCACTCTGGCCGGCATGAACTTCTATGTCGAAGGGCTGGAAGGCGACATCCCGCAATAAGCACGGCTTGTACTGTCAACAAACCCAAAGCCCGCCGGAAACGGCGGGCTTTTTCAGTTCCCGGAACGGTTGCCGAAACTGCGTGCTGCCAACACGATCCGGGATATGGCGGTCAGGAAACACAAGCTGCCGAATATCCACGCCAAGGCGGCAAACGCATCTGGCACCAGACACAAAAGAACAAGGAAACCGATCGTTTCGGCCCCCTCCAGCAAACCACCGGAAAAATACAGGGCCTTCTGCCCTCTGGCGTCGGTCTTCAAACCGTGGCGGTCGGCCAGCAGCGAAAAGCCCAGAAAACTGGTGCCGTTGAAATAGAAGGACAGCAAAAGGAAAGCACCGGCCACGCCATTGGAGGCCGGGTCAGCCAGAATAAATGCGAAGGGGATGGCGCCGTAGAACAGAAAGTCGCAGGTGATATCCAGATAACCACCGAAATCGGTGCCACCCCGGGCACGCGCAACGGCACCGTCCAGGCCATCCGCGAGACGCGACAGCAGTAACGGCACCAGCGCCCAGTACGTCGCGCCGGCCACGATCAGGCCCGCTGCGACCAAACCAAGAGCCAGCCCTATCAGCGTCACCTGGTTTGCCGTAAAGCCCAACCGCGCGAGAAAACGGCCCTGAGCGTTCAGGGCCGGGTCGATAATCGGGCGGATTTGCGCATCAAACATGTGCGGCAGTTAACCGGGGACAGGCGCCATTTCCAGACACAATAGCGCGAGAACACTCACGTTCCCGCCATCAGTGACCGCTTAGAACCAGCGTGTTCACCGGCATCAGGATCAGACGCAGTCGCAAGCCTGCAGCATGAACCACACCGATCGTGTCCACGACATGCAGGAATGCCCTTTCCCAGAACCCCAGATCTTCGTGTTCAAGCCTGTCGTGATTGTCGGTGTAGACATTGGCAAGACAGTTGCTGCCTGGGGGCACCTTGTCGGCCAGCCCTTCATAAAGCGGCTCGAGGTACACGAGGATTGATCCGGGGGTTGTGTTCTGCTGAACGTCGCGCAATTCGTCAGTGGGGCGGATCTGCCCCGAAGGGATTACATCCTGCACCTGGACCACAACGACCGGAATCACCGTGAATGGCCGTGTCATACAGCCCAGCTCTCCGATCATTCCCGGTTTGATCACCTGCGCAGACATCTGGTTGAAAGCCGCCTGAAACCGGTCGCGCCCGGAATCCGTCGGAACCAGAATTCCTGCCGGGCGCATCAGCGGGCTGACAAAATCGCCGACCCGTAGCCCGAACTGTTCGACACGGCCCGTCACACCGGCGCTGATTGTCGTCTTGTCCAATTCGGCCAGAGCGGCATCCAGCTGCGCCTCGGCGCTGGCCAACTGGGCAGGGATCAGTTCTTCGATCTTCTGAACAACGGCCGCCTTTTGGGATTGCGCGGCCAGAACCTTTGCCTCGCGCTCGGCGACAAGGTTTTCCAGTCGCTCGATCTCGGTCAGGCGGACTGCGCTGGATCCCTGATCGCGCAGGGTGGTGTTGCGCTCCAAATCCTCAAGCGCCTGCGCCAGCGCCGCCTGCGCGCCTGCAATGCCGGCTTCGGCCTCGGCCAGATCCGTTTGCGCGACCTTCAGCGAGGCCTGTATCTGCGCGATCTGGGCATGTGCGGCTTCGACCTGCGCGCGCTGGGTGAAATCCTCGATACGGAAGATCGGCTGGCCCGCGGTGACCATCTGGTTGTTGGTGACATAGACCTCGGACACCCGCCCACCCAGTTGCGGAAGAATCGTCACGGTCCGGAAATAGGACGCCGCCGTTTTGCTTGCCGGATGGAAGTAGAACAGCGTGGTAATCACCGTCAGCGCAAGGATTGCGCAGGCGGTCAGCCCCCAGCGAAGTTCGTACCACATGGTGAACAGCGTAATTTCGTGACCTATCCGTTTTCCCTGAACGAAGCGTCGGAACAGAAAGTCGGGCAGAACGGTGACCAGTGCGCACAGAAATGTTTCGATCATGCGTCAGTGCTCCTGCGGAGCGGTTGGCTCAGGGTCCGGCTCGGCGGGCGGAGGAGACGCCCCGGGTGCCAGCGACCGAATTGCATCTGCAATCGCGCGCAGGGGCGCAGCAAAGTCAGGAAACTGAAAACCTGCAACCAGGATGGCGGCAACCCAGAACAATCCGTTGTGCGTAAACAGGGCCAACAACGCCAGGATACCAACCAACTGAAACTGCGGGTGGTTGTTCTCATGGGCCATCTTCTCGGGGATCGAGTGCAACGTAAAATACGCGACACCGATCAGCAGGATCAGACCAACCGTGAAGATCACCATGAAATTGAAAAGAAAATCGCTGCCATCCGCCTGGGTCACATATGACGGAATGTGCCCTGTGGCCATTGGGTGTAGGTCTGCGCTGGTCACCCTGCCCTCCTGCGTTTTTGGTTGTGAATGTTTGGAAGGGTTGATGCTCAAATTCAACCCTGATTAAAACTTGGGACGACAATTGATCAAAGACCCCCGTTCGCCGGGCTCATTTCAGGCACTCTCATGACACTCAGGCTTTCCAATCCCGACGGCACTGACATTGGCCGTTTCACTTTTGGCACGATGCAGTTCGGGGGCCGCGCCGATGCCGAACAAAGCCGGGCCATGTTCGACGCCTGTCGCGCGGCCGGCATCACGCATTTCGATACAGCTTATGTCTATACCGACGGTGCGTCGGAAACGTTGCTGGGCCAGATGATCGCGTCTCAGCGCCAGCAACTGACGATCGCCACCAAAGCGGGCTACACAGGCGGCGCCGGCGCGGCCAACATCCGTGCGCAGTTCGACCTGTCCCGCAAACGTCTGGGTCAGGACATGGTCGACCTGCTGTACCTGCACCGGTTCGATCCGGACACCGATCTTGCCGAAACGATGGAGTGCTTTGCCCAGCTCAAAGACGCGGGCAAGATCCGTTATGTCGGCTTGTCCAACTTTGCCGCCTGGCAAGTGATGAAAGCCGTGCGCGTCGCCGCGGATTTCGGCCTGACCATCGACGCGCTGCAACCGATGTACAATTTGGTCAAGCGACAGGCCGAGGTCGAGATCCTGCCAATGTGTGCGGATCAAGGCATCTCGGTTTTTGCCTACTCGCCGCTGGGTGGCGGATTGCTGACCGGAAAGTACACCGATGGCAGTGCAGCCGGCCGGCTGTCCGAAGATGACCGATATTCCAGCCGCTATGGAGCTGAGTGGATGGCCGAAACAGCTGCGGAGCTGGCCCGCTTGGGACATCAGGCTGGCGTGGATCCGGCGACGCTTGCCGTCGCTTGGGTTGCCGCCAGCCCGTTTGCCCCGTCGCCGATCATATCGGCCAGATCTGCCGAACAGCTGGCACCGTCGCTGGCTGCGCTGACGTTCGACCTTCCGGCTAATCTCTATGCCCGCATCACGGCGCTCAGCCAGACGCCGCCACCCGCGACGGACCGGCTGGAGGAGGTCCAGTGATTGATTTTCTTATTATCGGCGGCGGTATTGCCGGTCTCAGCACCGGCGCGCGTCTGTCCGAGCATGGATCGGTGACCGTACTCGAGGCCGAGGACGCGCTGGGCTATCACGCCTCGGGGCGATCGGCGGCATTGTTCGAAGAAGGTTATGGCCCGCCTTCGGTCGTGGCTCTGAACAAGGCCAGCGCCGAGTTCTTTTTTACGAACGACTATCTGACCCCGCGCGGGCTGATGCTGGTGGCCAAAAGTGATCAGGCCGACCGGTTCCGCAAAGACCTGAGCGAGCTGGGAATGGCCGAAATCTCGGTCGCCGATGCGTTGGTGCGTGTTCCGGTCCTGAACCCGGAAACCGTCGCGTACGCGGCGCTGAGTGGGGGCGCGTATGACATCGACACCGACCGAGTGCTGCAGGATTTTGCCCGCATCATTCGCGCCAATGCGGGATCGGTACTGACCCGCCAAAAAGTGACGCGGATCCGCAAGGACGGCAATTGGCTGGTGGAAGCGGCCGAGGTCTTTCAAGCGCGCACCATCGTCAATGCCGCTGGTGCCTGGGCCGACGAGGTCGCAACGATGGCCGGGATCGCACCGATCCGGATCACGCCGCGCCGCCGTTCCATGGCCCGACTGCCAGCACCCGGGGGCCGTGATGTGAAAAATTGGCCGATGATGCTGGGCGCGGGTGAGACCTGGTACGCCAAACCGGATGCCGGCAAGCTGTTGGTGTCACCGTCCGAGGCCGACCCGGTCGAACCGCATGACGCCTATGCCGACGATATGGTGCTGGCCAAGGGCCTGGCCCGGTACGAAGAAATGGTGACCAGCCCGGTCACCCGTGTCGAGACCAATTGGGCCGGGCTGCGCAGCTTTGCCCCGGATGGCACGCTTGTTCTGGGTCCCGACCCGTCGGATGAAAGTTTTGTCTGGTCTGCCGGTCAGGGAGGGTACGGGTTTCAAACCGCCCCGGCCGCGTCGCGATTGGTTGCTGATCTTGCGCTTGGCCGCGCGCCCGAGTTGGATGCTGCGATGGTCTCCGCGCTGGCCGTGTCCCGGTTACGCTGATGGGCGGGCGGAAACTGCCTCCGACGGCAAGCGTCGCCTCTCAGGGTGACGGCGCGAAGATGATCGCTCCTGCGGCCAGCCGAAATACGGACGCCCTGTGCGCGTTGCTGGCCGAGATGCCCATCGCAACTGGAAACGCATTGGAACTGGCCAGCGGCACGGGCCAACACGTCGCCGCATTTGCCCGTATCTTTCCCGACCTCACTTGGCAGCCGAGCGAGATCGATCCCGCCCGCCGGGCCAGCATCGACGCCTATGGGGAGGACCTGCCAAACATCATTCCCGCCGTCGAGCTGGACGCAACCCTGCCCGGGTGGCACCACAACTTTGGCAACCAGAACCTTATCATTCTGATCAACCTCCTGCATCTGATCAGCTGGAAAGAAGCCCGGAATGTTCTGTCCGAGGCCGCATTGGCCCTTGGCCCCGGGGGGCGGTTCGTTCTCTACGGACCGTTCATGCGCCAGGGCAAGCTGATCAGCGACGGCGACCGACGCTTTCATGCCGACCTGACCCGGCGAGACCCCGAGATAGGCTACAAGGACGACAGCCAGATCAGCAACTATCTGGAAAGCACAGGGCTGCGAGTTGTCGGAGTGGTTCCAATGCCTGCGAACAATCTGGCTTTTGTCGCAGAAAAGCCCTCGATCTGATCAAGATCAAAGCCGTTCCGACGCCGCCGATACATATGCAAGATGTAATATGTAAAAGAGGCACAAGACATGACCTGGTCAGACAAGCTTGCTGAAACGCGCAGCGGATTGCGCAACCTGAACGGAGCCATACCAGATACCGCCCGCGCTTTCGGCGCGCTCGGGAAATCGGTCAAGGAAGGCGGAACACTGGACTTCAAGACCAAGGAGTTCATCGCCTTGGGCATGTCCATCGCAGTACGGTGCGAACCCTGCATTTCGTTGCACACCGAAACACTGGTCAAGGCCGGCGCTTCGCGTGAGGAATTCTCGGACGTTCTGGCCATGGCGATCCAGATGGGTGGCGGTCCGTCGATGATGTACGCAGCCAAGGCGCTGGAGTGCTTCGACGAACTCAGCGCATAGCCAAAAAAAGGCCCCGGAGTTGTCCGGGGCCTCTGTCCGATCAACCGTCCTTGCGGATGGTCTCGTTCTTGGGGTCATAGGGGCTGTCGCACGTCACGACCGCATCCCACAGCTGGTCCAGCATTTTGACCTTCAGTTTGGTACCTTCCACGGCCAGATCGGGCTTGACATAGCCCATGCCGATGGATTTCTCGAAAGCCACCGAATACCCGCCCGAGGTCAGACGCCCCACGCGCTCACCTTCGGGCGTATACAGCGCCTCGCGGCCCCACGGGTCGGCATCCTCGGGCCCGTCGATCAGCAGGGTACAGCATTTCACCCGCACGCCTGTCTCGATCAACTTGTCCTTGCCGTGGAACTCTTTGTTCAGGTCGACAAAGCGCGGCAGGTCGGCCTCGAGCGGGGTGGCGTCGCGACCCAGTTCGGTGCCGAAGGCGCGATAGGATTTCTCCTGACGCAGCCAGTTCTGGGCGCGGGCACCTACCAGCTTCATGCCGTGCTTCTCGCCGGCCGTCTCCAGAAGGTCGAACAAGTAGTTCTGCATCTCAATCGGATGATGCAGTTCCCAGCCCAGCTCGCCGGTATAGGCCACGCGGATCGCGTTGACCGGGCACATGCCCAGTTCGATCTGACGTGCCGACAGCCACGGGAAGCGCTTGTTCGACAGGGCGGTTTCCGGCTCGGCGTCCTTGATGACCTCTTTCAGCACATCGCGCGATTTCGGTCCGGCGATGGCAAAGACGCCCCACTGGGTGGTCACGTCCTGGATCTCGATGTAGCCGAACTCGTCCATCTTGTCCTCGGCCGCCTTGCGCAGGAAGTCGGCGTCATACTCGGTCCAGGCACCGGCCGAGACGAGGTAGTACTCGTTCTCTTTCAGCCGCACGATGGTGTATTCGGTGCGGGTGGTGCCGTGGTCTGTCAGCGCATAGGTCAGGTTGATGCGGCCGACCTTGGGCAGCTTGTTGCAGGTGAACCAGTCGAGGAACTGCGTGGCGCCGGGGCCCTTGACGACATGCTTGGTGAAGGCTGACGCGTCGATCAGGCCGACACCGTTGCGGATCGCATTGGCTTCTTCGACGGCATACTGCCACCATCCACCACGGCGGAAACTGCGGCTTTCCTTGTCGAAGTTGTCGGGGGCATCGACCGGGCCAAAATAGTTGGGGCGTTCCCAACCGTTAACCCACCCAAACTGCGCGCCACGGGCTTTCTGACGATCATAAGCCGGAACGGTGCGCAGCGGACGGCAGGCCTCGCGCTCTTCGTCCGGGTGGTGCAGAATGTAGACGTGCTCGTAGCACTCTTCATTCTTGCGCGCGGCGAATTCGGTGGTCATCCAGTTGGACGAATAGCGTTTGGGGTCCAGCGAAGCCATGTCGATCTCGGCTTCGCCATCGACCATCATCTGCGCCAGATAATAGCCGGTGCCGCCGGCGGCGGTGATGCCAAAGCTGAACCCTTCGGCCAGCCACATATTTCGCAGGCCCGGCGCCGGGCCGACCAGCGGGTTGCCATCAGGCGTATAGCAGATGGGACCGTTGAAATCGTCCTTCAGGCCGGACTCGGCACAGGACGGGACACGCTCGGCCATGGCCATGTACTGATCGGCGATCCGGTCCAGATCCAGAGGGAACAGGTCAGCGCGAAAACTGTCGGGCACACCGTATTCGAAGCGTGCCGGGGCACCGTGCTCGTAGATGCCGAGGATCCAGCCGCCGCGCTCCTCACGTGCGTAGGATTCGTTGTCGGCGTCGCGCACGACCGGGTGTTCCGGATTGCCGGCTTCACGCCATTTCACCAGTTCCGGATCCTTGTCCATGACAATGAAGGTATGCTCGACCGGGATCGCGGGCATCTTGATGCCCAGCAGCTTGGCGGTACGCTGGGCATGGTTTCCCGAAGCGGTCACCACGTGCTCGGCGGTGATGACTACCTGCTCGTCGCTGGGGACAAGGTTGCCACCCTTTTCGACCATCTTGGTGCAGGTGACTTCCCAATGGGTTCCGTTCCAATGGAAGGCATCGGCCTGCATCTTGCGCACGATCTCGACACCGCGCTGGCGGGCGCCCTTGGCCATCGCCTGGGTCACGTCGGCCGGATTGATGTAACCGTCCTCGGTATGGTAAAGCGCGCCCTTCAGATCCGAGGTTTCGATCAGCGGCCAGCGCTCCTTGATCTGCTCGGGCGTCAACCATTCATATTTGACGTCGCAGGTCTCGGCAGTCGAGGCATAGAGCATGAACTCATCCATGCGGTCCTGCGTCTGCGCCATGCGCAGGTTTCCAACCACCGCGAACCCCGCGTTCAGGCCGGTTTCCTCTTCCAGCGTCTTGTAGAAATCCACCGAGTATTTGTGGATATGGGTCGTCGCATAGGACATGTTGAACAGCGGAAGCAAACCCGCAGCGTGCCAGGTCGAACCGGAGGTCAACTCGTCCCTCTCGATCAGCATGACATCATCCCAGCCCGCCTTGGCCAGGTGATAGGCTATCGAGGTCCCAACGGCGCCGCCGCCAACGACCAGTGCTTTGACTTGGGTTTTCATACGCCCGCTCTCCGGATTGAGTCTGTTTGGCAAGGTTTATGCCGAACGAGACCAATCAGCGCCAAGTCCATCCGACGCAAAACGGTGCAAAACCGACCTGCCGTACACGTTGAGACGCGAATCCGCGAACAGGCACGCACCAACAGCCGATGGTTGCGTGCGCCTTCCCGGCCTGGTCAGACGATCTTGCCGGGGTTCATGATGTTGTCAGGATCCAGCGCGGCCTTGATCGCCGCCATGTACCGGGTCGCATCCCCAAGTTCCCGTACCAGATACGGTTTCTTGCCTTGCCCGATTCCATGCTCACCCGTGCAGGTCCCGTCCATCGAGATCGCCAGATCATTGAGCCACCCGACAAACTGACTGGCCCGCGCCACTTCGTCGGCATCGTCCATGTCGATCAGCACCAGCGTGTGGAAGTTTCCGTCACCGACATGACCGACGACCGGGGCCAGCAGGTCCAACTCGGCTGCCTTGTCCTGAGCCATGGTGACGCACTCGGCCAAGCGCGAGATCGGGACGCAGACATCCGTCGAGATTCCGCGCGCTCCGGGCCGAAGCTGGAGGGACGCCCAGTACATGTCATGCCGCGCCTGCCAGAGCTTGGACCTTTCTTCGGTGCTGGCCGTAGCGACAAAGCCGGTACCGCCAAAATCCTCGGCGATTTCACCAAAGGTTTCGGCCTGTTCCGCTGCGCCGGCCTCCGAGCCATGAAACTCGAGAAGAAGCAACGGCGTTTCCGGCAGCTTCAGCCCGGAATACGCGTTGGCCGCCTTGACCGACATCGCGTCCAGCAGTTCGATCCGGGCAACCGGAACGCCGAATTGAATGGTCGTCATCACGGCCTGACAGGCCGTATCCACCGTCGGGAAAGAACACCGGGCCGAGGTAATCGCCTCGGGGATGCCGTGAAGTTTCAGAGTCAGTTCGGAAATGATGCCGAGCGTGCCCTCGGCACCGACAAGCAAGCGGGTGAGGTCGTAGCCGGCCGAAGATTTTTTGGCCCGGTGACCGGTACGGATAATTTTGCCATCGGGCATAACCGCCTCCAGGCTCAGGACATTGTCCTTCATCGTTCCATAGCGGACCGCATTGGTACCCGACGCTCGGGTCGCCGCCATCCCGCCCAATGAGGCATTGGCACCGGGATCAATCGGAAAGAACAGGCCCTTGTCGCGCAGATGGGTGTTCAAGTCCTCGCGGGTGACCCCGGGCTGCACGACGCAATCCAGATCACCTTCGTTCACGGCCAAGACCCGGTTCATCTGGCCAAGATCGATGCAAACACCACCAGCCGGCGCGTTCACGTGGCCTTCCAGCGACGTTCCGGTGCCGAAAGGAATGACGGGAACCTTGTGCGCCGCACAGGTCTTGACGATGTCCGAGACCTCTTCGGTCGAGGTGGGGAAGACCACCGCATCCGGGCTTTGGTTTTCGATCCAGGTCGTGGTGTGCCCGTGCTGCTCGCGGACCGAGGCGCCGGTCTGCAACCGGTCCCCGAACCGCTGTTTCAAAATGCTGATGGCGGTGTCGATCCCCGCCGCATTGCGGAACAATGCTGTCGCTTCAACCATGGCAACCCTCCCTTGGCGCAGTGGCGCAGGCCCAGACAATGACTAGAAGGCCCACGCCATAGGGGCAATACCCATCGCTGCGACGTGATCACTCGCCCAGTGCGATCCCTTCTCGACGGGGATCGGCTCCGCCGTGCAAACCGTCGCGGATTTCGATGGCATGAAGGCCCGAGGTCAGATCCCGCGCGTTCACTTCAAAGCCCAGCTCACCCAACATATCCGCAAAGCCTTCGGCGCTTGTGCCGACCTCGACATCATAGGTCCCGAAACGGTTCACCAGATGAGGAAGGGCGACTGCCTGCTGGACGTCCATACCCCAATCCGCCCAGGCAATGATGGATTTTGCGACATACCCGATGATCCGGCTGCCACCCGGAGACCCGATCGCCAGAACCGGAGATCCGTCCTGCATGACAATCGTCGGACTCATCGAGGAACGGGGGCGTTTGCCCGGTTCGATCCGGTTGGCAATCGGAACCCCGTCCCGGTGGGTCCGGAAGGAAAAGTCGGTCAGTTCGTTGTTCAGCAGAAAGCCGTTGGTCATCAGACGCGAACCAAAACCGTTCTCGATTGTCGTGGTCATTGAAAGCACGTTTCCATAGGCGTCGACGATCGAAATATGGGACGTCGACGGCAGCTCGATCGACCCATCGTCGGCCCAGTTCAGCGCGTGGTCAAACTCAGGATTTCCCGGCGCAACCTCGGTCAATGCCCCTGCGTCATTCAGCAACGCGGCACGCTCGGCCAGATAGGCCGGATCGATCAGGCCCTGTGCCGGCATCGGAATGAAATCACTGTCGGCCATGTAGCGACCGCGATCCGCGAAGGCCAGGCGCGAGGCATCGCCGATCAGCCGCCACGCTTCGGCGCTTTCGGGACCCATCCCCGCCAAATCGTAATTGTCGAGAATGCCAAGGATCTGCCCAACCGTCAGCGCGCCCGAGGACGGCGGACCCATCCCGCAGACCTCATAGCTGCGATAGGTGGCACAGATCGGCTCGCGCTCAATCACCTGATACAACGCCAGATCAACTCCGGACAGAACCCCCGGGTTACCCGGAGCGTTTCGGACAGTCCGCACGATGTCAGCCGCGATCTCTCCTCCATAAAAGCCCGCAGCCCCTTCGGACGCCAGAACGCGCAGGGTTTCGGCATAGTCTGGGTTGGTGAGGCGCTGACCCTGGGCCAGCGGCTCGCCGCCCGGCAGGAAGTAGTTGGCCGTGTCCGGGAAGCGTGCCAGACGTTCAGCGTCGGCCTGAATCAAGCCCGCCAGCCGGGGTGAAACGACAAACCCCTCGTCGGCCAATCGGATACCATCCTCGAACAGACCGGGCCAGGGGCTACGCCCCCAGCGCCGATGGGCTTCCTCCAACAATGCAGGCGTGCCGGGTGTCCCGACCGAAAGCCCGCCAACAACCGCGTCGAAGAATTTGAGCGGCTCGCCGTTTTCGTCTTGAAACAGGGTCGGGCTTGCCTCTCTCGGCGCGGTTTCTCGCCCATCCAAGGTGGTCAGGCGTCCGCTGGCCGCGTCGTACCAGACCAGAAAGGCACCCCCGCCCAAACCCGAGGACTGCGGTTCGACCAGGCCCAAGACAACCTGAACGGCGACCATTGCATCCGCTGCCGTTCCACCGGCAGCCAGAATCTTGGCACCCGCCTCGACGGCAAGCGGGTTGGCCGCCGCAACCATCCAGGTTTTAGCTTTGACGGGCACACCGTCGGCCTTGGCCTTCAGCGCGGCGATCACCTCGTCGGTCAAGGCCTGAACCTGGCCGTCGGATGCACCCTCGGGCGCGACCTCATCGGCGGTTTGCTGGGCAAACACTGGGCTCGCCAGGGTCAGCGCGCAGGCCACAACAGTAGGGAACCAATTGGAGCACATAAAAAAACCTCCTTATCCAAATACTGAATCTGACAGTGCACGGCACCGCGCTGCCCCGCAACCATGTGCGGGGACGACCGCCAAAGACGGCAAAGCTCTGCCTTCCAAACAACAGGAGCCCGTATGCCTTGGCGTTTTCTTACAGCATCGCGGGAACGACCTGATCAGGCGGCCGGTGCCCGTCTTCAAACGTCTTGATATTGATGATGACCTTTTCGCCCATCTCGATGCGCCCCTCAAGCGTCGCCGACCCCATATGCGGCAGCAGCACGACATTCGGCAGCTGCCGAAGTCGAGGGTTCACGTCGGTACCGTGCTCGTAGACGTCCAGCCCGGCCCCGGCGATCTCGCCCGCCCGGATCATCCGCGTCAACGCGTTTTCGTCCAACACCTCGCCCCGCGACGTGTTCACGATGACCGCCGTCGGCTTCATCAGCTTCAGGCGCCGCGCGTTCATCAGATGAAATGACGACGGCGTTGATGGGCAGTTGATCGAGATCACGTCCATACGCGCCACCATCTGATCGAGGCTTTCCCAATAGGTCGCCTCAAGATCCTGTTCTATTTCGGGACGCAACCGGCGACGGTTGTGGTAGTGGACCTGCATTCCGAAGGCACGGGCGCGGCGCGCGACGGCCTGTCCGATCCGCCCCATACCCAGAATGCCCAGACGCCGGCCTCCTATCCGCCCGCCAAGGAATGCCGTCGGCGCCCAGCCGCTCCAGTCCCCCTTTTGCATAACCGACAAACCCTCGGGAATCCGGCGGGTTACGGCAAGGATCAGCGCCATCGTCATGTCGGCGGTATCGTCGGTCAGAACACCCGGCGTGTTCGAGACCAGGATGCCGCGCTGACGCGCCGTCGCGACATCGATATGGTCGACACCGGCACCATAATTCGCAATCAGCCTCAGGCGCTCTCCGGCCTGGCCCAAAACACCCGCGTCGATCGTGTCCGTGATCGTTGGAACCAGCACATCGGCCTGTTTGACCGCCTCGACCAACTCGTCGCGCGTCATCGGTGTGTCGGTGTCCCGCAAACGGACGTCGAACAACTCGCTCAGACGTGTCTCGACCACTTCGGGCAACCGTCGCGTTACAACAACACTCAGACGTTCTCTTGGCACTTCAGCCCTCCTACCGCTTTGCATTCCGATGCGCGTCATGGCATCGTGGCGCAGGATCAGCCGGGGCACAAGAACCCCATGGGCATCGCCCCAACCTTTTTTGAAACACGGCAGACAGGCAAATCAGCGGGCAGGCAGTGAGTGCTTACTTGAGGGCGAAACGCCCAGTTCTGGCATTTCTAACCACGGTTCTGTTCCTGACAGGCGCAATCGCGCATGCGCAGGAAAAACGCGGGCAGGTGACGAACCTGCCTTTGCCGCGCTACGTGTCGATGAAGGCGGCCGAGGCGAACGTACGCCGCGGCCCTTCGCTGACTCATCGCGTCGATTGGGTGTTCAAGCGCCGCGGCATGCCACTTCAGGTGACGGCCGAATACGGCAACTGGCGCAAGGTTCAGGATCGCGACGGGGCCGGCGGATGGGTCCACTACGCTCTGTTGTCAGGTGTCCGCACGGTTCTGATTGAATCGGACATGCTGCCGGTCTATGCCAGCCCCGATCCCAAATCCCCGGTCAACGCTCATTTCGAAACAGGCGTCGTGGCCCGCTTGGGTACCTGCACGGTGGATTGGTGCCGCATTTCGGCCGGTGGCTATCGCGGCTGGACCCTCAAAAGCAATCTTTGGGGTGTGGAGCTCGACGAAATCCGGGAATGAGACCCCTGCTCAGGCCGTCTCACGGATGAAGGCCAGAACCGTTTCCGCAAGTTCCTGGGGCACGTCCTCCTGAAGGAAGTGACCGGCTTTCGGCAGCACAACATGGTTCTGTCCCGCCGCACCAGGGCAAAGTTTCTGAAAAACCCCGTCCACCCCGGCCATGATCCTGTCCTCAGCGCCAAAAGCCGTCAGGACAGGGGTTTGCAGACCGCGGATAACGTTCCAAGCCTGTCGGTTCGGTTCCGACTCGGGGTCGTCGGGGCGGTCAGGCACAAGCATCGGAAACTGTCGCGCCCCGGCCTTGTAACGATTGTCAGGGAACGGCGCGTCATAGGCGGCGACCTCGGCCTCGGTCAGCTTTGAAACCGTTCCGCCGTAGACGATGCGCCCGGCGCGGAAATCCGGCACCTCCTGGCTGAACTGTCGCCAGGCGGCAAACGCCTCGCCCAAGGGCTGGTCCCCGGTTGGCAAGGCCGTGTTGGCTACAACCACCCGGACGAACCTGTCCGGCATCTCGGCCCACAGGCGCAACCCGATCAATCCGCCCCAGTCCTGACAGACCAGGGTGATGTCCCGCAGATCGAGTTGACGCAGGACCTCACCCATCCAGAAGACATGCCGCGCATAGGTATAGTCGTCGCGGTCGACGGGTTTGTCGGATCTGCCGAAACCCACAAGGTCCGGAGCGATGACCCGGTCGCCTGCGGCGGCGACTGACGGGATCATATGACGGTACAGATAAGACCAACTTGGTTCGCCGTGCATCATCAGTACTGGAGCTGCCGCGCGCGGCCCCTCGTCCAGATAGTGGACCCGCAACGCGCCGCCTTCAGTATCATCCACCTCAAGGTAGTTGGGTGCGAAATCATAGTCGGACAGATTTTGGAACCGTTCGTCCGGTGTGCGCAACGCCTTCATCGTCTGATCTCCCATGGTTTTTTGACAGGCTAGCATTCCTGGCCCGCGACGATAGGGTGAACGTCACGACGCGACAAACCGGAGCCGCCATGAAAGCCGTCACCTACCAGACATTTGGACCCGCCGCCGATGTTCTGTCCATTCAAGAACTGCCGGATACACCCCCAGGGCCGGGCGAAGTGACCGTTGCGCTGGCTTATTCCGGAGTGAACCCTTCGGACGTGAAGGCACGTGCGGGGGCACGGCCCGGGATCACCAAGCCGCCTTTCCCGGTAATCGTCCCGCACAGCGACGGATCAGGTGTCATCTCGGCTGTCGGGCCAGGGGTTCCGGACTCGCGGGTGGGTCAAAGGGTCTGGATCTGGAACGGCCAGTGGGGTCGTGCGTTCGGGACGGCCGCAACCCAAATCATCCTGCCCTCGGAACAGGCGGTTCACCTGCCCGACGCGGTCGCGCTGCAAACCGGTGCCGTTCTTGGCATTCCCGGCCTGACCGCCAGCCACACCGTGTTTTCCGGAGGCCCGGTGTCGGGTAAAACCCTGCTGGTTCACGGCGGTGCAGGGACGGTCGGATTCCTTGCCGTCCAATTGGCCAAATGGGGCGGAGCAAAGGTGCTGGCAACAGCCGGTCCACGTAACTTTGAACGTGTGAAAAAGGCCGGAGCCGATGCGGTACTGGATTACACGGCGCCCGATTTGCCCACACAGATCCTGGACGCCAATCAAGGGCTTACGGTCGATCGCATCGTCGATGTGGAGTTTGGCCAAAACGTCGAAACCAACGTTGCAGTCATCGCCGAAAGCGGCAGAATCAATGCGTATGGCTCGGCCCGGAATATGACGCCGACGCTTCCGTTTTATCCGCTCATGTTCAAATCGGTGACGTTGGAAATGGTTCTGGTGTACCTGCTGCCGGCCGAACTGCGCAACGAAGCGGTCGCGAACCTCCACCAAGCGCTGGCCGACGGCGCGCTGAACTGTCCGATCCAAAAGGTCTATTCCATGGAAGAATGCGCCGCCGCACACCGCGCGGTCGAGGCCGGAAACCGAACCGGGGCGGTGCTGTTGGAGACCAAATAGACTGCCCGCAAAAAAATTTTCACGGGTCTCGTTTTTTTGCGGGAAAGCACTTGAACACCGTCACCAACAATCGTAGATAGCCGCTCACCGTTGGGGTGTAGCCAAGTGGTAAGGCAGCGGTTTTTGGTACCGTGTATCGTAGGTTCGAATCCTACCACCCCAGCCAATTTTCTTCATTATTTTCTGATTGTTAGACGTATCTTGTCCCAGCGACCCGTATGACTCCATATAAAAAATGCCACGTTTTTTGTGGTAGATTCCTCTCCAACAGAAGCCAAAATCACAGAAATTCGCTTCGTAGAGCGATTGTTCGGCCTTCAGACTCGGATAGCGGACCACGGTTCCGCTATCCTTCTTACAGTCAGCAGCCATCATCAAAGGACCGCCTCAGAACGTTGCTCTCTGAATTTATCAAGCAGGTCGTTAGAGATTTCGCTGAAGCGATCCGAGCCATCGTCGATGACATGACCGTACTGGGTCATCGTAAAACTCGCAGTATGGTGTCCGAGCATCTTGAAGGCTTCTAGATACTTCCCTTCCAACATAACCGACGATGCAACATAGTGTCGAAGGGAGTGAAATCCCCTGTGATCAACGCCAGCATGTTCAAGCAACGGTACCCAGCAGTGATTTCGGACCGAATGGTAGTGTTTCGGGTATCCAGATTTCGACGCGAAGACCCAAGGACTTTGACTTGTTCTTAACTTGAAAACCAGCAACTCGCGCAACTCAGGTACTATCGCCAGTCTTCGGTAGGAGTTGGTGGTCTTCAAATCCCCGACTCGGTCTTCTTGCGTCATCCCCCTCCTCAAAGTGTCGACACGCCGGGAAATTGACACGTGCGAATAGTCCTCTGAGAAATCTTCCCAACGCAGACCTAACGCTTCTGAAATTCTAACACCTGTCGTGGCTAATAGCAGAACCAAAGGCGCGTAAGCTCGCCACCTATCAATGTCACGTTGACTGCCATATGTGCACAGGCATCGAAGGCTAGCATATATCCGACGCATTTCATCGTCAGAAAACGTGCCCGGGGTTTTCTTTGGTCCCCTAGTATTCGGTTGCACGCTTAGGTTCCGAGCACAATGCTTGGAGATCAGGTCACGATCGACACCCCAATTTAGAATTGCCTTTACGAGGTTTAAGGCGTGTTCGGCGGTCTTGACTGACTTACACTTACCTTTCAATAGAATTATCAACTCTATTAGCTTGTCTCGATTCAGATCTCCGATGGGAATGTCGCCAATCATTGGAAGGATGAAGGCGTCCAAATAATGTTTGTAGGCATGCAGAGTAGAAATCTCCAATGGCCGCTTTCCGTCGCGACCAACAGCAGACGCTTGCATATACTCGTTAGCCAACTCTAAGAAGCTTTTTTGGTCGACCCAGTTTTCACCACGTTCTTCAGCCCTGATTAGTGATGCCAAACACTTTTTGGCTTCGCTTCGAGATCGGAATGTTTTTTCCTTTCTTTTTCCCGACACGCTTTTCCCCACAACCCTGTAGACCGTTCTTTCTTCAAGTTTTCTCTTGTAAAGTGCTGCCATCTCTTCCTCCATCATTTGTGCGTGGCTAGATTGCGGAGAAATTAGGAGCTTTAATATCTTCAAAATTGCCTTAAAGCACTGTAATATTTAAAAAATTTACAAAGGATATCAGGGGTAACGGCTTGCACACACGTGCAATCTAAAGTGACATTTTGTGCCCATCGTTAACTTCAAGCAGAAGAAAATCTGCATTTCCGGAGACTCCGGCGGCACAGTCGATAGCGAGAGCTAAAACCATGTTGAGATTTAGGTAGGCATGATTCTCGTAATTACGCTGCCGCGAAACTCGTCTAGCGCGATGCCAAGCCTGCAGATAGGCTTAATACTTATCCAAGATGTCGACTGTATCAACGACTGTAGGTCGCAATGCTTAAGTTTCCTCAAGCGCCTTCGCTCCCTCGATGTCAGTGCCCGCATACACATGCCTTCAGAATTCTCTATTTGGTTGCTTTTATTGTGAAAAAAATGTTGCTAACAAAGCCCCGAGGTTGTCCTAAACTCAGAGATTTCTAGCTGAAATGGGTGAGGCTGCATTTCATATCGAGAAGTCCTGAGCATATACTGACATCGAATTTATTAGGCTTGCAGCATGGTTGTAGATCACTACTCACAGTTACTATCACGCAGTCAGACAGCTCTTGCGGAGCTACAGAACGACGGCGATAAGATGGCTCAGTTTACGGCGGCACACAACGACGCGGCAGATATTGATCAGCTAGAGCGCTTAATAGCCGATAGAACTGAAGCAACCATGTTCAAACTGGCTCGAGTTGAGTACCAACATGCTCTTTATTCGGCTTCATTTGCTCAATATCGTCAGGCACACATTAGCCTTAGGCTGTTTTTCGAGCTTTCGCTATGTTGTATTCTTTTTTCAGCTCATGAGATCGACATTCGCTTGTGGCTCAAAGATCAAAAAGACTCGAATTGGCGATCAATCATAGACGAACAGAACGGAGTCTTCTCCAAGCACTTCGTCGGGGCTTTCTTTGAAGAGATGAAAGAGCACTGCGATCAATACCGCAGCCTTGCAACGACCCTGTACAGAGAATGCTCGGAGTTTGTCCATGGGAACAGACAATCCTATGAAGGAATAGATACCGAGATTTCATATAATCCGGATGTGCTAGGAGCTTGGGCTGACCGAGCTGACACTGCAAGACTGGTCGTTAAATTCGCTTTCATATGTCGACACTTAAGGGATGCTTCGACAGACGTGAAAGACGAGCTTGAAGACTTGGTGCTGGGCGGGTTTGGTGACCTGGCCCCAATTCAAGCAATTTTTGAGGATTCAGGCCAATGAGTGAATTTTTTTATAGAACGGAAGACATCGGGCCAACCGACATCCTCAAATTTTTTGTCGAGACGAAGGAAGACCGTTCGGCCATAGACCAATTGAAGGGTAGAAATCCAACAATACTAGTTGGAAGCCGAGGTGTAGGAAAATCCTTCCTAATGCGTGTCGCCGAGCAAGAGCTGGCCACCGAGTTCAAAACATCGAAAGTGGTGCCGGTTTATGTGACGTTCGTTAGTAGCTCACTCTTGAGAACTGGTGATCCAGATCAATTCCGACATTGGATGCTCGCAAGAGTATGCAGAGCTGTATTGCGCAAAGTAAAACAAATGGGCCTGCTTGGTACCGTGCCCACCAGCGCCAACATACTTGCTGGTTTACCCGCAGATCATTCCGACACCGATGGCTTGGAAAAAATAATTAAGTCTTATGAAGAGTCTTGGAAAAACCCCAACCAAAAAATTGACAGCAGCTTAGTACCCGGCATTGAAGACGTTAAGGAAGCTTTGGAGGATTTGTCGGAAGAGCTCGGCATCCAGAGGTTCGCACTCTTCATGGACGAAGCTGCCCACATTTTTCTGCCCACTCAACAAAGGCAATTCTTTACTCTCTTTCGTGATCTGCGCAGCCACTGCGTGACATGCAATGCTGCCGTTTATCCCGGAGTGACAAGTTACGGGGATACTTTTCAACCAACACATGACGCCACAATGGTTTCCATTAATCGGGATATCGGGTCAGAAGAGTATGTCGCAAGCATGCGAAAAATCGTTGAAAAACAAGCCGACTCTGGCCTGTTGAAGAGTATCACTCGTAACCGACAGAATTTTGCGATTTTGGCTTATGCCGCTACAGGAAATCCGCGTCTGTTACTTAAGACAGTTGCTACAGCTCCAAAGATGTCTTCTAGCGAAGTGAACTCCGTCGTACGCGAGTTCTACCGTGGTGGAATATGGGCTGAGCACTCTGCCCTATCAGAAAAGTACCTTGGTCATAAATCTGTAATCGACTGGGGTCGCAATTTCCTTGAAGACATCGTTCTTCCGGAGCTTAAAACCAAGAACGACGGGTATCTTGAAAGAGAAAAAAACTCGACCTCATATATTTGGATTCATCGGGATGCACCAGAGATAGTCAAAGAAGCTTTTAGAATCCTTTGTTACACCGGTGTACTTACGGAGCATTCGGGGGGCATTCGTGCGACCCGCAGCGAAGTTGGCAAGAGATATATAGTAAATTTAGGTTGCTTGTTCGCCCTTGAGCCGACACCCGCAACAACTTCGTTCCAGATCGCCAGTTCACTCACTCCCAAGCGTATGAGCGAATACGGTGCAAACCACTCTGCATTTACCCCACTGCTCCAACAAAACGTCGACCTATCGAAGATTCAGGAAGGGTTTGATTTAGCTGACCAATTGTCCAAGCCTAACACAGTGCTGGACGTTACCGATTGGCAGAGATCGAAACTGGATGAACTGGGCCTTAAAACTGTCGGTGACGTTTTGGCGGCATCCGAAACCAAATTAAAAGAAGCTTACTATGTTGGTGACGTGAGGGCACGGCGTATGCGCAATGCCGCCATTGCATCAGTCCTAGAGTACCTATCGGGCTAACTAATTTTCGTCGTTTGCCGGTGATATGCGTCACTCGGCGAACGACGAGTGTTGGTCATTAAGTCGCTTTCATGAGCGACCATGTTTCGACCACGTTTCTGGATAAGTTCACGTACATCTGCACCTGTGCGCTAGAAACGGTGCTCGCAGTGATTCTACTGTGGAAAATTACCACAGTAGATGATGCTTTCTGATGCGTCTTGATGTTCAAGGAAAGAGAAAGTGCTCACAAAGCTCGCATATGTTAGCAAATCCGCACATGTCGCGTTTAAAGGGTCGTAAGATACTGAACTTAAAGTTAAAAAAGGCAAGGGAATCTCTCCTTGTGTCACGTATACTTACATTTTGGTACCGTGTATCGTAGGTTCGAATCCTACCACCCCAGCCACTCAATCTTTGAAATTGCAGATAGACTGATACGGCTTCTGAGAGCTTTACAGCGTCAGCGCTGGCTTGATCGGTGCATGACATCGAAGACCCAAGCTCGGCGGCAGTTCCCATCCTCAGGAGATGCTTGCCCGGTAGGTCCACGTTTTGGATGCGTAGGCGGTACCAGTGTTCATCGAGTTGCCGAGCAGCTCTTTGCGCTCGGGACTTTATGACCGCCGCTGATCTTGTCCTTAGCCAGAACGATATTTTTCCGGCAGTATTGTGGTGATCGTGGTCTTTCGGGACCCGTCGTGTGAAGTAGAAAACCCCTGCTTTCACAAATGAGAATGGGACGGTTTTGTTCTCCAGCATGTACTTCGCCCTTGGCCAGCTCCAGTTAAAGCTGAAGGGAAACAGTAGCCTACCTGTTGGGAATGGTGCCGGGGGCGCACCGGCAATTTCCACTTAAGACATTGTTTTATAATGTCTAAAATACACTTCGACTTCACTTCGGCACCCCGGAAAATACCCCGCGTTTCGATTCCTTGGAAATCGTAGGCTTTACTTTTCAAGTGAATCGAATTGATTAACTTAGTTAGCTTCACAATATACCTCAAAGCGACGAGCAAGACGATCACGGTCAGGCGCATCAGAGCGCCTCTTTGGAAGCAACAGTTTGGAACCATTTAGGGCTTTCATCGCCTCAAGCACTGGACCGTCTTTTTTAACAAGAAGTTTTTCCGAAACGTGCACCAAACAATCTGGATCAATGCCCAATAGGTTTGAGTCGAAAGCCGCGTGATGCAGCTTCGACAACAATAAGCCGTTGCTTATTATTGGCTGACCATATTGTTCATCGCCATCTACGATAATGTGAGATGCATCTAGCAGGCTGGGTTCTGGAAGGCCGGATAGCGCGCATTTGCCTTCATAGGCGGTTAAAAGGGCTTCGCGAAACTGGGCCTGATGCAGCCGCTGCTTAACCTGTCTCAACCCATATCGTCTTTCTAGTTGATCTCGCGGAGGTGCCTCCAAACCCGAGCGGGTTTGACCGACTGAAACCTGGGCTTTCAACGCCACATCATCGCAATCCTCAATGAACACTGGAGCAACGATCTGATACAAAGAAGGAGCGACGCCTAAAAAGTAGATGACGGGAAGACTTGAGTGCATCGCTTCTTTAAGTAGACGGTTGTCTGCGGCGTTTGGGTCAGACCCCATATACGCGTAATCAATTACTTCATTTCCCTGAAATATTTGTCGATGTACTTCCCTTTGGTCTTCGTACCAAATCTTACGGCCTTTCCGTGGATACACGGTCTTTATTGATAGCAAGCCAGACATTTGCCTAGGCTTGAATATTCCTCTTTGCGGGTTCGTAAGTGGATAACGCTGACCGTCACAGAAAAAACCTGCTAGCAAATCCTCGGAACTGATCGTGCCATTTTCTTCACTCAACTTGCGAACATGTTGGAATGCGGCGGCTCTAAGCTGGTCATCTTCCATGGACTTACTTCACCTGAATTTTCTTTTTTGAGGCTGTCTATGCGACAGGGCTTTTCTTGCGCGCTCCATACTGCGTTCCAGACGTTCCGAATACCACTCTGACATTCGGACTCGCTCAAGCCAATGTTCTCCACGAACATACGCGCGTCGTGACTTGTTTTCTTCTACGTGTGCTATCGCGCGATCAATAGCGTCGGGATGCCAAAGGCTACTTTCATTAGCTAACGTACTGAATGTAGACCTGAAACCATGGGCCGTGACCGGTTCCAAACTACAGTTCGCTCTTCGCAGCATCCCGTTGATTGTCCCGTTTGACATCGGTTTTTTCGGCGTTCTAACTGATGGAAACAAGAACTCCGAGTAACCGGTCATCTCTCTCAATTCAAACAAATATCTTACAACTACAGAAGACAATGGAGACCGATGAGGACGCCTCATTTTTAACCGTTCCGCTGGGATTCTCCAATGCTTCTCTTCAAAATCAAACTCTGACCATTTTGCTTGACGTAGTTCTCCAGGACGACATGCCAGATGCGCGAGCAAAACAATGTTGAGCCTGGTTGATTGATGGCCACCTGTTCGCATTACACTCAAAAGCAATTTTCCTACGCTATCAAAATCAAGTAGCGCTGCGTGAGGTTTGGCTCTGTGTTGAACTAGGGCACCTTTTAAGAAAGTTGTGGGATCTTCTTTTGTTCGACCAGTAGCTACTCCGAAGCGCATTATCGAACCAATTGTGCCTCGCAAACGCTGGGCGGTCTCAAATTTCCCTTCTGCTTCGAATTTGCGTAAAAAGTTCCATAATTCCCGAGCATCAATTTCGCGGATTGGGCGGTCGTACAACGATGGCTTCATCTTTTCCAACAACCAGCGCAGCTTTTTGAGCGTCGCGGGAGATTTCTCCTCCATAACAAGTTTTGTGTAGTATTCTTGGGCAATTAGGCCAAAAGGTAGCCTGGCTTCAGCTTCAGCTTTTTGCCGAGCCTGTTTTTCTTTGTGGGCTATCGAAGGATCGATGTCATCGACTAGCAATCTTCGCGCACCATCTCGCTTTTCACGGGCGTCTCGCAGGGAAATTAGTGGGTATGGACCAAATGAAAGCAGTTTTTCTTTGCCGTGATATCGGTACTTCATCCGCCAAAGCCGTGAACCAGAAGGGCTTATGAACAAGTACAAACCACCCGAGTCAAACATCTTGTAATGTCTATCTCGTGGCTTTGCCTTGCGTATAGCTACATCGGTCAAACGCATGATAGTGAATCGAATTGGAAAAAGTTTTGTATACGGGGCGTATTATACCCCAAAAGGCACCCCGAGTCTGCATTGTTTTCAGAGGGTTAAATGGTGCCCGGGGGCGGAATCGAACCACCGACACGAGGATTTTCAATCCACTGCTCTACCCCTGAGCTACCCGGGCACGGGAACGGCGTTTGCCGTTGGGTGCAGGCCTTCTATGACTTGCCAAACGCGGTGTCCAGAGGCTTTTTCAGATTTTTTCAGTGCGGGCGATCCTTGATTTCGACGGCATCCTGAATCTCATCGTCAAGGTCATCCTCGCGCTGCGAGGGAACCGCATAGGAGCCGTTCAGCCACTTGGCCAGATCGATGTCGGCGCAGCGTTTCGAGCAAAATGGACGAAACTGCTTGACCGTATCTTCTCCGCAGATCGGGCAGCTCATCTCAGGACCTCCGACAATGGAATACGACCGCGTTTTCGCTGCAATTCGAAATGCCCCAGCGGCGTCCAGCCGGCAAGGATCGTTTCTTCGCTGTCAGCCCTGAAGGCAGCGCGGAGTGCGGATTCGAACCCGCGCCGGTCCTTTTTGGGCATTGGCGCAAGGTCCAGCGTGATCTGCCCGCCCAACCCGCGCACGCGCAGGGCGCGCGGCAGTTCCTTGGCGCAGGCGAAATTGGCCTTTGTCCCCGCAGCCAGCGAGCCATCCGAACCGGTGTTCACATCCACGGCCACCAAAGCCCGGGTTAGTTCGACATACATATGCGCCCCACCCGCCAAAGGATGGGATGCGCCACGTGCGGCGTCCAGCGCCTCGAGCACGCCATGGTCCGCGAAACCGCCCGCCTGGGTCGAAACCTCGGCCGGCTCCACCCATTCGCGCCAGGCGAGAACATGCGGTCCGTCGCCCTCGGACAGCGTTTCCGGCGCGTTTCCGGTGTCGTTCACGACCTGCTCGGCCAGCGCTCGCATGGCGGCGATGTCTTCGGCGATCTCATCGGCATCCGCGCCCTGGCAACCGGAGCGCAGGATCAGACCGAAGGGGCTGCCGTCCATCTGCTCATGCGCGATCACCAGCAGCCGGTCGCGCTCCTCATCATCGCGGATCGAGCGGGAGATGTTCAGCCCGGGCGCGTCCGGCGTGACGATGGCATAGCGGCTTTTGAACAGGATGCGGTTCGTCACCGGCAGGGCCTTACCCGGTTCAGCATAGCCCGTGACCTGCACCAACAGCATCTCACCCGGCGCCAGTCCCTTGACCTGCCGAAGGAAAGCCGGACCATCCGGCGTTGTCAGGAACATCCCGCCCTGCCCTTTGATCGCCCGCTCGGCCCGGGCACGGTAGATCGTACCAGGGGCAGGCGCATCGGCGGCGATCAGGAAATCATCCAGTTTACCATCCACCATCAGGGCTGCGGCTTCGCGGCCTTGAATGTGATCCAAAATGATCGTTCGACCTTTCATAGTGCCTCGCGATACAAGGGGTAACCGATGCCTTGCAACAGTCCTGCGGTTTCGGACAAAGGCAGCCCGACGATACCGGTGAACGAGCCCGAGATCCACGGAATGAAGGCGCCCGCGGGCCCTTGGATGGCATAGGCACCGGCTTTGCCCTGCCAATCGCCGGTGGCGAGATAGGCGTTGATTTCCACGTCCGAAAGACGCTTGACCTTGACCTGGCTAACGACGTCACGCTGCAACACCCGATCGCAGCGACGCACCGCGACAGAGGTGATCACACGGTGGCGACGGCCCGACAGGGCGTGCAGAAATTCGGCTGCCTGTCCCGCATCCTCGGGCTTGCCCAATATGCGTCGACCCAGCGCAACCGTCGTGTCGGCGCACAGGACGATATCATCGGGCGCCGCAGTCACGGCATGCACCTTTTCACGGGCAATGCGCGCGCAATACGGCAGCGGAAGCTCGCCCATTTGGGGGTCTTCGTCGATGTCGGGGGCCGAAATGGCGTCGGGCTGCACGCCAAGCTGAGCCAGCAGGTCCAGCCGTCTGGGGCTGCCCGATCCTAGAATGAACGCCATTGCGGCAGGCGTTACTTGAAGCGGTAGTTGATCCGACCCTTGGTCAGATCATAGGGGGTCATCTCGACCTGAACCTTGTCGCCGGCCAGAACACGGATGCGGTTTTTGCGCATCTTGCCTGCCGTATGTGCGATGATCTCATGGCCGTTTTCCAGCTCGACCCGAAACGTCGCATTAGGCAGGAGTTCCTTCACGACACCGGGAAATTCGAGCGTATCTTCCTTGGCCATGTTGTCTCCATCTTTGCGTTGCCCTGCAGAATCCGCAGGTGGCGCTTAAATGAGCCTATTTCGGCCTTATTTCAAGGGTGGAATCACTTAAAGGCGCGACATTGTGACCGATTCGACTCGGGGCGTCTGCTCGGTCCAGTGGGATCGGTTCAGGACATGGCCATCCGCTCGAACCTCGGCGATCGCCGACAGATCGACGTCTGCGTAGGTCCAGCCTGGCTGGTTGAGCACGCCTTCTGCCAACACGCCGGTTTGTGGAAAGCCCTTGTCCGGCGGGCCGAAAACGCCTCCGGTCCCAGTGTTGGTGTCTACGGACTGAGACCAGTCGTTGTTGCCCACCAGCGACGCCATGACCGTAACGCATTGATTCTCCAACGCACGAGCCATCGCGCCGATGCGGACCCGCCAATAACCCGACAGGGCCTCGGTACAAGACGGCACAAGGATCACGTCGGCCTCTGACAGGGCGCGGCCCAGCAGAGGAAACTCGCTGTCATAGCAGATCAGAACGCCAATACGGCCCAGCGCCGTCTCGAAGATCTTCAACGGTCCGCCCGGCGCGATGTCCCAGTCTTCGCGCTCGAACCGGGTCATGATCTGCTTGTCCTGATGATCCTGCGCGCCTGAGGGGGCGTAGAATTCGGCGCGGTTCACCGGGCGAACTGGGCCGGCCTGAACCGGGGCGGACGCACTCAGAATGTACACATTGTATTCGGCCGAGAGGCGCCGATGCAGGATTTGTACATCTTCCATCCGCTCGGATACCGCCTGGATCGAGCATTCGAGATCCTCCGCAACCTCGGCCCCGGCCAGCGTCGAAAGCTCCATCGCGCCGTACTCGGGAAACACCAGCAGTTCAGCCCCCTGCCCTGCGGCCTGCGAAACCCAAGCGTCCAGCTTGTCTTCGTACTGCGCCCAGCTGTCGAGCCAGTCGAGATTGTAGGCGGCGGTGGCGATTTTCATGATGCCCGTTCCAATGCTGTTCTTGCGAAGAAGTAAATAGCCGTTGTTGCCCGGTGTACAGGCCAATCGGGCTGAGCGCTGCAACAGAAACTTTTGGTTCGATGCTTAGCCTTTCAAAGCAAGGGTCCGGGCCGGGAGAGCGCCGGATCCGCACCCGATCTGGACATTGCCGATCGTCCATGCGCACTGTGACCCATGTCGCTGATCGATGACCTGGAGCTCATTCTGGAGACTGTCCTGCCAAACGACCCCAGCTTTCGGCGGATCGAAAAGGCGGCGATAGACAGCTGTGTCAGTGACAGTCGGCGATACGCACTTGAGGGCTCGGTCGAGGCATTTCTGCTGTCGGCGATGCGCCTTCTGGCACTTCCCAGCAACGGGCACACAAGGCTGATCCCGAATGATGCCATCTCGGTGTTGCCTCTGCGGTTCGTAAGCCTGGGGCGTTCCGTCCAAGTCCTTGGGTCGGCATCGGGGGTGATCGCCCCACAAGGCGAGCTGCTGGCAGTCAACGGTACAGCTGTAGGCGAAATCGAGGCCGCGGCGGACAAATTTTTGGCGGGAACGCGCCAGAGGAAGCGGGTCATCGGTCCGATTATTCTGGCCTGGCCGCACGCGTTGGAACGGCTGGGATATTCGTCCAACGACGGTATGACCGAGTATCATGTGCAGGACGAAAATGGGCAGACAACCAATCTGAAAGTAGCAAATGGAAACACCGTTCCTGCGTCGACGCTCTACCCGAGAAACGAGCACGGCAAAGCCGATCCAGCTTGGGAACCTGAGAGCTTTGTGGAGATTGAGGATTGGCAGGCACTTGGGCTTTCAATTCAACTGCCGAGTTTCTTTGACCCGGGCAAAGATGCGCTGCGCAAAGCCATATCCGAGGCAGCGGATCGTGTGCGCGCTTGCTCTGACAAAACGCTTTTGATTGACGTTCGCGGAAACACCGGCGGTGATTTTCTTCTGACGATGCCTTTGATCGACGCCCGCGCCCAAAGCGCAAGTCAGCAGGTCGTCGTACTTGTCGATAAATTCACGTTTTCCGCCGCGATCGTGTTTGTCGCCATCCTCAAGCATCGATTGGGTGGCCGGCTCAAACTCATCGGGGAAAAAATGGGCGACGGACTGAAGTTCTTTGCCGAAGGTGGCTTGCTTGACTTGCCAGCGAGCGGAGCGGTCGTTCGATACTCCTCCGCCTTTCACGATTGGAAGACGGGGACGTCTGACGAAACGACACCGCCCGAAATCGCGCGGCAAATCGTGCCCGTGGGAGAACTGAATCTCGATCGGGAATGTGTCGCAGGAGCATTGGGCGCTGGAGCACGAGGAGCGTTCTATCGACGGATCCTCGAAGATTTTCGCGGCTAGACGAACGGCTGTCGGCGCGCGTGCCGGCGGGCACACACAACGCGTTGCGGCGGCTTCACAAATCCCTGATCCAGAACTGCAACGGTTTGAGGGTTTCCGCGTCCTCGCCCAGGTCCTTCCACGAAAACCGGGCGATCACGCCGGGCAGGGGCGCATAGCCCCGCGCGCGCCAGAACGGGTCGAGCGGCCGATAGTCGGCCGGCCGCAACGGGTGGTCGCCCGGACGCTGCACGCCGCAGAAGGCGCATTTGGCAAAGCCCAAGTCCCGCGCGTGGCCTTCGCGTAGATCAAAGAACGCATGCCCGACGCCCTGCCCCCGATAGGCGGGCAGCAGCACGGATTCGGCGCAATAGAAGATCTGCGAAAGGTCCAGCCCGGTGCCGTCGAAAGCGGCGGCGAAATCCTTGGCATGGTCGGCCAGCGGCGCGCCGGTCGCGCCCCCCACAAGCCTTTCGCCGTCAAAGGCGCCGACGACGATCGCCCGGTCGCTGTCGCGATAGGATTGCAGGTATCTGCGCTCGTAGTCCAGATCGCCGTCATAGAGATATGGCCAGTCGCGGAACACCGAAATGCGCAGGCGCGCCACGTCGTCCAGCGCTGCCTCGAGCGCCGGCCCCGTCAGCGCGCGGACCCGCGTGACCTCAGCCACCCGACACCTGTTTCACCCAGTCAGCCAGATTGTAATAGGTGGTCACGCGGGTGATCTTGCCGTCCTTGAGGTCAAAGAAAGACCCGGCGGGCAGGCGATACGACTGGCCCGAGGCCGCGGGCAGGCCGGCATCGGTTTCCTGATAGGTGCCGTTGACGATGTATTCGGCGGCCGCGCGGGTGCCGCCCTGGGCCTCGAAGATCACCATGTCGGTCAGGGTCTCGCGGTAGCAGCGGTTCATATGCGCGCAGAATTCGGCGAATTTCTCTTTGCCTACGCGGATCTGGCCTTCGTTCACGTGGTGGGCCACGTCGTCGGACAGGCTGGCCAGCATGCCGGCCACATCCCCGGCGTTGAAGGCATCGAAATAGGCTTGGACGGTCTGGGTCATGCGATATCCGTAGGTTCCCCCCAGCGATCCTTCAGGTGTTTGATGATCTGATCGCGGGTCTGACGGTAGTGGTGTAGCTTTTCTTCGCGCGTCTCGCCCAGTCCGGTAGGGTCCATTATTGGCCAATAATCGACATCGAGGTGAAAAACCCGCGTCAGCTCCAGCGCTTTGCGCTGGCTGGCAGGCGACAGGGCCACGATCAGGTCGAATGATCCCAGGTCATCCCCCCATTCCTGCATCTCGTCGAATGACCGCGACCGGTGGCGTGACAGTTCCACGTCGATCTCCTGGCAGACGGCAATGCTGAACCCGTCGATTTCCAGGTCGTTGTGTACCCCGGCCGACTGCACATATGTGCCCGTGCCGTAGAATTTCTTCATGATGCCTTCGGCCATGGGCGAGCGCACCGCGTTGTGGTCGCAGCAGAACAGGACCGAATGCGGCAGAGGCTTCACCCGTCAGCCTCCGAAATGAAGCACGCAGATCAGCGTGAACAGGCGGCGGGCGGTGTCGGTGTCGATCTCGGCCTTGCCCTCGAGCCGTTCTTGCAAAACCCGGCTGCCTTCGTTGTGGATGCCGCGCCGGGCCATATCGATGGTTTCGATCTGGCTGGGCGGCAGGGTCTTGACCGCATCGAAATAGCTTTCGCAGATCTGGAAGTAGTCCTTGACCACCTGCCGGAACGGACCCAGTGACAGATGGAACTCGGCGGCTTTCTGGCTGTCTTCGGTGGTGACGTCGAACACCAGCCGCTTGTCGCGGATCGACAGTTGCACGTGATAGGGGCCGTCGGGCACCAGCCGGTCGTCACGTTTGGGCAGGGCAAACGAGTTTTCCTCGAGCAGGTCATAGATCGCAACCTTGCGCTCCTGCTCGATCTCGGGCGTCGGCGGCGGCAGGTTTCGATCGTCCAGTTCGATATGTGAAATGCGGGTCATGGTCATCGACTTCCGTTCAGGTCAGGCCAGACCTAGCGCACCTCTGCCCGCGGGACAACGCGGGAAACGGGCCGGACGCAAGGTCAGATGGCCGTCAACCGTTCAGCCGCTTGAGCCGTACACCTACCGATAGCCCGTGCGCCTCCAGGCTTTCTGACCGCGCCAGCTGCTCGGCCGCCGGGCCGATGGCGCGCAGGGCCTCGGGCGTCATGTGGCTGAGCGTGGTGCGTTTGAGGAAATCCATCACGCTGAGCCCCGACGAAAACCGGGCCGAGCGTGCGGTGGGCAGCACGTGGTTCGGCCCGCCGACATAGTCGCCGATGGCCTCGGGCGTGTACTGACCCAGGAAAATGGCGCCGGCGTGGATGGTCTTGCGGCTCAGCGCCGCCGAATCGGCCACGCACAGTTCCAGGTGTTCAGGAGCGATGCGGTTCGACAGCGCGGCGGCCTCGTTAAAGTCGCGCACGGTGATCACCGCACCATAGTCGCGCCAGCTCGCCCCGGCGATCGCGCGTCTTTCGAGCGTCTCCAACCGTTTTTCCACCGCCTCGGCCACCGCGCGGCCGAAACCAGCATCATTGGTGATCAGGATCGATTGGGCGCTTTCGTCATGCTCGGCCTGGCTGAGCAGGTCCAGCGCGATCCAGTCGGGGTCGTTGTCCTTGTCCGCGATCACCAGAATTTCGGAGGGCCCCGCGATCATGTCGATGCCGACCTTGCCGAACACCCGCCGCTTGGCCGCCGCGACAAAGGCGTTGCCCGGCCCGGTGATCTTGTCCACCGACGCGATGGTTTCCGTGCCATAGGCCAGTGCGGCAATCGCCTGCGCGCCACCGATGCGGTAGATTTCATCGACGCCCGACAGGCGCGCGGCCAGCAAGACCAGCGGATTGACCTGTCCGTCGGGCGTGGGCACCGCGATGGCCAGACGCTCGACCCCGGCCACCTTGGCCGGAATGGCATTCATCAACACCGACGAGGGGTAAGAGGCCAGCCCGCCCGGCACGTAAAGCCCCGCGGCAGACACCGCCGACCAGCGCCAGCCCAGCGTGGCGCCCGACTCGTCGGTCCATTCCTGATCCTGCGGCATCTGGCGCTCGTGATAGGCGCGGATGCGCGCGGCGGCCAGTTCCAGCGCCGCGCGGTCATCGTCGCTGACGGTCGCGATGGCCTGCGTCACCTCGGCGGCGCTGAAGGCCAGCGTGTCCGGCGTCAGCTGCAACCGGTCGAATTTCGCCGTCAACTCGATCACCGCAGCATCGCCGCGCGACCGCACGTCGGCGATGATCTGCGCCACGACGGCGTCGACATCGGGGCTGTCTTCGCGTTTGGCGGACAGAAGGGCTTGGAAACCGGTTTCGAAATCGGCGGATGTCGTGTCGAGGAAAACGGGCATTTGCGTACTCCGGGGCGTTTGAACGGGTCTTATCGCCCGCCGGCGCGGGCCTCAACCCTCAGCCCGGGGGGTGCAGCGATTTGCGCAGGGGGAATTGGGGCATACCGTTCCAGTCCGCGGGCTCCCCTGCAGCGACCCAGCCATACCGGCGATAGAAGCCCAACGCGGTCCGGGTGGACATCAAATGGGCCACGGGGGCCCCTGATGTGGCCAGTTCGGCCTCGAGCCGGGACAGCAACGCGGCACCGACCCCCTGCCCTGCGTGGCCCGGATCGACATAAAGCAGCGAAATCTCGGCCGGTGCGCGCAGCCCACCGACGGCGGCCACATTTCCGTTCCGCTCGGCCAGCCAGATCTGGGTGCTGGAGATGATCCAGTTGCGAACGGACTGCGGGTCCTTGTTGGCTGTCCATGCCGCGATCTTGTCTGGTTGATTTCCGTGGTCGGCCTCACACAGTCGGGTGACGGAGCGTACCAGAACCTGACTCAACCCGAACACGTCGAACACGGTGGCCCGGCGCAGCGACACGCCGGCCTGCCCCGGAGACAGCGCCTGCGAAATGCCACGCTTGTTCTGCATGTCAGTCCGGGTGCCGAGGCGCCTTGCCCGAAGGCGCACGATAGGGGCGCGTCACATCCTTGAGCGTTGCCTCAACCGCTTCCACCGTCAAACGGATCGCGCCATCCCCGGCCAGCACAAGCAGCACCTCGCCTGTGCCATCTTCCGAAGGGTGGAACTCGATATCAAGAACCGAGAGGATCAGGTCCTTGTCGGATCGATCAACCCCCTGGCTGGACACCGACAGGACCGAGTCGAATACCAGCAGCGACTGCACCCGCTCGAATTCCCGACCACGGCGCTCGGCTGCTTCCTTGTCCTCCCACCGGAACCGGTTGAGCAGCAAGGCAAAGCGACGGCGGGCTGGTTGCCAGGTCATTTCGCTGACCGGAAAAACCGCGTCCTGCGTCAGCGTTGCGATCACCTTGAGGTCCTCGGCATCCAATGCGCCAAGGTTCAGCGGCGCCTCGCGCCCGTCTTCGAATGTTGCGTCTGCCATCAGCCCTTGATCCGTTCGATTTTCGCGCCCACGCCTTCCAGCTTGCGGACCACATGCTCATATCCGCGGTCCAGATGATAGACCCGGCTGACGGTTGTTTCGCCCTCGGCTGCCAATCCGGCCAGGATCAGCGAAACCGAGGCCCGCAGATCGGTGGCCATTACTGGCGCACCCTTAAGACGCTCAACCCCGGTCACCGTCGCGGTGCCGCCATGCACCTCGATCTGCGCGCCCATGCGCACCAGTTCTGGGGCGTGCATGAAGCGGTTCTCGAAAATCCGCTCCTCCAACACCGAGGTTCCCTCGGCCGTGCACATCAGCGCCATCATCTGCGCTTGCAAGTCAGTGGGAAAGCCAGGGAATGGCTCGGTCACCACGTCCACGGCGCGCACCCGGCCATTCTTGCGAGAGACTTTCAAACCCTGTTTCGTCTCGGCAACGTCCACCCCTGCGGCCGTCAGCTTCTCTACGAAGGATTCGACCAGTGACAGACGGCCGCCCAGCAGTTCGACCTCACCGCCGCAAATGGCGGGGGCCAGCATGTAGGTACCCAGCTCGATCCGGTCGGTGACCACCTGGTGCGTTGCCCCGTGCAGGCGGTCGACACCCTGGATCTCGATGGTCGAGGTGCCCTCGCCCTCAATCTGCGCGCCCATGCTGCGCAGACATTGAACCAGATCCACGATCTCGGGCTCGCGTGCGGCGTTTTTCAGAACCGTGGTGCCCTTGGCCAGCGTCGCGGCCATGACGATGTTCTCGGTGGCACCCACTGAGGCAAAGCGCATTTCATGCACCGCGCCCTTCAATCCACCTGGCGCCTTGGCGTGCAGGTAGCCGTCCTTCAACTCGATTTCGGCACCCAGTGCTTCCAGCCCCTCGACATGCAGGTCCATCGGCCGCGCCCCGATGGCACAGCCGCCCGGCAGCGAAACCACGGCCTGCCCGAAACGCGCCAATAGCGGCCCCAGAACAAGGTTCGAGGCCCGCATTTTGCGCACGATCTCGTAATCGGCCGTGTGACTGGTCAGATCATGGCTGGACATCGCCAGAACCTGCCCGTCCTGCAGGGCCGACACCTCGGCCCCCAGCGACTGCAGCAGCGCGGTCATGGTCTTGATGTCACTCAGACGCGGCGCGTTGGTCAGCGTCAGCGGATCTTCGCTGAGCAACGTGGCCGGCATCAGCGTCAGACAGGCATTTTTGGCCCCCGCGATCGGAATTTGGCCGTGAAGCGGCCCGTTGCCCGTTACCAGAATCGAATCCATCTGCTCTTAGTCCTTGTGTTGTCCCGGCCGGTCATCCTGTGCGCTGCGCGCCTTGGCCTGCGCCTTGCGCCGCGCCAGGTTTGCCTTGAGGGCAGCCTTGAGCCGATCTTCGCGCGCGGATCCGGATTGTCCGTGTTTTTTGGGTGATTTTTTCTCTGCCATGATCTTTCTCTACAGGAGGCAAAAAAAACCGTCCAGAGACCCTTGCGCCCCGTTTCGTTTGAGTCTAATCACCCGCCCACAGCGCTGCTGTAGCTCAGAGGTAGAGCACTCCCTTGGTAAGGGAGAGGTCGAGAGTTCAATTCTCTCCAGCAGCACCATCTTCCAGTTTTTTGCCCTGATTCCGCTGCACGATGCCTCGATATCTTTGCAGGCGCGGCTTCCCCAACGTCAACCAGACTTGGCCGGAAATCACACACATCTGACACCTTCCCGCAATACTAATGCCAATATTGCAATACATAGCGGATCAATCCTGCCGATCCGTTTGATGGTGTTTTTTTAACGAGGGGGTACTTCGGTAGGACCAGGGGTGAGGCCGAAGCGCCAAATTCAAGACCGGGGCTTCCGGTCCTCCCCCGCCGATTTCACGGGGTTACCCGCCCCGCAGTCGCTGCATCAGATAGACTTCGGCACCTTCGGGAATAGGTTCGGACAGACCCGCTGCAATGATCCGGCCATTGACGGCAACGGACACGCCAGCGTCGATCGGCGCTTGCAATTGCGGGTGAAGGCGCACCAGTTCGCGCAGCAGCTCGCCGGTTGTCGCAGCCTGAACCTGCACCACTTTCTGGCCCCCGGTCAGCGACCGGAGGCTGGACCAGAGATGGACCTCAACCATTGCCCTTGAGCGCGGCCAGAATGCGCGGCGGCGACATCGGCAGTTGTCGCATCCGCACGCCCGCCGCGTTCGAGACCGCGTTCGCGATGGCCGCCAATGGCGGCACGATGCCGGTTTCACCCACGCCGCGCACGCCGAACGGGTGGCCGGGATTGGGCACCTCGACGATCACCGTGTCGATCATCGGCAGGTCGCTGGCCACCGGAATGCGATAGTCGAGGAATACCGGATTCTGCAGCCGGCCATCCTCGCCATAGATGTATTCCTCGTTCAGCGCCCAGCCGATGCCCTGCGCCGCACCGCCCTGGAACTGGCCCTCGACATAGGCGGGGTGGATCGCCTTGCCCGCGTCCTGAATGACCGTGTAGCGGGTGATCGAGGTCTTGCCGGTTTCGGAATCGACCTCGGCATCGACGATATGGGTGCCGAAGGACACGCCTGCGCCTTCGGGGGTCGCCTCGAAATGGCCCGAGATCGGGCCGCCGGTACGCCCCATGTCGGCGGTGATCTCGGCCAGCGGCAGCGGGTCGAAATCGCCTGCGTTGGGGCCGGATGGCACCGCGCAGCCGTTTTCCCATTTCACCGCGTCCACGGGGATGCCCCATTTGGCCGCCGCGCGTTCGCACAGTTTCTCGACGGCGTGCTGCGCCGCCTTGATCGTGGCCAGACCGCTGGCATAGGTCACGCGCGAGCCGTGGCTAACGTCGTTGTAACCCAGCGTGGCGGTGTCGGCGATGGTCACGCGGATATTCTCGTATGGGATGCCCAGCACCTCGGCCGCCATCAGCGCCATCGACGCGCGCGAGCCGCCGATATCGGGCGTGCCGACCATCAGCTGCGCCGAGCCGTCCTCGGACAGGGCCAGCGACACCGACGTCTCGCCCCCGTGGTTGAACCAGAACCCGCAGGCGATGCCCCGCCCCTGCCCCGGCTTCAGCGGCGCGGAATAATGCGGGTGGGCCTTGGCGGCCTCGAGCGTCTCGACCAGGCCGATCCGGTCATAGGTGGGGCCATAGCTGGCCTTGGTGCCCTCGCGCGCGGCGTTCTTCAGGCGCACATCGACCGGGTCGAGGCCCAGTTTCTTGCACAGCTCGTCAATGACCGACTCCACAGCAAACGCCCCCATCGGCGCGCCCGGCGCGCGATAGGCGGCCTGTTTCGGGCGGTTGGACATGACGTCATATCCCACCTGCCGCACGTTGGTCAGGTTGTAGGGGGCAAAGGCGCACATCGCGGTCATGTCGCCCGGCGCACCCGGAAAGGCACCGCCTTGCAAGCGGAACACGCCCTGGGCGGCGGTGATGGTGCCGTCTTTTTTCATTCCGATCTTGACGTCCATCGAGGCCGAGGCGGTCGGCCCCGTGGCCCGCAGAACCTCGGACCGGGACATCACGATCTTGACCGGACGGTTGGCCTTGCGCGACAGCGCCAGCGCCACCGGTTCGATGAACACGGTGGTCTTGCCGCCGAACCCGCCGCCGATTTCCGATGCGGTCACGCGCAGCTGCGCGGTTTCGATCCCCAGCAGCGCCGCGCAGGTCTTTTGTACGATCCAGTGGCCCTGGGTGCAGCACCACAGCTCGCCCTTGCCGTCAGCGCCCAGCGAGGCAAGGCAGGCGTGCGGTTCGATATAGCCTTGGTGGGTGGCCTCGGTGACGAAGTGATCCTCGATCACCAGATCAGCCTCGGCAAAGCCCGCCTCGACATCGCCGTGGCCGCTTTCGTGATAGCGCACGACGTTGGGGTGCATCCCCTCGGGCACCGAATAATCGGCCGCGCCCTCGCGGATCACCGGCGCGTCGGGCGCCATCGCCTTGTCCACGTCGGTGACATGGGGCAGCACCTCGTATTCGACCTCGATCAGCTTGAGCGCATCCCGCGCCGCCAGCGCCGAACTGGCCGCAACCGCCGCCACCGCGTGCCCGTCATAGAGCGCCTTTTCCCCGGCCATGACGTTTTCCAGAACGTTCCAGAACTCGCCCTCGAGACCCGGCTTGAACGGGACATCGGCGAAATCGGCGCGGGTGACCACGGCTTTCACGTCCTTGAGCGCTTCGGCCTTCGAGGTGTCTATCCGAACGATCCGCGCATGGGCGTGGGGCGAGCGCAGGATGGCGCCGAACAGCATGCCCGGCGCGGTCACGTCGGCCCCGAACCGGGCGCGGCCGGTGACCTTGTCCAGCCCGTCGGGACGGTTCGGGCGGGTGCCCACGAAGGTGAAATGCGACTTGCGATCGTCGAGTGCCATTACGAAGCCTCCCGCAGCTCGGCGGCCGTGTCCAGAACGGCGCGGATGATCTTGTCATACCCCGTGCAGCGGCACAGGTTGCCGGCCAGCCAATAGCGGGCCTCTTCCTCGGTCGGGTCGGGGTTCCTTTCCAGCAGCGCCTTGGCGGCGACCAGAACGCCCGGTGTGCAGACCCCGCATTGCAGCGCGGCATGGTCGATGAACTTGCGCTGCAGCGGGTGCAGGGTTTCGCCCTCGGCCATGCCTTCGATGGTTTCGATCTGCTTGCCCTCGGCCTCGACCCCCAGCACCAGGCAGGAACAGACGAGCCGCCCGTCCAGCGTGACCGAGCAGGCCCCGCAATCGCCGGTGCCGCAGCCTTCCTTGGCGCCGGTCAGGTTCAGCTTGTCGCGCAGACAGTCCAGCAGGGTTTCACGCGCGTCGCACAGGTATTCGACCGTGTCGCCGTTGACGGTGGTGGTAACGTGATGCTTGGTCATGCGGTCTCTCCCTTGGCGCGGGCATAGGCGATTTTCGCGGCGCGTTTCGCCAGAACGCCGGCCACTTCGGTTCGAAATTCGATCGTGCCGCGCTTGTCGTCGATGGGTTTGCAGGCGGCCGAAGCGGCGGCGGCCAGCGCCGCCAGCGCGGCCTCGTCCAGCGTGGTGCCGATGATGGCCTTTGCGCAGTCTTCGACCAGCAGGACGGTGGGCGCCACGGCCCCCAGCGCAACGCGGGCCTCGGTGATCGTGTCACCATCGACGCGCAGGTTCACGCCCACGCCGACCACGGCGATGTCCATCTCGGTGCGCGGAATGAAGCGCAGATAGGCGTCGCCGCCACTCGCGCCCCGCGCCGGGATGTGCAGAGCCGAGATCAGTTCGCCCTGCGCCAGCGAGGTCTTGCCGGGGCCGGTCGGGATGTCCTCGACCGCCACGACCCGATCGCCCGCGGGGCCGGTCACCGTCGCCGTAACCCCTG
The DNA here is from genome assembly GCF_056539185.1 of Ruegeria sp. BC6. NCBI lineage: Bacteria > Pseudomonadati > Pseudomonadota > Alphaproteobacteria > Rhodobacterales > Roseobacteraceae > Ruegeria > Ruegeria sp. BC6. The sequence goes on from NZ_JBQFUM010000001.1 coordinate 1,455,178, forward strand.
CGGCCACCATGGCCGGAACCGAGTCGGCTGCGGGCGAGCCGTTGCACAAGTTGCCCGTCAGCGTGGCACGGCCCTGAACCTGGGTCGAACCGATCAGGTCCATCGCCTCGACCACACCGGGCCACTCGCGGCCCAGTTGGGGATGTTCGCTCATCTCGGCGCCGGTGACGGCCACGCCCAGCGTCCAGCTGCCGTCGGCGTGGCGGGTGATGTCGCGCACCCCGTCGATGGCCTTGATGTCGATCAGGGTGTCGGGGGTCACGATCTCGGACCGCAGTTGCACCAGAACGTCGGTGCCGCCGGCCAGAAACCGCGTGATGCCCGTAGCATGGGCAGCCAGATCCGAAGCTTCGGCAAAGCTGGCGGGGCGGTGATATTGCATGATTGTACCTCGCGCCTGTTGGTCAGGGTTCACTGGGTTTGGGGCGACGTTAGAGCAGCCGCGCGGCGGCGTCCATGGCCCGCGCGACCTATTTTTTCGCCTGAAAATGTCGCTTTCCGACCGGGGTCAGAGGTCGATCTCGACCACCCCGCCCGGCTCGGCCGCGCGGCTCTGGCACAGAATCAGTGCCGATTCCCGCTGTTTGCGCGACAGGACGAAATCGCGATGCTCGACCTCGCCCGCAATCAGCCCGCATTTGCAGACGCCGCAGATGCCGTCGGCGCATTTCACGTCGACATGGATGCCGGCCTCGTTCAGCACCTGCGCCGCGTCTTTGTCGACGGGCACCTCAAGGTCACGCCCTGACCGTGCCAGCCGCAGGGTGAACGGGTGGTTTTCATAATCGGGCTGCTCGGGCACCGAGAAATACTCCAGGTGCCGGGCCTCCTCGGGCCAGCCCTGACATTCGGCGGCCTGCATCACCGCCTCCATGTAGCGGTCCGGGCCGCAAGTATAGACATGCCAGCCGTCGCGATAGCCCTCCAGGATCGTGTCCAGGTCGGCGCGGGTGCCCTCGTCCGAGACATGCAGATGCACGCGATCCGCCCAGGGCGCGGCGACCAGATCGGCCAGATACCCGGCCTTTTCCAGAGAGGGGACGGAATAATGCAGATCGAAATCGCGCCCCAGCGCGTGCAGGCGATGCGCGTAGGCGATCATCGGGGTGATGCCGATGCCGCCACCCATCAGCAGAGTGCGGGTGGCGGTCTCGTCCAGTTCGAAATGATTGATCGGCTTTGACACGAACACCTTGCGGCCCGGCGTGAAGATCCGGTGCAGCAGGGCCGATCCGCCGCGGCCCTGATCCTCGCGCAGGACCCCGATCTGATAGGTCATGCGGTCGGCCGGGTCTCCGGACATCGAGTATTGCCGCAGAAATTCCGGCGCCACCAGCACATCCAGATGCGCGCCGGCCGTCCAATCCGGCAAGGGCGCACCGTTCGGGGCCGAGAATTCGTATTTGCTGACATCCGGCGTCATCTTCTCGACCTTGGTCACCTCGACCCGCATGACCGGGGCGTCGCCGGAGATCGTGTAGCGATGAACTGCCGACAGGTCTCCGGCGGCCAGACGGGCCTTGTATTCCTCGGCGCTGACCATCGCCTGATAGGCGGCGATCCCGGCCTCGCGATCCATTGCAAAGGGATAGGGCCAGGGATGCGGCGCAATGGGGGCGGGATAGACGGCCAGCGTCTGATCCTCGTATTTCAGGTCAAGATCCTTTTGCAGATCGCGCCTGTTCAGCGGGTGCGCGGTGGGCCGATAGGCGCCGTCGGGCTGCAGCTCCAGATCCCACCACCATTTCTTGGTGTCGTTCAGCCCGCCATTGCCCAGCGCATCGTCCAGTTTCGCCAGCGCGGGTGCGGTGGCGGGGATGTTCATCGCGGCCCAGCGGAAGGGGCGTTCGGCGAACAGCCCTTCCAGGTTCCACGGGCAGGTCTTCATGCAGCGCCCGCACATCGCCCCGCCGGGCGTGGTGATCCGGTAGGTGGCGCATTTCTGGCTGTCGGATTTCCAGATTTCGTAACCGTTGAACATCAGCTTGGGCCCGGCCGTGATCGCACCCGAGGGGCATTCGCGGGCACATTTGTTGCAGCTTTCGCAGAACCGCTGCAGGCCGAAATCAATCGGCTTGTCATGGGTCATGGGCATGTCGGTGGTCACCACGCCCGATTTCAGGCGCGGGCCCAGATAGGGGTTCAGGATCACCTCGCCGATGCGGCTGACCTCACCCAGCCCCGACAGCAACAACAGCGGCGGTTGCAGCACCTCGCCATCCATCACCGTATGCGCCTTGGCCGTGTAGCCCAGATTGCGGATCTGCTGGGCGATCACCCCGCCCAGCAGCGAGAACCGCAGATAGGCGCGCATAGACTGGGCGACGCTGATCCAGTCGTCACCGGATGCGCCTTCCATTGTCTCATAACCTTGGTCGATGATCATGCTGATCGCCTGACCGTGGGGCGGCACGATTTCCTCGCCGGTGGCGTCGTGGGAATACCACGCCCAATCGGGGCAGCAGCTGAGGCCCACGGCATCGACGCCCAGGAAATAGCTGGCCGCCTTGATGTTCGCCGCGTTGCGCTCGGCATCGGTGGGTTTGGCGACCTCGGCGCTGTCGCCATCCTGCAGCAGGACGAAGGCCCCCAGCGCGCGCCGTTGCGCAAAGCTGGGCGCGGATTTGCGGACGTAGTGCCCGCCCTTGGCCGCGTCCTGCAGTGGTTTGCCCATGTCACCGAACTGCGCCCGCGCGAACATGTCGGCGCGTTTGGGCACGCGGGCCACGTTCGCTTCGTCGATATAGGTGGTCGGGTTGTCCACGCGTTTGAGCGTCTCGAACGGGTGCGCGCCATCGGCATAGCGGCGGCGGGCGAAAGGGTCGCGGTTCAGCGCACTTTTGGCAAAACCCGCGCCCAGCCACCACGCGGGGCCTTGGGTTCTGAACCACGGCTGCCGGTCGCGCGGGGCCAGCGGGCGATCATGGGCGATTTCCATCTCGGTGGTCACGGCGGCAAGGCCGAACCGACGCCCCAACCAAGGAGCCACGGCGGTGCCATCCTCGGCCCAGACCAACCCGGCTGCGGCGGCAAGACGCGGCAAGTCCACGTCCGAGGACATCACCGAATGCGCCCGCGCGTCATACCCCAAAAGGCGGATGTAGTTGGCGATCACCACCGCGTTTTCGGTGGCCAGCAGACAGGCGCGGTGGTCCTGCGCATCCAGGATCCACTCGGCGCCGGGCTCGGCCGGATCGGGGTCGCGGTGATGTTCGTACAGGAACACGATGGCATGGCGGTGGGCGGTGATCGGCCCCGGCCGGGCCGCGACGCTGTCGCGCAGGTCGGCCATGATCACGTCGATCCCCGAGGCCAGGGTCTTTGTCTGCCGGGTCTGCAAAGCATGGGCCAGCCGGTCGATATCGGGGTTGCGCCGGGGCTGGTCCAGCAGCGCCTGCGGCGGCAGAGGCCCGCAGCCCATCATCGAGGCATCGTTGAAATAGCCGAAGGCCTTCAAGTGGTTGGCGCGCTCGACCGGATCGCGGGGCATCTCGGCCCGGGCCGGATTGACGAAGCCATCGCGGATGGTGTCCAGCATCGCCTGAAACTCGCCCATCGCGTTGACGATGCTGTGGGGCTGCTCGGGGCGGTCGAAACTCAGCACCGGCATGGGCGCCAGCGCCGACAGACCGGGCAGCGCATCCTGTCGCCGCAGCCGTTCCAGCGGAAAAGGCCCCATGTGAACGGGTCGGTTCTTGTCCGAGAAAAAGCGGTTCCCCATCGCGTGCCTCCTGTTGCCAAGCTTCCCCTAGCGCGGCATGAACAGCAACACCATTCATGGCGGATCATAAACGGTATGAAGAAAATTGATTTTACGGATCTGGACGGCAAGGTCCTGCGCATCTTCCTGACGATTCTCGAGGAAAACTCGGTGTCCAAGGCCGCCGATCGGCTGGGTGTCACGCAATCGGCCATCAGCCACACGCTGGCCAAGCTGCGGCAGGTGCTGGGCGACCCGCTGTTCGTGCGGTCGGGCCAGGGGCTGCGCGCGACCGAGCGGGCGCTGGCGCTGAAAGACCCGGTGCAAGGGGTGCTGGACAGGATGCGCGCCCTGACCGATGAGCGGCCCTTTGACCCGCTGTCCGAAGAGATCACCGTGCAGATCGCCACCAACGACATGCCGCGCGAGCTGATCTTTCCGCAGTTGCTGCGCAGGGCGCGGGCTGATGGGGTGCGGCTGCGGCTGGGGTTCATGCCCTCGGGCGTGCCCGACCCGGAACTGCTGCGCAGCGACCGGTGCCAGCTGATGCTGACCCCGCTGCCGCCGGACGGTCCCGACATCTTTCAAAAGCTGCTGGTGAGCAGCCCCCTGATGGTGTTCTACGACGCCGAACGCCGCGACCCGCCCGCCGACTGGGCCGCCTATTGCGCCTCGGACCATGTCGAGGTGCGGTTTCCCGACGGGCGCAACGCGCGGGCGGTGATGCGCGGCGTGGATCAAAGCCAGATCCGCCCGCCCACCGTGACCCTGCCGCATTTCAACGCGATCCCGGCCTTCGTGAAGGGCAGCGACCTGATCTCGACCGACACGGCGCTGATGATACAAGGGCCGTTGGCGGCGCTGGACTGTGCGCCCCTGCCCTTCAAGTGTCAGCCGGTTTCGATCTACATGGTCTGGCACCAGCGGTTCGCGAACGATCCCGCCCATCGCTGGCTGCGGGGCCAAATCGCGGCGATTGCCGCCACGCTTCAGGACTGAGCCCGCAGCCACTCGCGCATCAGCACCACCAGATCCGGCTGCCGCGGTTTGCGCGGGGTGACGATATGGAACCCCAGATCGTCCAGCAGCATCTGCGCCAGCGGCTGCACCAACCGCCCCGCCGTCAGCTCGGCCGCGACCAATGGCGCATTGGCCAGCGCAAAGCCCTGCCCGGCCACGGCGGCGTCGATGGCCAGGCTGGTCTGGCTGAAATTCATCATCCTCGGGCGCCCCTGAACGCCGGCGCGTTCCAGAAACAGGGGCCACAGGCCATGAGAATCGCTGAGCAGTACATGCGCCAGCAGGTCCTGCGCCGATGTCACCTGCGCGGCCAGGTCAGGGCTGCCGACGACGACGAATTCGGTGGGGAACAGCGGCTCGGCCACCAGACCGTCGCCAAATGGCGCGCGGCCCTGCCGCACCGCGATGTCCACCCCGTCCGTCTGGAAATCGGCCAGCCGCTCGCGCGCATCGACCTGCACCGAGACATCCGGGTGGCGCGCGGTGAAATCGCCCAGCCGCGGCACCAGCCATTTCGAGGCCAAGCTGGGCGTGACCGACAGGGTGACCTGGCGCTGGCCGGACAGGTCTTCGACCGCCTCTTCGATCAGACGGAAAGCGCGGCGCAGGGGCGCGTGGAACCGCCGTCCGGCCTCGGTCAGGCGCAGGCCGCGCGGCAGGCGGTCGAACAACGGGGTGCCCAGCCGCGCCTCGAGGCCCCGGACCTGCTGTGCCACCGCGCCTTGGGTAACACCCAGTTCCTGCGCCGCCAGCCTGAAGTTCAGGTGACGTGCCGACGCCTCGAAGGCGCGAAGGGCGTTCAGCGGTGGAAGTGCAGCCATGACGCTCACACAATAGATTTTCTACAGCCATAGGGCAGAAGAACTGATTGGTCAAACGGCCGGCCACGCTTCATCTTGGCGGCAGATGGAAACGGAGAACGAAGATGACGGAAAAAGTGGCTCTGATCACCGCCGGCGGCAGCGGTATGGGCGCGGATGCGGCGCGGCGGCTGGCGGCGGACGGGTTCAAGGTGGGCGTCCTGTCCTCGTCGGGCAAGGGCGAGGCGCTGGCGGCCGAGCTGGGCGGCATGGGCGTGACCGGCTCGAACCAGTCGAACGACGACCTGCAGAGGCTGGTCGATGCGGCGATGGCCCACTGGGGGCGGATCGACGTGCTGGTGAATTCGGCCGGGCACGGGCCCCGCGCGCCGGTGCTGGAACTGACCGACGAGGACTGGCATCAGGGGATGGATGTCTATTTCCTGAACGCCGTGCGCCCCACGCGGCTGGTGACGCCGATCATGCAGGCGCAGGGGGGCGGGTCGATCATCAACATCTCGACCTTCGCGGCGTTTGAGCCGGACCCGGTCTTTCCGACCTCGGGCGTGTTCCGGGCGGGGCTCGCGGCGTTCACCAAGCTGTTCGCCGACAAGTATGCCGCCGAGAATATCCGCATGAACAACGTCCTGCCCGGCTTCATCGACAGCCTGCCGGAAAAGGAGGAGTTCAAGGCCAAGATCCCCATGGGCCGCTACGGGCGCAGCTATGACGAGATCGCCTCCGTCATATCGCTGCTGGCCTCCGAGGGCGGCGGTTACATCACCGGGCAGAACATCCGGGTAGATGGCGGGATCACCCGCTCGGTCTGATCGGTCAGACCCTTGCCTTGACCAGATGTGTCAGCGCCGCGCCGGTTTCAAAGAAGGCGCGGCGCAGGCCTGTCCAGCTTTCGCTGTGCGCAGGCTCGGGCGGCAGCGGCAGGCGGGCGGGGTCGCCCGACAACAGGCTGTCGGCCATCATGCGGCCGAACACCGTGCCCGGCCCGATCCCGCGCCCGGAATAGCCATGCGCCGACAGCGCGTTCGGCCCGATCTGCACCAGCTTCGGGATATGGTCCGAGGTCATGGCGATGCGCCCGTGCCAGCCGTCCATCAGCGGTTGATCGGCCAGCGCGGGGAAGATCTGCGCCAGTTTGCGCGTGATCCAGCCGCGATGGGCAAAGCTGCCCGCATGGCCCAGATCGCCCATCGCCCCGATCACCAGCCGCCCGGCTTGATCCATGCGGAACGAGGTCATGATCAGTCCGGTATCCCAGCAGCCCTCGCCCCCCGGCAGCAGAGTGGCGCGGATCTCCTCGGGCAGCGGGTCGGTGGCGTATTGGAAGTAGTAGACCGGCACATAGGCCTGACGGGTGTCAGGCAGCCCCGCGTGATAGGCGTTGGTGGCCTGGATCAGCGCCTTGGCCCGCACCGAACCCTGCGGAGTGTCCAGATGCCAAGTATCACCATCGTGGCGCAGGGCCAGCACCGGGCTGTTGGCGTGGATTGCCGCCCCGGCCTGCTGCGCTGCGCGGGCGAGGCCCTGCACATAGGCCAGCGGCTGGATCGTTCCGGCGCGCGGGTCGAAAATGGCACCGTGAAACGCCGCGCTGCCGGTGCGGCGGGCGGTTTCCTGCGCCGACAGCAGTTCGACCGGAGCGCCGTCGGCGGACAGCTGTTGGTGGCGGGTCTGCAGGTCGCGCAGACCCTTGGGCGAATGGGCCAGGTGCAGGGTTCCGGCCTGCACCGGCTCGCAATCGATGGCGTGGTCTCGGACTAGGCGGAACACCTCGGCCGGGGCCTGCGCCAGCAGGGCGATCAGCCGGTCCCCCGCCTCGCGGCCCAGATGGGCGCGGATCTCGGCCGGGGGCAGCCACAGCCCGGCATTGGCCAGCCCGACATTGCGGCCCGACCCGCCATGGCCGATCTCAAGCGCCTCGAGCAGGCAGATCGACGCCCCCGCCTGCGCCGCATGCAGCGCCGCCGAACAGCCCGTGTAGCCGCCGCCGATCACGGCGAGGTCCACCGTGGCGGACCCAGTCAGGGGCGGGGCATCCACCCGCTCGCGGCTGGTCTTGGTCCACAGGCTGATTTCCGGATCGGTGGTCATGGGCGGGATGTCCTTGAATGCGCGTGCAGATTTCCCGAGGGCTCAGCCGATGGCAAGGGGTCTTTGATCCTCGCGCCCCAGCGCAATCAGGAACGGGTTCTGTGCCTGCAGGGCCTGAAAACTGTCCTTGTCGGACATGCCGCGCCAATTGGCCAGCACCAGCGACTGCGCCACCGCGCCACCCAGCGTGGCGCCCGGGCCGGTGACGATGAACAGGTCGGGCGCGAATTCGCGGGCGGCGGTCAGCACAGCGCGGGTGAAGTCGTAGGGCTCGGTCACTTGATGGCCCAGCGTGTAATCCCACAGCGCGCCCGTGTCGGTGGCGCCGGGCCACCAGATCTTGCCGCGCCCGTCGATCATCGGCAGGTCAGGTTGGGTGAACAGCGTGGCGGGCAATTGGCGGCGGCCCTCCTGCGAAACGGGGGCCTGAAGGGCCGTGTGAAAGGCCGCGTGGTTGGCCAGCCGCATCGGGAACCGCTCCTGCACCACGGGCTGGGCGGCCTCGAAGGCCTTGAGCCCGGCCTCGTTGCCGGCCAGAACCAGCATCCCGCCCAAGTCGATTGACAGGGCGAGGTCATGTTCGGGCAGGGCGTCGATGCGCGCCACCTCGGCCAAGAGCTCGGCCTTGCGGGCCGGGTCGTCGCGCCAGTCGTCGCCGGTTAAGGGATAGACCAGCTGCCCGCCGATCAGGTGGGTCTGCATCAGCGTGCCCATGGTGTTGACCACCCGGAACCCGTTTTCGGGCGACAGCGCCCCCGCGGCGGCCAGCGCGATATACCAGCCCATCGAGTTGCCGGTGACGGCCACCACCTCGATATCCTCGGCCAGCGCCTGCGCGTCGGCCAGCGATGTGGCGTAGATCAGCGGCGAGGCCACGTCGCCGCGGGAATACTTGCTGACCGAGAATCGCGGCGCGCCGTCCAGTGCGGTTACCGCCTCTTGGCCCGTTTCGGCGCGGATGGCGTCGAATTCGCGGAACAACTCCATCCGGTTCGAATGGTGACGGTGCAGATAGCCCAGCTCGGGCTTGTTGTAGGTGCCCCGGCCGGGGCAGATCACGACGGCGGTACGGGTCATTTCTGGGCTCCGGTCAGGGTTAGGGCGGCGGCCACGATGCCATCCTTCGAAGGCAGCGGCGCGGCATAGGCGGGGCCGGTGGCGATGAAGCAATCCTCGGCCACCACGCGGGCGGTGGGCAGGTCGGTCTGCTCTGCAAAGAGCGTCATCAGAGCCTCGGACTGGCTGCCGGTGCGGCGGCATTCATCGACGATCAGGACGTGCTTGCAGCCCTTGGTGGCCTCCAGCAGCGCCTGTTCCGGCAGCGGTGCCAGCCAGCGCATGTCGATGATGCGGGTATTGAGGCCCGCCGCTGCCAGTTCGGGCAGCGCCTGTTTCGACAGGTAATGGCCGTTGCCGTAGGTCACGATGGCCAGATCGGTGCCGTCGCCATGCACGCCCACCTCGCCCAGAGCGATGCGTTCGCCGGGGGCGGGATAGCGGGTCATCCACGCGCCGTCTTGCCCTTCGTGCAGGTCGCGCATCGGGTAGAGCGCGATGGGTTCAAGGAACACCACCACGCGCTGCTCCTCGCGCGCAAGGCGCACGCATTCGCACAGCATCCGCGCCGCGTCCGCCCCGGTCGAGGGGCAGGCGATGATGACGCCCGGAATGTCACGCAGCACCGCCAGCGAGTTGTCGTTGTGGAAATGCCCGCCAAAGCCCTTCTGGTATCCCAGCCCGGCGATCCGCACGACCATCGGGTTGGTGAACTGCCCGTTCGAGAAGAAGGGCAGCGTGGCGGCCTCGCCCCGGATCTGGTCCTCGGCATTGTGCAGATAGGCGAGGAACTGGATCTCGGGGATCGGGACAAAGCCGTTATGGGCCATGCCGATGGCGAGACCGAGGATGGACTGTTCGTCCAGCAGCGTGTCGATCACCCGGTCGGGGCCGAAGCGTTGCTGCAGCTTCTGCGTCACGCCATAGACGCCGCCCTTGCGGCCCACATCCTCGCCCATGCAGACGATCTCGCCATGTTCCAGCATCAGGTCGGTCAGCGCCCAGTTGATCAGGCGGGCCATCGGCTGCGGGTCGTCCATCGCGCGCAGGTCGCTGCCGAAGGTGGCGGCGCGGGCTTCGGCGCTGGGGCCGTTAGTGGGCTTGCAGGGGCGCTTGGGCGGGATCAGGCTGGCCGCGACCTCGGCGGCGGTGGACAGATGCGGGCGCGTGGCGGCCTGCGCCGCGATGCGATCGGTGCGCGCGCAGGTCTGTTCATAGATCTTCGACGCCTGATCGGGCGACAGCGCCCCGGCCTGATCCAGCAGGCGCACCGAATGCAGCAGCGGATCGTTGGACTCGTCGGCCTCGACCTCGGCGCGGCTGAGATAGGTGGTGGGCACATCCGCCCCCGCGTGGCCGTAAAGGCGCACGGTTTTCAGGTGCAGGAAGGCCGGTTTGCGCCGGGTGCGGACGTATTCGGCCGCCTGCTGCGCCACCGCGAAGGTCTCATAGATGTCCAACCCGTTGGCCTGGAAATACCTGATGCCCGGGCGGTACTCCATCGAGGCCTGAATCCAGCCCTTGGGCGTCTTGACCGAGATGCCGATACCGTTGTCCTCGCAGACAAAGAGCAGCGGCAGCGGGATTGACTGCACGCTGGTCCAGCCCGCCGTGTTGATCGCCCCCTGCGCGGTGGAGTGGTTGGCCGAGGCGTCGCCAAAGGAACACATGGCGATGCCGTCCTCGGGCAATTGCCGGTGTTCGGGGTCGTGCCGCCGCGCCGCGCCAAGGCTATAGGCCGCGCCCACCGCCTTGGGCAGGTGGCTGGCGATGGTCGAGGTCTGCGGCGGGATCATCAGAGCCTTGGAGCCCAGCACCTTGTGCCGCCCGCCCGAGGTCGGGTCCTCTTTGGAACAGGCAAAGCTCAGCAGCATGTCCCAGGCGATCTGCTGGCCGGGCACCTGCTCGGCCCGGGCGACCTGAAACGCGGCGTCGCGATAGTGCAGAAAGGCGATGTCGGTCGGGCGCAGGGCATGGGCCACTGCGGCCATGCCCTCGTGCCCCGACGAGCCGATGGTGTAGAACCCCTGCCCCGCCTTCTGCATCGCCCGGCTGGTGCGGTCCAGCGCACGGCTGAGGACCTGAGAGCGGAACAGCGAAACCGCCTCGGGCGCAGTCAGGCCCGGGCGCGGCGGCGCGCCGGCGGGCAGGTCGCGATTGGCGACACGGGTCAGGAAGTTTTCGTGAACGATCTGGGCGCGATCCATCTGGGTTCCCCGGTCAGGTCAGAGTTTGGCGGTTGCGTCGGCTATCCGGCGCAGGCCTTGGGTCAGGCTATCGGTGTCATAGGCAAAGGAAAGCCGAAAATGCCCCGGCATGCCGAAGGCCCGCCCCGGCACCACCGCGACGCCCGCGTGATCTAGAAGGTGTCGGCAGAATTCCGGGTCCGAGGGCATCGCCGCGGGCGTCTGCGGAAAGACGTAGAAGGCGCCGTCGGGCACCGGGCAGTCCAAACCGGCGGCGTTCAGGCCTGCAACGACCAGATCGCGGCGCGCACGCATCGCCGCGCGGCGTTCGGCCAACAGGTCCTGCGGGCCGGTCAGCGCGGCCAGCGCCGCCGCCTGCGCGATGGAACAGGCGCCCGAGGTGATCTGCCCCTGCACCGCCGCCATCGCCTTGATCAGCGGAGCGGGGCCGATCCCCCAGCCGATGCGCCAGCCGGTCATCGAATAGGCCTTGGACACGCCATTCACCGTCAGCGTGCGGTCTGCCAGCGCCGGAACCGCCTGGGTAAAGGGCGTGAAGGGCACATAGGCGAGGTGCTGATAGATCTCGTCCGAGATCACCCAGACCTGCGGGTGCCGCTCCAGCACCGCGCCCAGCGCCTGCAATTCGGCCTCAGAGTAAACCGCCCCGGTCGGGTTCGACGGTGTGTTCAACAGCAGCCAGCGGGTGCGCGGGGTGATCGCCCTCTCCAGCTGTTCTGGGGTCAGCTTGAAGCCCTGTTCGCGCGGACAATCCAGCACGACCGGCACGCCGCCCGCCAGTTTCACCATGTCTGCATAGCTGGTCCAGAAGGGCGCGGTGGTGATGACCTCATCGCCCGGATCGAGCGTCGCGAGGAACGCGCCGGCCAGCACCTGCTTAGCCCCGGTCGAGACGATGACCTGCGCAGACTCGACCCCGGCCTGTTCCGCGATGGCGGAACGCAGGGCCGGGGTTCCAGCTGTGGCGGGATATCGGGTCTGACCGTCCAGCGCCGCCTTGTGCGCGGCCTCGACCACATGCGGCGGGGTCGGAAAGTCGGGCTCGCCGGTGCTGAGCGCGATCACGTCCACGCCCTGCGCCCGCAGCTGCGCGGCCCGTTCCGAGATCTGGACGATCTCGGACAATTCGATCCCGTCGAGACGGCCCGCCCTCCGAAATCCGCTCAAACTGTTCTGAATGGTCATAATCGCCCCGCTGCACTTTTCTACGGCTGCGCCTTTTTGCTATTGGATTGGAGGATCCACCAGTGATATTCCCTCCACAAGCCATGAGGAAAGATCATATGCTGGCGCCGCGTCGATTTCTGCCGTCTATTTCTTCCCTGTTGGCCCTAGAAGCCGTCGACCGCCTAGGCAGCGCTTCAGCAGCTGCCGATGAACTCTCGCTGACCCAAAGCGCGGTCAGTCGCCAGTTGAAGGCCGTCGAAGAACAGCTGGGCGTCGCGCTGATCCAGCGCGACCAAATGCGCCTGCAACTCACACCCGCAGGCAAGGAATACGTGGAAACCGCCCGAACAGCGCTGCAGCAACTGGCGCAGGCCTCACTGAAGCTGAAGGCCAACCCCTCTGGCGGTTCTTTGCAACTGTCGATCCTGCCCGCCTTCGGTATGCACTGGCTGGCGCCACGGCTTCAGGATTTCGCCCGCCGCCACCCCGAAGTGACGATGAACCTCAGCACACGGCTCAAGCCTTTCGACTTCGGCACCGAGCACTTCGACGCGGCCATCCACTTCGGCCAGCGCGACTGGGCCGGGGTGAACTATCTGCCGATCATGCGCGAAGAAGTTCTGCCGGTCTGCGCGCCAGCCTTGCTGCCAGCCGAAGCCCCGAATGCTGAATGGCTGGCCGACGCACCACTGCTGCATCTGGATACCCGGCCCGATGCGTGGGAACGCTGGTTCGCCGCGCAAGGCATCCCTGCCGAGGGCGTCCGAGGCATGCTGTTCGACCAGTTTTCGACCATGATCCAGGCCACGATCCATGGGCTGGGCGTAGCACTACTGCCCAGCTACCTGATTTCAGCCGAGCTGGAAGCCGGCCGGTTGGTTCCGGCCTGCGCAGCTCCGCCGGTCAGCTTGGGTGACTACTATCTTGTCTGGCCGCAAAGTCGCACGGAGCCGGCCCCGCTTGTCTCGTTCCGCGCATGGCTGCAGGGGCAGCTGCCTTAGCCGATCCGCCTCCGCCGCGGCCGAGCATTGCTCGGGCGCGGCCGGGCCCAACCGGAGGAGGCGGCCCGCAAGGGCCGTTGACGACGGGCGGGAGCGCCCGGTCAAACGTCGATCGAGCGGGCGATGAGTTCCTTCATCACCTCGTTGGTGCCACCATAGATCATCTGCACCCGCGCATCCGCGTAAAGCCGCGCGATCGGGTATTCCATCATGAAGCCATAGCCGCCGAACAGCTGCAGGCATTCGTGCATGATCTCGTTCTGCACCTCGGAGCCCCAGTATTTCACCATCGAGGCCGTGGCTGCGTCCAGCTGACCGGCCTCCAGCTTGCCGATGCAGTCATTGACGAAGCTGCGCAGCACCTCGGCCTTGGTCTTACATTCCGCCAGCTTGAAGCGAGTGTTCTGGAAGTCCATCACCCGCTGGCCGAACGCCTTGCGCTCTTGGGTGTATTTGACCGTCTCGGAGATGGCGAAATCGATCGCGCCCAGCGCCATGATGCCGATGGTCAGACGTTCCCACGGCAGTTGCTTCATCAGCTGATAGAAACCCTGACCTTCTTCGGAACCCAGCAGGTTGGTCATCGGCAACTTCACGTCCTCGAAGAACAGCTCGGCCGTGTCATTGGCCTTCATGCCCAGCTTCTTGAGGTTGCGGCCCCGGCGGAAGCCCTCGGCCCCTTCGGTCTCGACCGCGATCAGCGACACGCCCTTGGAACCCAGCGACTTGTCGGTCTTGGCGGCCACGATGATCAGGTCGGCGGTCTGGCCATTGGTGATGAAGATCTTGGACCCGTTCATCCGGTAGGAATTGCCATCCTTCTCGGCGGTGGTGCGGATCGCCTGAACGTCCGAGCCTGTGCCCGGTTCGGTCATCGCCAGCGCGCCGACCATCTCGCCCGAGGCCAGCTTGGGCAGCCATTTCTTCTTTTGGTCCTCGCTGCCATAGGCGGTGATGTAATGGATCACGATCGACTGGATGCCATAGCCCCAGCCCGCATCCCCGCGCGAGGTCTGCTCATAGATCGTGACCGCATCAAAACCCATGCCGCCGCCGACGCCGCCGAATTCCTCGGGGATGGCCCCGGCCATCAGCCCGGTTTCCCCGGCCTTCCGCCAGAAGTCGCGATCGACTACGCCCTGCTCGGCCCAGGCTTCGATGTTGAGCACAAGTTCATCATCCATGAACCGTCCGGCCATTTCGGCAAACATGCGGTGTTCGTCAGTGACCCAGGAAGCGGTCGAGGTAAAAAGCGACATGATTGGTTCTCCGGAATTCTGTTGGCGGAAAGGGTAGCTTTCGCCGCCGATTCCGCCAATCCGGGTGACGCCGCGTCGGTTTGCGCTGCTACGCAACGTCCTTTGGCGTCAATGCCCTACGCAATGCCGGGCACCGGGCGGCGGCGGCGTTTCGGGGGCGCCGGCGAAACACTGAGCGATGGCCATCCATTCCTGCGCGACCGGCCCCTGCACCGACAGGCCGGTGTCCGCCACGTTTCGGGTCTGTGTCACAACGCGGGCAAAATCGACGGCCGGCCCTTCGATCAGGTCGGCGCCGGGCGCGCCGAACTCCCACAGCGCCCCGGAAGGCGCGATCAGGCGCAGATGGGGCGTCACCGGAGGAACCGGGCGGCCATGCACCGTGTAGGTCCAGCCAAAGGTGTTCACGCCCAGCACGACGATGTTGCGGATGCGGGCGGTCTCGGGCCGGGTCAGGCCAAGAATGTCGAATACCTCCTGCCCATGCGCCCAGGTCTCCATCTGCCGGGCGGTCATCGAGGACCGCACCGACATGTCCGGCCCCACCCATTTGACCCGCGCCTTGGGGTCCAGCCCCGACCAGTCGCGGCCCATTCGGCTGCATAGATCAGACCATGCGGCGCGCAGATCATGTCCACGCTCAGTGATTGCAGCGTTTTCCGTGGCGCGAAATCCCTCGGCCTGAATGCGCGGCATCACCTGCTGCACCCTTGCATCGAACGCATTCGGGTCGCGCTGTGACAGGTCGGCCATCTGGTTCCAGAAATGCAGGTGCACCAACACGTCGTCGATCGTCCAGTCTTTGAACTGGGTCACGATCTGCCAGTCCGCGGCACCCAGCCCCGTCAGTGCGTCATCAAGAACCTGACATTCTTCCAGAAAATCCGAGGCCTGCTGCATACGCCCCCCTTTTACCTGCTTCGGGAACTAAAGCGGGTTTTCATGGGTCAAGCCAGCGCGTTTTTCAGCAAGACTGCAGCCGCCTCTTTGGCGTCGCGCGCGGGATCGCCGTTGCGGAGCAGCACGGCGGTGACGATCGCACCCTCTTTCAGCAGCAGCAGCTGGCAGGCCAGCTTGTCCGGGTCCTGCGCGCCGGCCTTGCGACACAGGTCGGTGAAATACTCCAGCAGCAGGCGCTTGTGCTCGCCCGCCTGCACATGAATCGGGTGGTCGGGGTCTTGGTACTCGGCACCGGCCTTGATGAACATGCAGCCGCGAAAGTTATCCTCGCGGAACCATTCGCCCAGCGCATCGAACGCGGCCAGCAGTTGATCGGCGGGGGTGTCGGCCAGTTCCTCGATCCGGCGCACGAACCAGTTGCGGAAATTCTCGTCCCGCAGGCGCAGTACCGCCAGGATCAGCTCTTCCTTGGTGCGGAAATGCTTGTACATCGAGGTCTTGGACACGCCGGTTTCGACCACCAGCCGGTCCATTCCGGTGGCGTGAAACCCGTCGCGGTAAAACACCTGCAGTGCTTTACGGACCAGCTCGTCCCGTTTGTTCGGACGCATGATTCGGCTCCTTTGCGTACAGATCAGTACATAATGCCTTTGCCACGCAGGTGCAATTCACACCGCTGAAGGCGCTGTTTTTTAATCATATTCTCCATCCAGAAAAGCTGATTATGAAACTTTTTTCGGCTCAAGGATTGAAAAAGTTAACCGATCTGTACATCTTATCAGCACAGTTTACCGATCTGTACACCCAAAGGATTTGACCGATGCGACGCCGCGCCAGCCCATTTCCCGCAAGCTATGTTCCCTTTCTTCTGACCGTGGCCCTTCTCGCCGCCACCCTCGCCTGAAAGTCTCTGACCATGCAGCGCCCTCCTCTGCCCCCGTTCACGACGCAGACCGCCATCGAAAAGGTCCGCAAGGCCGAAGACGCCTGGAACAGCCGCAACCCCGACATCGTGACCCCGGCCTATACCGAGGACAGCCAGTGGCGGAACCGGGCTGAGTTCCTGACCAGCCACGCCGAGATCCACGCCTTTCTGACCCGCAAATGGCGCACCGAACTGGACTATCGCCTGATCAAGGAGCTGTGGGCCTGTGACGGGAACCGCATCGCGGTGCGCTATGCCTATGAATGGCACGACGACAGCGGCCAGTGGTTCCGGTCCTACGGCAACGAAAACTGGGAGTTCGCCGCCGATGGCCGGATGGCCCAGCGACATACGTCCTTGAACGATCTGCCGATCACCGACGCCCAGCGCCTGTTTCACTGGCCCCTGGGGCCCCGGCCCGCCGACCATCCCGGCCTGTCCGACCTGAACCTGTGAAAGGAGGCACCCGCATGCCCCGCGCCTTTTCCGAACTGACCTTCACCCCCGCCGTCCGCGCCCACCAGAAACGGATGGGGTCCGCCGCATCCTATGCAAAGTTCATCGACGGCGGCCCGCAGCAGGGCCACCTGATCGGCCCCGCCGAGCAAGCCTTCATCGAGGCGCGCGACGGGTTCTATCAATCCACCGTGTCCGAGACCGGCTGGCCCTATGTCCAGTATCGCGGCGGGCCTGCAGGGTTTCTGAAGGTGCTGGACGACCGGACCATCGGCTATGCGGATTTCTCGGGCAACAAGCAGTATATCTCGCGCGGGAATCTGGACGGCAATGACCGGATCGCGCTGATACTGATGGACTATGCCAACCAGCGCAGGCTCAAGATCCTGGGCCGCGTGGACTTTCGCGAAGGCGCCGAGGCCGCGCGCGACATTATCCCCGACGCGGCCGAGGCCGAACGCGCGGCGATCATCCATGTCGCGGCGCTGGACTGGAACTGCCCGCGCCACATCACCCCCCGCTTCACCGAAGCCGAACTGCGCCCGCATCTGAACGAGCTGGGACGTCAGTTGGCGCAGTTGCAGGCCGAGAACGACCAACTGCGGCAGGCCCTGGCCCGGAAAGCCTGAGCCACCCCCAAGACCCCGAACCCGTCAGCAACAGGAGTATCAATACCATGCTACGCGCGATTACCAACACACTTGCCACCCTGACCGCCGGATCGGTCTTCGCCGTCTCGGTCGTGACCGTCGGCTTCTACCTCTCGCCCGAGGCCGTGCGCGCCGACGAGCCAGACCCGTTCCAGACCCAGTTCCGCGCGCAGGCCATCGAAGCGATGCAGAGCGCTTATCCCGTACTTACCCCCTACACAAAATCCAAGGCGCAAACAAAGCCCGAGTCGTCACCCAAGCTGCCGACAAACTGACAATTGAGGGCCGAGATTTTGAATCCCTGCGCGTCTCGGGGCCCGCCCGCGCCATCGGCTGAGCCGGGTCAGGGCCGCGCGCGGCCCGAGTGCACCATTGCCTCGATCCCCGCGGCGCAGAATTCGACCAGTTGGTCGATCCCGGACAGATCGCCCCCCTGTGACAGCGCCTGCACCCGCCAGGCGCTGTTGAGATGCGCCAGCATCGCCGAGACCGAATAGACCTGGCCCGTAGCCAACAGCGCCGGGTCGGCCTGCGGATACAGTGCGGCGATTTCACGGATGAACAGCTGAGCGGTAGGGTCGAAACACTCGGCCGCGATTTGGCGCCAGCGCGGATCGACCGACACATGCGCCACCAGCCGCCCGTAGGCCATCCAGCCCGGACCGCCGGATTCGGCAAGGCTGACATAGGGGCGGATGAAACAGTCCAGAATGTCCCGCAGGGTCAGCGGGCCCTGCGCGCGCCGATCCTCCAGCGCCTGCATCCTGATCCGGGCAAGCGCGTCGGCGCGGCGCGCGACGGTCTGGAAGAACAGCTCTTCCTTCCCGCCGCCATGGTGGTGGACCAAACCCACCTGCACCCCGGCGCGCGTGGCGATGTCGCGGATCGAGGCGCCCTCGAATCCCCGTTCCGCGAACAGCGCCTCGGCCGCGTCCAGAATCCGCGCCTTGGTTTCAAGCGACCGGGCCGATGGCGCCCTTTGCCTTTGTTTTTCAATGTATTTCGCGCTCATGTTTTTCATCTTGCCTTATTTTGGACGATCGTTCAAGTTAATCGCCACGAGCAGGGGAGGGTTCATGACACAAGCACGCAAGGCATATGCCTTGATCGGCGCAGGTCCGATGGGGCTGGCGGCGGCCAAGGTGCTGAAGGAACAGGGCATCCCGTTCCAGGGTTTCGAGCTGCATTCCGATGTGGGCGGGCTGTGGGATGTCGATGCGCCACGGTCGACCATGTACGAATCCGCGCATCTGATCTCGTCCAAGACGATGACCGAATTTGCCGATTTCCCGATGGGCGACGACGTGGCCGAATACCCGTCGCACCGGCAGATGCGCGACTATTTCCGGGCTTTTGCCGATCATTTCGAACTGCGCGATCACTACAGGTTCAACACCGAAGTGATCGACGCATCGCCCCTGGGCGCACCGGGCGATGGCTGGCGGCTGACCTGGCGGGACGACCAGGGCACGCATAGCGGCGAGTTTGCCGGGGTGCTGATCGCCAATGGCACCCTATCCGAACCCAACATGCCCGATTTTCCCGGCCGGTTCGACGGCGAGTTGATCCACGCCTCGCAGTACCGCTATCCCAGCCAGTTCGACGGCAAGCGAGTGCTGGTGGTGGGCGCGGGCAATTCCGGGTGTGACATTGCGGTGGACGCCATCCATCACGCCGCGCAGTGCGACCTGTCGATGCGGCGGGGATACTATTTCGTGCCGAAATACGTCTTTGGCAAACCCGCCGACACGTTGGGCGGGATGATCCGCCTGCCCATGTGGCTAAAGCGCCGGATCGACGGGATGATCCTGCGCTGGTTCGTGGGCGACCCCCAGAAATATGGCTTTCCCAAGCCCGACTACAAACTGTACGAAAGCCACCCGGTGGTGAATTCGCTGGTCCTGTACCACGCGGGCCACGGCGACCTGCGCATTCGCCCCGATATCGACCGGATCGAGGGCCGCACGGTCCAATTCAAGGACGGCAGCGCCAGCGCCTATGACATGATCCTGGCCGCGACCGGGTACAAGCTGCATTACCCGTTCATCGACCCGAACCTGCTGAACTGGCAGGGCGATGCGCCGCATCTGTACCTGAACGCCATGCACCCCGAACGCGACGACCTGTTCGTGCTGGGCATGATCGAGGCCACCGGGCTGGGCTGGCAAGGACGCCACGAGCAGGCCGAAATGGTGGCGCGCTATATCAAGGGTCTTCAGTCCGGCTGCCCCGTGGCCGCGGCGCTGAAGGCGGAGAAACAAAAAGACTATCGGCGCGCCACCGGAGGCATGCAGTACCTGAACCTGCCCCGCATGGCCTATTACGTGGACAAGGCGACCTATCGCAAGGCGGTGACGGACTGGATCGCGCGGTTCCGGAAAGCCCGCGCATGACCGGAATCGACGAGATCACGCTGAATTTCAGCCCCGGCTCGCTGACCCTGCTGAACGCGATCCTGGCGATCGTGATGTTCTCGATCGCCATCGACCTGTCACCACGCGACTTCGACCGGCTGCGGCGCGCGCCCAAGCCAGTGGTGGTGGGACTGGCCTCGCAATTCCTGGTGCTGCCGGCGCTGACCTTCCTGCTGGTCTGGCTGACCGAGCCGCGCCCCTCGATCGCCTTGGGGCTGATCCTGGTGGCGGCCTGTCCCGGGGGCAATATCTCGAATTTCATCACCCATCGGGCGGGCGGAAACGCGGCGCTGTCGGTGTCGATGACCGCCTTCGCCACCATCGGGGCCATCGTGATGACCCCGTTCAACATCGCGTTGTGGGGCGGGCTGTACCCGCCGACCCGCGCGATTCTGCAGCAGACCCAGATCGACCCGGTGCAAATCGCCATCATCGTCGGACTGATGCTGATCCTGCCGCTGGTTCTAGGGGTGACCCTGAACCAGAAGCGCCCCGCCCTGACGGCGCGGCTGCGCGGGCCGCTGCAGATCCTGTCCATGGCCATTTTCGTGGCTTTCATCGTGCTCGCCCTGGCGGCCAACTGGAGTTTCTTCCTAGGCTACGCCGGGGCGGTCGCCGGGCTTGTGATCGCTCACAACGCACTGGCACTGGGGGGCGGTTGGGTTGTGGCCACTCTGACCCGGCTGTCCCCCTTTGACCGGCGCGCAATCACCATCGAGACCGGCATCCAGAATTCGGGCCTTGGACTGGTGCTGATCTTCGCCTTTTTCAACGGCTTGGGCGGCATGGCCGTGGTGGCCGCCTTCTGGGGGATCTGGCATGCCATCTCGGGGCTGGCGCTGGCGCAGCTGATGGCCCGGACCGAGGCCGCCCGATGACCCGCATCCTGATCACCGGCGCCGCAGGGCTGGTGGGCCGCGCCCTGCTGGACGAGCTGAGCGACCATCAGGTGTTTGCCACCGACCTGCGCCGCCCCGCGACGCTGCCGGACGAGGTTCCGTTTCTGCGCATGGATGTCACCACGGGCGACCCCGCCCGGGTGATCGCCAAGGTGAAGCCCGAGGTGATCGTGCATCTGGCCTCGATCGTCACGCCGCCGCCGGGGATGTCGCGGGCCGAGGCCCACGCGGTGGATGTGGGCGGCACGCGCAAGGTGGTCGATGCCGCGCTGGCCCATGGCGTGCGGCGGCTGGTCGTCACCTCGTCGGGAGCGGCCTATGGCTATCACGCGGACAACCCGGTGCCGCTGCGCGAAACCGATCCAGTGCGCGGCAACCCCGAGTTTCCCTATTCCGACCACAAGCGGCAGGTCGAGGAATTGCTGGCCGAGGCCCGAACGGCCGCGCCGCAGCTGGAACAGGTGGTGCTTCGGGTGGGCACGGTGCTGGGCGACGGCACCGACAACCAGATCACCGCCCTGTTCCGCAAGCCCCGCCTGCTGGCGGTGGCGGGCAGCGACAGCCCCTTCGTGTTCATCTGGACCCGCGATCTGGCCCGCATCCTGAAACGCGCGGCCACCGATGGACCGCCCGGGGTGTACAACGTCGCCGGGGACGGCGCGCTGAGCGTCGACGATCTGGCCCGCGCGCTGGACAAACCCGTCCTGCGCCTGCCGGCCCGGGCGCTCAAGGCGGCGCTTGCCGTGGCCCGCCCTCTGCGCCTGTCGCGCTACGGGCCTGAACAGGTGCGGTTCCTGCAATACCGACCGGTTTTGGACAATACGGCGCTGAAGACCGTGTTCGGCTATGTCCCGCAGAAGACCAGCGCCGAGGTGTTCGACCTTTGGAAAAGGAGTGTGGGTCTGTGAAAACCGCAGTGATTTCGGGCGGGGCCGGCGGGCTGGGTCAGGCGCTCTCGGCCGCGCTGCAAGAGCGTGGATGGCGCGTGGTCCTGCTGGATCTGAAGGTGGACGGGGTGCAGGACACCGCCACGCAGATGGCGATTGCCTGTGATCTGACCGATCCGGATCAACTGGCGCGCGCCGTCAACGATACGCTTGCGCATTGCGGCAGCATCGATCTGGTCATCTACAACGCCGGGATCACCCAGATCTGCGGGTTCGATCAGTCCGACGACACCAGCCACCGCAAGGTGTTCGAGATCAACTATTTCGCGGCCGTCGCGATGGCCCGCGCCTTTCTGCCCGCGCTGCGCCAGTCGCGTGGGGCGCATCTGGCGATCTCGTCGGTGGCGGGGTTTGCGCCGCTGTATCACCGGACGGCTTATGCGGCCTCGAAACACGCGCTGGAAGGTTTCTTCAAATCGCTGCGATCCGAAGAACGGCCCCATGGCGTGCGGGTGCATATCGCGGCGCCCTCATTCGTGGCGACCAACCCGGGCCGGGCCGAGCGGCAGCCCGATGGCACCGCACGCCCCGGATCGGCCAGTGACGGCATGGACGAGATGACCCCCGAGGCGGCCGCCCGCGTGATCCTGCGAGGGATGGATCGCGGGCGGCCCGTCATTCCGGTGGGCCGGGTGGCGCGACTGGCGTGGTGGCTGAACCGGCTGGCCCCACGCCTGTACCAGCGCCTGATGGAGCGCAATATCAGCGGCGCGTGACGCGCGGCCATTATTTGCGGCCTGTCTCCCGGTGCGGGGTTGCCCTTTGGGCGCGGCTTTGCTTTGTCTCTGGCAAGCATTCCGGCCAGTGGGCGTTTTCTGCTCTGGACCGGTCACAGGGAGGACCTCGAAAATGGCGAAAGTTGCATTCCTTGGCCTGGGCGTCATGGGCTATCCGATGGCCGGGCATCTGCAGGCGGCCGGGCATGAGGTGACCGTCTACAACCGCACCGCGGCCAAGGCGGAGAAATGGGTGTCGCAGCATGGTGGCCAGATGGCGACCACGCCGCGCGGTGCCGCCGAGGGGGCGGAGTTCGTGATGGCCTGCGTCGGCAACGACGACGATCTGCGCATGGTCTGCACGGGCGAGGACGGCGCGTTCGGCGGCATGGCGGAAGGCGCGGTTTTCGTTGACCACACCACCGTTTCGGCCAAGGTCACGCGTGAACTGTACGCGGCCGCCAAGGCGCGCGGGATCTCTTTTGTCGATGCGCCGATCTCGGGCGGCCAGGCCGGGGCCGAGAACGGGGTTCTGTCGATCATGTGCGGCGGCGATCAGGCCGCCTATGACCGGGCCGAGCCGGTGATGCAGGTCTATGCCAAGATCTGCCGCCGCATCGGAGACAGCGGCGCGGGCCAGATGACCAAGATGTGCAACCAGATCGCCATCGCCGGGCTGGTTCAGGGCCTGAGCGAAGCGCTGCATTTCGCCGAGAAGGCCGGGCTGGACGGGCGGGCGGTGGTCGAGGTGATCAGCCAGGGGGCCGCCGGCAGCTGGCAGATGTCGAACCGGTACGAGACCATGCTGGACGACCATTTCGACCACGGCTTTGCTGTGGACTGGATGCGCAAGGACCTTGGCATCTGCCTGGACACGGCGGACGAGACCGGGGCATCGCTGCCGGTGACCGCGCTGGTCGATCAGTTCTACAAGGATGTGCAGAAGATGGGCGGCGGCCGCTGGGACACCTCGTCGTTGATCAAGCGCCTGCGGGCCATGGGGTAAGGTGGGGGCTGTCTGCCCCCCATCGCGCCACAGCGCGATTCCCCCCGAGGATATATTCAGCCAGATGAAGAGGGCCCCGGCGCGCACGGGGCGGAAGTTCGAATGAATGATGTCAGTGAGTTTTGGGCGGCCGCGCTGCGGCGGGTCTGGGGGCTGGACGCCCGGCTCTCGCGGTTGGATGGCGAGTATGACCTGAATTTCCTGGTGCAGGCCACCAATGGGCAGGACTACGTTCTGAAGGTCATGCGGGCCGGGTGTGACCCGCAGTTGGTGGATCTGCAGATCAAGGCATTGGCGCATATCGCGACCGAGGCCCCCGGGCTGCCGTTTCCCAAGGTGATCCCCGGGCTGGACGGTGGCTTGCTGCCGCAGATCGACGACGACGCGGGACGGCCTCGGCTGGCGTGGCTGCTGGAGCGGCTGCCGGGCCGGTGCTATGCCAAGGCCGCGCCGAAATCCGAGGACCTGATCCTGAAACTGGGCCGGGTATTGGGGGCAACAGATCGGGCTCTGGAGCGGTTTTCGCATCCCGGCCTGGAGCGGCCGGAGTTCAAATGGGACCTGACCCAGGCCGGCTGGATCGCTGACAAACTGGATGCGGTTGCCGACCCCGATCGCGCGGCCCTTCTGCGCGAGATTTGTGCACAGTTCGATGCCGTCGCGGACATGCTGGCCGAGCTGCCCCGGCAGGCCATCCACAATGACGTGAATGACTACAACATCCTGGTCGAAGGAGAGCTGTCGGAGCGCCGGCAGGTCTCGGGCCTGATCGACCTGGGCGACATGTGCGCCGCGCCGCGGGTGTGCGAGTTGGCGATTGCGGGGGCATACGTGGCGCTGGATCACCCACACCCCGAGCGGGCGCTGGCCGCGCTGGTACGGGGCTATCACGCCGCGAACCGGCTGCGCCCGCAGGAAGTGGATTTGCTCTGGCCTCTGCTGCGGATGCGGCTGGCCGTGTCGGTCGTCAACTCCACGCTGATGGCCGCCGAAAACCCCGACGACCCGTATGTGACGATCAGCCAGGCACCGGCCTGGCGCTTTCTCGAGGATGGTTCGGTCAATGGCGAGCTGATGTCGGCGCGGCTGCGGGCGGTCTGCGGGCTGCCCGTCACCGACGGGGCCGAGCGCATTCACGCGTACCTGTCAGAACATCGCGGGCAGTTTGCGCAGTTGTTGGGACAGGACCTGTCGGACGTTCCGATGGGTTCGCTGTCGGTCGAAAACTCGACCTGGCCGCAGAACCCGTTTCACATGCCGCTGGACGAGGCGGCGCGGGTGGGCGCGGAATTCGGCGACGGGTTGTGGCTGGGCTATTACAACGAACCGCGCCTGATCTATGCCGAGCCGACGTTCCGCAAGGGCCCGTGGAAGGCGTCGGACCGGCGCACGGTGCATCTGGCCGTGGATGTGTTCGCGCCGGCGGGGACGCCTTTGCTGGCGCCGCTGAGCGGTCGGGTCGAGGCGGTCGAGAACCGGGCGAACCATCTGGACTATGGCGGCGTGGTGATCCTGCACCACGAAACCCCTGAGGGTGACGCGTTCTATACGCTGTACGGGCATCTGGACCCCGAGGTCTGTGACCGGCTGAAACCGGGCGATCCGGTGGCGCAGGGGGCGGCCTTTGCCCGGCTGGGCGATGCCGGCCAGAACGGCGGCTGGGCGCCGCATGTGCATTTCCAGCTGGCCCTGACCACGGCCGGCATGCAGGCCGACTGGCCGGGCGTCGCCGACCCGGACGAGCTGGACCTGTGGCATGCGGTCTGCCCGAACCCGGCGGCCCTGCTGAACCTGCCCGACGAGAAGGTCTACTATCGCCCGACCGACAAGGCCGAGATCCTGAACAAACGGCGGGCGCATTTCGGCGGCAACCTGAGCCTGACCTATGACGACCCGGTGATGCTGGTGCGCGGCTGGAAACACCACCTGTTTGACGAATGGGGGCGACCCTATCTGGACGCCTACAACAACGTGCCGCATGTGGGGCACGCGCATCCGCGCATTCAGGCCGTGGCGGCGGATCAGTTGAAGCGGATGAATTCGAACACCCGCTATCTGCATCCGGCGCAGGTAGAGTTTGCCGACAAGCTGCTGTCGAAGATGCCCGATCACCTGCAGGTGTGCTTCTTCGTCAACTCGGGCACCGAGGCCAACGAGCTGGCCCTGCGCCTGGCGCGGGCGCATAGCGGGGCCAAGGGCATGGTGACGCCCGATCACGGCTATCATGGCAACACCAATGCGGCGGTCGCCATTTCCGCCTACAAATTCAACAAGCCCGGCGGCGTGGGCCAGGCCGATTGGGTGGAACTGGTCGAGGTGGCCGACGATTATCGCGGCCGGTTCAAACGTGACGACCCCGACCGCGCGCAGAAATATGCCGACCTGGTCGACGACGCGATTGCCGCCTTGCAGCGCAGGGGGCACGGGGTGGCCGGTTTCATCGCCGAGACCTTCCCCTCAGTCGGGGGTCAGATCATCCCGCCCAAAGGCTATCTGCCAGCGGTTTACGAAAAGATCCGCGCCGCCGGCGGCGTCTGCATCGCCGACGAGGTGCAGACGGGCCTGGGTCGGTTGGGCGAGTACTACTTCGGCTTCGAACATCAGGGCGCGTCGCCCGATATCGTGGTTTTGGGCAAACCCATCGGCAACGGCCACCCCCTGGGCGTGCTGGTCACCACGCGCGAGATCGCCGACAGTTTCGACAACGGGATCGAGTTCTTCTCGACCTTCGGCGGATCGACCCTGTCCTGCCGGATCGGCAAAGAGGTGCTGGACATCGTCGATGACGAGGGTCTGCAGGACAATGCCCGCGTGATGGGCGCACGGCTGATGGAAGGTCTGCGCGCGATCGAGGCCGAGTTCGCCTGCGTGGGTGATGTGCGGGGCATGGGGCTGTTTCTGGGGGTCGAACTGATCAACCCCGACGGCTCGGAAGGCACCGAGATCTGCAGATACGTCAAGAATCGGATGCGCGACCACCGCATCCTGATCGGCAGCGAGGGGCCGGGGGACAACATCCTGAAGATCCGCCCGCCTCTGACCATCGAAGCCGAGGATGTGGACATGATTCTGTGGGCGCTGCGGTCAGTGTTGACCGAGGTGGGCGACTTTGCCCCTGCCCCGGTTTGCGACCACAGCCATCACCATGACGGGTGCGGCTGCTGCTGAGATACGCCCCGGCCGAATTCGGCCAGGGCACTGAACCGCGCTGTCAGTGCAGCACGGCCGAGGGGGTCTGATGGCCGGTGGTCGGCAGCGGGATGGCGGCGGTCATGCGCCGCAGGGCCAGCCCGAACTCTTCGGACAGTGACGCCAGTGCGGGCGCGAAATCGGGGCGTACGATCAAGGCGGCCAGCATCATCGCATCCTCGCGCGCTCCTTCCGAGGCCGCCGCGATCATCTGCGCGAAACAGCTTTCGTCCGCGCCCAGACAGGCGCAGCCCAGCCCGTGCCGGATCAGGGGGCGGCGGGCGTGATGGGCACACAGGCTGCACAGACGATCCAGCGCCAGCATGGCCAGTTGCCCATGATCGGCGCCCAGCGCGATGTCGAAGTCATGCGCCGCGTCGGCACGGCTGGCGGCACCGTCACTCCACATCCGCAGATACATGACGGCGCCGGCCTCGATCGGGGTCAGATCGGCCAGCCGCCCGACCGGGGCGCCGCCCCGGGTCGATGCGCCGCTCATTTCGTCAGGATCAATTTGCCCGCGCGGGTGATGCGCAGGGTATACAGCTGGTCGCCCAGCTCAATATGGGCCAGGTTGCCGCCCTGCGTCAGGTCCTCGGCCTTGTGGGCTGGCAGCATCGAAACGGCATAGGCTTGGGTCGGATTCGGGTTCTGCGCGTTCATCGGGTCATCTCCGGTTGTGTTCAGGCAAAGCGCCTTTTCCGTTCAACTTTCATGGATCTGGCTGGCCCGGAACCGGGTTGGCTGCGTGTCTTCGCGCTTAATCTGATAAAAATACTAAGGTATGTCAAGTGCCGGTTTCCTGCTATTCGCACACCGAACCATTGCGCCCTTGCGGCAGGCCCGTTAGGCCGGGTCTCGGCACTTAGAGACGGGAGCGGAGATGACGGCGGCAATCGTGTTTGATCTGGATGGCACGCTGGTGGACAGCCTGGCCGACATTGCGGCAGCAGCGAACCGGATGCTGGCCGATCAGGGCTATGCGCCCCTGCCCGAAGAAACGATCCGGGGATTCGTCGGCAATGGTCTGCCAAAACTGGTTGAGCGCGTGATCCTCCACTGCGGACTGAGCATTGAGCGCCATTCCGAACTGACACAGGTCACGCTGAACCATTACAGCCAGGCATCAAGTGCGATCACCAGGCCTTATCCAGGTGTCAAAGACGCTCTGCGACGACTGCGGGCTGCAAATATCGCGCTAGGGGTCTGCACCAACAAACCGGAAGCGCCCGCGCAGCATATCCTTGAGGTTCTGGATCTGGCGCAGTTCTTCGACGTGGTGATCGGCGGAGATACAGTGAAATCCCGCAAACCCGACCCCGCCCACCTGACCGCCACGTTCGAGGCACTGGGCACAAACGACGCGCGGGTCTTTGTGGGCGACAGCGAAGTGGACGCAGAAACCGCCCAACGTGCCCAAGTCCCATTTATTCTGTATTCGGAAGGGTATCGAAAGTCGCCGGTCTCGGAACTTCCCCATTTGGCCAGCTTCGACGACTTTGCGCGCCTCCCTGACCTGGCAATGCGCATCACGGGCTTATCTGGTACCGGGCTCTAAGGCTTTGGCTGTCAAGGGATTCAACTTTTTTGGGGGTTTTTGAGGGGCCGGCTGAGGGGGTAGGTAGCCAGCCCCTCTTCGGGGAAAGTGGTAGGCCAAGTTTGACCTTGGTTAATCAGACAATAGCCCAGCCCACCTATGCCCGAAATTGGGGGTTTCCCGTAGAGAGACATTTTTTGCGAAAAATTCGCCGAAGACCCTTCGCTGACGTCTAGCGTCTGATCACTCAGGCCCCGAACCACCGGCCGGTGGTAGCGCTGCTGGGCTCGCTTTGTCCAATAGCGTCTCGTACATGTGCGGATAGACGAAGCGAGCAGCCGCACGGGCGATCACCAGTTCCTCGTTGGTGGGGATTACCATGACCTGAACCCGGGACAGCGGTGTCGAGATGATCCGGGCGTGGTCCGTATTGGCATCATGGTCCAGTTCAATCCCCAACCACCCCATGTTGACGCAAATCCTTTCGCGCACCAGCGCAGAATTCTCGCCGATCCCACCAGTGAACACCACCGCATCCAGCCCACCCAGCACAGCCGCAAGGGCACCGAGTTCACGCCGCGCACGAAAATTGAAATAGCTGATGGCCCGGCGCGCGCTGCCGCTGTCAGACTTTTCCAGCGTGCGCATGTCGCTGGACAGACCGGACAGACCCAGCAGACCGGATTTGCGATACAGAAGTTCGGTGATCTCATCCACGCTCATGCCCTTCTGGTCCATGAGGTAGAGGACGACACCGGGATCCAACTGGCCGCATCGGGTTCCCATGGGCAGACCGTCTATGGCCGAGAACCCCAT
Organism: Ruegeria sp. BC6; assembly: GCF_056539185.1. Taxonomy (NCBI): domain Bacteria; kingdom Pseudomonadati; phylum Pseudomonadota; class Alphaproteobacteria; order Rhodobacterales; family Roseobacteraceae; genus Ruegeria; species Ruegeria sp. BC6. Next base: position 1,483,952 of record NZ_JBQFUM010000001.1, read on the forward strand.
GCTGGACCCGACCGAGCGGCCGTGGATCATACCGCACATCGACGCGCCGTTGCCCAGATGCGCCACGATGACCCGGCCGCCATGCAGCAGCGGTGCGGTTTTGGCCAGATGGCCCGAGATGTATTCGTAGCTGAGGCCGTGAAACCCATAGCGGCGAACGCCCTTGTCATAATACTCGGTCGGCAAGGCAAACGTATCGTTGACCCAGGGGTGACTGCGGTGAAAGGCGGTGTCGAAACAGGCAACCTGCACCGCATCGGGGAACCGCTCGACCGAGGCACGAACACCGCTGAGGTTATAAGGTTGATGCAATGGTGCGAAGGGCGAGAGTTCGTCAAGCGCTGCAAGGCTTTCCGGCGTCAGCAAGATCGGTTGATCGTGGTCAGGACCACCATGAACGATGCGGTGGCCGACGGCTGCAATATTGGCCGCGGGAAATTGCTGGACGATCAGGTCCAGAACATGGTTCAGGGCCTCGTGATGATCGGCAATCCCGTCTGCGACATCACCGCCCAACGTGCGGCCATCCGACGTTTTGGCGCGGATGGTCGCGCCAGCGGCACCGATGCGATCCACGATTCCGGTGCAGATTGCAACCGGGTCATCGGATGGCAACGAAAACAGCCCGAACTTCAGAGACGACGAGCCTGCGTTCAGCGTGATGACATGGCTCATGACCGCCCCCCGGCAATGCGGGCGGCGTGCAGGGCAGCCACGGCGCAGGATGCCAAACGCGCCTTGTCGTCATCCGCGCGGCTGTTCAGGATGATCGGCACCTTCGCCCCCAGAACCACCCCTGCCGCTTCGGCGTTGGCGATATATGTCAGCTGTTTGGCCAGCATGTTGCCCGCATCCAGGTTCGGAACCACAAGTATGTCGGCCTGTCCGGCCACTGGCGAGACGATCCCCTTGATCCGTGCTGCGGCCATGCTGACCGCATTGTCCATGGCCAGCGGACCGTCGACCAAGCCTCCTATGATCTGGCCCCGTTCAGCCATTTTGGACAGCAACGCCGCGTCGATCGAGGACCGAATGGCCGGGTTCACCGTCTCGACCGCCGACAGAACGCCGACCTTGGGCGTTTCCATCCCGATCGAGATCGCCAGATCAATCGCGTTCTGGGTAATGTCGATCTTGGTTTGCAGATCGGGCTCGATATTGATCGCGGCGTCGGTCACCAGCAGCGGGTGCGGTTGCCCGGGCACGTCCATGACGAAAACATGGGTAAAGCGCCGGCCCGCGCGCAATCCCTGATCCTTCCGCAATGCGGCCCTCAGCAGATCATCGGTGTGCAGATGCCCCTTCATCAGCGCCCCGGCCCGGCCTTCGACCACAAGGTCGACGGCGATGCGGGCGGCTTCGCTGTGCTCTTCCGCGGCGACAATCTCGAAACCATCCAGCTTTTCGCCCAGTTCCTGCGCCGCCTGCCCGATCAGGTCCGGGCGACCGACAAGTATCGGCTCAATGATCGTTTCCCGCGCAGCCAGGATCGCGCCGCCCAGCGAGTTCGGGTCCTCCGGCGCGACGACGGCGGTCGGGATGGGATCCAGCGGCCGGGATTTCTCCAGCAACGCGTCGAAGTGACGGTGCCGCTGAACGATCAGGCCGGGAACCTCGATTTCGCGGAACGACAGGGCGCGGTCCGGCGCTATTACCACGGCTTTGCCGCTGACGATGACCGCATAATCCCTGCATCGGGTGACGGTGGTATCCAGGACCACCTCGCGGTTTGCACGCTTTTCGGTGACGACCACACGCGCCAAAAGCTCGTCCCCGGCCATGGCACGGCCCACGAAGTCGAACTGTTGCGATTTGTAAAGCGTCCCGGCCCCGGGAAGGATGTTTCCCAGAACTGCCGAAATCAGCGCGCCCACGAACAGCGATGGCGCTACCGCTTCGGGCCGGTCGTCTCCGTCCCCGTCTTCATGGGCCAGGTGCAGCGGGTTGTGATTGCCCGAATTCGCGGCGAAGGCATAAAAGTCATCCTCGGTGCACAGACGCTTCAGTTCGGCCGTGTCCCCGATGTTGAGCTGATCATAGGGTTTGTTGTGATACTGCATCTGGTTCAACCTGCGAATATTGCGCGCCGAACGCGGCCATACAAGGGCCGAGCGACCGGAGCTGTGTTGCCCGGAACCTGATGGATTACACGCGAAATGTCCAACTCATACCCCGGCACGTCACGTCATATTTGCGTGCCGGAAGACCTTGCACGAGCGATGCAACAAGACGTTGACAGCCACCCGGTTTTTTTGACGCGCCCGCCATCTGGCTTGGGAAAAGGCGATGGAACGCGGCACAACCAAGCGCCAGAGTTGAACGGGATACCGCTGATTGGTAAATCTGAGCGACCTTGGATGCCGGTACACATACCATGATCGCCCCTCAGCGATTGAACCCCCACCAGCGGCGTCCCGACGAGCACTAGCGAGGCCGAACCGTTCCCTTGACGACCGAGTTGCAGAATACGTTGATCCTGGCCGCGGTCGTGGTGGTCTTGGCCATTCTGGTTTGGCCACGTGTCGCCAATTCCCGGATGTGGAGAGCCTCGATCACCCCGCTGGCGTCGATCATCGGCAGCGGGTTCCTTGTTCTTGGTCCAATCCTGGACGTCAGTTTTGGCGATCTGGCGCCGCTTGCCATGCTGGGCCTCTGCGCCGCGGCCTGGGGGTTTGGAAGCGCAATTCGATACAACATCCGCGACATTGCGCACAGATCCGACCGGGGTGCCGGTATCGAGCGGGCCGAAAGGGTCGCGTCGGCAAGCCTGTCTTTTGCCTACTTCATTTCGGTCGCCTACTACCTGAACCTGTTCGGCTCGTTTGGCGTGAGCTTGACCCAGGTGGATGACGCGTTTCATGCCCGCCTTGTGACCTCGGGCGTGCTTGTGCTGATCCTTTTCGTTGGCTGCACCCGGGGGTTTTCCGCGCTGGAACGGTTGGAGCAGATTTCAGTCGGCCTGAAACTGGCAATCATCGCCGGGCTGCTTGTCGGACTTGCCACGTATTTCGCCGAGCAATACAGCCACGATGCGCTTGTCTTTGACCCGCCGGCCGAGCGCGGCTCGCACGCGTTCATGTTGTTGGCAGGCCTGATCGTAACAGTGCAGGGATTTGAAACCTCGCGTTACCTCGGCCACGCCTATGATGCGGAAACGCGCATTCGCTCCATGCGGTGGGCCCAGTTGATCGCAAGCGCGGTTTACCTGATCTATATCGGCCTGTTGACCTATTCGGTCGAACCGGGCGGCTTGGTTCTGGACGAAACGGCGATCATTGACCTGATGCAGGTCGTCGCCCCGATACTGCCCGTTCTTCTGGTTATTGCGGCCCTGTCGGCCCAGTTCAGCGCCGCTGTCGCGGATACCAGCGGGTCCGGTGGACTGCTGTCCGAGATTTCAGGCGGGCGCGTCTCTGAACGGACCGCCTATACCGTTCTGGTCGGCGTCGGGTTGATACTGACCTGGACATCGAATGTCTTTGAAATCATCAGCTATGCGTCGCGCGCCTTTGCAGCCTATTACGCGCTGCAGGCCGGCATCGCGGCCCGGTCGGCGTCTCAGCACAACCTGCCCTTCCGCGCGTTGGTGTTTGCACTGTTCTGCATTCTTGGCGCAGCAATCGCGGTATTCGGATTGCCCGTCGAATGACGCTCTGACCTTACCCAGCCAATAACTGGCCGACAGACTCTGTGTCAGCCGCGTCCCGCGATCAGATCGCTGGCCTTCTCACCGATCATGATGGCGGGCGCATTGGTGTTTCCGCTGACGATTTCCGGCATGATCGAGCAATCTGCAACGCGCAACCCCTCGATCCCTTTTACCTTCAAATCAGGTCCGACAACGGCCGCGTCGGTCGTACCCATCGCGCAGGTTCCGGTCGGATGATAGATCGACACTGAATTCGAACGCGCCCAGTCCAACGTCCCCTCATAGTCATCACAGGACAGATCCGCGGTCGGTCGGAACTCCTCGGAGATCTTTGAGGCCAACGGATTGTGGCGCGCAATGTTGCGAGCGATGTTGACGCCCGCGACAATCGTTCGGCAATCGGTCTCTGTCGACAGATAATCCGGGATGATTTTGACATAGCTGGCAGGGTCCGGTCCATCCAACCGCAACTCTCCACGGCTTTCCGGCCTGAGTTGGCAGACCGACATCGTAAAGGCCGAAAACGGGTGCACGCCTTCGCCAGGGCTGTCCGCCGACCAGGGCTGGACGTGAAATTGGATGTCCGGGGTTTGAACATCGGGACGGGTCTTCATGAAACCAGTTGCCAGACTGGCCGCCATGGTCATGGGACCGGCCCGGAAGAACGCGTATTTCAGCGCGATGCGGGCCTGGTTGAACAGGCTCCGCACTTCATCGTTCAGGGTCGGCTCGTTGCACTTGAATACCAGACGCGCCTGCAGGTGATCCTGCAGCCCCTTGCCGACGTTCGGCAAGGCGTGAACGGGTTCGATTCCGTTTGCCTTCAAATGATCGGGGTCACCAATGCCTGACAGCATCAGGATCTGCGGAGAGTTGATTGCCCCCCCGGACAGGATGACCTCGCGACGGGCTTTCAGCGTTTTGGTTTCGCCCGACCGATCGCGGTAAACGACGCCTGTTGCGCGCTTGCCGTCCATGGCAACCCGCGCCACCAGCGCGCGCGTGATGATCGTCAGGTTCTGCCGGTTGCGGATGGGCTTGAGATAGGCGACGGCCGCACTGCAACGACGACCGTTGCGCGTAGTCAGCTGAAAATACCCGACGCCCTCCTGGTTGGCACCGTTGTAGTCGGGATTGAACGGGTAGCCTGCGGCCTGCGCCGCGGCGACCCAGGCATCGCAGATAGGGCGCTGTATGCGCATATTGGAGACGGACAGCGGGCCACCTACGCCGTGATACTCATCCTCTCCACGCTCTTGATCTTCGCTGCGTTTGAACAGGGGCAAAACATCGTCCCAGCCCCAACCGACGTTTCCCATCTGGCGCCAGCGGTCGTAATCCTCCTTCTGCCCGCGAACATAGAGAAGCCCGTTCAACGAGGACGACCCGCCCAATACTTTTCCGCGCGGCCAATCAATGGAACGCCCATTCAGGCCCGGGTCAGGCTCGGTGCGATAACACCAATCGACCGAGGGGTTGTGCATGGTCTTGAAGTACCCGACCGGGATGTGAATCCATGGGTTGGTGTCTGGTCCGCCCGCCTCGATCAACGCAACTTTGGCTTGGGGATCAGCACTAAGCCGATTGGCGATGACACATCCCGCAGAACCGGCACCGACAATCACATAGTCCACTTCCATGATCGGCTCCTCCCGAAGTTGCTAAAAAAATCCTATGCAAGATGCATGAATTAAGCTAGCATTTTTTGATACAAAACGTCTCAATAATTGCGAAACGGGAGGATAGCAATGGAGATCGGACGAAAGTTAAGTGGCATTTCACGGCGGGACTTTTTCCGCGTTGCCGGACGCTATGGCATGAGCTCCACTCTGCTGGCAGCAGGGGGTTTCGGTGGGGCCATGAGCCTTGCCAATCTCGCGCAGGCGGCTGAATCCACGTATGAAAAACGATTCTCGAAAGAACCCAAGCATACGCTGAAATTCGGCGCGGCAGGTTTCAACACGCGCAACCTTCTCATCGAACGGGCCGGCGCCATCGAGTTCGCCCGCGACCTCGAAGAGCGCACGGACGGTGAGATTCGCATTGAGTTCATCGGCGACAACCAGATCTGCGGTCAGCTGAGCTGTGTCGAGAAAACCCAGCAGGGCATCGTGGACATTTACGCGGCTTCGACCCAGAACTCGGCCGGTGGCGCACCCTATCTGAACGTGTTGGACTATGCCTACATGTTCCCGAGCCGCGCGGCGCAGTATCATTTCTTCTACAGCCCCGCCAGCCAGCGCATCCTGCGCGAGCCGCTCGAGAAGCGCCACGGGTTGAAGTTCCTGTTCACCCACTGCGAATTGCGCGGGCTTCAGATGGGGTCGACCTTTGCGGACAAGCCCACCGTCACCAAACTGGAAGAGCTGTTTGGCACCAAGAACCGCGTGACCGGCACTCAGCTGGGTCGGATCGCGATGCAGCTGCTGAACCTGAACCCGGTTCCGGTGGCCTGGGAAGAAACGCTGGATGCGCTGAAGACCGGTCTGATCGATGGTGCCGAAACCTGGGCATCGGCGGTGGCCTACGCGAACATGGCGCCGGTCGTTTCCCAGTCGGTCAACCTCAAGTTCTTCTGCGGCACCGAACACACGTCGATGTCGGCCAAGGTCTTCGACAGCCTGGGCGGCGAGCTGCAGGATGCGGTCATGGAATCGTCCTATTTCACGCAGGCGCTGATCCAGGGTGCGAACGAAGCCGCGCTGCTGAACACGGTCGGCTTCTCGGATCCGCAGCTGCCCAACACGATCTTTGCCGAGAACGGAGTGCGTGCGGCCTTCCTGCCGGACGACCAGATCAAGCTGGCCGAGGAAATGTGTGCCCCGAACTTCAACCCGGAACCCTGGGCGGAATGGCGCGAGCGTCTGAACAAATGGGCCGGCGGCATCGACACCTATCAGGAGATCTACGACATCGCGCGCGAGATCCCGGCAGACACCCTGCCGGAAAATGTCGAGCCGCGCCGTTGGTGGATGGGCCAAGCCTGATAAACTGATTTGAACCGGCCCCGCGTGGGCCGGTTCATCCGAAGACCGACTGGGAGGACGGGGTTCATGTCATTTTGGGCAGACATCGGCGCGATATTCAGCGCCTTTCTCAGCCAGGATTCCTTTGAAATTCAATCAGCGTTGGAGTCCGACGCAGCGTGGGTTGTCGGCGCCGTCGTTGCTGCGCTGGGCGGGCTTCTGGTAATGCTGATCTATCGCAAGGTTCCCTTCATCGAGCGCCATCTGGAACGATCCGTGATGGTGTATTCCTATCTCGCCATTGCGCTGATCATCTTCTGGGGCGTGATCGACAGGTTCGTCTTCAATGACCAGGAACCCTGGTCCACAACGATTCCACCCTTGCTGTTCATGGTGATGGCGTGGTTCGGGGCCTCCTACAACGTGCGCCTCAGAACGCATCTGAGCTTTAGCGAATTCCGGACCGCGATGCCACGCGGCGGGCAGTTGGCCTGCCTGATCCTGGACGCGGTGCTGTGGTTCATCTTCGCGGTCATCGTCATCGTGACCACGTCGCGGCTGGTGGCCTTGTCAGCGTCCAACTTCCAGATCGTTCTGGGCACGGACAACGTCATGCAGTGGTGGTTCCTGCTGGCGGCACCGTTGTCATTCTTTCTTATGGTCGGCCGAGTGTTCCAGAACCTTGCGGACGATCTGCGCAACTTCAAAACAGGCGAGCCGCTGATCAAGCAGGCCGTGATCGGGGCAGACTGATGGCAGACGGAACTTGGGTTACTTTGATTTCGCTCGGCGTGACATTCCTGTTCATGTTGGGCGTGCCGGTCCTTCTGGTCATCGGTTACTGGGTGATCGGCTGCTCGTTTGTTCTGGGCCTGACGCTCGACAACATGGGCGCCGAGCTTTTGAACGTGTTCAACAAGGGCTTCGCGCTGCTGGCCATGCCCCTGTTCATCCTGACCGGAGACCTGATCAACAAGTCGGGTATCGCCCGAAGGCTCAGCGACTTCGCCTATGCCTGTCTCGGATGGATACGCGGCGGTCTGGCGATGGCTTCGCTTGGGGCCTGCGGGTTGTTCGCGGCGATCTCGGGGTCGAACTCGGCCACGACAGCCACGATCGGATCGATGCTGCACCCCGAGATGGTCAAAGGCGGCTATGACGAACGCTTCAGCGCGGCGACGGCCGCAGCGGGCGGCACGGTCGGGATCATCATCCCGCCGTCGATCATCTTCATCGTCTATGGGTTCCTGATGAACCTGCCGATTTCCGAGCTGTTCGTTGCCGGCATCCTGCCCGGCGCGCTGATGGTGATCGGGATGCAGTTTGCCTGCTGGATCATCTGCCGCATGAACGGCTGGGGTCACCTGATCCCGCTGCAGCTGAACCGCGTTCTGAAAACCGCCTTCGGCGCATGGCTGGGCTTTTTTGCCATCGGTCTTGTGCTGTGGGGCATCTACACCGGCAAGTTCTCTCCGACCGAGGCCGCCGGGGTCACCGTTGGCTTCTGCGTCATCGCCGGGCTGGTGAGTTATCCGATCAACCGGATCATGGGCGCCCGCGACGATGTTTCCCCAACGGACAAGAGCTTTGCCGAAATGCTGGTGGTCGAGGGTTTCACGATCCCCGAGATCCCGTCAATCGTCATACGTTCGGCACAGATCACCGGGATCCTGGCGCCTCTGATTGCCATCTCGGTGGTAATGCAGCAGATCCTTTCCCTGTTGGGTGCCCAGGAAACGATCGGCAATTTCGTGACCTCGATGGGGGGCTACCATGCTGTTCTGTTCACCTCGATGGTGATCGTGTTTTTCTCGGGCATGGTTCTGGAGAGCCTGCCGGTGACCATCATTCTGGCTCCGATTCTGGCACCGATCGCAGCTTCGGTCGGGATTGATCCGATCCACTTCTCGGTGATCTTCCTTGTCGGAGCATCCATCGGCTTCATCACACCGCCATACGGGCTGAACCTGTATGTCGCCTCGGGAGTTACGGGCGTGCCGTATTTCCGGCTTCTGCGGTATACGGTGCCTTATCTGGTGGCGTTGCTCTCGGTCTGGATTCTGGTGTCACTGGTGCCTGATCTGGCCTTGATACTGCTGCCGAAAAACTAGACTGTAGCCGGATGACCGCGACGGACACACAAGACAAGGACACCCAGATTCCAACGAACCTGCGCCTGTTGCTGATCTTGGAAGAGGTCGCGCGGCGCGGGGTCGCGGTCAAACCGGCAGACCTGATCGAAGCGTTGGGTCTGGCAAAGCCGACGGTCCACCGGCTGCTGCAGACGGCCGAGGCCGAAGGGTTCCTTCAACGTGATCTGGACGGCCGGTCCTACGGGCCCGGCCCCCGGTTGCGGCAGTTGTCCGTGAACACTGTTTCGTCTGAACATCTGCGCACGGCCCGCCTGGCCATCCTGCGCGGAGTGGCCGACGAAATTGGTGAGACCTGCAACCTTGCCATCCCCGACCGCGAGGGGATGATCTATCTCGACCGGGTCGAGACCAAATGGCCGCTGAGAATCCAGCTGCCGATCGGGACACAGGTGCCGTTCCACTGCACCGCCAGCGGAAAGATGTACCTGTCGACCCTGCGCCGGAACACCTTGGATGGGTTTCTCTCGGCCCGCGGACTGACCGCGAACACCGAGAAAACCATTACCGACCCCAAGGCCATGCGTGCCGAGATCGCCAAAATCGCCCAGAACGGTTACTCGACCGACGACGAGGAGTTCATGCCCGGCATGGCCGCCGTCGCGGTTCCGGTCTTTGACGAGAATGACCGGCTTGCGGCCACTCTGTCTGTGCACGCCCCCACACAGCGGCACGATCTGACAAGCCTGAAGCAATTCCTGCCACTGCTGCAGTCCGGGGCACTCAAGCTGTCGGGCCTGCTTGCCTCGTAGGATGGCCTGTACGGGGCCCAGCCGTGCGGAGGCGAGTAGTGATCTCGCCCAACCGACTTGAGCAGTCACAGAATTGACGCGCCAACCCCGGCTAAAAATCAGTTGCCTTCACGGGCTTCCGCCTCTGTGCGTTGGCGTTGAATCGCGCGTTCACGCTCGGGCCAGCTGTTCTTGATGAACGCGAGGATGTCCCGGATATCCTGATCGGTCAGGCTGTCGGCAAATCCCGGCATTCCGCTTTTGACCCCCGAGACTCCCATTCGCTTTAGCATCTCCTCGCCGCCCAGCTTGGTATAGTCGAACAACAGGCCATCGCCATGATGCCAGGTGTGACCGGTTCGATCATGCGGCGGGGCTGGCAGGACGCCGTCCGCATCAGGCGTTTGCCAATCGGGCTGACCCTCCAGCTTGGCCCCGTGACACGATGCACAGTTCTCGGCATAAAGCGCCGCCCCACGTAGCGGATCGGCGGATGCACCGTCAGGCACGCCTTTCGACATCCACCATTGAACGCTGGCTACACCGATGATCACAACGGCCACCGGTGTACCCCATTTCATCATTGGCGAGATCGCTTGGCGCTCCGACTCCACCTTTTCACCCTCCGTCATGGTCATTGAGCAGATAGGTGGCCATGGCGCGGTGGTCTTCTTCGGTCAGGAAGCGGGTGCCGTAGGTCACGACCTCGCCCATCGCGCCACCGAATACGTCACCGTCGGGCATGATGCCTGTGCGCAGGGCATAGGCCAGGCTGTCGACCGTCCAGCCCCGCCTCTCCAGGGTTTCAGAGTCGATGGCCGGCGCCTTTTCGCCGCCCGGCAGGGCATTACTGCCCTTGAAGTACTCGGTATCTGACTTGCGGGCGCCCAGCAGATTGCGCCCGGTGTGGCAGGCGGCGCAGTGGGTGGCGCCTTCGACCAGCAGCCGGCCGCGGTTCCACACATCACCTTTGCCGGGAACCGGATCGGTGCGCGGAGGATCAAGGTAGGCCGCGCGCCACAGTTTCAGCCCCCAGCGCTGGTTGAAGGGAAAGGCCATCTCCTGCGCGCGGGACGGCGTGGCCACCGGGGGCACGGTCTGGAACGCCGCCCACAGGTCGGCGATGTCCTGATCGGTGAAATCGGCGTAGAACGGGTACGGGAAGGCCGGGTAATAGGGCTGCCCGTCCGGCGCCACGCCTTGGCGTACGGCCTTGGCGAATTCCTCGATCAACCAGCCTCCGATGCCGTGGTCCGGGTCGGTTGTCAGGTTCGGGGAATACAGCGTGCAAAACGGCGTCTCGAGCTTGACGCCGCCGGCCAGGGGCGCGCCGCCCTCGGCGAAGTTGGTGTGGCAGGCGATGCAGCCGCCCGCCCGCGCCAGGTAGGCCCCGCGGTCAACCTCGCCCGTCAGGTCGGGCAGTTGCGGCGTCAGACCGATCGGCCACGCAACCACGGCGGCCACGCCCGCCGCGGCCAGTACGGCAGAGGCAAGGCCCAGACGATAGATGCGTTTCATCGTGGCACCCTATTCCGACCGGAACCGCGTGTGACAGGCCGAGCAGGTCTGGCCCAGCATCATGAACACGCCATCGGCGGGCATCTCGGACAGCTCCTCGCGCCCGGGGGTTCCGCCCGTCATGGCCCCGCCCCCCATCATCAAGGCGCCGCCCATCATGCCCGATCCGCCCATCATACCGGACCCTTGCCCGGCACCGGCCATCATCAGCCCGTTGTCGGCCGCAAGGGCCAGCCCCTCGGCATAGGTCTGCAGCTGCTCGGCCAGTTCGGCGAAGGCGTCCCAGTCCTGCCAGATCGCGGGTTTGGCCTCGGAGGGCATGCCGTCGCTGCCTTCGGGGAACAGCCGGGTCATGCTGTCGCCGGCATGGCGGCCGATGGTCTCGGCTGCGCGCCGGACGGTGGCGGCGTCATAGGGTATCTTGCCCTGCATCATCGGCGTCAGGGTCTTCATGGCGTCCTTCATGGCGGACATGCCGTCCATGCGTTCCTTCACGATCCCGGTGGCGCCACCATGCGCCAGGGCGGTCACGGCAATCATCGACGCCAGCACGGCGCCCGTCGTCAGTTTGAAAAGGGTCATCATCTTGTCCTGTATGTCTGCTTCAACTCGCCCCCCGAAAGGGGCCGTTCCTGACTCAGGACACGACGCGCGGCGGAGGCGGGTCGAACAGGGCCACCGGCAACATCCGGCACCGGCCCGACGGGATGGCACGGCGGCTGATCCTTGAGACCAGCGCGGAAACGACGGGCGCGGCCACGGTCATGGCCACGCCGTTGCAGAAGGCCCCGCCGTGGCAATGGCCCGGGTGGCCCTGTTCGACATGGTCGGGGTCGGATGCTTCCAGTTCGACAACTGCATGTGTGCCCCCATCGCCTCCATGCGCAAAGGCGGGTTCCGAGAACACCAGAAAACCGGCCAGGACCAGGCCCAAGGCCAGAATCCACCGTCCGATCATCCTGTCCGCCGAGCTGTGCAAGGTTCAGTTTATCCCGTTCTCGCGCTGCAGTTCCCTGACATAGGCAACGATGCCCTGCACGTCAGCACGGGTCAAGCCAGCGACCGGCGGCATGTCGCCAAAGCGCCAGTGGTGGGCCTGAACACCATATTGAACCGCTCGCTGAAAGGCCTCGTCCCCGTGGTGGCTGGGCTCGTAGATCTTATGCACCAAGGGCGGCGCCAGGCCTTCCAGCCCCGTGGCATTCGCCCCGTGGCAGGCTGCGCATTTGACGTCAAAGGCAACCTTGCCCATCTGGGCCGGCGCACTGAACGTCGCCGGCACGCTGACTTGCGCGATCGGATCCCCCTGCGACAGCGACGAGGTGTCAGGCACCTCCATCGAGTGCCCTGCAGGTTGTTGGCTGAGGTTGTAGGCGAACACGGCAGCGCCTGCGATCAGTACGCCGCCTACAAATAGCGTCAGTTTGTTCATCGGCTCGTTTCACTCGGTTGTTTTTTGGCTTGGCGCGGGCGACACCAAAACGGTCTGACACTGATCAAACCTGCTTGACCTGCCGGTTATGCCGCCCTGCGCACAGTTTCGGGGGGGACTGTCTGCCCCATTCCCGCGCTGGAAGGTCAAGAGAAGTTTGCCGCAGATTTCCCCCAAAGCCGACGAAGGACTGCAGCACCGCACCGAAACGTCAATGCCGAGCTGGGCCGCGCACGAAGCCTTCAGTTGGAACCTGAAGACTTATTAATGGCGCAGGCTGCGACGGGCTTGTCAGTACTTCGCCAGAGATTCGAGTATCTTCTTCCGTATGTCGGCGTCATCCGGAAAGATTCTTTGCACCAGAAATTCGGACGGAAAATCTGGCCACGTGGCATCCAACTCGTCAACGAGCCTTTTTGCTTCGTCAAAATTGCCCAGCTGATCATGTGCGACGGCCTGGAACAAAAGTGATGGCCCGCTTACGGGCGCTCCTGCAGCAGGCGCACCCTGAAAGGCATCGACAACGTTTTCGTAGTTCCCGAGCACAAGCTGCGATACGCCCCAGATATTTCTCGCACCAAATCGGCCGGATCCGGATCTGGCCCGCGACGGATTGCTGACCTCGGCCGCAAGTTCGGGCTCGTTCGCAATCAGGGCGGCAATCCCGACAAGGTCCAGAACATGCCCATCTTCAGGCGCAAGTTCAGTAGACAGCCGGGCGTATTTCAAAGCCTCATCCGCATCGCCCGACACCGCCAATCGCCAGCCATTCGAGGCGTTGGCCCATGCACCCGACGGCGACAATTCAAGCGCCGTCCCTGACATCTGGGATGCTTGGCGCAAAAGATCCTCTCGTGTGTCCTCGTCTTGAGACAGCAGAGCCAGTGTCGCCAAGACCTGAGCCATGCCCGCATAGCCATCCGGCAAGGCCGGGTCGAGCTCGGTGGAGTGCTGGAACATTCCCAAGGCGATCTGCTGGCGTTTGGCATCGAAGACCGGAAAGAACATCCCCCGCGCCTGATCCGCCAGGTTGGCCGCCTGCAATCTGGCAAGCGATTGCTGACCAAGCGCAGCCCGTTCGGCCTGCCGGGTGGTGTTGGAGGGTTGCCCGGCCTCGTCGTTGCCGGGTCTCAGCCACATGCCCAGTGTGACGATCATGGCCACAACGCACAGCCCGACCAACAGAAGTCCACGCAGGTGGCTGGGTCCGCCGGACGGGCCGTGGCTTGCCAAGTCCGACTTGGGATCATCCAGGGAAGCTTGGTGTGAAAACCGCGGTTTGTATCCGCCTGGATCGACGAAGATCCGAACGCCCTGACCGTCCCAATGGTCTTCGTAAAACTCACGCAGCAAACGCCGTAGTCGCCTGGCCTCTACCCGAACCAGATTTCGACCGCCGCTGCCATCAATGCTGCGACCGTACACTTCGACTGCAATGGCCTTGCCGCGGATCTGGGAACCGCGACCGGCGAGGGTTTCCTCGACGACATAGGTGAGGAACTGCTGAAGCCGGGGCGACGTTTGGAACTCGGCGCTGGCAACAATGTCACGCAGCGCCTGCCGAACCAGGTCAGGTGATGGCAGCCCAACATCTTGATCTATCGATAAATCATTGGCTTGGTTCACTGCAAACTCACCCCCAACTCACGGTGACTCACTTGGCCGCCACGGTCAACCGCACGCATCTTGATGCGAGAATAGATAGTGGGAATCGGGCTTTATCCAGTGACGGACGACCTCAAAGACGAGCTACCCGAGCTTTCGACTGCGCTTTCCAGCCAGTTCGAGCCGGACGCGATTCTGAGCGAGGCCATCGAGGACTTCGGCAAAGTCTGCGCAAAGCTCAAGGATACGTCGATCACCGCGTCCGAGCGCGAGGAATGGGCCCACATCAAATCTGAACTTGTGAACGAGCTTCGTCGTCTGGCGAAGCGCAATCTTCGAAACGCATCCGACTGAGGGTATCGCAATGACCGACAAAGACCAAAGCAACGATCACGTAAACGAGCAAAACCAGCCAGCGGATGAAATCGAAAACCCTTCGCGCCGGCATGTCATGCAGGGGCTGGCGGCAGGTGCGGTGGCAACGGGGGCTGTCAGCTACGGCTCTGGCACAGCGCAGGCGCATGAGGGGAACGGCCCTCTGGGTGAAAGCCTGAAGAACCCCTATGGCGGCCGGCCGGCCGGCGGCATCACTCTGCCCGAGTACTTCCGGCCGACGAAGTACATGACCGGGTCGAACGCAAACTATTTCCCGCTTTCCGAGGAATTGGGGCCCGACGAGATGCGCATCTCGTTCTGCGGGTCAACGCCGTTTCCTCCGCGTGAGGATCAGGCAGGCACCTGTGTGATGGTCGAGCTGGGCAATGGAAAACGGTTCTTCTTCGATTTCGGGTCGGGCTGTGTGCGCAACATCATCGGGATGCAGGTTCCTGCGCAATTGATCAACGATATCTTCATCACGCATCTGCATGTCGATCACTACGCCGACATCCCCTATATCTACCCGTTCAGAGCCTGGTCGGGTGGCTACACGCCGCTGCGGATCCACGGCCCGTCCGGCCGGACACCCGAGCTTGGAACGGCGGGCATGGTGGACGGCATGAAGCAAATGCTGAAATGGCATTTGGAGGCCTTCGACGTATTCCCGATCGGAGACGGCTATGAAATCGAGGTCAACGAGTTCGATTTCCGTCAGGAAGGCGGCATCGTCTATGACGAAGACGGCGTCACCGTTCGCTCCTGGCCACGCAGCCATGCCAAGGACGGCGCGGTCGGGTATCGCCTGGATTGGAACGGCCTGAGCTTCGTTTGGACCGGGGACGGCCGCCCGGATGAATTGAGCCTTGAATACGGCAAAGGCGTTGATGTGTTCGTCACTGAAATGTCCGGTCAGGATATCGGCCAGTTGATGACCTACAAATACGGCCTGCCGCAGGAGCTGTTCAACTACACGATCGATACCCATCACACCTCGCATTATGCGGTTGGCAAGATGATGGCTGAGGCACGCCCTCGGCTTGCGATGGTAACCCACTACACGCAGGACGAGGACATTGATGCCGAGATGCTGGCGGGTATCCGGGCCCATTATGATGGGCTGTTCGCCTGGGGTCTGGACGTGGCCGTGGTCAACGTCACAAAAGATGCGATCTGGTATCGGAAGGCGACACTGCCCGGCAAGTCAGGCTCGGTCGCACCGTTCCGTGAATTGGGCAAGATGGAAGCCGAAGGCAAGATCACCTTGCCAGATGAAATCAAGCCACCTGCCCCGCGGTCATCGCGCGCCGAACAGCAGGACCAAAAGTACCGCGACATGGAGATCGATCCCAAGGAATACTACCCCTCCGACGTGTTCCGCGCCCCCAATCCCGAATGGCCCAGCGACTTCGTGATCAAGACCGACGACGTCATTCCAAACCGCAAGAAGAAGACGGAGTGACAGTATGATCGAGTTTGGTTCGACTGCGGCGATCCCGGTCACGATTCTGACTGGCTTTCTCGGGGCGGGGAAAACTACCCTTCTGAACCGCATCCTGACCGGCAATCATGGTCTGCGGGTTGCGGTTCTGGTCAACGATTTCGGCTCGATCAATGTGGATGCTGATCTTGTGGTTGGCCTGGAAGACGATGTGATGAGCCTGGCGAATGGGTGTGTGTGCTGCTCGATCCGGGATGACCTGATCGAAACGGTCGAGGCCGTTCTCGCCCGACCGGAGAAACCGGAATACATCGTCCTCGAGGCCAGTGGCGTATCGGACCCGTCCTCGATCGCGATGACGTTCACGGACCAGAAGTTCCGGGACATGATCCGCCTCGACAGCCTCATGTGCCTTGTCGACGCCGAGCAGCTGTTCGCCGCACCAGAGCAGATGGAGTTGAAACTCAGGCAAATCGCGTTTTCCGACATGGTCATCTTGAACAAGGTGGACCTGGTCAGCACAGAAACAGTTCAGAAAGTGCACGACTGGCTCGGCTCGCGTTTCCGCAGGTATCGCCTGGTCGAAGCGGTCAATGCGGATGTCCCGCTGGACATATTGCTGTCGGTCGGCCGGTTTGCTGCCGAACAGCTTGAGACAGAAGTGCCGCAGCACCATGAGCATGGGCCCGACTGCGGGTGCCAACACGCTGATCATTCTGACGGATTCTCAACCACGATGATGAAGGCTGAACAACCCATCAGCCTGTCATCGCTGAGAGGCGCAATTCGAAAGCTACCGGGCGACGTCTATCGCCTCAAAGGATTTGTTTTCAGCGAGGAGGACCCGGATCATCGCATTCTTGTGCAGGTCGTCGGAAAGCGCATGGATATCTCACGGGATGGCGCATGGGGTGACCGAAAGCCCGAGACGCGGCTTGTGGCAATCGGCGCGCCCGGGGCGCTTTCGGAACACGTGCTCACCGACGCCCTGTTCGAAACAGCTTAGCGAACACGCCGATGGTTTGCCCCCAAACGGGGCGACCGGCCCTCGTGCCACCGCCCCTGAATTTGATTTAGAGGCCGAAATAATTAGACTTGTCGCAATCGCAACCTTCCTGCAGCGGGGAACCCTTAATGTTCACAAGACTTTTTTGTTTGGCGCCGGCCATCTCGATCCTGTTGTCTTCCCCGCTTTTTGCGCAGGACACACCGATCATCCATGACGCACAGTACTATATTCTGGAAGCCCAGAATGGCGAGCAGTGGATTGAAGACAACGCTGCCGTCGATGCGGTGCTGGCAGAGTTCCGTGAAGGCAATGCTGGCAACCCTCCCAACATCGTGTCCATTCTGATCGACGATCTGGGTTTCGGCGACATGGGCATTCCCGAACTGAATGCGGTACGCGGAATTGAGACCCCCAACATCAATGCATTCTCGGACGAAGCCATGCGCATGGTTCGAATGTATACCGAGCCCTCCTGCACGCCGACGCGCGTGGCCCAGATGACCGGGCGCCTGCCGGTGCGCATGGGCATGGGCGACACCACGGTCGACATTGCCGGCTTTGGCCTTCCCGGAGATGAGGTCACGCTGGCAGAGGTTCTGAAAGAGGCCGGCTATGCCACCAGCCATGTCGGCAAGTGGCATATGGGTGATATCGCGGAAAGCTGGGCGATGAACCAGGGTTTCGACTATGCGCAGCATGCCATCCATCAACAGGGTCAGCTGACGATCTTCAACGATGACGCCATCCGCGAGCAGGTCTCGGTCGGCATCCAGGACTTCGAAGAGGACTATATCGTAGACGATTGGTTCCGCCCCGATCCTGCCGCCATGGCCACCGTCATCGAAGGTGAGGCTGGCGGTCCAATCCGTGAAATCCGCATGCAGCCGGGCGAGCGGTGGGACGCAGAAAAATACGATGAGATGAACGAACAGTTCCAGCTCAAGGCGCTGTCTGAACTGCAGCGGCTGGCAGGCGGCGACACCCCCTTCTTTCTGCAGTACTGGCCGATGATCCCGCTGGACAACACGCGTGCAGGACGCGACGGCCCCGAAAGCGTGAATGGCGGCCTTTACGCCGACAAGTTGCAACTGCTGGACGAATATCTGGGCGTGCTGTTTGACGAGATGGAGACGCTTGGCGTAGCCGAAAACACCATTGTAGTGCTGATGGGCGACAACGGACACTTCACGAAATATTCCCCACAGTCAGGTTTCACGCCGATGATTTTCCGCGGCGGCAAGGGAGATACGACAGAAGGCGGCGTACGTGTGGATGCCTTCATCCGCTGGCCCGGAATGATCGAGGCGGACTCGATCGTGAACAACATCATCCATGTGTCGGATCTGTATACGACCCTTTCCCGCCTCGCTGGTGCCGACGCGTTCATCCCACGGGACAGGCTCGTGGATGGGGTGGACCAATCCGCGTCAATCCTGTTCGGTGATGAGTCGAAAACGCGCCGCGATCACGTGATCATCTATTCGGTAGCGTCCCCGAAGGCGATCGTGAAGGACCAGTTGAAACTGAACCTTCCGGGTGCCGGAGAAAGTGCAATTCTGGCGAATTTCTTCGATATTTATCGGGATACGCATGAAAAGTACCCGGTTTCGACCGAAGTCGGCGCATGGGGCGGCCAGGAATTCCAGCGCATTCTGGGCCGGCATCTTGCCCGAAAGAAGCTGTATCCTGATACCGAACCTGCGCGCGGCGTGCCGTATGAAGGCATCGAAAACCTGCGCCCGGAAACCGTTGCCGCGGTCGAAGCCTTTCTGACCAAACAAGCTGCGGTCGAACGCTAACTGCAGTCCGACCTCACCTCGGCCCGCCACGTTCAAGAGGCACCTCCATGCTTGCCAACCTGATCTTCTATATTGGACTCGCTGTCTCGCTCGGGATTGGCTTCCTCTATTTCCGCGACCTCGGCGACGTCTCTCAGATGTTGTTGAAAGTAAAGCGAGAAAACATGATCCGCTTCATTCGCAACGAATATCGGTTGATCGGGCTTGGCCTTGCGGCTTTTGCGGTTGCGACCATAGCCCGCTTTGCGTTCGGTGCCGGCATCGGCGCGATCTGGTGGGCGGGCGCGGTTCTGGCATTGGTTCTGTTTGGCTTTCCCTATGTGTGGGTCCATTTGGGGTTGAGAAACCAACTCAACACAGCCCGGTATTACAGCATTGCCGAAGCGGAACGGTTCGTCGGACCGACCGCGCCCGTGATCGTGATGACAAACGGCGATCACGCCCGGGCACATCCTGACGCCCAGATCATGCGGCCCCACCTGGCCGGCGACGCCAAGGGGCTTGGGGGCGAAGACATCGTCATGACCTATTGTGCAATGGCCAATCTTGGTCAGGGTTACAGGCCATCCATCGAAGGGAAGCGGCTGAACCTTCAAGTTCTAGCGCAACATGGCAACAACCTGATCCTGCGGGACAACGACACCGGGGAACCGATCCAACACATCTACGGGTTTCGAGAAGCGGATCGGGACACCGCATCGGACGGTCCCGCCTGTCCATTGCGCCCAGAAGCTCAAATGAAGCCATGGCCAACGTTCCGCATGACATTCCGTGGCTTCAAGAAAGCCTACCCGGAAGGTGAGGTCTTTCTGAACAAGCCGTCGAGCAACCCGTTCCTGAGACTGCTGGACATGGTGCTGGAGATCGTTTTCGGATGGGGTATCTCTAGGCAGCATCAGGAAGCTGCCCCCGTAATGGACAACATGGAGCGCGCGCCTGACACACGCCTGCCCAACAAGACACCTGTTTGGGGCGTGACCATCGGGTCGGATGCCGTTTGTTGGACCGACGACTTCGTGGTTGACCAGAACTGGCTGGTGAACACACAAGTCGGTGGGCGTGATCTTGTGGTCCAAATAGACCCACATTTCGAAAGCCTCGGGGTCTGGTACAACGACAGCGGAAAACCAGTAAAGCGATGTGACTTTTGGGGAAATAGCGATCAGGGGCAACTCACGCGGGTTGAAACCTTGCGTGCCGGTTTGTTCTGGCACGTCTGGGCAGAGTTCTTTCCCAACACAGATGTCAATCGCATCGGCGGTAGCGCGAAGTTGAGTTAGGCGGATTGGCTCATCGGGCGTGAAGGTGTGGCGCCAAAGTGGAGCGCTTTCGGAGAAGCGCTCCCAAAGCGCATCTGCTTCGCGTCCCAAGACATTACCCTATACCCTATCGGTAAAGGACTAGCCTTGGCCCACAGCTTGGATTTTGTGGATTGTTTTGATTTTGTGGTTTTGGTTGCGGGAGAGCGCAACCGCCGTTGTCGAACGCAGTTAAAATGCATGATTAAAGCGTAATCCTTTTGAAAGCAGACGTTCCTATCAAAACACTTGTATGACCGCATTGAGCCCATAGCAGACAAACAGAAGGGCGGCACTACGAGGTAGTTGCCGCCCTCCCCATGTTGTTGTCGCGTTATTCGGGATGCGCACTCACATGGCACGACATCTCTTTCTCGAAAGCGAACTGTTGCGGCGCCAAATTGACAGTCTATCACTTCATAAGTTCGATCTCGCCCGGTCGCCACGATCCCTCAAACCAAGGCTCGAGAGGGCCATACAAACGCAATACGGTCGACCACGATTTGCCCGGCATCGTCTGTATCCAGTTGCCTTCTTTGCCTTCAGGCGCTTCAGGCGCGAACCAGACAGTGTAACTTCCGTCTTCATTCGCTTCCAATGTCGGCTGGTTGCTGTCGACCCCTGCGAGTTTCTGATCAGTTTCGAGCAGCGAACGGGTCTGGGTGTCGTAGACGACGAAAGACCAGTAATCCTGCGCGGGCGGATTTGGTGGTATGGTGACGGAATAGGTTTTGCTCCCGTCGAAGTAGTTCCCGTCACTGTCCCGGTTTGCCAGCGCATATTGCGACCCGACACCAACCTTTTGTGCAACCATGGCAGGCGTAATGCCAGTCGCGTAGTAGTGGAACAGGGTCCGCGCATCGAGGATTTTCACGTCCCCCGCCTGGAACTCATGATTGCCACCCACGAACGCTGTCTTCCAATACCCTTCGTCATAATAGAATGGCGCACGCGAACGAGGAGCAAAGTTCAACGACTTTGCCGCCGCCGTGCCTAGTGCGACTGCCTCTGTGAGCAGCAGCCTCAGTTCGTCATCGGGTTCAAATGGTTCACCTTTCCGGATACCCAGCGAGAACATTGCTCCCATCAACTCATCGGGAAGGGCTCCTTCCGCTTCGCTGTCGACAACGGCCTTCATCTCTTCAAAGAAGGAAAAGTCGTTGGCGTGGATCGTGTTGAACTGAAGATCAGTCAGGTTCACGAATTCCTGATCGGGCGGCGCATCGCGGTCATCCCACCGGTAAACACGAAGAGTTTCCTTCACACGATCCACTGCGGCTCCAACGCCGTCTTCACCATAAAAAGCACGCAACAGAAACCAGTTCCGATAGCTTTGCGGCTCCACAATATAGTAACCGTCGTCCGGCAACTCGCCTTCATAGTCGGGTGGAACGATCAAGAACTTCCCACCCTCACCAGCGTCAGGCCCAGCGTTCCCGATGTCAGTGACATAACGCATATAGGCATCGTTCACGAACCCCAGCATGCCCGGCGGCACGTCGTAAACCACTGGCCCTTCGGAGAGGTCCGTACAGTTGAGAATGTAGATTGTCGTGGTGTTCGGCGTGAGAAGAAGCGAACGGGCGTTATACAGGTCTTCAAAGATCCCGATCTTCATCGGATCAACGCCAGCGCCCTCTTCGAGCCCGTGACACATTGCATATGTTGAAGCTGCAGGCATTCCATCCATGAATACCTGCATGCCACGCATGAAGTTTAGTGCGTTATACGACAGCTTAGCGGTATCCGGCGTCGGCAAGCCGTCAAAATACTCCAACGTTCCAAATCGTGTCTCCACCTGGTCCGGTACGACTATGCTATCCGGAACTTCGGCCTTGTACTCTTGGGCTGGAGATTGCGATGCGAGTACCAGGGCGGTTAGCACGGTTAACGACTTTGTTTTCATTGTTCGCTCCAACGGGAATTTTTGTTTATTTTGATCAGTTTACTTTTTCTAGATCGCCCAGCATCCAGCCACTTTCCAACCATCCATCTTGCGGCCCATATAGACGGAACAAAAGAAAGTACGGCTCCGTGGTTGGTATCCAGTTGCTTTCCATGCCTTCCGGTGCCTCTGGTCCAAAAAAGATGTCGTAGGAACCGTCTTCATTGGCTTGCATGGAGTCTGTGTCGCGCTCGGACAGGCCCACTGGGTCAACGTTCCGAATGAAGCTCTTGGTCTCCATCGAATAAACAATCACTGACCAGAAATCTTCGGCAGGTGTGTCCGCTGGGACGTTCAGTCTGTAAGTCTGATGGTGGTCATACATTTCGCCGTCGCTGTCGCGAAGGCCCGTCAAATAAAAGGTACCGCCACCGAGTTGTTTCGGCAGGTACGTGATCCAGAAGTAGCTGCCGCCCGCACGCGCATCCACAAGTACCTCTGTCTCAGTCTCATATGGGAAACCAGCCTCGGGTTGACCTTCGGCAAAGTCCCATATCAGCCACTGGCTCTTCATCTCGCCGCTATCGTCGACCCAGAGCGGGATCATGGCTTTGCCGGGCGTTACAAAGTAGTTCTGCATTGAGGCATACGCCAACAACAAACCCTCATTCATAGCTTGCATCTGAATTTCCGATGGCTCGAAAGGTTTTCCCTTTTCGATCCCGAGATCCTTCAGGAAATTTATCATGACCTTGTCTTGTGGTCTGACAGGGTTGTTTTGAACGTAATCGTTCAAGTCCTGAAAGAATGTCTCGTTGTAGTATGGAAGCGAGTCGTACGGCACTTCTGACGCTTCGAGATAGTTGTTGGGTGGCGGATTGTCGGCCTCAGACAGGTAGTACACTTTGATCGTCTGAGCGTAGTCGGCCGCATCGGCGTCCGTTCCGCCATTCGTCAGTTTTGGCCGGAACGAAAACCCATATTCGTAGGTATCTGTTTCAAAGGGAAGGTATCCCGCCTCAGTTAATTCCTCCAGGGACATATCCCCTTCGTAGCCTGGGGGTAGCATGAGGTACTTGCCGCCGGCACCTTCATCGAAACCATCGGGACCAACGTCCACAATAGGAACATCCCAAGCATTTACGATTGTACCGAAGTAGTTCACCTTGTCGGTGGCAGCAGGCACTTCAATGACAAGGGGACCGGGTTCCGAGGTCATTGAAGCCCAAGCATAGGCCGTAACATCGTTGGCCGTAAGAAACCCATGTTTGGAGTCGAACGGCTTGTTGAGATAAATGATGTCGTTGTAGTCGCCACCGAGGTCGCGGCGAATGCCCTTCAGAAAATCGATCATACCAGCGGCGGGCATTCCCCAGATTGCAGTCTGAGTGGCGCGCTGCACCATGATCTTGTACTCGATGTCCTCGACTTCGGCTGATCGTGCAAGGATGTCACCCGTGTCGTTGAAAGACTGGGAAAGAACTGGCGAGGAAGAAATACCCACAAAAAGCGCCACGCCAAAAAGATGCGTCGACAAACCGCTGTGTGATGGCCCAAGTATCTTCATGGCGCAATGCTCCCTGCTGTTTGTGGAAAGCTTGCACATCCGACCAGCCGTTGCGTATCATTTCACGACACGCGGGCAAACAAGCGGGTTGGCGGATTGAACCTACCACCGATGATTTCGGCCAAGGCCTTGGGCGCGATGCCCCAGTTTGTGCTTGAGGCCGCTGGGGAAAGACGCCTGTTGCGTGCTTTTGACTCTGCCGATCTTCCTGTTCACTTCATTGAGGAAAGAGGCGGTTACATCTCGGAGCATGCCTTGGCGACCTTTGTGCACGAAGCCGCACGATCCACGGGACAACAAAACATCGGATTGTTGTGGTCACCGTATCTCACCGTCGCGGACTACGGCGCCTGGGGGAGTTACGTTCTTTCTGCTCCAACGCTGGGGGCAGCGCTAATACGAGCTTCTGCCGTCATGCCATTTCATTCGTCCACGGATCGCGCGTGGCTTGAAACTTCGGGCACAAGCGCGCGCTACTGTTATCGTTTTGGGCTTCGCTCGCATTTCGCGTATCCAGACATCGGTTTCTCGGCCGTTGGGGTTTTTCTGAGCATATTCCGTGCGTATTTAGGAAACGACTGGAAGCCATGGGCCGTGCTCTTGGACTTCCCGAAGGTTCCTGGATTTGTAGAGGCAGAAGACACCTACGCTTGTCCTGTAGTCTGGAACGCCTCCCGGCTTGGAGTTGAGTTTGATGCATCGGCTTTGCGAGCCGAAGCCTCACCCAAAAAACTCACCGGCGGCTCGACAACCGTCGGAGATATTTCTCGCGAACGATTGGGCGGCCCGCCCCAAACACTTCGAGGACAAGTCGAAGAGGTGGTTTGGCAACAACTCCATCGGGAGGAAATGTCGATTGATGCCACCGCGCGTTCGCTCGATCTTGGCGTTCGCACACTACAACGGAAGTTAGCAAGCGAAGGGGTCCGTTTTCGCGAAATCGTCAACGATGTCAGGGTAGCAAGGGCCGAGGAACTCCTCACAGATACGCGCGAGACAGTCTCCAGTATCTCCTCCATGCTAGGATATGAAACCGCAAACAACTTTAGCCGCGCATTTAGGAAGGTGACGGGACTGACGCCCTCTGACTATCGCAAGATGAACTCCGACTATAGTTAACTTGTGGGTCGCGAGAGCATTCTTCCAATGTCCGTTTCGTCCGCAAAATAGACGTTCAAGCAAGTTGCAGCAAACGACCGCAATGCGGACAATGCGGAAGTTAATAACTTATGCTTTTGTGCATTGAATTGCGCCTTTGGAGCGTTGCGTTCAGAGCCAAGAAATTGCTAGCAAACTCTAGTGAAGCAGCGACGAGTGCGCGTTTTTTGAACCCATGTGTTACTCACTTGAATTAAAGGCTGAACATTATGAGTGATCGTCTGTTGTTGCTCCTTGCAGCACTTGGCCTCGTGCCGATTGCACTATCTTACGGTCTCGTACCGTCTGTCACAGTGACATATTTGCTTGGCTTCCCAGTGGAAGGAACGAACCAAGCGCATGTTTTCCGAGCCATAATGGGGCTTTATCTGGCAAATGCCGTTTTTTGGCTGATCGCAGCAGGAAAACCGGAGTTGCAGCGCCCCGCGCTGTGGGTGCTTTTTCTGTTTATGGTGGGCCTAGCCACCGGGCGCGCGCTGAGCATCATATTGGATGGTATGCCTGGGTTCGTTCTATTGTTCTATCTTGTGGCCGAATTGGTATTCGGCGTGTTGGCCTTTGTTTCGTTGCGAAGAAATGATGAAATCACTTGAGGTTGTTATG